>CAVUIW010000027.1:0-683516 GCA_963741525.1 uncultured Alphaproteobacteria bacterium
GCCAGCCCAAAGTCGGGATCGTCTCGGACGATGGCAACGCGATGATCGACTATGATCACCTGGTGCTCGCGACCGGATCGCGCGACTTCGTGCCCTCGTTCCGCGGCTGGGAGTTGCCGGGTGTGCTCGGTGTGCTTGCGGGTCGAAGCTACTCGACGCCTATCAGTGCTTCGAGGGTGAGCGCGTGCTCGTGCTCGGGACGACGGTGGAGGCGGTTGCGTTTGCGCGCAGCGCCAGAGAGAAAGGTGTCGGAATTGCCGGACTGATCGAACCATCCTCTTCGTTTCAAGGTTCGACCGCCGATCTCGCTTGGGTGCGCGACCATGGCATCGACGTGGTCTTCGGCACGGTAGTAGAAGCCGCCAACGGCACGACCTCGATCACTTCCGCGACGCTTGTCGCGAGCGACGGCAGCGGGATGCGTCGCGAGATCGCGTGCGACACGATAAGCGTCGCCATCGGCACTTTGCCCAATATCGAGCTGCCGGCCGCCATGGGGTGCGGGCTTCAGTTCTCCGAGCATTTCGGCACCTGGCTGCCCAATACGTCCGAGGAGCTCGAAACCACGCAATCAAACGTCCATTGGCTATCGCACTACAATCGTGGCTCAGATCAGATTGCACGCCTACTCGGCGCCATCGGCGGGACGCATAGCGTCGCGGCGCAGACTGTGAGCGAGGAGCCTAACGCGCGCACGCCAGCCGAATATCTCCGCCTCTGGCTCGCAGCCCTGTTCCGCACCGGCGGCAAGGATGTCCTGCTCTGCCAGTGCGAGGCCGTAAGCCGCGCCGCGCTCCTTGATCTCACCCCGCCCAAGTATCTGGGCAGCGGTTTGAGCAGGCGAAATCGCCCGTCGTCGCCGGAACCATCGACCAGAACCTCGTCAAGCGCATGACCCGCGTCGGCATGGGCCATTGCCAGGGCAAGCGCTGCCGCGACGAGGCAGCACTTCTCCTTTCGATCGCTCACGGCGTCGACCTCGCCCGCATCAAGCCGGCGTCGTATCGATTTCCCGTGCGCCCGATCGATCTGACGTTGATCTCGGCCGAGGACGACACCGTGGATACCCGCGAGCGCTGGCCGCACTGGCTCGAGCCCTATGTTCAGCAGGACTAGTGCTGTGAGCGGATACGATCTCATCGTCGTCGGCGGCGGCCTCGTCGGGCTCGCGACCGCCTACTATGCGCGCAAGACCGGCGCCAAGGTCATCGTGCTCGACCGCGGCGCGCTCGCCTATGAGGCCTCCTCGCGTGCCACTGGATTCCTCAGTCTCAGAGGCGAGACACCCGAGGAATGTCCTTTGGCACTCCTCGCCGAGCAACTCTGGCCCGGCCTCGACGAGGAGCTCGGCTATCCGACGGAGTGGACGCAGAAGGGCCGATTGTGGACGGCCTTCAACGACAAGGAACTCGCCGGGCTGAAGGCGGTCTACAAGAGCTTTGAGACGACGGATATCAAGTTCGACTTCATCGATGCCAAGACCTGCCGCGAGCTGCTGCCGGCGCTCTCGGAGACAGTCATCGGCGGCATCCACACGACCCGATCGGGCCACGCCAATCCGCAACGCGCGAGCCAGGCTTTCGCCTGGGCCTATGCCGATCTCGGCGGCGAGACGCTGGAGCATGTCGCCGTCCTGTCCGTCATCGAAAGCTCGGGCAAAGTCGCGGGCGTTCGCACCTCGAAGGGCGATGTTCTCGGCGGCACGGTCGTGCTCGCCGCAGGCGCCAACAATGTCACGCTGCTCGCGCCGTTCGGGGTCGTCTTCCCGACCGCGCCCGTCCGGCTCGAGTCCATGGTGACGACGCCGCTGCCGCCGCTTTTCGACTACTGCCTCATCGGCCACGGGCTATCGCTGCGCCAGACACGTCGTGGCAACATCCACCTCAATGGTGGTCCGCACGAATGGATCGACACAGCGCTCGACGCTGAGCCCGAGAAGCCCAACACGCCCATAGTGCGCAACATGGCGCGGCGATTGATCGAATTCTGCCGATCGCCAAGCAGGCGCAGATGTTGCGGTCCTGGGCGAGCGTGGTCGATATCACGATCGATCAGATGACGATCATCCATCGCTTCGAAACGCCTGCCGGACTGGTCGCGGCTTCCGCCGGCGGTCACGGCCTCGGCATGGCGCCGGCGCTGGGCGTCGCGCTCAGTGGCCTCGCGCTCCACGGCGCCACCAACGCGCCGATCTCGGCGCTGACGCTCGACCGGTTCAAGAACCTCTCGCCCAACTGGCGCGCCGAAAAGCATTGGACGGCGGGGTCGTACAATACGTAGAGTGCTTCCGTAAAAGTGCGAAGCGGTTCTCCGGTAAGAAGCACGACAAGCCACGGTGCTAGTGTGTTGGAGTGATGAGAACAAAAGCGGAAACACCCTGATGGCCAGCACCCTCCAACATGCCTCATGGGCCGCCGCCAGTGTGCGGGTATGGCGCGCCTCTCCCCTTGCGTTCCCGGAAGCCGCGCATCGGCGCGGCTATCCGGGATCATCACCCCTCGCCGTGTGAAGTCCGGTTTCTCAGCATGCCCGTGTGAAGGCCCCGGCTCTTTGCGTGTCCGGCGAGGCCGGCCACGCTGCGGCCGGGGACGCAAGTGGGGTGGGTTGTGCTAGAGTTCTTCCGACTTTAGTGGAATCGGCGGGATTCCCAAATCAGCCAGGATCTGATTCAAGCTACATGCTGGAGTTGGAGGCCAGCATGCATGGCTCGACCCTATTCCCTCGATCTGCGTGAGCGCGTCGTGGCGCAAGTTGACGGTGGCATGAGCTGCCACGAGGTCGCCGAGTTGAACAGCCTCGTCCCCTCTACGGTCGTCAAGTGGACGCAGCGGCAGCGCCAGACCGGAAGCCCTGCCGCCAAACCGATGGGCGGCAAGCGGCCGTATCTCCTTGAAGAGCAGCGCGGTTGGTTACTGGCCCGCCTGCAAGAGAAGCCCGATCTGACGCTGCATGACCTTTTGGGTGAGCTTGCCGCGGTGCGCGGCGTGACCGTGTCGTGCGACACGCTTTGGCGCTTTCTCAAGCGGGCCGGTGTCAGCTTCAAAAAAAACGCTGCACGCCAGTGAACAGGATCGGCCTGACGTTGCGCGCCGTCGCCACTGGTGGCGGCGCTTCCAGCCACGGTTGGCCATCGAGCGCCTGGTCTTCATCGACGAGACCTGGACGAAGACGAACATGACCCGCACTCATGGCTGGTGGCGTCGCGGCGAGCGGCTACTCGCAAAGGTGCCGCACGGTCATTGGCAGACGACGACCTTCCTGGCCGCGCTCCGGCATGACGGTATCACTGCGCCATGCGTCATCGACGGCCCGATCAACGGCGAAAGCTTCCTCGCCTATGTCGAGCAAATCCTGATGCCGACACTCCATGCGGGCGACATCGTCGTCATCGACAATCTCGGCTCCCACAAAGGCGATGCGATCCGCAAGGCGATCCGCTCGGCCGGAGCGCGCCTGGCGTTTCTCCCGCCATACTCGCCCGATCTCAATCCGATCGAGCAGGTCTTCGCCAAGATGAAGACCCTGCTGCGAAAGGCGGAAGAGAGAACCCTCGAAGCCCTTTGGTGCAGGACCGGCGAACTGCTTCAGCACTTCTCGCCGAACGAATGTACCAACTACTTCAGAAACGCAGGCTATGGTTCCACTTAGAGCATTTTTCGCTCTAACGGAATCGGATGGGATTCCCAAGAGGGGCGAACAGTGATTCATGCTGGAGACCGGCGAAGGAGGCCGGTCGGCATGACGAAACCTCTTTCGAGCGATCTTCGTGAGCGTTTAGTTGGCGCGGTCGAGCAAGGCATGAGTTGCCGGGAGGCGGCCGAGCATTTCGGCGTCGCACCGTCGTCGGCAGTGAAGATCGTCGGCTGCTGGCGCAAAAGCGGAAGCTCCAGGCCGCGTCCGCAGGGCGGCGACCGCCGATCGGGGCGGATCGAGGCTTTTGCCGCACAGATCATCGGCTGGCTTCGCGTCGAGGTCGACGTGACGCTCGCCGAGATCGCGGAGCGCCTCAGCGAGCGTCACGGCGAGAAGTTTTCACAGAGCGCGGTCTGGCGGCTGCTCGAGCGTCACGACGAGACGTATAAAAAAAAGCTCATGCGCCAGCGAGCGCGGACGTCCCGACATCGCCGAGGCACGCCGGGTCTGGTCGGCGGAGCAAGCAAGCCTTGAGGTGGAGCGCCTCGTATTCGTCGACGAGACAGGAGCTTCGACGAAGATGGCGCGGCTCTACGGACGCTCGCGGAAAGGCACGCGCTGTCAGGCCAGCATTCCGCACGGCCACTGGAAGACGCGAACCTTCGTCGGCGGCCTGCGCATTGGCGGCATGACGGCGCCGATGGTGCTCGACGGCGCCATGGACGGCGTGGCGTTCCACGCCTGGATCGAGCAAGGCCTGGCGCCGACGCTCAAGCCCGGCGACGTCGTCGTCATGGACAATCTGCCGGCGCACAAGCCGGAACGCGTCAGAGAGGCCATCGAGGCCCATGGCGCACAGTTGCGCTATCTACCGGGATATTCGCCCGATCTCAATCCGATCGAGAACGCCTTCGCTCAGCTCAAGGCGTTTCTGAAGAAGGTCGCGGCGCGGACCATTCCGGCTCTCGATCAAGCCATCGCCGACGCCCTTCCAAAGATCACCGCGCAAGATTGCCAGGGCTACTTCCACAACGCAGGATATGATCGCGTATGATCGAAAAATGCTCAAGAGACTTTCCGACCAAGTGGATACCGGTTGGTCGAAAGAAAGTGCTCAAAGCCAATAACTTAGACCGGCTTTCCGATTCCGTAGGATCGGAAAACGGTCTAGTACCCGGAATCACAAGTCCCTAAGACGGCGACCTCTGACACGGCGTTGGTGAACTTTCGACTTCGTCCAGACGAACGGCTCGGCGTCGTCGTTGTAGGTTTGGATGAAGTCATTGATGTGCTCCTTGAGCTGCTCGATGGAGGTGAACGAGGCATCGGCCAGCGACTGGCCTTGCAGGATCGAGAACCATCCCTCGACTTGGTTGAGCCAGGATGCGTGCGTCGGCGTGTGGTGGAAGGTTACGAGCGGATGTTGCGCGAGCCATCACTCGTTCTTCTTGTGGGTGTTCAAATTGTCGAGGATCACCTCGAGGCGTTTCTTCGGATAGGCTGCGACGATCTCGTCCATGAAGGCCAAGAACTCCTTTCGGCGCCTGCGCTTCTCGTGCTTGGCCTTGACCTTGCCGGTGGCCACTTCGAAGGCCGCGAACAACGTTGTTGTACCATGCCGCTTGTAGTCGTGGCTGTGGCCCGTCAACGTACGGCCGTTGGGCAGCTTCAAGTAGCCTTGCGCCCGTTCCAGCGCCTGGATCGACGGCTTTTCATCGACGCAGAGAACAACCGCGTTCTTGGGAGGCGCCAGATAGAGCCCAACCACGTCGGCGGCCTTGGCGGCAAAGTCCGGATCGTTGCTCTCGCACCAGCTCTTGCGCCCCGCCAGATCGATCTTCTGCTTGCGCAGCGATCGCCACACGTATTGCACATCAACATTGCCCAGCGCGTCCGCGATCAACGGTCCGCTCCAGCGCGCGAAACCCTTCGGTGGCGGAGCATCGAGGACCTTGCGAATGGCCGCATCGGTCGCCTCGCCGTAAAGCGCCGGCGGTCCGCCGCGGTCGCGATCTTCCAGCCCATCAAGACCTTCCTGCGCGTAGCGGATGCGCCAAAGGCTCACCGTGGTCGGCGTCGTATCGAGATCGCGGCCAATCTGCCGCGTCGTGTGCCCGGCAGCCGCCGCCAACACAATGCGCGCCCGCAAAACATGCCGCTGCTCGGTCGTCGACGCCCGAACCCGCGCCTCCAGGATCGCGCGATCGCCACGCCGCAACCGGACTTTCTGTGCCGCTGAAATCATGCCATGTTGAATCACGGCGCGCGGCATCGCGATAGTGCAAACGTGACTTAGTCAAGTGAGATAGCGGGTACTAGCTCGCATCCCCAGAACCAATTTCAAAGGCTTTACTCGCTACGATGCCGACCAATGCTGGTGTGTCGTCTGAGTTCCTGTCTGGAAAAATGGACGGGCGAGTATGTCAGAACAAAGGGCACGGCGACACGAGAGCCCCGGTTTGTATCGAGAAGCCATCTCATCAGACTGCTTCGCATCGAGAGATCGTCGCGACGTCGGCTTAGTGCCACGCGCGACGTTCTAGGCTGATACACGACCGCACAATCCTTCGCCTTGACCCACGCCGGCCCCACGTGCCAAGCCCATTCGTGCAGCCGCACTAGAAATGAATCCAGCCATGCCCCCATTGAAGCCTCTCTTCACCCCGCCCGCGCCCGTCCTTGCCCCGATCTCCGGGGTGTCCGGCAGCGGCTTTCCCGTCCGGCGGCTCTTCTGCATCGGCCGAAACTATGCCGATCATGCCCGCGAGATGGGCAAGGATCCGACGCGCGAGCCGCCGTTCTTTTTCACCAAATGGGCGGAAGCCGTGGTGCCCTCCGGCACGACGATCGCCTATCCGCCCGAGACGACTAATTACCACTATGAGATCGAGCTGGCGGTCGCCATCAGCGCCTCGGGATTTCGTGTCGCGCCCACCGATGCCGGCGAGCTCGTCTGGGGCTATGGCGTCGGCCTCGACATGACGCGGCGCGACTTGCAGCAGATCGCCAAGGATATGGCGCGGCCGTGGGACGTCGCAAAGAACGTGCCGCAGTCCGCGCCCCTCGGAGACCTCGTTCCCAAGGCTCAGGCGGGCGACATTTCCGCAGCCGGGATCTCGCTCGACGTCAACGGCGCGGTGAAGCAGCAGGGCCGTATCGCCGACATGATCTGGTCCGTGCCCGAAATCATTGCCGAGGTCTCGCGCTTCTACCGGCTCGAGCCCGGCGATCTCATCTTTACCGGCACGCCGGCCGGCGTTGGCCCCGTCAAACCCGGCGATCGTCTCGCCGGCCGGATCGGCGGATTGCCGCTGCTCGAGATCGGAATCGGCGAGGCCGCCGCCTGACGACGGGCTCGTATGCGCTGGCCGTGCCGAGCTTGGCCAGCCGATGGGATGCGTCTAGGGTTGCCCTCGCACTTCACTCCCAGCGCGAGACACCGGCATGAGCGAACCCCTCTACGACGCCGTCATCATCGGCGGCGGACCGGCCGGCCTGGCCGCGGCCTGGCAGCTGCGCGACCGCAACATCCTCGTCCTCGAACAATCGCACCGGTTGGGCGGGCGCCTCTACTCGGAGACGCGCGGCGACTTCTGGATCAATTTCGGCGGCCATCTCTGCCCGGCGCCCGGTTCCCACATGCGCAACCTCATGGCGGCGCTCGGCATCGAGGCGATCGACATCCCCGGCAATAAGTTCGCACTCTGGCACGCAGGCAAGGTCGTCACCCCCACCAATGTGACGAACCTACCGCTGACGCTGCCGCTCTCGCTCTCGGAGCGCATGGCGATGGCCCGCGCCGGCCTCAAGATCCGTGGCGCGGTGGCGCGCTGGCGGGAGGTCGTGAAGCCGCTTCCAGGCGAGACAAGCGAGGCCCGGCGTGCGCGCGCCTCTCAATTCATGTCCGACCGCACCTTCCGCGATCTCATCGGCAACATGCCGCCGCGCATCGAGGCCCTCTTCCGCGCCGCTGGTGAGCGCTCGGCCGCCGAGATGGAGGAGTTCAGCGCCGGTGTCGGCATCACTCTGTTCGGCATGGTGTGGGCGGGCAAGAACGACTCGATGGCGGTCAACATGCTGGGCGGCTCGGGCCAGCTCGGTGAGGCAATGACGGAGCGGCTGGGGGACCACGCGCTTTGCCACGCCAAAGTGCGGAGTGTCGAGCCGACCGGTGGCCGCGTGCGTGTCACCTATGAACAGAATGGCGAGCCGCGCACGGTGTCCGCCCTGCAGGCAATCGTCGCTGTTCCGGCACCTTCGGCAGCCGGAATCGTCAAGGGCGTTCCCGAGGACGTACTCTCGACTCTGGGTGCGGTGCGCTACGGCCCGTTCCCCAGCATGGGCTTCGTGACGGATGAGACCGGGCCGATGCCCTGGGACGATATCTACGCCATCACGGTGCCGGGCCAGACCATCAACATGATGTTCCATCACACGAACCCGCTGCGCGCACGCGGCGGCAAGAAAACCGGCAGCAGCTTCATGGTCTACTCCGGCGGAACACCCGCTCACGCGATGATGCAGCTCTCCGAGGATGAGATCCGCGATCGCTACCTCGCGGACATCTTCCGGATCTATCCGGAACTCGAGCCGCTGATCCGCGAGACAAAGGTGCAGAAATGGTCGCCAGGCAACACCTGGCGCCCGCCCGGCTTCGACTTCGGCGCCATGGTCCGCTACAGCGCACGCACCGACACCGACATCCATTTCGCCGGCGACTACTTCGCCGAGATCGGCAACATGGAGACCGCCTGCGGCACCGGCATCGAGGCGGCCAAGCGCACGCGGGCGCGTCTTGAGGTGCTCGATCCCAAGCGCGTGGCAGCCTAGACCATCAACTCATCACCACAGAAAGACGCGCCGCAATGGCCAAATCCTTCGCGAAGACGATCCGGTCCCGGACTGAGATGATCGGCGGCTGGATGCAGATCCCCCATCCGATGGTGGCCGAGACGCTGGCGCAGTCGGGTGCCGACTTCATCCTCGTCGACGGCGAGCATGCGCCGATCCCGCCCGACGCCCTGATCGGCATCCTGCCCGCGATCGACCGTTTCCGGATGCCCGTTCTCTATCGTGTCCGGACCAACCAGTCCGACCTCATCAAGGGCGCGCTCGACGCTGGCGTCGCCGGCGTCATGGTGCCGATGGTGAACTCGGTCGAGGACGCCAAGGCGGTGATCGCGGCGGCCAAGTATCCGCCGATGGGAAAGCGCGGCGCGGGACCCTGGCGGGCTTCCAACTACTACATGGAGGAGGGTTACGTCGCAAAGGCCAATGCCGATGGCGCGGTCGTCCTGCAGATCGAGACCAAGGAGGCGGTCGAGGCGGTCGAGGACATTGCGCGCGTGAAGGGCGTCGATGCACTCTACGTCGGCCCCTTCGATCTGTGCATGTCGATGGGACTGGAGCCCGGCAAGCTGCATCCCGAACTCATCGCCGCCTACAAGCGCATCAATGCGGCCGCCCGCAAGGCCGACATCGCGACGGCAATCGATGTCGGTTCACTCGCCTACATCAAGCCCTATCGCGAGCTGGGCTTCAGCCTGATGACGAACGGCCTGGACACCCAATTCCTGATCGACGGCAGCCGCGCCGTCACCAAATCGTTCAAGGATGCGTTCGGCAGGTAAATGAAGCGGGCGCCGCTAAAAGCTTTTTGGTGAGCCGGGAGGGAATCTAACCCGAACTATGGCCGGAAGTTGGTGACGGCTGGAATCGGGAAGACGGCAAATCGTGGGGGTTCTTGACGCCTCCACGTCTCCACCAAAGGAGCGATATGCCGTGCCCAACGATAACGTCGTCCGGCTGATTTAGCCGGGAACAATCGAGGATCAACTCACGCAAGCCTTACGCAGCGGGGCGCGTGCCCTGCTCGCCCAGGCCATCGAGGCAGAGGTCGCCGCCGATCCCAGCCGCATCCGTTTCTCCCCGACGATCCTCCCGCCCTACATGCGCCGCCCGAAGTCGATCGGGACATTGTGCCGGAGGCGCGTCTTCGACACGACGTCTTCAAGCTGGTCGCGGGCGCGCAGAAAAGCTGGCGCCGCCTCGTCGGCCACGCCTAGTTGCCAAAGCTTATCCTGGGTGTGAAGTTCGCCGACGGGCTGGAGGTCGCGCCAAAGAAAGCTGCCGCTTAGCCCGCTACCGCCGCCGCCTGACCAGCCAGGCCGTCACCAAGATTTGGCGATAGCTCCCGGCGCCAAGTGGAGCGAGCGGCGGGAAGGCACGACGACGAATGAGGATCTGGAGTACTTCATTCTCCTCGGCTACCACTGCGACTTCATTCTCCTCGGCTACGACTTCGAGGTCGACGGCCGGGTCCTCGCGGACTGAGCAACATCGCAGCGTCTGCCTTCGATCGCAAACCCGATCACTAACCTCGCCCGGTGGCCCCCCCATACCGGGCCAGGCCGATCACCATTGTGCATCGAGCCGTCGAGACGGATTGGCGCCGCTTCTTTGCGCCGAACCCGATCCCCGCTTCGCGATTTACGCCGGCTGTCGCCGCGAAATGTCAGGACGCCGTCAGGTTCGGTGGCTACCAACGTGCATTCTGACGTGAAGGTTGTGGTCAGCCGAACGCCCGAACAGCATGCAAAAAATGGTCTTGGTCAACGTGTCTCCGAACGGCAATCCGCGATCGGAACGGTGTTGATCGGCATCCGCCGCTCTGAGGGCTTTCCCGCTTCAGATCGGCGCGGGCTTGAAATTGCTGACAGCAATCCGCGCGACAGGTGATCAGGCCATCGATTGCACGGCCTGGCGACAATTCGCTGGTGGGGGCCGGACACTCCGGTACCCCCATCGAGCCGGTAACCCGTTGCGTGGAGTTGCGTCATGTCCATCACCCTCAATCGCGCCGATCTCGACTTTCTGCTGCGGCAGGTCACGATCAACTACCTCGTGCCGGATGGAAATGGCGGCTTTATCGATTCCAACATTTTCAACTATTCGGCGCTGGCCAATGCCGTTGATCCGAGCGGATTGCGCGAGGTGTCGGGCGCCAACAACAATCTCGTCGGCGGGAGTTGGGACGCAAACACGCAGACTTGGGTTCCGGGTCCCCACAGCACCTGGGGCCAGTCGAGCCAGCCGTTCCTCAATCTGAGCGTCGGGCAGCAGGACTTGAGCGCGCCGGTCAGCGGCAGCAACGGCTACAATGACCCTGGCGGCGCAGTGAGTGATGCCGCCCCGCGGCTCATCTCGAACCTCGTCGCGTCGAGTGATTACCGACCCCACGAGCCCCTTGTACAATCCGGCGGCGGCCGGCGCGGCGACGAACTCGCTCCCGGACGCGGAATTCGCGGGCCTGCAATTCAATGGCCAGGACACCGCGTTTGTCGCCAACGCCGGCGTGCTCGGCGGCGGGCGCTACAATGGATGGTTCGTCGCGTTCGGCCAGTTCTTCGACCACGGCCTCGACTTCGTCAATCGCGACACCGATCCCACCGCCACGATCACCGTCAACTTGTCGCCGAATGATCCGCTCTATGACGCAGACGGCGCAAACAACATCGCCGGTGACTTCGACGACGTCACCTCCATCCGGATCCGGCGCGCGGCCGTCGCCAACGCTGGCGATGCCGGCGGCGACGGCATTTTTGGCACGGCCGACGACGCCTACCATGCCGCCGGGGCAGATGGCGTGCTGAACACGGCCGACGACATCTATTCAAAGGCCCGCTTCGTCAACCAGACCGGCCTGTTGATCGACCAGAGCCAGACCTACGGCTCGCACCAGAGCGTCAACGCGCTGATCCGCGAGTATGACGCGAACGGCAGTCCGACCGGCCGCGTCGTCTCGGGCAACACCGCCGTGCTGACCGACGCAGACCCGCTCAACGACGGCGATGCGATCGGCCTCGCCACCTGGGCCGACATCAAGATCAATGCGCTGCGCATCGGCGTCATTCTCAATGACACGACCGACCTGCACGACGCACCGGTGCTGCGCGTCGACCCCGTCGGCAAGTTGCTGTTCACGCCGGATGCCACCGACCTCTACACGACCGCCCAAATCGTCGGGTTCAATCCGGCGGCGCAGGATCCGAACGATCCGTTCGTGCGCGATGCGCAGGGCAACGTGCTGCGCACCGGGCAGAACCTGCTCATCGACTCCAATCCCGGCATCCCGGTCAACGATCACATCATCACCGGCGACGGCCGCGGCAACGAGAACATCGGCCTGACCGCCGTGCACCACGTCTTCCACGAGGAGCACAACGGCCAAGTTGTGAACATCAGGACTTCGATCCAGGCCGAGGCCGCAACAATTCTCGTCAATGAGGGGCAAGCTGCGGCCGATGCCTTCCTCGCGCAATGGCAGTCCGCGCCCGGCGTGTGGGATGGCGAGAAGCTCTATCAGGCCGCCCGCATCATCACCGAGTCGGAATACAACCACATCGCCATCGACCAGTACGTCGGCACGCTCTACGGCGCGCTGCCGGAGTTCGTCTCCTACTCCTCCGACATCAATCCGGGCGTCAGCCTCGAGTTCTCCCAGGCCGTGTTCCGGCTCGGCCACTCGATGCTGACCGAGACGTTCGAGGTCACCGATCCCAACACCGGGCAGGATCTGAAGCTGCTCGACATGTTCCTGAACCCGACGCTCTATCAGGACGATCGGTCCAACGGCCTTGGCGCAGGGTCTCACCCTGACCCTCGGTAACGAGGTCGACGAATTCGTCACCCCGTCCCTGCAGCAGAGCCTGCTCGGCCAGCCACTCGACCTCGCCACCATCAACATCGCGCGCGGCCGCGACGTCGGCCTGCCGACCTGGAACGAGTTCCGCGATCAGCTCTACAAGCAGTACATCCAGAACACCAACAACACCAATAGCTCGGCGCTCGCGCCCTACACGAGTTGGACCGATGTCTTCGACCACCTGAAGAGTCCGCTGACCGGCGTGAATTTCATCGCCGCCTATGGCCACGACACCGGTACGTTCGACTGGGGCATCGACGAGGCGCGAGCGGCCTACACCGCCGGGACCGGCACGCTCGACGATATCCGCGCGGCCGCGCAAGCTGTCTTCGACGCCTATCTGGATGGTGCTCATGTCAATCATGATGCCGCCGTTGCCTTCATGGAAGGCGAGCCGACATTTGTGTTGGACGACCCTCTCGGTCCACCGGATGGTCCGGGGCAATGGGAATTCGCGGGCGGCGACCAGGGCTTCTGGGATATCGACCTGTGGATCGGCGGCCTTGCCGAGCGCCCGCTGTTCGACGGGCCCTTGGGCACCACCTTCAGCTATGTCATTCTCGACTTTGCCCAGCGCCAGCAGGACGGCGACCGGTTTTATTACCTGTATCCGCACGCCGATGGGCACCAACCTCGGCAACGAGATCGTCCAGAACCAGTTCACCAACCTCGTTTCGGAGACCACCGGGCTCAATCACCTCAACGGCGAGATCTTCATTCGCGAGGATGCGCGCTACGAGCTCGACGGCATCGACACGGACGGCGCGGGGCCGGATGTCGGGCTGACCAGCGTCGATGCCAACGCCGACATCAACGACTACTTCAATGCCGCAGGCCAGACGATCCTCGATGTCGAGGGCAATCCGATGCCCGCCAGCGCCGGGCATCTCGTCATCGCCGGCAACGAAGGCCACGACTACATCATCGCCGGCCTCGGCGACGACACCGTCTACGGCGATGAAGGCAACGACACGATCCAAGGCAGCCAGGGCAACGACCACTTGTTCGGCGGCGATGGCGACGACCTCATCCTCGACGACGAGAACGACGATTTCATCTCCGGCGGCGCCGGCAATGATCGCATCTTCGCCGGCGGGGGCGCGCTCGACACTGTGTTCGGCGACGCAGGCGACGACGAGTTGCACGGTGGCGACGGCATCGACGAGGTGCTGGGCGGCACCGGCGACGACATGATCTTCGGTGACGGCGACACCGACGTGCTGTTCGGCGACGAAGGCAACGACTATGTCGACGGCGGCGACAGCGTCGACGAGATCCAGGGCCAGAGCGGTAACGACTGGCTGCGCGGCGGCGTTGGCGATGACCACCTGATCGGGGGCGACGGCAACGACCTCTTGGAAGGTGGTGTCGGACCGACGGCCAACGACGGCGACCGGTTGGTCGGCCAGGGTGTCATCGACTTCGCCCAAGCCAATCCTCCCGACCTCGGGACCGATGTCGCGTCCTACGAGGACGTCGACATCGCCATTACCGCCAACTTGGACACCAGCAACCAGAATGGCACGGGCGGTCTGCTCGACACCTACGCCGGGATCGAGGGCCTGGTCGGCTCGCGCTTCGCCGACAATTTGACGGGTGCGGACGCGAATACGACCACGTCGAACGGTCCTGACAACCTGCTCGTCGGCGGCGCCGGTGCCGATGTTCTCACCGGCCTCGGCGGCAACGACACGCTGGTCGGCGACAGCGTTTTCGTGACGAGCGACCTGACGCCGGTCTTCCAGCCGGGCGCTGTTGGCTACACGCTGGCAACCAACTGGCGCGGCACGGGCGACGACCGGCCCGACTTCGGAGTGAATGGCGGTCTTGGCCACATCCTCGGTGACAATGGCACCGACAGCCTCGCCGACATTGCCGTGTTCCGCGGTAACTTCGCCGACTACGACATGACGTTCAATCTGGGCCTCGGCACCGTCACGATCTCCGATCTCCGGGACGCCACCGTTGCGACCTTCGATGGTATCGATACGCTGTTCGGCATCGAGTTGGCACAGTTCGCCGACCAGACGGTATCGCTCCTGCCGACACCGCCGGCGCTGGACCTGCATACAGTCCGACACCGGCAACTATCTCGAGACGTTCGGCACCACGAGCTACAGCGGCACCGACGGCGGTGCCCCGTCACCGTGGGCGACGAGCTGGACCGAGACCGACGATGACGGCAGCGCCACGTCCGATAACGGTCAAATCCGCATCAATGGCGGCGAGTTGCAATTCGACAATGGCAACACTGCCGGAGCGAGCAACGGAGCGTCCATTCAGCGCGTCGCTAATCTCGCCGGCGCATCAACGGCGACGTTGTCCTTCGACTACGACGAAAGTGGCTTCGACGCTGGCGATAGCGAGACTGTTCTCGTGCAGTTTTCCGCGAGTGGCCTCGCCGCCGACTTCGTGACGGTGCAGACCATCAACAGTGCCTCCGGCACAGGCTCGAGCAGCATCCCCCTGACGGGTCCATTCGGTGCGAACTCGACCGTCCGCTTCGTTGTTTCCAGCGTCAATGGCAACAATGACATTGTCGGTATCGACAACATCACCGTCACCTACACGACGCCGGTCAACGACGCCAGCAACAACTACGCGACGACCTTCACCGAGGACGGACCGGCTGCCGCGATCTCGTCCGGCCCGAGCATCACCGACGACAGCGCCACCATGGCTTGGGCGAAGATCGTGCTGACCAATGCCCAGGTGGGCGACGTGCTGACCGAGAACGGTGTCGGTGCTGACGGCATCTCCGGCAGCCTCGATACCTCCGTTCCGGGACAGATCACGCTCACTTTGAGCGGCACGGCTTCGACCCTCGCCTATCAGGCCGCGATCGACCGGGTGACGTTCTCCAACACGTCGCAGAGCCCGGATGTGACGCCGCGCACGATCGACGTGACGGTCAACGACGGTCTATGGACCAGCAATCTTGCGACGACGACGGTGGCGGTGAATTCCGTCGATGATCCGATGGTCGCCAACAACGATCGGGTCGTCACGAACATCATCGACGGCAGCATCTTCACCATTCCGGAGTGGGTGTTCCTGGCCAACGACACCGACCCCGATGCCGCGCCAGACATCACGGCGGTCACCGAGACCTCGAGCGGATTCACGGCGGTGCTCACCGTGGGAGGCGTTGCGATTGCCGATACCGATGGAACCAACAACTCGTTCACCTACACGGGCACCAGCGCCGACACGGCCAGTGTCGATGTGGTGCGGGATGCCGTCGGAACCATCAGTGGCAACGACAGCCTTGGAACGCCCGACATCCTGATCGGCAATGCGGCCAGCAGCACCTTCGACGGCGGAATTGGCGATGATTTCGTCTTCGCTGGCGATGGCGATGATACGGTCGTGTGGAACTCCAACTTCATTTTTTCGGACGGCCGCGACTTTGTCGATGGGCAGGGCAACACCGCCACCGGTGACCGCTTCGTCATCAATGGCAACATCTTTGCGGAAACTTTCAACATCTACACCGCCGCCGCCGCCGCCATCGCCGGCCTGACAGGCCTCAATGCCAACACCGAGATCGTCGTAACTCGCAATGGAACAATCATCGCCGAACTCGACAACATCGAGGAGATCACCATCAATGCCCTCGATGTCACAGCCAACAACGCCAACGGCGGCCTCGACACGGCACCGAGCGGCGACACGATCAACGTGTTCGGTAATTTCGCCCCGCCGAACACCAGCCTGAACTTCAGCACCATCACGGTGAATGGCAGCATGGGAGCCGACACTGTCGACATCTCCGGGCTGACGTCGGACCACCGGATCGTCTTCAACTCCGGCGGCGGCAACGATGCCGTCATCGGCACGCTGCGGCCGCAGGACGTCGTCAATGACGACGACTGGTTGGTCGGCACTGGCCGCGCCGACACCATGTTCGGCGGCACGGGTGCGGATACCATGTTCGGCAAGGCGGGCGACGACCGTCTGCGAGGCGGCATGGATAACGACCGGATCAGCGGCGGCGCCGGGCGTGACGTTGTGAACGGTGGTTACGGCGATGACACGATGAGCGGAGGTGCCGGCAGCGACATGTTCGTATTCCGCTCCGGTTCCGGCAGGGACATCGTGACCGACTTCGACGCCAATCCGGCAGGCGGCCAGGATCTGCTGGTGCTTCGCGACATGGGAATAACCGAAGGCAACTTCGCCCAGCACGTGAGGATCCTGAACGCCGGTGCCGACACCCTCGTGGTCGTCGATGGCCAGCATATCAGTCTCGCCGGCGTCGCCGACCATCACAGCATCACGGTGGACGATTTCAGGTTTGGCTGATGTGGCCATTAGCCATTAACGGGAGCTGCTGCGCCGCCAAGGTCGCAGCTCTCAAGGTGCAGGCCGGCCGGGACCGGGCCGGCCTGCACCAGCACCTCGGAAACACCGGCTGACAGTTGCGGAACGGGCCAGCCGCCCGCCGGCGCGTGGTCGTAGTTGCAGGTTGCATCCGTGCTGGGCCGCGGCGCCGCGGTCGCGCAAGTTCACCAGGGCTGATCTTCCGGCTTGCAGCGAGCCGCCCGGGCAAGCACAATCCCGTGGTGGTCTATCGGATGCGAACTGGCCGGCGTGATCTCGCCGGAACGGGGCTGTGCGCATTCAGCGGGAGGTTTCGCTATGCGTTTGCTCATGGTCGAGGATAACGAGACGCAAAGTCTTATCATCAAGTCGATGTTGGCGGACAATGACGTTTCGGTCGACGCGGTTTTCAATGGTCGGGACTTCCGCCGGCGATGCTCCGAGGTCCATCACGATGTAATGATCATCGATCTCTCGTTGCCAGACGTCGATGGACTCGCATTGATCCAGGAGCTTCGTGACCGTCGCTCCACGACGCCTATCATCGTGATCACCGGCCGCTCCGACCTTGGCGACAAGGTTCGCTGTTTCGAGTTCGGCGCGGACGACTATCTGGTCAAGCCATTCAGCGCCGTGGAACTTTTACTCCGGGTTCGCGCCGTCGCCCGGCGGACCGCATGCCAGGACGAGGGAAAGCTGCGGATCGGCGATCTTGTCATCGACGAACGCTCGTGTCTGGTCACTTGCCGGGATGCGGTAGTGAAGTTGTACCCCAGCGAGGTCAAACTGCTCGCATTCATGGCTGACCGCTTGGACCAGGTGGTGACTTCGCGACGACATCGCGAAGCTTTTTGCCAAGCGGGGCAATAGCGAAAGCGTTTATTCCGCGGAGAAGTTGGTGTCTCGACTACGAACGACGCTCGAAAACACGGACGTCGGATTGTCGGTTCGTACGGTGCGAGGCATCGGCTACGTGTTGGAGTTCGGCGGCATTCGATCAGAACTCCACCGGGCATCGTGATCAGGACGACGTGCAATAGGGTGGTGCCGAGCGCCAACCCCATCGTAATTCAATGGCCTTATTGGTCCTGGCCTGCCGTTGGCCGTTCGGGCGCGCGGCCGGACCGCCCGTGGGCTGGATGGTTCCGCCAGCGGAAAGATTGAGTGTGACATGAAGAGACCAGCTGAGCCTCCCAGCACCGCACAGCGCTTCGAAGTCTGACACCAGTCTGACCATACGTGTAGCGTGCGCGCTCGAAATACACGATCAAGCCATTGGTTTATATATATTATTTAAGGTTTTTTGTGATGCGTAGACCTGCGCCGTGACGGGGCGCCGTCTCGACTTCGGTCCAATTGCCCGCAGGTCACTGCATCTTCTAACCTCGGTTCTGGCTGAACGGAAACAGTCTCGTGCGGCCGAGTAGGAGTTGCCATGAGAATGCTCGTTGTCGAGGACAATGCCGTTCAACGGTGCATCATCGAATCCATGTTGAAGGATGTCGATATGACGATCGATGGCGTGTGCACCGGCAAGGACTTTCGCACACGCTACCTCGAGGACGAGTACGACGTGCTGGTCATCGACCTGTCGCTGCCCGACATCGACGGCCTGACGCTCATTGAAGAGTTGAGGCAGAACTACGACAGCACGCCCATACTCGTGATCAGCGGCCGATCGAAACTTGTCGACAAGATTCGCTGCCTGGAGGCGGGCGCCGACGACTACCTCGTCAAACCTTTCAGTCACGTCGAATTGCTGGCGCGTGTTCGTGCGGTCACGAGGCGCTCCTTTCGCATCCGTGGGGCAACGATTCGCGCAGGCCATCTCGTGATCGACGAAAGAGCGAAGCGCGTCACATGCCAGGATCAGGTTGTCTGTCTGTCTCCGAACGAGTTCAAATTGCTGTTGCTGTTCGCGCGCCGGCTCAATTGGGAGGTAGCTCGAGACGCGATCGGCGGATTGCTGCGGGGCAGACACGGCGATCACGGCTCCAACGCGGTCGACAAGCTCGTTTCGCGCCTCCGCTGCTCTTTGTCCGAGCTGGATGCCGGCGTCGCCATAAGAACGATCCGAGGCGGCGGATACATGCTGGACGCGGCGGCAGCCCCTCCTCGCCGATACGCCGCCGCGGGGCCGCAGCGCGGCATAGTGCCGGGCGAGAGAGGTTGGGACAAAAGCGCATGAATGGGGAATGCGCGCCAATCGATCTCGCATGGCTCCGATCGGCGACGTCGAACGATGCCGCGCGCACAAAATTGGTGCTCGAGACTTTTGTCGCCGAAACACAAAGGGATATGGATAAGCTCTTGCAGGCCAGGGACCGGGAGCGCTGGCAAGGCGCCGCCCATGCGCTCAAGAGTAGTGCGTCGGCGGTTGGCGCGACCGACTTGCTCCGATTGGCGGACCAGGCGCAGTATCTGCCGGAGGCTGTCTGGGAGTCTCGCCGTGCGGCCTTCGACGACGAGCTTGGGGCACTTGTTGCATCGGCCAGGAACCATGCATCCCGGTTGATGGCTTGAACGAGACCGGGCGTTAGGCCTGACTTCGCACGGGCATTGATTGCTCTCGCGTCCTACCGGCATAACAGCCGCGCGGATTGCCGGGGATCGCGCGCGAGGTGCCGGCGCAGACATGTGGAAACGATTGAAAAGGGTTCTCGAGCCTGGTGTCGCGGAGACGCTGGTGTTCATTGTGTTGCTGGCGCTGTGGGGGGCCTCGGGCACTTTGATCGAGCGCAATCGTGCATCGAAAGCACAGGGCCTCGAGGCGGATTGGCGGCGCGAGGCCTCGCTCAAGACAAAAGATCACGCCAAATCGATCGAGCGCGCGTTCTCCCAAATTTATCAAGGTTTGCGCACGCTTTCGCGGCTGCCGGGCATTCGCCGCATAGATCGCTACGCAACCACCCTGACCGAGGATGCCCGAACCAGCGCTCAAGAGATTTACAACAATCTCGCCTCCAACGTGGCCGTTTCCGAGGTCTACGTGGTGCCACTCGACTTCGACCCGGATGCACTCGATGCAAAGACGGGCCAAGCCCAGTTCCCAATCGTCACGTTCGATCAGCTCATCATCGGCCGGACGGCCGAGAGTGGCGGCAAGCGTCAGAACACGCATTCGTCATTGCGGCATGAGGACGGTGTTCCTGAAATCGAAATTCACGAGTTTCGCGTCATGCGGGCGCAGATCGCCGAGCTGATGCGCTCGGGCTACGAGCGTGCGGACGGCCTCGATCTCGATTATCCCATGCTCATCGGTCCAGAGGTCATCACCTGCGACAACACCCGCTACTCGCCGTCGAAGCCCGACGATCGCGACCGCATGGGTCTCGTCTACTCGGTGCCGTTCTATGGCGAGGATGGCAGGCTCAGTGGCATCATCTCGGCCGTGCTTTTGACATTGGCCGTGCGCGATATGCTTCCGGGCGGTGCACACGCGCTCGTAAATTTGGAAACGGCATACCTCGCCGGATCGAAAGACGACGGCCCATGGGCGAACAGCCGAGAGCTGGCACTGGCCGGCAAACCCAACGAAAGGCTGGTCTACTCGGAAGTGGTCGATCTGAACTTGCCAACGCTCACGGACCGCTGGAAACTTTGGGCCGGGCAGGCAATCTGGCCACTCGCCGCCACGGCCATTCTCGGCTCGATGCGCACGGCCGCGCTGCTTCAGCAAGGCGGATCAGCCTTGGGTTTTCTCGCATTGGGGCTGCTCGCGCACGTAATACTCCGGCGCCACCAGCAGACGGCAGGGCGGAACGCCGCGCTCGAAATCGAGGTCCAGCACAGAACTCGCGATCTCGATACGGCCCGCAAAGAGGCGGAAGCCGCCAACAGAGCCAAATCGGATTTCCTCGCCAACATGAGTCACGAGATCCGGACACCGCTCCATGGCATCATCGGCACGATAGAGGTGCTGGATAGGAGCTCCAAGGACCTCTCTACAGGGCCGCATCTGTCCACGCTGCGGAGCCTGTCGCGTAGCCTGCTCGACCTCATCAGCGATGTCCTCGACATGTCGAGGATCGAGGCGGGGAAACTCGAGCTTCGGCCTTCGATCATTGCCCTGGGTGACATCGGCACCGATGCGGTGGAAGCCAACGCTCCACTGGCGCAAGCGAAGGGTGTTTCGCTTACCCTGGCGCTCGACCCCGGCTTGCCCGGACGGGTCATCGCCGACGGGCCGCAGCTTCGTCAAGTGCTGATGAACCTCGTTTCGAATGCCGTCAAGTTCACGGATCATGGCGGCGTCGTCGTGACAGTCCGTGTGCCGCAGGGCAGGCCGCATGGAAAACAAACCGCGATCCTCGAAGTGGCCGATACGGGTTGCGGAATTGGCGCTGAGGATCAAAAGCGAATTCTCGAGCCATTCTCGCAAGCCTATCCGGGTCAGACAGCCGGCGGCAGCGGCCTCGGCCTGTCGATCGTGCAAGGCATTGTCAAAGCAATGGGCGGCCATCTGACGATCCAAAGTGTCGTAGGTAAGGGTAGTACTTTTCGCGTCGAGGTCCCCTGCGAGCGGGCCGATGCCGCCGGCGATACAGGGTTACCAGCGTCCGGCGCGGCCCTGCTTCCTAGGGGTCTCAACGTTCTTCTCGCCGAGGACAACGCGGTCAACCGGATGGTTGCGGTATTCGCACTGGAGGACCTGGGTTGTCGCGTGACTCTGGCTGACACCGGCAGCAAGGCCATGGAGCTTGCCAGGACGTGTGATTTCGATCTTGTCCTCATGGACTGCCGGATGCCTGATATCAGCGGTCTTGATGTCACGGCAGACATTCGCCGGTTTGAGGCCTCGTCTCGCCGCGATCGGCTGCCGATCATCGCGGTCACGGCTTTTGCACTCACCGAGGATCGCCAGCGCTGCCTTGCCGCGGGAATGGATGGGTTCCTGGCCAAGCCCTTCACCCGGGAGACGCTTTCGGCCGCGATCAACGAGGTTGTCGCTCGTGGGCCAACGGGTACCGACGAGAAGCTCGGAGCAGGCATTCGCGCAACGGACGTTGCGTCTCTATGAACTGGTCCGGTTCTGAGTGCCAACGAGATTGAGTAGCCTCGCGGTGAGGTCGTGGATGCGCAGCGAAGCGATCTTCGGGCGCGTCCCGGGATGTGGTGTAGGAGGCGGGGCGGCGGCGTTGCGCGGAAGGAGCCCGTAGGGCGACTGGAGAGCAACGCCGCGTAATGCCCTTTTCCCCAAGTCGTCCACAGCGGCGCCGGGGAAGTCGAGGTCATGGGCCAACTCGCTGTTGGTTCGGGTTTCCACACTCGAACAGACAGGAACCGAATCCCATGACCATCGACAGAGTGGCAATGAAGGAGCTGCTTGAGAAGGGCTCCGATCAAGATCTCCTCAGGGAGATGCTGGCCTTCGTCGCCGCGCGCATGATGGACGTCGAGGTCGAAAGCCTCACGGGTGCGGCCCACGGCGAGCGGTCGCCTGAGCGAACGAACCAGCGCAACGGCTATCGCACGCGCGAGTGGCACACCGGCGTCGGCACCGTGCCGGTGGCAATCCCGAAGCTTCGCAAGAGCACGTATTTCCCGTCGTTTCTCGAGCCTCGCCGCTCCGCCGACAAGGCCATGATCGCGGTGATCCAGGAAGCCTACGTGCACGGCGTCTCGACGCGATCCGTCGACGATCTGGTCAAGGCGATGGGCATGACCGGCATCTCGAAGAGCCAGGTGTCGCGGCTTTGCGAGGAGATCGACGGCCGCGTCAAGGAGTTCCTCAACCGGCCGATCGAAGGCTCCTGGCCCTACGTGTGGATCGACGCCACTTACGTGAAGGTGCGTGAAGGCGGCAGGATCGTCTCGGTCGCGACGATAGTGGCTGTCGGCGTGAATACGGACGGCCGCCGCGAGGTTCTGGGCAAGGCTCTCGGCCCCTCGGAGGCAGAGCCCTTCTGGACGCAGTTCCTTCGCTCCCTGACGGCGCGCGGGCTTCGCGGCGTCAAGCTCGTCATCTCCGACGCCCACGAAGGCATCAAAGCCGCGGTGAAGAAGGTGTTCCATGCCGGCTGGCAGCGCTGCCGCGTGCACTTCATGCGCAACGCCATGGCGCACGCCGGCGTCAAGCAGCGCGCCATGGTCGCCGCCGCCATCCGCACCGCCTTCGTGCAGGAGACCGAGGAAGCCGCACGGGCCGAATGGCGCGCCGTCGCCGATCGACTGCGTGCGAAGTTCCGCAAGCTCTCCGAACTCATGGACGGCGCCGAGAACGAGGTGCTCGCCTACATGGCCTTCCCGAAAAGCCACTGGAGCCAAATCCACTCGACCAATCCCATCGAGCGGCTCAACCGGGAGATCAAGCGGCGCACCAACGTCGTCTCGATCTTCCCCAACGAGGCCGCGATCGTGCGGCTCGTCGGCGCCATCCTGCTCGAGCAGAACGACGAGTGGGCGGTGAGCCGGCGCTACATGAGCCTGGAAACGCTCGCCGGCCTCTGCGATGATCCACAGGTCAGCAACAAGGCCATCCCGGCCGCCTGACGCCCGAGCCTCAGCGCTCGGACCATGATCGCTCCTACACCACGAGCCGGGGCACTACCTGGGCTTACGCCAAGGCCGCCCCGCAAACTGTAAACGTGTGAACGGGTCAGCGCACACGTTGCGTCTCCTTGCTGCGATAGAGCGCAGTCAAGTACTCCACCGCCTTGCGCTTCAGCTTCGAAACCCCCCGCAGGGCCGCTGGATGACCGTACTCAGCCTGCAGCGGTCGAAGCGCAGAGCCACCAGCCAAGCACTGGGTCGCGCCCCCCCAAAAGTGCCACGGTGTCCGGCTTGACGGCAATCGTGAAAACGTCGAAGGCACCAACACGGCGCCAAAGAAACTCACGTCATAGTCCGCCGTCCGATGGTGCGCAAAAGCGCTGTCAAATGCGGGCTGAATGAGGTGATCACTGGACCGTTTGTTGACTCGATTTGAACTATTGTCAGAATAACAAATGCATATAGGCAATTATGCGATCGGCGCGCCGCGCGCGCGGACAGTGCCACGGAAAACACCACAGCAAACTGTTCATTGACAAGAAGAGATTAGGCCGTGCCGCGCTTGGTTTCGATCTCGATGCCCATGCTGCGGAGGAACTCCGTCGGCAAGATGCCGCCAGCGCAAACAATGACCATATCATTGCGAAGGGCAAATGCCCCGCCGGCTCGCGTGAGAATGACCCGGTGTGCCTCGATGGCCTTGACCTGCGTGTCGAGGTGGAGACGCAGTCTCTGCGCCCGCACGAGCGCCTCGACGGCCGAGCGGTTCTTTGGTTTCGCACGTCCTATCGCCGCGCCACGATAGGCAAGCGTGACATCCGTGCCCGGCTCGCTGGCGATCGCGGCAGCAGCTTCGAGCGCGCTGTCGCCGCCTCCGACGACAAGAACGGCCCGACCCCTGTACTGCTCGGCATCGATGAGCCGGTAGACGACCTTCGGCAGGTGCTCACCGGGAACATCGAGCTTACGGGGTGTGCCGCGGCGGCCAATGGCGAGCAGGACGGAACCAGTCCGGTAGACGCCGGAGCAGGTCCGCACCTCGAACCCTTTGCTCATCGCGGACACGGCTTGCACACGCTCGCCGAACCTGATGTTGAGTTGCATCTTTCCCTTGATGTGGCTCCAAAGCTTAAGCAGCGCCTCCTTGCTCGTCTCGCGCAGCCGGACATTGCCGATCCCTGGCAGACGCACGGGCCTTGTCATGACGATCTTGCCTCTGGGAAAGTGCGCCACGGTCCCACCGAGGCTGTCCTGCTCGATGGTCAGGTACCTCAGTCTCTGCTCCTTCGCGGCGAGGCTTGCCGCGATGCCAGCAGGGCCGCTGCCGACGATCAGAACATCGAGGGGAAGCGCAGGAACCGGCCGTCGACCTCGAATCGCCTCGACCGCTTGCCGCCCTTGCTCGACGGCATTGGAAATCAGACCCATGCCGCCGAGCTCACCGGCAATGTAAATGCCGGGAACGTTGGTCTGGAAATCGGGCCCGACCACGGGGAGATCGACGCCCCGCTTCTCGGTGCCGAAGACGAGTGAGATCGCATCGAACGGGCATGCGGTCTTGCAGGCGCCATGGCCGATGCATTTTGTCGGCTCGACGAGTTCCGCCTTACCTTGGATGATGCCGAGCACACCCCCTTCCGGGCAGGCGGCTACGCATGCTCCGCATCCCATGCACCGGCCGTAGTCAATGACCGGGTGAAGGGACGGGGGTTCGGTCAGGCCGGCCTCGACGGCCTCTTCTCGCGTCGATCGCACATGCCGCTCGCGATGCCGCCGCAACGCGGTCAATGCCAGGACAGTGCCGCCGAGCGCCGCGGCGTAAAGGCCAAGCATCGGATCAAAACCGGTCATCGACAACACCAGTGCCCACGACGCAACTACACTCAAGGCACGCCAAGCTCCCGGGCCGCAGCGTCCAGACGCATGAGCACGTCGGACTCACCCGCGAAGGCTTGCCTCGCGGCAGTGAGGTCCTTTGCGGCCGTCTCCGGCTGACCAAGCACCATGCGTGAACGTATCAGCTTGATCCAACCAGCCTCATCGTGCGGCGACTCTGCGAGCTTGAGGGCGAGTCCGTCCACCATACCGCTGATCATGGCCTGCCGATCCGCATCCGGCATTTCCTGTGCGGCGGCGACGTCAGCTGCGGTCGGCCCCTTGCCGCTGCCGGCGGCTTGCGTGGCCTCGTCGCGCGCCGCAATCAACTCCGCGTTGCCCGGTTCGAGAGCAATGGCGCGATCATAGGCTTCGACCGCATCGGCAAACCGGTCCGTATGAAAATACGACCAGCCGAGCATGCGCCAGCCCGCGATGTCGCTGGGCTCGCGCTCCATTCGGGCGGCAAGCTTGGAGATCATTGTCGTGACATCGGCAAGTCCCTCGGCTGTCGAAGGGACTGGAGACATCGGGGGTGAGGCCGCTGGACTGTCGTTGCTGGCGGCAAAGGCGCGGAGGCGATCATAGGTCTCCGCCATGCCGCCGTCGCTATTAACCATGTCTGCATTCGTCGGCAACGTAACCGCCAATTCCGATTGCCTCGGCGCGGTGCCGCCGGCGAATGCAGCCGCCGCGAGTGCCACGAGCGCGGCAAGCAACAGCGCTTGCCAGCGCGCCTTGCCTGCTTGGAGGAGCAATGGCGCGATCTTCTCGTCCGCCGAGGAAGACTTTCCCCGTCCCGCTGACATGGTCAGAACCGTGTCGGCAACCCAAAGGGTGAGCGTGGCGGTTGATAGCGCAATCAAGGCTCCCAACAATGTATCGGTCATGGCTCTCTCCACACGATATACAGCGACGCGCATACGTGAGCACCACGGTCGTATTGTGGCATTGCGAGCGAGAGATCTTGCGCTTGCGTGGTCGCGTCGCGCGGATGAAGAAAATGCACGGCCCGAACGGATGCGAGCGCCGGATATTCCCGCGACTATTCGCTGCCGGGCCTAGCGCAACCATCGAGGCGAACGCCCCAAAAGAGTCTCATTGATCTTGCCTGAAGAGCCACTCAGAATTTCGAGCGGGCAAGCACTTCAGAACGCCGGTGACATGATGGTTTGGGTTCGCCTGACATCGGCACCAGCGGTGGTCAAAGGTGAATGCGCATGCGGCGTGTGGCCCAGCCTCGGATAGAGCCGGTTCTGCTCGATCGCCCTTTGCCGGCAGCCGGCATGCCGTTGCAGCGCCGGTCCGAGGTCGAGCCTCGTCGAGCGAGCACGCGCTCCGCGGAGCGCGCAAGGCGATCTGGTTTGCCCTATCTGCTCCTGGTGTTGTTGGCTGTCTTGGCCGCCGGCTGGGCGGCACGATCCCGTCAGCTCATCAATCCCGAGCATGGCATCGGCTATGGCCTTGGCATCGCCGCCGGTGTCATGCTGCTTACCGTTCTGCTCTATCCGTTCCGAAAGCGGTCAGGCCGCCTGCTGCGCTTCGGCACGGTTGGCGGCTGGTTCCGCCTGCACATGTCGCTGGGACTGACGACGCCGGCGCTCGTGCTGCTGCACAGCAATTTCGAGGGCGGCGCGCTCAATAGCAATGTCGCTCTGGGTGCGCTGCTGATTGTCGCCGTGAGCGGGCTCGTCGGACGCTATCTCTACAGCCGGATTCACAGGGGCCTCTACGGCGCCAAGGCAAATGCCGCCGAGTACCTCGCCGAGGCGTCCCGCATGCGACAGGCGCTCAGCATCGACACGGGCGGAGCCGTCGGCAGTTGGGACGCGCTTCGCAATCTCGAGCAACGTGCGTTCGCGGTTCCTCGATCCACAGTGGCGCGCATGTGGCACGCCCACCGCACGCGCCGAAGCTGCCAGCGCGTCGAGCGCAAGCTCATCAGAGAGTGCAGCGAGGCGATCACCAGGTTGGCTCGCGCGCAAGGCTGGCCGCGCAGCTCCGAGCGGCACCACAGGCAGCTCATGGCGGGCCATATCAGGTCCTACTTCGCCTCGATCAACCGTGTCGCCGCACTCGCCTTGTTCGAGCGGTTGTTCGGGCTCTGGCACGTGCTCCATGTGCCGCTCTTCATCGTGCTCATCGGCGCCGTGATCATGCATGTCATCGCTGTTCACCTGTACTGACCGATGCAGCTGCGCCCGGCAACATTTTTTCTGGCCGTTGTTGCGGCAGTCGCCGTGCTGACGCTCTCCCTCTACCAGCTGGCGCAAAGCCAGACGCTGTTCGAAAAACTCGTCATGCCTGGCGAGCTAATCGAGGGTCACGCCAAGCTCGAGGCCACGTGCGATAGCTGCCACGTTGCCTTCGAGAAGGGGTCGCAGCCGGCGCTATGCCTCAAATGCCATGAGGACGTCGCCATCGACTTTGCAAAGAAGTTGGGCTTTCACGGCCGTGCCCCCGAGGTCAAGGACCAGCCCTGCAAAACCTGCCATACTGATCACGTTGGGCGCGACGCCAAGATCGCCGTGCTCGACCGGGAGACGTTCAAGCACGAGCTCACGGATTTTCTGCTGAAGGGTAAGCACGCGTCGGTGAAATGCGAGTCCTGTCACCTACCAGACGTGAAGTTCCGCAAAGCGCCGTCTGCGTGCATCGATTGTCATCGCAAGGACGACAAGCACAAGGGCAATCTCGGCACCAAGTGCGAGACCTGCCATGACGCGTCCGGCTGGACGCGGGTAGCGCGTTTCGATCATTCGAAGACCGCATTTCCGCTTGCGGGCGCTCACACGAAGGTCAAATGCGCCGCTTGCCATGCCGGCGAGAAGTACAAGGGCGTGCCGACGGACTGCGCCGGGTGCCACAAGAAGGACGACGTGCACAAAGGCCGGCTCGGCGCTGACTGCGCGCAATGCCACTCGGTGACACGCTGGTCCGGCGCCAAGTTCGATCATGATCGCCGGACGAAATTTCCATTGCGTGGCCAGCACGCCAAGATCACGTGCGCGCAGTGCCATGGCGAAGGCGCGGCCAGGAAGGTCAAGTCGGCCTGCGTCGCTTGCCACAAGAAGGATGACGCACACGCGGGCCAGCTCGGGCCGCGCTGCGAAAACTGCCATCGCGAGACAAGTTGGAAATCCGGCGTCACCTTCGACCACGCCAAGACGCGCTTCCCCTTGCGCGGCCTGCATGTCGACGTCGCCTGCAAGGCCTGTCACAAGTCGACGGCCTACAAAGAGGCACCGATCGACTGTGCCGGTTGTCATGCCGACCCCTTGCATGAGGGCCGGCTTGGTGCTCAGTGCGAGCAATGCCACAGCACGAAAGGCTGGCCGTTCTTCAAGTTCGACCATGATGTCGCAACAGCGTTTCCGCTGAAGGGTGCTCACAGCCGAATTCAGTGCCACGACTGTCATTCCGCGCCACAGCCAGCCTCGCTCGTGCTGCCGACCGACTGCTATGCCTGCCACGCAGCCGATGATGTGCATCGAGGTGAGTTCGGGCGGCGCTGTGAGCGTTGCCATACGCCGAAGTCATTCAAGGACGTGCGACAGCTGCAGTAGCTGCGACACCTTGGCAATCAAGTAGATTGCGAATCTTCCGTTGCAGCCGGAATTGAGCGTATGGCTGATCCGTTTCTGATTGGCAGGTCACTCGCTGGTTCTCAATTCGCGCTGGCACCAGCGATCGATATAGGGCCCTATCTTGGTATGAGCATGCTTGATTCAATTCATCGCAAGCTGCTTGAGAAACATCCAAGGGCATGCCTCGCTGAAGACTAACTTTGCTGTCTAAGTCGTGACTTGGGAAAGAGCGGCCCTGGGGAGGGCCACACTGCTGAGCTGGCTGCTCTGCAGGGGGATATCGCAGGCGATGCCCGGGCCTGATATTATTTATAAGTTGAGGCAATTGGCCGCCGTATTGGCGGTGCTTGTGGCAACGCTTTGCCTGGTGCTCTCGCCTGTGCGGGCACAAGAGACCAGCGTCCTCTTCGATCACTTTGCGACGAACTTCCCGTTGACCGGCCAGCATATGGCCGTGCCGTGTCAGTCATGCCACGTGGCTGGCAGGTTCGATACGACATCGACGGAATGCAGCGCTTGCCACAATGGTGGGCTCGCATCAGGAAAGGCCCGGAGTCATCTTGCGACGACAAGCGTGTGCGAAGCCTGCCATACGACGAGCACGTTTGCCGCAACACGCGTCGATCACGATCAGGTCGTGGGAAGTTGCGCATCTTGCCATACCGGCGAGGTGGCCACGGGTAAGCCGGCTGGCCACATCCAATCGGGCGGCGACTGCGCCGAGTGCCACAACACGCTCTCCTTCGCGATGGGCTCCTTCGATCATAGCGTGGCGACCGGCACCTGCGTGTCCTGCCACAACGGCAAGGCCGCGACCGGCAAGTCCGCCAACCACATCCTGTCCCCGAACACATGCGAGGATTGCCACTCCACGACCACCTTTGCCAATGCCCGCTTCGACCACAGCGCCGTCAGCGGCACCTGCGTCTCTTGCCACAATGGCAAGGCCGCGACCGGCAAATCAGCAAATCACATCCCATCCTCGAACACATGCGAGGATTGCCACTCCACAACCACCTTTGCCAACGCCCGCTTCGACCACAGCGCTGTCACCGGCACCTGCGTCTCCTGCCACAACGGCAAGGCCGCGACCGGCAAATCCGCAAATCATATCCCGAGCACCAACACCTGCGAGGACTGCCACTCCACGACCACCTTTGCCAACGCCCGCTTCGACCACAGCGCTGTCACCGGCACCTGCGTCTCCTGCCACAACGGCAAGGCCGCGACCGGCAAATCCGCAAATCATATCCCGAGCACCAACACCTGCGAGGACTGCCACTCCACGACCACCTTTGCCAACGCCCGCTTCGACCACAGCGCTGTCACCGGCTCGTGCGCCACCTGCCACAACGGCCAGCGCGCGACCGGCAAGCCTGCAAACCACATCCGAACTTCGTCGGGTTGCAACTCCTGCCACCGGACCACCGCCTGGCTGCCGGCGAGCTTCGATCATGCCAGCGTCACCGGCTCGTGCGCCTCATGCCACAACGGCACGGTGGCGACCGGCAAGGCGGCGAACCATCTGCCAACCTCAAACGTCTGCGAGGATTGCCACGTCGCGCAGAGCTGGCAGACCGTCCGCTTCGACCATGCAGCGGTGACCGGCACCTGCGCCACCTGCCACAACGGTCAGCGCGCCACCGGCAAGCCCAACAATCACGTTGCGACCACTGCCGGCTGCGACTCCTGCCACCGGACGACGGCCTGGCTGCCCGCGAGCTTCGACCACGCCAACGTCACGGGCTCCTGCGCCTCTTGCCACAACGGCACGACGGCGACCGGCAAGTCCGCCAACCATCTGCCAACGGCCAACACTTGCGACGACTGCCACGTCCCGCAAAATTGGCTGACCGTCCGGTTCGATCACACGGCCGCGACCGGAGCTTGCGCGACTTGCCACAACGGCCAGCGCGCGACCGGCAAGCCCAACAACCACATCGCCACCACCGCCGGCTGCGACTCTTGCCACCGGACGACGGCCTGGCTGCCGGCGAGCTTCGACCACGCCAATGTCACGGGCAATTGCGTCTCCTGCCACAATGGCAACACGGCGACGGGCAAGCCGGCGAACCACCCGTTGACGACCACCCTCTGCGAGGCATGCCACACGACGAGCAATTGGTCGAACTCACGTGTCAATCATGCCGAGGTCCAGGCAGGCGGCTGCGCCAGCTGTCACAACGGCAACATTGCCGAGGGCAAGCCGAATGATCATCCGCGCACCAGCGCTTCCTGTGACGAGTGCCATTCGACGCGCAATTGGGATCGATGACGCATGACTGAGGACGGAGTGCAAGGCATGACAGTGTTAGCGCCGAGAGCTTTGCGGATAGGCACTCTGACTGTGCTTGCACTGTCGCTGTTGTCTTCGTCGACGGCGCGTGCCGAACCTGTGCTCGATCGCGTGTTCTCCAGCGCCGACGTCATCGAGAGCAAGGGCTGCTCGGTCGTGCGGATCGGTTTCAATTTCCGGGTCCGTTACGTCAGTCATTTCCCTCTTTCGAATGGCACAGAGGTCCGCATTGCCTTCCGGGCCGTCGACCCGGAAGTGGCCCGCGCCGAGATTCTCGACACGGCGCGAATCGCTGCGCGTGCCGAAAGGCAGCTCGGACGACATCAGACAGATCGAGTTCGAACTCGCCAAGAGCAACCGGCTCTCTGTCCTGGTGAGTTTCAATCAGCCGATGAACTTCGATGTGGCACAGGGCAGCGACTTCGAAAGCCTCGTCGTTGCCATGTCGGCAGGCAAGATGGGCGCCGCCTGCAAACCCGTCTTTCCAGCGTCGGCGGTCGGCAACGGCACATGGGGCGCCGAGGTCGCGCGCGACGAGGATGTCCCGGATGTCGTTGTTGGTGAAACCGATGCGCCGGGTCCGCGCAAAATTGGGAAGCTGCTGGCGGATGCCCAGAAGGCCATGTCGGCCGGCGACTATGACACCGCCATAAAGTTGGCGACGAAAGCTTCCGAGCTGCCCGAGAGCGAGTTCAGCCCCGAGGCCAAGGAGATGCTGGGGCTCGCCCGCGAGCGGAAAGGCCAGATGGCCCATGCGCGCGCCGAGTACAAGGAGTATCTCGAGCGCTATCCGGATAGCGAAGGTGCGGAGCGCGTGCGCCGGCGCCTGGCCGGATTGGACGAAGGGGAAGCGCCCTCCGGCTCGGCCAGCGGAAAGAAGGGCAAGGACCGGGCCGAGGACGAGGACGGCGCTTGGCGCGTCTCGGGCAGCCTGTCGCAGTACTATGTTCGCGATGAAGGCATTCGCAAGTTTCGTGATCCCTCGCTCCCGCCGGATCCCAACGAGGAGAAGGACGATCACGACACGTTTCAGAACGAACTCTTGAATGGGCTCGACCTCAACGCCGAATGGAGAATGGGCGGGGTCCGGTCGAAGGCGCGATTCTCGGGTGCTCTGGAAAATGGATTCGACGAGGGCGACGGCGACATCGGCAGCGTGGCTTCGGCCTATATCGAGTCCGCCATTCCGAACTGGGGCGTTTCGACCAAGCTCGGCCGGCAGTCTCGCAATACCGGCGGCGTGATCGGCCGCTTTGACGGGGGGCTCGCAAGCTGGCAGACGGGCGAGATGTTGCGTTTCAATGTGATCGCTGGCTCGCCGGTCGCCCGGCGTACCGATCTGCCATACGCCGATGACTCGATCTTCTATGGCTTGAGCGCGGATATCGGTCCCGTGTTCGGCGGCTTCGATGCGACGCTCTACGCGATCGAGCAAGACACCGACGATTTCGTCGATCGCCAAGCCGTTGGCGCCGAGCTGCGCTATGCCGACGAGACGACCTCGGCATTCGCCCTGCTCGACTACGATGTGCACCACGGCGAGGTCAATATGGCGATCGCCACGGCCAGCTGGACAGCGCCCGACAAATCGACATTCAATTTTGCCGCCGACTATCGCAAATCTCCGTTCCTGTTGACGCAGAACGCATTACAGGGCCAAGCATTCGGCTCGCTCGCCGACATGCTGACAATCTTCACGAGTGATGAGATTGAAACGTTGGCCAAGGACCGCACGGCAACGGCCACCACCTATTCGATCGGCTACTCGAAACCGCTCAATGAGATGTTTCAGATCAACCTCGATGCAACGATCGCCAACATTTCGGCGACACCGGCATCTGGGGGAGTCGATGCGTTATCCGCAACCGGTTATGAGACCTACTACTCCGCCCTGCTGCTGGCGAACGGCGTCGTCCGCGAGAATGACACGTTCACGCTCGGCTTGCGCTACGCCGATCGGCAGAGCTCTGACACCTATGCGATCGATGTCGGGACCCGCTACCCGGTCACCAGCGATCTGCGTGTCAGCCCGACGCTTCGCCTGAGCTATCGCGAAGGCGAGGATGCCAGGTGGAACGAGGTCGCGGTCATGCCGTCTCTGAGGTTGAACTACAGCTGGCTCGAGGATACCGGGCTCGAGTTCGAAGCCGGCGCCAAATGGTCCGAGCGCTACGAGGGAACGGCAACCAGCGAGGATTTGGAGTACTTTTTCCTGATCGGCTACCACTACGATTTCGATGTCGATAGCCGGACATTTGAATAGTCCGATGACATCGCCAGTTGCCGGCTCATGGCGAGGAAATCGAGCGATCAGCAACCGGGCGCCTTCGGTGGCAATTGGTAACGTCCACAATTCGCGCCTGGCTCGCGAATGCGTGCATACCTTTCCCGACGGCCGGTTGCAGATGAGCCGCTGCACCCTCAAATCCACGGTACCAGCAAAGGGGGTGACCAAGCGGCAGCCATCTGCAAACTGCGTCGGCCGGTCGTTGTGGACAAGCACTCCGCTTTGACGCCCGATGTTGAGGGTTCCCGATGCCGGAATCAAGAAGTGTGCGGCCTGCGCTGGGAATGGGAAGTACGCGTGCGAGCACTGGACACGACAGTCGTCATCGTTCCCGGCAACCGCGCAAAAAAAGCGGTGATGATCGCTTGGTTGTCTTGAATGCCGAGGCAAGAGACGTCGTTGAGCGTCGCCGCGGCACGGACCCCAACCAAGTCTTCACGTTTCGGGGGCGTCCAATCACGCGGATGATCACGTCGGCCTGGAAGAGAGCACGGTGTCGTGCTGGCCTTCCGCACTTTCGCGTGCATGACCTCAAGCACACTTACAGTCGCCGCCTACGAGCCGCCGGCGTGAGTTTCGAGGACCGGCAGGACTTGCTTGGTCACAAGTCCGGACGCATTACGACGCACTATTCGGCGGCGGAATTGCAGAACCTGATCGCTGCCGCCGAGAAAGTTTGCCAAGCCTGGGCTAACGCCCCTCAACTTGCTGTCTTGAAAGGCAAACGGCAGGGGAGTGACGCAAAAGTCCCGCAAGCGGCGAAGGATATTCCGCCGCCTACGTTCAAGTCCTTGAAATCCTTGGTGAGCCGGGAGGGAATCGAACCCTCGACCACATGATTAAAAGTCACGTGCTCTACCTCTGAGCTACCGGCCCTTGGGCGGCCATGAAGCAAGGGCAAGCTGTTAAGTCAATGGCGTCGATGTGTTGGCCCGCCACGCGGCCAATGCGCTAGGGCGCCGCATGGCGGCCGTGCGGCCATGCGGCTGGACCTCACCGTTCCTGGCGGCTAACCCGGCTCCATGACGCCCGAGAACCGCCAAGCGACCAATCTCGCCGCTGCCGATCACCTCGTCGGCATCGGTTGCATGTGCGTGGCTGTCGCGATTTTCGCACTCCAGGATGCCGCCTCCAAGACCGCGACGGTCACCTATGGCCTGCCGGTGCTCCAGGTCGTGGCCGTGCGCTTCATCGTCAATGTGGCGCTCAATGTTTTCTATTTCGGGCCACGCCGCGTGCCCTCCCTGTTCGCCTCCGCGCGGCCCGGTCTGCAGCTCGTCCGCGGCGCCGTCATGAGCCTCTCCACACTGCTTAACTACACCGCGCTCCAGTATCTGCGCCTGGACCAGACCGTCACCATCACCTTCCTGACGCCTCTGCTCGTCGCCCTGCTCGCGGGCCCGATGCTCGGCGAATGGGTCGGCTGGCGGCGGATGGTTGCCATCATCGTCGGCTTTCTCGGCGTGCTGCTGGTGTTCCGGCCGGATCTCGGCGGCATCCACTGGGCGGCCGTCCTGTCGATTGCCGCGACCGTCTCCTATGCCCTCTATATCATCGCCACGCGCTACATGGCGCCGATCGACAGCGCCGCCGTGATGCAATTCTATACGCCGCTCGGCGGGCTGCTGCTGTTCGGGCCGCTGGTTTTCTTCTTCTGGGAGACACCTTCGAGCACTTGGGGATGGGTCGCCCTCCTCTCCGGCGGCGTGTGGGGCACGCTCAGCCACTGGTTCCTGATCCTCGCGCACCGCAAGGCCCCGGCCTCGATCGTCGCTCCCTTCATCTACACCGAGATCGTGTGGATGATCGGGCTCGGCGCGCTCCTGTTCGGCGACTGGCCGGATCGCTGGACGCTCGCCGGTGCCGCGATCGTGATCGGATCGGGCCTCTATCTGCTGTATCGCGAGGCGGTTCGCAGCCGCGAGCAGAGATCCGACGTAGCATCACGGACGTAGTAGCCGGGGGCATGGGAGACTAGACTGTGCCTCTCGATGGAGGACACCGGCCATGCTGAAGCGCCTGCTCTTAGCCCTGTCGCTATTCATCCTGATCCCGGCCGGCGGCCTTGCAACGCGCGCCGAGGAGCCATTGGCGGATGTGGCAGCTGCCCAGCAAATCATCGCGGACCAGCTCGCCGCCTTCGCACGAGATGATGGCGTGGCCGCTTACGCCTTCGCGGCGCCTGAGGTGAAGGCGAAGTTTCCTTCGGCTGAAATCTTCATGATGATGGTCCGGAAAGGCTACACGCCGGTCTATCGCCCGCAGGCCTACGATTTTTCCGTTTCCGAGGTGCTCGCCAACGGCGTCATCCGTCAGGAGGTCGACATCGTCGACGCCGGCGGGGAGGCGTGGACGGCCGAGTATCTCCTCCGCCGCGAGCCCGACGGCAGCCTGAAGATTATCGCGTGTCAGCTCGTGAAAAAGCCCGGCGTCGGGGCGTGAGGCGGTGAACGGTGAACGGTGAACGGTGAACGGTGAACGGTGAAATAATTGCGGTCGACCGTTTCGCTTGGCAACACCTGTTTCACCACTTCACCCTCACATCAGAAGATGAAATCTGACGCGTCCACGAGGGCTGCGTTGACGCCCCAGAGCGTCATCGCCGAGCCGCCATAGGCGATCTCCGTGCTGGCGCCGTAGGCCGTGATCTCCAACTGGCCGAAGCTAAGGCCCTGGTAGGCGAGGCTGATCTTGTCGGCGCCGTTCTGGAAGCCGTGGATTTGATCGGTGCCCCAGCCGAGGAAGAAGTGGAAGGTATCGTTGCCGCCCTCACCGAGCAGCGAGTCGTTGCCGGCCTCGCCATAGATGTGATCGTCGCCATCGCCACCGTAGATCGTGTCGTTACCGTTGCCGCCCGATAGACCGTCGTTGCCAGCGCCGCCGCGCAGCACGTCGTTGTCCTCGCCGCCGTTCAGCGAGTCGTTACCGCCCCGACCCTCGAGAACGTCGGCGCCGTGGAAACCGTAGATCGTGTTCGACCCATCGTTGCCATAGAGGTAGTCGCCGGCATACCCGCCCTTGAGGCCTTCGATGTCGAACAGCGAGTCGAGACCGCCTGCCGAGGTGTTCTGAGGGCCATAGATCGAGAGATCGACGGTGACACTGCCGGCCGCATCGCCGTAGTCGGCGAAGTCGAAACCGTCGTCGCCATAGAAAATGTCGTTGCCGGCTCCGCCCCGGAACTCGTCGTCGCCGAGGCCACCGCGCATGTAGTCGTTGCCCTCGTTGCCCCTCAGGTAGTCGTTGCCCGAGCCGCCGATCAGAGTATCGTTGCCGAGGCCGCCGCTGAGGAAATCGTTACCGACGCCGCCGTCGAGATGGTCGTTGCCCGCGTCGCCGCTCAGGCTGTCGTTGCCGTTCAAACCGTCTAGCCGGTTGTTTGCCGCGTTGCCGACGAGTAGTCGCCAAGCGAGGATCCGATGATGTTCTCGATGGAAGAGATTGTGTCCGTGCCGTTGCCGTAGGCCTTGGAGATACCGCCGAGGTAGACCAGCATGCCTTCGGTCGCGTCCGCGTAGGAAACCGTATCGATGCCGTCGCCGCCGGTGAGCTTGTCATTGCCGAGGCCGCCAATCAGCGTGTCGTTGCCCGTGCCGCCGTCCAGCGTGTCGTTGCCGAGGCCACCGATCAGCCTGTCGTTGCCGCCCCGCCCGAACAACGTGTCATCGCCCGCGCGGCCATCGATGATGTCGTTGGCGGAGGTGCCGAGAATGCTGTTGCGGTTGTTGTTGCCGTTGATCGTGGCCATGGGCGCCTCCGGGTCTGTTGGTCTCGTTTGCTGATCGAGACTTGGCCCGCCTGGCTCCAAGCGGCAGTTACCGGGGTTACAATCCTGACGGTTTATTCACTTTCGCCTCCCTGGTTCCGCCTTTGTTCGCGATCGCTGAACGTGGTAGGCACCGGTTGGTCACCAAACCGAGGTCTCCATCATGCCGCTCGATCCCAAGCTCGCCGCCGAGATCACCGCCGCCGTCAAGGCCGGTTTTCCAGATCAAATCGCCTTCACGCAGGCGATCGTCCGCTGTCCCTCGACGCGGGGCAACGAGCACACCGTGCAGGACCTGATGTTCCGCGCCATGCAGGCGCGCGGGTTGGCGATGGATCGCTTCGAGATGAACGAGGCTGAAATTTCGAGGCATCCGGGCGGCTCGCGATTTTCGCCCACGCATTCGAAAGCACCGATCGTCGTCGGCATTCACCGGCCGCGAGAGGAAACGGGCCGCTCGCTCATCCTGCAGGGCCATGTCGACGTGGTGCCTGCCGGGCCCGAGGAGATGTGGGCGACCGCGCCCTTCGATCCGATCGTCAAGGACGGTTGGATGCACGGCCGGGGCGCGGGCGACATGAAGGCCGGCTGCGCCTCCAATCTGTTCGCGCTCGATGCGCTGCGACGCATTGGGCTGCAACCGGCGGCCACCGTCTATGTGCAATCGGTCGTTGAAGAGGAGAGCACGGGCAACGGCGCGCTGATGACGCACCTGCGCGGCTACAAGGCCGATGCCGCCCTCATCCCCGAGCCCGGCAATGAGACGATGACGCGATGCAATGTCGGCGTGCTGTGGTTCCAGATCGTCGTCAAGGGCGAGCCGGTGCATGTCGCCTATATGGGCACTGGCGCCAATGCGATCGACGCGGCGTGGCGGGTGGTGGGTGCTCTACGCGAGATGGAGGCGCGCTGGAACGCGGAAGAGCAGCGGCATGCCCTGTTTGCGGACAACGCGCATCCGCTCAATCTCAACATCGGCCGCATCGAGGGCGGCGACTGGGCGTCCAGTGTTCCGGCCTGGTGCAAGATCGACTGCCGGATCGCCTTCTATCCGGATCGCAAAGCCTCGGACGCCGCCGCCGAGATCGAGCAGGTTGTGCGCGACGTTTGCCGCGATGATCGCTACCTCTCGAACCGGCCGGCGGAGGTCGTCTGGAACGGCTTCCATGTCGATGGCTATGTGCTCGAACCCGGCAGCGAGGCGGAGGCCGTGCTCGGCCGCGCGCACGAGACGGTGTTCGGGAGCAAACTCGAGGCGCGCTCGGCGACCGCCTATCTCGACGCGCGCGTCTATGCGCTGTTCGATGGCATCCCGGCACTCAACTACGGTTGTATCGCGGAAGGCTATCACGGCTACAACGAGCGCGTGAACCTCGCCTCCGTCGAGAAGACGACGGCGGCCATGGCGCTGTTTATAGCGGAGTGGTGCGGGGTGGAGACGATCGCGCCGTCCGCGACGTGACGGAAACTCTTGCGGGATGTATGTCAGCTACCGGCCGCCGCCTACCGGCCGCGGACGGGATCCCAGATCCTGCACGAGCGTCGCGGACTTCCGGTCGATCACCCGGAACGGCAAGGGCCCCGCGCCGATCGCGCCTTCAGGCACGATCCGGTCCGAGGATTCCGCGATCGACTTGATGCGGTAGCTGACACTGCCGTCGGGCAGCGTGACGGCGCTCAGCACCTTGTAGCCGCGGCCGTTGGGCGAGCCCGGCTTTCCGGCGACGCCCAGCACGACCATCTGTCCCACTCTAAATTGCGACATGGGGCGCCTCCTTGTCCTTGGCCAGCGCATCGCTCAAGTCTTCGGGGTCCACATCCGTTACTTGCCGCGCGTTGCCGCCGGCAACCTTGGCGTCAAGCGCAATCGTCGTCGAGAGCCGCCGATAGGCGATGAAGGAGAGGCTGTCGATCTGTTCCTCGATGGTCAGGACATCGTAGGTGCCGGCAGCCTGCTCTCCCTCGATCCCCGGCAGACGAAACACATTCTGGAACTCCACGGATGTGCGGGTGACGCGCTCGGTCATGTGCGTGCTCCTGCGTTTATTGCGGAAATGATGCGGAAAGCCGCCTCCAGCGAGCCCGCTGAACGCGACCATCGGCAGCATCGAGTGCGTAGTGGCTAGGGTGTTTCCGTTCTTGGTTAAATCATTTCAACACCCCAGCTCCTTGGTTTGTCGTGCTTCTTCTCGGAAAACCGCTTCGCATCCCGGCCTTCGCCGGGACAGGCTTTTTCCGGAAGCACTCTAGAGTTGCCGGCCCTTGGCGAAGGCGTCGACATCGCGCTGCGCAATCGACTTCTCCAGGCTGTACTTGCTCTGGATGTTGGTGACGAGTTCGTCCTTGTCCTTCAGTGCCGCAACCTCGGCGGAGGTGAACTTCGACCACTTCTGGATGATGTCGCCGCGCATGCCGGCGGGGGGAGTCGTGGCGGGCGTCTGGATGATATCGGGCATCAAAACCTCCCAAAAAAATGACGTGTTAGAAACAACTCGAGTGAAAACCACTCAAATCACGCATTGATTTATGCTCTCGGAATGCGTTCTAAATGTGTTCATCATTAGTATTTTCAAATATTTCCGGAAATAATTTCTTGGAACTATTCGACTTTTATTACACGCGGAACTTGGAGATTTCAAGCCGATATACGGACAACTCCTACATTCAACGCTCGAAACCGCACTAATATACTTGGGAATTTCGATTTCCCGCTGCCTGGCTCCACCTGATCCAGGCCACGACCCAAACGACGATCAACAGCGTCTCGATTGGAACCGTCGCCGAGCATGAACCAGCCCGCGACGAACATGCCGTGGAGAGCATCGCCCCAATCGCGGCCAGCAATCATGCAGGGGTTGGCGATGCCCTCGTGCAGAATGCAGCCGTGACGTTCCGCGAGCCAGTTCGCAAGCGCGACGCTGGCGAGCGGCAAGAGGCAGAAGAGGAGGCCGAGGGCCAGGTGGATGCGGACGAGCTTCCCACCTCTCACACCTTCTCAAACCTGCTCCTGAACTTCTTCCCCGTTTTACTTGCCGGGAACACGCCTTCGTCCTTGAAGCGCTCGTGGCAGCGCTTCAGCGCCTTTTTGTCGAGCGTCACGCCGAGGCCCGCTCCATCGGGCACCTGCACCACGCCCTTCTTGGGCACGAAGGTGCCCTCCGCCACGACGTCGTCGGCATACCAGCGGAACAGCGTCTGGCTCGGCTCGCGGACATGCTCGATCGCCGCCGACACCTGGATGTAGGCGGCGCAGCCGACGCTCGTCTCGCCCGAATGGAAGCGGAAGCCGATGTCCAACCTCTCGCAGGCCGCGATGAACTCGATGGTGCGGCGGATGCCGCCGAGGTCATTCAGGTTCGTGACGAAGGTGTCGGGAGCCTTCAGCTCGTGCGCGCGGCCGAGGTCGAGCACATGCGTCGAGAAGGAGGCGCGCGTGTGCGGGCGCAGCTGCGCCATTTCCTCGTAGCTCTCGACCGGGTCCTCGTAATAGTGGATCACATAAGGGTCGAAGCGGCGCAGCGCCTCGCGCGCCGTCGGCACCGACCAGCCGGCATTGGCGTCGAGCTTCAAGCGGCCGCTCGCCGATGGCCGCGCGGATCTCCTTGATCATTTTCACTTCTTCGTCGAGCGCGACGGTCGCGACCTTGCCCTCGAAGTTGTCGGACTCGTGCTCCTCGATCATGCGGGCGCAATAGCGGGCGACATCGAGCGACGTCGCCTCGCCCTTCTCCTTCGGGCCCGGCAGGCGGAAGCCGAAGTACTCCGACAGACCCACCGCATCGCGCACCTTGCCTCCGAGGAGAACATAGAGCGGCACGCCGTCCGTCTTGGCGCGCGCATCCCACATGGCGACCTCGATGCCGCCGAAGACGCGCCGCATGCCCTGCACATTGCTCCAGGGCGAATAGCGATAGCCCGGCAGGCAGCGCCGCTCGGCGGTGGTGATCTCGCGCACGTCGAGGCCGATGAGCCGATCGCGCATGGCCAGCACATCGGCCGAGCGATCGCCGTCGGCGCATTCGCCCAAGCCCACGACGCCATCCTTCGTCTCGACCTCGATGACGGTCTTGGTCAGCGAGGAGATCGAGCCGTGCGAGAACACGTAGGGCGCGGTGTAGGGGATGTTGACGGTGGTTGCGCGGATATCGGCGATTTTCATGGGGGGCCTCGTTCGGGCGGTGGGCGTGCGCGACGAAAAGTAGATCGAATGACCGACGGCTACGTCAAGAGCAGAGATCGGAATCAAAGAGCGGGCGACCGCAGGTCGCCCCTACAATTGAGACGGATTGCGTCCCTGAGGTCAGGCTTGGCGAACGCTAGAGCACTATTCGATCTGATGGAATCAGATCGGCGCTCTAGGTTATTGGTCTTGAGCACTTTCTTTCGACCAACCGGTTTCCTCTTGGTCGGAAAGTGCTCTAAGTGATGTAGGGGCGACCTGCGGTCGCCCGTGTTGATTTGGACGAACTACGCCTCCGCTTCCAGCGCCGCGATCTCGTCGATCAGGCCCTCGATGACGCTCAAGCCCATCTGCCAGAACGTCGGGCTCGACGCATCGAGGCCGAAGGGCGCCAGCAGCTCGGAGTGATGCTTCGAGCCGCCGGCTTCCAGCATGGCGAAATACTTCTCGACGAACCCCGGATGCGCCTTCTCGTAAAGCGCATAGAGCGAGTTCACGAGGCAATCGCCGAAGGCGTAGGCGTAGACGTAGAAGGGCGAGTGGATGAAGTGTGGGATGTAGGCCCAGAAATTCTCGTAGCCCTCCCTGAGCTTCACCGACGGCCCGAGGCTCTCCGTCTGCACCTCGAGCCAGAAGCGGCCGAGATCATCCGACGGTCAGCTCGCCCTCCCGGCGCGCCGTGTGCACCTTCTCCTCGAACGAGTAGAAGGCGATCTGGCGCACGACCGTGTTGATCATGTCCTCGACCTTCTGCGCGAGCATCGCCTTGCGCTCGCTGCGAATCCTTGGTCTCGGCGAGCATCGCCTTGAAGGTCAGCATCTCGCCGAACACGGAGGCCGTCTCGGCGAGCGTCAGGGGTGTCGGCGCCAGCAGCGGGCCCTGGCTCGTTGGCGAGCACCTGATGCACGCCGTGGCCGAGCTCGTGGGCGAGCGTCATGACATCCCGCGGCTTGCCCATGTAGTTGAGCAGCACGTAAGGGTGCGCGCTCGGCACCGTCGGGTGCGAGAAGGCGCCGGGCGCCTTGCCGGGGCGCACCGGCGCATCGATCCAGCGCTTGTCGAAAAAGCGTTCCGCGATCTCCGCCATGCGCGGCGAGAAGCTGCCGTAGGCCGACAGCACGGTCGAGCGCGCCTCCGCCCAGCTCATCTGCCGGTCGGGCTGATCGGGCAGCGGCGCATTGCGATCCCAATGCGAGAGCGCGTCCATGCCCAGCCACTTCGCCTTCATCGCGTAGTAGCGGTGGGCGGTGCGGCCATAGCTTGCGCGTACGGCTGAAACCAGGGCCTCCACCACCTCGGGCTCGACACGGTTGGCGAGATGCCGCGCCGCCGACACCGACGGGAAACCCCGCCAGCGATCGGAGATCTCCTTGTCCTTGGCGAGCGTATTGGTGATCAGCGTGAAGAGGCGGATGTTGTCCTTGAAGACGACGGCCAGCGCTTCCGCCGCCTGCCGGCGCTTGGGCTCGGCCGGATCGGTCAGCAGATTGAGCGTCGGCTCGAGCGCCAGCTCCTCATCACCGACTTTGAAGCGCAAGCGCCGTCATGGTCTCGTTGAACAGCCGATTGAACGCGCCGCGGCCGGTGACACTCTTCTCGTGGAACAGCTTCTCGGTTTTGTCGTCGAGCTGGTAGGGCTTCTCCTTCCTCAGATCGACGATCCAGGGTGCGAAGCGCTTGAGGGGCGCCTCGGCCATCAGCCGATCGATCCGGGCATCCTCGATCTGGTTGAGCTCGAGCTCGAAGAACAGGAGGTCCATCGTGATGGCGGTGAGCTTCTCCTGCATGTCGCCATAGAATTTGCCACGCTGCGGATCGGCCGTATCGGCGGCGTAGAGCAGCCCCGCATAGGAGGAGAGCCGGCCGAGCACGTCCTGCAGCGCCTCGTAGCGGGTGAGTGCCGCTGCAAGGCCCGCCGCATCGAGGCCCGCGAGCTTGCCCTTGAGTCCTTCTTGCAGCGCCTTCGCCTCGGCCGCCGAATGCTCCAGATCGGCCGCGATCTTCGGCGCCGTCATATCGTTGTAGAGATCGGCGAGGTTCCACTCGGGCATCGGGCCCAGCCGCTCGGCGCTCATCTCGTCTCCGCCACGCGCATGTCCTTTCGGGGATGTGTTCTGACAACTCGGCTCGGGCCATTTAGGCCAAATCGCGGGAAGATGGAACCGGGTGGGGAACTGGAGCGCGCGGCTATCTTCCTCCCCCTTTTTCTGGGAGGACCGCGCGCCTTGATTTCGTGCGAAGCGCGTAAGTCCTTAGGGCGCGCCTACCATCAGTGCTCATCGTGGCTGTCTGGGGCTTCCCCGGAGCACTTCCGGGGCCGACCCAACCTCAAGCGGTGGCTCAACGCCGCGAACGGGCGTTACCCTCTGTCGCCGGGTTCGCGCCCACTTCCGGGCCGACCCGACCCGCAGGCGGTCGCTCAAGCCCGAAAGGGCGTTAAGCACTCAATCCCGCCGTCTCAATCAGAGAAAATCCGAATACGAGTTTTCGCAAATCCGGGCCAATCGGAAAGCTTCTGTTTACGCTTCTGCCTCAGGATGCATCTGGGCCGGCGTTGTACGGCCGAGGCGAAGGGGCTCAGTTGGGCTCCTCGCCTCAGTGTTTGTACCGGTGAGTAGTGTAGAGTCATGCTGAAGCGCGTTCTTGTTGTCGACGACGATCCCGTCCAGCGCCGCATCATCGAGGAAAGCCTCCGGCGCTCGGGCTACGAGTTCCGCTCCGCCCATTCCGGCGAGCAGGCCCTCTCCCTTCTCGAAGGCGCCGAGGCCAACACGATCTCGATCGTGCTGCTCGATCTCGTGATGCCCGGCATGGACGGCATGGCGGTGCTCGAGCGCATCAAGCGGCATCGCCGGCGCGCCCCCCGTCATCGTGCAGACCGCGCACGGCTCCATCGATGCGGCGATCAACGCGATGCGCGCGGGCGCCGTCGACTTCGTGATCAAGCCGGTGGCCCCTGAGCGCCTGGAAGTCTCGATCAAGAACGCCCTCAAGATCGAGAGCCTCGCCGTCGAGATCAACCGCATGAAGCGGCAGTCGTCCGGCACGCTCACCTTCAACGATCTGATCCTGCGCGGCGAGGCCATGCAGCGCGTCATCGCCTATGGCCGAAAGGCGGCCGGCTCCAACATCCCCGTCCTCGTCGAGGGCGAGTCGGGCGTCGGCAAGGAGCTGATCGCCCGCGCCATCCAGGGCGAGAGCGAGCGCAAGGGCAAGGCCTTCGTCACCGTCAACTGCGGGGCGATCCCGGAGAACCTCGTCGAGAGCACGCTGTTCGGCCACGAGAAGGGCTCCTTCACCGGCGCCGTCGACAAGCGCATCGGCAAATTCCAGGAAGCCGACGGCGGCACGCTCTTCCTCGACGAGGTGGGCGAGCTGCCCCTCGACGCCCAGGTGAAGCTGCTGCGCGCGCTGCAGGAAGGCGAGATCGATCCGGTCGGCTCCAAGCGCCCGGTCAAGGTCGACATCCGCATCATCGCCGCCACCAACCGCGACATGATCCAGCTCGTCCGCGAGGGCAAGTTCCGCGAGGATCTCTACTACCGCCTGTCGGTGTTCCCGCTCTGGGTGCCGCCGCTGCGCGAGCGCATGGACGACGTGCCGGAACTGGCGCGCCACTTCATCACCAAGTTCGCCGCCGAGGAAGGCAAGCGCATCGACGGCTTCGATGCCCAGGCCTCGGCACTGCTCGCCGGCTATTCCTGGCCGGGCAACGTCCGCCAGCTCGAGAACGCCGTGTTCCGCGCCGTGGTGCTCGCCGAAGGGCAGACACTGACGGTCTGCCGAGTTCCCGCAGATCGCGGCCCACGTCGAAGGCTTCAAGGCCGAGATCCCGGCGGCGCCCCGCCAGGTCGACCGGATGCCGAAGCTCAACGGCCCGGCCGTGCTCGGTGCGGAAGGCATCGTGCCCCGCACCATCGAAGTCGGACCGCAGAACGGCACCCAGGCGATCGGCATCCCGGCCGTCACCGAGGATGGCGAGATGCGCTCGCTCGAAGCCATGGAAGCCGACATGATCCGCCTGGCGCTCGCCCGCTATCGCGGCCACATGACGGAAGTCGCCAAACGCCTCAACATCGGCCGGTCGACACTCTACCGGAAGATGAAAGACTACGGCCTCGAGGAGCGGGTCAGCTGAGCCAAGCCGGGGGCCTCCTCTCCCCTTGTGCCTGGCACTTCTCCCCCCAAATGACCTCTTGAGGCCGCGAGCGGCCCGGCACGTCCCCGCCGGGCCGCTCGGTTTTTGTGATTGCAAAGCAGAAAGTCGCGCACTAAACGCCTTTAGCCCGACGAGATCCAGCTGCAAGTCTGCGCGCCCATCGCCATTCGCGTCCCCCTGCACCACAGTACGATCGTTTGAGGTGCCAGCAAGGTTGATTTTGGCATACTTGAGTTCACCTACTACTCCATGAAACGATTGAGTGCCAATAAATTTGAACAAGTTATTGCCAAAAACACCGGCCTTAGCATCAATCGTCCGTAGGTCGATATCATCGACACCGTGAACGAAATCTTGGATCAGGTCCCTCTGGCTACCGCGACTTTCGGACAGAAAATCATAGTCAAAAACGTCTCGTTGAGTTCCGCCAGACGAGAACATCTCGTACTGGCTCCGCCCCAGATAAAATCGAAACCGGCACCTCCATGAAGAGTGTCACGTCCAAGCGCACCAAACAGATCATCGTTTCCAGCATCACCGAAAATTATATCATTGCCGCCGTATCCTAGAAATGCTGTCATGACCAGGCCCGCCACGTAGTACGATCCGCGTAGTCATTTCCGAGAGATGTCGTCGTTGAAGAGATTGATGGGTGACGTTATCGAAACAAGTCCCGCGCGAAGCTCACGCCCGAGATTGCTGCCGACGAGTAAGTCGCAAATACACCCTCGGCTGATTCGACATAAACACCATTGCGATAGCCGTAATAGTCTTCAAGCGTGACGTCACCTGCGAATCGGGTTTACGGAATAAAGTGACGATGTATTCGCTTACGAAACCCGGCGTCGTTGACCCGCACACAACTCGAGCCTGTGAAGCGGAAATTTCCGAGACAACCGCCAGCAGTGTACCCCAATAGCTTCCATCTGAGAGTCGCGGGAGCCATCACTGCGCCCGCCGTCGCGGTGTTTTCGATGTTGTATACTGTCATCTCGCCCACTCCATCAACAAGCACCGAAATCAACGAGCGTTACAGCTGAACAGTATGACTACGCTATGCGACTCCCTGATCGTGCTCGGCACGACCACAGGTGAGCACGGATGATCAGGGCATTTGAGAATGTGTTCAAGAAAAAGCAAGATTGCGAGCCTCTCAGTTGCCCGGCACTTCATTCAACCCTGACAAATGACCTCTTGAGGCCGACGAGCGGCCGCGGCACGTCTCCCGCCGGGGCCGCTCGGTTTTCCTGTACATACGGTGACCGCTGTTACAATCCCATCGACGACAAACAGCCGCAAATCCCCCATGCTCGCGTCCGAATTGATGCTGTTCAGGCTAGCCAAGCGACAGTCGCTCCTTTAGCTTTCCGCGGGTCCCTGGAGCCTGGATATGAGATTCGCCTTTTCGCTTGCCGCCGCCTTTGCGTTGACGATCGGCTTGGCCGTGCCCGCCTGGGCTATCGAGCCGGATGGGCCCGAGCAGCTGATCGAGCCCGAGGCGGCCGTCGGCATCAAGCTCCGGCAGGCCCTGCTGTCGTCGCGGGAAGCCCAAGACAAGCTGACCGCTGCCCAGCGCGCCTCGATCGACAAATTCTACCAGGAGCGCAGCAATACCCCGATCTGGACGGATGGGGTCGGCCTGCTGCCCGCCGCCTTCGACGTCATGGACGAGATCCGCAAGGCCGACGATTGGGGCCTCGATGCCGCGAGTTATAGGCTGCCGCAAATATCCAAGACCGAGGGCGCGCTCGTCTCCATCGACCGCCTCGTCGAGGCCGAGCGGCTGCTCACGGTCGCCGTCGCCCGCTATACCGCCGAGGCCCGCGCCGGTCGCGTCAATCCCTGCCCGCTACTCGGGCATGGTCGAACGCGCGACTGTCCCGCCGGAGCCCGTCCGAGGTGCTCGCCAAGATCACGCTCGCCAAGGAGCCGGCCGAGTACCTGGTGAGCTTCCACCCGACCCATCCCCAGTTCGAAGCGCTGAGGCTGAAGCTCGCTGAGCTTCGCAAGGCGACAGCCAGGCCCGAGGAAGCCGCCGTCATCGTTCCGCCAGGGCCGCTGCTGAAACCGGGGATGCGCCATCCCGATATCGTGTCGCTCCGCCAGCGACTGAAGGTTTCGCTCCCGGCCGGCGCCGATCCCTTCGATGGCGAGCTCTATGACGAGTTCCTCGAGGAGGCGGTTCGCAACTTCCAGATCGCGGAAGGGCTCAAGCCCGATGGCCTCGTCGGCAAGACCGTCCGCGCCAAGCTCAACGGCTCGGAGCCCGAGAGCCAATCGGCGCAGATCGAGCGCGTGCTCGTCAACATGGAGCGCTGGCGCTGGCTGCCGTCGGACCTCGGCGGCCTCTACATCTGGAACAACATCCCCGAATTCCTGACGCGTGTCATGAAGGACGGAGCGCCGATCTTCGAGGAGCGCATCGTCGTCGGCAAGCCGAAGACGCCGACGCCGATCTTCTCCGACGTGATGGAGTATGTGGAGTTCCATCCCTTCTGGAACGTGCCGGACTCGATCAAGCAGAACGAGCTGCTGCCGGGTCTGATGAGCGGCCGCGATCCGCTCGCCCGGCAGGGCCTCGTCGCCAAGTACAAGGGCCGCACCGTCGATCCCTATTCCGTCGACTGGTCGACCGTCGACATCAAGCGCTTCCACATCTACCAGCCGCCCGGCCGCGGCAATGCGCTCGGCATCATCAAGTTCATGTTCCCGAACAAGCATGATGTCTACATGCACGACACACCCTCCAAGAGCCTGTTCAACGCCTCCGTCCGCGCCTTCAGCCACGGCTGCATGCGGGTGCGCAATCCGCTCAAGTTCGCCGAGGTGGTGTTGGGAGAAGGATTCGGGTTGGGGACGCAAGGAGATCGACCGGCACATCGCCCAGGGCGAGAACCAACAGGTCCATTTCAACAAGAAGATCCCGATCCACGTCACCTACTTCACGGCCTATGTGAAGGAGGACGGCGATCTTGCCTTCCGCAGCGACCTCTACGGCCACGACAAGCGGCTGATGGCGGCCCTCAATGGCGCCGAGCCGATGTTCGAGGAGGAGTTCGCCGAACCCGACGTGACGGGCGGCATCTCCGAGATTCCGGTGCTGCCGCGGAAGCGGAAGAAAACCCGCATTGTCGAGAACGACGGCGATCTGGGCGTCAACATCATCAAGCCGAAGAAGAAGCGCGCCGACGGCGCCATCTCGCGGCGTTGAGGCGGCCGGTCAGGTTCTGCTACCTCCCATAATTCCGGCCAATTTGGCCTGCTAACTCTCCCTTAACGATAAGGTCTGAAGATTCGTGGGATGTTGAGGGAAGCGATCTTCGCCCTTCCCGCCGAACAGACCGTGTGTTTCGCGTGTATCCCCGCTGGCTGAAGCGGGACGGAACAGCCGTAGGGACAGGGGCAATCTTAGTGTTCAGGCATGGCTTGCTCATTTGGGCCGTCCTGGCGCTCGGCTTGGCGCTTTCGGTGAGTTCAGGCGCGCCGACCGCCGGCACGCCCGGCGACCGCCGCCTCTCCCTTTACAACATCCACAACGGCGAGCGGCTCGACATCGTCTACAAGCGCGGCGAGGCCTATGACGGCGAGGCGCTGAAGAAGCTCAACTGGATCTTCCGCGACTGGCGGCGCAACGAGCCGACGCAAATGGACCCGGCGGCCTTCGACATCCTGTGGGAGATCTACGAGGAGTTGGGCGCCAGGAAGCCGATCCATATCATCTCCGGCTATCGCTCGCCCGGCACCAACGAAAAGCTTGCGCAGAAAAGGCGGCGGCCAGGCCAAGAACAGCCAGCACACGCGCGGCAAGGCGCTCGACGTGCATTTCCCCGACGTGCCGGTGCAGCGGTTGCGCTATTCGGCGCTGATTCGCGAGCGCGGCGGCGTCGGCTACTATCCGACTTCGGCGCTCCCTTTCGTGCATATAGACACCGGCCGCGTGCGCATGTGGCCGCGGATGGGTCGCCTCGAACTCGCCGCCCTCTTCCCGAACGGCCGCTCAAAATTCGTGCCCTCCGACGGGCGGCCGATCTCCGCCGCCGATGTCGCGGCCGCCAAGAAGAACAAGAAGGTCTATGAGACCGTCGCCGCCTTCCATGCGATCCGCAACCGCGATCGGTCGAGCACGCTGCTGGCGAGCGCCGAGCCCGAGGCAGCGGCGACGACCATGGCGCTGGCGAAGGCGCCCGAGCCTCAGATCGTAGCTTCGCTTGGCAGCGAGGATGATGACGCACCAGCCCTCGACGGGCCCGCTCTGACGCCGCCTCAGCCGGTGCTGGCGGCGAAGCCCCAAGTCGCAAGCCTGGAGAGCTTCCTGCCGCCCTTGCCCGAGCTTTCGCCGATCAAGACACGCGGCAAACGTGAGAAGGAAGCAGCGGAGCAGACGCTCGACGAGCTGGTGCTAGCCTCGCTCGGACCCGAGAACACGCCCGTCCAGCTGCCGCTCAAGAAGAAGTCGGCAGCGCGCGGTGCCGCGGGTGGAGACGGCGTGATCGTTCCGCCCGCGCCCGAGGAGATGACGATCGGCGCGTTCCTCAGCCGCACCGGCTGGGCGCGCGCGCCCGACTTCGACGAGGAGCACCCGAGCGAGCTGTCCTACCGGCCCTTCTCGCTCTCGGCCTTCCTGACGGCTGATGCCAGCCTCGATCAGCCGGTCTTCGCCAAGCTCCGGCATCCCAATTTCGCTGTCGCCCATGAGCGTCTGCTCGACGCCGATGCCGGCCTCGAGCTGTCGTTCAAGCCGGAGAGCAAAGTCGCGGCGCTCGCCTGGGACGGTCAGTTCGCGCCAGAGAACATTTTGCTGTCGGAGATGTTCGACGGCGCCCAGACCGGCAAGCGCGTCAAGACGGCCAAGCGGTAGCTCTTCTGCTACTCCGCTGCCTCTTGATGGGCGAGCATGCCGAGCGCGTTCATGTAGGTCTCGACGAGTGCTTCCTGCTCCTGGCGCTCGTGCATGTCCTGCTTGCGGAGCTTCAGCACCTGCCGCATGGCCTTGACGTCGAAGCCGGTCGACTTGGCCTCCGCGAACACGTCGCGCATGTCGGATGAGAGCGCCTTCTTCTCCTCCTCGAGCCGCTCGATGCGCTCGATGAAGGAGCGGAGCTGCTGTTGCGTCGACTTCTGAACATCCTGCTGCATGGGCCTCTCTCAATAAACTGGCATGCGCCCGGCCGGGCGCTGCGACGGGCAGCGCGTGGCACACACGGGACGCTGATTACGATGAGCGGACGCTAGTCGGCCGCCCGGTCACCGGCAACGGCTTGACGGCGGGTTATCCCAGGGTTTCGGACGGGCGGTGGATAACCCGTCATGCCGTCTCCGGCTCATCGGATCCGGCAACCGCCGTGGCCGTAGGGCGCAATAGGCCGTCTTCAGGCCGTATTGCGCCGGCCGCAGGCACAGGGCGCGCTGGCTCCCACGACGATTGCCGAGCCTGGGGCGGCGCAATACGGCCCCCGAAGATGGGGCCAATTGCGCCCTACGACCGTAAGCCGATCAACCGGATTTGGTATCAACGCTTATGCGAATGCGACTTCTCGAGCTTGGCCTTCTGCTCGGCCGTCGCCTCCTTCTGATGCAGCTTCCGCCATTCATCGTAGGGCATGCCGTAGACGCGGGCGCGGGCCTCCTCCTTGGTGAGCGGGTCGCCGTTGGCGGCGGCTGCCTCCTGCATCCAGTTGGCGAGGCAGTTGCGGCAGAAGCCGGCCAGGTTCATCAAATCGATGTTCTGGACGTCGGTACGCTTCTGCAAATGCGCGACGAGGCGGCGGAAGGCCGCGGCCTCGAGCTCCGTTTGGGTTGATTTCTCGGTCGACATGGGGCTCCTTGCGGCCCGGCCATGCGGGCGGATCGGGTTTCGCCACGAAGTATAGGGCTAAAGTGCTTCCGGAAAAGTGCGAAGCAGTTTTCCGATAAGAAGCACGGCAAACCAATGAACTAGGGTGCTTCCGTGATTTATTCAATCACGGAAGCACCCTAGCGCTACGGCAGGGCCAAGCGGCCCCGCACAACGAGGCGGCACGACGGCATGGCATCTGGAACGAAAGCAATCCTCAGGCAGATGCTGGATGCGGCCATCGCGGCAGCCCAACCGGGCGTCTGCCTGCCGCCCTTTCTTCCGGAACCACCGGCCCGCGGGCGGATCCTGATCCTGGGCGCCGGCAAGGCGTCGGCCGCCATGGCGGGCGCCGCCGAGCAGCACTATGCGGGGCGAGGCTTGCTCGACCGTCTCTCGGGCGAGGTCGCCACCCGCCATGGCCACGCCGTGCCGACCTCTCATATCGCCGTCCGCGAGGCCGGCCATCCCGTGCCGGACGAGGCGAGCCAGGCCGCTGCAGAGCGTGCCCTGCGGCTTGCCGCGAGCGCCGGGCCAGACGATCTCGTGCTCGTGCTGCTCTCCGGCGGCGCCTCGGCCATCTGGGCAGCGCCCGCCGCCGGCATCACGCTCGCCGAGAAGCAGGCCGTAACCCGCGCGCTGCTCCGCAGTGGCCGTCGCATCCACGAGATGAACGGCGTTCGCAAGCACCTCTCGCGGATCAAGGGCGGGCGACTGGCCGCGGCCGCCCGTGGCGCCCGCCTGCTGACACTTGCCATCTCCGATGTTCCCGGTGACGACCCCGCCGTCATCGGCTCCGGCCCGACCGTTGCCGATCCGGTGACGCTGGCCGAAGCCCGCGCCATTGTCGAGAAGTCTTGGAGATGGCATTCCGCAAAGCGTCAAGACCGCGCTCGCCGATCCAGCGAATGAAACACCCAAGCCCGGCGATCCGGCTTTTGCTCGAGCCGAATACCTGCTCGTCGCGACGCCGCGTAAATCCCTCGATGCGGCGGGGACAATCGCGCGGGCGCTCGGCTATCGCGTGATCGATCTCGGCGACGCCGTCGAGGGGGAGGCCCGCGATGTCGCGCGCACCCATGCGGCATTGGCTCTGGCAGCGAAGGCACGCGGCGAGCGCGTAGCCCTCCTCTCAGGTGGCGAACTCACGGTCACCATGACCGGCAAGGGCCGGGGCGGGAGAAGCCAGGAGTACATGCTTGGACTAGCGCTCGCCCTCGACGGGGCAGCCGGCATCGCGGGCCTCGCCGCCGATACGGATGGCATCGACGGCGGTGGAGGTTCGGCCAGCGATCCGGCCGGCGCCCTGGTGCTGCCGGACACCGCCTCGAGAGCCCGCGCGCTCGATCTCAATCCGGCCAAGTTTCTTGCCGACAACGATTCAACTGGGTTCTTCGAACGGCTCGGCAACCTCGTCGTCACCGGACCGACCCATACAAACGTCAATGACTTCCGCGTCCTCCTGGTCGATCCCTGACCGGTAGACGCGATCATGAGGCTGGCAGGGAAGATGCGCGTCGCAGTGAGAGTGATCGTGAACCGTGCTCGCTCGGCCGTGCTTTTAGGTTGCGTCGGCCTATTGCTCGCCGCTGCGACACCGGCTCTGGCCGATCTCAAGCTCTGCAACTTCACGCCGAGCCGCGTCGGCATCGCCATCGGCTATAAGAAGGATAAGGAGTGGATCACCGAAGGGTGGTGGAACGTCCTCTCGCAAGCCTGCGAGACGCTGGTGACCGGCGAACTTTCAGCTCGCTTCTACTACATCCACGCCCTCGACTATGACCGGGGCGGCGAATGGGCCGGCAAGACCGAGATGTGCACGGCCGACAAAACCTTCACCATCAAGGGCGTCAAGGATTGCGGCGGCCGCGGCTACAAGGCCTCGAAGTTCTACGAGGTCGATACCGGCGAGAGCAAAGACTACACCATCCGCCTCGTTGATCCGGAGAGTGGCGGCACCGGGGGGCCTTGAGGGCGCGTCAAGGCAGATAGGGGCACCGCCGCGCTTTTCCAGCGAACGTGCGATAGGTCCCACTCGCTTCATCGAAGCTGCGATAGCGGGCTTGGCATGCGGCAAGAGCACGACCGGGTCCCACTCTGCGAGCGACGGGCAGTCGCTTCAATCGATGAGCCTCGGGCGTCACTCTTGGATCCATTTGTGGAAGAACGCGTCGCTGGGCCTTGGGGCTGATCCGGCTGCTCGGCTCGACCTGACGTCGCGGCTTCAAGCCGAGAAGCTTGCCGCGCATGCCACCTCGAAGCTCATCTCGACGGTCCTCGAAGACGCGCCCGGGCGACCCCAGGTCATCTTGCGCCAGCGCAACGTCTGAGCCGTGCCCGGCGAGCGAGCCGAACGCCAGAAACGCAAAAGCGGCCAAAGCCGAAGCCAGCACCTTCATGATCGTCTCGTTTCCGCAGAGGCAACGCGCTATCGGCTCTCGCGTTCCCAGACCTATCGGGAGAGGCTGTTCACATAGGCGACGATACCATCGATCTCGCCCTCCGACAGCGTGAAGGCCGGCATCTCCTCGTGGGGCGCGGCGATGCCGCGCGACAGCGGCTCGCGCAGTGACAGCGCCGGATGCCGCTCGGCGAGCGTACGGAAGGCCGGCGCCTTGGCATTGGGGCTCCGGCCCTCCGGCCCCACGGCATGGCAGAAGGCACAGGTCTTCTCGGCGATATCCTTGCCGGTCGCGATCAACCGCTCGCTGTCAGCGACGAGCGTGGAGCTGGCGTTCAACACCTTGAGGCGCTCCGCGGCGCTGGTCAGGCTGCCGTCCAAAAGCAGGGCCCGGGAGAAATCGGCGACTGCCTCGGCCGTGTGCCCCATCGATTCATGAGCATGTCCCCGATTGCTGTAGGCCAACGCATAGACGGGGTTGAGCAGGATCGCCTTCGTGTAATCCTCAATCGACCGCGCGAGGTTTTCCATCTTCCGGTAGACGAGACCGCGATGGTTGTAGGCGCTGGCGCTCTCCGGCGCGAGCCGGATGGCTTCGCCGAAATCGGCCAGCGCCTGGTCGTAGAGCGCCTTCACCATCAACGTGTGGCCTCGACCAATGAGCAGGCGCGCTTGGGCGCGCTTGTCGGATTGATGTTGCAAGGCGGCGCTGAAATCCGTGACGGCGGCGTCGAGATCACCCTTCGCCAAATGGACGCGTGCCCGGCTTGCATAGGCCGCCGCGTCATTGGGCGTCAGGCTCAGCGCCGAGGAGAGATCCTCGACCGCCGGCCCGAGTGCCCCAGCCGTCTGGTGCAGCTCGCCGCGGATGCGGAAGGCAGTTGCCCGCTCGGACGCCGTGAACTCGGGCGATGAGACCACCGCCGTGCAGGCCGCGAGCTGATCGATGCCTTCTTTCTCGTGGCGGCAGCTTTCGAGGGCATCGTCCGCGGCGAAGGCCGGCATTGCCATCGCCAACACCAGAAAAGGAAGAATCAAGCAGCGCAGCATCGAATGGCCCTCCGGGCTATGAGTTGCTCATAGCTTTCACCGGATTGGCGGGCGGTCGCCTTGCGCGCGATCAATTCGTGAACAGCCCCGAAAGACGACGCTCGAAACAAATCCGCGTCGAGCGCTCGGCCTCAGAAGAACCCGAAGCTCGACGTCGTCACCGTGCCGTTGGCGTCGAACACGCCGATCAGCGTGATCTCGCCGGCACTGACACCTCGCCGCCGCCGGCCTGCACCCAATACCAGGCTGAGAAGCTATTCGCGTTGGTGTCGTTGACGACGAGCACCGCATCCTCGCCATTGGCGGCGGTGATGTTGAACTCGGCATTGAACGCACTGGCGACGGAGCTGGCATTCGTCAGATTGGCGCTTGTCACACCCTCGCCGTTCGCGCCGTAGAGCATCAAAGCTTCCCGATCGCCGTTGGCCTGACCGACAGTGACGGTCACGGTGTTGTTGTTACCGGAGCTCGTGCTCCAGCGCAGCGAGAAGTTCGACCGGCCGTCGTCCAGCGACGTGCCGAGGGCGCCCGTGAACTGGATTACATCCTGCGTACTGTCGACGTCGAAGTCCGAGACCGTGTCACCGAACTCGCCCGTCGCGCTGTAGCGGACATAGTCGCGGACGTTGTCGTTGAAGACGCCGAGGTTGATCGAGTCGGAGCCGAGGCCGCCGGTGAGGACATCGCCACCCGCGCCGCCGTTGAGCTGGTCGTTGCCCGCGCCACCAATGAGCGTGTCAGCGATCGTGCCGCCGGTCAGCGTGTCGGCGTTCGTCCGCCGGTCAGCGTCACCGCCGTGCCGTTACCCGCATTGGTCAGCGTCCACCCGGCCGAGCCACCGGCTGCCGCGACGCTTGCGGAGAATCCGGCGGTCGCAACCAAGGCCGTGCCGTCGTTGGAGCTGGAAGATGTCGCGGTCCAGGCAGCGGTGAGGGTCGCCGAGGCCGAAGCGCCGGCAGATACTGCAAGAATCTCCGTACCACCATTGGCGAAATCGGTGATCGTGTCGCTGCCGGAGGTGACGTTGAAGGTATCGAGGCCACCACCGCCGGTCAGCGTATCGCTACCGCCCTGCCCAGAGAGCGTGTTCGCATTGGCATCGCCCGTCAGCGTGTCGCCGGCCGAGCCGCCGAAGATGTTCTCGATGCCGAACCAGGTGAGCGCGCCGAAATCGGCGCCCGTGCCTTGCGTCGCAGCACCCGCGAGACTGAAGGTCACGCCGGAGGCCGCGTTCGAGAAGTCGATGGTATCGCCCGCGCCGGCGCCGCCGTCGAGCGTGTCGCCGCCCGCCGTCACGATGAGGCGGTCGTTGGCGTCGCCGCCGTAGAGCACGTCGCCCGCCGTACCGCCCGTCAGGATGTCGTCGCCGCCGAAGCCGTAGAGCGCGTTGGCACTCGCCGCCAGCGGGCCCGTGAAGGTGTTGGCGCCCGACGTGCCGAGACCGAGGCCGATGACATTGCTCGGATTGCCGGCGATGTCCTGCACCTGCAGCGTGCCGAGCTTGGCCGTCGCCTGCTCCACCAGCGAGAGTGTCGTGCTCATGCCGTTGTTGACGGCGCCGAGGCCGGCGAAGGTGCCGGCGAGGCTCAGCGGCCCATGGTCGTCGGAAGCCGTGAAGGTGATCGAGTTCGCGGACGTCATCAGACCCACGACGGTCGAAGCCTGCGTGTCGACGATGACCGTCAGCGCGCTCGACATCGCCCCAACATTTCCGGCCGCATCCTCGGCAGTGACGGCGAAGTTGTAGGTGCCCGAGGGAACGGTGACGGTGAAGGCGTAGACGCCACCGGTCGCAGTCGCGGTCGCGAGCAGCGTGTTCGTGTTGGCGTCGTAGAGGCGGACGGTGCTGCCGGCCTCGGCGGTGCCCGAAAGATCCAACGTCTGGAGGTTGGTGATGTCGTCGTTGTCAACCGGCAGGCTGTCGGTCGCCGCCGAGAGATCGGGGGCGAGAAGCGGCCGGCGCGAGGAGGTCGATGACGATGACCGAGCCGTTCGTGCCGGAGCCCGTCACGCCGCTGCTGTCGGTCGCAACGGCCCGCAGACTGTTGTAGGTGCCGTCGGTGAGCGCGACGGTCAGGCTCCAGGCATTGCCGGAGATCGTCGCGAGACCGAGCGAAACATTGCCGTTGAACACTTCGACCTGGACGACCGTGCCGTCGAGATCGGCGGCCGTGCCGGAGAAGGTGACGGTCGGATTGTTGGTGATGTTGTCGGAAGCGCTCGATCCCGTATCGGTGAGCGCCACGCCGGTGAAGGCAACCGTCGGAGGTTCGCTCGGGCGCGCCACCGTCTGATCGGCGAACTGGAGGAACTCCGTCGACAGGTCGATGAATTCGACGCCGTCGACTTGCGAGCCCCGCGCATGGGTAGCGTAAACGCCCGTTGCGGTGTAGACGAAGTCATAGTCGGCGAGGTTGCCGAGCAGCCGCACCGTGTCGATGCCATTGCCGCCGGAGATGGAGTCGCTGCCCGTGCCGCCCTGCAGGAAGTCGTTGCCGTCGCCGCCGTCGAGCGTGTCGTTACCCAGATCGCCGATGAGGCGGTCGTTGTTGGCGCCGCCGGACAGAGTGTCAAAGCCGCCGCCGCCCCAGATGCTGTCGTTACCGGCGCCGCCCTCGATCGCGTCGTTGCCGGCGTGGCCCAAAAGAATGTCGTCGCCGCCGGCACCATCGATGGTATCGTTGCCGAAGTAGCCGTTGACCTGTTCGTTACGAGCAGAGCCCGTAAAGGTGTCGTTGCCACGACCGAACTTGAAGTATTCGACGCTGACGAAGGTGTCGCCTGCCGCATTGCCGGAATTGTTCGATGGATTTCCGAGATCGATCGTGATCGCGCCCGTCGAACTCATGTAGTCGACGCTGTCAAAGCTGCCCAGGCCGTCATAGGCCTCGGCGGCCGATGTGCCCAAGAACCTGTCGCCGTTCTTCGTCCCGGTGCGAATGATCGGCACGTTACACCCCCCAACCATCCGGTACCGCATCACCAAGCCGCGGCACCTATCATGGCTTGCCGAGTGTTCTACCAGACAGGTCTAAAGATCATTTCAACTCCCTTAAGACATTTGCGCGGATGCGGGTAAGCAAACGCTAACCATGGCCCGCTGCAATGCGCGCCTTGTGCTTTCGCTCCCACCTTGCTTTGATGCGTTGCAACAAGAACGGCCCCGGCATGATCGGCGCCCACGAGCATCCCCGGAAGGATCAGCATGCGACGCAATCGGCGGGTCAAGATCATCGCGACGCTCGGGCCCGCAACCTCGGATGCGGAGAGCATCGGCCGGCTGTTCCGGGCCGGCGCCGACGTCTTCCGCCTCAACATGAGCCATGCCACCTACGACCTGGTGAAGGCCGAGCATGCCGCCATCCGCGCGCTCGAGCAGGAGACCGGCCGGCCGATCGGCATCCTCGTCGACCTGCAGGGCCCCAAGCTCCGGGTCGGCGCCTTTGCCGGCGAGCGGGTGCTGCTGCGCGAGGGCAAGCTCTTCCGTTTCGACAAGAGCAAGGAGCCCGGCACCACCGAGCGCGTCCACCTGCCCCATCCCCACATCTTCGAGGCAGCCGAAGCCGGCCACCACCTCATCCTCGACGACGGCAAGCTCAAGATGCGGATCGTCGAGAAAACGAAGGATGCGATCATCGCCCAGGTGCTGGTGGGCGGTGCGCTCGCCAGCCGCAAGGGCATCAGCCTGCCGGATACGGTGCTGCCCTTCGGCGCCTTGACCGAGAAGGATCGCGGCGACCTGGCCTTCGCCGCCGAGCTCGGCGTCGACTGGATCGCGCTCTCCTTCGTGCAGCGCGCGGCCGACGTGGCGGAGGCGAAGAAGCTCGTGGCCGGCCGAGCCGCCGTCATGGCCAAGATCGAGAAGCCGTCGGCGGTCACCGACCTCGAGCAGATTCTCGAGCTCGCCGACGGCATCATGATCGCGCGTGGCGATCTCGGCGTGGAAATGCCGGTCGAGAAGGTGCCGGGTCTGCAAAAGCGCATGACGCGGATGGCGCGGCGCGCCGGCAAGCCGGTGGTCGTCGCGACGCAGATGCTGGAATCGATGATCTCGGCGCCGGTGCCAACACGCGCGGAAGTGTCGGATGTCGCGACCGCCGTGTTCGAGGGCGCCGACGCCGTGATGCTGTCGGCCGAATCAGCTGTCGGCCAGTATCCGACCGAAGCGGTCGCGACCATGGACAAGGTGGCGCAAGAGGTCGAGCAGGATCCGCTTTACGAGGCGATCGTGCACGCCCAGCGCACCGAGCCCGATGCGACCGGGGCGGATGCCATCGCGCACGCCGCCCGCACGATCGCCGAAACTCTGAAGACCGCCGCCATCATCTGCTACACCGCGACGGGCTCGACCGGCGTGCGTGTCGCCCGCGAGCGGCCGCGCCAGGCGGTCATCGCCTTGACGCCGATCCCGGCGACCGGCCGCCGCCTCGCCATCGTCTGGGGCTTGCATTGCGTCTTGACGAGCGACGCCGCCAATCAGACCGAGATGGTCGAAAAGGCCTGCCGCATCGCGGTGGAGGAAGGTTTCGCCAAGCAAGGCGACCGCGTCATCATCACGGCTGGCGTCCCGCTTGGCACGCCCGGCGCGACGAACATGGTCCGGATCGCGTATATCGGGGACCCGGCGCAAAGGCCGGTGTAAAGGGGCGGCGATTGAGCCAGGAGAACTCCGAGCAGGATGAAGTTCTAACGCTCAGCTCGCCGCAACGCTATGCGACAGCGCTCTTCATCATCCATCCGACGATTGATCCGGATGAGATCACACAAGAACTTGGACTTGTTCCCCAAAATGTTCATCCAGTCGGCACACCCCGCATGACGCCGAATGGCACGCCTCTCGGCGGCGTCTACCGCGACACTCGCTGGCGTCACACCGTTCAGCACACGACTCGCGACCAATGGTTCGTCCATGAGGTCGAAGCCCTCGTTGCGCGCATCGAACCCCACAAGGAGTTCCTGTCACGCCTGAAGAGCACTGGCGGAACGATCTGCATCAGCATCGACTTTTTGGGCGACGACGGCCACTTCGGCGACGCCATCCGGACGAAGCTTCTCTTGCGCCTTGCCGCGCTCGGCGTCGACCTCGGCATTTCCGTGTACACCGAACCGCAGTCGTAGTCGGCAGGCGCGTCGGATACGTCCGGCGCCACCAACATGCTCCGGATCGCCTGTATCGGCGATCCGGTGCAACGATCGGAGTAGAACGCAGGCGCAGTCCTTACCGTAGCGTTCTACGGCCGCGCCTCGAGCACCATGTTGAACGGTCCTTCGGTTGCCCGGCGAACGCGGGTGAAGCCGCCGCTCTTGATGACTTTCGTCAACTTGGCTTCGCCCGCCTGCGCGCCGAGCCCCTCGCCCACCTCCTGATCGAGCGATGTCGGAACGCAGATCATGGTCGAGGCGTTGTAGTAGAGGCGGCTCACCGGGTTCATGTTCTCGGCCGGCGTATTGCCTGCGATCGGCTCGACGACCATCCACGTGCCGTCAGGTTTCAGGATCTGGCGCATATGCGCGGCGCAGCCCTTGGGGTCGCCCATGTCGTGCAGGCAGTCGAAGCCGGTGACGAGATCGAAATCCCTTTCGCCGATCTCCTTGACCGTCGACACCTCGAAGCGCGCGTTGGCGCCGGCCTGATGGGAGGCCGCGTGCCGGCGCGCTTCCTCGATCGAGGGCGCGTGGAAGTCGAAGCCGACGAAGGTGCTTTGCGGGAAGGCCTTGGCCATCAGCAGCGTCGAAAAGCCGACGCCGCAGCCGATATCGGCGACCTTGATGCCCTGCCTGAGCTGGGCTTCGACGCCGTCCAGCGCCGGGATCCAGCTCTGCACGATCGAGTTCACATAGGTCGGCCGGAAGAAGGCGCCGACCGAGCAGAACAGGCATCCGGCGCTGTGGCCCCAGCGGACGCCACCGCCGGTCGTGAAGGCCTCCTCGACCTTGCCCTGCCCCTCGACCATGGCCGCGGCAAGATCGAAGGCGCCGGACAGGTAGACCGGGCTGTCTTTGACGGCGAAGACCATCGCCTGCTCGGGACCGAGGCCGAATTTCTGGCTGGTTGTATCGAAATTGATATAGCCGCCGGACGCCTGCGCCATGGCCCATTCCCGGACATAGCGCTCGGCGAGACCGGCGCGCCGGGCGAGTTCCTCCGAGGTCATGGGGCCGTGCACGTGGAGCGCCTCGAACAGGCCGAGGCGGAAACCGATGCGCACTGTCGGCACGCTGAAGGCGCCGCCGAGGTCGCCGAGCATCTTGCCGATAAAGGCGTTGAGCTTGCCGGGGTCGAGTTCTTGGGTTTGCGACATGTTGAGCTCCTGGGCTTCTTTGCGCCGCATCTGGTCGCGATCTACTGGACGGCGGCTCGTCCAGGCCCCACTATCTGGACCAAAGCCGGGGCCACGCTTTGCACGCCGTCCTGACTTCTTTGCCGAGGCAGGACGGACGGCGCAGTTCAGGAGCATCGGATGGACGCTCTCTCCGCGGCGCTCGCCAGCGTGCGCATGACCGGTGCGATCTTCATGTCGGCAGAGTTCACTGCGCCCTGGGGGTTCGCCGCGCCGCACGCGAGCCAAACTACCCCGGTCCTAGCGCCCGGCACCGAACGCCTCGTCAACTACCATCTCGTGACGGATGGTCGGGCGCGGGTGCAAATTCCCGGCGAGCCCGATCTCAGCGTCGAGGCCGGCGAGATCGTCATCATCCCGCACGGCGAGGCGCATGTCTTCTGCAACGGCTCGCCCGCGACGATGCTCGACGGCGCGATGGCGCTTCGCCAGCACGTGACCGGCCAGATGAGCAGCATCCGCTGGGGTGGCGGCGGGGAGAGCACGAAATTCGTCTGCGGATTTCTCGGCTGCGAGCGCCATGCGGATCGTCTGTTCCTCTCAGGACTTCCGCGGACGTTCAAGGTCGACATCCGAAGCGATGCGACGGGCGCGTGGCTGGAAAGCTCGATCCGGCATCTGGTCTCGGAGAGCGACCAGGGCACTTCGGGCCGCGACATCCTGCTGTCGAAGCTTTCGGAAGCGCTCTTCATCGAGACCATGCGCCGCTATATGAAATCGCTACCGGAGGACCAGACCGGATGGCTCGCGGGCGCGCGCGATCCCGTTGTCGGCAGCGCGTTGGCCTTGATCCATCGCCGTCCTTCGGAGCCCTGGACGCTCGATGGGCTCGCCGAGGCGATCGGCTCCTCCCGGTCAGTGCTGGCAGAGCGGTTCTCGCGGCTCATCGGCGAGCCGCCGCTCGCCTATCTCGCGCGCTGGCGCATGCAGCTCGCCGCGCGCAAGCTCGAGACCACGCGATCGACCGTCCTCCAGATCGCAATGGAGGTCGGCTACGAGTCCGAGGCGGCGTTCAACCGTGCGTTCAAGCGGGAGTTCGGTATGCCGCCGGCGCGATACCGCAAGTCCAGCGCCGGGGTTGGCGGCTGAACTCTACTCCCCCATCCCCGCCAGTCGCAGCGCACCGATGAAGTGCTCCTGCGCATCCTTATTCAAATAGCGAAATCGCCGTGAGACGTTTTCGAGGCTCAACCCAGGCCGCAGCGCCAGCGCACGTCCGAGTTCCGCCGTCGCACCGGCCTTGTCGCCGAGCATGGCGCGCGCCGCCGCCAGATGCAGCCGTCCGCTGACATAGTGCTCGGGCACACCTTGGAGGGCGACGAGCGCCTCTTGATAGCGCCGCTGATCGAACAGCACCTCGCCTCTGACGGCCGAAAACCATCGCGGCACGAACGGGCCGAGCGCGATGGCACGATCGATCGTCGCGAGCGCACCGACCTCTCGTCCACTCATGCGTTGCCAGTTCGCGTAGTCGCCTTGGATCAAGACATCCGACGGGTTGAGCCGCATGGCCCGCTCGAAGTGCTGGCCCGCACGCTCATATTCGCCACTCCAATGAAGGAAGAGCGCGCGGGCATAGTGCGCCGTCGCATCTCCCTCGTCGAGCGTGAGCGCACGCAGCGAGGCGGCATCCGCCTCCGAAAGCTGCCCGTCCTCGGCGAGGATCATGTCCGAGATGGTCAGCGCGACAGCGAGCCAGGCGTGGGCGAGGGCGAAACTGGGGTCGATGGCGATGGCGCGTCGGAAATGCGGAATTGCCTCGGGCTCGCGATACTCGTTGGCGAACTCGCGGCCCTGAAGGAGGCAATCATAGGCCGACCAGCTCGCCGTGGGCTTCTTGCGCGCGGATGCTGCACCCGCCGCCGTCACGCGCCCCTCGAGACTGGCGACAATTGCCGCGACCACCTCGTCCTGCACGGCGAAGATGTCCTGGGCATCGCGGTCGTAGCGCTCCGCCCAAACATGCGATCCGGATTTGGCATCGATGAGCTGGGCCGTGACCCGGATGCGCGGACCCATCTTGCGCACGCTGCCCTCGACGAAGTTTCCGACGCCGAGCTGACGGGCGACCGCCTCAGGTCCGAGACCCTGGCCGGCGAAGTGAAAAGCCGCCAGCCTCGACGTCACCTCGAGCCCGCGGAACCGCGACAGCTCGGTCGTCAAGTCCTCGGTGATGCCGTCGGCGAGATACTGCTGAGAGGCGTCGCCGCTCATGTTGGCGAAGGGCAGCACGGCGATCGAGGGTCGTGCCGACTTGCCCGCAAGCCCGCGGGCGGCTACCCGCTCTTCGCCACTCCTGCGAGCGGCAAACACCTTGACCGGCTCGGCGATGTTCTTGAGGGCGTGCTGACCCAGGTCATCGAACCGGATGTTCGACTTGCCCTCGACCTCATCGCGGACCTTGGCGGAGACATGCACAAAGTCCGGCTCGCAGAGCTGCTCGAGGCGCGCGGCGATGTTGACGCCACTGCCGTAAATGTCGGCGCCCTCACCGACGACTTCCCCGAGATTGATGCCGATGCGCAGCCGCATGCGCCGCTCATCGCAGAGCTCGCCATTGACCGTCGCGAAGCCGTCTTGGAGATCGAGCGCCGCCTCGACGGCGGCAACGGCGGAAGAGAACTCGACGAGCACACCGTCGCCCGCGACCGATATGACGCGGCCGCTGTGGCGGGCGACGACCGGCTCGATAATCTCGGCTCTCCGCTGCCGAATTGCCGCCATCGTCCCCGCCTCGTCGGCCTCCATCAGCCGCGAATAGCCAGCCACATCGGCCACGAGGATGGCTGCGAGGCGGCGGCTGTAGGCCGGTCCGGACATCTGCGTGTCTCTGGTAGAGTGTCCATGTCACTCATAGGAGCGTTTCGCGGCGAGGTCCACGGGCCGGCTTCGCCGTGTCCGGCACAGCCGTCCGGCGCCGTTTACCCTGCCCACAAAACCACCCCAAAACTAATCCCCGCACTTACCAGCGGCCTCACAATCGGCACCGGACCGTTTCACGGCCGGCATCGCTCGAGAGGTGCCGCCCTGGAAACCAAGTCTGCGCAACGGTCCGGACCGTTGCGCCGCTCTTTGACATTGTGAATAGGCCCACCGGGCGAGACGGCGATATCGCGCCGTCTCGGAACGCCTGCGCGCGCATAAAATCGCCAGCGAATGCGAAAGTCTTGGTAGCGGAGGAGGGACTTGAACCCCCGACCCCAGGATTATGATTCCCGTGCTCTAACCAGCTGAGCTACCCCGCCAGGGTTTGCGGGATATAAGGAGCGGGCCGCTGGGGTGTCAAGGAGCGGGCCGGCCCGATTGGCCGCACTCGTCCGCGCAATGATGCCGCCGCCCAGCACCCGGGCCTGACCGCCGGCGTCGCCGTAGAACACACAGGCCTGACCGGGCGACACGCCCTCCTCGCCCGCGGCGATCTCGACCTCGATGCCGCCGTCGGCGCCCAATAGCCGAGCCGCCGCCGGCTGGCCCGTCGAGCGGATGCGGACGGCGATGTCGAGCCCCTCTTCCGGCAGATCGCCGAGCGCGCCCGGCCCGATCCAGTTCACGTCCCGGAGCCCGATCCGGTGCACCTTGAGCGCCGCGCGCGGGCCAACGATCACCCGGCGCCGGTCGCGATCGAGCGCGACCACGAACAAAGGATCGGCCGCCGCCAGCCCGAGCCCCCGGCGCTGGCCGATGGTGAAGTTCACGATGCCCTTGTGCTGCCCGAGCACCTGGCCATCGAGATCGACGATGTCGCCGGGCTCGCCGGCCTCGGGCCGGAGCCTTGCGACGAGATCGGCATAGCGGCCGCTCGGCACGAAGCAGATGTCCTGGCTATCGGCCTTCTCGGCGACGGGAAGATCGAGCTCGGCGGCAAGCTGGCGGACCTCGCTCTTGGGCAAGCCACCCAGCGGAAAGCGCAAGTAGGCGAGCTGCCCGGCCGTCGTGCCGTAGAGGAAGTAGGACTGGTCGCGCTCGGCGTCCACGGCCTGATGCAGCTCGAAGCCGTCCGGACCAGGCTGGCTGCGGACATAATGGCCGGTCGCCAGCGCCTCGCCGCCCAGATCCCGCGCCACCTCGAGCAGATCGCGGAACTTGACCGTCTGGTTGCAGGTCGCACACGGGACGGGAGTTTCGCCCTGCGCATAGCTCTCCGCGAACCGGTCGATGACCTCGGCGCGGAAGCGGCGCTCGTAGTCGAGGACATAGTGGGGGATGCCGAGACGGTCGGCGACCCGCCGGGCATCGTGGATGTCCTGGCCGGCGCAGCAGGCGCCCTTACGATGGGTCGCGGCGCCATGGTCGTAAAGCTGCAGCGTGACGCCAACGACATCGTAGCCGGCGCGCTTGAGCAACCCGGCCACCACCGAGGAATCGACGCCGCCCGACATGGCGACCACCACCCGCGTGCTCGCGGGCTGGCCTGACAAGTGCATGTCCAAAGCAGTTCGCATCCGTGCCAGCCTGGTGAACTCGTTAAGGATTTTGCTCCGCAACGGAACGCGAGCGCCCGCAATGCGTTCGACTATAGGGCGATCGAGGCCACGGCGAAAGCCTTCGTTTTCCGGGCTTTCCGCAACGTTTCCAATGCCCCTAAAACTTAATTCAAATCCCTGGCACGGGCTTTGCAGACTTCTTACCCTTAAGTTTAGCGAGATCTTAAGCGCGTTCGGTTAGCTTAAGAACCGAACAGGTCAGAGAGTAAGAGTAACATGGCCGAGCAACAGTTCAGGGCACGCGTCCGTTACGTCATCGGTCCCGATGGGAGCCCGCTGACGATTGCCGATCTTCCCCCGCCGGAAACCAAGCGCTGGGTCATCCGCCGCAAGGCCGAGGTGGTCGCCGCCGTGCGCGGTGGGCTGCTCTCGATCGAGGAGGCCTGCGAGCGTTACCGTTTGACGGTGGACGAGTTCCTCTCCTGGCAGCGGTCGATCGACCGGCATGGCCTTCCGGGCCTGCGCGCGACCCGCATTCAGGACTATCGCGGAGGCTGAGCGCACGTTCAGGCGAAGTGGTTTCCGGTTCGCCGCAAGAACGTGCGCAAAGCCAAGACTCAGGCGGTCGTCCCCTTCGCCTTCTTTTTCTTCGCCGGTTGAGCCTCGGGCTCCGCTTCCGGTTCGACGGGCAAGAAATCCGGGGCCATCGGCGTGCAGCCGGCTTCCCCTCCAGCCCAGCGCCGGACGTCGGCCAGCATCTGGCCGCCGAACGGCTCCTGCACCCGGTAATTCTCCACCCCGAGCTTCGTGTGCTCGCCATCCGGCTCGAGGGCGACCGCGAAGGATTTGAGACCGCGCTCGCCTTCCGGCGTCCGCTCATAAATGACGATGAAGGCTTTGCCGCCCTTGTCGGCCGGGAAAGCTTCGGCCGCGTAGAGGTAGGCCTTCGCCAATCCGAGAGGCGCGGTCGGGGCGAGCCAACAGCCCTTGAGACCCCGGGCGATGCGCGTATAGGCCTCGACCGGCTTGCCCGGCACCTCGGGGCTCTCCGGCGCCAGGATCGAGGACACTTCCGACAGATCGGAAAACTGGGCCTCGGACGAACCGGACGCGCAGGCAGCCAGGCCCGATAACAGGCCGATCGCCGCAATGCCCTGAATGCTCTGCCCGAGCCTCATGCCGCCCCACCCAAGCGAGATGCTTGGATTAGGCCTTTAGAGCCAGGAAACCGGCGGCGCAAGCCGGTTTCCCACAATTGGGCAGCAAGAGCCGAATTTGCTCAGGCGCTGCGCTGGGACCCTGAACCCGGCAGCGCGCGGCGCGAGCGGCTCGAAGGGCGGCGGGAGAAACGCTGGCGCTCCTCGCTGCGCTCACCCGCGGTCTCGCTGCGCTTGAGCTCTTCCTCGATATGGGCCAGATCCCGCTTCGTCGCCTCGAGCTTGCCCATGAGGTCCTCGACCGACGTCACGAGGTTGTCACGACGCTGGCGGGCGGCCTTCGCGAACGGCGGATAGGCGAAGTGATTGACGTCGCGGATACCGCTCTTCTGGTGCTCGGACTCGATCTGAAGATCGAGATCGGCGGCCATGCGGCGGAAATCGTTGATCATGCTCTCGAGATCGGCGGCCTGCTGGCGCTTCTCCTCGATCTCGAATTGACGGGCTCTCAGTCAGGCTCTCGCGCGGCTTCATGTTCGACACCCCTAACACATTCGAACGTCTGCCTTGCCGCTCGCAAAGCTCATGCCAGAGCCGCGACAACGTGGACGCTGGTTCTTTTGCGAATCGACGCCTGAAAACCAGGAGTGGTTGTCAACACGAGGACTCGCGACCGTTGCGATACTGCCACGAACCCTTTAAGTCACGGTAAACCAACGGTTCTTTTGCTCCCTCTCCCGATAACTAAGAGTCGAAGCCTGACGCCGCGCCCGAGTGTTGCGAAGAGACCATTGGGCACCGAGTCGAATTCTGTTACCTACTTATCAACAGGTGATTCGCGGTTCTGAGACGAGCGCTGGACGGCCATCGGCCGGTGATCGGAACAGGGCCGCAAGCATCTGAGACGGGCCATCCCATATTCGCCGTTCGGCGTAATGCCGGCGCACCTCCCTGCGCCGCGATAGGTGGTGGCTGCCCTGCAGGTTGTCGCCTAGCTGTTGTGTGGTTGTGTAACCCTCAAGTTCGCCGTTACCGGCCAGACCTCATCCTGGTGGAAGCGGTGTCATGATGAAGAGCGTTGAAATTCTTCATGGAAATTAGGTTTTGTTAACTTCTGGCAGTTAGGTTGATCAAGGGATTAACCAAGCTGAACAGTTCGTTGCGTGACCGCCTGGGCAGCAGAGCGATCGAACGGTCGAAGACAAGGGAACTGAGATGAGGGTATTGCTCATTGAGGACGACAGCGCGACGGCGCAAAGCATCGAATTGATGCTGCAGTCCGAAGGCTTCAACGTCTATACGACGGATCTTGGCGAGGAAGGGGTCGACCTCGGCAAGCTCTACGACTACGACATCATTCTTCTCGATCTCAACTTGCCGGATGTGAGCGGCTACGACGTCCTGAAGACCTTCAGGGTCTCCAAGGTACAGACGCCGATCCTCATCCTTTCCGGCCTCGCCGGCATCGACGACAAGGTCCGTGGCCTGGGTGTCGGCGCCGACGACTACATGACGAAGCCCTTCCACAAAGACGAGCTGGTGGCCCGAATCCACGCGATCGTCCGCCGTTCGAAGGGTCACGCCCAGTCGGTCATCCAGACCGGCGATCTGGTGGTCAACCTCGACACCAAAACGGTCGAGGTCGGTGGCCAGCGGGTGCATCTAACCGGCAAAGAGTACCAGATGCTGGAGCTGCTTTCCCTTCGCAAGGGAACGACGCTCACCAAGGAGATGTTCCTCAACCATCTCTATGGCGGCATGGATGAGCCGGAATTGAAGATCATCGACGTCTTCATCTGCAAGCTACGCAAGAAGCTCGCGGCGGCGACCGGCGGCCTGCACTACATCGAGACGGTGTGGGGCCGCGGCTACGTCCTCCGCAACCCAGAAGACACGACGGTGGCGGCTTAACCCCCACTGCACCATCGGTTGAAACACCTGCGGGACCCCACGAGGGTCCCGTAGCGTTTTTGCGCTCCCCATTCGCTGACCTGCCCCGCCGTCCGCACGCTTGCGAGACGCGACACTCGTGCGATCATCGCTGGATCGTTCTGGTCATGAGCGAGGTGAAGCATGGCTCGACGCATTCTCATCATCGGCGGCGGCGTGATTGGCGCGAGCGTCGCCTTTCATCTGGCGGAAGCCGGCGCGGGCGACGTCACGCTGCTCGAGCGGGACAAGCTCGGCTCGGGCACCACCTGGCACTCGGCCGGCAATATCACCTGGAAGCCGTCGCACTTCCATGATCGGCCCATCCTGCAGGTGCTCGAGACGGTGGAGCGTCTCGAGAAGCTCACCGGCCAGGACACCGGCTGGCTCACGACCGGCCGCCAGTTTCTCGCCGTCAGCGATCATATGCTGGAAACCTTCGAGGGCTTCGCTGCCGTGGCGGCGGAGCGCGGCATCAACGGCCGCTGGATCGACGGCAGCAGAAGCGCGAACAGCTCAATCCCCTGCTCGATCCCGCCGCCACCAAGGGCATCTGGCTCAATCCGATGAGCGGGCGGCTCGATCCGGCAGGATTGACGGCAGCCTATGCGAAGGCCGCGCGGCTGGCCGGAGCGAAAATTCGCGAGGGCGTGAAGGTCGAGGCGGTCATCGAGAAGGGCGGCCGCATTGCTGGCGTCGTTGCGAACGGAGAACTCATCGACGCCGACGTTATCGTCGTCGCCGCTGGCCTGTGGTCGCGCGCCCTGCTCTTGCCGCTCGGCGTCTCGCTCGCGCAATGGCCGTGCGAGCACATGTATCTGATCGCCGATGTCGCGCCGCGCTTGCCCCGCGAAACGCCCTCCTTCGTTGCGCCCGACTATCTCATCTACGGCCGGGAGGAGGTCGGCGGCTTCCTCGTCGGCTTCTTCGACGAGAATGCGAAAACGCGCGATCCGGCGACGCATCCCCGATCCCTTCTCTTTCACGCTGTTCGATCCCGACGCCGATCAGATCGCGCCCAACTACGAGGGTGCAATGCGGCTGTTTCCTGCGCTGGAAAAAGCGCCCGTCCGCCGCTTCATCAACGGCCCCGAGACCTTCACCCCCGACGGCCTGCCGCTCGTCGGTCCGATCCCGGAGATCGAGGGTTTGTTCGTCGCGACGGCGCTGAACTCAGCCGGCGTCACCTGGTCGGCGATGACGGGCGAAGCGATCGCGCGCGACGTCATGGGCCGCCCGCACGACTTCGATGTGAGTTCGCTCGATCCCGCGCGGTTTGGCGAGAGATCGCGCGACGAAGCCTGGCTCGCCCAGATGGCGTCGGCCAGTGTCAGCATGGGGTATCGGAAGCAGAATAGGTAGAGGAACGCCTATCTGGACCTACGTCGGCACCGCCACCTCGATGGCAGACGAGGCTTCGCGCACTCCCCTCCACCGTCACGGCCGCGTCATTGGCGTAGCCATGCTTCGCATGGACGGCGGCCGCCTAGCCATGCAAGCCTTGGCGTGATTTCTCGGGATTGCGAGAGGCGCTCGACACCGCTTTGGCCGACCGCACGAGCTTGGAGTCTTTGGACCAACCGATGCTTGTCTGGGTTCCCGCCTTCGCGGGAATGACGTGGTTGGGGGTGTGGACCGGCCGCTATTACCGCATGGGTTTAGAGAACGTCGGCGCTCGCGCAGTCCTACGCCGCGGCAGTATCGCGCCCTCCCCTCCCCAACCCCACCACAATCCCCGCCGCCGCCGCACTCGGGCTCGAGGCCGGTGGGGCCATCAGCTCGGCGATGCCGGCGAGCGCCTCGCGTTGGAGGCGGCGGGCGGGCGTATCCGACAGTAACTGCGCGAGCGCCGCCGACATCAATGCTCGGGCGTCGCGCGCTCCTGCACGAACTCCGGAAAAACATTGCGGCCGAGCACGAGATTGGCGAGCACGATCGAAGGCACCTTGACGAAGGGGCGCAACAGCAGCGCCACTGGATCGACCCGGTAAGCGACGATCATCGGCGTGCCGGCGACGGCGAGCTCGAGCGTCACCGTGCCCGACGCCGCCAGCGCTGCATCGGCCGCGCGGAAGGCCGCGAACTTGTCCTCCTCGCCGGATACGAGCACGGGGGCGACCGGCCAGGACTTCGCCGCCTCGACGATGATGGGCTTCACGGAGTCCACCGCCGGCAACAGCACCGACACTGGACCGATCCGCTCCGCGAGGGCGGCGACGGTCGCCCCGAAAGGTTGCATGAGCCGTCCGACCTCGCTCGGCCGGCTCCCCGGCAACACCACGAGCACCGGCCGGTCCGGCGGCAGCCCGAGCCGCGCCTTGAGCGCCGCCCCATCGCGGCTCTCGATCCATTGGCGGCGCTCGACAAGCGGATGGCCGATATAGGTGCATGGCGGCCCGCCGAGGCGCTGGTGGACCTCAGGCTCAAACGGAAGCAGCGCCAGCACATGATCGACATAGGCCCGCATCTTCTTCGCGCGCCCCGGCCGCCAGGCCCACACCGAGGGCGAGACATAGTCGATGATCGGAATGCTTGGGCTGCGCTTGCGGATGCGCCTGGCGATCGGATGCGTGAATTCCGGCGCGTCGATGATGACGACGGCGTCCGGGCGGAAGGCGATCGCGGCGTCGACGGTCTGGTAGACGCGCCGGACGAGCCGCGGCAGCCGCTTGGCGATGGCGACCGGACCCATCACGGCAACATCGGAGAGATCGAAGAGCGTGTGAAAGCCCTGCGCTTCCATCTCGTCGCCGCCGACGCCCGAGAAGACAATCCGGCCATCGGTGATCGTGCGCAGCGCAGCGATGAGCTTGGCCCCCAGCCGGTCGCCCGAATGCTCGCCCGCGACGACGAAGACGCGCAAGAACTCGTCGGAGTTAGAATCAAGCGCGCCCGTCATGCGCCATCGCCCAGGGCCGGTATGCCCGCGATGAACAGCCCGGCACGCTCGGCCGCCGCCACTGTCTCTTCCCGCTCGGCGACGAGCACGCGCCCAGCCTCGATGGCGATGCCGGAGAGGCCGGCTTTCGCCGCTAGCTCCACCGTCTTGGGTCCGATCGCTCGGTAAATCGACCCGCAGCTCCTGCCCGGGCTTGCTCATCTTGACGAGCACGCCGCGGCGCTTGCCCTCGCCCCATTGGCGCAGGCGCCCTGCGCGCTCGAGCATCTCGTCGGTGCCTTCGGCGGCTTCGACGGCGAGCACATAGCCGCGCGCGATCACCGCGCCCTGCCCGACATCGAGACGGCCGAGCGTGCGGACGACCTCGGTGCCATGGGCGATGTCCCGGGCGTCGTCCTTGGTGGGCGCACGGCGGCCGAGCGCTCCGACGGGCGCGACGAGATCGGGCGCGACCTCGTGAGCGCCCAGAACCGTCAGCCCCTTGTTCTCGAAGAAGCGGACGATGGTCGACAGAATGCTGTCGTCGCCGCCGACCTTGAGGCTCAGCAACAGCGGCAGATTGCGGATGGCGCCGAAGTCGAGCCGGACATTGGCGAGATCGGGACGGCTCACCGAGCCGATGATGACGAGGGATTTGGCACCGGCGCCGTCGAGCGCCCGCAGGATGCCGCCGACCTCGCCCCATTTGACCCAGGTGTGAGGGAAGGCCTCGATGGCCTTCTCCGCCTCGCCCATGAGGCCGACGATGTGCGCCCGGCCGCCCTGTCGCTCAACGGATTGGGCGACGCGCACCGGCAGCATGCCGCCGCCCGCGAGGATGCCGATGGTGCCGTGATCTGTTGATGAGCTTGCCATTGCCGGGCATTGTAGGGGCGACCTGCGGTCGCCCTCTTGCGTCACGAAAACCCATCGAAGAGGGGCGACCGCAGGTCGCCCCTACAGGTCACGCCGATTTACTCACCCGTCGTGGCGCTCATCGCGGCACGCACAGCGAGCGATCCGACTTCGCCTTGATGAAATCGAGGATGCGCCGGACGTTCTGGTCCTTGGCGAAATTCTCTTGGCTCTCGAGATCGGCCAGCCGCTCGGCGAGCGTGCCCTCGTTCGAGAACAGCAGCCGATAGGCCTGCCGCAGCGTGTGGATCTGCTCGCGATTGAACCCGGCGCGCTTGAGGCCCGTGATGTTGAGGCCGGACAGCGCCGCGCGATTGCCGAGCACCATGCCGAAGGGGATGACATCGGCTTCCACGCCCGACATGCCGCCGACGAATCCGAAGGCGCCGACCCGAACGAACTGATGCAGCGCCGCCAATCCGCCGATGATGGCGTAGTCCTCGATGACGCAATGGCCGCCGAGCGTCGCGTTGTTGACGAGGATGACGTGGTTGCCGATCTGGCAATCGTGCGCCACATGCGCGCCCACCATCACGAGGCAATCGTCGCCCAACTTGGTCAAGAGCCCGCCGCCCTCGGTGCCCGGGTTCATCGTCACATGCTCGCGGATGACGTTGCGCGCGCCGATGACGAGCGAGGAGCGCTCGCCCTTGAACTTCAGATCCTGCGGACGATGGCCGATCGAGGCGAAGGGAAAGATCTCGGTCTTCTCTCCGATCGAGGTCACGCCATCGACGACGACATGGGCATGCAGCTTGACGCCGTCGGCAAGCGTCGACCTCGGGCCCGACCACCGTATAGGGGCCGATCGAGACATCCTTGCCGAGCTTCGCTTGTGAGTCGACGATGGCTGTCGAATGAATCATACCGGCAATTCGGCCTGGTCGACGATCATGGCCATGATCTCTGCCGCTTCCGCGACGATGGCTCCGTTCACTTTCGCCTCCGCCTTGAATCGCCACGCGCGGCCACGGCTGCGCGTCTTGGTGACGTGATAGTGGACCACGTCTCCCGGCACCACGGGCTTGCGGAATTTCACGCCGTCTATCCCCATGAAATAGACGAGCTGGGGTTTGTACTCCTGGCCGAGGCTAGCGACGCACAACGCGCCCGCCGTCTGCGCCATGCCCTCCACCAACAGCACGCCAGGCATCACCGGGAAACCCGGGAAATGGCCCTGGAAGAAGGGCTCGTTGATGGTGACGTTCTTGATGCCGATGGCGGAGATGTCGGCGTTCATGTCGATGATCTTGTCGACCAGCAGGAACGGATAGCGGTGCGGCAGGAGCTGCAGCAGAGCGATTGATGTCGGCGGTACCGAGCTTCTTGCCCGCGCTCTGATCGTTCATGGCCTTCACTCCCGCGGGCCGGCCCGGCGGCTTAGACCAGCCGGGTGACCGTTCCTACTCCTCGCCCTTTCGCGCCGCCAGCCGCTTTAAGACGGCGATCTCGCGGGCGAACGAGACGATCGAACGGGCCGGGCTGCCGCAGAGCTTGGCACCGGGGGGAACCTCGCCCGTGACGCCGCTCTGGGCCGCGATCTGGGCGCCGGTGCCGACCTTCGTATGGCCGATGATGCCCACCTGGCCGCCCACGACGACGTAGTCTCCGAGCTCTGTCGAGCCCGCGATGCCGACCTGGGCGACGATCACGCAATGCCGTCCGACCACGACGTTGTGCCCGATCTGCACGAGATTATCAATTTTCGTGCCCTCCCCGATGACGGTATCCTTAAGGGCGCCGCGGTCGACGGTCGAGTTGGCGCCGATCTCGACATCGTCCTGGATGATGACCCGGCCGATCTGCGGCACTTTCAGATGCCCGCCCGGGCCCATGGCGAAGCCGAAGCCGTCCTGGCCGATCCGGACGCCCGCATGGATGATCACGCGGTCGCCGATGAGGGCGTGGGTGACGCTCGCGCCCGGTCCGACGAAGCCGTCGCGGCCGATCGTGACGCGGTAGCCAACGACGGCGCCGGCGGCGACGACCGTGCCCCGCCCGACCCGCGCCTCGCGGCCGACGATGGCGCCGGGCTCGACGATCGCGCCCTCCTCGAGGCGGGCGGTCGGATGAACGCCCGAGCCGCGGAACCCCTCGGCGCTGTCCTCGGCCACCAGCGGCCGGCCGGATTTCGGATAGAACAGCCAGAGCGCCTTGGCGTAGGCGTGATAGGGCTTGGGCGAGAGCAGGGCTGAGGTTCCGCCTGGCACCTTGGCCTGGAGCGCGGGCGCGACGAAGCAGGCCCCGGCCTTCGTCTGCTCGAGGGCTGGAATGTATTTCCTGTTGTCGAGGAAGGAGATGTCGGCGCGCGCGGCGAGGTCGAGCGGGCGCACGTCCTCGACCTGCATCGCCGGATCGGCGCCGGCCGCCAAGCTCAGCACCCGATAGCCTTGGCGATCTCATCCAGCCGAAAGGGTCCCGCGCGCTCGAAGAATCCTGGATGCTGCATCGGCCGTCCTGCCTTGTCCTGCTCCTATCCACCGACGATCATAGAGGAGCGACAGCCGCGAGGAGAAATGACCTGCCGCCGCAGCAGCCGTGCGAAATGCCTCGCATCAGGCCGGCCAACATGCCGGAGAGGAAGGCGCTCGGATCAGAACCGCGTGCTGGCGCCGAAGCGGAAGGCCTGCTCTTCGTCGAAGGCCTCTTTGGTGAGGACGTAGGCGTAGTCGGCGCGCAGCGGTCCGAGCGGCGAGTTCCAGATCAAACTGACACCGACGGAGGAGCGCACGCGTGTCCTCGTCCAGCAGATCGACATCGCCCAAGGTATCGAGCTCCTTGGCCCGGTCGCTCGCATCGTAGAGGGAGCCCGCATCCGCGAACACAGCGCCGCTGAGGCCCAGATCATCCGGAACCAGCGGGATCGGGAAGCGCACTTCCGCGGTCGCCGCATAGAAGACCTTGCCGCCCAAGGCGTCGCCGGTCTTGCCGTCGCGCGGGCCATAGCCCGCCTTGTCGAAGCCACGGACCGTCTCGCCACCGCGATAGAACAGGTCGGAGAGGCGCACGTCCTGGCCGCCCCAACCCTCGATATGGCCACCGACCACCCGGCCGACAAAGGTGATGTCCTCGGTGATCGGATAGTAGCCGCGCGCTTCCGCGACGGTGCGCAGATAGTTCACGTCGCCACCGAGACCGGCCAGATCCTGCGCCAGCTCGAGATAGATGCCGCTCGTCGGGTTCGACTTTGATGTTGCGCGTGTCGTAGGCGAGCGTGTAGCCGACCGCCGAGATGAAATCGGTGCCTTCGGACTCCTTCACGAACAGCGAGGCGTCGTCCTTCACATCGAACACCTCCTCGCGCGAGAAGGTGTAGCGGCCGGTGATGAAGGACTCATCGCTCAATGGCACGCCGAGCCGCAAGCGTGCTGCCCGTCCGCATGTTCGAGTAGCCAGCCTCGTCTCTGCAGGTCGATCTCCTTGTGGAAGAGGTCGACGCCGGCCGAAAGATTTTGGTCGAGGAAGCGCGGCTCGGTGAAGTTGATGTCGATCTGCTTGCGGCCCTCGAGGCTGCCGCCGAGCTTCACCTGCAGGAACTGGCCGCGGCCCATCAGGTTGCGCTCTTTGAAGGTGATGTCGGCGATGACGCCTTCCGACGTCGAGTAGCCGCCGCCGAGCGAGATCTCGCCCGTCGAAGTCCTCGGTGATCATGACGTTGAGGATGACGCGGTCGGGCGCGCTGCCCTGCTCGGCCGTGACGTCGACGCCTTTGAAGAAGCCGAGCGCCTGCAGGCGCTTCTTGGCCCGATCGACCAGCAGACGGTTGAACGCGTCGCCCTCGGCCAGCCGGAACTCGCGGCGGATCACCCAGTCGCGCGTGCGATTGTTGCCGATGACATTGATGCGCTCGATGTAGATGCGCTGGCCTTCCTCGACGACATAGGCGATGCCGATCGTGCGGCTGACCGGATCGCGATCGATGCGCGGCCTGACCTGAGCGAACGCGTTGCCGTCCTCGGCGACACGAAGCGTCATGCGCTCGACCGACTTCTCGATCTCGGTCGCGTTGTAGGTGTCACCCTGGCTCGTCAGCACCTCGCCAGTGAGCGAACCTGCCTCGATCTCGGCGATGTTGGATTCGATCGTGATGGCGCCGAAGGTGTAGGGCTCGCCTTCCTCGATCGTGAAGGTCAGATAGAAGCCTTCGCCTGACGGGTCGAGATCGGCGACGGCCGAGACGACCTGCGCGTCGGCATAGCCGTTCTTGAGGTAGAACTGGCGGATCAGTTCCTTGTCGAGATTGAGCCGGTCCTGGTCGTAGATGTCGGTCGACTTCAGGAACGAGAACCAATTGTGCTCGGTCGTCGTGATGACGTCCGAGAGACTGCCATCAGAGAAAGCCTTGTTGCCGATGAAGGAGATGCTCTGCACCTTCGTGCTCGGCCCCTCGTTGATCTCGAAGACGAGATCGACGCGGTTCTGCTCGAGCTCGATGATCTTGGGCTCGACGGTGGCGCCATAGAGGCCCTGCGCCTGATAGACGGCGAGGATGCGCTGCACGTCGGCTTGAACGCGGGCACGCGTGAACACCGAGCGCGGCTTCAGCTGCACCTCGGCTTCGAGCGTCGCGTCCTCGACCTCGCTGTTGCCCTCGAAGGCGACCTTGTTGATGACCGGGTTCTCGACCACGGTCACGACCAGCGTCGAGCCGTTCTGCTCGATCTGCACGTCGGCGAAGAGGCCGGTGGCGAACAGGGCCTTCAGCGATTGGTCGACCTTGTAGGAGTCGTATTCGTCGCCCGGCGACAACTGCAGGTAGGAGCGGACCGTCTCCGGCTCCACGCGCTTGTTGCCGACGACCTCGATGTTTTTGACGACGCCCTGGGCATGAGCGGTCGTGGCGAGACCAATGCCCGAAACTGGCATGGCGACGGCCACAATGGCCGCCCAGAGGACCCAAAAGAGAATCCTCGCGCCCCAAATCTTCATGACGCCCGGCATGCTTAGGACTGCCCCTGTCTTCTCAGCCTACACCCCTGTAGGGCGGCTCTCCTCGCGTAAAGCGAAGCAAGCCCTTGATTCGTGGCCTTTATAAGTTGCCCGTGCCGCCTGCCACTGGAGGCACGAATCAGATGCCCATGAACTTCTCAATGGACTTGAGAATGTCCTTGGTCATCACGAACACCATTAACATGCCGAGGATCGCGAGGCCAATGCGAAAACCGATCGCCTGGGTACGTTCCGAGAGCGGGCGTTGCCAGATGGCCTCAATGGCATAGAAGAGCAGATTGCCGCCATCCAGGATCGGGATCGGGAAAAGGTTGAAAAGCCCGATACTTACCGAGACGATAGCGATGAAGCGGATGAATTCGGGCAAGCCCAGCGAAGCGACCTGGCCCGAGGCTTCCGCGATGGCGACCGGCCCGCCGAGTCGCTTGACGGACTCCCGGCCGGTAATGACGTCGCGCAGCAGTTTCAGCGTGATCTCGACGATGAACCTGCATTCCTCGACGCCGCGCCAGACCGAGCCGGGCAAAGAGTAGGACTTTTCAATCAGTTCCTCGCGCCGCGTGGTTCGCTCGACGCCGATGAGGCCCTTCGGATAGGTATTGCCGAACCGGTCGGTCTCTTCGGACCGGATCGGGCGTGGCCGTTACGTCAAGCTTCGATCCATCGCGTTCGAGCGTGAAGGTCAGGGGCGTATCCGCGCTGCCAACGACGATCTTCTGGACATCGTTGAAGCTTTCGACCGTCGAGCCATTGATGGCGACGATGAGATCGCCGGCCTTGAAGCCCGCGGCCTCGGCCGCCCCGCCCGGCACGACGCGATCGACCTTGGCCGGCGTCACAAACTCGCCGAAGGAATAGAAAACCCCGGCAAACACCAGAACAGCCAGGATAAAATTGGCGAGCGGCCCGGCGGCCACGATCGCCGCCCGCTGGCCGAGCGGCTTGCTGTGGAAGAGCCCCGACGAGGCAGCGCCTGGAGGCGGCTTGCTAGTGCCGGTCGGCGCGCTCGCGACATTCTCGTCGTCGACGAATTTGACGTAGCCGCCGAGCGGAATCCAGGCAACCCGCCAGCGCGTGCCCTTGCGGTCGTTCCAGCCGAAGATCTCCGGGCCGAAGCCGATCGAGAAGGTCGTGATCTCGACGCCGCACCAACGCGCCACCAGGAAGTGACCGAGCTCGTGAATGAAGACGATGACCGTCAACAACAGCAGGAAGGGCGGTATGTAGAAAAAGAACCGCTCGACCAGCTCGAGGACAACCTGCAACGGCCCCATGGCCCCTCCGGAAATGCGCGCCACCGGCGAGAAACCCGCCGTCACAATCGCCAAGCGAACCATTAACCGTCTGGTAGCAGGCTTCGCCGGGCCTTGCTACGGGCTTTACGCTCGCAAGTAAGGCCACAGACCGCCCGCAAAACAAGGTCAAAGCGTGGCCATGGTTTCAAGCGCGAGAGCGCGGACCTCGCGGTCAACGGCCATCAGATCGTCGAGCGAGTTCGCGGGACGCACGAAACCCCGCCGCCCGGCCTCCTCGAGCATCACGCTCGCCAGCCGGGCGATGCCCGTAAAGGCCAGCCGGCGACCGAGAAACGCCTCGACGGCCACCTCGTTTGCGGCATTGAGCACCGCTCCCGCCGTGCCGCCCGCCGACATCACACGGCCGGCCAGCGCCAGGGCCGGAAACCTGACCTCGTCGGGCGCTTCGAAAGTCAGGTTGGCGAGGCGTGTCAGATCGAGACGCTCGCAGGGTGTGTGCATGCGTCCCGGCCAGGCCAGGCTGTAGGAGATCGGCGCGCGCATGTCGGGAGCGCTCATCTGCGCCAGCACCGAGCCGTCGCGGTAGTGCACGAGACAATGCACGACGGATTGGGGATGCACGAGGACGCCGAGCTGCTCGGCGCCGACACCGAACAGGTGATGCGCCTCGATCAGCTCGAGCGTCTTGTTCATGAGGGTCGCGGAATCGACCGTGATCTTCGGCCCCATGCTCCAGTTCGGATGCTTGAGCGCCTCCTCGGGTGTCGCGCGCTCGAGCTGCGTCCAGTGTCCAGGTCCGGAACGGGCCGCCGGAGGCCGTCAGCACGATGCGCTCGACGCTCTCGCGCTCGGCGCCGGCGAGCGCCTGGAACGCGGCCGAATGCTCGCTATCGACCGGCAGCAGCGTCACGCCAGTCTCATGCGCGCGCCTCAGAAAGAGCTCACCGCCGACGACGAGGCATTCCTTGTTGGCGAGCGCGACGACGCGGGAATGCGCGAGAGCGGCAACCGTCGGCTTCAAGCCTGCCGCGCCGACGATGGCCGCCATCGTCCAATCCGCGGAACGCTCGGCGGCTTCGATCAAGCCGGATTCGCCGGATGCAACAGCGATGCCGGTGCCGGCGAGCCGACTCTTGAGGTCCTGATAGCGCGTGGGATCGGCAACGACGGCGATCTCGGGCCGATGCTCCATCGACAAGCGCGACGAGGTCGTCGACATTGCTCTTGGCGGTGAGCGCCACGACCTCGTAGGCCGCCTTGTCCCGGCCGATGAGATCGAGCGTCGAGGCGCCGATCGAGCCGGTGGCGCCGAGCACGCTGATGCGCCGTCGCGCCGGAGTCGTGACGGGAACGCCGCTGCTCAAGAGCGTCGGCATCATGGCGTGAGACCCGGCAGCAGGGCGGCGCTCGGATGGCTGGGGGCGACCCAAAGCGCGACGAGTGCTGCCACCAGCACCGACATCAACAGCCCGTCAAGCCGATCCATGAGCCCGCCATGGCCGGGAATGAGGCCGCTCGAATCTTTCCTGTCGAAGCGCCGTTTCAGGGCACTCTCCATGAGATCGCCCGCCTGGCAGGCGACCGAGAGCGCCAAGCATAGCACGGCGATCCAAGCGGGCGGCTGCGCTCCGGCGACACTGGCGAAAATCACGCCGGCCACCACGCCGCCCAACGCCCCGCCGAGGCTGCCCGACCAGGTCTTGTTGGGCGAGACCGCCGGCCAGAGTTTGGGACCACCAACCGCACGGCCCGTGAAGTATGCGGCGCTATCCGTCAACCAGACGACGATCATGACGAGGAGCAAAGCCCGCGCCCCGCCCGGCTCATCCGCGCGTAGCCAGATCAGCGCGATCGACGGCAGTCCGAAATAGAGAAGCCCCGCCGCATGCGTCAGCCTGCCAGCGCCCGAACCGATCACCGCCAGTACGACGGCACCTGCCACGGCAACGACCACGGCGATGGCCGGTTGCCCATAGGCAGTCAGTCCGATCGCCAAGGCAAGGGCTGCGAGCAGCCCGAGCGCCGCCACGCTGCCCGACCGCGACAGCATCCGGTTCCACTCCCAGCCGAGCCCCATGGCGACGACGAGCACGAGCAGCGGCCAGAAGGGAAAGCCCGCATAGAGCGCGGCGAGGGTTACGGCGGCCATGCAGCAGCGCCGGAGACGATGCGAAGGCCGAGGTTGGAGAGGCGCGTTGCGACGGTCGTATCCGAACCGGTCGCCGTCTGCTCGTGCTGCTCGTCTTCCGGCATCGTGTTTGCGATCAGGCCGGAACGGTTTTCGAGAGCCCGCCATAGCGGCGGTCGCGGCGGCGGATAATCCTCGATGGCCGAGGCCATGTGCTCCTTGGTGAAGTCGGGCCAGAAGGCGTCGAGGAAGACGAACTCGGCGTAGGCGAGCTGCCAGAGCAGGAAGTTCGACACGCGATGCTCGCCGCTGGTGCGGATGAGGAGGTCGGGGTCGGGAATGCCGGCCGTCTGAAGCTCCGTTGCGAAGAGATCCGGCGTGATGGCCTCGGGCGCGAGCGATCCGGCCTTCGCCTGCTCGGCCAGACGCCGCGCGGCGCCCGCGATCTCGGCACGGCTGCCGTAATTGAAGGCGACGATCAGGTTGAGCCGCGTGTTGGCCGCCGTCAGCGCCTCTGCCTCCGCGATCATCGCGAGGATTTCAGAGTCGCCCGCGCGCTCGCCGATCACTTTGATCCTGACGCCATGCTTGTGAAGGGTTGCGAGATCCCGCCGGATGAAAAGCTTCATGAGCCCGAGCAGATCATTGATCTCGGTCGCGGGGCGCGACCAGTTCTCAGACGAGAAGCTGAAGATCGTTAGATAGGGAATGCCGAACTCGAGCGCCGCCTGCACGGCCTGGCGCACCGCCTCGACGCCGCGGCGATGGCCTTCGGCGCGTGGCAGGCCGCGCTGCGCCGCCCAACGGCCGTTGCCATCCATGATGATGGCGATGTGCCGGGGCTCGTGCTGCATTTTGGTTCCGTTCCGCCGCCAGAGTGCTTCCGGAAAAGCCTGTCCCGGCGAAGGCCGGGATCCGAAGCGGTTTTCCGAAAATAAGCACGACAAACCAAGGAATTAGGGTGTTGAAGTGATTCAACGAAAAACGGAAACACCCTAGTGTGACGTCGCGCCTTAGTTGACCAGTACTGCGGCGAGGTTCGTGTCAACTAAGGCGCGTTGAACGCCACACCAAGCCAATGATATCGCTAGTGGCCCTTATGTCGCGCCTAAATCGAAAGCGCTCGCGGCCATGATGCGATTTAGGCGCGACGGGCCGCTAGTTGCCGAGCCGCCGTCGCGTGTCGAATGCGCGGGCTAAACCTGCATGATCTCGGCTTCCTTGGCGGTGAGCACCCCGTCGACATCCTTGATCGACTTGTCGGTGATCTCCTGCACCTTGGCCGAATGCTTGCGGTGCTCGTCCTCGCTGATCTTGTGATCCTTCTCGAGCTTCTTCAGAAGCTCCATGCCGTCGCGGCGGACGTTACGGACGGCGACGCGCGCTTCTTCGGTGTATTTGTGCGCGGTCTTGACGAGATCCTTGCGCCGCTCCTCGGTCGTGTCGGGCATCCGCAGGCGGATGATCAGCCCGTCGACCACGGGATTGATACCGAGATTGGAATCGCGGATCGCGCGTTCCACCGCCTGGAGCATGCTGCGGTCCCAGACCTGCACCGAGATCATCCTCGGCTCCGGCACCGTCACGGTGCCCAACTGGGAGATCGGCATCTTCTGGCCGTAGGCATCTACCTGGATCGGATCGAGCAGGTTCGGGTTGGCGCGGCCGGTTCGCAGACCATTGAGATGCTGCTTCAGGGACGCGATCGCGCCCTGCATGCGCCGCTCGATCTCTTTTGCGTCGAAAGTCTGGGCGGTCATGGTCTCACTCCTCCGGCCCGGGGAGGCTAGCGGACGATCGTGGCCCGCGCCTCGCCCTTCAACAACTTCACGAGGTTACCGTCCTCGCGGATCGAGAAGACAATTACCGGAATCCCGTTGTCGCGGGCAAGGGCGATGGCCGCGCCATCCATGACCTTGAGATCGCGCTGGAGCACTTCCGCATAGGTCAGGGTATCATAGCGCTTGGCGGTCGGGTCTTTTTTTGGGTCGGCCGAGTAGATTCCGTCCACTTGCGTCGCCTTGGCGATGACATCGCAGCCCATTTCCGCCGCGCGCAGTGCCGCAGTCGTGTCGGTCGTGAAGAAGGGATTGCCGGTGCCGCCGCCGAAGATCACCACCCGGCCCTTGGCGAGGTGATGGCGGGCCTTGTCGGCCGAGAAACTCTCGCAGACGGTGGGCATCGGGATCGCCGACATAACGCGGGTGGCAACGCCGTCCGCCTCGAGCACGCCCCTCAACGCCAGGGCGTTCATGACGGTCGCGAGCATGCCCATGTAGTCTGCGGTGCCACGCGGCAAGCCACGCGCCGCCCCCTCCATGCCCCGGAAGATGTTGCCGCCGCCGACGACGACGCAGATTTCGGTGCCGAGCGCGCGCGCTGCCGCGATGTCGCGCGCAAAACGGCTCGCCGTCGCCGTGTCGAAGCCATAGGCGTCCGATCCCATCAGCGCCTCGCCCGAGAGCTTCAGGAGCAGGCGCTTGTACTTGGGTGCGGCTCCAGCCATCTCGGCTCTCCCTGACGAAGGCTCGACGAAACAGCTTACTTCTTCGTCATCGCCGCGACCTCGGCGGCGAAGTCGGTCTGCGCCTTGGCGATGCCTTCGCCCAAGGCCATGCGAATGAAGGCCTTGACTACGATCGGCGCGCCGACGGTCGTCTCCGCCGTCCTGATGGCGTTGGCAACCGTCTCCTTGCCGTCGACGACGAAGACCTGCTCCATCAGCGCGACCTGCTGATAGAACTCCTTTTTGAGGCGGCCCTCGACCATCTTGGCCACGATGTCGGCGGGCTTGCCGGACGCCAGCGCCTGTTCGCTGTAGACGGCGCGCTCGCGCTCGATGGCCTCGGCGGGAATGTCCTTGATATTGACGGCGAGCGGGTTGGCGGCGGCCACGTGCATGGCGAGCTGGCGGCCGAACGCATCGAGCGCTTCCGCGTTGCCGGAGCTTTCGAGCGCCACGAGCACGCCGATTTTGCCGAGGCCGGGACCGGCCGCATTGTGAACATACGTCGACACCGCACCAGAGCCGACCGACAGGCTCTTCGCCCGGCGGAAGGTCATGTTTTCGCCGATCTTGGCGATGAGCGCGGTGACGTGGTCGCCAACCGTGCCCGATCCGCCCGGCCAGGCCATGGCCTTGATCGTCTCCTCATCGCCGCCAGATTTGAGCGCCAGTCCGGCGATTGTGGAGACCATGGCGCGGAACTCCTCGTTCCGGGCGACGAAATCGGTCTCGGCATTGACCTCGACGAGCGCGCCGGACTTGCCCGACGCGGCCAGGCCGACGAGGCCGTCGGCTGCGACCCGTCCGGACTTGTTGGCGGCCTTGGAAAGCCCCTTCTTGCGCAGCCAGTCGACCGCTTGCTCGATGTCGCCCTTCATCTCGGTCAAGGCGTTCTTGCAGTCCATCATGCCCGCGCCGGTCTTGTCGCGCAGCTCCTTGACCATGGTCGCGCTGATCGCTGACATGCTCGTCTCCTTCGTCAACTCGTGTTGGGCCGCAGTTTTGAGCGCGGCCAATGGGGCGCCCTCGAAGGGCCCGTTCGCTCAATCAAGGGCCGGCGATGACGCCGGCCATGTTCAATGCCGAAAACGGAGCGGACGTGTGCATCCGCTCCGGAATTTGCGGTTCGACTATTCGCCGTCGTCCTGCAGCTTCCTCGCCTGCGCGACCCAGTTGTCGCGCTCGAAGCGGCCGGTGAGGCTCAGCGATTTTTCGATCGACGCCATGTCCTCTTTCGTCAGCTTGGCCATCTGCCAGAAGTGGAAGAGGCCCAGATCGTTCATGCGCTGCTCGACCTTAGGCGCGATGCCGGTGATGCGCTTGAGATCGTCGACCTTGCCGACCGGCGCGCTCAGGCCCTTGAAGCCGGTTGTCTCGGCCTCGAGCGCCGGCTCGTCGATCATGGGGTTCTCGGCGGCGCCGGCATCGATGCCGGAATCGCCCTGGGCGCGGCCGATGCCTTCGATGGCGGCACGGGCCACCAGATCGCAATAGAGCGTGATGGCGCGGCCGGCGTCGTCATTGCCGGGAATGGGGTGGGTGATTCCGTCGGGATTGGAGTTGGAATCGACGATGCCGATCACCGGAATGCCGAGCTTCTTGGCCTCGGCAACAGCGATCTGCTCCTTGTTCGTGTCGATCACGAACAGGATATCGGGCAGGCCGCCCATATCCTTGATGCCGCCCAGCGCCGTCTCGAGCTTGGCGCGCTCGCGGCCGAGCTGGAGCTGCTCCTTCTTCGTCAGGCCTTGGGCGCCGCTCGCCAGCTGCTCGTCGATCTGCTTCAAGCGGCGGATCGACTGCGAGACGGTCTTCCAGTTGGTCAGCGTGCCGCCGAGCCAGCGGTGGTTGATGTAGTACTGGGCCGAGCGCTTGGCCGCATCCGCGATCGCCTCGGAGGCCTGCCGCTTGGTGCCGACGAAGAGCACGCGACCGCCCTTGGCGACCACTTCCGAGATAGCGAGCAGCGCCTGATGCAGCAGCGGCACCGTCTGGGCGAGATCGATGATGTGGATGTTGTTGCGCGCACCGAAGATGAAGGGCTGCATCTTCGGATTCCAGCGATGGGTCTGGTGGCCGAAGTGGACGCCAGCTTCCAGGAGCTGACGCATGTTGAAGGCGGGAAGCGCCATGAGAGTAGTCTCCGTTTCCGGTTGAGCCGCGGCGGACTAAAAGAGGGTCCGGACTGGTCCGGCCCCACCGGTGCGACATGGCCGTGCTACCGGCCACTCCGCTTGATCCGCCTGTGAGATGGCGGGGGTTGTACAGAGGCTTCGGGCTGTTGGCAAGGCCGGGTCGACCGGCCCCCCACTGCCCGCTGGTCAGCCGGAGCCCTCTTTGCTTGGCGCACGTTCTTGCGGCCAAACGGCCTCCACTTCCCCTGAGCCTGCGCTAGGGTGTTTCCGTTTTCGTTGAATCACTTCAACACCCTAACTCATTTATTTTTCGTGCTTATTTTTAAAACCGCTTCGGATCCCAGCCTTCGCCGGGGCAGGCTTTTCCGGAAGCACTCTAGAGTTCCTGCACGGCCACCACCCCCGGCACCGCCATCAAGGCACCGGCCTCGCCGGGCGAGACGTCGTAGCGGCCCTTGAGGCGGATCTCGACCTGTTGGCCGGCCTCTGACAAGCGGCAGGTGATCTGGACCTGGCCTGCCCCTTTCTTGAGGCTCTGGCGCAGCTCGGGCCAGGCCGCCGGGCCATCGAGCACGAGCCGCAAACCGCGCTGCACGCCACCCGCCGCCTTGTCGAGGCTTTGAACGAGTTGCGCGCGCATCTTGAGGGCCTCCCCCTCCCGCTCGGCCTCGACATGGATGAGCACCGCCTTGCCGACGTCGAGGAGATCGCCCGCATCCGCCAGGACGTCGGAGAACACCACGGCCTCGAACTGGCCCGTCTGATCGGAGACGCCGATGAAGGCGAAGCGGTTGCCGGACTTGGAGCGGCGCTCGCGCTTCATGGTGACGATACCGGCGAGGATGCCGGAGCGTGTCGCGCCATTGCCGACGCGGGCGTCGAGATCCGCGTAGCGCTCGGCGCCGAGCTTGCCGAGCACCGACTGATAGGCATCGAGTGGATGGCCCGAGAGGTAGAAGCCGACCGCCTCGAACTCCTTCGTCAGCGTCTCCATCGGCGGCCAGACGCGGGCGGGTTTGAGCTGCAGCCCGGCCTTGGCGGTGCCGCCGCCGGCAAACAGGTCGTTCTGTCCGGCGGCGCGATCAGAGGCGGTTCGCTGCGCGTGCGCGAGGATACCCTCGATGTTGGCGGCGACTTTCGCGCGATTGGGCTCAAGGCTGTCGAACGCGCCGCTCTGGGCGAGCGTCTCCATGCTCCGCTTGTTGAGACCGGTGGCGTCCATCCGCTCGGCAAAATCCTCGAGGCTCCTGTAGGGGCCGCCCCGTCCCCGCTCTGAAACCAGGCTCTCGACGAGGCCGCGGCCCACATTCTTGAGGGCGGCGAGCGCATAGCGGATCGCGCCTTCCTCAGGCTCGAACTCGGCGTCGGAGGCATTGATCGCGGGTTGCAGCATCTTGATCTTCAAACGCCGCGCCTCTTCGACAAACACGCCGAGCTTGTCGGTGTTGGCCATGTCGAAGGTCATGGAGGCGGCCGTGAACTCGACGGGATAGTTGGCCTTGAGATAGGCCGTCTGATAAGCGACGAGCGCGTAGGCGGCCGCGTGGCTCTTGTTGAAGCCATAGCCGGCGAACTTGTCGACCAGCTCGAAGATGAAGGCGGCGCGGGCCTTGTCGACGCCGTTCGTGACCGCGCCGTCGACGAAGCGGCTCTTCTGCTGCGCCATTTCCTCCTTGATCTTTTTACCCATGGCGCGGCGGAGCAGATCGGCTTCGCCCAGCGAATAGCCCGAGAGCACCTGGGCGATCTGCATCACCTGCTCCTGGTAGATGATGACGCCGTAGGTCTCTGACAGGATGGGGGTGATGAGAGCGTGGAGGTCCTCGACCGCCTCATGCCCGTGCTTGCGGCTGATGTAGGTCGGGATGTTGTCCATGGGGCCCGGGCGATAGAGGGCCACCATGGCGATGATGTCCTCGAAACGGTCGGGTTTCAGGCGGCGCAAGCTGTCGCGCATGCCCGTGCTTTCCAGCTGGAACACGCCAACCGTGTCGCCGCGCGAGAGCAACTCGTAGGACGATCGGTCATCGAGGGGGAGCGCGCCGATATCGAGATCGATGCCGCGCCGTTTCAAAAGCTCCACCGCCTTGACGATGACGGTCAACGTCTTGAGACCCAGAAAGTCGAACTTCACGAGGCCGGCGGGCTCGACCCATTTCATGTTGAACTGGGTCGCCGGCAGCGTCGAGCGCGGATCGCGATAGAGCGGCACGAGCTCGGACAACGGCCGATCGCCGATGACGACGCCCGCGGCGTGGGTCGAAGCGTGGCGGTAGAGACCCTCCAACTTCTGTGCAATCGCCAGGAGCTGGGCGACGAGCGGATCGGCGTCGCGCTCCTCGCGCAGCTTCGGCTCGCTCTCGATGGCTTCGACGAGCGTCACCGGATTGGCCGGGTTGTTCGGCACGAGCTTGCAGAGCCGGTCGACCTGACCATAGGGCATGTGCAGCACGCGGCCGACATCGCGCAGCACCGCGCGCGCCTGCAGCTTGCCGAAGGTGATGATCTGCGCGACGCGATCGGCACCATACTTCTCCTGCACGTAGCGGATGACCTCGTCGCGACGCTCCTGGCAGAAGTCGATGTCGAAATCCGGCATCGACACGCGCTCGGGGTTCAAGAACCGCTCGAAGAGGAGCCCGAAACGCATCGGATCGAGGTCGGTGATGGTGAGCGCGTAGGCGACCAGCGAGCCCGCGCCCGAGCCGCGTCCCGGCCCGACGGGAATGTCGTGCGACTTCGCCCACTTGATGAAATCGGCGACGATCAGGAAGTAGCCCTGATAGCGCATACGGACGATGACATCGATCTCGAAGGCAAGGCGTGCACGGTAAGCCTCGATCTCGACGCCGGGCGCGGCCCCATATGCCGTGAGCCGGGCGCTGAGCCCCTCCTCGGCCTGGCGCTTCAACTCGTCGGCCTCTATCTTGGCCTGTGCTTCCTCGGTCTTGGCCTTGGCGGCTTTGCCGCCTGTCACGAACTGCGGCAGGATCGGTTTCTGGGTCGTGGGGCGGAAGGCCGAGCGGCGCGCGATCTCGATGGTTGACTCGAGTGCTTCCGGCAGATCGGCAAACAGCTTCGCCATCTCGGCCTGCGACTTGAAATAGTGCTCGCGGGTCAGCCGCCGACGGTCGTCCTCGGAGAGATAGCGTCCCTCGGCGATGCAGATCAGCGCGTCGTGCGCCTCGTAGTCACCCGGTGTTGCGAAGTAAGCCTCGTTGGTGGCGACGAGCGGCAAACCCATTTTGTAGGCGAGCGTCACCAACTCCAGCTCAATCGCCTTTGTTTCGGCAAGACCATGCCGCTGCAGCTCGACATAGAGCCGGTCGCCGAAGATCCGAGCGAGCGTATCGACGCGGGCGGCGGCCTGCGGCCCTTGCGCTTGCCCGAACGCCGAGTCGATCGGTCCGTCGGGGCCACCGGTCAACCCAATCAGCCCTGTGGCATGCCCGGCGAGCAAAGCCAGCGGCAGTTTCGGCGGGGAGGTGCCGTCACAGTCGAGCCATGCCGTGCTCGTCAGCGCCATCAGGTTGCGATAACCCGGCTCGTCCTTGGCGATGAGCGCGATCCGCTCGGCCTTGCGCACCCGCGGCTCGGAGCGGCCCGGACCACGATCCTCGTTTCTGGTATCGGCGAAATCGACGCCGATGGTCATGCCGATAATGGGCTGGATGCCAAGGCCTGCGAGCTTTTCGGCGAACTCGAGGGCTCCAAACAGGTTGTCGGTATCGGTCAGTCCGAGCGCCGGCATGGCGTCGGCCTTGGCGAGCTTGGCCAAGGTCTCGATCTTCAACGCACCTTCAAGCAGCGAATAGGCCGAGTGGGTTTTCAGATGCACGAAGGCCGGTGTCTTTACGGTCTCAGCCACGCCCCTAGCTCCCCTCCAACATGTCTCGCGAGAATGGCCCCGATTCCAGACGTCTGCTCAAGTCATGCCGCATGTATGTTCGCTTTTTGTTCTTATCGCAAGCCCCAAAGTTTCTTATCCACAGCGTCACCCCTCGATGAGCAACCCATCCTCGACCCGGAGTACACGGTCCATCCGCCTGGCGATCTCGAAATTGTGGGTTGCGATGAGCGCGGCGAGGCCGGTTGATCGAATGAGGCCGATCAGCTCGGTGAACACTCGTTCGGCGGTCGGGGGATCGAGATTGCCGGTCGGCTCGTCGGCCAACAGCAGACTCGGCTCGTTGGCGAGCGCGCGGGCGATGGCGACGCGCTGCTGTTCGCCGCCCGACAGCTGCATCGGCTGATGCGCCAACCGCTCGGAGAGGCCGAGCCGGCCGAGCAACTCCTTGGCCCGCACCTTCGCCTCGCGCCGCGGCCGGCCGGCGATAAGCTGGGGGATCACCACATTCTCAAGCGCGGTGAACTCCGGCAGCAAGTGATGGAACTGATAGACGAAGCCGATCTCGCCGCGCCTGATGCGCGTGCGTTCGCGATCGGAGAGCGCCACCGCATCGCGACCCGCGATCATCACCCGGCCGCCGTCGGGGGCTTCGAGCAGGCCCGCGATGTGCAGCAGCGAAGACTTGCCCGAGCCTGACGGCCCGACCAGCGCCACCGCCTCCCCGCGCCTCACGATCGCGGATGCCCCCTTCAGCACTTCGAGCGCGCGCTCGCCCTCGCCGAAGCGCCGGACGACGCCACTGAGTTCGAGGGCAATCTGTTGAGGGTCTCCCACCATCGCCTACTCGTAACGCAAGGCTTTGACGGGATCGATGCGCGAGGCCCGCCAGGAGGGATAGAGCGTCGCCAGTATCGATAGGACAAACGCGAAGAGGACGATGCCCCCGGTTTCGGTCGGGTCGAGGCGGGCCGGCAGCTGCGCGATGTAGTAAATATCGGGATCGAACACCTTTGCGCCGGTGACGAGCGAGATGAATTCGCGGATTGGCTCGCGGTAGTGGAGGATGACGAGGCCGAGGAAAAACCCCGCGATGGTGCCGGCGATGCCGATCGAGGCACCGGTGATGAGGAAGACGCGCATGATCGCGCCCTTGGCGGCGCCCATGGTTCTGAGGATCGCGATGTCCCGGCTCTTATCCTTCACCAGCATCATGATGCCGGAGATGATGTTGAGTGCGGCGACAATGATGATCAGCGACAGGATGAAGAACATCGTGTTGCGCTCGACCTCGAGCACGGTGAAGAAGGTCTCGTTGCGTTGCTTCCAGTCGCTGATGAAAATCGAGGCTCCACCGGCGTTCTTGATTTTCTGGGCGAGTTCGCCGACGGATTCGGGATCGTTGGTCATCACCTCGATGACGTCGACGCGGTCCTTCATGTTGAAGAAGGCCTGGGCCACGTGCAGCGGCATGAAGCCGATGGTCTTGTCGTACTCAGACATGCCCAGCTCGAAGACGGCAACGACCTCGAAATCGCGCAGCTTGGGCTTCCGGCCGAAAACCGTCGTCTGCCCGCGCGGATTGACGAGGGTCACCTTGTCGCCCGTCGTCACCCCCAGCGCGTTGGCGAGCCGCAATCCGAGCGCGATCCCCTCGCCCTGATCGAAACCGCCGAGCGTGCCGATCCGTAAATTGCCGGCGACGAGCTTCATCTGGTTGATGTCCTCCGCCCGCATGCCGCGCACGATGGCGCCCAGCGCATTGCGTGGCGAGGTGATCAGCACCTGGCTCTCGATCAGCGGCATCGCCGACACGACGCCCACCTGCTCCTGGATCTTCAGCTTGACCGCGTCGAAGTCCGTGAACGGCTCGCCCACCTTCGAGACGACGATGTGCCCGTTGAGGCCGAGGATCTTCTCGTAGAGCTCCTCGCGGAAGCCGTTCATGACAGCCATGACGACGATGAGCGTCGCCACCCCCAGCATGATGCCGAGAAACGAGAACAGCGCGATGACGGAGACGAAGCCCTCGCGGCGGCGCGAGCGCAGATAGCGCATGGCGATCTGCCACTCGAAGGCTGCAAATGGCGCGGTCGATGCGGCAGCCGTCGCCATGGCAAGCGCCCCCTCTGGTGCCGCTATCAGTGAGATGACGGTCTTTTTGCCACCGACTGGAGCTTATTCAAGGCGGCTTCGAGCGGCATCTCCTCGCGAGTACCATCCTTTCGCTCCTTGACCTCGACCATGCCGGATTTGATCCCCTTCGGCCCGACGATGAGCTGCCAGGGCAGGCCGATGAGATCCATGCTCGTGAACTTGGCGCCGGCCCGCTCGTCGGTGTCGTCGTAGAGCACGTCGACGCCGGAGGACTCGAGCTTGGCGTAGAGGTCACCCGCCGCCGCATCCGTCGCGGCATCGCCCGACTTCAGATTGATGAGCCCAACCGCAAACGGTGCCACCGGCAGCGGCCAGATGATGCCGTCCTTGTCGTGGGAGGCTTCGATGACGGCGGCGGCGAGCCGCGACACACCGATGCCGTAGGAGCCCGACTGGATCGTCACTGGCTCACCGGATTTCGACTGGACGACGAGCCCGAGCGGCTCCGAATACTTGGTACCGAAAAAGAAGATGTGCCCCACCTCGATGCCGCGGCCGGAGAGCTGGCGATCCTTCGGCACACGAGAATCGAACTCGCCGGCATCGTGCTTCTCATCGGACGCCGCGTATTTGCTCGTGAAGCGCTCGACCACCTCGGCAACCTTGGCCGTGTCGTCGTAGTCGATCGTGAATTCCGACCAGTCCATGTCGTAGAAGTCGCGATCGAAGTAGACCGCGCTCTCGCCGGTGTCGGCGAGGATCAGGAATTCGTGCGAGAGATCGCCGCCGATCGGTCCGGTGTCGGCGCGCATCGGAATGGCCTTGAGGCCCATGCGCGCATAGGTGCGCAAGTAGGCGACAAACATCTTGTTGTAGGAATGCCGGCCTGCCTCGACCGACAAATCGAATGAGTAGGCGTCCTTCATCAGGAACTCGCGGCCGCGCATGACGCCAAAGCGCGGGCGCACCTCGTCGCGGAACTTCCACTGGATGTGATAGAGATTGCGCGGCAGGTCGCGGTAGCTCTGCACGCCCTGGCGAACGATGTCGGTGATCATCTCCTCGTTCGTGGGCCCGTAGAGCATGTCGCGATCGTGGCGATCCTTGATGCGCAGCATCTCCTTGCCGTAGTCGCCGTAGCGGTTGCTCTTCTTCCACAGGTCCGCCGATTGGATGGTCGGCATCAGAACCTCGATGGCGCCCGAGCGGTCCTGCTCCTCGCGAACGATCTGCTCGATGCGCTTCAGAACCTTGAAGCCCGCCGGCAACCAGGAATAGATGCCGGCGCTCTCCTGGCGGATCATACCCGTTCTCAGCATAAGCTGATGCGAGACGATCTCGGCCTCCTTGGGCGTGTCGCGGAGAACCGGCATGAAATAGCGGCTGAGGCGCATGGAGGGTGTCACCTGAGGTAGCGTTAGAGGCGCCGGGACGTCCGTGCGGGAAGCCCGTCCCCGGCAGCACTTCGCGGGTCAATACCGGTTTCGCGAGGGGGTGTCCATGGCGGCGGACGGCTGCGCGAGGCGGATGGCGCAACCCCAGGCAGCCGCGAAAGAAATCCACTGTGGGGCCTGCAAAAGGTTCGTGACAGTCTTGTAACACTTGGCTATGTTCCCCTCGCGCGACAGGGTTGAAGGCGCGCGACCGGTGAGACGACGTCGTCACTGTTCCGGTCCAAGTCGTGGGAGGAAGAGGAGCGTGCCGAGAGAGCCCTGAGGGCCCGGCACAGCCTGTTGGAAGAGGTCAAGCGTCGGTAGAGTCGCTGAGGCCTTCTAAAAAACTCAAGAAACTCTCGGTGCAAGGTCTCTTCGGCCTTGCATTTTTCTTTTCAGAGCACGTTCAGGCGAAAGCTTGTCCCGGCGAAGGCCGGGATGGACACCGGTTCGCCGTGGAACGTGCGCCAAGTCGAATGCGCACGTTCAAGCGAAGTGGGAACCGGTTCACCGAAAGAACGTGCTCAAAACCAAGAAAGAAGAGCGGGAACAATCAATCCGTCGAACCAGCCGAGCTGGAGCGCGGCATAAAACGCGCCGAAAATGATCGCCGAGATGAGCGTGGTGGCCAGCGCCTTTTTTCCCAGATGAGGGTTGACCGGCGCGCTCTCGGCCGAGCCTTTGACGATCTCGCCCGCCTCATGCTGGGTCGTGACGCCGAACGGCAGCACCGCGAACAGCACGGTTGCCCAGAGGACGATGTAGATGGCGATGCCGAGGGGCCAGGACATCACGCTTGTTCCAATTCGACGAGCGTTCCGCAGAAATCCTTCGGGTGCAGGAACAGCACCGGCTTGCCATGCGCGCCGATCTTCGGCTTGCCGTCGCCGAGCACCCTTGCACCTTTCGCGACCAGCTGATCGCGCGCAGCGAGGATGTCCTCGACTTCGTAGCACAGATGATGGATGCCGCCGTCGGGCGCGCGCTCCAGAAACTTGGCGATGGGCGAGTTGGAGCCAAGCGGTTCAAGCAATTCGATCTTCGTGTTGGGCAGCGTGATGAACACTGTCGAGACGCCGTGGTCTGGTTGCGGCACGATCCCGGAGACCGTGGCACCCAGCGTATCGCGATAGACGGCCGAAGCCTTGGCGATATCGGCAACGGCGATGGCGACGTGGTTGAGGCGGCCGATCATGCAGCGCTCCGCGCTAGGGAGTGGGGAATAGGGAGTAGGGAATAGGGAGAAAGGTGTCCAAGCCGCAATCTGCCCTACTCCCTACTCCCTACTCCCTACTCCCTACTCCCTGCTACACCACCGTCAGCATCACCTTGCAAATGGGCTTCTTGCCCCAGGCGTTGTTGATGGCCGAGCGGGTGGCGCGGCGGGCGGCTTCCTGGACGACTGCGAGGTCGCGCCGCTTGCCCTTCGGCAGGCTGGCGAGCGCGCCCTCGACCTCATCGAGAATGATTTCGGCGATGGATGAGCCCTCCGCGTCCTCGGCCGGCACGCCATCGAGAATGACTTGCGGATCAGCCGCCAGCTCCCCGTTCTTACCGATGACCAAAGAGACCACGACGATGCCGGCGAAACTCAGCCGGCGCCGCTCCCGCACCGGTCCGTCATCGTCGTCGACGATGAGGTTGCCGTCACGGAACAACCGGCCGCTCGGCACCTCGTCGATGATCTGGACGGGTCCGGGCAGGAACCGCAGCATCTTGCCGTTTCGTGTTTGGGCAACGGCCGGAACGCCCAAGGAGAGCGCGTAGCGTCCCTGCTCTTCCAGATGGCGCGCCTCGCCATGCATGGGCACCAGCGTCTTCGGCTTTGTCCACTCGTAGATCTGCTTCAGCTCGCCGCGCCGCGGATGGCCGGTGACATGCACCACTGCCTCGTTGTCGGTGACGATCCGGACCCCCTGGTCGACGAGCTCGTTCTGTATCCTGCCGACCGCCTTCTCGTTGCCCGGAATGGTGCGCGAGGAGAAGACCACGAGATCGTCGGGCGCGAGGTTGATCTCGGGATGCTCGCCGGCGGCAACGCGTGCGAGGGCCGCGCGCGGCTCGCCCTGGCTGCCGGTCATCAGCAGACACACCTTGTTGCGCTCGAAATAGCCGAAGGCCTGCTGGTCGTGGAACTTGAAGTGCTTGGGCAGGATGCCGGTCTCCTGCGAGACCTGGATCATGCGATGCATGGCGCGCCCCGCGACCACCAGTTCACGACCCGCTTTGCGGGCGGCTTCGGCAACGGAGTGCATGCGGGCGACGTTCGAGGCGAAGATGGTGACGGCGACACGCTGCTTCGCCGACTGGATGATGGTGGAGAGGTTGCGGCCCACCTCTTCCTCCGACGGCGAAACGCCTTCGCGCATCGCATTCGTCGAATCGCAGACGAGGACGTCGACGCCTTCCTTGCCAAGCTCGCGCAGCCGTGCCTCGTCGGTTGGCGCGCTGGTGATGGGGGCGGCATCGATCTTCCAATCGGCCGTATGCACGACGAGGCCGAGCGGCGTGCGGATCGCCAGCGCATTGGGCTCGGGAATCGAGTGCGCCATGTTGATGAGCTCGATCGCGAACGGCCCGAGCGTCAGCTTCGACTTGAGCGGCACCGTCTTGATGTCGATCTCGCGCTTCGATCCGCCTTCGGCGAGCTTGGCCTTCAGAAGCTCGGCGGTGAATGGCGTTGCATAAACCGGCACCTTCAGTCGCGGCCAGAGGTCGATGACGGCACCGATGTGGTCCTCGTGCCCGTGGGTAAGCACGATGCCGACGAGATCGCGCTTCATCTCCTCGATGAAACGGATGTCGGGCAGGATGACGTCGACGCCGGGCTCGTCCGGCCCCGGAAACGTCACGCCGAGATCGACCATCAGCCATTTGCGTTGGTCGGACGGCCCGTACCCGTAGAGATACAGGTTCATGCCGATCTCACCGACGCCGCCCAGCGGCACGAACACGAGTTCGTCGGCCCCGGGGGCTTTCTGCTTCCGCTGGGCCATCGTTTCTCCCGACCGATTTCGCGTCAGAGGATCGTCACGTCACCGAAGGTGACGCGGTGCTCCGTCCCATCCGCGGACTTGATCATGAGAGCCCCGTCCTCGGCAAGCCCGGCGAACTCGCCTTGTATCGGCCGATCACGCGTATTGACCGAGATCTCGACCCCCTGCCGGTGTGCGCGAGAGAGCCATTCCGTCCTGACCGGTGCAAATCCGAGATCCCGCCAGTCGCGCAAGGCGAGGCCGAGCACCGCGGCGATCCGCAACAGGAGCTCGGAAGGCTGAATATCCGCGCCGTGGAGGGCCAGGTGCGTCGCCGGCCGGCCGATGTCGGGAGGGTGCGAGGTGACGTTGACGCCGATGCCGATGACGGCGGTGATACCGGGTTGGTTGGCGGTGATCGAGGTCTCGATCAGGATGCCAGCGAGTTTCCCGGCGTCGAGCAGCAAATCGTTCGGCCACTTGAGATAGAGCCGTCCGGTCGCCGCCTCGTGCGGCAGGAGCTGTGCGATCACCGTATGCAGCGCCACGCCGGCGACCAGCGACAGCTCGGAAGCGCGCTCGGGCGGCACGACGAGGCGAGTGAGGAGCGAGGCGTAGAGATTGCCGGGTGGCGATGACCAGTTGCGCCCGCCCCGGCCCTTGCCGCCCGTCTGCCGGTCGGCACGCAGCCACAGCGGACCTGTCTCGCCAAGGGTCGCGCGGCGCATCAGCTCGGCGTTCGTCGAGACGATGGTCTCGACCGTTTCAATGCGGATGCCACTCTTCGCCACGTCAGAAGAGGGATTTCGCCGCCGCCTCGGCGGCAGCGACCAGCGGCGCCGGATAGACGACGTAGAGCAGCACGAAGAGGCCCGACAGCCCGTAGACGAGCTTCGTCAGGCCAGGCATCGGCAGGAAGGGCTCGGCTGCCGCATCGAAGAACATGATCTTGATGATGCGCAGATAGTAGTAGGCGCCGATGACGCTGGCGATGACACCGATGACGGCGAGCTCGTAGTAGCCGGCCCCGATGGCGGGCAAGAACACGTACCACTTGGCCCAGAAGCCGGCGAGCGGTGGAATGCCGGCGAGCGAGAACAGCAGCGCCGCTAGAATGGCCGCCATCGGCAAGTTCGTCCGCGCCAGACCCGAAAGCTGATCGATCTCCTCGACCATTCCCTTCTCGCGCCGCATCGACAGGATGGCGGCGAAGGTGCCGAGCGTCATGACGAGATAGATCGCGAGATAGATCAGCACGCCGCGGATGCCCTCGGTCGTTCCCGCCGCGAGCCCGACCAGCGCATAGCCGATATGGCCGATCGAGGAGTAGGCCATCAGCCGCTTGATGTTCGTCTGGCCGATGGCGGCGAACGCGCCGAGCAGCATGGAGGCGATGGCGAGGAAAACGATGATGCTCTGCCATTGCGGGATGATGCCGGGGAAAGCGTCGAAGACGGTCCGCAGCAACAGCGCCATGGCGGCGATCTTGGGAGCTGCCGCGAAGAAGGCCGTCACCGGCGTCGGCGCGCCCTCGTAGACGTCCGGCACCCACATGTGAAACGGCACGGCCGCGATCTTGAAGGCGAGGCCCGCCAGCACAAAGACGAGGCCGAACACCAGGCCAACCGGGATGCGCGCGCCGTCCGCCGGCGGCACGGCAGCTTGCGCGATCGCCGAGAACTCCGTCGAGCCGGTGAAGCCATAGACGAGCGAGGCGCCGTAGAGGAGCATGCCGGACGACAGCGCACCCAGCACGAAGTATTTGAGGCCCGCCTCGCTCGATTTGACCGCGTCGCGCTGGAACGCGGCGATGACGTAGAGCGCGAGCGACTGCATCTCGAGGCCGAGATAGAGCGCGATGAGGCTGCCGGCCGAGATCATCATCATCATGCCGGTGGTGGACAGCAGCACGAGCACCGGCAACTCGAACTTGAGGATCTTGGCGGACTTCAGATACTCGAACGACATGAGCAGCGTCGCCGCGCCGCCCAACAGCACCAGCACCTTCATGAAGCGCGCGAAGCCGTCGTCGATGAAGCTGCCGCGGAACAGCGTCGAGGCCGGCGCCTCCGAAAGCCCGATCATCGCCGCGGTGCCGGCGAGCGTGATGATGGCGAGCCAATTGACAATTCTGCCCGCCTCCTCGCGGCGGAAGGCGCCGAGCATCAACAGCGCCATCGCGGTCACGACGAGACCGATCTCGGGGGTGAGGGCGGAGAGATCGCTGAGCGAGGAATCCATTGGTCTCTCCTACTCGGCCAGCGCCAGCGTCGCGGCCTTCGCGAGCTTCAGGCCCGTCTCGTAGTCGGCGATGAGCTTCTCGACGGCTGCCGCCGTCACGTCGAGGATCGGCGAGGGATAAATGCCGAACAGGATCGTCAGCACGACGAGCGGCGCCATGAAGGCGATCTCGCGGCCGTTCATGTCCATGATGTCTTTGAGATTGGCCTTCTCGAGCTTGCCGAAGATCACGCGCCGATAGAGGTAGAGTGCGTAGGCCGCCGACAGGATGACGCCGGTGGTCGCCAGGAACGCCACCCAGGTGTTGGCCTTGAAGGCCCCCAACAGCGCCAGGAACTCGCCGACGAAGCCGCTGGTGCCGGGCATGCCGACATTGGCCAGCGTGAACACCATGAAGCAGAAGGCGTAGGCCGGCATGCGGTTGACGAGCCCGCCATAGGCCGCGATCTCGCGCGTGTGCATGCGGTCGTAGACGACGCCGACGCACAGGAACAGCGCGGCCGAGACGATGCCGTGCGAGAGCATCTGGAAGATGCCGCCCTGGATGCCCTGCATGGTGAAGGTGAAGGCGCCCATGGTGACGAAGCCCATATGGGCCACCGACGAGTAGGCGATGAGCTTCTTCACGTCCTCCTGCGCCAGCGCCACCAGCGAGGTGTAGATGATGGCGATCACCGACAGCGCGAAGACGAAGGGTGCGAACTGCTCGGAGGCGAGCGGGAACATCGGGATCGAGAAGCGCAGGAAGCCGTAGCCGCCCATCTTCAAGCAGGATGCCGGCGAGGATGACGGAGCCGGCGGTCGGGGCTTCGACGTGCGCGTCGGGAAGCCAGGTGTGCACCGGCCACATCGGCATCTTGACGGCGAAGGAGGCGAAGAAGGCGATCCAGAGCCAGGTCTGCATCGAGGCCGGGATCTTGCCGGGCTCGAGCAGCGCCGGAATGTCGGTCGTGCCCGCCGTCCAGTAGATCGCCATCAGCGCCAGCAGCATCAGCACCGAGCCGAGCAGCGTGAACAGGAAGAACTTGAAGCTCGCATAGACGCGCCGCTTGCCGCCCCAGATGCCGATGATCAGGAACATCGGAATGAGGCCGCCCTCGAAGAAGAGATAGAACAGCACGAGATCGAGCGCGCAGAAGACGCCGATCATCAGCGTCTCGAGCACGAGGAAGGCGATCATGTATTCCTTGACGCGCTCCTCGATCGACCGCCAGCTCGCCAGGATGCAGATCGGCATCAGGAAGGTGGTGAGGATGACGAACAGCATCGAGATGCCGTCGACGCCCATCTTGTAGGTGATGCCGCCGCCGAGCCAGGCCGCCTCCTCGACGAACTGGAAGCCGGCGTTGGCGGCATCGAAGTCGCGCCAGATGAGGAGCGAGACGAGGAAGGTGAGCAGCGTCGTCCAGAGCGCGATCCAGCGGGCGTTGCGCTTGGCCGCCGCGTCATCGCCGCGCACGGCGACGAGCATCAGCACGGCGCCCGCCAGCGGCAGGAAGGTGACGAGGGAGAGGATGGGCCAGCTCATCATGGCTCAGTGCCCCCGGCCGACGAGTTGCAGGATCGTCTGTCGCAGCTCGTCGCTCATGATGAAGGCGGTGGCGATCGCCGTCACGCCGATCAGCATGACGAAGGCGTAGGTGTAGACGAAGCCCGATTGCAGCTTGACGACCTTGCCGGTGACGTCGAGCACGCGGGCGGAAATGCCGTCGGCCCCGAGCCCGTCGATGATGGCGCCATCGCCGGTCTTCCAGAGCTTGCGGCCGATCCAATGCGCGGGGCGCACGAACAGCCAATCGTAGAGCTCGTCGAAGTACCACTTGTTCAGGAGGAACAGGTAGATCGGTCTGAAGGCGCGGGCGAGCGCCACCGGCATGCCGGGCGAGACGATGTAGAAGAGGTAGGCGAGGCCAAAGCCCGCCGCCATCATGATGAAGGCCGCCCACTTCACGAGCAGCGGCACGTGATGGGCCTCCTCGAGGATGTGGTTCTCAGCGCCCGTGAAGAGGCTCTTGCCCCAGAAGTGCGCGTACTCGTGGCCGACGAAATACTCGACGAAGAGGATGCCGGCGAGCAGCGCACCGGCGGCCAGGATGATCAGCGGCACCAGCATCACCCAGGGGCTCTCATGCGCGTGGTCGTAGGTGTGGTGATCGGCGCGGGTCTTGCCGTGGAAGGTCAGGAACATCAGCCGCCAGGAATAGAAGGAGGTCATGAAGGCGGCGATCACGAGGAGCCAGAAGGCGTAGCTCGCAACGCCCGAGTGCGCGGCGAAGGCCGTCTCGATGATCATGTCCTTCGAGTAGAAGCCGGCGGTGCCGATGACGCCGGGAATGCCGAGGCCGGTGAGCGCCACCGTGCCGATCAGCATCAGCGCCCAGGTGAGCGGGATCTTCGCGCGAAGCCCGCCCATGTTGCGGATGTCCTGCTCGTGATGCATGGCGTGGATGACGGAGCCAGCGCCCAGGAACAGCAGCGCCTTGAAGAAGGCGTGCGTGAAGAGGTGGAAGATGCCCGCCCCGTACGCGCCGACGCCGCAAGCGACGAACATGTAGCCGAGCTGCGAGCAGGTCGAATAGGCGATGACGCGCTTGATGTCGTTCTGCACGAGACCGATGGTCGCCGCGAAGAAGGCGGTGGTGGCGCCGATGAAGGTCACGACCTCGAGCGCGACAGGGGCGTGCTCGAACAAGCGGCGAGAGCCGCGCCACCATGAAGACGCCGGCCGTCACCATGGTCGCGGCGTGGATCAGGGCCGAGACCGGCGTCGGGCCTTCCATGGCGTCCGGCAGCCAGGTGTGCAGCAGGAACTGCGCCGACTTGCCCATGGCGCCCATGAAGAGGAGCAGGCAGAGCACCGTCAGCGTATCGAATTCCCAGGAGAGGAAATGCATGGGCTTGCCGGCCATGGCCGGCGGCGGCGGCGAAGATCGTGTCGAGATCGATCGAGCCGAAGATGGCGAACACGCCGAAGATGCCGAGCGCGAAGCCGAAGTCGCCGACGCGGTTGACAATGAAGGCCTTGATGGCGGCCGCGTTGGCCTCGGGCTTGTGATACCAGAAGCCGATCAGCAGATATGAGGCGAGGCCGACGCCCTCCCAGCCGAAGAACATCTGCAGGAGGTTGTCGCTCGTCACCAGCATGAGCATGGCGAAGGTGAAGAGCGAGAGATAGGCGAAGAAGCGGGGACGGTGCGGGTCCTCGGCCATGTAGCCGATGGAATAGAGATGCACGAGGCTCGAGACGGTGTTGACGACGACGAGCATGACCGCCGTCAGCGTATCGACGCGAATGCCCCAGGACAACCTCGAGCGTGCCGGAGGTGAGCCAGTTGCACGAGCTCGATCTTCTCCGCGCCCTCGTGGCCTCCTTCGCCCTGGAGGACGCCGATGAAGACGACCCAGGACAAGCACGGCCGCGATCAGCAGGAACAGCGTCGTCACGATCTCGGACGCGCGCGCGCCGATCATGCGGCCAAAGAAGCCGGCGATGATGGCGCCGATGAGCGGGAGGAAGAGGATGGCTTGGTAGATCATCTGCTCCGCTCCAGGGAGTAGGGAGTAGGGAGTTGGGAGTAGGTCATTTTGCAGCCTCTCGCTCCTGCAGCGAACGGATCAAAGCACGCAAGAGGCGTCCGACCTCGTCACATTTCGCCAGCAACTCGTCAGCGCTCTTCTTCGTCATCAGTTCGACCGTGTTCGCGAGCAGCACATGGGTCTCCAATTCTTTCAGAGACCCCTGAGAAATTCGCAGCGCATGAATGTAAGAACCTGTGTTTTCGCGTCCGTTCCCCTCCGCGATGTTGGCCGGGATTGATGCGGCCGACCTGCGGATCTGACTAGTCATTCCGTAAACTTCCGAGCGGGGAAACGGCTTCGTCTCGAGGTAGCAGGTTGCGGCAAGTGCCATGGCCTTCTGCCACACGATGAGATCCCGATAGGACTGGACCACTTCCCCTACTCCCAACTCCCTATTCCCTACTCCCTCCCTCTCACCCCTTCATCATGTTGATGTCCTCAACCGCGATGGACCCGCGGTTGCGGAAGTAGACGACGACGATGGCCAGGCCGATGGCGGCTTCGGCCGCCGCGACCGTCAGCACGAACAGCGCAAACACCTGGCCGACGAGATCGCCCAGGTGCGCGGAGAAGGCGACAAGGTTGATGTTGACGGCGAGCAGCATCAGCTCGATCGACATCAGGATGACGATGACGTTCTTGCGGTTCAGGAAGATGCCGAAGATGCCGATCGTGAAGAGGATCGCGGCAACGGTGAGGTAGTGGCCGAGCGTGATCTCCATCATCGCCTCACCCCCTCCTTCGGCACGCGCGACTCGCCGGATCTTGAGCTTCACCATCTCGACGGCGAGTGCCGGGCGGCGGCCGACCTGGCGGCCGATGTCCTGGCGTTTGACGCCTTCCTTGTGGCGCAGCGTCAGCACGATGGCGCCGATCATGGCGATGAGCAGGATCAGGCCCGCGACCTCGAAGTAGAAGAGATAGTCGGTGTAGAGGATGCGCCCGAGCGCCTCGGTGTTCGAGATGCTGGTGGTCGCAAGATCCGGCGTCGGCGCCGCAAGCCGCGCGCTGTTACCCGCGCCGATCGCCCAGTAGGCGAGGAACGAGATGAGCTCGACGGCAAGTACGACGCCGATCAGCGACGCCCAGAGGCGCAATTCTTGATCCAGCCCGCCCGCAACGCCGCGAAATCAACGTCGAGCATCATGACGACGAACAGGAACAGCACGAGCACCGCGCCGACATAGACGACGACGAGGATCATCGCCAGGAACTCGGCGCCCAACAGAACGAAGAGGCCCGCCGCATTGAAGAAGGCGAGGATCAGGAACAGCACGGAGTGCACGGGGTTCTTGGCCCAGATCACCGCCAGCGCCGAGAAAATGAGCACGGCGGCGAAGATGTAGAAGAAGATCGCCTGGAGGATCATCGTTTGCCCCCGTGCGGCAGTCGGCAATCGGCAGCCGGCAGTCGGGTGCCGAGTCGCGGCACCGCTACTTCACGATTGCCGATTGCCGAATGCCGACTGCCGAACATGCTCACCCTCACCGGTACGGCGCGTCGAGCGCGAGGTTCTGGGCGATCTGCTTTTCCCAGCGATCGCCGTTCGCGAGCAGGCGCTCCTTGTTGTAGTAGAGTTCCTCGCGCGTTTCCGTCGCGAACTCGAAGTTCGGCCCCTCGACGATGGCGTCGACCGGACAGGCCTCCTGGCAAAGCCCGCAATAGATGCACTTCACCATGTCGATGTCGTAGCGGGTCGTGCGCCTGGTGCCGTCGTTGCGGCGCGGTCCCGCCTCGATGGTGATGGCCTGGGCCGGGCAGATCGCCTCGCAGAGCTTGCAGGCGATGCAGCGCTCCTCGCCATTGGGATAACGCCTCAACACATGCTCGCCGCGGAAGCGGGGCGAGAGCGGCCCCTTCTCGAATGGATAATCGAGCGTCGACTTGCGCGCGAAGAAGTAGCGCATGGTGAGGAAGAAGGCCGAGACGAACTCGGTGAGGAAGAGCGAGCGCACGCCGGTCGCGAGTGACATCGATCAACTCCTCCTTAAGGCGCTTGCGGGAGTAGGAACGGGATGACCAGCCAGCCGATACCGGCCCAGATCAGCGGGCTCAAGACTGCCGCCGCATTGAGCACAGCCGTCTGCCCACCCTCGCTTTCATCGCGCTTCCGAGCCGCCTGCCGGCGATGAATGCGCATCATCACGAGGCCGACGAGGAAACCGATGATTACGCCCCAGAGTTGCGGTGTCATGGCGCGAGCCCTCCGTAGTGCAGGACGCCGGCGACGACGACGACCATGGCGAGCGAGAGTGGCAGGAACACCTTCCAGCCGAGCCGCATCAGCTGGTCGTAGCGATAGCGCGGCACCATCGCCTTCACCATGGCGAACATGAAGAAGACGAACACGACCTTGGCGACGAACCAGAAGATGCCGGGGATCCAGTTGAACGGCGCGATGTCGAGCGGCGGCAGCCAGCCGCCGAGGAACAAGACCGTCGTCAGCGCGCACATGGTGACGATCGCCACATACTCGCCGAGCATGAAGAGGAGATAGGGCGTGGACGAGTACTCGACCATGAAGCCGGCGACGAGCTCGGACTCGGCTTCGGGCAGATCGAACGGCGGCCGGTTCGTCTCGGCGAGCGCCGAGATGAAGAAGATGACGAACATCGGGAACAGCGGCAGCCAGTACCAGTTGAGGAACGGAGAGCCAGGGCAGCCCCACCCAGCTCGCGAGCCCGTTCGTCTGCGCCGAGACGATCGACGACAGGTTGAGCGAGCCGACGCAGAGCAGCACGGTGATGATGACGAAGCCGATCGAGACCTCGTAGGAGACCATCTGCGCCGCCGAGCGCAGCGCGCCCAGGAACGGATACTTCGAGTTCGACGCCCAGCCGCCCATGATGATGCCGTAGACGCCGAGCGAGGAGATGGCGAAGATGTAGAGGATGCCGACATTGAGATCGGCGACCGCCCAGCCGTCGGCGACCGGCACCACCGCCCAGGCGGCGAGCGCCGTCGTCGTTGTCACGAGCGGCGCCAGCAGGAACACGAACTTGTCGGCGCCGGCCGGGATCAGCGGCTCCTTGAAGGCGAACTTCAGGAGATCGGCGAAGGATTGCAGCAGGCCGAAGGCGCCGACGACGTTGGGGCCGCGCCGCATCTGCACGGCGGCCCAGACCTTGCGGTCCATCAGCAGCAGATAGGCGATGACGAGCAGCAGCGACGACGATGAGCACGACGCTCTGAATAGCCGAGAGCGTCACGGGATGCGTGAGGATCGGCCAGAGCGTGTTGTCCCAGAACTCACCCATGGGTGCCGGTCGCTCCCGTCAGTCGCAGCCAAATGCCCGATTCCCTCGGCGCGGCCGTGTCATAGCAACGGGAGCGCGTACCCGTCACGCCCCCCTGCGCCGCGATGCCGGCCATGATCGCGATCCCCATACCCCCTACTCCGCCGCCTCGGCGAGACGCCCCTGGCGGAAGCGGCTCATCTCGCCCATCACCTTGGAGGCGCGGGCGATCGGGTTGGTGAGGTAGAAGTCGCCGATGGCGCTGCCGAACGGCGCGCGGTCGAGGCTGGCAGCGCCAGCGGCGAGTTTCTTGATCGCCCCCTGATCCTCGGTGGCGACCGCCCCGATCCGCATCAAGCTCGGCGTTGCCGCGATACATCGCCTTGCGCAATGCATCGATGTTATCGAACGGCAGCGGCTTGCCCATGACGCCCGAGAGTGCGCGCGCGATCGCCCAATCCTCCTTCGCCTCGCCGGGCGGGAAGACGGCCCGCGTCGTCATCTGTGCGCGGCCCTTCCGTGTTGACGTAGGTGGCCGACTTCTCGGTGTAGGCGGCCGCCGGGAGCACGACATCGGCACGGTGCGCGCCGCGATCGCCGTGGCTGCCCTGGTAGATGACGAAGGCTTTGCCCAGCGCGCCCGTCTCGATCTCGTCGGCGCCGAGGAGATAGAGCACGTCGAGCCCGCCCGCGCCGGCTGCAGCGACCATGCCGGCGGCATCGAGACCGCCTGCGCCAGGCACGAAGCCGAGATCGAGGCCCGCGACCCGGCTCGCGGCGGTGTGGAGCACGTTGAACGCGTTCCAGCCCTCTGACGCCGGCAGGCTCGTGGCGAGCCGCGCCGCCGCCGATCAACACGGCCTGACCGTCCGCCCGCGCGAGCGCGGCCGGACCGACGATCACCATCGGCCGCTTGGCGTTGCGCAGCGTGTCCGCGAACCCGCCCGCCTGATCGATGAGACCGATCAGCGCCTCGGGTCCATGGCCGAGGTGCGAGATGATCGTAGGTCAAATCGGCCGCCGCGCCGATGAGGCCGACGCTCAAGCCGCCCTGACGCCAGCGCTTCCGGATGCGCGCATTGAGCACTGGGGCTTCCAGGCGCGGATTGGTGCCGATGAGGAGGATCGCATCGGCGGCCTCGATGCCCTCGATGGTCGCGTTGAAGAGGTAGCTCGCGCGGCCCAGCTGCCGGATCGAGCCTTGCGCCGTCCTGCCGGCAATCGAGATTGTTCACTCCCAAGCCGCCGAGCAGCGCCTTCAGCGCGAACATGTCCTCGGCGGCCGCGAGATCGCCGGCGATGGCGCCGATGCGATCGGCGGGCGTGCTCGCGAGCTTGTCGGCGACGAGCTTCAGCGCCTGATCCCAGCTCGCGGGCTTGAGCCGGCCGCCCTCGCGGATGTAGGGCTTGTCGAGGCGTTGCGTCCGCAAGCCATCGGCGACGTAGCGCGTCTTATCCGAAATCCATTCCTCGTTGATCGCATCGTTCGTGCGGGGAAGGATGCGCACGACCTCTGGCCCTCTGCTGTCGACCCGGATCGCCGAGCCCAGCGCGTCCATGACATCGATCGTCTCGGTCTTGCGATACTCCCAGGACCGCGCCTGGAACGCGTTCGGCCTCGAGGTCAACGCGCCGACCGGGACAGAGATCGATGACATTGGCCGACATCTCCGAGGAGAGCCCGGCTTCGAGATAGCTCGTGATCTCCATGTCCTCGCCGCGGCCGGTGGCGCCGAGTTCTTCGACGCCTGCCACCTCGGTCATGAAGCGGACGCAGCGCGTGCACTGGATGCAGCGCGTCATCGAGGTCTTGACGAGCGGGCCCAGATACTTGTCCTCGACCGCCCGCTTGTTCTCGATGTAGCGGGTGCTGTCGATGCCGAAGGCCATCGACTGGTCCTGCAGGTCGCATTCGCCGCCCTGATCGCAGATCGGGCAATCGAGCGGATGATTGATGAGCAGGAATTCCATGACGCCGTGGCGCGCCTTCAGCACCATCTCGGAGTTGGTGCGGATCATCGGGGTTTCGCCGTTCTTGCCGGGGCGCAGATCGTTGACCGTCATGGCGCAGGAGGCTTGCGGCTTGGGCGGCCCGCCCACCACCTCGATCAGGCACATGCGGCAGTTGCCGGCGATCGACAGGCGCTCGTGGAAGCAGAAGCGCGGGATCTCGACGCCCGCCTGCTCGCACGCCTGGATCAGCGTCGTGCCGTTCTCGAACTCGTACTCGGTGCCGTCGATGTTGAGCTTGGGCATCAGGGGACTCGATTGGCTGGCGCGGAGGCGACGGTTGCGGCCGACCGACGAGGGTCAGACCCTGCGGGTCTGACCCTACATGCTGACTGCGAACCGGGGTCAGACCCGCAGGGTCTGACCCCCAGCTCACGCTTGGAAACATCATACTTCGTGGAAACTTGCCGCATCATGCGCAGCGAGCCTCCCTGAGGCGGGCATCATCCATCACCTCGGCCCAGCCGAAGGCGCGCTCGCTTGCTCCGTTCGCCTCGTAGTCAGCGAGCCGGGCTGCCTGCCTCATCGAGCGTCGGCAGATGACCTTCCGGGCACCCACCACATCACGAAGTGCGGCTTCTCCATCAGGTCGAACCAGGCCTCGCGCTTTTTGTAGAAGCGGACGTGCACGGTCTTGAAGACGAACTCCTCCAGGGCCTTCGCCGTCGCCCAGACCGAGAGATTGACGGCGTAGCCGTCGCCGAGGCGGAACTCGGTCGCGTTGTTGTTGTCGCCCTTCAAGCGCCAGACGAACCCCGGCGCACGCTCGGCGAGGCCGTTGACGCGGTCGAGGTTGTCCATGAACTCGGCCATCCGCGGATCGTCCGTCGGATAGCGGAAGCGGCCGATGTTGAGCTGGGCGAGGTGCATGCCCCTACTCCGCCGCCTGCCGCTGCCGCGACTTGCGCGCCGCGATCCGCTCCTCGATGACGGGGCGGAAATGGGTGATGAGGCCCTGGATCGGCCAGGCCGCCGCATCGCCCAACGCGCAGATCGTATGGCCCTCGATCTGGCGCGTGACATTCGCGAGCAGATCGATCTCGCGGCTCTCGGCCTCGCCCTTGACGAGCCGCTCCATCACGCGCCACATCCAGCCCGCCCCTTCGCGGCAGGGCGTGCACTGGCCGCAGCTCTCGTGCTTGTAGAAATAGGCGAGACGCGCGATCGCCGCGATGATGTCGGTCGACTTGTCCATGACGATGACGGCCGCCGTGCCGAGGCCGGACTTCAGCTTCATCAGGCTGTCGAAATCCATCGTCAGGTCTTCCCCGCATTGCGGCGCGGGAAGGCAGCGCACGGACGAGCCGCCGGGAATGACGGCGAGCAGATTGTCCCAGCCGCCGCGAACGCCACCGGCATGCCGGTCGATCAGCTCGCGGAAGGGGATGCCCATCTCCTCTTCCACCGTGCACGGCTTGTTGACGTGGCCGGAGATGCAGAAGAGCTTCGTGCCGGTGTTGTTGGGCTTGCCGAGGCCGGCGAACCAGGGCGCGCCCCGGCGCAGGATCGTGCCGGCGACCGCGATGCTCTCGACGTTGTTGACGGTGGTGGGCGCGCCATAGAGCCCGACATTGGCCGGGAACGGCGGCTTCATGCGCGGCTGGCCCTTTTTGCCCTCGAGGCTTTCGAGCAACGCCGTCTCCTCGCCGCAGATATAGGCGCCGGCGCCGTGATGGACGATGAGGTCGAAGTCCCAGCCGTGGACGTTGTTCTGGCCGATGAGGCGCGCGTCGTAGGCCTGCCGGACGGCCGCCTCGAAGTTCTCGCGCTCGCGAATGAACTCGCCGCGCACATAGACGTAGCAGGCGTGCGCGCGCATCGCGAAGGACGCGAGCAAGCAGCCCTCGATCAGGAGATGCGGATCATGCCGCAGGATTTCGCGATCCTTGCAGGTGCCGGGCTCCGATTCGTCCGCATTGACGACGAGGTAGCTCGGGCGCGGATCGCTCTTGGGCATGAACGACCATTTGAGGCCGGTCGGAAAGCCCGCGCCGCCCCGGCCCCTGAGACCCGAAGCTTTGATCTCCTCGACAATCCAGTCGTGCCCCTTGTCGATGAAGGTCTTCGTGCCATCCCAGCAGCCGCGCTTGAGGGCTCCCTCGAGCCCCCAGTCGTGACGACCGTAGAGGTTCGTGAAAATCCGGTCCTTGTCGTGGAGCATGAGGCAATCCTCTGCCGGACCTTCCCACGGGCCCGGTTACGTCGCCTGCCCGCCGATTCGGACGGAGGCTGCGGTCGGTGAGGAGGTTTTAGCGGCGGGCGTTTTTAATGCAAGCAGGGGCCGCTCGACAAAATGCCACGACAGGACGGCCAGGAGCAGCGTGACCGGCGCAGCGACGAGGATGTTGAGCCACCAGGAGGGCGGGGCCGGCCAGAGGGCCACCATCGCCTGTTGGATGGGAAAGGCATAGAGATAGAGGCCATAGGAGCAGTCGCCCGTGGCCGTGACGCGGCGGGGCCAATCGGCTTCCCAATAGGCGAGCGGGGGGATGATCAGGCCAGCCGCGATGGCCGACAGGGGGACAAAGACCGGCGTCTGCGTCGCGGCAAGCAGCAATAGGCCGCCCGCCAGCAAGGGAAACAAGCCGGTCGGAGCCACGTCGCGGCGCAGCCAGCACAACATGCCGACGCCGAAAAAGCCGAACAAGTCGGCGGAATGCCGAAGGACCGCGGCCCCAGGCATGCCGCGCAAGGCTTCGGGATAGGCGATGAAGGCGATGCTGATCGTCAGGCTCGCCAGCAGCAGCAGCGCCGTCACGCGCCAGGAGAGCAGCCCGAGCATCCCCAGTCCTGCGACGACGACGTAGCAGCGGACCTCGTAGGGAAGGGTCCAGAGGCTCCCGTTGACGGCGCGCGCGAAGGGGACCGTCTCGAACACCCCGGGCAGATGGTCACGTGTCCGCAGCACCGCGTTCTGCAAATAGTCCCAGGTGCCCAGGCTGGACAGATAGTCACCGAGTGAGAGGGACGTCATGATCGGCCCGAGGACGAAGACCGTCAGCAGCACCACCACGACCAATCCCGGGAAGAGGCGCAGCGCCCGCTTCCAAGCAAAGTTCAAGACGCCTGTACTCCGCTCGTAGCTCTGTGTGACGAGCAGACCGCTGACGAAGAAGAAGACACCGACCGCAAGGGAACCGAGCGGCGCCTGACCTCGCGTCAACCACCACAATGGTTCGCTGTCATTGTCGCCAGTGGTCAGCGGGAAAGCGTGCGACACGAGCACGAGCGTCGCGGCGACGAGCCGGATGAAGTCGTAGTTGTTGGCGCGAGCCCCGCGCTCGGCAATGACATCGCCGATGCTGGCCGGCCTGCCGCTCATCCGAACTTCTGACGCAGCTTCTTGGCGACGAGACGCAGGTCGGTGAGCTTGCGCAACTTCGTCAGCTGGTCGCGATAGTCGCCATAGCGGTTGATCGGCACCGTCAGCAATTCCGGCCACAGCGCCTCGATACCATCGCTGATAAGCGCTTTTCGGCGTTTCGCCTCCGGCGGCAGTTCGAGCATCAGCCGGAACGCTTCGCGGTGGATCATCGGGTAGAGGTGGGGAACGATGGAATCGGCGAACTGCTGTGAAAATCCCCAGGTGCACATCCGCAGCTCGATGAAGGCGAGGTCGAGGATAGTCAGCGGATTGAGGTCGCGGATCGGCTCCAGCCAAGCTGCCACCCGGTCGGTAACGAGCGGATGGGGCTTCATGCCGAAGCGCGGCACGATCGTCGCCGCATCGATGGTCATCGTTTCGGTATCGGTCGGCCGCCAGTAGGTGGCGCGCCCGACTTCCCCGGCAAGGCCGCCAGCAAACCATTTGTATTCGGCGAGCGGCCGGATCGACGGATGATTGATCATGTTGGCGCCGGTGACCGCATGGCTCGCCAGATAGTGCCATTGGCGCTGCTCCTCGACGTTCGCCGGCACAAACGGCAACACCCGATGACGCAGGCCGGCGAGCGTCGCGAGCCGGCCCGCCAGCACCACATCGCGATGGGCTACCGGCGCGCCGACGGTCACGAAGTCGAGGTCGCCGATGAACGGGCGGAACGCCGCCATTAGATAGCGGGTGTCGCTGCCACCGGTCAGGGCCGTGACAACCCGCCCTTCCGCCAAGGCGGCGGCACCGCTATCGCGGACGATCTCGGCAATGCGGACGCTGTGACTGCGCGAGTTGGCGGTCCATTTGAATTCGTCGACCGGCCAGTGGCGGACCGGTTTCCACGTCTTGAGGTCGAGATAGTGGTTGGCGAGCAGCCGCTCGACGCCGCGGTGGGGGGTGAGACCGGCCGGCACCCAGCCCTCGGCGGCGACGTTGAGGCTTGCGTAAAGGTCGTCATCGAAGCGGGCTCGGTAGGCATCGTCGTCGAGCAGCAAGCCGGTGGAGGCGCCAACCGCCTGCTGATCGGGGTCGAACACCGGCGTCATGGTGCCGTCGGCATCGAGATAGAGCCGCTCGACGCCATCGACGCCACAGGCGAACGCCCAGCAGCCACCGAACCTGTAGATGAACCGCTCGATGATGCCGCTGGCATTGCCGGCGGTGATGGCGTCATCGATGGCCAACGGCGCGCGGACCACAGCCTTGCGGTCGATATCGACCACCGTGCCGATGAAGGCGCCGACGGGGCGCCGCTCGCGGTCGAAGACGGCAATGGCTTCGGCGCCCCGATAGAGCGTCAGCGTCACACCGCCGATGGTCTCCTGTCGCTGCCACCCCGAGCGCAACGGCGGCTTTCGCGACAGATGATACTGGCGCAGCCAGTGCTTCTGGGCAGGAATATACAGTTCGCCGCCCGCCGGTGCTGCCACGCCCGCTTCCCCATTGGAGAACGCCACCGCCGGTCCGCCCAGCCGCCACCGCTTCCTGGCGTTTGCTGTGGCCGATTCGCGATCGCCTAGCAATCGGGGGCCGCCGCTGAGCGGGCAGCCCGGCGACCGGACGAATTGGTCAGGTGACAGGCCTCAACCTTTCGGCCGCTCGCCGACATTGCATGCCGGCCTCCAGCGGCTGGCCCGCTTGGCACACTGTTCGATCCACTTGTCGCGCTCGATGCGGCCAGTGAATCCAGGCATTTTCTGCTCGAACCAGCCGGCTTGCTTGGGGGGCCAGGCGGCGGCCTGCGAAAAATGCCAGTTGCCGAGATCGTTCATCCGCTTCTCGAGCATCTCGGCAATGCCTCAGTTGAGCTTGAGATCGTCCGCCTTGCCGTCGCGCGGCGCTTTCAACAGCGCCGGAATGTCACCCGTAGCAGGACCGGCAATTGTCACGGCCGCGGCAGCCGCCGCAGGTGGAGCTTACGGTTTGGCTGCGGGGCCCAGCGGTGGTGGCACTTGCGTTGTAGCTGGCGCCGGGGCCTGCACCACCTTGGCAGCGGCTGTCGCCTCGGCCTTGCCGCGCTCGCGATCCTCGAACGCCTTGCGCCAGGAGCCGACGACGCTGCCGTCGAACAGCCTGGGATCGGTGAGCGTCGTCTCGCCGCCCTCAGGCGCCGAGAGCTGGCGATCGATCAGCGGGCCGGGCTTGGGCGGGCGGCCAGAGGCAAAGCCGTCGAGCACCTCCTCGAAGGTCTCGGGCGTCAAATCTTCGTAAGGGTCCTTGCCGATCAGCACCATGGGCGCGTTCACGCAGGCGCCCAGGCACTCGACCTCCTCCCAAGAGAACGCGCCATCGGCCGACAGATGGAACGGCTCGGCGTGGATTCGGCGGCGGCAAACGTCTTTGATCCCCTCCGCACCGCGCAGCATGCAGGGCGTCGTGCCGCAGACTTGAACGTGCGCCTTAGCACCGACGGGGGCGAGCTGGAACATCGTGTAGAAGGTCGCGACCTCCAGCACCCGGATATCGGCCATGTCGAGCATGGCGGCGATCGCCTCGAGCATCGGCCGGGTGACCCAGCCCTCCTGCTCCTGCGCCCGCCACAGCAGCGGGATGACGGCCGAGGCCTGCTTGCCCGGCGGATACTCAGCCATCTTGGCCTTGGCCCAGGCGAGATTTTGCGCGCTGAAGGCGAAGCTGTCGGGCTGGTCTGGATAGAGGCGGCGGACGGCCATGGGAGACGGTCTCGGCAGGGGCCCGAACGGGCTTTGAGAAGCTGTCCGTCTTCTAAGGGGTCGGCGGGGAGATGGCTAGAGGCTTGGTGCCGCAATTGGTGCAAATTGGCGAACGCTCAAGCACCTAGCGGCGTATACCGATAGGCTTCGGCGAGCGGAATGCTGACGCCAATGGCGGGCAGATCGCAAGATTCCGCAATACCCTTCACCACACGCGGCTCCCAGCCCGTGGCGCGGTCATAGACCACCATCACGGCGACATTCATGGAGACAGTGACGTAGTGCTCGCAATTCGGCACGCTGGCGTAGACCTTGCGTCGCCAAGCCTGATCTGCCTTCGTGTCCGATTTCGACAACACCTCGAAGAGAATGAGCGCTTCGTCACTGACGGGCGAATCGGCTCCAAGCTCTGCTTCCACCATGAGATCAGGTTGCGGGAGGCTGTTCTTCGAGACTGGCACACGGGTGCCGATGCCGGGGAGCGGTAGCCAGCTCGCGGCCAATCTTCGCTTCTCCAGCATGAGGAAAGTCACGACATTTGCGACAATGATCTGGTGATAGTTCGTCGGCGACGGGTTCATGACCGCAGCTCCCTCGATCAGCTCCCACCGTTCGCCGTCTGGGCGCGACTCCATGAACGCGAGGAACTCCTCGATGGTGAGCTGCAGCTCTGGAGCAAGTTTCACGTGCGCTGTCATGGCTTCAGTCTAGCTGATTCAGCGAGGAAGTTCACCCACCTACCGATCCACCTCGCCGAACACGATATCGAGGCTCCCCAGGATCGCCGAGACGTCCGCCAGCATGTGCCCGCGGTTCATGAAATCCATGGCTTGCAGATGGGCGAAACCCGGAGCGCGGATCTTGCAGCGGTAGGGTTTGTTGGAGCCGTCGGCGATGAGATAGACGCCGAACTCGCCCTTGGGCGCCTCGACCGCCGCATACACCTCGCCCTCAGGCACGTGGAAGCCTTCGGTGTAGAGCTTGAAGTGATGGATCAGCGCCTCCATCGAGCGCTTCATGTCGGCGCGCTTGGGCGGCACGATCTTGTGGTCCTCGGCGACGAATGGCCCGGCGCCCTCGGCAGACAAAAGCTTCTCGCAGCACTGCTTCATGATGCGGACCGACTGGCGCATCTCGAGCATGCGGATCAAGTAGCGATCGAAGCAGTCGCCATTGCGGCCGACTGGAATGTCGAAGTCCAATTCGGAATAGCACTCGTAGGGTTGGGATTTGCGCAAATCCCACGCGGCACCCGAGCCGCGCACCATCACGCCCGAGAATCCCCAGGCGAAGGCCTCATCCAGCGTGACCACGCCGATGTCGACATTGCGTTGCTTGAAGATGCGGTTCTCGGTGAGCAGCCCCTCGATATCGTCGAGAACCTTCGGGATGCGTCTCGCAGAATTTCGCGATGTCCTCGACGAGCTTGCGGGGCAGGTCCTGGTGCACGCCGCCGGGCCGGAAGTAGGCCGCGTGCATGCGGCTGCCCGAGGCGCGCTCGTAGAAGACCATCAGCTTCTCGCGCTCCTCGAAGCCCCAGAGCGGGGGCGTCAGCGCGCCGACATCCATGGCCTGCGTCGTGACGTTGAGGATGTGCGAGAGCAACCGGCCGATCTCGGAATAGAGCACGCGGATGAGCTGGCCGCGCTTGGGCACTTCCAGGCCGAGCAGGCGCTCCATGGCGAGACAGAACGCATGCTCCTGGTTCATCGGCGCGACATAGTCGAGCCGGTCGAAATAGGGGATGGCCTGCAGATAGGTCTTGGCCTCGATCAGCTTCTCGGTGCCGCGATGCAAGCAAGCCGATATGCGGATCGACGCGCTCGACCACCTCGCCGTCGAGCTCGAGCACGAGGCGGAGCACGCCATGGGCGGCCGGATGCTGCGGGCCGAAGTTGATCGTGAAGTTGCGGATGTCGGTTTCGGGCATTTTCTCTTCGCGAGTTGGTGGAGTGGCGAGTGGTCGCCGAGTTCGGTTACATGCGCTGATAGATTTCGGCGAGCGAGAGCGAGACGCCGAGGGCCTCTACTTCGATGGTTTCCTGCTTGCCCTTGACAGTCATGGGCTCGGCTGGAAACGCTCCGGTCTCGTCGCGCATCCACACAAAGCACGCCGGCTCGTCCTGGCTTGCGACGATGTAGGCAATAAGTGTCGGGAAGGTGAGGTATTCGGCAGATTTCACATCGATATCGCGATCCGTTGAACTCGGTGAGAGCACTTCGACGATCAGAACCGGTTCCGACGTGGACAAGCTCTTTGGGTGAGCGCCAGTACATTCGAGAAGAACGTCCGGATAGCGGACCGTATCTTCGAGTTCGACGGCCCGATCACCGCTACAAGCGAACCAATCGGCGGCGTCGAGCTGTCGCTCCAGGATCGACCTGAAGCTCTGGGCAATCTGAATGTGCCTCAGCGTTGCGCCTTGCTGCTGCATCACCCGCCCCCGCACATACTCGACCCGCCCCTCGATCTCTTGAGCAAGCTGGAAGAAAGTCACCTTGTCGACGTGAGTGAAGAGGTTTGCGTTCATGGGGCCAGTCTAGCCTATCCGAGGCCTGTCCAGCTAGCTGGGTTTGCCAGCCTTTTCGTCACCCGGCAGAGGATAGTCCACCCCTTCCCAAGGACTTTCGAAATCGAACGCTCCGGAACTCTTGCGTCAGCTTCACGGGCTCGTAGACGACCTTCTTGCGCTCGTCGTCATAGCGGACTTCGACATGGCCGGTGAGCGGAAAGTCCTTGCGCAGCGGATGACCGCGGAAGCCGTAGTCGGTGAGCATGCGGCGGAGGTCAGGATGCCCTGAAAACAGGATACCGTACATGTCGTAGGCCTCCCGCTCGAACCAGTTGGCGGCCGGGAACACATCGACTGCGCTCGGCACGGGCGTGTCCTCGTCGGTCGTAACCTTCACGCGGATGCGCTGGTTCAGCCGCGGCGACAGCAGGTGATAGACGACGTCGAACCGCTCCGTCCGCGCCGGCCAGTCGACGCCGCAGATGTCGATCAGGACATGGAACTGCGAGCGCGCATCGTCACGCAGCATCCCCAGCGTCTCGACGATCGCCTCGCGTTTGACGGCGAGCGTCAGCTCATCGAAGGCGACCACCGCACCAGCGAGGTTCGCGCCGAACCGCGATTCGCAATATGCCCTAAGATCCGCGAGCGTCTCGGCCATGCACATCGCTCCAATGTTCGTTACCGGTGTCGGCAGTCGGCAGAACTAGGCTGTGAATTGCTCTTGTCGAGAGATTTGATCAAGCCTCGCAGCATCTTTCCGACTGTTTCACAGTGAACCATGATCGGCTCGATTGCCAACTCGTCAACGAGATCAATTCTCGCCGCAAGTAGCAAATGCGTTTCGAGCTCTTTGATGGAGCCCTGTGAAATTCTGAGAAACTGAACGTAGGCTCCCTTGCTTTCCCTGCCATAGCCTTCTGCGATGTTCGCGGGAATTGAGGCACTCGCCCGGCGTATTTGTGAAGTGAACCCGTAGAGCTCCGACTTGGGCAACAGCAAAGTCAACCGGCAAGCCGCTTCGGCGAGCGCCATTGCCTCGGCCCAAACGCGCAAATCACGGTACGACCGAATCTCCGATGCAATCTCATCCATCACAGGCTCGACTGCCGATTGCCTACTGTCGGCCTACTCATTTCCCGACTGCCGACCTGCCGATTGCCGATCTGCCGAATCCTACCTCGTGATTGTCCCCGTGCGCCTGATCTTCTTCTGCAGCAGCAGGATGCCGTAGATGAGCGCCTCCGCCGTCGGCGGGCAGCCCGGCACATAGACGTCGATCGGCACGATGCGGTCGCAGCCACGCACGACGGCGTAGGAATAGTGGTAGTAGCCGCCGCCATTGGCGCAGGAGCCCATGGAGATCACGTAGCGCGGCTCCGGCATCTGGTCGTAAACCTTGCGGAGCGCAGGCGCCATTTTGTTGGTCAGCGTACCGGCGACGATCATGACGTCGGACTGGCGGGGCGAGGCGCGCGGCGCAAAGCCGAAGCGCTCGACGTCGTAGCGCGGCATGGAGGCCTGCATCATCTCGACGGCGCAGCAGGCGAGGCCGAACGTCATCCACATCAGCGAACCGGTGCGCGCCCAGTTGATGAGGTCGTCGGTCGAGGTGAGAATGAACCCCTTGTCGGCGAGCCGGGCGTTCATCTCGGCGAAATAGGGATCGTTGGCGCGTTGCGCGGCCGTACGGCCCTCGCCCGGCTGCTCGAACGTCGCCACCGGCGCCAGGGCGCCCTCGGGCCGGATCAATCCCATTCCAGAGCTCCCTTCCGCCACTCGTAGATGAAGCCGATGGTGAGCACGGCGAGGAAGATCATCATCGACCAGAAGCCGACGCCGCCGACCTCCTTGAAGGCCACCGCCCAGGGAAACAGGAACGCCACCTCGAGATCGAAGATGATGAAGAGGATCGAGACCAAATAGAAGCGCACGTCGAACTTCATGCGCGCGTCGTCGAAGGCCTGGAAGCCGCACTCATAGGCGGAGACCTTCTCGGGGTCCGGGTTGCGGACCGCGATGACGAACGGCACGATCATCAGCACCAGGGCGAGACCGCCGGCGATGGCGATGAAGATGGCGACCGGCAGATAGTCGAGCAGCAGCTCGGACATTGGTTAGCTCCGGACCGGAGATGGGCGGGTCGGCGACGCGCTCGAACCGCGGACTGTAGCGGCGAATTCCCCGAGCCCTCAACCCCCGGAAATGGTGGGATTGCCGCAGTCCGGGACACCTGCTCAATGCAGCTTCACGACCGGCTCCGTCCGCCGCGTGATCGCCCTGGCCAGCGTATCCAACGTGACCTTCGCCGGCCCGTGCAGCGCCAGCTCGTGCATCTTGTAGAGGGACTTGTACATGAGGCGGGCGAACAGCCCCTCGATGAACAGGCTGCCGCCGACGAGCTTGCCCATCAGGCTGCCGACCGTCGAATACTCCCCGAGCGAGACCAGCGAGCCGAAATCCCGGTAGGTCCAGGGTTGCAGCGGCTCACCCCTGAGCTTGCGCCTCAACTGCCGGGAGAGATGCGACGCCTGCTGGTGGGCCGCCTGGGCCCTCGGCGGCACCGGCCGGTCGTGGCCCGGCCAGGGACAGGCGGCGCAATCGCCTAAGGCGAAGATGTCGTCGTCGCGCGTCGTCTGCAGCGTCGGCCGGACCATGAGCTGATGAGTGGGGGTGGTCTCCAGGCCCGCGATGTCCTTCAAAATCTCCGGCGCCTGCACACCGGCAGCCCAGACCACAAGCTCGGCGGGAACCTGTTCGCCGGTCGCGAGCCTCACCCCCGTCGGGATCGACGGCAGCGACCCGGGCTCCCGTCCTGACACTGACACCGAGTTTCTCGAGCAGCTCACCCGCCGACTTCGACAGCCGCTCCGGCAGTTGCGGCAGGATGCGCGGCGCCGCCTCGATCAGATGAATGCGGATGTCGCGATCGGGATCGATGCGGTCGAGGCCGTAGGCGACGAGCTGGCGCGTCGTCTTGTGCAGCTCGGCGGCGAGCTCGGTTCCCGTCGCACCGGCGCCGATGATGGCGACGCTGAGCTGGCCCGGCGCCAGCGGCTCCGATCTGGGATTGGGCGCGGATGCAGGCATTGACGAGACGACTGTGAAATTGCTTCGCCTGCTCGGGCCGTTCGAGGGCGATGGCGTGCTCCGCAACGCCCGGCGTGCCGAAGTCGTTGGTCCCGCTGCCGATGGCGATCACCAGCGTGTCGTAGGGGATGCGGCGCGCCTCGGTCACCGGCCGGCCGTCCTCGTCGATGATAGGGGCCGACCTCGATCGATCCGGCCCGGCCGGTCGATGCCGTCAGCTCGCCCAGCCGGAACGTGAAGTGATGCCAATGCGCCTGCGCCAGATAGTCGAGCTCGTGCACGCCCAAATCCATGCTGCCGGCGGCGATCTCGTGCAGCAGCGGCTTCCACAGATGCGTGCGCCGCCGGTCGACGAGCGTCACATGCGCTTTTCCGCGTCGGCCGAGCTTGTCGCCGAGGCGGGTGGCGAGCTCCAGCCCGCCTGCCCCACCGCCGACGACGACGATGCGCTGCGGCTTCGGTGTGCTTGCGCGTCGTGAGTGCTGTGCGTCTCGCGGCATGCCGAGTTCCCAGCGTATCGCCAGACGGCTGCCTGACACGCCGCATCCGGCCTGCGTAGGCCGCAAACGGCGTGCGGCAGCGCCTGGATTCATGAACCTGGCGCCCGCCTCAGGTCGGCTGAGGCTCCATGCCGCCGGAGGGCTCCTCGCCCTCGCCGCGCTTCTTGGATTTGCCGGCCGCCGGCACGGCCGAGCCGGTCGGGCCCTTGGGCGAGTCGCTCAAGGTCGCGGACGATGGTGCCGCCGTCCATGACCCGCCTGACCTCGTCGCCCGTCAGCGTCTCGTGCTCAAGCAGCGCCTGGGCAACGGCTTCGAGCGCATCGCGCCGCTCCGTCAGGATCCGCCGCGCCTCTTCGTAGCCGTGGGCGACGAGCCGACGCACCTCCGAATCGATCTTCTGCGCCGTCTGCTCGGAGATGCTCTGCTGCCTCTGCATGGACATGCCCAGGAACACCTCCTCCTGGTTCTCGCCGTACATGACGGTACCGAGCTCGTCGGAATAGCCGTAGCGGGTGACCATGGCCTTGGCCAAGGCGGTGGCCTGCTGGATATCGCCGGCAGCGCCCGAGGTAATGTTGTCCTTGCCGAAGACAAGCTCCTCGGCGACGCGGCCGGCCATGGCGACCGTCAGCTGCGAGATGAACTCGATGTACTTCATCGAGTAGCGGTCGCCCTCGGGCAGGAATTTCACCATGCCGAGCGCGCGGCCGCGCGGAATGATCGTCGCCTTGTGGACGGGAATGCCGGCCGGCACGGCCGTGCCGACGACGGCATGGCCCGCCTCGTGATAGGCGGTGAGCTTCTTTTCCTCGGGCGACATGGCCATCGAACGCCGCTCGGCGCCCATCATGACCTTGTCCTTGGAGTCTTCGAATTCGAGGTGCGTGACGAGACGCTTGTTGCGACGGGCTGCCAAGAGGGCCGCCTCGTTGACGAGATTGGCGAGGTCGGCGCCGGAGAAGCCGGGCGTGCCGCGCGCGATGGTGCGCAGATCAACGTCCGGCGCGATCGGCACCTTCTTGACGTGCACGCGCAGGATGCGCTCGCGGCCGACCACGTCCGGATTTGGCACCGTGATCTGCCGGTCGAAGCGGCCGGGGCGCAGCAGCGCCGGGTCGAGCACGTCCGGACGGTTCGTCGCGGCGATGAGAATGATGCCCTCGTTCGTCTCGAAGCCGTCCATCTCGACGAGGAGCTGGTTCAGCGTCTGCTCGCGCTCGTCATTACCACCGCCCAGGCCCGCGCCGCGATGCCGGCCGACGGCGTCGATCTCGTCGATGAAGATGATGCAGGGCGCGTTCTTCTTCGCCTGATCGAACATGTCGCGGACGCGGGAAGCACCAACGCCGACGAACATCTCGACGAAGTCCGAGCCCGAGATCGTGAAGAACGGCACGTTGGCTTCACCCGCGATGGCGCGGGCGAGCAACGTCTTGCCGGTGCCGGGCGGACCGACGAGCAGCGCGCCACGCGGAATCTTGCCGCCGAGCCGCTGGAACTTCTGGGGATCGCGCAGGAACTCGACGATCTCCTGCGAGATCTTCTTTCGCCTCGTCGACGCCGGCGACGTCCTCGAACGTGATGCGGCCCTGCCGCTCGGTCAGAAGCTTCGCCTTCGACTTGCCGAAACCCATGGCCCGGCCGCCGCCCGACTGCATCTGGCGCATGAAGAAGATCCACACCGCCAGCAACAGCAGCATGGGGAACCAATTGATGAGGATTTCGATGAGGCCGGGCGTGCCTTCATCGCTCTGCTTGGCCGAGATCGCCACGCCCGATTGATAGAGCTTGTCGATGATGCCGGGATCATCCGGCGCCAAGGTCCAGAAGGAGGTGCCATCCGACTTCGTGCCGCTGATCTTGTTGCCGGAGACGGTGACGTCCTTGATCTGGCTGCTGTCGACGCCGGTGCGGAACTCGGAATAGGTGATTTCCGATGTACCCTTGCCGGCGCCCCGGCCCGGGTTCTCGAACATCTTGAACAGGCCGACGAGCAGAAGGAGGATAACGATCCAGATCGCGAAGTTCCGGAATTGCGGATTCATCTCTGTTCCTAGCTGGCGGGCTGATCTGAGGATCGATCAGCGGCCGGTTGTACAGGACGCGCGAGGCGCAAGCGTGCCTCACGCGAATTCAACCCTTAACATAAGTATCCGGCCGCCTGCTGCCAAGACGAGCGGCACGATGAACACGCATCAGTGGTCGGGCCGGATCATTGTCGGGCTTTTGGCTTATTTTTGGGTTTCGGACGCCGCTGCGGGCGTGCCAAAGATCGTCGAATGTCCGAGAAACGTGAAGGTCACGCCGGAAATCGCGGCATGAACGGCGTCCAAGGGTGAGCCCAATGGGGTTGTATCGCGAAGGACGAAGGGTGCGGCATGGAAACCGGGTGTGTGTACCAGGGCCGAGTCATCCTGCTTCGCCGCACCGGTCAACGCGAGGGCAGGCACGACCCGAGCCTCCGCCGCGCCCTTCTCCAACCTAACCTGGAATCGGCCGTCCCAGAGACTGGTGTTGCCAGGCACGAGCAAAGTTTCTCCTGGAGGCGAGCGACCCATCTCGCGGAGGAAAATGGCATGCCGGCTGCTGTCAGTTCGCGCAATCTTGATTTCGCACCGCGCCAGAGTGCGCCCGCCGCTCACCGCGCCGGTCAGCCAATGGGCCAGCTCCTCGACCTTGGCGAGGCTCGCCGGCGCGTCATCGCCGCCGGCCGCGGCGACCAGGCGCTGCACGAGCCGCACGGCGATCTCGTCAGGCATGCCGGCGAGCCGGTCGAGGTCGAGTGTCGCGACGCCGAGCGCGCTCACCTCGACCGCCTCCCTGGCAAACCGATCCGTCAATTCCTCGAGCGCACGGCGGGCGCGGCCGAGACGGCGCGCGCTGAGTGCCAGGCTATCCGCCGTCAGCCCCAGGTCGTCGAGTATTGGCGCAGAACTGCGTAAACGCGATCGCTCGAAGCGCGGATTGCTGTTGCTCGGATCGCTCACGAAAGCGATGCCGCTCGCGTCCAGCGTCGCCACGAGGCGCGCCTTGGCAAGGCCGAGCAGCGGCCGAAGGAAAACAACACCGTCGAACTCTTTGCGCTCGCAAATTCCGGCGAGTCCATCGAGACCGCTGCCGCGGGCGAGCCGCATGAGGAGTGTCTCGGCCTGATCATCCTCGGTATGGGCGGTGACGATGGCATCGAGGGCATGCGTGACGGCAGCCTCGGCCAACAGGCGACGGCGCGCGTCGCGGGCGGCCTCTTGGATGCCGGTTGTGGGCTTGGGTCCCTGCCAGCGCAGGATCTCGCAAGGAAAGCCTAGCCGCTGAGCCGCGTCAGCCACGGACGCCGCCTCCGACGCCGATTGGGGTCTCAGCCCATGATCGATGGTCAGCACGATCGCGCGCGGCGCCGATGCCTTGTCACGCCAGCGCGCGTAAAGATTCATGAGCGCCGTGCTGTCGGGGCCGCCGGAGACGGCAAGCCCAACCGCGCCCAACCCTTCGATTGCAGAAAACAGGCCCGCCAACTCGCCATCGGCGATCGGGCTAGAGCGTGATCCGACCCGATTGCATCGGGTCGACGCTCTAGGCCTTTGTTTGGTCGCATTTTCTTTCGACGAACCGGTATCCACTTCGCCGGAAAATGCTCTAGTCATTGCCTCAGCAGCCCGCGCGCGTGCGCTCCGCTTCGGCCTTGCGGCGAAGCTGCGCCTGCACCTTCGGGAAGTCGTTCTCGAGCGCGGCGAAGGCCGAACATGCGGCGTCCTTCTCGCCGAGCCGCGACAGCGACATGGCGAGTTTCATCAGGCTGTCGGGTGCCTTCTGGCCTTTGCGGAATGTCTTGTAGCCGGTGAGGAAGGCGTCGGCCGCCGCCTTGTAGTTGCCGCGCACATAATGCGTTTCGCCCAGCCAGTACTGCGCGTTCCCGGCGAGCTTGCTCTTGGGATACTGCTTCAAGAGCGCCTTGAAGCCGGCTTCGGCGGCCACGAAGTCCTGCTGCAGAAGATGCCCGTAGGCTTCCTCGTAGACCTGCTCGGGTGTGACGCCGGGCTGAAGAGCCGCCACGTCTGTTTCGCCCGCGGCCGGTGCCGCAGGCTCCGTGCCATCGAGCGTGCCGAGATCGCTCGCGGCAACGTCGGTGCCGGCCGGCGGCGTCGGCGCCAGCTTCTGTCGCGGTCGCCGGCTCGGCCGCGCCGCCACTCGTGCCGCCGTCTGAAAGAAGATCGCCGATCTGATCGCCGGCGGGAGCCGCGTTCGGATCAAGGGTCAGATCACTGCCGTCGCCGGTCGCCTCGTCGGGTGTCGTTGCCTCGAAGTCGCCGGCGTCAGTCGCAGCTGGCGCTGCCGGTACGCTGGTCGAACTCACCGCGCCACCACCGAGCGAACGGACTTCCGCCGTCAGCGCTTGCAACTGAGTTTCGAGCGCGTCAATGCGTGCCTCTGAATCCGAACTGGTGCCGCCACCGGAGCCACCGCCGCCGCGCGCCATCGATTCCAAAGTGCCGATCACCACCTGCATGTCGAGAATCTGGCGCTCGAGTTGCTGCACGCGGGCCTCGAGGTCGCTCGTGTCCTTGGACTTCTTCTTGGGCTTCGCCGGTTCGGCCAGGGGCTCAGCGGTGATCGGGTCATCCGTTTGCGCCAAGGCGAGCCCGGCTCCGGGACCCGCGCCAAGCGCCAGCAGCAAGGTAAGGACAGACACACGCAAAGCCATCATATCAATCACCGGAACTCTGTTGGACCCGGCCCATGGCCGAAGGGCCGCTCGATAGTCGAACGGCCCTTGTCTCGATCAGAAGATTAGCGAATTTGGGGCGACTGCGCCAACAGAGTTAGCTCGCCGGCCGCTCGTTGAGCTGCGTCACCGACCGGCGATTCTGCGACCAGCAGGAGATGTCGTCGCACACAGCGACCGGCCGCTCCTTGCCATAAGAGAGCGTGCGCATGCGCGCGGCGTTGAGGCCTTGTGCCGTCAGGAACTCGCGAACGGTGGCCGCGCGGCGGGCCCCAAGCGCCAGATTGTACTCACGCGTGCCGCGCTCGTCGGCATGGCCTTCGATCATGATGGTGTGCTGGGGATACTGGTTGAGCCAGGTCGCCTGGCTGCGCAACGTCTGCTGCGCGTCCGGCGTCAAATCCCAGCTATCCGTGGTGAAGTAGACGGTATTGCCAACATTGATGGAGAAATCGCGCGCCGTGCCCGGCTCGACGGGAAGTCCATCGGGCCCCAGAGCAGCACTTGGTGTCGGCACCTGGTTGGCGCAGCCGGAAAGGCCACCGGCGACGAGCGCCATGGCGAGTGCGATCGCCAGCGTGCTCATCCGCAAAAGACCGACCATCGGGTACCCCCTTCTTGAGCTCGAACTTTCCAGGCGCGACCCCGCCGCAAACCTATGCGGCTCAAACTTAACAAATCGACTACGGGACGCTTCGCGCGAAATTATGGCCCCGGGATGATTCTAGTTAGACGATGGGATGCCGCGCAACCTATGTGCGCAGATGCCCACAGAAATGAGCGAAGCCGCGGACTGGTGCCGAAGCACTCAGTCACGCGGCCTCTAAATCTCAGCTTGCCCGGAGGCAGGCCTTCGATCTGTCGCCTTAGTTCGCGACGTGCTCGACGGTGTAGTCTGCACCGAGCTTCAAGGGCGCGGCGGCCTCACGACGGCATGCACCAAGCACCGCAGCAGTGGCGATGATCATGGCAACGACAATAGCACTTTTCATGTCATGTCTCCCCAGTTTAAGTCCCCAGAAGCCAAATCGAGCGTATCTTACTCAGCAATCTGCTCGATCGCCACCGAAGCACCAAGCTTCATCGGCTCATGAGCAGCTTCCTTACGGCAGGCGCCGAGTGTCGCGGCGGTCGCGATGATAGCAGCGACGATGATAACGCCCTTCATGTCTTCTCTCCTCTTCGATAAACGGCAATCGCCGATCTGTGGCTTACCGGTGTGGCCTCACCTGATCAAGAAATCACCGAGTTTATGGCCCGGTTTTCAACCCGATTGGTGCGCAAATGCCACGCCGAATCTCAGTCCCAACACACAGGACGCTAGCGGCGTTTGCCGGGACCCACAAGCAGGTGGGCAAGTTGTGAACATCATGTGAGGCGGCCGTGCAACAGACCGGGCCGCGGGGCCTGAGGCCGCTACCTGAGGACCGGCGACCAGGCCGGATCGGAGGCGAAATTCGGCGTCGGAATCTGCCGCTCGTTGTAGCCGGTGAGGTCGATCGTGAAGAGACGCGGCCCGCCGCTAGCGCCCTGACTTTCCCGGAAAAACATCAAGAGCCGGCCGTTCGGCGCCCAGGTCGGTCCCTCGTTGTGATAGCCGTCCGTCAGGATGCGCTCACCCGACCCGTCGGGCTTCATGACACCGATCAAAAAGCGGCCATCGAGCTGCTTCGTGAAGGCTATGAGATCGCCGCGGGGCGACCAGACGGGTGTGGCATATCGGCCTTCGGAGAAGCTGATCCGCTGCGCCTGCCCGCCGCCCGCCGACATCACATAGAGCTGCTGGGTGCCATCGCGGTCCGATTCGAAGACGATCCGCTGTCCGTCGGGCGAAAAGCAGGGACCGGTGTCGATGGCTTTGCTGGCACTGAGCTGGCGCACCTGCCTCGAGCCCAAATCCATCTCGAACAGGTTGGCGTAGCCTTCCGGGCTGAGCAGGCTCATGACGATCCGCCCGCCATCAGGCGAAAATCGCGGGGCAAAGGCCATGTTCGGGAAGTTGCCGACGAGCTCCTTCTGGCCGTTGTCGAGATTCTGCAGGAAGATGTGCGGGCTACCCTGCTCGAAGGAGGTGTAGGCGATCGTCTGGTTCGTCGGCGAGAAGCGGGGCGTCAGCACCAGCGTCTGGCCGGACGACAGCGTGCGCAGGTTGAACCCGTCCTGGTCCATGACGGCGAGCCGCTTGACGCGGGCCTCCTTCGGTCCCGTCTCGTCGACGAAGACGATGCGGGTGTCGAAATAGCCTTTCTCGCCCGTCATGCGCTCGTAGATGGCATCCGCGATGACGTGGGCGATGCGGCGCCAGTTGTCCGGATTGGTCGAATAGCTCTGGCCGGCCAATTGCTTGCCGGAAGCCACATCCCAGAGCCGGAACTCGACCTTGACCTTGCCGTCGCCGCCTTGGCTGACGCCGCCGACGACCAGCGCCTGGGCATCGATCGCCGTCCAGTCGGCGAAGCGCGGCGGCTTGTTGACGGATTTGGGCTGGCCGATGAAGGCGCCGCGGTCGAGGGCGGAGAAGAGGCCGGAGGAGGCGAGATCGCCGGCGATGACATCGGCCATCTGGGCGCCGATGTCGCTCTCGCCGAGGAAATAGGGAATGGCGATGCGGAGCGGATCGACGTTGCCCTGGGTCACGTCGACGTCGAGCTGGGCGCGGGCGGGGCTCGACAGCGAGACCGGCACCACGAGCATGGCAAGAAGCAGCGTGAGGCGCGGAAGCCACGTGCCGATCTGCATACCGGGAACTTTCATGTGATCCGTAAGGCCGCGTCTGGCCAAATCGCCTGGGCCGGGGTCATCCGTCAACCTCAGAATCCACCGTCGATCATCTCGGAAGGGTCGAACTTGAAATTGACCGACCGCCAGGAGGTGTAGTGTTCGTTAGGCAGACTGTAGGGTTGGCAGTCGTAGACGGCGCGCACCGCGCTCTCCTCGGCGATGAGAAACAGCGGCGAGGCCTCGCGATTGAGAGTGCGCGGCATGCCCTTGAGCGAGCCGTCCTGCTCGAGCTCGATGGCCAAACGCACGGTCATCATCTCGGCGCCGGTTTGGCCGCCCGGCGGGTTCCAGCAGCGTTTGATCTGATTGCGGAGTGCCGCGACGAGTGCCTGCTTTTCGCTGATGGTGAGCGCATCGCCCGAGCCGTTCTCGGCGCCGATCTGGAGCTTCGGCTTTTCCTTGGGCTTCTCCGCGGCCTTGGTGGTCGAAGCCTGCGCTGCGGCGTCCGGCTGCTTGTCGAGCAGCGCCGCGATCTTGTCCGGATCGAATTCCTTCTTGTCCTTGACGGCCTTCTTGTCCTTCTTCGGCTCGTCCTTCGCCGCGACCTTCTTCGGCTCCTCTTTCTTGGGCTCTTCCTTCTTCTTTTCGGGAACCGTGGCCGTCTCGGTCTTCGGCTCTTCTTTCTTCACGTCCTCTTTCTTAGGCTCGAGCTTTGGCTCTTCCTTTTTCGGCTCTTCCTTCTTCGGCTCCTCGACCTTGACCTCTTCCGTCTTCTCGGGGTCCTTGGCCTTCACCTCTTCCTTCTTGGTCGGCGCGACGACGGCGACGCGCTCGTTCTTGGATTTGGTGGGCTTCTCGGTTTGCTTGGTCTTGTCCTTCTCGCCCTTGGTCGCCTCGGTCTTGGCCTTCTTGTCGCCCTGGCGGATGTTGGGAACATCGGCGATGGAGACGAGGTCGACGTTGATGGGAACGTCCTCGACGGGCTCGAGCGTGCGAGTGGCCGCGACCGAATAGAGCGCCCACGCAAGCAGCGCCAAGTGCGCGACGATGGAAACAATCACACCTGTCCGCATGCCCGTTTTCATGTCCTAGGACCGGTCCTCGACATCCGTCACCAGTGACACTTTCTTGAAGCCGGCCGCGCTCAAACGCGCCATCACCTGCATGACGGTGCCATAGTCCGTCGCCGCATCGCCACGCACGAACACCGGATCCTCGGCGCCCTGCTTACGTGCCTCGGCGATAGCCTTGAGTTTAACTTCCAGATCCGCAAGCTCGATCTGCGTTTCTCCGATGAAAATCTCGCCGGTCTTCTTGACTGTGACCGCCAGCGGCTCGCTCTTGGTCGCCGGGAGCTGCTCGCCCTTGGAGGTTTTCGGCAGCTCGATCGGCACGCCGACCGTCAGCAAGGGAGCCGCAACCATGAAGACGATCAGCAGCACGAGCATCACGTCGACCATGGGGGTGACGTTGATCTCGGCGATGGGCGCATGCTTCTTGCGCCGCCCGCGCCGGCTGCGGCCGCCACTTGCTCCGACGTGCAAACCCATCGACTACCCTACCCGTTGCACGGCCGGCGGCTGAGCGGGCATGTCCATCCGCTGGTCCACCTGCCGCGATACGATCGCCGCGAACTCGTCCGCGAAGCTCTCGAGCCGCTGCTCGATGCGAGAGGATTCAGCCGCGAACTTGTTATAGAAGATAACGGCCGGTATGGCGGCAAGAAGGCCGAGGGCGGTCGCAAACAGCGCCTCCGCGATGCCCGGCGCCACCACCGCAAGGTTGGTGTTTTTGGAGGCCGCAATCGCCTGAAAACTCGACATGATGCCCCAGACCGTGCCGAAGAGGCCGATGAAGGGGGCGGCCGATGCGGTCGTCGCCAGGAACCCCAGCCGGTTGTTCAGCCGTTCAAGCTCGCGCGAAATCGTGACATCCATGACCTTCTCGACGCGGAGTTGGATGCCGCGCAGCGTCTTGGGGTTTTGCTCGACCGTGCGCTTCCATTCCCGCATGGCGGCGACGAACAGCGCGCCCATGGCCTGAACCCGCTGGCGCGACAACACATTAAAGAGATCGTCGAGCGGCTGGCCGGACCAGAAGGAAGTTTCGAATCGCTCGGTCTCGCGGCGGGCGCGGCCGAAGGTGATGTATTTCTCGATGATGATTGCCCAGCACCACACCGACGCAAACAGCAGCCCGAACATCACGAGCTGGACGACGATATGGGCGTTGAGGAACAGCTCCAGGAAGGAGAAGCCGCCGCCCGATAGCGCCGAATTGCCGAGGGTTTCGAGTTGTTCTGGCATAGATTTAGGCGCGCCCTCTCTGGGTCGACTGCCGACACTTGGCCCTGATTCCTGGTCAAGCGCTGGCCTTCGGAATGCGCCCCGGCGCACCCTCGGAAAACCGCTTAGAGCCAAGTAATGTGACTAAACTGCGACCCGCTGCCACGCTTGGTCATCGGCGACCCTAGCCTTCTGCTCCCGCCGGCGCAAAGGCCCGATTGTCGCTGTGGCCGAGTGGCGGGTTGAGGCACGGGGTGGCTGTAGGGCAATCGCAAAAGGCTCAAGCTTTTGGCCTGAGTGGTCGCCGCGTCCTTTCCTCCCCCTTCTTATGGGGGAGGACCGCGCGCCTTGGACTTAGATGCGCGAGCAGCTAAGTCCTTAGGTGCGCCAAGGTGGGGGTGCTCGTGCGGCTGCTCGAGACGTGTGGGGCCGACGGTAGCACGCGCTAGGCCTGGACATCATCATCGTCCACCCTATGCAAGCCGTGTCTCGGCAAAGCTTTGTTGCGAATCGGATTGTCGGCAACACTGAAGTTGCGGCACGAGCACCCCCACCTATGTTCGCCTAAGGGTTTGGCTTGCGCTAAACCCAAGGCGAACCGTCCTCCCCCATAAGAAGGGGGAGGAAAGGGGCGACACGGTTTATCCGAACATCGATCCCGGTTGGACTGGTCGCTCAAGACGTAGACCGGATTGCGGTGATCGTGTCACGTGCGATTCCACCGCGCCTGGCTGGGAACTCAGACTTCGCATCCAAGGCGGCCCCATGCGCGACGCATCGACCCATAAACGGCTGACCCTCATCGCGCTCGCCTCGATCGGCGTGGCGTTCCTGACCATGGGCATCAAGTACCTCGCCTATTTGGAGACCGGCAGCCTCGCGCTCTACTCGGATGCGCTCGAAAGCATCGTCAACGTCATCGCCGCCGTCGTGGCGCTCGCCGCGCTCGGCTATGCCCAGCGCCCCGCCGACCGCAACCATCCCTTCGGCCATCACAAGGCGGAATACTTCTCGGCCGTGCTCGAGGGCGTACTCATCGTCATCGCCGCGCTGATGATCCTGCGGGAGGCCGTGCCCGCCTTCCAGTCGCCGCGGGTTCTCCAAGCCCCGGCGATCGGCCTCGCCATCTCGACGCTCGCGATGATTCTCAACGCCGGTTGGGCCGCCTTCCTCATTCGCGTCGGCAGCCGCCTGCGCTCGCCCGCGCTCACCGCCGACGGCTGGCATCTGACCTCCGATGTCGTGACTTCGGCTGGTGTGCTCGTGGGGCTGCTGCTGGCACTTGCCACTGGCTGGTACATGCTCGATCCGCTGCTCGCCTGCATCGTCGCCCTCAACATTCTGTGGACCGGCTGGCGGGTCGTGCGCGAGTCGGCGAGCGGCCTCCTCGACCGCGCGGCGCCGCCCGAGATGCTGGCTGAAATCCGCAAGGCCATCGAAACCCAGAGCGGCGGCGCGCTCGAGGTTCACGATCTGAAGACCCGGCTCGCAGGGCCAGCCTCCTTCATCGAGTTTCATCTCGTCGTTCCGGCCGCCATGCCCGTTGTCGAAGCCCATCGCATCACCGACCGGATCGAGGCGGCGCTCGGCGAGGCGGTGCCCGGCGCGCATGTGCTGATCCACATCGAGCCCGAGGGCGAGGCCAAGGGGTCGGGCGCGCTGGTGAGCTGATCAGCGAACCCCGAACGCCTCGATGATCGCCGCAGGCAACCTCAGCGGCTTTCCCGCCGTCGAGACGAGCACCACCAGCACGGAGGCGCGGAACAGATCGGCGCCATCCTTCCTGACGGCCTGAACAAGCTCCATGGTCGCCTTCGTCACCTTAGCCACCCGCGTCTCGACCTCGAGCACGTCGTCGATGCGGGCGGGCCTCAGATAGTCGAGGCTCATGCGGCGGACGACGAAGGCGGCGGGTAGCCCGCCCTCGCCCGCGATCAGTGCCGAATGGTGCACGCCCTTCAGCCGCAGGAAGTCCGAGCGCCCGCGCTCGATCCACCTCAGATACGTCGCGTGATAGACGAGGCCCGAAAAATCCGTGTCCTCGAAGTAGACACGAACCGGCAGCAGATGCCGCGCCCCGCCCTCGACGAGCCGGCCGGCAAGATCGGGCCAGGTCGTTCCAGGCGCCGTCATCAATCGCCCAGCGCCTTGTTGGCCCGGACCACCGCCGGCCGCGCCGCGATCTCCTTCCGCCAGCGCTGGATGTTGGCGAAGCCAGCGAACTTGTCGTGCTCGAAGGTATCTGCCATCGGCCAGGCGAGAATGTCGGCGAGCGAGAAGCCGTCACCCGCAAGGAACTTCTTGCGCGCGAGCCGGTCATCCATGTGCTTGTAGAGGTTGATGATGCGGTCCTTGATGGCCGGCCGCGCCTGCGGAAGCTTGGGCTCCATGCGCTCGGCGAGGAAGAAGGCGACGCCCAGGCCGGGTGACAGATCGGTCGCCTGGAACATCATCCATTCCTGGACCCGCGCCTTCTCCGTCGCCGACTTGCCCATGAGCTTGCCGGCCTTGTCGGCCAGATACAGCATGATGGCGATCGTCTGCGTCAGCACGAAGGGGCCGCCCGCCGCTTCGGTGTCGACGATGGTGGGCAGGCGCCCGGTCGGATTGAGCTTCAAGTAGTCAGGCGCTTTGTGCTCGTTCTTGTCGAAGCTGAGCTTGTTCATCTTGTAGGGGAGGCCGAGCTCCTCGAGCGTGATGATGACGCGCTGGCCGTTCGTTCCGCTGCCGACATAAGCTTCGATCATGGGGGTATCCTTCCGCAGGCTTGGGGGTGGCGCGCGTAGCGCCGTCCTCTCCTTTGTCCGCTTCCATGCGCCGGAGCGCAAGGGGCAGCCCCGCGCGCTCATCTCTTGACCCGTGCCACTCCGGCGGGCAAGCACGGAGCCGAAAGGTCACCTCCCCCGATGGCTCTCGCGTCCCATCAGCGCAACATGCTCGCCAGCGCCTTCGTGCTGCTTTCGGGCGCGGGCTGGGGCCTGTTCTGGCTGCCGGCTCGCTCCTTCGCCGAGCGAGGGCTCGACGGTGCGTGGCTTTCGCTGTGGCTGTTCGTGATCTCGCTTGCCGTCGTGGTGCCATTCGCCATCTGGAACTGGCGGGCGCTGCACGCCGCGGGCTCGTCATTCCTCATCACCGGCCTCCTCACGGGTCCGGCCTTCTCGCTCTATACCGTGAGCCTCGTGATCACCGACGTCATCCACGCCCTGCTGCTCTTTTACATCTCTCCCGCCTGGGCGACGCTGATCAATTGGGGGCGTGGCGAGGCCATCACGGCTCGCCGGATCCTAGTGCTGGCCTTGGCCTTTGCGGGTCTGGCCATCGTCCTTGGCATCGCCGATGGCCTGCCGCTCCCCCGCAATCTCGGAGACTGGCTCGCGCTCATCGCCGGCATGCTGTGGGCCTATGGCTCGACCCGCTCGAACGCAGAGAGCAATCTCGTCGTCACCGCGCCCGTCGTCGGCTTCACGATCGGCGGGTTGCTGGCGGCGCTCGTGCTGGTCAATCTGCCCATCGAGGGCATCGCCACGCCGCCGACCACCGAGGGTCTCGCGCACGCGCTGCCCTGGATGATTCTGATGGCGGTAGCGATGTTCGTCCCCACGACCTACGCATTGATGTGGAGCACGCAGGTTCTGGATTCGGGCCGGGTCGGAATTCTCCTGATGTCGGAAGTGGTTGTGGGAACGGTGTCGGCCGCGCTGTTGTCCGGCGAGGCCTTCGGATGGAACGATGCCATCGGCGCCCTGCTGATCGTCGCGGCGGGGTTCGTCGAGGTGACCGGCGAGCGGCCGCAATCGGCGGCAGCCTGAGCTCTCGCTTGCAAGGTTGTGACGACTGCACCATTGCCCGCCAGGTTGTATCGGAGCCTCGATCGGCACCGACAAGCCGTGTGCATCCGGACGCGGATCAAGGTAAAGTACTGCTTCGAGCGAGTTCAGGCGAATGGGACTGGCGCGTATCGTCCGGCGCGAGAGGATTGTGCATGCAAGCGGGTAAGCAACCGGCCCAAGCGAACCAACAGAAGGCCGCGACGCCTCTCCACGAGGCCTTCGGTGCCTACAAGAAGGTTTTCCTCTCCCTCGCATTCTTCAGCCTGTTTGCGAACATCCTGCTCTTCGTCGGCCCGATCTACATGCTCGAAGTCTACGATCGCGTGGTGGCGAGCCGGAGCGTGCCGACGCTCATCGCCTTGACGCTCATCGCGGCGGTGATGCTGCTGTGCTACGCGCTCATCGACATGGTGCGCGGCCGTGTTCTCTCGCGCGCCGGAGCGCAATTCGACGAACGCTTGCGGGGTCCGCTCTTCCGCAGCTCACTGTTGACGGCGCTCGCCGCCAAGACCGGCAACTCCGTGCAAGCGCTGCGCGATCTCGACGTGATCCGCGACTTCTGGAGCGGCGCGGCTGTAACAACGCTGTTCGATGCACCCTTCGCCCCGGTCTTCGTCGCCGTCTGCTTCTGGTTTCACCCGATCCTCGGCCTGGTTGCCCTGGTCGGCGCCACCATCCTCTTCCTCCTCGCTTTCGCCAACGAGCGTGCCACCCGCCAAGGACTGTTGTCGGCTGCCCGATCGAGCATCGAAGCGAACAACTATGTCACCGCAACCATGCGCAATGTCGAGGTGATCCACGCGCTCGGCATGCAGCAGTCGTTGCATGGCCGCTGGGTCGACAAGCATCGCGACGCCATCGCCTGGCAATCACAGGCGAGCGACCGGGCGGCCAGCATCCTTTCTTCGACGAAATTCGTCCGCCAGTTCATCCAATCCGCCATCTTGGGTGTCGGCGCCTGGCTCTCGGTGCGTGGCGACATCACCCCGGGCGTCATGATCGCCGCTTCGATCATGATGGGCCGCGCGCTGCAGCCGGTGGAGCAGGCGGTGGGTCAATGGAAGGGTTTCCAGACGGCGCGTGCCGCCTGGGGCCGTTTGGAGTTGCTGCTTGATGGCCGTGCCCCAGCAGCCGGAGCGCACACCGTTGCCCGCGCCCAAGGGCGCCATCGCCGTCGAAGGCGTGAGCGTCACGGCTCCCGGCCGTCAGCAGGTAATCTTGAAGAACGTCTCATTCGGCATCGGGGCGGGCGAGGTGCTGGCCATCGTCGGCCCCTCGGCGGCGGGAAAATCCACGCTCGCCCGCGCGCTTGTCGGCGTCTGGCCGATTGCCGCCGGCGCCGTCCGGCTCGACGGTTCCGACCTCAGGCATTGGGACCCCGAGCGGCTCGGCCCCTTCATCGGCTACCTGCCGCAGGACGTCGAGCTGTTCGGCGGCACGATCGGCGAGAACATCGCTCGTTTCCGATCTGCCAAGCCAGAAGAGATCAAAGCCGCCGCCGTGTCCGCCGGTGCCGACAAGCTGATCGAGGAGCTGCCCAAGGGATACGAAACCGACATCGGCGAGGGCGGCATGACACTCTCCGCCGGCCAGCGTCAACGCATCGGTTTGGCACGCGCTGTATTCGGCGATCCGAAATTGGTTGTGCTCGACGAGCCTAATGCAAACCTCGACGTCGCCGGCGACGAGGCGCTGGGCGAGGCAATTCGCCGCCTTAAGGCCAGGGGGACGACGACCGTGCTCGTGACACATAAGCCGAGCCTCGTCGCCGACGCCGACAAGATGCTCGTGATGACAGACGGAGCCGTAAAGCTATTCGGCCCCAAGGATCAGGTATTGGCTGAGCTGAATAAGCAAAGACAAGGCGCAAAGCCTGGAACTCCGGTTCAAGCACCGCCCGGAGCGACGCCGATCCGCCCCATGCGCCCGCAACGCGCCGACGGCCGGTAGCCCGCTTCATCCAGCATATTTCATAGCGCCTGTTTGCTGCACCCGGTGGAGCCAGACGCTGAATTCTCGCGTGATCTACGTAGTGTCCTACACAGTGATCCGTGAACGGATTTCTTTACTCCACCACATTTTCTGCATATGACGATTGCGCAACGGGAAGCCAGCTGTGGCGGCCCGCCTGACGAATAGGGACGAAACCAACATGTACGGAAATCCGCAGAAGCGCTCTGACAAGCGCACACAAGCACTGCGCCGCGAAGCCGGTGCGTTGGCTCACGTGAACTCCGCGAGAAGAAGGGCCTCTCGCAGCGCGAGCTCGCGACGCTCGTCGGCGCCGAGTACTATACCTTCATCTCTCAGCTCGAGACGGGCCGCGGCCGCCTGCCTCCGGACCGCTATCGCGACTGGGCGCGCGCGCTCGGCATCTCCGCCAAGCCGTTCGTCAAGCGCCTGCTGCGCTACTACGATCCGGTCACGCACGAGATCTTGTTCGAGGATTGACGCCTAGTGGCCCGTCGCGCCAAAATCGCATGCTCGCCGGGCGTCCGTCCGATTTTGGCGCGACATGAGGGCCACTAGCAATATCATGAGCTTGGTGTGGCGTTCATCGCGCCATAGTTGACTCCGATCGTGCAGCGCTACTGGTCAACTATGGCGCGACGCCACACGAGAGCGCGGAGGAGCTTGCGATGGTCTCGTCAGCCATCGAAGGGGTCCTCTCCTCCGCGCAACACACTCTCTGATATTGTTCTTGATTTGTTCTTGAATTTGGATTAAACCTCCGGACCTGTCGCAGAAGTCCCGAGGAGCGCCGTCCGTGAACGGCAATGGCGAAACCCACATCGATGCGGAGCGGCGGCGCGGGCGCGGTGCCGTCAGCAATGCGTCCGGACGATTCGAGCCCTATCGGCGCGAAGAGTTCGACGACGGCTGGGAAGGGCTCGGCACGCTCGAAGCCTTGGCGACCGACGTGCAGATCGAGACGGCCCGCTCGATCATCACGACGAACCAGTCGCCCGACATCTCCTTCGATCAGTCGATCAACCCCTATCGGGGATGCGAGCATGGCTGTGTCTATTGCTACGCCCGCCCCTCACATTGCTATCTCGGTCATTCGGCCGGGCTCGATTTCGAGACGCGCCTCTATGCCAAGACGAACGCTGCCGAGCTGCTCGCGCCAGGAGCTGGCCCGGCCCGGCTACCAACCCAAGACCATCGCGCTCGGCACCAACACCGATCCCTATCAGCCGATCGAGCGGCGCTATCGCATCATGCGCGATTTGCTGGGTGTGCTGGCGGAGGCTCGCCACCCCGTCGGCATCGTCACGAAGGCGGCGCTGATCGCCCGCGACATCGATCTGCTGGCGCCGATGGCGAAGGACGGGCTCGCCAAGGCCGCGCTCTCGGTGACGACGCTCGACGCCAAGCTCGCCCGCACGATGGAGCCGCGCGCCGCGACGCCCGAGCGCCGGCTCGATGCAATCCGGCAATTGAGCGCGGCCGGCATCCCGACGGCGGTGATGGTCGCCCCGATCATCCCAGCGCTCACCGACAGTGAACTCGAGGGCATTCTCGAGGCCGCGCGCGACGCTGGCGCGACCGAGGCAGGCTATGTGCTGCTGCGTCTGCCGCTCGAGATCAAGGACCTGTTCCGCGAGTGGCTCGAGGAAACGGCGCCGGATCGTGCGGCCCATGTGCTCTCGATCATGCGCTCGATGCGCGGCGGCAAGGACTACGACGCGCGCTGGCATGTCCGCCAGAAAGGCACCGGCCCCTATGCCGCGCTGATCGCCCAGCGATTCCAGCTCGCCTTGAAGCGGCTCGGGCTCAACCAGCGGCGGGAGCGGCTCAGAACCGATCTGTTCAACCCGCCTGTGTTGCCCGGCCAGCAACTGCGATTGCTGTGAGAGCTGGCTCCATGACTTCAGTTGTATCGCCGCGCCTGCGTCCCATGCCTCGGCTATGGTCGCTGCCATGGGAGGACGATCCCGACGGACCGACATTTATCCGCGAGCGCAAGCTCGCAGCGCGAAGGCTGGTCGAACATCGCCGGCATCGACGAGGCTGGGCGCGGGCCGCTCGCGGGGCCGGTCGTGGCCGCCGCAGTCGTGCTCGATCCCAAGCGCATCCCGCGCGGGCTCGACGACTCCAAACGCCTCGACGCCGCCGCGCGGGAACGGCTGTTCGCCATGATCACCGAGTGCGCCACGGTCGGCATCGGCATTGCCGATGTCGCCCGCATCGACCGCGACAACATTCTGCAAGCGACACATTGGGCGATGCGCGAGGCGGTGGGCGCCTTGCCCGTCGCCGCCCAGCATCGCGCTCGTCGATGGCAATCGCGCGCCCGGCCTCGATATTGAAACCCAGACGATCGTCGGTGGCGACGCGCTCGTCGCTTCGATCGCGGCCGCCTCGATCATCGCCAAGGTCACGCGCGACCGGCTGATGGTCGCGCTCGCCGAGCACTACCCGGTCTACGGCTTCGAGATCCACAAGGGCTACGGCACGCCGCAGTCATCAAGAGGCAATCCGCCGCCATGGCGTCTGCCCCGAGCACCGGCGCTCCTTCGCCCCGATCCGCCGGGCGCATCGCCGAATCAGCTCGCCGGAGCGAGGGAGGAGTTGTAAAGAAATCGTTAGCCGTTTACGGAAAATTAACTTGAGTTAGCTATCCCTTAAACCTTCGCCGCATGTGTCTGCGTCTGGGGTCGGAGGGTACGCCTTGGAGTTCGCACAGTTGGTGCTGAGTATTGAAAGTTGCGTCAAATGGGTCAGCGTCGCCGTCAGAGTACACTTGAGACGAAGAGCCGGATCGAGATCGGGGATTGCCTCGAGGCGCTCCGCCGCTTGCCCCAAGCCAGCGTCGATCTCGTTTTTGCCGATCCCCCCTACAATCTTCAGCTCGGCGGAGATCTCCTTCGCCCGAACAACACGCGGGTAGACGGCGTCGACCAGGCCTGGGACCAGTTCTCCGATTTCGCCGCCTACGACCGCTTCACGCGCGAGTGGCTCGCCGAGTGCCGCCGGGTCCTGAAGCCCGACGGCGCCATCTGGGTCATCGGCTCCTATCACAACATCTTCCGGCTCGGCGTCGCGCTGCAGGATCTGGGCTACTGGCTCCTCAACGACGTCATCTGGCGCAAGACCAACCCGATGCCGAACTTCCGTGGCAGGCGGCTCACCAACGCGCACGAAACGCTGATCTGGGCGGCGCGCGAGAAATCCTCGCGCACCACCTTCAACTACGAGGCGCTGAAGGCTATCGCCGACGACGTGCAGATGCGCTCGGACTGGCTGTTGCCGATCTGCTCGGGGCCTGAGCGGCTGAAGGACGACGGCGGACGCAAGGCCCATCCGACACAGAAGCCGGAGGCCCTCCTGCATCGCATCATCGTCGCCTCCACCAATCCGGGCGACGTCGTGCTCGATCCCTTCTTCGGGACAGGCACGACGGGGGCAGTTGCCAAGAAGCTCGGCCGGCGCTGGATCGGCATCGAGCGCGACGCCGACTATGCCAGGGCCGCGCAAGAGCGCATCGATCGGGTGCGGCCCATCGACGAGCGCTCGCTCGAGGTGTTGAAAGGCCGCCGGTCCGAGCCGCGCGTCGGCTTCGGCACCATCGTCGAGCTCGGCATGATCGAGCCGGGCAGCGCGCTGTTCGACGATCGCCGCACGTATAAGGCCGAGGTCCGCATCGACGGCACGCTCGTGGTGCCGGGCGCGCACGGCTCGATCCACAAGCTCGGCGCCCTCGTCCAGGGCCGCGCCGCCTGCAACGGCTGGATGTTCTGGCACTACGAGACGGCAGGCAAGCTCGCCCCCATCGACCGGCTCCGGTCAGAGGCCCGCGTCAAGCTCGGCCTCTCGGGCGAAGCCGGCCCGATGACGCTGCGATAAAGGTTTCCGGCGCACATGCGCCAATCGATTGCGACCCGTGTACCAGAGCGTCGATCGGATAAACCCGATCGGCGCTCTGGTGTTTTCTTGCTTGGCGCACGTTCTACGGCGAACCGGCGTCCACTTCGCCTGAACGTGCGCTGGCTCCGGCCTTGGTCTCTCCCCTCAAGGCCGGGGCCGAGTTGCGGATCGGTCACGATGACCGCTTGACCCACTCGATCCGAGCGGGCAGGCAATGCGGTCATGAACGTCCTCCTCATCGGCTCCGGCGGCCGCGAGCATGCGCTCGCCTGGAAACTCAGCGCCAGCCCGCTCGCTGACGAAGCTCTACGCGGCGCCGGGCAATCCGGGCATCGCGGAGCATGCCGAAGCTCGTCGCACTCGACGTCGCCGACCATGCCGCCGTCATCCGCTTCTGCCGAGAAAAAAGCATCGGCCTCGTCGTCGTCGGGCCCGAGGCGCCGCTCGTCGCCGGCCTCGCCGACGATCTCAACGCTGCCGGCCTCAAAGTCTTCGGGCCGTCGAAGGAAGCAGCCCGGCTCGAAGGCTCGAAGGGCTACACGAAGGACCTCTGCGCGGAGGCCAGCATCCCGACCGCGCGCTACCGCCGCTTCACGGACGCCGCCGCCGCGCGCGCCTATGTGAGCGCGCAAGGCGCGCCCATCGTCGTCAAGGCGGACGGGCTCGCCGCCGGCAAGGGCGTGACGGTCGCGGCGACCGTCGCCGAGGCGCATGCCGCGATCGACGCCTGCTTCTCGGGCGCGCTCGGTGCCGCCGGGGCCGAGGTCGTCGTTGAAGAATGTCTCGTCGGCGAGGAGGCGAGCTTCTTCGCGCTCGTCGACGGCACGCATGTGCTGGCGCTTGCCACCGCCCAGGACCACAAGCGCGTACTCGACGGCGACGAGGGATCCCAACACCGGCGGCATGGGCGCCTATTCGCCGGCGCCCGTCATGACGCCAGAATTGGTCGACCGCACCATGAAGGAGATCATTCACCCGACGGTCGCCGCCATGGCGCGCGCGCGGCGCGCCGTTCAAGGGCGTGCTCTTCGCCGGGCTGATGATCACGAAGGATGGACCCAAGCTCATCGAGTACAATGTCCGCTTCGGCGATCCCGAATGCCAGGTGCTGATGGCGCGCCTCAAGTCCGATCTGCTGCCGGCGCTGCTCGCGACCGTCGACGGCGGCCTCGATCATTTCGACTTGCGCTGGCACGACGATCCGGCGCTGACCGTCGTCATGGCGGCGAACGGCTATCCCGGCGATTATACGCGCGGCACCGAAATCCGCGGCCTCGAAGCCGCCGCGAAAACGGACGGCGTCGAAATCTTCCACGCCGGCACGACGCGCGACGGCGGCCGGCTCCTCGCCAACGGCGGCCGCGTCCTCAACGTTTCCGCGCGGGGCAAGACCATCGCCGAAGCGCAGTCCCGCGCCTACGCGGCGGTCGATGCGATCGACTGGCCAGACGGCTTCTGCCGCCGCGACATCGGCTGGCGGGCGGTTGAGCGGGAGCGGGGTGGAGGATGAGCATTTACTGGCGATGGGTGGTGGTGACGGCGGTGGTCTCGATCCTGGCTGCGATCCCGGCAACGGCGATCGAAACTTATGTCGCTAGCTCGACCGGCTCTGATGACCCCACCCGGCTGACGACCGCCTCCTGGGTCGTACTCGCGGTTCCTGTTGTTCTCGCAGAGTACTGGGTGCTCGCCTCGAGATTTCCCCGGCTGAGCCTCCGTCTCTACGTCGGCCTGTCCTTGATTTCTGTCGCGCTCGTTGCCATCGGTCTGATCTGGATGGTCGAAGGTGAAGCGTTCGCCGCTGGGAATGCCTCTGAAGCAGTTCCGGAAAGTGCGGCGACAGAAATGTCCGACGCGGAGGGTCTCAAGGCGCTCGGCATCCTGCTCGGTATCACCCTTCTGATCCCCGCGATGATCTATCTGCCCTGGATCGCCATCGCCCGTGTCGCTCTCGGATTCCTCCTCTGGTTCATGTCGATCTTGCTGGGTGGGGCAGGCTCCATCGGCTTTGACGTTACCCTTGCGGCGGCGCGCGGCTTGGATTGGTGGGCCACTGGCGGCTACCACACTTGGCCGGAGGTCGCATGGACATTCACCGCCAGCGCGGGATCCAGCCTCACCTACGCTCTCATCTCCGGCATCGGCGTCGCACGCCTGCGCCCCATTCCCGAAGGCACATCATGACCCTCTATCGCCGCTGGGTCATTGCCACGGTCGGTGCGGCGCTGGCCGCCTATCTCGTCACGCTGCCGATCTACCGGCACGCGGCGTCTCTCGGGCATGGGCGACCGCTTCTCGCACTGGCAGGCGATCGGCGCTGTCATCGAACTCGGAATTTTCGTAGCTGTCACCTACTGGGCGCTCGCCCCCGTTTTCCCCAAGCTCAAATGGCAGCGCTACGCCGCCTGGACGATCCTGCCGACGCTGGTCGTTCTCGTGCTGCTGGCGATGGTGCAAACAGGCGCCGATAGCGCCGGCGCATCGGCTCAAACGACGGCCGACAAGGAGGCAGAGGCCTTCGCGGCGCTCGTCATCATAGGCCCAATCGTGTTGCTGCTCGCCTGGGGCCTCTTCAGCCTGCAATGGCTGTCGCTCAGCGACGCCGCCGAGGGCTACCGTCCTTGGGTGCTCTGGTCGGTTCTCGGCATGGTGGCCTCGATCGCGGTCAGCGCCCTCGTCGAGCAACTCTACGGTGGCACGCCGTTCGCCGAGATGAAGACGGCGGGTCAACAGCTCGCCGCCTACCTCAGTGCAGTGGCCATGTCGTCGATCTTCGGCATCGTCAGCGGCTTCGGCGTGGCGCAGCTCAAGGAGAAGGTGTGAGAGTGTGACGTTGTGAGTTGTAGGCAGCGATCTGCTCGCAACTCTGCATGTCACCAAAGTGCAATCTCACAGCTTCCCCCCTCACACCCCCGGCATGAAGCATAGGTCCGTATCCTCCGGCCGCGCGCCCGCCGCCGTCAGCATGGCGTGCACCTGGCCGCGATGATGCGTCTGGTGATTGAAGAGGTGCGTGACGAGCAGCCCCTTCGGCTTCGTGAAGTCGCGATTGTAGGCGGCCGAGCGCCAGACGAGATCGCCCTCGAGCCATTGGGGATCGAGCTTATCCGCCCAATCGATGATGACCTCGTCGAAGGGGACACGCTCGGATTTTAGCTCCGCCCAATCCGCGATGGCGGTTGCCGACTCCGCGATCGACTTCGCCTTTGGCGCCGGCGTACCTGAGAACCGGTGCAGCCAGATCTGATCGCCGAACAGGATGTGACAAAGCGTGCCGTGGATCGATTTGAAGAAAGCGCCGCGATCCTGTTTGCGCGCCGTATCCGTCAACCCATCCGCCGCCGTGTAGAGACTGCGGTTCTGCCACTGGTTGTAGCGCGCCATGGTCGCGGCGTGAGCGGGGGTGATCATCGTCACATCAACCCACGATCTCGAACCCCGCGAAGTTCAACGCAATCTCGATCGCGGCGTTCTCCGCGCTGTCGGAGCCGTGCACGGAGTTGCGCTCGATGCTCTCGGCGCATTCCTTGCGGATGGTGCCGGGGTCGGCATTGGCGGGGTTCGTCGCGCCCATGACAGTGCGGTATGTCTTGATCGCGTCCTCACCCTCCAGCACCTGCACGACGATGGGGCCCGAGGTCATGAACCGGACGAGGTCGCCGTAGAAGGGGCGCGCGGCGTGCACCTCGTAGAACTTCTTGGCATGAGCCTCCGACCAGCGCACGCGTTTCTGCGCGATGATCCGCAATCCCGCTTTCTCGATCATGCCGTTGATCTTGCCGGTCAAGTTCCGCTCGGTGGCGTCCGGCTTGATGATGGAGAAGGTGCGCTCGATGGCCATGTCGTGTCTTTCCAATCCAGATGATTTGATTGAAGCTCGGAGCACTTTCAGGCGAAAGCTTGTCCCGGCGGAAGGCCAGGATGGAGCCCAGTTCGCCGAGGAAAGGGCGACCAAGCGAAGATCCTTCGCCTTATAGCCAGCCCCACCAAGCCCTTCAAGGGAGCGAGCCCATGCAGCCCATCGCCTACGAGAACGCCTCCGCAGAGGTCAAAGCCGTCTTCGACGACATCAAGGCGGCGAGAAAGGTCGAGGACGTCAATAATTTCTGGAAGTACCTCGCCAACGAGCCGCGCATGCTCGAGCACGTCTGGGCGAGCCTGAAAGCCATCATGGGGCCGGGCGCGCTCGACCCGCTGACCAAGGAACTGATCTACGTCGCGATCTCCATCACCAACAACTGCGACTACTGCATGGCGAGCCATACGGCGGGGGCTCGGGCAAAAGGGGCGACCGAAGCCCAGATCAACGAACTCTATGCGGTGGTCGGCTTGGCCAACATGACGAACCGGCTGGCCAATGCCTACCGAGTGCCGGTGGACGAGGCGTTCAAACGATAGGTTGAGCCGTCGCCGGCTTCACTCGCAACCGGGTTAACGCCAAATTGGGTTTGCAACCTCCTTCGATGGTCCCGTTTGCAGTCCGGCCCGGCTCTTGCTACATAGCCCGCGACTACCCCGCATCGTTTAGATTCCCCGATGCGGCCGGACCAGTTGAAGTGGTCGCGGCATCGGGCCTTGGTTGGCCACGTGGCGGAGTGGTTACGTAGCGGACTGCAAATCCGCGCACCCCGGTTCGATTCCGGGCGTGGCCTCCAACCCTCTCCCGAGTAACGAAAACTAGTCCCGCGCCGGCGGCGGATCGCCCCGGCCCTCGGACGGGACACTGGGTGAGCCGGGCTCCGGCTTGCCATTGCCGTTCCGCCCGTTCCGCCAGCGCCCGTACTTGACCTCGCCCTTGCGCCGCCAGCGCCGGATGATGGCGATGTCGACCGAGAGTACCAGCAGCCCGAGCGGGATCATCCAGATGCCGAGAATGGGCAGGAACCACAGTAGCCCCCCCAGCATGAGCAGACTGCCGATGACGAGGCGCAGCATTTTGGATTCCGGCAGGTTGATCGTCCGGCCGGCGAACTTGATCTGTTGGGCCATGGTCTCCTGATCCTGCTCCGTCACCGGAGCTTCGAATTTGTATTCACCCGGCGCGGCATTGCAAGGACGGGGCGCGCCGCCGCAGCCGTCCAGATGATATGGATTTGCAAACCCCGATGCGCTATACCCCCCAGCGTCGGGCGTTCGAGCGCGCCCTCGTTCATGGGTTTTCCGGGATAGCTCAGCGGTAGAGCAGCCGACTGTTAATCGGCTGGTCGTAGGTTCGAATCCTACTCCCGGAGCCATTTTTCCATCCTTCCAGGCTTGCAGGCTCGCGCGGCATTCGTGCCAATCGACATCTTGGTTCACGATCCACGCCGACAGTCCTCACGCGGGAGCTCTCCTATGCCGGACCAGAAAACCATTCGCTTGCTGATGCCGCAGTGGCAGGGCGGCAACAACCCAACCTACCAGCTGGGTGCTCGCATGCTCGCCTGGCTGGCCCCTCCGAGCAAAGCGACCCTGGTCGAGGTGCCTGTTGCGACGCCGGAGGAACTCCTCGCCGGTGATCGAGGCCGGCATCTTCGCCAAGTCCGCGCTGCTCCGGCAAACGCGCTCGGCCCTCGAGATCATCGAGCGTGAGGCCCCCGACCGCATCGTCACCTTCGGCGGCGACTGTTCGGTGTCGCTTGCACCCTTCGCCTATCTCGCCGCCAAATATGCCGGTGATGTCGCCGTGCTCTGGGTCGACTCGCACACCGACTTCAGCACGTCGGAGGTCTACGCCTTTGCCCATGGCTATCCGATGCGCAACCTGCTGGGCGAGGGCGACACCGAGTTCGCGGCATTCGCCGCGCATCCGATTCCCGGCCAACGGCTGATATTTGCCGGCGTCGGCAAGGCCGAGATGCCGGAGCGCACGCGGCAGGCCATCGAGCGGGTTGGTGCCACGGTCTTCGATCCTTCCGAGTTGACGCCGGGCTTTCCCGAAGTGGTCGAGCGCGTGCGGTCAACCGGCGTGTCGAAGCTGCTGGTGCATTTCGACCTCGACGTGCTCGATCCCAAGCGTTTCCGCGCGCAGCTTTTCAACAATCCCGATGGCAAGCTTGCCGAGCAGTTTACCGGCATCGCCAGGGGCAAGCTGTCGCTTGACGACGTGGTGGCGATGCTGGCGCGTTGCGGGGAGGTGGCCGAGATCGTCGGACTAAGCATCGCCGAGCATTTGCCTTGGGACGCGGAAAACCTGCGTCATGCACTCGCTCGTCTGCCGATCCTGTCCGGATAGCCGGTCGACTGGGTATCGGAGGTTGAGCCACCAACTCGATCGCCGAGTTCCGGCTTTCCTCCTTCCAAAGACATTCATCCAATGTTCGGCGGTATCGACATCTGCGTCGCCGTCTTCCCAACGACCTGACGCGCCACCTGCCCGGTCGAGGCAGACGGCGCGTCCGTCAATCGATCGTGCAGCCCAATCACTCGCAGCTGTCGCCACCGTAGCCGCCGGACGGGGCGTAGGAGACGTTGTCGTCGTACTGGCCGTAGCCCTCGTCATAGCCGTAGGTCTCGGCCGGCGCCGTCTCGACGACGATCACCTTCTTCTTCGCCTTGGCCTTCTTCTTGACGACGACCTTTTGCACGACAACCGGCTCCGGGGTGACCTCGGGAGCAACCTCCGCCGCAACCTCGAGCGCCTCCGTGGATTCAACCGCCGGCGCCTCGACGACCGGCGCGGGCTCCGCCTCGGTCTTGATCTCGATCTTCGTCCCGGTCCCCTCGATGACGATCTGCCGCTTTGCCGAGACGTCCTTGACCTTCTTCTTGGTCTCGCCGACCTCGATCTGCCGGCCGACCTGCTTGCCACCGCCCGAGCCGTCGCGATTGCCGCCGCCGGTACCATTGCCGGTGCCGCCGCCCGTTCCGTCGCCGCCCGCCGCCGAGGCGACGCCGACGCACACCGTCAGCGTCAGCCCAACCAGCAGACCCGACAGCGTTCCCTTGGTGATCGATGTAATGTACATGGCCTGCCTCCCGGGTGTTGTTTCGAAGCGCTCGTTCACGCGATGATGAACATATGGACGAGGGCGGGCCTGGCCGCTGTTCCCCAGGGAACGCGCCGGCCTCGAAATCGCAGGAGACTTATTGAAAACCGCCATAGCCGATGAGACTGAACGGCGCCCAGTAGCTGGGGTTCGAGTGCCGCACATTGGCATCGTCATCGAGGATCGCCAGCATCGTTTGCCGCAACGCCTCGGCGCGGCTCAGGCCCGGATCGGCCTGCAGCCTCTTGAACGTCCCCGTCGTCAAGGTGACGGCCGCATTCGACGCAACGGCCCAATGCGAGACCAGAAGCACGCGGGCGCCGGCATAGAGGAATGATCGCGTGAGTCCCGAGAGCGCCTCGGCGCCGGGCGCGGCACCCGATGCCGTATTGCACGCCGACAGCACCACCCAATCGGCATCGAGGCGCAGCGCCGCTGCCTCGCTCGCGGTGAGCAGCCCGTTGTCGGTCGCGGTGATCGCCTCCGGCAGCGTCAGAGCCAGTGCCGGCTCGGCGCGGATGTGCACCAGCTTCTCGACTTCCCCGGCGATGAGGCCGTGAGTGGCGAACATGACCACGCGATAGCGTCCGAGCGCGCCCGAATCGCTCATCGCCTTGAGCGTCGTCTCGCTGGCGTCGGCCCGCAGCACGAGCGCAGTCTCGTCCGCACCGAGCAGGCGCCCGATCTCGCTCACCTCTTGGGCGGTCTCAGGTAGCTCGGGCAGGCCCTGTGAGAGTGCCGCGAGATCGGGGTCGCGTCCCTTGAAGTAGCGTTCCGCGTCGCCGACGGGTGTGCTCGGATCGCGGGCGCCACCGCCATCGCCGGTACGCGACTGGAACACGGGGTCGGCAATGCCGAGATAGGGCAGCCGCGTATCGCTCGCCGCCGGATTGCTTTTCAAGACCCCGAGCGCCGAGATCGCTGGCAAGACCGAGATGGCGTGCCGGCGAATGAGCCAGGCGGCTTTGCGGAATCGCTCCGGGCTCGAGACATCGGCCGGCGCCTCCGTCAACAGCAGTTGGAAGGGCAGTCCGGTCAACACACCGCTCGGGACCACGATCAGATGCGACTTGCCGGCGAGTGCCGCCTCGACGGAGCGGCTGCCGAGCAGCTCGCGGTAAAGATCGAAGGCGGCCTCGAGGTTCAGATTCCCGGGCGCGCTCGTGTCATCGACGCCCGCGCGGATCTCCGCGACGCGCTTGGCCAGCTCATCGGGCTCGAGCGCGGAGCCGGTCCAGGCGACCTGCTCGCCGGTCACGGCCCAGACAATCACCCCGCGCGGGCTCGGCAGCAACAGCACGAGGGCGTCGTCGGGCTTGAGACTCTTTTGGACCTCGCCGATCGAGAGCGCGGCGGGCGACGTCAGATCGGCGAAGCCGGAATTTTTCTCCGCGATCGCCTCGTCGGTCTCGACTAAGCGCTCCTCGATCGCCGCCATCTCGGCTGCGACATCCCCTCCCTTGCCCTTTGCGAGCGCCTGCGCGAGGCCCTTGTCCGCCTCTAGCCAGCGCTCCGAGAGGTCCTGGCGCGTGCGAACAAGCGCCGCGAGGGCCGGATCGCCCGCCGCCAGACGCTCGGCCAGGTCGCGCAGCGCGACGCCGGTGCGCGAGCGAATGGTCCGCTGTGCCGCCTCGAAGGTCGCGATGGCCAGCTCGTTGGTGCGCGCGGCATCCTCAGTCGCCAGCGTGAAGCCGATCTCGACCAGCCGGCGGTCGATCTCGCCCTGCCGGCTCGTCGGCTCGCCGCGCTCGAAGGCGGGGGAGCCGCCCACTCGCTCGAGCCGCACCACGATCTCGCTCGCCCGGCCGATCAGCGCGAACGCATCCGCGAGTCTCTCCTCGCGGACGGCGAGCTCGGCCGCCCCCGCAAGCGTCTCGATCACCTCCGGATGATAGGGTCCGAGCGCCTTCTCCTGCACGGCGAGTGCCGCGCCGTAGAGCTTGGACGCCTCGGCGCCCTTGCCCTGATCGCGCAGCACATTGGCGAGGCGCGACATCGTCTCGCCGACCGAGGGATGGTCCTTGCCGCGAACCTTGATCTGCAGGTCGAGCGCCTGCCGGAGGAGCGGCTCCGCGTCGGATGCCCGGCCCTGGAGCGCGACGGCGGTCGCAAGATTGCTCAAGGCCCCAGCGGCCTGGCGCGACTGAGCCCCGAAAACCTTCTCGCGAATGCCCAAAGCACGCCGGTAGCTCGCCTCGGCCGCGACGAACTCACCCGCCGCCCGTTGCGCGTTGCCGAGCTTGATGAGCCTGCGCGCCACCTCCTCATCGTCCGGACCGAGCGCCTTCTCCGTAATGGCCAGCGCCGTTTCGGCCAAAGGCAGCGCCTCATTCTCGCGCCCCTGGTCGACGAGGAAATCGGCATAGTCGGCAAGCTCGTCGCCGAGCTCGGCGCTATCGGCTCCGAAGAGGCGGCCCCGGAGATCGATCGCTCGCCGCAAGAGCGCCTCCACGCCCGAGGTGTCCGCGAGCCGCCGCTTGACCTGGACGATGTTGTCGAGCGACTGCGCGACCTCGATGCTGCCCTCGGGCGCCAACTTCACGCGGATCGCCAGCGCCCGCTCGTGCAGCGGCAGCGCTTCCTTGTAGCGGCCGAGCGTGGTGAGCACGACGGCCTCGTCGTTGAGCACCTGGGCGACCTTCTCGCTCTCGGGACCGATCAGACGCACGCGCGCCTCGATCACGGTTTCGAGCAGCTTGAGGACCTCCTCGGCGAAGCCCTGTCCGGACCGGACGTAAGCCAGCGCGTGCAACGCGTCCGCGGTCGCGAGCTCGCGTGCGGCAACATCACCCTCCGTGCGCTTCGCCTGATCGAGGAGCGCCCGGGCGAGCGGCTCGGCGTCATCGAAACGGCGCGCGTCGACGAGCCGGTCGATCTCCTTGAGAGCCGCACTGAAATCCCCAGTCTGCGCGGCGGCGGGAAAGGCGAGCCATGACAGGCCGAGGATCGCGGTCAGGAGAGCGGGAAGCCTTGTCGGTCTCATGGCGGCTCTCCTTTCTGGCTCAGTCTCGCATCGAGTGTACCCGCAAGAGCACCCGGGTCGGTGGATGATCGGGTGGCACAGCGAACTCGCGATATGGTCCGCCGGCGGGCTGGAACAAGACGCGTTACAAAATGTCGGCGGGATGCAGCCAAATGGCAACCCAACGCGACCTTTAAACACCGCCGGGGAGTGAATTTTTCGTTTACCGTCTTGGGCGAACTCTCCGAATTCAGTGGCGGTCGAGCGATTCGCTCACCACATGACGCTCGCGTGCTGAACCAGAGGAGACCCCCATGCTCGGTGGCACTGAAATCTTCGTCGCCGTTCTCGTTCTGCTCGTCGCCGTCGCCCTCTGGTCGACCATCAAGGTCGTGCCCCAGGGCACTAACCTGACCGTCGAGCGCTTCGGCCGCTACACCCGGACACTGCAGCCCGGGTTGCATATCCTCGTCCCCTTCATGGAGCGGATCGGCGCCCGCATGAACATGAAGGAGCAGGTGCTCGACATCCCGAGCCAGGAGGTCATCACCCGCGACAACGCCATGGTCCGGGTCGACGGCGTCGCTTTCCATCAGGTGCTGGACGCCGCCCAGGCCGCCTACGAGGTCAACGACCTGGAACGGGCGATCATCAATCTCACCATGACGAACATCCGCACCGTCATGGGCTCGATGGATCTGGACGAGCTGCTCTCGCATCGCGACAAGATCAACGCCCGCCTGCTGCAGGTGATCGACGAGGCGACCCAGCCCTGGGGCGTCAAGGTCACCCGCATCGAGATCAAGGACATCGAGCCGCCGCGCGACCTGGTCGACAGCATGGCCCGGCAGATGAAGGCCGAGCGCGAGAAGCGCGCGCAGATCCTGGAGGCCGAGGGCTCGCGGCAGGCCGCCATCCTCAAGGCCGAAGGCGAGAAGCAGGCGGCCGTGCTCTCGGCCGAGGGCCGCAAGGAAGCCGCCTTCCGCGACGCCGACGCGCGCGAGCGGGCGGCGGAGGCCGAGGCCAAGGCGACCCAGATGGTGTCGGACGCCATCGCCAACGGCAACGTCCAGGCCATCAACTACTTCGTTGCCAACAACTACATCAAGGCGCTGGAGTCGATCGCCTCGGCGCCGAACCAGAAGGTGATCATGATGCCGCTGGAAGCGGCCTCCGTCATCGGCTCGATCGCGGGGCTGGCGCAGATTTCGGGCGAAGCCTTCGGCGGTCTCAAGCCCGGCAACGGCACGTCTCCGGCGGCGCCTTCGACGCCCCGATCCACGGGCCACTCGCCCTGGGGCGGCTCGAACGAGCTGAGTTGTGCCGGGGTCAGACCCGCAGGGTCTGACCCCGCCAGCGTCCAACTCCAATTTCAGCATGGGTGACGGCATGAACTTCCTCGCAAGCCTCGGAGCCTGGAACTGGCTCATCGCCGCCGTGCTCCTCTTCATCCTCGAAGTCTTCGCGCCGGGCGTCTTCCTGCTCTGGTTCGGCGTCGCGGCCGCCGTCGTCGGTCTATTGACGATGGTCTTCGATGTACCGGTCCTCTGGCAGGCGATCCTGTTCGGGCTCGCCGCGATCGCCTCGGTGCTGATCGGCCACAAGCTCTTTCCCTACTCGACCAATGTCAGCGACCAGTCGAGCCTCAACCTGCGCGGCCACCAGTATGTCGGCAAGACCTACACGCTCGAGCAGCCGATCGAGGAAGGCCGCGGCAAGCTCCGCGTCGGCGACTCGCTCTGGTCGGCTGAAGGCCCCGACCTCGCGGCCGGCGCGCGCGTGCGCGTGACGGGCGTCAAGGGCACGGTGCTGGTGGTGGAGGGGGCGTAGCCCGATCCGCGCCCACCACTTACTACCGTCCTGCTGACGAAAGTCAGCATCTACTTTTCCGTCATTCCGGCGAAGGCCGGAATCTATCCAGGCCGGCGAGTGCAGCCGAGTTAGCCGATCGGTAAGGCCTAGTCCAATCCAAGGTTTGGATGGGTGCCAGCCTTCGCTGGCATGACGGATTGGTAGGGTGGTGCGGTCGCCGGGATATCCCGGCAGCCGCGCCGCCCACCGCGATCCTACCGCACCAGCACGTTCCGGAACTGCCAGGGGTCCTTCGTGTCGAGGTCCTCGGGGAAGAGGCCCGGGCGGCCATCCAAGGGAGTCCAGTCGGTATAGTAGCCCTTGACCGGACCCGAATACGGTCGCTGCACTTCCAGGCACCGGTGGAAATCCATCTCGTCGGCCTCGACGATCCCGGCCTCCGGGTTCTCCAGCGCCCACACCATGCCCGCGAGCACGGCCGACGTCACCTGCATGCCGGTTGCGTTCTGATAGGGCGCGAGCTTGCGCGCTTCCTCGATGGAGAGCTGCGAGCCGAACCAGTAGGCATTCTTCTTGTGCCCGTAGAGGAGGACGCCGAGCTCATCGATGCCGTCGACGATCTCCTTCTCGTCGATGATGTGGATCGTGTCCTGCTTCCGCCCGTTCGAGCCGAACATCTCGTGCAGCGAAAGCACGGCGTCGTTCGACGGGTGATAGGCGTAGTGACAGGTCGGCCGGTAGACGGCCTTGCCCTTCGCATCGCGCAGCGTCAGGTAGTCGGCGATCGAGATCGCCTCGTTGTGTGTCACGAGGAAGCCGTATTGCGGGCCGGGCGTCGGGCACCAGCTCCGTACACGCGTGTTGGCGCCGGGCGACTGCAAATAGATCGCGGCGCCGCAGCCGGTCTTGTGCGTGCCCGCGTTCTCCGGCATCCACTTCTCGTGCGTGCCCCAGCCGAGCTCGGCCGGCTGCAGGCCCTCGGAAATGAAGCCCTCGACGGACCAGGTGTTGCGGAAGACGTTCATGGGCTTGGGCGTCTTCGTGCGCTGCGTGTCGCGCTCGGCGATGTGGATGCCCTTGATCCCGAGCTTCTGCGCCAGCTTCGCCCATTGCTCCTGGCTTTCCGGAATGCCGGTCTTCACGTTCGTGTCGCGCGCGATATCGAGGATCGCCTGCTTGACGAACCAGGAGACCATGCCCGGATTGGCGCCGCAGCAGGAGACCGCCGTCGGCCCGCCGGGGTTCTTCTTCCGCTCCGCCATCACCGCTTCGCGCAGCATGTAGTTGGAGCGCGCGGCCGGGCTCATCTTCGTGTTGTAGTAGAAGCCGGTCCAGGGCTCGATGACGGTGTCGATATAGAGCGCGCCGATATCGCGCACGAAGCCCATGATGTCGATGGAGGAGGTATCGACAGAGAGGTTGACGCAGAAGCCCTGGCCGCCGCCCGCCGTCAGCAGTGGCTTCAGCAGCTTCTTGTAGTTCGCCTTGGTGACGGACTCCTTGATGAACTTGATGCCGTGCTTGTCGAGGATGTCGCGGTCCCGATCGTCGGGATCGATGACGACGAAGCGCGACTTGTCGAACTTGAAGTGCCGCTCGATCAGCGGCAGCGTGCCCCGCCCGATCGAGCCGAAGCCCACCATGACGATCGGACCGGTGATCTCGGCATGCTTGGGCCACTTGGCCATCGTGCGTATCTCCTCGAAATGCAGCTGAACCATCGGCCGCGACCGCGGCTCATCGGATGGCGTTGCGCATTACGGGCAAAGTGCCGGAGATGCAAGGGGAATTCTGGCCGGGACAGGTGCTGAACCGGCCCGGCCTCGTCCCCTGCTCCCCGCTGACACGCCTCACCACCGAGGGCCGGCGAGAGCTTCAGTTGCTCTCAGACTGATTTTGAGCCGAAATCGAGCAGGCGACACTCGTCGCTCCGCAAGCCGAAACGTCACCGTCGACAACCTCGCCGGTTACACCACTATAAGTGCAGCCATCTGATCCGTTGCCTGCATTATCGATAGTAATTCCGAGATTGGCTCCGAGGTCTGCCAACGTACATGCAATTGCCGTCGGCGAGGCCGCTTCGACCTCCGAGCTTCCCGTGCACTGTCCATTGCCGGTTCGAAGATTGACGCGCACGGTCAGCTTGGAGCCGGTCGCACCCGAGTAAGTCGAAATCAGACTGAGACCGCCGGGAAGGCCGGACCGGCCGACGATCGAGCTTAGTGTCTGGCCGGCGAGCGGACCCGTGGCGACTTGCATGCCGCCGAGATCGAATTGGGAGCCGTCGAAAGGCGCGTCGAACACCTCGCCGACAGGCGTGGAAATCCCGGAAATCCGGCCGCCGGGTCCACGGCAAGCGTTGCTCATGCTCAACACGAATGCCGGTTCTTCGGGTGGCACGACGACCGGCGGATCCGCGATCTGGCTCATGATGGCAACGCGACTGACGGCCTCGCGGTTGCGCCGTACGGGTTCGAACAGATCGGCCCCGCCACTGGCCACCGCATGCGGCACCGGGTCCGTGTCCTTCATCGACCCGCCGTAGCCGACGCTTGCAGACGAGACCGGCGTGCCCAGCGGAATGGAGAGACGAATTCCGCCGCTCACCTGATCGTCGGCAACGCTGTCATTGCTGTAGGCGACCTCGAACGACAGCCGCGTGTCGGGCGATTCTTCGAACGGATAAAGATCAAGCTCGAGCCGGCCGCGGCCACCGACAACATCGCCGCCCCCGTCCTCCAGATCGAAATAGTCGTAGACACCGGCGAAAGTCCTCAACTCGCTCGGCCGCATGTTGCCGCTCACCGGCGGCAAGAAGAAGCGAAGGCCGGCTTCGGCATCGATGCCGCTCGGGACCTCCTCGACATATGTCGTGATGACCGCACCCTCGTCGATCGTCCAGGGATTGGAAGAGTTATCGAACGGCACGAAGCCATTGGCGCGCACTATCAGGCGGCTGCCGAAATACTCCGCCCCCAGGATCAGCCGGTTGAAGTCGTGGTCGAGGCTCGTCCCGAGCCGATCCACCCCGGCCCAAGCGCCGAGCACCCCGTCGCCGATCTGCGAGCGATAGCCGAGATAGGCGCCGACGTCGTAGGTTCCGCCTTCGCCAAAGCGGCCGTCCGCGCCGATGAAGAACAGCTGTCCCGCCGACGGTCTCGACAACGGCAAGATGACGTTCGCCTCGCCGGCCCCGCCGTCCTCGGTCACGAAGCCGCTGATTTCGAGTTCCTGGCACCGCATAGACCTGCGGCCGGTCACCGGCTATTGCAGCGGCCGGATTGAAAATCACACTGGCTAGCGCGAGCGCTTTCAGCACCGGCGATCGCACGCTCGCGCGCGGTTCCATTTCCAGCTCCTCATTGCAGGCTTGCAAGATCGCGCCCTGGAATCGGAAGGCGCGCCGCAACTTACGGGTGCGTAGAACTGAGGTGATTCGCGAGAGGCCACTAGCGGGATTGTCGTCGGCCGCACAACTGATTTTCCGAGCACGGCACAACGGCCACACATGTCAGACTTCACGCTTGGTGCACCGATATCGTGCCTCGCTCCGTCGGCAGCGTTGTGAGGACTTCGGTCGCCGGCCTGGGTGACCGAATTCAGACCCCCTATTGATTGCGTCGCCTTTAACAGTCAGAATCAGCCGGTCAGCCACTGCTCGCAAACTCGTGAGCGCCGCTTCATTCGCGGAGCCCCCATGCCCGCCTCCCTCTTCGATCGTCTCGGCATCCGCCCCGTCATCAACGCCTCGGGCATCTACACCGACCTCGGGGGCTCGCGGATGTCGGCCGAGGTCTGGGCGGCGGCGACGGCGTTCAACAGCGAGTTTGTTCGCATGGTCGATCTGCTCGACCAGACCGGCGCGCACATCGCCAAGCTGCTTGGTGCGCCGGCGGCTCGCGTCACACCGGGAGCCGCCGCCGCCATCATGCTCGGCACGGCGGCTTGCATGGCCGGCACCGATGGCGAGAAATCGGAGCAATTGCCGGACACCACCGGCATGCCGAGCGAAGTTCTGATCCAGGCCGGCCACCGCTACAAATACGACCGGCAGGTGAGCATGACGGGGGCCAGGCTCGTCGAGATCGGCTCGGCGAACGGCACACGGCGCGATCAGATCGAGGCGGCGATCGGCAGCAAGGCCGCGATGATCCTCCATCCCGCACATTTGGACGGCAAGCCCGGCACCGTGCCGCTCGATGAAATCGTCGCCATCGCCCACGCCAAGGGCGTGCCGGTCCTGGTCGATGCCGCCTACATGAACTATCCGACGCGCATCATGGGCGACTACGTCAAGCGCGGCGCCGATCTCGTCGCCATCAGCGCCAAATATTTCGGCGGGCCCAATGCCGGCGGTTTCATCATGGGGCGGAAGGATCTCGTGGCAGCGGTCTCGAACGTGCATTTCACGCGCTATGAGTCCGGCAAGTATCTGAAGTACGGCCGGCCGCTGAAGATGGACCGGCAGACGATCGTCGCGGTCGTGGTCGCGCTGGAGGAATGGCTCGCCATGGATCACGCCGCGCGCTTTGCCGGCTACGTGCGGCAGGTGGAGATGCTGCGAAAAGCGCTCGCCGATCTGCCGGGGCTGAAGCTCGAAGCGAAATGCTTCACCATGGATGAGCGCTTCATCGAGGAGCCGGTCAACTGCCTATTGGTGACGTTCGACAAGGCGAAGTTCGGCCTCAGCGCCGCCGAGGCGTCGGCCAAGCTCGAAGCGGAGAACCCGTCGATCCTCGCCATTCACGAAGGCGATCGCGTCGGATTCGTCATGGATGTGCTGAACGACGGCGAGGTCGACCATATCGGGCGGCGGGTGCGGGCGCTCAGGGGCTGACAGGTTTCTGCAGCAGCACCAGATCCAGCCGTCTGCCGAACTTGAAGCCGACTTCCTTCAGATGCGCCGACTTGGCGAAGCCCAGCCGCTCATGAAATCGGATCGAGCCCTCGTTCTCGGCATCGACCCCGGCGATGATCATGTGCTTGCCGAGCGAAGCCGCGATCGGCCAGAGCGCCTTGACCAGCGCTTCACCGATCCGCAGTCCCCGACAGCCGTCGCGGACCAGCAACGAGTGCTCGATCGTGAAACGATAGCCGGGCCAAGGCCGGAAATCGCCGAAGGAGGAGAAGCCCGCGACGACGCCCGCTTCCTCCGCGACCAGCACCGGATAGCCGAGCTTGCGCCGTCCCTCGTACCACTCGCGGCGGTTGTCGAGGGTGAGCGGATCGTCGAAATAGATGGCGGTCGAAGTCGCGATGACATCGTTGGTGATATCGAGGATCGCGGGCAGGTCATCGGGTGTCGCCGGCCGGATCGTGGTCATTCGCCGTCTCCGCTCGTGTATGTTCGTCAGGACCAGAGACCGGTCGCACGCATCGGTCAAGCGACTGAGTAGGGACGAACCATGCCAAACTCTGATCACTCCGCATTCGCCGATCTCGCGGCCCTCGTGCCCGAACTCGTCGTCTCCGACTTCGAGAGAAGCTCTCGCTTTCTACACGGGCGTGCTCGGCTTTCGCCTGCTCTATGGCCGGCCCGAGGAGCGCTTCGCGTATCTGGAGCGCGAGGGCGCGCAGATCATGATCGAGCAGCCGACGGATCGCGCCTGGATCACGGGCGCGCTCGAAGCCCCGTTCGGCCGCGGCATCAATCTGCAGATCGCCTGCTCGGATGCGACGGCGCTGCGCGATCGGTGCCGTGATGCCGGCGTTGCACTCTTCATAGACTTGGAAGACGCCTGGTACCGGCGCGACGCCGTCCTGCTCGGCTGCCGCCAGTTCCTAGTGCAGGACCCGGACGGCTATCTTCTACGCTTCTCCCAAGACATCGGCACGCGGCGGGCCGTGGCTATGGGTCAGACCCTGCGGGTCTGACCCGATACGCAGATCCCGGAACCGGGGTCAGACTCCAGAGTGACCGGCACTACCCATACGGTCCCTTCAACCCCAGCTGCTCCATCAGCGTGTCGTAGGCGTTGCTTGCCTTGACGAGGCGGGGGCCGTGGCGGTCGATGAGATCCTGGCGGCGCTCGGGATCTTGCGTCGAACCGATCGCACTCCAGATGGCCGTGATCTCCTCGGCGGCGCGGCGCAGCTTGGCGATGGCATCCGGGTTGGCAGATGCTTGTGCCAGCAAGCCTGTCGTGACCTTGCCGACGCCCTTGACCGTCACCGGCCCCGCATTGGTGTAGCCTGCCGGCAAATCGCCCTTGAGATTGGTCACCGACTTGAACTGGATGACGTCGTAGATCTGATCGATCGCCTGCCTGGCGCCCTCGACGCGCGAGACATGCTCGGTATCGGCGGCGGCGTGTGGTAGCAGCTCGAGTTTACCCCTGTGCTTGGCCTCGATCTCCAGATACGGCACCATCGGGCCGGTGATCTTGCCCGTCTCGGCGCTCTTGAAGATGTCGGCGTCGATCGCCGCGTATCGCACCTTGCCGGTGCCAGCGCGTGATCGAGTGCCGCCACATCGACGATCTCGCCGCGATCGTAGTTGATGACGATCGCGCCGTCGTTCATCGAACCGAGGACGGCATCGTCGATGATACCGGCGTTGGCGAATTTGCCGGTCGTGGCATTGAGCGGTCCGAGACCGGTGTGAGGTGAGATCACATCGGCGCCGCGCGCGGCATCCTCGACGGTTGCCGCATAAGTGAACCCCTCCGACTCGATCCACTCCTTGTGTTTGGGGCGCGCATGGATCGTAACCAGCATGCCGAAAGCCTTGGCGATGCGGGCGACCTCGCGCCCGATATTGCCGTAGCCGATGACGGCGAGGCGCTGGCCTTCCAGCTTCGTCGTCGGGTACTCGCGCAGGTTCTTGCCGGTATCGAAGTCGCGGGCCACGACTCTCGCGTGCAACTCCTCGACCGGGATGTCGGGCGCGACCTTCAACAGCGCCTTGATCGCCATCTGCGCGGTCGCGCGGCTGTTGAAGCTCGGCGTGTTCATGAGCGGGGCTTCGCCCCCCTCGCCATTGCCGCCGCCCCAGGAGGCCGAGCCCATGTTGCCGGTGCCCGCGCCGATGCGCACGCCGCCGAGCTTGAAGATGGAGGCCTTCGGCAGGATGGTCGCCGCCGCGATCACGGCGTCGTATTGGCCCTTGTCCGTCTGCGGGAGAATCTCCGCCTCGGTCGCTGAGATCGGGCTGGTAGAAGAAGTGGAGCTTGCCCTTGGCGTAGGCCTCGCCCGCCTTCTGCGCGCCTAAGTGAAGCGCGCCGCCCTTCGTCTCGATATGCGCCTTCACCTCGCTGCAGTCGGGCTTGCCATCGGCGCCGAAGCGCATGCCGACGAGATCGCAGATCAGCACCTTGTAGGCGCAGCTCGCATCGTCCTGGCGCTTGCGCGCCGAGCTGCCGGCATCCGCCGGGAACGCTACGCCCTGCTTTGCGAGCTCCTCCTCCAGCACCACGATCTTGGCGCGCAGATAGCAGTAGCGGAGGTTATCCAGCAGCGCGGTGATGTCCTCGCCCGAGCGGACGCCGCCGATCCAAGCCCGATAGTCGCCGGGCGTGCCGGGGAAGGCGTTGACGTAGCGGGCGGTGTCGAGGCCCGGCTCGTAGGCGCCATTCGGATGCGTCAGGCCCTCATAGCCAATCAGCTGCTTGGAGCGCGCGATGATGCGGTTGTGCAAATCGGGATCGGTAATGCCGGGGTCCACCACTTTCAGTAGCGTCACGGCAGCGCCTCGCCGGAGAGGATCGGCGACGCCGAGCTCGAACAGCGGATGCGCCTCGACCCACTCGTTGATGGCCTGCCGGTTGAGCGCCGAGCGGCGGTTCATCTCCGACACTGTCCCGATGCGCCGCTCGTTGCGCAGGAGGCCGAAGGTCGTCTCGGCGAACGCGAGCGCGCTGTAGGTGTTGATGACGCCGCCGAGCATCTTGTCTTGCGCGGGATCATAGATCGGCCCGACCTTGATGGTGCGCTCGCCGGTCAATGGGCGCTTGGGATCGACCGGCGGCACGATCTTCAACTGGCGCGGGATCGCCCAGGCCGGGTCCTTCTGGTTCTTCTCGATAAGGTCGAGCGCGTAAGGGGTGAACGACGCCACGTAGTAGCCCGAAATGCCGCCGATCGCCTTCTGGAACGGCATGAACAGGCAACACTTGGCCATCACGGCGCGAACCACCGCCTCGCCCCACGGCATGGCGCCGAGCATCGAGGTCGCGTCCAGCACGGCGTGATGCTCGGCCGGGTTGCGGTCGATCCACTCGAGCAGGTTCAGCATCTCCGCTTCGGTGTAGGTGGAGGCGCCCGTCGTCTCGTGGCCGACGCCGATGAACAGGCGGATGCCCATCCGCTCGAGCGTCAGCGCATCGGGAATGGCGCCTTCGGACCTTGCGAAGTGGATGCGGCGTCTCGTCGCCCTTGGTGGCGAAGCGCTGCAGCTCGACGATCTGCGTGCCCCAGGACTGGCGGAAGAAGCCGCCGGCCTTGGCGGCGTCCGACTCTGGCGCCGGGGTATCGACGAACACCTGCTGGTGCGGGATCGTTGGCCGTCATCATGTGCATGATGCACACCGTGAAGCCGCTATGGCCGCCACCCAGTCCCACCGCCATCTTGTTCGATACGGGAGCTCGAAGTAGCGGTGGATCTCCCGCATCATGTCGAGGAGCACTTTGTCGGCCGGGATAGCCGCGATGCATGCTGCGGCCGAGTTCGGCGGCCGTGAAGGAGCCGATCGGGCGTCCCTTATCGTCGAGCTTGGGGTAATTCTCTTCGAGCCAGGTCTCGAACTCGAAGCGCAGCAGCCGCCCCTCGGCCTCATCGGCGACGCCATCGGTGATCGGGCCGACGCCGAAGAAGGGGTTATGTCGTGCGGCGGGGCGGACCCGACTTGGTTGCCTCCACCGCGCTCAGCCGCTGACGCTTCAGTTCTTCGATGGCGGTCACGTGCCGTCCCTCCCGTGTATGCCTGGAAGTTTCCCCGAGTCTGCGCAGTTATGGGCGTTTCGGCGAAAGCGCTTAGCCATTTGCGCCGCATTCCCGGCCGGATACGTCCTGGTGAGGGATGCGGTGCCTCCCCGGCGTGCAATCCTGCTCAGCGGCCAGTCCAGCGCCGTTAAGCGCCCGGCCGCGTTATGCTAGTGTGGTGTCTCGCGATTGCCGCCCGGAAACCGCAGCGCGATCAGTGGCGGCAATTGCGAGATAGACACCACACTAAGCCCAGGTTCCTAGTGTCACTCATGTCCCGCAAATACCGAAAGTGCCCGCGGCAAGTTGGTCGATATTTGCGGGACGGGACACTAGGATTTGCCGGACTTATCGACTCGACGTTTCTCCTGAGGGAAGCAATGTGGATTTTCTGGAACGGCACGGCCATCGAGGCACGGGACGGCGATACGGTGGCCGAGGCGCTGCTCCGGCGCGGCATTCGCAGCATCGGCACGACGACGCAAGCGGCATCGTCCCTTGGGCTATTCCGGCAGCTTCATCCAAGGGGTGATGGCCGAGGTGGACGGCGTGCCGAATGTCCGGCTCGACCAGACGGCGGCGCGGGACGGCCTGCGCATCACCGCGCAGAATGTCTGGCCGGGGCCGAAGCTCGATCTCCTGAAGGCCGCGCGCCTCATCCCGGCTAAGCGCGTTCGCGGCGGCTTCGAGCATCCGCGCTGGCTGCCGAGCGGCACGCGGCGCTTCGAGCGATGGGAGGCGATGCTGAGCTTCCTCGCCGGCGAAGGGCGACTATCGCCGGACTTTCCCGCAAGCACGGTCGTGCCCGGCGAGAAACTGCGTGCCGACGTGGTTGTGGTGGGCGGCGGCGAGGCCGGGTGCCGGGAGGCGGCGGCGCTCGGCGGCGGCCGGCAAGACCGTCATCCTCGTCTCGCGGCGCGCGGTCGCCGCCGCGCTGCCGGGCGCCGTCACCGTGCTCTCGCCCTACGAGGCGTTCGGCGTCTACCGCGGCGGCCGGCTGATCGGCGTGGCGCCGCTCGATCCCGCGAAACCAGCGATCGTCGATCGAGACGGCCGAGCTGGTGCTCGCAACCGGCCGCCGCTCCTGCCCGCCGGTCGTCCCAGGGAATGACCTTCCCGGCGTCATGGACGCGCCGACCGCTGTTCGCCTGGCGCAGCGCGACGTCGATCTCGGCCGCGTCGTCGTCTTGGGCACGGGCGCCGAGGCCGAGGTTGCGGATGCGCTGCGCGACGCCGGCCAAGGCATCGTCGCGACGGGCGCGATTCGATCGCTCGAGCGCATCGTCGGGCGCGGGCAGGTGACGCGCCGTCGACATCGGCCAGCGCATCGCCTGCGACACGCTCGTGCATGCCGGACCCTGGATCGCCGATCCAAATCTCGCGTTCCAGGCGACTGCCGATGGAAAGCTCCGGCTCGCGAAGAACGCCACTGCCCGCCGAACGTCCGCATCATCGGCGCGGCAGCACTGCCCGACGAGCCCGTGCATGTCGGCGCCTCGCCGATGCCCGACGCGCCTCCATCTGCCCCTGCATGGACGTCATGGGCGCCGAGATCCTCGATCTGATGGCCGCCGGCATGACGCATGTCGAGGAGCTGAAACGGCAGACCTCCTGCGGCATGGGGCCCTGCCAAGGACTTCCCTGCTGGGAGATGATGCGCGCGCTGATGCTGAAGGCTTCCGACGGACAGCCACGGCGACGACCGGCCCTCGCATCGCGGACCGCGCCGCGGCTTGACGGTTGCCCAGGCCGCCGGCCTCGACGGCCTCGTGGAGCCACAACAATGAGCAAGGCCTCCGCTCGATCGGCGCATCGTCATCATCGGCGGCGGTATTCATGGCCTCGGCACGGCCTTCCACCTGGCCCACCTGGGTTTCACGAACGTGCGCGTGCTCGATGCCGGCTACTTCCAGGGCGGCGCCTCGGGGCGGAACGGCACGCTCGTGCGCGGCGGCTTCGGCTCGTACGAATGGACGCGGCTGTTCGCGCACTCCAATCGCCGCTGGATCGAGCTGTCGAGGCTCCTCGGCGAGAACGTCATGTACACGCGGCGCAACTATCTGATCGTCGCGCAAACCGGAGAAAACCCAAAAGCTCATCGAGCCCGCCGTGCCGATGCACCGCGAGCTCGGGCTTCAGTCGGAGATCATCGATGCGAAGGAGCTGAGGCGGCTCGCGCCCTGCCTCGATACGAAGACCGTGCGCATGGCCGTCAATCTCAGGGATGGCGGCGTCGCGCCCCATCACGCCGCGATGAAGGGGTTTCTGAAGGCAGCCCGCCGCCTCGGCGTGGTCGATCGAGTACGGCAAGGCCGTGACTGCGCATCGAGCGCAGCGACAAGCGCATCACCGGCGATCGTCGCGGGCGGTGAGCGCATTCCCGCCGACATCGTCCTCCTCGCCTCCGGCGCGCAAAGCGCGCACGTCGCCAAGCTCGCGAACGTCGCCATCGACGCCTTCCCGCAGCGCATCGAGGCGATGGCGCTGGAGCCCGTCCGCCCAATCCTACGGCCGGCCATCGCGCTCCCCGACCGGCTCTGCTACCTGCATCAGACGGCGCGCGGCGAGATCGTCGGCGGCTCGGAGGTGCCGGAGCGGCCGCAGGACACGCTCGCGACCGACCTTCCCGGTCATGGCGCTGACGGCCAAGATCTACGCCGAGATGTTCCCGGCCTTCTCGCAGCTGCGCATCCTGCGGCACTGGGCCGGCATGCTGCTCGCGACGCCGGACTGGGGACCGCTGCTCGGCCTGCATCCCGATCTCGAAAACCTCTGGGTCATCGACCGGCTGGTCCTACGGCATCGCGGGCGCCGCCGGCACGACCGAGCTGATGGCGCTCTCGATCGCCACCGGCGAACCCCACGAGCTCATCCGCCCCTTCGCCGTCGACCGCTTCCGCCGCGGCAAGCCGGTCTCGGAGGGCGCGATCGTGCTGGCGCCGAACGACCACACGGCGGTGGCGGCGCAGTAGTGTCGCCACCCTCAGTCGTCGAGCGGAACCACGTGTGCGGGGTCAATCCGGACCGCGACTTGGGCACCCGGCGCAAGATCGATGCGGCGCGTCATGGTCGCCGTCACTGACTGCCCATCGGCGAGCTTCACCACATAGTCGAGCACGGTTCCGCGATAGGTGACGGTCTCGAGGATGCCGCTCAACGCATTCGAGCCGCCGTCACCACCGCTGATTGCGACATCCTCCGCGCGCACGGCCACATGCGGCGCGAGTGTCGTCCCGTCCGCGACCGGCACCCCGGCGATCTCGGTGCCCGCGATCCGATACCGCGCCTTGCCGCCGCTCGCGCCCCGCTCCGACGTCTCGAGCACATTGCAGCCGCGGAAAAACCGCGCGACGAAAGTCGAGCGGGGACGGCGGTAGAGGGCTTCCGGCGCGTCGCACTGTTCCAGGCGCCCCTTGTCGAACACGGCGATGCGATCGCTCATGGTCAACGCCTCCTCCTGGTCGTGCGTGACGTAGAGGAAGGTCGTGCCGGTCTCGGCGTGGACGCGTTTCAGCTCCATCTGCATGGCGCGGCGGATGCGCTCGTCCAGCGCCGAGAGCGGCTCATCGAGCAAAAGCATCTTGGGCTCGGGCGCCAGCGCGCGCGCGAGCGCCACGCGCTGCTGCTCGCCGCCGGACAGCAGCGTCGCGTTCTTGCCCTCCATGCCGGCGAGGCCGACGAGGTCCAGCATCTTGAGAACGCGCGCCTCGCGCCCGCCGGCCTCCACGCCACGCACCTTCAGCCCATAGCCGACGTTTTCGGCGACCGTCATATGCGGGAAGATCGCGTACTGCTGGAACATCATGCCGAGGCTGCGGCTCCAGGGCGGGATCGCGGAGACATCACGGCCGTCGATCTCGATCGTTCCCCGATCTGGGCGCTCGAGGCCGGCGACCATCCGCAGGATCGTCGATTTGCCGGAGCCGCTCGGCCCGAGGAACGTGAAGAATTCCCCGCGCTTCACCTCGAGCGACAAGTTGTCGGCGGTGACGGCCGGGCCGAAGCGCTTGTCGATACCGCTGAGGCGCAGGATGGTCTCGGTCACGGGCGCCCTCAGCCCAGACTCTTGACGGCGGTAACGATGGCGATTTCGAGCGCCTGGACCATGGTCGACAGCTCCATCGAGGCTGTATCAGCGCGCTGATGCAGCTCGAGCCGGCGCTCCTCCTCGACCGATTGCAGGAGCTCGGCCACCTGCTCGGGCAGATAAGGCACGTGCATGAAGCCGGTCAGCGGCGGCCGCTTCTTGGTCACGGCGTGCGACAGCGTCGTATAGAGCGTGGCATTGCAGAGGAATGTTCCGGCCGTCGAGGAGATGCGTGCCGGGATGCCGGCGGCCAGCAGCGCATCGCGGATGGGGCGGTTCGGTAGCGTCGCCAGCACTGCCGGCGCGCCATTGCCGCTGACCGGAGCGTCCGTCAGACGCGTCCCCTCGTTGTCGGCGATCTCGAAATCGGCCACGTTGATGCCGATGCGCTCCAGCCGGATCACCGGCTCACCGGGCCAAAGCCCTAAGCTAATGACGATGTCGGGCTTCACCTCGTCCATGGCGCCGATCAGAGCCGCCGCCAGCTTCTTGAACGACACCGGCAGCCGCTGGCCGACCACCTTCACGCCACCGACGGTCTGCCCGTTGAGCGCCATGGCCGTCTCGCCCGCCGGGTTGCGCCCCCGGCCACCATAGCCCTCGAAGCCCGTCACCAACGCCACTGCCATGGGTCCCTCTCCGCCGATGGCCGGCAGAACATCGGGCCCATAGGGACACGAAGCGGCCGATGGGGCAAGCGCGGCCGAACCCTCACCGATTGCAGGCCTGCCCCACGATTGCCGTCGGTCCCATCCAGCCTCCAGGCGGCTATGGTCCGAACGGCCCGGGCTTGGCCGCGACGGGAAGCAACCGCATCCGCAATAACCCAAGGGAGGTTCAGATGTCTTTCCATACAGGGCTGTCGCGCCGCGACGCTTTGAAAATCGCACTCGCCACCGGCGCCTCGGCAACGGCCCTCGGCCGGCTCTCGCCCGCGCTCGCCGCCGGCACCATCAACTTCGCCGACATCGGCGTCGGCGATACCGATGGCGACTGGTCGCGCTACACGAAGGCGAGCGGTTACAACGTCAATCTCGTCGCGATCGGCAATGCGCCGTCGGAGATCCTGAACGTGCTCATCGCCAGCGGCGGTGCCGGCACCTACGACGTCATCAACATCGTCGGCGGCATGCAGAAGCCGCTCGCCGACAACGACCTGATCGAGGAGCTCGACACCTCCAAGCTCCCGGGCTGGGCGAAGAACAAGAACATCGGCGAGTTCCTCTCCAAGGGCACGCCGGGCTTCAACTTCATCGGCTACAAGGACAAGATCTACGGGTGCCCGACCGTGCTGCAGGGCGACAGCTTCGCCTATCTGCCCGAGAAAACCGGCCCGCTCGACTGCTACGCCGCTCTCTTCGATCCGAAGTTCAAGGGCTATGTCGCGCTCGAGGACAACTACACGACGGCCGCCGCCAAGACCGCGCTCTATCTGAAAGCCTCCGGCAAGGCCAACATCGCCAATGTCGACGACATGACGGCCGACGAGATCAAGACCGTCGTCGACTTCCTGATCGAGCAGAAGAAGGCCGGCCAGTTCCGCGTCATCTGGAACAGCTTCCAGCAGGCCGTCGATCTCCTCGTCAACAAGGAAGTCTATGTCATGGATTGCTGGGAGCCGATGGTGTTCGTGGCGAAATCCAAGGGCATCGACGCGGTCTACGCCGATCCCAAGGAGGGCTATCTGCTCTGGGCCATGGCCGCCTACATCGTCAAGAATCCGAACCGTACGCCGGAGCAGACGGCTGCCGCCTATCAGCTTCTCGACTACATGCTGGGCGGCTGGTACGGCGCCAAGATCACGACGCTGCGCGGCTACATGACCAACACCGACGCGCCCGAGTACGCCAAGGCGAACACGGATGAGTTCTCGGTGGAGGATGCCGCGAAGGTCGAGAGCATCACCGCCAATGTCCGGGCCAAGTTCGCCAAGGGCGGCACGTGGCAGAACCGCTGGCCGACGGCTGTCGAGGCTTATGAGGCCGAGTGGAGCCGGTTCAAGTCGGCGTAGGAAAGAGCGTGAGGTTGTGAGCTTGTGAGTTGTTGGCGTCGGCCTTGGGCAAACGCCTTCAACTTCACAACTCACAATCTCACAACTCACAACCTCACAACCCCACAGAATGCCCCTCCTCCGCCGCCTTTTCCTCCTGACACCCATCCTCTTCATGGGCGTTTGCCTGCTGCTGCCGCTCGTCTTCATGGTGGTGGTGAGCTTCTGGAAGCGCGCGCTACTGAAGATGACGCCGGCTTTCGACTTTTCGAACTACGCCGACTTTCTCACGGGAACGCGGTTGCCCGTGCTCGGCCGCAGCTTTCTCGTCGCCATCGAGGCAACGGCCATCGGCCTCCTCATCGCCTATCCGATCGCCTACTACCTCGCCCGCCACGCGCGCGCCTCGACGACACGCCTCGTGCTGATGCTGCTGACGGTGCCGTTCCTCATCAACTACGTCATCCGCGCCTTAGGCTGGACGTCGCTGTTGGGGCGCACCGGTCCGATCAACTCAGGCCTGATGTCGCTCGGCATCGACGGCCCCGTCGACTGGCTGCTATACAGCGATTTCTCCGTGCTCGTCGGCATGATCTCCTCCTACATGCCGTTCATGGTGTTTCCGCTGTGGATGTCGATCGCCGGCATCGACCGGCGGCTGTCTGAGGCGAGCTGGATGCTGGGCGCGCCGCCCGCCACCACCTTCTGGCGGGTGACGCTGCCGCTCTCGATGCCGGGCGTGTTCGCGGCCATCATCTTCTCCTTCGTCGGCTGCTTCGGGGAGAGCGCCGTGCCGATCATCCTGGGTGGCGTCGGCTATCAGCTCATCGGCAACGAGATCACCTCGACGCTCGACGTGCTGAACTATCCGCTGGCGGCCGCCATGTCGTCGGTGGTGACGGCGGCGATGCTGCTGCTGCTGGCGCTCTGGTATCTCGCTTTCGATTTGCGCGCCTTCCTCGGCAAGATCCTCTCCTGGAGAATGCGATGACGGGCGCTCAAGGTCCGAGCGCGCGCTACCGGTCGCTCATCTGGGCGCTCATCGCGGCCGTTCTCGCGCTGCTCTATCTGCCGCTCGTGCCGCCGGTGTTGTTCTCGCTGGAGCCGGCCAATGCGGGCCCCGGTTTCACGCTCGCCTGGTATGGTAAGATGTGGCAGAGCCCGCTGCTCGTGGGCGCGGTCATCACCAGCGTCGAGACAGCCGTGGTCGTCGCCATCGTCGCGACGCTGCTGGCGCTCGCCGCCGCCATGGCCATCCGCGAATTGAAAGTGCCGCGCCTCATCCTCGTGCTGATGCTGCTGCCGCTTTTCGTGCCGGGTGTCAGCATGGGATTGGCGGTCGCCTTCTTCTTCAAGCAGATCGGTATCCCGCCCTCCTTCTTTTCGATCGTCGTCGTGCAGACGCTCTGGGCGCTCCCCTTCGCGACGCTGGTGCTGCTGACCGCCATGTCGACCTTCGATCCGGTCTATCTCGAGGCCGCGCATATGAGCGGGGCTGGTCGCTGGCGCGCCTTCCGCGATATCGAGCTGCCGCTGATCTGGCCGGGTATCTCGGGGGCGGCGACCTTCTCGCTGATCCTCTCCTTCAACGAGACGGTCCGGACCTCGCTGGTGCAGGGCCCGTACAACACCGTCCAGACCTACATCTGGTCGACCTACAAGCAGATCGGCCTCGGGCCCGAGCTCTACGCGCTGATGACGCTGCTCATCCTGCTGACACTCGGCCTCGTCGGCTTTGCGGTCGCGCGAGGTAGGTAGGCGGGTCGCGCCAGCGTTGACCGGGTCGGCGTCCGATGCTCTGGTGCCCACCAATCCAGGATCGGGGGTCCCATGACCGACGACATCGCCGCGGCGCGGGCCGCCATCGCCAGCACCGGATTCTTCGCCTCGGCCGATCCTGCACGCATGCAGGTGAGGCGGCTCGGCGGCCTCACGAACCTCGTCTTCCGCCTCGATTACGACGGGAACACCTATTGCATGCGGCTCCCGGGCAAGGGCACGGAAGAGTACATCGACCGGAGGAACGAGGCGCAGGCGGCAAAGGCGGCAGCGAAAGCCGGCGTTTCGCCCGACCTCCTCTGGTTCGGCGGCGACGGCGTGATGGTGACGCGCTACCTCGATCGCACCACGACGATGACGCCGGTGCTCTTCAAGTCGACGGTCGGCGCGCCGCTGCGAGCCGGGCGCGTGTTCAAGCAACTCCACACCTCCGGCCAGACCTTCAACTTCCGCTTCGAGCTTTTCAAGATGATCGACGAGTATCTGAAGGTGCTCGCGACGAAAGAGGTCGAATTCCCTGCGGGCTATCACGACGTGCTCAAGGCGGCCGAGACGGTGCGGGCCGCGCTCGGCGCCCGGCCGCTTCCGCTCGTGCCTTGCCATTGCGATCCGCTCTGCGAGAACTTCCTCGACACGGGCGAGCGCATGTGGCTCGTCGACTGGGAATACTCCGGCATGAACGATCCGATGTGGGACCTGGGCGATCTCTCGGTCGAAGCCGGCTTCGACGTCGTGCAGGAGGAGGAGATGCTCTTGGGCTACTTCGGTGCCGAGCCCGCGAAGGCCGAGCGCGGGCGCATGGTGATCTACAAGGCCATGTGCGATCTCTTGTGGACGCTCTGGGGTCTCGATCCAGCACGCCAACAAGAATCCGGTCGATGATTTCTGGGCCTATTCCGTCAACCGCTTCGAGCGCTGCAAGAAGCTGATGGGGAGTCCCGTCGTTCGCAAAGCATGTCGCGGCGGTCGCCGCGGGTTGAGGAGAACCAATCCATGACAGCCTATGCCATCGTCGGCGAGAACATCCATGATCAGGCGATGTTCGATGCCTACCGGAAAGACGTGCCGCCGACACTGGCACCCTACAAGGGCGAGTTCGTCGTGCGCGGCGGGGCCTTCACGGTTCTGGAAGGCGAGTTCCCGTATCAGCGCATGGTCGTCATCGCCTTCCCCTCTCGGGCCGAAGCCGAGGGCTGGTACAAGTGCGACGCCTATCAGAAGCTCGTGCCCTTGCGGCTCAAGAGCACGACAGGCGTGTTCGTCATCGTGGATGGCGTGTGAGCACAACCAACATGCACGCCCACATCGTCCTCGCCCATCCCGAAGCCCAATCCTACAATGCGCATCTGACCGATGTGGCGCGGCGAACGCTCGAGGCCGAGGGCTGGTCGGTGACGTCGACCGATCTCTACCAGTCAGGCTTCGACGCCTCGGAGCGCGCCGGGCACTATCGCGACCGCGCCAACCCCGATCGCTTCGACGTCCAGCTGGAGCAGCGGCATGCCTCCGGCGCGGGCACCATTCCGCCCGAAGTCGCCGCGGAAATCGCCAACCTCGACCGCGCCGATCTCCTTATCCTCCAGTATCCGCTCTGGTGGCACCTTCCGCCGGCGATCCTGAAAGGCTGGTTCGATCGCGTTTTCATTTACGGCGACGTTTACACGTCGAAGCAGCGCTTCGAGAACGGCCGCTACAAAGGCAAGCGCGCGATCCTGGCGACCACCGTCGGCACGAGCGCCGCCACCTATGCCCATGACGGCCGCAGCGGCGACATCGATCTGTTGTGCTGGCCCGTAAACTTCTCGCTCGCCTATGTGGGCTACACGGTGCTGGCGCCGTATATCTCCTACGGCGTCGAGGCCGGCTTGCGCTACTCGGATGCGAGCGTCGTCGAGGCACGACTGAAGGCCAACGCGGAGAGCTGGGCAGACACCCTCAAGGCCATCGATACCCGCGCGGCCATCCCCTTCAACCGCATGTCCGAATGGGGCAGCGACGGCCACATCGTGCCCGGCGCGCCGGTCCATTCGCCGTTCATCCGGCGGAAGAAGGAACTGGCGTTGGAATGATCGCCCCACGCTTTACAGCGCCGCTCGCAGACCACCGGCGCGCTGCCATGCGGACGGCGGGACGCTCGGTCCCCGACTTCGGTATTGCAAGGCGGATGGCATCTGCCAGTATCGCTCGCGGGCCGGTTGACGGTCCTGGCCTTGAAACGCGCCGCACGATGGAGATCCGGCCAATGGTCGACGGTGACACGCCATGACTGACGCCCACTGCCACCACTGCGGGCCGGGCTACGCCTCGCCGATGGAGGCCATGAAGGCGCCGCGCGAAAAGCTCCTCTACACGGTCGCGCTCTATATCGGCACCGGCATCCAGAAGCCCGACTACCTCGCCACCATCGACGCCGATCCTGACAGCCCGACCTACAGCCAGGTGATCAGCCGGCTGGAGATGCCCGGGATCGGCGACGAGTTGCACCATATGGGCTGGAATGCCTGCTCGTCCTGTCACGGCGATGCCAGCAAGGAGCGGCGCTATCTGATCGTGCCGGGCGTCCGCTCGTCCAATCTGCACATCGTCGACACGGCGGCCGACCCGGGAAAGCCCCGGCTGCACAAGGTCATTCGAGGTGCGGAGATCAAGGCCAAGACCAATCTCTCAGCACCCCATACCATTCACTGCCTCGGCTCCGATATCATCATCTCCATGCTGGGCGACGCCCAGGGAAATGCACCTGGCGGCTTCCTGCAACTCAACCAGGACTTCGAGATCGTCGGCCGCTGGGAGCGCGACCTTGGGCGCATGAAATTCAACTATGATTTCTGGTACCAGCCGCGCCACAACGTCATGGTGTCGAGCGAATGGGCTGCGCCCAACACCTTCATGCCGGGTTTCGACCTCGAGGAGGTCGGGCACTTGAAGTACGGCCGGGAGATTCATTTCTGGGATCTTAAGGAACGCAAGGTCAAACAGACCTTTTACCTCGGCGAGGACGGACTGGTGCCACTCGAGGTCCGCTTCCATCACAACCCGGATTCAAGTCATGGCTTCGTCGGCGCGGCCCTCTCTTCCAACATCATTCACTGGCACAAGCAGGACGGCGCTTGGGCGTGGAGAAAGTCATCGACGTTGAGAATGTCCGCCATCCGGAGTGGCCGATCCCGCTCCCCGGCCTCATCAGCGTCATCCTCATTTCCATGGACGACCGTTTTCTCTACTTCTGCAACTGGCTGCATGGCGATATCCGCCAGTACGACATCTGCGACCCCTCGCATCCCAAGCTGACCGGGCAGGTCTGGATGGGCGGCCTGCTCGGCCGGGCGCCGGAAGTCCACGGCCACAGAATCGCAGGCGGGCCGCAGATGATCCAGCTCTCCCTCGACGGCCGCCGCCTCTATGTCACCACCTCGCTGTTCTCGACCTGGGACAACCAGTTCTATCCCGAGATCCGCACCACCGGTGGCGCCATGCTGATGGTCAACTGCGATACCGAGAAGGGCGGCATGGAGATCGACAAGCGCTTCTTCGTCGACTTCGGCAAGGAGCCGAACGGCCCAGCGCGCTGTCACGAGACACGCTATCCGGGGGGTGACTGCACCTCCGACATCTGGCTTTGATGCGATGCCAGCTGTCACCGTCACGATCGCCAATCGAGACAACGCGCGATACGTGGTCGACTCCCGTCGGCCCCTGCTGGACAGCCTGGAGGCCGAAGGTGTGTCATTGCCGTTCGGCTGCCGCTATGGCGGCTGCATCTCCTGCGCGGCCCGGCTCGTCGATGGAGAGGTTCATCAGCAGGCGGCCGTCGCCCTCAACAACCGGCAGCTCAATCTGGGATATGTGTTGCTGTGTGTCGCCCGGCCACTCGGTGACGTGACGCTGGAAATCGGCGTGGAAAGTCACGACAAGCTCTATCGCAACCCCTTCGCAAGCCCGCTCGAGCCGCACGAGTTGAAGCCGGGTCTTGCAACTGCGGCAAGGACAACCCCATGACCACCGCGCCCGTATTCATGGACCACGGGAAGGAGTATCCGCCCGAGTATCTGGCCGGCATTCTGAAGTCGGTGAAAACCATCGCCATGGTCGGCGCCAGCAGCGATCCGACCAAGTTCAGCTACGGCGTGCTGCGCGTGCTCTCCGAGACCGGCTACGACATCGTCCCCGTCAACCCGCGGGAGGCGGGCGGAGAGATCCGCGGGCTGAAGGTCTACCCCTCGCTCATGGCCATCGGCCGGCCGGTCGACATGGTCGATGTGTTCCGCTCCTCGGAGGCGCTCATGGGGATCGCCGAGGAGGCGATCGAGATCGGAGCCAAGGTGCTCTGGGCGCAGATCGGCGTGCGCGACGATGAGGCTGCGCGTCTGGCGGAGGCCGCTGGCCTCAAGGTCGTCATGAACCGTTGTCCGAAGATCGAGCTGTTCCGCCCTTTCTGGAAGCCGAGACTCAATCAGCCGATATGAATTTCCTTTGATGTTGGGACCGAACCGTGCCGCCATCGAGCGCCTCCATCCTCGACCCCGGCCTCGAGACCGCCTCGCCGGCGGCGCTCCGCCGGCTCGAGAACGAGCGGCTCGCTATGCAAATCGCCTACAACCACGCGACGAGCCCCTATTATCGCGACAAGCTCGACGCGGCTGGCGTCCGTCCCGCCGGTATCAAGTCGGTGGAAGACCTCGCGCGCATTCCCTTCATGGAGAAATCCGAGATCGCGGCCTCGCAGGCGGACGGGACGCTCATCGGCATCAACCAGTGCGCAGCCCTCGACAAAATCGTCCGCATCCAGGCGACCGGCGGCACGACGGGCAACCCAATGCGCATCGCGCTCACCCGCCGCGATGCCGAGGACTACGCCAAGATGGGCGCGCGGGCGCTGTGGGCCATGGGCTGCCGGCCGGGCGACATCGTTTTCCAATGCATGAACTACAATCTTTATTCAGGCGGCGTAAGCGACACGACGACGTTCGAACAGATGGGCGCGGCCGTCATCCCCTACGGCGTCGGCCATTCCGAGCGGTTGGTCGAAATGATGGCGGCCCTCAAGGATGATGTTGCCCTCTGGGCGACGCCCTCCTACGCCGTTCGCCTCGCGGAGGTCGCAACCTCGCTCAAACGCAACCCGCGCAACATCGGCGTTCGCAAAGGCTTCTTCTCCGGCGAAGCCGGCATGCAGGTGCCGGGCTTCCGCGAGAAGATCGAGGCGCTGTGGGGTATGCGCGCCCAGGACCAGTACGGCACCGGCGAGCTCGGGCTCCACTCCGGCGAATGCGAGATGCGCAACGGCCTCCACTATGGCGGCTTGGGCTCGGCCGTCATCGAGCTGATCGATCCCGACACCGGCGGCGTTCTCCCCTTCGACGACGGACGGCAGGGCGAGGCGGTCTACACCTCGATCTGGCGCGAGGCATCTCCGCTGATGCGCATGCGCAGCCACGATCTCTTCCAGGTCTTCACCGAGCCTTGCCCCTGCGGCCGCACGAGCTTCCGTCTCAAAGTGCTCGGCCGCTCCGACGACATGTTCATCGTCAAGGGCGTGAACATCTTCCCGGCCTCGATCCACGCCGTGATCGTCAAGGCCGGGGATAAGGTCACGGGCGCCTTCCAGGTCGTCCTCGACCGGCCGCCGCCCATCGATTATCCCGTGCCGATCCGCGTCGAGGTTGCCGAAGGCGTAGCTGAGGATGACTTTGCGTCGCTCGCAACCGAGCTCGCTCAGCGTCTGCGGCAGGCGCTCAATTTCACGCCCGATATCCGCCTCGAACCTGCCGGCACCTTCGCGACGGGACTAAAGGTCAGACGCGTGGTCAAAAGCTATCGAGGATAACGCGGCAATGACTGAGCTCGCTTAGTGGCCCGTCGCACCAAAATCGTGTGATCGCCGGGCGTCCATCCGATTTTGGCGCGACATAAGGGCCACTAGCAGTATCATGAGCTTGGTGTGGCGTTCATCGCGCCATAGTTGACTGAGAACGTGCAGCGCAACTGGTCAACTATGGCGCGACGCCACACCAGCCTGGGCACGTCCCGCGAAGTGACACGCGCCGGGTGCGTTGGCGCCGGGTGCCGAATGATTTTGTTGCGCAATTACTGTATGTTCATGGGCAGGCACCTGATTTCGCGCGAGCGTCGTCGGTGTTCTCGCGTTCGTGTTTCCTGAGCCGCATCCACTCTGCTCCTGCATTTCAACGCATTTCGCGGGTATAAATCCGTCACTCGTACCCACCGATTCGACCATCTGCGGAGTCCGACGGGGCAGGACCATATGCATGATCCGAAGATAACCGCGGTCCTTCGCTATCGCGATCCCGTGCGGTCCGCCCATTGGCTGCGCGATGCCTTCGGCTTGCGCATCGACAGCATCAACGAGAATCCGCCCGGCACCATCGATTACATCTGCCTCGGATACGGCGCGAGCGTGCTGCTGGTTGGCCCCACGGTCCCAGATGAGAACCGCGGACGTCCAAATGGCGATGATCGTCAGGAGAGCATGTCCTGCTATCTGACGGTCACCGACATCCTGGCGCACTATGCGAGGGCCGTCGCGCATGGAGCGGATGTCTCGCTCAACGCGGAGGACCCCGAGGCCGGCTCGGACTTCTATGTCTGCCGGGATCCCGAAGGCCATGTTTGGAGCTTTGGCACGCACGACTTCACATCGACCGGGCGCGCGCCGGTGGCACCCGGGGCCGGGCCTGATCCATCGACGGCCAAAGCCAAGCCGGCCGCCACCGGACCAATCGCGCGCCGCGGCACGCCGATCGGGTTGCTGGTCTACACAGCCTTGGTGGCATCGGGAATAACGGCTGGCGCGCTCTTGCTTCCGATTTCACAGGAAGACACGGTTGTCACTCTCTTGGTGGGCGGACACACACAGGGCAGCGGCAACGGTCGAGCCAACCCAGAGCGCGACGCTCGACCTGTTACGATCGGAGATCTCCGGCCTGCAACGCGAGCGCGGCGACCTCATGTCCGAGGTGAAGCAAGCGGAGAACGCCCGCGGCGCGGCGGCGGTTGCCCGCGACCAGAGCGAGAAGCGCTTGGCGGAGGCGATCCGAGAGCTCGAGAGCGTTCGCCGCGCTGAAGCCTCTGCCAGAACTTCGGGAAAGGCAGGCGAGGCGAAGCTCGCGGCCCTGTCGAAAGAGATCGACGGCGCTTCGGCCAGTCTGGCTTGGGAGCGCTCTGCCAAGAAGAAAATCGAGGCCGAGCTACAATCCGCCATCGCCGATCGCAACGACGCCCGCACCGAGGTCGGGCAGCTCGGCGAACCGTCGAAAACCTGCGCAACGCGAACAAGCAAGCCCTCGATCGAGCGGCTGCGTCAGCTAGCGACCAAGCATTGGTGCTTCAAGACCTCGAAGCCAAGCTCGACGCTTTATCGAAGGACCTCGCACAGCGCACTTCGGACCTTGATGCCGAGCGCGCGGCGCGCGCCAAGTCCGAGGCGTTTGCGGAGGCTGCACGCGCCGAGCGAAAGCGGATCGAAGCGGCGCTCGCTCAATCGAAGCCGCGGTCGACGCAGATCGCGCCGGCGTTGCACGGCTGGAGGCCGAGCTCGGCGAAGTGCGCCAATCGTATCAGGCTGCACTCGAAACCATCGAACTCAAAGAGGAGGAGCGGGCCTCGGCGCACGCGAAGCTCGATGCGCGGATTGCCGAAACCACCAAGCAACTCGTTGCTGCTCGCGCTGAAACCGAAGCGCTGCAACCCATCGTCCTTGCCTTGCGGACCCGCGCCAAGGAGCTCGAAGCGGCCGATCAAGGCAGCTCGGACGCAGCCACTATGGCCAAGCTGGAGAAGCGCTACAGGCAGGACCTTTCGGCGAAGGACAAGCTCATTGCCTCGCTGATCCCAACAGATCGCCGATGCCAACAAGCTTGCCAAGCCAGCGAAGACCAAGACCCCGGCGAAACCCAGACGGCTGAATGTGAAGGCGTCGGCGAAGGCCAAGGGAAAAGTTGCGGCAGCCGGCTCGGGCGCGGCCGCCGCGCAGACAGACGCCGATGATTTCGTCTTCGAGGATGACGCCGGGGCCATGCAGCCGGAGCGCGTCAGGCGCTGCTCCCGGGCCTATTTCGACCATTGCTGAGGCGGCAAATCAACCACATGCGACAGGGCAAAGCGATCGGCGGGCTTACCCCTCGAACCCGCCGTCACCTTGGCGACGGGGATAAAGCTGAGGCGCATGGTCAAGAGCTACGACTCGATAGCCCCGCGTAACGTTTACGAGTTACCCGGAGAGTTGTGGAGTTGGCCGCTATTTTCTGCTATACTGCCGCCCTTGTTTTGGATGAGAGCGCGAGCCCGGCATGACTTTCCTGCGATCCGCCTTGTTCATCTTCGTCGCGATCGCGGCGGCATGGCTCCCGGCCGGGACCGCGCTGGCCGAGAAGCGCATCGCGCTCGTCATCGGCAATGCGGCCTACAAGCATTTCGGCACGCTCGCCAACCCGGTACAGGACGTGGCCGGCGTCGCCGAGACATTGCGCGCCGCCGACTTCGAGGTGATCGAGGCCGTCGACCAGAGCCACCCGGAGCTGGAGCGCACGGTGCGCGGCTTCCTCGGCAGGCTCGACGGCGCCGATGTCAGCCTCATTTATTATTCGGGACACGCCGTGCAGGTCGGCGGGCGCAACTTCGTCATTCCGATCGATGCCAAGCTCGAGAGCGAGCTCGACCTCGACTTCGAGGCCATCGACCTCGACACGATCATGAAGTTCATGGCGGCGCGCACGAAGATGCGCCTCGTCTTCCTCGATGCCTGCCGCAACAATCCGTTCGCCGGGCGGCCGTTCTCGACCGCCCAGGTGCAGACGCGCAGCGCCGCGACCCGGGGCCTTGCCCGCATCGATCCCGGCGTCGGCAGCCTGATCGCCTTCTCGACCGAGCCCGGCAGCGTCGCCCTCGATGGCAAATCAGGGCGGCATGAGCCCCTTCACCTCCGCCTTCGTCAAGCATGCGCTGACGCCGGCGGTCGATATCCGCCAGATGCTGACGGCGGTCCGCAACGAGGTCATCGCCTCGACCGATGGCAAGCAGGTGCCGTGGGAGAATTCCTCCCTCGTCTCCGACTTCTTCTTCGTGCCGAAGCGTTCCGGCCCGATCGTCGCCGACATGCACCAGGCTTCGCTTAGCCGCCGGTGAGACCGTCGCCATCGGCGCGCCCGAGCCGCAGCAGCCGGAAGGTGGCGCGCTGAAGGTCACGATCGAGGCGGTTCCCGAACAGGGCAAGGTGCTGCTCGGTGGCGCGCCCATCGCGGCCGGTCAGGAGCTGTCGCCGGCCGAGTTCGCCGCGCTCCAATTCGATAGCGCCGGCCTCGCGCAGGGTGCGGCCGCCATGCTGCGCTACCGGGTCGACGATGCCTGGGGGAACACCAAGACCGCCATCGTCGTGCTGACGGCGACCGCGGCCGGTACCGCGCCGGCGCCCGCCGCCGACACCGCCAAGGAAGCGACGCCATCGCCGCGTTTCTCTCAGGACCCATCGGCGCCGATCGCACCGTTGCCGCCGGCGTCGGCGCCGTGCCGATTTTCGCAAGTCTGGCCGAGCTGCCGGCCGGTGCCAAAGGCTACCGGATCCAGCATCGATGCCTTCCCCGAGCGCGGCGAGCTTTACTTGGGCGGTCGCCGGCTCGGACGCGGCGAGACGGTCGAGGTCGCCGATCTCGCGAACATGGCCTATTCGGCCCACACGGCCGGGTCGAGCGACGCCAAGGTCGAGCTGACGCTCGTCGCACCGGACGGTCAGGCGGTCAAAGCGCTGCACGCCCCGCTCGGCGTCGCACTCGATCCCTGCGATGCGCTCGCCGGCGAGCCGCTCGATCTGCAAGGAGTCGGCGAAGGTGTGGCCCCCAACGAGCTCAAGCCCGACGAGGCCAAGGCCGCCTGCGTCAAGGCGGTGTTCGCGCATCCAACCGTCGTACGCTTCTTCTTCAATCTCGGCCGCGCCGAGCTCGCCTCCCGCAACACCGAGCGGGGCGCCGAGCTCATCAAGAAAGCGAGCGATGCCGGATACATCCGCGCCCACACGACCTACGCCATGCTGCTCGCCCGCGGCGCCCTCGGGGCTGCCGATCCCGTTGCCGCCAACGCCCTTCTCGAGAAGGGCGCGGCGGCCGGCGATCCTTACGCGCTCAACGAACTCGGCCAGCGGCTCTATTTCGGCCGCGACATGGAGCAGGACAAGAAGCGCGGGCTAACCATGCTCTTGCAGAGCGCGGAGATGGGCCACACCTACGCCATCAATGCGCTCGGCGCCATTTTCGAGACTGGCAACGGCGTCGAGGCCGATCCCAAGCGGGCGCTTGGCTTCTATGCCAAGTCGGTCGTCCGCAACGACATCTACGGCTTCAACAATCTCGGACTCTTTCTGCTCGATGGGCGTGCCGGCGACCCGGACTACGCCAAGGCGCTCGAGCTTTTCATCATGGCCCACAAGGGCGGCCATCCCTTCGCCGCGACCAATATCGGCCGCATGTACTATCTGGGCCAGGGCGTGAAGAAGGACATTCCCCAGGCCGTGCTCTGGTATGGGCTCTCCTCGGCGCGGGGAGATGCCTATGCCGCCAATAACCTCGGCTACATCCTATTGAACGGGGAGGCCGGCGAGGCAGATCCGGCGGCGGCCGCCGCCTCCTATGCCCACGCCATTGCCCTCGATGTCGACGGGCCCCGGGCCGATGCCGAGCTGGCGCTCCTCAAGGTCCCCGAGAAGGCACAAAAGCAGGCGATCGCCGCGGCCCTCGTCGAATTGGGGTATGCCGACGAAGACTTATCCAAGGCCGGGCTCAAGGGCGCGGTCAAGGCAGAAGGTTCTGGCGGATGCGAAATCCGCTGGTTTCCCAACTCCCAAGGGCACCTCCGAAACATTGGTTACGTTGGCGAAACTCAAATGGCTGAGGTCGAGACCCCGTTTCGACCTGTTCTAATCGACAGGACGCGCTTATATTCGCTGGACTTCGGATGGCTCGATCATGCCACTAGTACCCGATATCAGAAATGGCTAGCACGAATGACGAGCAAGGAGGCCCGAGGGCCAGGAGGCGCGCGATGAGCGTAGCTGGGACTACGGTCGAGCGCGCCGACGCCGCCATCGGGCCTCCTTGCTCGCCGGAACGGTCGCGGCCCCCGGCCGACCGGTTCGTGGCGCAGCTTGCACGTAGCATAAGCTACGTGCTGCGCTACGCTCCTGCCGGATCGACTCGGGGTTCCGCGATCAAGCGTACTAGCGATTTCTGATATCGGGTACTTGGGCCAGCCAGAAAAGAACGGAGCGGATATGAAACAGCTTAGGCTCGCGGCGGCCGCGGTCGCCCTTTCGGTCCTCGCCCTGACGGGTCAGGCAACCGTCGTGCTCGCCGAGGAGGCAGCGACCACCGCATCGCCCGTCGCGGCGGACGAGACGCTTTGGTCGTCCATCAAGGACCTCTCGATGCCCGATTTGCTCGAGGAGTTCATCAAGCGCTATCCCGACAGCGCCCATCGCGCGGAAGCCGAGGCGAAGCTCGTAACCCTCAAGTCGGAGGGCAGCGCGACGTCTGCCTCCGACGAGGCCGCCAAGCTGCTCGATCCCGGCACTGCGCCGGAAAGCGGCAGCGACACAGCGGCCGCCACGGCAGCTGATGGCGAGGATGCGACCCTGACGCGTCAGGTGACGGCCGAGTCCAAGACGGACGCCGCCGCCATCGACCCGGCGCTCGCCGGTAGCATCGTCGCCGAGCTCGAGCGGATGGGCTGCGAACCCGGCGCGAGCGACGGCACCTATGGCGAGACGGCCCAGGCGGCCGTCGACCGCTTCGCCACCGCCACCAGCATGACCCTCGACAGCGCGGCACCCAGCCCAGAGATGCTCTCGGTGCTGAAGCTCGGCGGCGATGGAGCCTGCAACAAGGCTGTCGCCGAGGAGGCTGCGCCGGCGGAGGAGCCGGTCGCTGTCAAGCCTGCGACCAAGGTCAAGAAGGCCAAGGTCGTGGCCAAACGGCGGAAGTCCTCGACCAAGGCGGCGGCCTCGGCCGTCAAGCCGAGGGCCACGAAGGCAGCCAAGGTCCGTAGGCCGGCAGCCAAGAAAGCGGCCGCTGTCGTGAAGAAATCGGCCACCAGAAAATCAGCTCCGAAGAAGGCCGTGGTCGCGGCGAAGAAGCCCGTGAAGAAGAGGAAAGTGGTCGTCGCCAAGAAAAAGGCTCCCACCACGACAACGACGACCTCCTCGCAATCGACCGTCGTCCAGGCCTCCAGCGGCGGCGGTGGCAACGGCAGCGGTGGAGGCAGTGGCGGCGCCGGCGGCGGATCGGGCGGTGGCGGCGGCTCCGGGGGCGGCGGCGGCTGGTCGGATGCCCGCATCAAGACCGTGATCGCGGCTGTCGGCAAGGCGCCGAACGGCCTGACGCTCTACCGCTTCGCCTATACCTGGGGCAGCGACGTCTATGTTGGCGTGATGGCCCAGGACGTGATCGGCTCGGGCCGGCCCGATGCGGTCACCGCCATGCCGAGCGGCCTGATGCGGGTCGATTACGAGAAGCTCGGCCTCAAGATGGCGACGTTCCAGGCGTGGCAGAGCGAGGGCTTGGCGGCGGTCACGAACTGATGCCGAATCCGGTCGATCGGCTCACGGTCGTAGGGCGCAATAGGCTCCACCTTCGGGGCCGTATTGCGCCACCACGCACTCGGCAATCGTCGTCGAAGGCGGAGCGCGCTGTGCCCGCGGCTGGCGCAATACGGCCTGAAGAGCACTACTGTCCGGCTAATTGTCAAACAGGTTCAATTGGTTATCAGTCGGGTGCGGCTGATGGTGCGGTGGGGCTTCGGCAAGTAGTTGATCGAGCGGTGTTTTCTCGAAGATCGTGACGCTCAGCATTTGCAGGATTGTGTAAAGGCTGGCCTCGAGCCGCAAGCGTTTCTTGAGGATCGCTACCAGCACGTAGACCGAAACCGCGATCCATATCTGCGTTTTGACGGCATTCTGGCTCGCGCCGAAGAACGACTTGATGCGCAGGTGCTGCTTGATCCACTTGAAGAAGAGTTCGATCTGCCAACGGCGCTTGTAAAGTTCGGCGATGGCAAGCGGGGTTGCTAGAAAATTGTTGGTCAGGAATTGGAGGGACTTGCCGCTTTCGGGATCTCTATAGCGCACACGCCGGAGCCTTTCGGGATATTTGGCGCGCGTCGCCCTGACTGTGAGCCGCACATCCTGGTCGCAGATGACCCCGCTGCTGCGATCGACCGGCCGGGAGCGCGTGCGTTTGAGCTTCTGCCGCTCCTTGGCGCGCACGACGAAGAAGGCGCCGGCCCCGGCCAACCTGTGAAGGCGAGAAAAATCGAGAAAGCCTCGATCCATCACGTAGATTGCGCCGGGCTCCGGCAGCAGGACATCGAGGATCTCGGTGTCATAGGTCTTGCCGTGGTCGATATGGACGAGAGCCGGAATATTGCCGCGCAAATCCAGCATCGTGTGCAACTTCACGGCGGCCTTGGTGCCTTGGGATGGGGTCCACGGGAACAGCGACAAGCAAAGGTCGATGGTGGTGGTGTCGAGGGCGTAGGCCGCGCTGGCGATATCGGGCAAAAGGGCATCGCCCGCGTACAGCTGGCGCGCCTGAACGATCAGAGCCTGCGCAAAGGTCGCGTAGATGCGCCAATCTCGTTGCTCGTTGGCGTCCGCCAGAGTGGAGCGCGCGACAGCGGCTCGAATGCCCATGTGATAGAGTTTGGGACGCTGAGCGTTCAGGCATGTAATCGTATCGCGCAAACTGTCGCGGTAGGTGAGCTGCGCAAAAGCCATGCAGCGGAACTGATCTTGACAGCTGAAATCCTTGACCGCGTGGTCGCCGTCGAAACGCGCGATGCACCGCCGCAGCGTATGCAGCGGCAAGTGTTCCATCAGCTGCGCAAACACGAGCTTGCCCTCGAACATCCTCCGGCACTCCCAAACACCGCGACCAAGTGGCGGCAGCATCGAAGCCGAGAGAGGCGGAGTTCAAGTCGGTGACAGCCGGGAAAAGACCCGCAAGGCCGCGAAAACGGCATGTTCGGCAAGGTTGACCGTGTGCGGATTCCGGACAGTAGTGCCTGAAGAGGCCTATTGCGCCCTACAGGCTACGTCGATTGCTGGATCCGCTCAGCCGGCGACGGTATGATTGCTCGACAGGCGCTGAAAAATCAGAGGGCCGGATCTTGAGATCCGGCCCTCTGTAGTCCTAGGCTCAATGCCGGCGCTCGATCAGCTGCCGATCGTCTTGAGGTTGCCGGCCGAGGTGCGGCCTTGGCGGTCACGCTCGAGATCGAAGGACACCTTCTGACCCTCGCGCGGGCTCGCAATCCCGGCCTTCTCGACCGCCGAGACGTGCAAGAATATATCCTTGCCGCCGTCGTCGGGCTGGATGAAGCCGTAGCCCTTCGTCGCATTGAACCATTTCACAGTCCCAGTCGCCATTTTTATCTCCTTCAAACGGCTGATTGCTGGATTTCAGACGGCCCGTTCTCAGGTAGAGGCAGACCAGTCATTCTCATGCACCCCTATACGGTGCTGTGCGCGTATTGCGGGCGGTTGCGCCGCCGGCGGCTCGAGCGGCCACCGCCACCTCCGCCACCGCCGGACTTGCCACCACCATTGCCGGCCGGCGCCTTGCCATGCGGCTTCGGCTTGCCATGGGCCTTCTTCGTCGCGGGCCGCGCCTCGACCCGGGCGGGCCGGGGCTGCTCGCCCTTGGGCTTCGCCTGAGGTGAATGCTGCGCTGCCACTGGCATCCGAGGCGCCGATGGCACGATCGTTTCTACGGCTTTCAACGGCCGGCGGATCAGCCGCTCGATATCCTTGAGTTGGCCACGCTCGTCGGGCGCGCAGAAGGTGACGGCCGTGCCGGTCGCCCCTGCACGGGCCGTGCGGCCGATGCGGTGGACGTAGCTCTCCGGCTCGTTGGGCACGTCGAAGTTGACGACATGGCTCACATCGTCGATGTCGAGGCCGCGGGCGGCGATATCAGTCGCCACCAGCACGCGGACCTGGCCGCCCTTGAAGCCGGCGAGCGCCCGCTCGCGCGCGTTCTGCGACTTGTTGCCGTGGATGGCCTCCGCCGCGATCCCGGCCTTGGCGAGGCTCTCGGTCACGCGGTTGGCGCCATGCTTCGTTCGCGTGAAAACGATCACGCGCGAGAGCTTGTTGTCACGCAGCAAGGAAGCCAGCAGCGCCCGCTTGGCGCCGGCATCGACGAAATGCACGCGCTGCTCGATTGCGTCTACTGTCTGGCCTTGCGGGGCGACCTCGACGCGAACCGGGTCCTTCAAGATGTCGTGGGCGAGCCGCGAGATCTCCGGCGCCATGGTGGCCGACGTCAGAATCGTCTGCCGTTCCTTGGGGAGGAGCGCCACGATCTTGCGGATGTCGCGGATGAAGCCCATGTCGAGCATGCGGTCCGCCTCGTCGAGGACGAGATGCATGACGTCGTCGAAACGGACGGCGTGCTGACCTGCAAGGTCGATGAGCCGGCCAGGCGTCGCGATCAGTACGTCGACGCCCTTCGCGAGCGCCTGGATCTGGGGTCCATGGCCTACGCCGCCGTAAACGACATAGTGCGACAGCCGCATGTTGCGGCCGTAGGTCGAGAAGCTGTCGCCGATCTGGCCGGCGAGCTCACGCGTCGGCGCGAGAATGAGGGCGCGCGGGCGCTTGGACTCAGGCTTGGTGCCGAAGGCCGACAGGTGATGCAGGATCGGCAGCGCGAACGCCGCCGTCTTGCCGGTGCCGGTCTGGGCAATGCCCAGGAGGTCGCGGCCTTCGAGCAAGCTCGGAATGGCGCGACGCTGGATGGGGGTGGGACGCTCATAGCCATCGGCGGAGAGCGCACGGATGAGAGGCTCGGCCAAACCGAGTCCGTCGAAATCAGAGAGGGACAAGAGGTAATCGTCTTCCTGCCGGGTATGCCTCGAACGAGGAAAATACCTCAGCGCTTACAGAGCCTTATCCTCGCACGATCGGAGGGCCCTTAGAACAGTCGGAGATCGTCTCGGATAAAGTCGCAACGTAGCAGAGTGCTACGCCGGCGAACGCTTCGCGCGATCGCGAGAAAATCAATTTCGCTGAGACAAATGGGGTTTTGGGGAGCGAAAGTCAAGGAAAATCCGCCCCTGTTACCCATGCGAATTCAATGGCCCGGTTAACCATGGATTGGGGAAAGAAGCCTAGTTTGAGGCTTTTACCGGACGAGGATGGCTCACATGTCTGCAACCGAAACGATGCCAGTGGCACCTACCGGCCTCGCCGAACCTTATCCTCGGGTGAACTCGCTTCCTTACAAGTTTCGCCAGAAGCGCTTTCAGAGCATCCAGCCACTGATCGACGCGATCCTCGCCGAGAAAGGCAGCTGCCGCATTCTCGATTTGGGCGGCATCGAGCACTATTGGGCGATCGCGGGTTCCTACCTCTCGGCCCAGGACATTTCGATCGACCTCGTCAATATCGAGGCGGTGCCGGTCAAGGGGAAGCAATTCCGGTCCTTCGCGGGCGATGCCTCGGGCTTAGGTGACTTCGCCGACATGAGCTACGACCTCGTGCATTCGAACTCGGTCATCGAGCACGTCGGCACCTGGGACCGCATGGTGATGATGGCGGAAAATGTGCGCCGCCTCGCCCCTCGCTACTACCTGCAAACCCCCAATTTCTGGTTTCCCCTCGAGCCACACTTCCGGATGCCATTCTTCCATTGGCTGCCCGAGCAGCTCCGCTACCGGATTTATATGCGCAAGAGCCTGGGGTTCCGCGGCAAGGCCCCCTCGGTCGATGCCGCCATGCGCTCGATCCAGGGCGCCTGTTTGCTGGACAAGCGGCAGATGCAGGCGCTGTTCCCGGATGCGGAGATCAAAAGCGAGCGGCTGCTCGGGCTCACCAAGTCGTGGATGGCGGTGAGGGGTTAGAGCCCACGCGTCTGGCTTAAACTGGCGACCACGTCATGCTAAGCCAACGTCCATGGAAAAGCGCTACATCCTTGATGAAATCCGCCGTACAGCAGCGCTGAACGGTGGCAAGCCACTTGGTCGCTTGCGACTAGAAAATGAATGCGGGATCAACGAACATCATTGGCACAAGCACTGGGCAAGATACAACGACGCGGTGCGTGAAGCAGGCTTCGCGCCCAATTCCATCACGACACCCTACGACGAAGCAGCACTCATCGCGCACCTCGTACTTTTGACCCGGCTGCTTGGCCGTTTCCCCGCGCAAGCGGACATCACGGTAGCTGCATCGAGCAACCGCGCCGTGCCGAGTTTGAAGACGTTTGTGACTCGCCTTGGAAATAAACCCCAGATGATCGAGAAGGTGGTCGACTACTGCCGACGTACGCCTGGCAATGATGACGTTCTTAGTCAGTGCGAAGTCGCATCAGTTCCTCAGCACGTCGTCGAACATTCAGACCCGACCGCAGACACGACAAACGACGGCTTCGTCTATCTAATAAGGTTAGGCAAATACTACAAGTTGGGCAGAACCAACCATGTTGGTCGGAGAGAGCGAGAGCTTTCTATCCAGCTTCCGCAGCAACCGAACACCATCCACTCAATCCGGACCGACGACCCAATTGGCATCGAAGCGTACTGGCACAAGCGCTTCGCCGAGCAGCGCTTAAATGGCGAATGGTTCAACCTCAGTCCACAGGATGTATCCGCCTTCAGGCGCAGGAAGTTCATGTGATACCGGCTCGGTGAAACTGCTGGCTGGAAGTCTTGCGAGAACGGAGATGCGCTGAGTGCTTCGTTTTCCCCCTCCCCCCTTGAGGGGGAGGGCCGGGGTGGGGGGTCGAAAGCACATGAATTTGTGTTCGTCTCTATCCCCCCATCCCAAGCGCCTAAGGACTTGGCCGCTGCGCATCCAAGTCCAAGGCGCTTGGCCTTCCCCCTCACGGGGGGAAGAAAGAAGGTCGGCAACTAGGGCAGTTTGGTATGAGAGGCGTCGTTCAGCACACCGGATCCCACTGCACCTGCTCGATGCGCTCCGCGCCGGTCGCCAGCATCACGAGCCGGTCGAAGCCGAGCGCGACACCGGAAGCTTCTGGCATCTGCGCGAGGGCGGACAAGAAGTCCTCATCGATCGGATAGCGCTCGCCGTAGATGCGCTGTTTCTCGGCCATGTCAGCTTCGAAGCGGCGGCGCTGCTCGGCGGCGTCGGTGAGCTCGCCGAAGCCGTTGGCGAGCTCGACACCGCACAGATACAGCTCGAAGCGCTCGGCCACGCTCGGATCGTTCGGCGAAGGCCGGGCGAGGGCTGCTTCGATAACCGGATACTCGTAGAGAATGGTTGGCCGGCCGATACCGAGATTGGGCTCGATCCTGGCGACCAGCAGTTTCGAGAAGATGTCGGACCAGCTGTCGTTGGGGGCGGTCGAGACGCCGGCGGCCTCGGCCACGCGCCGCAAGCGCTCGGTGTTGCCCTCAGTGCCATCGAGCGTCGCCAGCAGATCGATCCCGGCATGGCGGGCGAAGGCCTCTTGTAGCGTTAGACGCTCTGGCGCAGCGAAGGCATCCGCGACCTTGCCGCGATATCCGACCTCCCGCCGCCCGGCCGTCTCGGCCGCCAACTGAACCAGCGCCGCCACATCCTCGAAGAGTTGGCCATAGGGTTCTCCTGCCCGGTACCACTCGACCATGGTAAACTCCGGCGCGTGCAGCCGTCCCGCCTCCCGGTTTCGGAAGACGCGGGCGAAATCGACGATGCGCGTCTCGCCGGCGGCCAGGAGCTTCTTGCAGGCGAATTCGGGCGAGGTTCTGAGATAAAGCGGGCGCCGCGTGCCATCCAGCCCGACCGCCTCCGTCGAGAAGGCATGCAGATGCGTCTCGTTGCCGGGCGAGACCTGCAGCGCCGAGGTCTCGACCTCCAGGAAATCCTGCTCCGTAAACCAATTCCGGAAGGCCGCCATGATGCGGCCGCGGGCCAGCAAAAATGGCCGCCGGTCGGCATGCCGGGAGCGATCCCACCAGGGTGATACCGTCGTCATTGCCGTCTCGAGCCTATCTGTCGCGTTGGGGCCAAACCCTTGGGGGCTTGGCGGTTCCCAAGTCCTTCTGTATCACTCGGGCCCGAATCGACCCTTCCAGAGAGCGCGCCTCTGGCCGTGCCGGGGTCTTCCTAAGCATTGATCCCACGAAGGAGCCTCCCTTGGCCAAGATCGCCGCCAGCCAGCTTCGCAAAGGCAACATCGTCGAGAAGGACGGTGATCTTTTCATTGTCCTCAATGCCGAGAGCATCCATCCGGGCAAGGGCACGCCGGTGACCCAGCTCGACATGCGTAACATCCGCACCGGCGTCAAGGTGGCCGACCGCTACAAGACGACTGACGTCGTCGAGCGCGCCTATGTCGAGGACCGCGACTTCCAGTATCTCTACCAGGATGGCACCGACTACGTGTTCATGAACTCGGAGACCTTCGACCAGGTCCACATTTCCGGCGACACGGTCGGCGACGGCGCGGTTTACTTGCAGGAAAACATGACCTGCAAGGTGCAGCTGTTCGACGGCAACCCGGTTGCCATCGAGCTGCCACAGCGTGTGACACTCGAGATCGTCGAGACCGAGCCGACGGTGAAGGGGCAAACCGCCTCCTCGTCCTACAAGCCGGCGAAGCTCACGAACGGCGTTCGCGTCATGGTCCCCTCGCACATCGCGACGGGCACCCGCATCGTCATTTTGACGGCCGAGGGGACGTATGTGGAGCGGGCAAGGGATTAGGGCTTTCTAGCGCGGCCGCTTCAGCATTTCGGCTAGTCTCCACCACCGCCATCGCCGGAGGCTGCCCAGGCATATGTCCGGGCCTCTTGGTCTGTGGAGCTGGCGTCCTCGTTGTCTTCGTCGTCCTCATCGTTGGGTTCGCTGGATAGACACGCAAGGGCAATCCAGCAGAGGCCGCCGATCGGCACGGCGAAGTAGCAGAGGATGATCAGGAAGGCGATGATGTCGTCGCGATTGAGCGCCGGCAGGGTCCAGTCGAGCATCCGAGATACTCCGTGTTGGACGTGTGTGGCACTGTAAATGTGAGGTTGCCGACCGGCCTCGCCAAGGTCGACCCTTGCGGCAAGGTAAACAGTTCGTAATACGGCTGCTCAGGCATGAGCCCTCGAGCAACCCCACCACATCCGTCATTCCCGCGAAGGCGGGAACCCAGACAAGTCTCGGTTTGGGCCCTGCTTTTCGAACCTGGGGAAGCCGAGAGCGATCACCTATCGCATTCCCGCTCCATCATGCCTGGCCAGACATGGCTAGGCGGCCGCCTGCGCGGCCGTGACGGGGTGGTGGTGCTGACAACGCAGCCGTTACAGCGTAAGCCAGCAGCGCGCACGGATCCCGGCCTGGAGGCCGGGATGACGATGTGTTTGGGTCGTTCCGGGAACGATAGGCTTGCGGGTGCACCGCCGCTGCGTTGAACCAATTCTCGATTCCCTCAAAACCCACAACACCGTCATCCCGGCCAACGCGCGAAGCGCGTGTGGGCCGGGACCTGTGTGGGCTAGATGGGATGCGCGAACTCACCGCTCGGGAGCATGCTCCTGCAGACTTTCAATAAATCGGGAACCTCCGGCACAGCGCGGTGGCCTTCTCCTTCACCGCCGCCTCAACCGCCCCATTCCCCTCGGCGCCATTCCGCGCGAGGCCATCGAGCACCTCGACGATGAGGCGGCCGACCTCCTGGAATTCGGCGACGCCAAAACCGCGCGTGGTGCCGGCGGGCGAGCCCAGACGAATGCCGGACGTGATCATCGGCTTCTCGGTGTCGAAGGGGACGCCGTTCTTGTTGCAGGTGATGTGCGCGCGGCCGAGCGCCAGTTCCGCATCCTTGCCGGTGAGCTTCTTGGGGCGCAGATCGACGAGGATCAGATGTGTGTCGGTGCCGCCCGAGACGAGATCGAGGCCGGCGCGGTTCAGCACCTCGCCCATCGACCTGGCATTCGCCACGACCGCTTCCGCATACGCCTTGAACTCGGGCCTCAGCGCCTCGCCGAAGGCCACCGCCTTGGCGGCGATCACATGCATGAGGGGGCCGCCCTGGATGCCCGGGAAGATCGCCGAGTTGACCTTCTTGGCGATGGCCTCGTCGTTGGTCAGGATCATGCCGCCGCGCGGCCCCCGGAGCGTCTTGTGCGTCGTCGTGGTGGCGACATGGGCATGCGGGAAGGGCGAGGGATGGACGCCCGCCGCCACGAGCCCGGCGAAATGCGCCATGTCGACCATGAGGTAAGCGCCCACCTCGTCGGCGATCGCGCGGAAGCGCGCGAAGTCGATGATGCGCGGATAGGCCGAGCCGCCGGCGATGATGATCTTGGGCTTATGCTCGCGGGCGAGTTTCAAGACATCGTCGAAATCGATCTGGTGATCCTGACGGCGGACCGTGTACGACTGCGCGTTGAACCACTTGCCAGACTGGTTGACCGGCGAGCCGTGCGTCAGGTGACCGCCCGCGGCCAAGCTCAGTCCCAGGAACGTCTCGCCCGGCTTCAAGAGTGCGTTGAACACGCCCTGGTTGGCCTGGCTACCGGAGTTGGGCTGCACGTTCGCAAAACCGCAGCCGAAAAGTTTCTTCGCCCGCTCGATCGCCAGCTCCTCGGCGACATCGACCCATTTGCAGCCGCCGTAATAGCGCCGGCCCGGATAGCCCTCGGCGTATTTGTTCGTCAGCACGCTCCCCGCCGCGTCGAGCACGGCGCGGCTAACGATGTTCTCCGAGGCGATGAGCTCGATCTCGTCGCGCTGGCGCGTGAGCTCGCCCTCCATGGCGCGGAAGAGCTCGGGGTCGGTCTCGGCGACGGGGGCTTCGAAGAAGCGCTTGTGGGCGGCTCGAGTATCTGGCGTGGACATGGCGGTCGATCCCCACAACTGGTTCTGCCTGACGGACACCCGGTCGATATGGCGGTGCCGGGCTATGCATAGTGAGCCAATGCTGGCCCTAAAGCACGTGAGGAAGGCAAGGTCGGCTCTCCGGCGACGGAGAATGGTCCGGTTGCGCCCCGGCTCCATCAGCCGCGCATGACCGGCGACATCGGCGGCGGGTGGCGGGAGGTGGTCATTCGGGCAGCCCCGCCTTGCGCAGGCCGTCGGCCAGATGTTGCCGGTCAGCGGCGCGCATCAGCGGCTCCTTCGCCAAAAACCGAGCCCTGGAGAAATCGGGCATGCGGCGCAAAAGGTCGGTAGCGCAATCCCTTGCAAGATCGGGCTTGCCCGCCAGGGCGTAGCTTGCGGCGAGCCATGCCTGCTGCCCGAATGACAAGGCGGTCGATCGGCGCATGGACGTAATGGCTTCGTCATAGCGGCGCGCGTTGCAGTAAGCAGCGCCTAACTCGCCCCAATACCAGGAAGGGGTGAAGAATGGGTCGAGGCGCCTGGCTTCCAACAGACCGTCGATAGCCTTCTCGGGCTCGCCGCGATAGTTGTTGATTATTGCGAGATCGGTCTGAGTGGACGGCTGGTTCGGATTCAATGCGAGTGCCTTGGCGAGATGCTGCTCGGCCAACTCGTGGGCGCCACGATAGACCTGCGTCCACACCATCGCCAATTGGCAAAGGGTGTCGTTCTCGTCGAGCGTGACGGCCCTCAGCGCCATGTCGAACGCTTCTTCCCTTAGCCGGCTCGAATCGCTCATGTCGCGAAGCCATTCCCGATTCAGGGCAAAGGACAACAGCGCGTAGGCGCGCGCATAGCCGGGGTCGATTTCGATGGCTTTTCTGAACAGGAGCCGCGCCTCGGCTTCGCCTTCCGGCGATGCCCACGGCAATGCATCGCCGCGCAGGACATAGTCGTAGGCCGCCAGGCTCGTGGGCGGCTTACGCCGGGCCATTTCCAGGCCAGCCATATTCATGCGCCCGGCGAGCGTTCCCACGATCGTTCTCACCACCCGGTCCTGGACGTCGAAAATCTCGTCCTGGGCGTTGTCATAGCGCTCGGCCCAGATGTGATTGCCCGTCGCCGCATCGATGAGCTGAGCGGTAATGCGGATGCGCCCGCCCATCCGGCGCACGCCGCCTTCGAGCAGGTAATGCACGCCAAGTTCGCGGCCCACGCGGATCATGTCGAGATCGGTGCCGCGGAAGCGCGAGGAGGAGTTGCGCGACACCACATGCATTTGCCGGAACCGCGACAACTCGGTGATGATGTCTTCGGTGAGGCCGTCGCAGAAGTATTGCTGTTCGGCATCGCCGCTCATGTTGTCGAACGGCAGCACGGCGATCGAGGGCTTTGATTGGAACTTGGCCCCTGCTTGCACCGGTTGCGTGCCGTCGATCTTCACGCAATAAACTCGCACCGGCTTCGAGCTGTTCTTGACCTCGCATGGCCCAAGATCGTCGAAATTGGCTTTGAGCTTGCCCGCGACCTGCTCATGCACGCTGCCGGAGATGCAAATCCCGCCGGGCTCCGCCATCGCCTGGAGCCTGACCGCGATGATCATCCCGTCGCCATAAAGATCGCCGCCCTCGACCACCACGTCGCCGATATTGACTCCCACCCGCAGCACGATGCGCCGGTCCTCAGCGACGCCCGCATTCGCTGCCGCGAACCGCTGCTGCAATTCGACCGCCGAGGCAACGGCGTTGACCGCGCTGCCGAACTCGACCAGCACGCCGTCGCCCATGACCTTGACGATACGGCCGTGATGCCGCGCCACTATCGGATCGAGCATGGATTTCCGGCGCTCCCGGAGCGCCGCCAAAGTCCCCACCTCGTCCAGCTCGATGAGCCGGCTGTAGCCGGCGACGTCGGCGGCCAGGATCGCGGCGAGGCGGCGTTGGACGGGTGGGTCAGACATGGGGTGCGACCGGTTCGATGAGGTCACTGCAAGTGATCGTATGGGCGACAGGTCGAGGTGTCCACCGAACCCGACGCCGCTGTTGGGCCGCGGACAGTCGCCGCTACATGGTGATGCCGAACCCCGGAACAGTATCGACAGGGCCATTAACTGCCGTCTGCACAAAGACCATGAGCTAGCTCCCCGGCCCCTGGAACAGCCAGTAGCGCGCACTCGCCTCGCCGGCCGGCACCAGGCTGCCTCGCGCGGCCGCCCGCTTGCCATGATGGATGATCTCGAACATGTCGGAGATGATCGAAGCGCTGTCGCCATAGTAGGCATGGCCGACGAAATCGGTGCCGGCGCCGGAGGCATCGATCAACTCGACGCCGCGCGCGATGGCGAGGCCCCGGCTCGAAGTCGCCGGCGCGCGGATAGCCGTGCAGATTGCGCGAGGCGATCATCGCCTTGTCGCTGCCGGAGGCATAGAGGGTGACGCCGATGCCATCGCCCGCAATGCGGGGAGCGATGTCGCGCACGAAGATCTCGGTGTCGATATCCGGGGCGGCGAGGATCACCTCGCGGATTTTCGCGCGGACGCCCGGGCGCTCGAACTTGAGATCGCTGACCGCCTCGACGAGGGCGCGCGAGCCCAGCGAATGGGCGATGACATAGACATTGTCGGCGCCCGAGCGCTCGACGAGCCCGGTGATGACGCCCTTCAAATGCGTCACCGTCCAATCCGAGTTGTTGGCGTCGATGACATAGCCCGGCACGTTGCCCTGCGAGGGCCAGGAGTAGAACAGCGGCGCGCCGTCGAAGGCGAGATCGTAGGCGAGCTGGCCGGTGCGGCGCGCGGCCTCTGCGAAGGTGATGTTGTAGCCGTGGATGAAGACGAGCGCGTTGCGTTTGGGCGAGGCGGCGAGCTTTTGCTGCAGCTCACGGAAGAAGGTCGAGCGATCGCGCTCGGCCACCGCCATCAGCACGACATGGCTCTCCGGATTCTCGCGGAACTCGAGCTTGGAGATCGCCGGGCCTTCGAGCGTGCCCATGCGGTGGTCGCGGGGGATCGAGATGTCGGCGACGCCGTAGACGAGCTTGCCGCGCGCGACGCCATAGCGGTCGTTCGGCGCGCTGTTGCCGGTCTTGGCGCGATCGGTTGCATAGAACACTTTGACGATGGCGTAAGGCGCGTCGTCCTCGCCGAAATCGCGGGTGCGCGCGGTCTCGCTGCCCGCTGTCGCATCCGCCGTGATCGGTGGCGCGACCGGTCGGTGCGTCGGCGGTTTTGGTGTTGGCGCAGCCGGCGAAGAATACGGTGATGCCAAGCAGCATGAGCAGCGCAACGCGCCGCACGCCATCACAACGCGCTGACCGGCCTATCCGCACGCCCCGCAATCTCCCAAACCTTCGCGCCGGGCACGAGTCGCTCGCCCCGGGGATGGGACGAGCTTGCCTGCCCGGCACCGCAGGTCAACGCCGGATCGAGACTTAACAGTGGAGAGATCGAGCAGAAGCCTTAAATCGCTTCGAGTGTAACCGTGACGCTATGCACGGCCGTGCTCTCGCCAAGGTCGGACTTGAGGCCGGGGTTGAGGGCGTTGATGTTCTTGTCGCCCCACGGGCTCTTGTAGGCGAGCGCGACGCCATCTGGTACGCGGTCGGAGATCGAGATCGCCATGTCGAGCGTGGCCGTCGAGGTCGACAGACGCACCTTGCGGCCCGGCGCGAGCCCCCGCCGCTTGGCCTCGGCGAGATTGATGTAGACCATCCCGGATTGCGACCGTTCGGCGACTTTCGGGTCGTTGCCATAGCTCGAGTTCATGAGCCATTCGCCGGCGGGGGTCAGAAGGCGCAGCCCACCATCCGTCGGCGGCTCGTCGTAGAGGGGCTCCGGCGCGAAGGTGCCGCCGGCCTTCACATAGCGGTCCGAGGCGATTTCGATTTTTCCCGAGCGCGTGGGGAACTGACCATCGGCAAAGGGAATGAACGGCTCCTTGGGAACGGCGCGCGTGCCTTCAGCCTTGAGTTGTTCGAAAGTGAGACCCGGCTCGGCGGCATTGAGCGTCCGCGCGATGATATCGGCATCGCTCTCGAAGAGCGCCTGTTCACTCAACCCCATGGCACGCGCGAGCCGGCGGAAGATTTCCTGGTTCGGCAGCGCCTCGCCGATGGGCTCCAGCGCCTTCGCCTGTGCGGAGAGCGTGTAGTTGAAGTAGGAGGCGACGAGATCGTCGAACTCGAGGAAGCTCGCGGCGGGGAGAACGAAGTCGGCGTAGCCGGCGGTATCGGTCTGGAAGAGATCGACCGTCACCTGGAAGAGGTCCTCGCGGGTCAGCGCCTCGCGCAGCTTGCGCTGATCCGGGCTCGAGACGGCGATGTTGTTGTTCCAGGTGAACAGCGCGCGGGTTTCGGGCGCGGCGAGCGTCGCCACCAGATCCATGTGACTGACGGCGCGCGGGCCATCCTTGGCGAGATCGGCACCTCCGATGTAGCCGTAGTCGGCGCCGCGGCTCTCGCCGCCGTTGAGATAGAGCAGGCCCATGCCCGGCCGGCCGATCTGGCCGGTCGCGACCGGCAGCAGCGCGGCTGCCCGCATGGCGTTGCCGCCGAGCTTCTGGCGCTGGAACCCTTGCCCAACCCAGAGCAGCGATGGCCCCTCGGCATAGGCTTCCGCCGCGCGGCGGATATCGCTCTCGGCAACGCCCGTGACGGAAGCCGCCCAGGCCGGCGTCGTCTTATCGAGCTGAGCCTCGACGGCCTCGAAGCCATTCGTGGCGCGGGCGATGAAGTCGCGATCGAAACGGCCCAGCGCCCGGATCGCATGGAGCAGCCCGAAGGCCAGCGCCGCATCGGTGCCGGGCCTCAGTTGCAGATGGATGTCGGCCTTGGCCGCCGTGTCGTGCCAGATCGGATCGACGACGATCTTCGTCGCCTGGCTCTCATCCAGCCAGTAGCGGTCGACATGCGGCGCCGTCGCCGACGGATTGGCGCCCCACACCATGATGCACTTGGAGCTCGCCGCCGTGCGCGGATCGAAACCCAAGGTCGACGTGCCGAACATCCGCGCGAGCGCCACATGCCCTGCCTTGTTGCAGACCGTATCGGGATCGACTTCGCGCGCGCCGATCGCATGGAAGAAGCGGCACGCAAACGCCCCCGCGATGAGCGAGCAGGTGCCGGTGTAGTGTGTGTGCAGCACCGACGCGCCGCCGTGATCGGCGATGATCCGGTTCAAACGCCCGGCGATCTCGGCGAGCGCGTCCGCCCAGGACACCGGCGCGAAGATCCCCGCGCCCTTGGGCCCAACCCGCTTCAGGGGCTTGCCGAGCCGGTGCTTGGGATCGCGCCAGACGCCATTGTAGGCGAGCGAGCACTTGCCGCAGAGCGCGCCGCGCGAAACGCCATGGTCGGGATCGCCGGTGACGGTGACGCGCCCCTCGGCGTCGGTGCGCACGAGCACGCCGCAGGCATCGTAGCAGTCACGCGGGCAGGTGGTGCGGACGGTGCGCGTACCTGATTTCATCTGCCGTTCCCCAGAGTGCTTCCGGAAAAGTGCGAAGCGGTTTTCCGATCGGAAGCACGAAAAATTAAGAACCGTTAGGGCGACGGCTGCTCCGAGCCGATGCCCTTGAATTCCCAATATCGTCCCGACTGCTCGGTGATCGCCTTGAGGCCCGGACGCTGATCGGGCCGCTTGCGAAGATGGATGAGATTGAAGATGTCGGCAATGATCGATTTCGACGAGGCATAGTAGGCATGCCCCACGAAATCGGTCTCGGCGTTGGAGGAATCGATCGTGTCGATGCCGTTGGCGATGACGAGACCGCCGCCGGAATCGCCCGCCCGCGCATAGCCGTGCACCTGCTTGGAGGCAATCAGCGCCTTGTCGTTGGAGGAGGCATAGAGCGTCACCGTCGGCGTCGCCGAGACGATGAAGGGGGCGATGTCGCGCATGAAGATTTCCGCATCGATATCGGGCGCGGCGAGGATGATCTCGCGGAAGCGGTTGCGGATGTCCGGGTTCTCCTGCACCAGCTCTTTGACCGCACCGGTCAGCGCGCGATTGCCCATGCTGTGCGCCACGAGATAGAGGTTTTCGGCCTCCGACTGCTCGGCGAACTCCTTGATGAATTTCTTGAGCGTCGGCTGCGTCCACTGGATATTGTTTTCATCATAGGTGTAGCCGAGCGTCGTCCCCTGCGAGGGCCAGGAGTAGAATACGGGCGCGCCGGGAAAACCGAGATCGTAGCTCATCTGCGCGGTGCGCCGGGCTGCGTCCTTGAACAGCACGTTGTAGCCGTGCACGAAGATGAAGGCGCTCTTGTCGGGCGCGGCCGCCACCTTCTCGCGGACGTTCTTGTAGAAGACCTCGGGAATGACCTCGGCGGCCGCCTTCAGAATGACGTGCCTCTCGGGATCCTCGGAGAATTCGAGCCGCCAGATGGAAGGCCCCTCGAGCTCGCCCAGGCGATGATCGCGCGGGATCGAGATTTCGGCCTCGCCGAGCACGAGCGTGCCGCGGTCGCCGCCGTACTTCTCGTTGGGATCGGACACGCCGGTGGCTTTCCGGTCGGTGGCGTAGAACACCTTGACGATGGTGAAGGGCGCGTCGGTATCGGAGAACTCGTCCGAGCGGGTTGCGGCGGCCTCGTCGTCTTCCGGCCCTACGCTCTCGAACGCCTCCCCGTCAGCGGCGGGTGGCGCGGAGGTGACGGGCGCTGCCGGAGCCGGCTCGGGCGCCGGGGCTTCCGCGACAACCTCGGGTGGCGCGGCGCCGCCAGCGGGCGGCTCGGCCATGGTTGCGCTATCGCTCGCAGGTGGCGCTGACGATTTCTCGAGCGTCGAGCTGACGAGCACGACGGCGGCGATGAGCATGACTGCCGTCACGGCGATCGACAGCCAGCCGACGACGCGTCCAAATCCGCTGCGCGTAGGCGGCGGGCTCTGCTCCTCGGTCATCGGGTCTCTCCCTCTTTTGCGACGTGTCCAGCGCCCCGCAACGTGCGCCAAGACCGCTTTCGGAAAACCGGAGCGGCAAACGGCACATTAAACGAATTTGGATTCGGGTGCAGCGACAGCCATACCCGGCTCATGCCACCGGATCGTGACCGGTTTGGGACGGGCTCTGTAACGGCGCGTTTCGATCAGTTGACGACGATGGCCCCGTCGACGTAGCGGAACTCGCGGGGGCTGACCAGTCCTTTATGGGCGACGCGCACGCTGTTGAGGGCGCCGTCCAGATTATGCGCCCAGAAGTCCAAGAAATTCAGGAGCCGCGGCAGCTTGGGGAAGAGATCGTAGTCCTGCCAGATGTAGGTTTGCAGGAGCTTTGGGTGATCCGGCAGGTGATAGAGGATCTCGGCCGTCGTCAGGCCGTAGCCGAGGAGCTGCTTCTCGAAATCGCGGTCTGCCATGTGCTCTTCCCTTGCACGAGTCGAGATGGGGAATGCTAGGCTGAATCGGAGCCACACTGACAGAAAAAAATGAATGATTTCATTCCGTTAGCAGCCTCGCATTCCGGCTGCTGACAGATTGCGGCGCAACACGGATTATTGCGCTGCAGCGAGGCGCGCCCGCGCCAGATCGAGAAGGCCTGCACGGTCGAGTTGGAAACCGCCAGCGACCCACGCGTCCTCGATCTCGGTCAAAAGCACGCCGAGCGCCGGACCAGGTACCGCCCCCAGCGCAATGAGATCGCGACCGCGCAAGGGAAATGTTCGCGGGGTCGCGTCACGGGCGAGTGCGGCCATGGTTTGCCAGGCCGTATCGGTGCTCGCCACACCCGACTGCGCCCAGGCGAGCATCAGACGATCACGGAAAGCAACGGCGCCAAGCCGATACAGCAGCTGCTCGCCGGCCGCCACATCGGCCGGGAACGGCTTGTGTAGAGTATCCGCCAGAGCGAGCAGCCGATCGCGCTCGTGCCCCGGCAGCTTCAGCCGATCGAGCAATCGCTGCGCATCCTCCGCGACACCGATGGCGAGCGCGCCGATGCGGAGCACCGGATCGGGCTCCGCGCCGAGCGCCTGCTCCTGCGCCACGACGCGTGCGAGCCGCGTCAACCTCGGCACGCCGGTGAGATCGGCCAAGAGACCGTGCCCGAGCATCACCTCGAGAACCGGCATGGCCTTCCGCGCCACCAGCAACCGCGTCAGCTCGGCATGAATGCGCTCGCCCGAAAGCCTCGCGAGCCCAGCCCGCTCGGCGACGCATGCGCGCAAGCCTTCGGCATCGATCTCGCCATTGCCGTAGGTCGCCGTGAACCGGAAGAACCGCAGGATGCGCAGATAGTCCTCCCGAATTCGCTCCGTCGCGCTGCCGATGAAGCGCACATGCCGCGCGCTGAGGTCTTCCAGTCCACCGACATGATCGATGACGGTGCCATCCGCCTCGCAAAACAGCGCATTGATCGTGAAATCGCGTCGCTTGGCATCCTCCGCCCAGTCGCTCGTGAAATCGACGCGGGCATGCCGGCCGAAGGTTTCCACATCCTTCCGCAGCGTCGTCACCTCGTAGGGCGCATGATGGCTGACGACCGTCACCGTGCCGTGCTGCAATCCGGTCGGCACGGCCTTGAGCCCCGCGCGCCTGGCCAGCGCCATCACGGTTTCGGGATGCGCATTGGTCGCCATGTCGATGTCTTTGACGGCTTCGCCCAGCAGCGAATTGCGGACCGCGCCGCCGACGACGCGCACCGCGTGGCCGTCGATACTGAGCGCTTGAAAGACAGCGACCGTCGCCGGGTCGCTCAGCCACGGTCGCATCCCGAAGCCGGCCCGCCGCGCGGATCCCGGCACCAGATGAGCTATGGCTCGACATGGCCGGGGACAATTTGGCCATCCTTGTAGACGGACGGCACGTAGCGGCTTCCGGGCTCGTTGCGGTTGAGCTGCAGGTGCGTGATCAGCACGATGGCGGTCAGGACGGTGCCGGCCGCCGCCAGCGTCACGATCGGCAGCTTCGTCAGCACCTGGTCGAGGGTGTCGCCGCTCCGCACCCGCGCGACCGCCGCATAGATGACGGCCGGCAGCGCCATCAGGAACACGACCAACAGGACGAACCTCAACATGGAGGATCAAGCCTCTCCGACAGATTGCGCACCATGCCCGCCGTGACGCCCCAGATGCGCCGCTCGTGATAGCGAATATCATAGTATCGCCGCAGACGCCCCCGCCATTCGGCCTCTTCGACCTTGTGATTGCGCCGGTCGATGAGAAAAGCGAGCGGCACCTCGAAAACATCGGCCACTTCTTGCGGATTGGGACGCGCCTCGAAGGCCGCATCAATCAGGGCGACGACCGGCAGAATGCGATAGCCCGTGCCGGTCTGGTAGGTGTCGAGATAGCCGAGCGGCTCGGCATGCTTGGGCAAAAGCCCGATCTCCTCCTCGGCCTCGCGGAGCGCGGCGGCGAGCGGTGAAGCGTCCGTTGGGTCGACCTTGCCACCCGGAAAGGCCACTTGCCCGGCATGGGACGACATATGATCGGGGCGCTGCGTGAGCACTACGCTCAGCGCGCCCGCGCGCTCGATGACCCCGACGAGAACGGCTGCGGGTTTCAGTGGAAAGCCCGGTTCGCCAAAGCCCGGAAACGACTCGTTCAGGTCGTGATCCCCGCGCAAAAGTTGTATGCGCGGGTCAGCCGCGGGGTTGCCCGGCTCGGCCGCGAGCCGCTCAGCCGCCAGCCGGCGGAAACCGGAAAGCGAGAGGTCGAGATGCGCCGTCATTCCACGGCCTCGGCCGGTGCCATGGGGAAGAACTGGCCGCGACTCCAGAGGCCGAACAGTCGCTCAGCCCCAACCGTTTCGACATCGCCGAGATCCACGAGCTCCAGGTAGACCGCGCGCGTCGCGAGCGCCTCGAGCCCGTGGCGTAGGGCGAAGTAAGGTTTTGGCGCGCCTGTCATTTTATCCTGGCCAAAGCGGATCGGATGATCCAGTCCCGGCTCGATCAGATCGTCGAGATTGCTGCGCAGGCTCAGGGCCCGCGCGCTGCCCTCGCCCGCGGACCAGAGCTCGACCGCCAAGAGCGGTGCGTCCTCGACCGCGACAGCGACCTTTTCGACCGGCGTTACAAGGTAATGCTTGCCATCGGCCTCCCGCCTCAGGATGCTGGCGAAGAGCTTGACGAGGGCCGGCCGCCTTATCGCGCTCCCCAGGTAATGCCAGTCCCCATCGACGGTGATCTTGAGACCGATATCGGCCGTAGTCGAAGGATTCCACGTTTCCAACGGTGGCCGGCGGCCGTTCGCGGAGGATTGGATCAGCTCGGCCAGACCCTTGAGGCGCGGATCTGCCGGAATCTGGCCCTCTATGCCCAACGTCATCGACACCAATCCTGGGCCGAATGGCCACAGCCCCGACGGCAACGCGGGACCGGGCCGAGACCATAAACACGATTGTGACGAATTCCCAGGCCTACAGTCTTTGTGAAATCCGCCGAGGAGCCCTATAGTCGCCGCATGACAAATTACACCCAAACCCCTGACGAGGTCATCGAGCGGATCGAATCCGCCGGCGACAAGATGCGGCGCGTCCGCGAGGCGGCCGAGCGGATCATCTTCGGCCAGCGCGAGGTCATCGAGCAGACGCTCGTGACGATCCTGTCTGGCGGCCATGCGTTGCTGATCGGCGTGCCCGGTCTCGGCAAGACGCGACTGGTCGAGACCTTGGGCGGCGTGCTCGGCGTCGATGCCAAGCGCATCCAGTTTACGCCGGACCTCATGCCCTCCGACATCATCGGCAGCGAGGTCCTGGAGGAAGGGGCCGGCGGGCGCAGCTTCCGCTTCCTCAAAGGTCCGATCTTCGCCCAGCTGCTGATGGCGGACGAGATCAACCGCGCCTCGCCCAAGACCCAGTCGGCGCTGTTGCAGGCGATGCAGGAGCATCACGTGACCGTCGCCGGGCAGCGGCACGACGTGCCCGCGCCCTTCCATGTGCTCGCCACGCAGAACCCGCTCGAGCAGGAAGGCACCTATCCGCTGCCCGAGGCCCAGCTCGACCGCTTCCTGCTGCAGATCGATGTCGGCTATCCCGACGAGGCGGCCGAGCGGCGGATGCTGCACGCGACCACCGGCCTCGAGACGGCGACCATCGTTCCGGTGATCGCGCCGGAGGAACTGCTGTCGCTGCAGCGGCTGGTCCGCCAAATTCCGGTCGGCGACAAGGTCGTCGATGCGATCCTGAAGCTGGTGCGCGCCGCGCGTCCTGGAACCGGCGCCGGGCCCGGAGGCCGACAAGCTCATCTCCTGGGGTCCGGGACCCCGCGCCAGCCAGGCCTTGATGCTGGCGGTCCGTGCCCGCGCCATGCTCGACGGGCGCTTGGCACCCTCGGTCGACGACGTCGTGGCGCTCGCCGAGCCCGCCTTGAAGCATCGCATGGCGCTCACCTTCGCGGCCCGCACCGAGGGCCTGGGCATCGGCGACGTCATCAAGAACATCACACGGACGCTCGGTTGAGTCTGCCAAGAGAGGGCGCGTGGCGATCCTAAGAAGTGGCGGCACCGGCCGCCAGATGGTCGACCTGCAGACGGGGGCGCTCGCGCTCGCCGACCGCTTGCCCGCGCTCGTGCTCGAAGCGCGCCGCGTCGCCATGACCGTCATGTTCGGCATCCACGGCCGCCGCCGCGCCGGACCCGGCGAGACCTTCTGGCAGTTCCGCCAGCTCGAGCAGGGCGACGCGCGGCAGCTGATCGACTGGCGCCGCTCGGCCTCCTCCGACCGCCTGTTCGTGCGCGAGCGCGAATGGGAGGCGGCGCACACGGCTTGGCTGTGGGCGGATCAATCGCCTTCGATGGTGTTCAAAAGCGATCTCGCCAGCACGACGAAGCAGGATCGCGCGCTCGTTCTGATGCTCGCCATGGCCGAACTCTTGATCGAGGGCGGCGAGCGCGTCGGCGTGATGGGCATGACCACGCCGTCGGCCCAGCGCCATCCGGCCGAGCGCATCGCCGAGAAACTGTTCGAGGAGATCGGCCGCCGGCCGCGCCATGCCGAGCCTGCCGCCCGACATCACCATGGGCCGCTTCTCCGAGTGCATTCTCGTCAGCGATTTCCTGGAGCCGATCGAGGTCATCGCCGAGCGCATCGGCACCTTCGCCGGCCAGGGCGTGCGCGGCCATCTCGTGCAGGTGCTCGATCCGGCCGAGGAGACGCTGCCCTACGACGGCCGCGTCGAGTTCCTCGATCTGGAAGGCGGCGAGGCCATGCTGTCGGAATGGACCGAGGGCATCCGCGAGCAGTATCGCGAGCGGCTCGAAGCCCATCGGCTGGCGCTGCGTCAGCTCGCCGACCGGATGCAGTGGTCGCTGCTGCTGCATCGGACCGACCGGCCGCCGGAGCAGGCGATGCTCGCGCTCCACCGGCACATCAGCGAGGGCATGCATCACGCCGGTGCGTTGTCGCGCTCCATGCATCAGGCGTCGGAGGCCTCGGCATGAGCGGCCTGACATTCCTCAGCCCCTGGATCCTGCTCGCGCTCGCCGCGCTGCCGGCCATCTGGTGGCTGCTGCGGACGACACCGCCCTCCCCGCAACGCGTGCGGTTTCCGGCGGTGCGGCTGCTCAAGGGCCTCGTGGCGCGGCGCCAGACGCCGGCCCGCAGCCCCTGGTGGCTGACGCTGATCCGGATGCTCGCCGCAACCCTCGTCATCCTGGCGCTGGCCGAGCCGGTCCTCAACGCCGACACGCGGCAGGCCCAGGGCGACGGCCCGCTCGCCATCGTGCTCGACAATGGCTGGGCGGCGGCCGCGCATTGGAGCGAGCGCGGCGAAATGCTGGGGATGCTGATGGACGAGGCCGAGCGCCAGGGCCGTCCCGTCGTCGTGGTGTCGACGGCCGCGAACTCGACCGCGACCCCGATGCTCGAAGCGCCGCGCGAGGCCCGCGCGCGCTTGCTGGCGCTCGTGCCCTCCCCGCTCGCGCCGGATCGCATGAAGGCGGCCGAGCTGCTCGCAGACTCCGGCACCAAGCCCGGCCAGATCACCTGGCTCACCGATGGCCTCGATCACGGCAGCGGCCGCGCCTTCGCCGAGAAGCTCGTGGAGATCGCGGGCGGCGCCTCGCGCGTGACGATCGTCACGCCGGGCAGCGAGGGCCAGCCGATCGCCATCCGCTACAACAAGGCGGGCTCCGGCGCGCTCGAAGGCCGAGGTGCTGAGCCCCGGCACTGTCACGCGCGACGGCCTCGCCGTCGCTTTGTCGAGCCGTGGCGACCGGCTGAGCGAGGCGCGGTTCTCGCTGACCTCCGGCGAAACCACCGAAGGCTTCACCTTCGACCTGCCCTTGGAGTTGCGCAATCAGGTCTCGCGCATCGAAATCGTCGGCGAGCGCTCGGCCGGTGCCGTGCAGCTGCTCGATGCCGGCACGCGCTGGAACCGCATCGGCCTCGTCTCCGGCGCCTCGCGCGAGAAGGCGCAGCCGCTGCTCTCGCCGCTGCATTATCTGGAACGCGCGCTCGGCCCCTTCGCCGAACTCGTGAAGGAGGATGCGGCGAGCCAGGCCAATCCGGTCGACAGTCTGTTGAAGCAAGGCGTCACCGTCCTGATCCTCGCCGACATCGGCAAGCTCGTCGGCGGGACGCTCGAAGCGACCGAGAAATGGATCGAGGAAGGCGGCGTGCTCGTGCGCTTCGCCGGTCCGCGTCTCGAACAAGGCGGCGACGAGCTGCTGCCCGTGGCGCTCCGAACCGGCGGGCGCTCGCTCGGCGGCGCGCTCTCCTGGAGCGAGCCGCAGCCGCTCACGCCCTTCGACGAGACGAGCATCTTCGCGGGTCTGCAGATCCCCGAGGACGTGCGCGTCAACCGGCAGGTGCTCGCCGATCCGGCGCTGATGGGCGACGAGACGCTCGTCTGGGCGCGGCTCGCCGACGGCACGCCGCTCGTCACGGCGACCAAGCGCAAGCAGGGCTATCTCATCCTCTTCCACATCACCGCCAACACCGATTGGTCGAACCTGCCGATCTCCGGCATGTTCGTCGACATGCTGCAGCGGATCACGGCGCTGACCGGGCTCGCCAGCATCGAGGGGCACGAGCGCCGGGGCCTCGCAGGCCGAAAGCGAGCGGCTGCTCGCCCCCGTGCAGACGCTCAACGGCTATGGCGAGCTCGGGCCGCCGCCGGCGACCGCCCGTCCGCTGCCGATCGAGGAGGGCATCGTGCTCGCCCCCGATGCCTCCCATCCGCCGGGCTTCTACGGCCCGCCCGGCAAGCTTCGCGCACTCAACACGATCGATGCGCGCTCCAAGCTCGAACCGCTTGCCGCGATGCCGCAGGGCGTCGCCGTCACCGCCTATCAGGGCGCGGAGGCGACCGTGCTGAAGCCGAACTTCCTCGCCATTGCGCTCGGGCTGATCTTCCTCGACGTGATCGCGGTGCTGCTGCTGCAGCTCGGGATCTTCCGGCGGCCGGCGCGCGCCGCGACGGCCGCTGCGTTCTGCTCGGCGCTCGCTTCGGTGTTCGCCGGTCAGCCGATCGATGCGCGTGCCCAGACCACGGCACCCTCCGCCGCCGACACCTTCGCGCTCGAAGCCGGGCCTGCGCTCGCGCCTCGCCTATGTCGTGACCGGCGATACCGAGACCGACGACACCGCCCATCGCGGCCTCCAGGGGCTCAGCACCATCCTGCAGGCGCGCACCGCCTACGAGCCGGCCGAGCCCATGGGCGTCGATATCGAGCGGGACGAGCTGACCTTCTTCCCCGTGCTCTACTGGCCGATCCGCCCCGATGCCCGCGAGCTGTCGGACGCCGCCGCCGCCAAGATCGACAGCTACATCAAGAACGGCGGCATGATCGTGTTCGACACGCGCGATGCGCTGGAAGCCCTGCCGCAGATCGGCGGCCTGACGAGCGGCGGCACGGAGGCGCTGCGCCGCGTCGTCGGCAAGCTCGACATTCCCGCCCTGGCCCCGGCGCCTCCCGAGCATGTCATCACCAAATCCTTCTATCTGCTGCGCACATTTCCCGGCCGCTACGATACCAGCCCGCTCTGGGTCGAAACCGATCCCGAGGCCGACGAGGATTCAGGGCAGGGCCGGCGCATCGACGGCGTCAGCTCCATTCTCATCACCTCCAACGATCTCGCCGGCGCCTGGGCGATCGATGAGAACGGCTGCGCCGCTCTACGCGGTCGTGCCCGGCGGCGAGGAGCAGCGCGAGTGGGCCTACCGCGTCGGCGTCAACATCGTGATGTATGCGCTGACCGGCAACTACAAGGCCGATCAGGTGCATGTGCCGGCGCTGCTCGAGCGGCTCGGCCAGTAGGAAGTCCAAATGAACTGGTCGATTGAGCTCAGCCCTCTCGTCTCCTGGAACCTGCTGATCGCCGCGGCGGCGGTCGCGGGCGTGCTGGCGCTCGCGCTGCTGTTCCGGCGCAGCCGGGGCGCGCCGCTGCGCATTTTGAGCCTTGCCGCCCTCCTCGCCGCACTCGCCAATCCGACGCTCCGCCAGGAGGAGCAGCAGGGCCTCTCCAACATCGCCGTCGTCGTCGTCGACAAGAGCCTGAGCCAGACGCTGGCCCAGCGCGGCGAGCGGACGGCCGCCGTCCGCCGGGCTCTCACCGAAAGCCTCGGCGCGACCAAGGATCTCGACGTCCGCTGGGTCGAGGTCGCCGATCCCGACGGCACCGGCAAGGACGGCACCAAGCTGTTCGGCGAGCTGGCGCGTGCGCTCTCGGGCGTGCCGCCCGAGCGCCTCGCCGGCATCGTGCTGATGACCGACGGCCAGGTGCACGACGCGCCCAAATCGATCCGCGAGCTCGGCATCGATGCGCCCGTGCACGCGCTCCTGACCGGCGCCGAGGGCGAGTTCGACCGGCGCATCGGCATCATCAAGGCGCCGCGCTTCGGGCTCGTCGGCAGCGAGGCGATGGCCGAGCTGAAAATCGAGGAGCAAGGCAGCGGCGCGGCGGCCGGCACGCCCGCCGACGTCACCATTCGCCGCGAGGCGCTGCCCGACATCACACAGACGGTCATCGTCGGCGAAAAATTCGAGGTGCCGATCGGCTTCCCGCATGCCGGGCCCAACATCGTCGAGATCGAGCTGAAGCCTATTCCAGGCGAGCTGACGGAGGCGAACAACCGGCTGGTGCTTTCGGTCGAAGGCGTGCGCGAGAACCTGCGCGTGCTGCTCGTCTCGGGCGAGCCGCATGCGGGCGAGCGCACCTGGCGCAATCTCTTGAAGTCGGATGCCGCCGTCGACCTCGTGCACTTCACCATTCTGCGCCCGCCCCACAAGCAGGACGGCACGCCCATCAACGAGCTGTCGCTGATCGCCTTCCCGACGCGCGAGCTGTTCCAGGAGAAGCTGGAAGAGTTCGACCTCATCATCTTCGACCGCTACGAGCGGCTCGGCATCCTGCCGCCGATCTACATCGACAACATCGCCCGCTTCGTCGAGGAGAAGGGCGGCGCGGTGCTGATCGCGGCCGGCGAGGAGTATGCGTCGCCCGGCAGCATCTACAATACGCCGCTGGCGCAGGTGCTGCCCGCGGAACCGACCGGCGAGGTCGTCGAGGAGGCCTACCGGCCGCGCCTGACCGCCGCGGCGAGCGCCATCCCGTGACGCGCGGCCTCGCAAGGCGCCTCCACCACCGATCCCAAATGGGGCCGCTGGTTCCGTCTCGTCTCCGTCGGCCCGCCGAGCGGCGAGGTCCTGATGCAGGGTCCGGGCGACCGGCCGCTGCTGATCCTCGACCGCAAGGGCCAGGGCCGCATCGCGCTCATGCTCTCCGATCACGCCTGGCTGTGGGCGCGCGGGCTCGATGGCGGCGGGCCGCACACCGATCTGCTCCGCCGCATGGCGCACTGGCTGATGAAGGAGCCCGACCTCGAGGAGGAGCGGCTCTCGGTCAAATCGCAAGGGCTGAAGCTCACCGTCGAGCGCCGCAGCATGTCGGACAAGGTGCCGCCGGTGACGCTGCAGGCGGCCGACGGCACGACCATCGAGGTGCAGCCGCAGCCGGTGCCGGGCGATCCCGGGCTCTTCCGCGCCGAGACGATGGTGACACGAGCCCGGTTTCTACAAGGCCGCGTCCGGCGAGCTATCGGCGGTGGCGCTGGCGGGCGCCGCCAACAATCGCGAGATGGCGGAAGTGGTGACGACGGCTTCGAAGCTCCTGCCGCTGACCGAGAGCTCGGGCGGCGGCGTCTATTTCACGGCCAGCGCACCCGGCGCCTCGCCCTCGAGCCCGACGCTCCCGCGCGTCTCGATGCTGAAGTCGGCCCGCCTCATGCACGGCGCGGGCTGGATGGGGTTCCGCGATCGCGACGCGCATCTGACGACCGGCATCAGGCTCTATCCGCTGTTCACGGGCTTTGCCGCGCTCGCCGGGCTACTCGGCCTCATCTCGCTCGCCTGGTGGCGCGAGGGGCGGTAGACCAAAGCATCGGTGCGATCCCGGTTGCATTCCGGCTCTAGGCCTGGCAACGACCTCCCTTGTGGCCGCCCCTCACCCTCCCCTCTCCCCGCTGAAGCGGGGAGAGGCAGACGCGCGGTGCGTCCCTGACATGTGAGTTGAGCACGGCGCTTGGCCTGCCTCTCCCCGTAGCGCACGAACGGGGAGAGGGGAGGGTGAGGGGCAGCTGCAGTGAAAGTGCACACCCCGAACCCTGAGTCGCACCGCAAAATGGGCGATCTGCCGGTCGTCCTACGCCACAGCACCGCGCGTCCCTCACCCCGCCGCATGCACGCCCGGCCGCCGGTGCCACCAGGGGGCGGCGACCTCGAACTGGCCGGCGAGATCGAACAGCATCGCCTCATCCGCCGGACGGCCGACGAGCTGGACGCCGATCGGAACCCTGAGTCGACGACATGCCGAGCGGCAGGCTCATGGCCGGCTGGCCCGAGACGTTGAAGGCAAACATGAAAGGGATTGTCCTCGCCCATCGGCCCGGCATTGTAGGCGTCGATGTCCATGGACATATCGTAATAGCCGAGCTTGCGCGTGCCCTGGGGCAGCGTCGGCAGCAGCACCGCATCGAAGCGGGCCATCTGCGATAGCGATCTGGCGAGAGGCCATGCGGCAGGCGGCGATATCTGGCCGCATGCTGGAGCCGGTAATGCGCTTGCCCTTCTCCTTCGAGGTCCAGATGACCCGCGTCAGCTCGTCCTCCTTGACCGGCCGGCCGACGACGCCGGCGATGTAGTCGAAATAGCTCGCCGTCTCGACCTGGATGATGCCGTTGTAGGCGTTCCAGACCGGCTCGAAATCGTAGTTGAAATCGAACTCATCGACATAGTGGCCGAGGCTCTCGGCGATCTTTGGCCGCGCCCATCACCGCCGCCTTCACGTCCGCCGAGACGCCGTCGCCGCGCGGGTTCGACACGGAGACGCCGAATCTCAGACCCTGCCGCCCGCGCGTCACCTCGGAGAGATAGGGCGCCGTCGGCCGCGCCGTGTTGTAGGGATCGCCCGGCAGCGCGCCCTCTTGCGCATCGAGAAACGCCGCGCTGTCGCGCACGCTCCGCGAGACGCAGAAGAAGTGGGCGCCGCCATGCCAGAAGTCGGCGGCGTCGGGCGCGAAAGTGATGCGGCCCCGCGAGGGCTTCAGGCCCACGAGCCCGTTGATGGCGGCAGGCACGCGGATCGAGCCCGCGCCGTCGCTCGCATCCGCCATCGGCAGGATGCCGGCCGCGACCGCCACTGCCGAACCGCCACTCGAACCGCCGGGCACCAGGCTCGTATCCCATGGGTTCTTGGTGACACCCCGGAACGGCGGCTCGGTCGACAGGCACCAGCCGAACTCCGGCACGTTGGTCTTGCCGACGAGGATGAACCCCGCCTGCTCGGTCCGCCTCGTGATCTCGCTGTGGTGGTCGGGAACGATGTCCTTGAGGTAGCTGCAGCTCCCCGTCGAGGGCACGCCCGGCCAGGAGGTGAAGAGGTCCTTGGCGAGCCAGGGCACGCCGGCGAAGGGGCCGTGCCTGGGTGGGCCGCGGCACGTTTGCGGGCCTGCTCGTAGGCCTTGATGGTGACGGCGTTGAGCTTGGGGTTCAGCGCCTCGATGCGGGCGATCACCGTCTCGACCAGCTCGGCTGAGGAGACATGCCCCTCCCTCACCTGCTCGGCTAGCCCTAAGGCATCAAAGCGATCGAATTCGGCGAAAGGCATGGGCGCACTCCTCGACAAGGGACACTGCCGCAGTTAGGGTCTTTCCGTTCGTCATTCAACACCCCACTTCCTTGGTTTGTCGCGCTTCTTTCGGAAACTGCTTCGCACTTTCCGGAAGCACTCAGTGGCCCGTCGCGCCAAAATCGCATGCTCGCCGGGCGTCCGTCCGATTTTGGCGCGACATGAGGGCCACTAGCAAAATCATGAGCTTCGTGTGGCGTTCGTCGCGCCATAGTTGACTCCGACCGTGCAGCGCGACTGGTCAACTATGGCGCGACGCCACACTAGCGTGCATGACTCGTTGAGAACAATGTCAGCCGATGCATGGCAGGAGTGCTAGCACGCTGAAAGCTACTCCGCCGCCTCCTTCGCCAGGAACCCGCCCGACTGGCGCGCCCACAGATCGGCATAGAGGCCGCCCTTGCGGAGCAGCGCCTCGTGGCTCCCCTCCTCGACGATCGCGCCTTCGTCCATGATGACGAGACGGTCCATGGCGGCGATCGTCGACAGGCGATGCGCGATGGCGATCACCGTCTTGCCTTCCATCAGGTTGTAGAGCTGCTCCTGGATCGCAGCCTCGACCTCGCTGTCGAGCGCGCTCGTCGCTTCATCCAGGATCAGGATCGGCGCGTTCTTGAGCAGCACGCGCGCGATGGCGATGCGCTGACGCTGGCCGCCGGAGAGCTTCACGCCGCGCTCGCCCACATGGGCGAGATAGCCCTTGCGGCCCTTGAAGTCCTGGAGCAAGGGCACGAAGGCGTGGGCCTGTGCTTTCTTCGCCGCCGCCATCGCCTCCGCCTCGCTCGCCTCGGGCTTGCCGTAGAGAATGTTGTCGATCACCGACCGGTGCAGCAATGACGTGTCTTGCGTCACCATACCGATATTGGCGCGCAGGCTGTCCTGCGTGACACCTGGGCGATATCCTGGCCATCGATCAGGATGCGCCCGCCTTCCAGGTCGTAGAAGCGCAAGCAGCAGATTGACGAGCGTCGACTTGCCCGCGCCCGAGCGGCCGACGAGCCCGACCTTCTCGCCCGGCCGGATGGTGAGCGAGAGGTCGATCGATGACGCCCTTCTCCTTGCCGTAGTGGAAGCGGATGCCGTCGTAGCGGATCTCGCCTTTGGGCACCTTCAACGGCCTGGCATCGGGCGCATCGACCACCTCGTGCGCGCGCGAGATCGTCTCCATGCCCTCCTGCACGGCGCCGATATTCTCGAAGATGCCGGTCACCACCCACATGATCCAGCCGGACATGTTGACGATGCGGATCGAAAGCCCGGCCGCCAGCGCCACCGCGCCGATCGTGACCGCGCCCTTGCGACCACAGCCAGAGCGCGACGCCCGATGTTCCGACCATCAGCGCGCCGTTCATCGTCCACACCGTCACGTTCATGTAGGTGATGGTGCGGAGCTGCGCCTTGAAGGTGTCCATGTGCTCCTGCATGGCGGCCGCCGCGTAGGAGTCCTCGCGGTCGGCATGCGCGAAGAGCTTGACGGTCGAGATGTTCGTGTAGCTGTCGACGATGCGGCCCGTCAGCATCGAGCGCGCTTCGGCGTTGGCAACCGCGCGGTCCTTGATCTTGGGCACGAAGAACCAGAGCGACCAGATGTAGCCCACGAGCCAGATCAGCAGCGGCACCGTCAGCCGGGTATCGGCCTCGCGCGAAAAAGCCAGAGCGCCGACAGCGTATAGACGAGCACGAACCAGATCGCCTCGACGCATTGCGTGATGGATTCGCGTAACGCCGGCGCCGTCTGCATGATCTTGTTGGCGATGCGGCCGGCGAAATCGTTCTGGAAATAGCCGAGGCTTTGCCTCAGCACCCAGCGATGCGTCTGCCAGCGGATGCGGTTGGTGAAGGGCGGCGAGATCATCTGGTTCTTGACGAGGTCGCTGACGGCGAAGACCACCGGCCGCCAGACGAGCGCGACGGACGCCATCCAGATGAGGAGCCAGCCGTGCTCGGCGAAGAAGGCGGTTGGGGTCGCGGCATCCTTCATGAGATCGACGAGCGAGCCGATATAGGCGAACAGCGACACCTCGATGAGCGAGCCGACGAAGCCGATGACCAGCAACACGACGAAATAGGGCCAGACCGGCTTCAGATAGTGCCAGTAGAACGGCAGCAGCCCTTCCGGCGGCCGCGTTTCAGGCCCCGGATCGAACGGGTCTATGTGCTTCTCGAACCAGCGGAACATGGCATTGCCGAGAGCGCTCGCGCGCGGTCTCGTCCTATGTGGGATTTGGGGTCGGCGTTTTTTATAGGCGGAAGAATGAACGGGGGCAAAACAAAAACGCTGCTCGTTAGGCTCTCTGCGTTGCCCCGCCCAGACCTGTCATCCCGGGCCTTCGTGCCCGGGACCCACTCCACCGCATGCGCCATGCGGTTGCGATGTACATGGACGAGCTGAGGCACCAAGCTGCGAAAAGCCTTTCTTGCCGACGCAGCTCGACGCCGAACTCGATCCCTCCACTTCCGGAGCCAGCTCGCGAAATGGGTCCCGGGCACAGTGGCCCGGGATGACAATGCGGGGTGTGATCGGCAGCGTGCCTTCCGACGACTCACCAGCAGGCTCATGATTTCGAGCTGGGCCAGCGCAAGACGCCCCGGTTGCCCTAAATCAAGGCCCGGCTCGCACGGCGGGGCGAGATCAAAGCCAAGCCCATCGTCCAGTCCGAGAAACCTGCTCGGCCGCCACCCCGATGCACCTCGGCCCGGCCGTGCTATAGAGCCTCGCAGATCAACAGATGCCCGCGACCGCCGCCATGCCCATGCCCGCCGACGAGATCGATCTGCTGCCCGCCCGCCAAGCCAAGGCCCGCGCCTGGTTCGAGCAGGCTGCGCGACGACATCTGCGCGGCCTTCGAGCGGGTCGAGGACGACCTGCCAGCTTCCGCACTCTTTGCCGATCGGCCGCCCGGCCGCTTCAAGCGCACGCCCTGGCAGCGCACCGATCACTCGGGCGCCGACGGTGGCGGCGGCACCATGAGCCTGATGCATGGCCGCGTCTTCGAGAAGGTCGGCGTGCATACCTCCACCGTCCACGGCACCTTCGCGCCCGAGTTCGCCAAGCAGATCCCCGGCGCCGATGACGACCCGCGCTTCTGGGCCTCGGGCATCTCGCTCATCGCGCATCCGCAGAACCCGAACGTGCCGGCCGTGCACATGAACACGCGCTTTGTCGTCACATCGAAAGCCTGGTTCGGCGGCGGCGCCGACCTGACGCCCGTGCTCGACCGGCGGCGCACGCAGGAGGATGCGGACACGCTCGCTTTCCATGCCGCCATGAGGTCCGCCTGCACGCCGCACGCGAGTCGCCGACTACGCGCGCTACAAGGAGTGGTGCGACGAGTACTTCTTCCTGAAGCACAGGAACGAGATGCGCGGCATCGGCGGCATCTTCTTCGACTATCTCAACTCCGGCGACTGGGAGGCCGACCTCGCCTTCACGCAGGACGTCGGCCGCGCCTTCCTCGACATCTACCCGAAGCTCGTGCGCGCGAATTTCGCAAGCGCCTGGACCGAGGCCGACCGCGAGGAGCAGTTGATCCGCCGCGGCCGCTATGTCGAGTTCAACCTGCTCTACGACCGCGGCACGATCTTCGGCCTCAAGACCGGCGGCAATGTCGACAGCATCCTCTCCTCCATGCCGCCCGTGGTGAAGTGGCCGTGAGGCCGCTTAGATGGCGCAGGCCGGCTCGATCTCGCAATCGGTCGGGATTGTAGCCAAGAATAGCACAAAGTAGCGTCACGCTGTAGCGATTGCTAACCATTAACGCTGAAATTGTGGTCGGCGAATGCGGCGCGATCTGCGATCGCGCCGCACGATAGCTCAGTTCGTCTTGATGCGTGTCCAGGCGCGATCGTACGTCTTCAGATCGGCGCCGAGATCCTCGAAAATCTGCAGCTTCTTCATGACCTCCGGCGGCGGGTTCATCTGCGGATTGTTCTTCATGTTGTCGGGAAGCAAGCTCGCGCGCGCCGATGTTGACGGAGCCGTTCGTCTGCTGCGTCGTATTCAGCACCGAGATCTCCGGGCGCATGAAGAATTCCAGGAACTTCAGCGCGTTCTCCTGGTTCGGCGCTCCCTTCAACATGCAGATGTTCTCCTGGTACATGGTCGCGCCTTCCTCGGGCACCACGTAGCCGAGCTTGTCGGGCTCCTTCAACACGAACAGGTTGGCGCCGACGAACCAGTGCGAGGCCGCCATGTCGCCGGATTGAATGAGGGGCAACACCTCATAGGTGAAGGCGCCGACATTGGGCTTCTGCTTCAGGATGAATTCCTCAGCCGCCTTGATATCGGCTTCATCGCGCGAGTTGACCGACTTGCCGTTGAGGATGAGGCCCAAGCCCAGCACCTCCCGCATATCGTCGAGCAGCGTGACCTTGCCGGGGTTCTTGGCGGCGTAGTCGAAGAACTGCGCCCAGCTCTTCAGCTCGCGGAATGATTCTCCTTGTTGTAGAAGATGCCGACAGTGCCCCAGGCATAGGGGAGGCAATACTCGCCGTTCGGATCGTTCTTGGTGATGAGATGGGCCTTGTCGATATTGGCAAAGCCCGCCATCTGGTGGGCGTTCGTTTTCTCCAGCAGCCCCAGCTGCAGCATGATGTCGTTCATGTGCACGGACGGCCAGACGAGATCGTAGCCGGTGGCGCCGGCCTGGATCTTGGCCAGCATCTCCTCGTTGGACGCGTAGGTGTCGAGCGACACCTTGACGTCGAACTCCTTGGAGAATTTGTCGAGCACTTCGGGGTTGATGTACTCGCCCCAGTTGTAGAGGCGGAGCTCGCCGGCCGCCTGGGCGGGCAGTGTCGCGGCGGTCAACAGCGCCGCCGCCAGAACAGATTTCAGTCCACGCATCCCTGTCGTCTCCCTGTAGTGGCAAGACCTTGCCTTGCCTGTCGTTATTGCTTCCGGCCGCGAAGGTATAGGCCGATCGCGGCGATGACAAACGTAAAGGCGAGCAGCATGACCGCCAGCGCATTGATCTCGGGTTTGATGCCGCGCCGCATCATGCCGAGGATGAAGAGCGGCAGCGTCTGCGCGTCCACTCCGGCGATGAAATAGGTGATCACCACGTCGTTGAGGGAGATGATGAAGGCGAGCAGGAAGCCGCCGGCGACGCCCGGCATGATGAGCGGCAGCGTCACCCGGCGGAAGGTCACCCAGGGGCTGGCGCCCAAATCGGCCGAGGCGTCCTCGAGCGTCGTATCCATGCCGGCAAGCCGCGCCGAGACGACGATGAAGACATAGCTCGCCAGAAACGTGCAATGGCCGACGACGATGCTGAGCAAACCCAATTTGAAGCCGACGCCGACGAAGAAGATCAGCAGCGCAATGCCGAGCACGATGTCGGGCATGATCATCGGCATGATCATGAGGCCCTGATAGAAGCGGCGGCCTAGGAACTTGTAGCGCGCCAGCGCCAGCGCCGTCGCCGTGCCGATGACGGTCGAGATGAGACTAGCCGCCGACGCCACGCGCAAACTGTTCCAGAGCGCGGCCAGAAGCTCGTCCGTCGATTCGATGTAGAAGGTGTCGCTCTGGATGTTGGTCCTGAGGCCGAAGATCTGCCGGTACCAGTCGAGCGAAAAGCCCTCCCAGATCGCCATGTTCACGGCATTGGCGTTGAAGGAGTAGACGAGAATCAGCGCCAGCGGGCCATAGAGCAGAATGAGGAACAGGAAGCCGTAGGCGGAGAGCGCCATCCAGCCGCCGCGCCCGTTTGACCTCCGCCGCGCCATCAGCCCACAGCCTTGGCGTTCTCGTCGCCCTGCGCCGCGCGCGCGACGTAGACGAGCACGAGCGCCAGCACGACGATCATCATCAGTATGGCGAGCGTCGCCCCGAACGGCCAGTTCCTCGCCTCGAGGAACTGCTGCTCGATGAGGTTGCCAACCATCTGCACCTTGGCGCCGCCGAGCAGCTGCGCCACCACGAAGTTTCCGAGCGCCGGGATGAAGACGATGATCGAGCCGCCGACGATACCGGGCAGCGTCAGTGGCAGGATCACGCGGCGGAAGGTCTGGACGGGTTTCGCGCCCAGATCGGCGGAGGCCTGCACCAGCGCCCAGTCGAGCCGCTCCACATTGGCATAGATCGGCAGCAGCATGAAGGGCACAAGAAAGAAGACGAGGCCGATAAGCACCGAAATATTGTTGAAGATGAGGTTCAGCGGCTGATCGACGAGGCCGAGCGAAATCAGCATCGTGTTGACGAAGCCGGTCGGGCGCAACAGCAGAAGCCACGCATAGATGAGAACGAGCACGTTCGAGAAGAAGGGCAACGTCACCGCGAAGAGGACGGCGTTCTTTTTCCAGCCCGCGAGCCGCGCGATCCAGAAGGCCGCCGGATAGCAGAGCAGGAGTGATACCGCGACGGTGAGCAGCGCCAGCTTCAGCGAGCGCCAGAAGATCTTCAGATAGATCGGATCGAACTCCTCGCCCCCGCCGAGCGGCCAGCCGAGCACGCGGCCATAGTTCCAGGGATAGAAGCTCCACACCACGCCGCCGTAGAGGCCGGGCTCGAGAAAGCTGTAAACGAGCATGATGCCGAGCGGGATCAGGAAGAAGATGCCGAGCAGCAGCGTAACCGGCGTCAGCAGGCCGATGAGGCCGCGCATCCGTCCTCTGGCGACGGCGCGCGCGCTCATGCGGGGGCGCTCTTCATGACATGCAGCGCCGCGGGATCGTAGCCAAACGGAACCGTCTCACCTGGAGCAAACCGGCTCCCGCCCCGGGCATGCCGCTGCAGCGCGGAGATCGCCGTTCCATCGGCGAGCCGGCCGTGCAGATGCAGGTCCGAGCCGACGAAGACGATCGTGTCGAGCGTGATCGGGAGTGTGGCCTGTCCGCTGCCAGCCGTCAGTTGCTCGGGCCGGATGACGACGTCGACAGCCTCGCCATCGGCAATGCTTCGCTGCCCCACCTGGACGTCGATCCCGCCGGCCGTCTTGACCGTTCCACCACGGTAGATCCCGCTTAGGATACAGCTCGAGCCGATGAAGCTCGCCACGAACCGGTTGACGGGCGTGTCGTAGATCTCGCCGGGCGTGCCGATCTGCAGGATCTGGCCGCGGTCCATGACGGCGATGCGGTCCGACATGGTGAGCGCCTCCTCCTGGTCGTGGGTAACGAACAGGAAGGTGATGCCGACGGTGTGCTGCAGCGATTTTAGCTCGATCTGCATCGCCTGGCGGAGCTTGCGGTCGAGGGCGGAAAGCGGCTCGTCGAGCAGCAACACGCGCGGCCGGTTGATGAGCGCGCGGGTCAGTGCCACCCGCTGCTGCTGGCCGCCCGAGAGCTGGCGCGGCATGCGCCGGTCGAGACCTTCCAGGCTGACGAGGCGGAGCGCTTCCTTCACGCGGCGGTCACGCTCGTCGCGGGAGATGCCCGCCACGTCGAGGCCGTAGCCGACATTGTCGGAGACGGTCAGATGCGGAAACAGCGCGTAGCTCTGGAACACGGTGTTGAACGGCCGGCGATAGGCCGGCGTACCGGAAAGCGGCTGTCCCTCGAGGAATATCTCGCCCTCGTCCAGATCCTCGAAGCCGGCGATGGCCTTGAGCAGCGTCGTCTTTCCGCAGCCGGAGGGACCAAGCAGCGTCAGGAACTCGTTGTCGCGGATCGTGAGCGACACCTGGTCGAGCGGCGTGACATGGCCGCCCTCGGGCGTGCGGAAGCGCTTCACCGCCTCCCCAACACGCACAAGCCCCTGATCGGCGGCGGTTTCCCCTGCCGTCACGCGGTCCTCCTCCGGCGCCGTGCCCCAGGCGCCACTGTGGTCAGGCGGACGATAAGCCGAGGCTCGTGCGACCCGCAAGCTATGTCAATAATACGCCGCCGCCCGGTCCCGCCAGGCTTGCGCTTCCTCCTCGGCCTCGGCGCGCCGCTCCGGCGGCAGCTTTGCGATGAGGACATCGAGCTCCAGATCGCTCGCCCCGGCGCTCCGCGCGATCAGGTGCCATTTCGCGGCCGTCGGCAGATGCTTCTCGAAGACGACGCCGAAAGCATAGAGCCGCGCCAGCCGGTTCTGGGCGATCGCATTCCCCTTCTCCGCCGCCGACAACAGAAACCAGGCGCCGCGCGCCTCGTCCTTTTCCACGCCTCGCCCCTTGAACAGCAGGATCGCAAACTCGACCTGCGCGTCGACGTAACCGGCCTCCGCGGCACGGCCGATCCACAAGGCGGCCTTCACATCGTCAGGCGGGACGCCCTCGCCCTTCGTGTAGAGTACGCCCAGATCATATTGCGCCGGCGGGTGGCCCGCCTCAGCGGCCTGCGTGAACAGCTTCGCCGCCGCCGTGAGGTTCTGCTTGCGTCCATCGCCGGACGCAAAGATGAGCGCCAGATTGTAGGCAGCGAGCGAATGCCCGCGCTTGGTTGCCGCCTCGAACCAGTCGGCGGCGACTTTGTAGCTTTTGGCAACACCATTGCCAGCGAGATGTAACATGCCCAGCGCGAACATCGCGTTCGTGTCGCCGAGATCCGCCCCCTTCTTGTACCAGAGCGCCGCCTCCTTGACGTTCCGGTCGACACCGAGGCCTTCGGCATAGATGCGGCCGATGAGCGTATGCGCCGCTGCCTCGCCTGTCGTGGCCTGTTGCCTGGCGAGATCGAGGGCGGTGACGAAGCGGCCGTCGTCGAAGGCGGCGAAGGCCGGATCGGCGGCAAGGCCGGCTGCGGGCGTCTCCTCAATCGCCTCTTGCGCCACGGCAAGGCCAGGCGCGAGCAGCAGCAGGATGATCAAGTCGAGCGGTCGCATCAGACGGACTCGGCGGTGGCGATCGCCTCGGCCATGCGCGCGACATGACTTGCGATCTGGTCGGCTGGTCCGGCATCGAGTGCCACGCCGACGAACTCAACGCCGGCCGAGGCCAGCCGGTCGGCCTCGGCGGTACTCTCGATGCCGAGCGCGACCGCCGGCACCTCGAACAATAGCGACCACCATTCGGCAAGCGCGGCCGTGGCGCCGGCATCCGCGCCGCTGGCGCCAGTCTCGAAAGCCACATAATCGACGCCGATCTCGCCCAGCACCATCGCGATATGCTTGGAGAGCCCGGCCGAGGCGCCGACGGTCCGCTCGCTGCCGAGGCTAGCGCGGGCGATGGCATAGCGGCTGCGGGCCTCGTCCTCGTTGGCGGTCGCGGAGAGGTGCACGCCATCGGCGCCGAAGGCGCGGGCGAGCTCCGCGTCATCGGCGATCAGCACGGCGACGTCACGGGCTTGAAGGCGGCGAACCGCGGTCTGCAACTCGGCGTGATGGCTCGCGGCTTGGTCATGGAGCCGCAGCAGTACACAGGCGATGGCCTCGCCGCCCGCCCCGAGCGCGGCCTCCAGCCGTTCGAGCCCGCTGCCATGGGCATCGGTTTCGAGGGTCAGGTAAAGACGGCAGTGGGATTGGGCGGGTGGCATGGGCGCCTGGCGTGGTTGACGGGAAGGCCCCAGCATAGTTCGCCCCAATCCGGCGGAAAAGTGACTTTCCGGAAATGGCGGCGAGGCGCCCGTGGAGAGCTCTGAACGGACGATCTCTGGCACCTAACAGGCTGACGCAACGGTTCTTTCCACTCCTTCCCGCGCATTGTCCATCTCCGGAGCGCGCTGGCCGGAAAATCCGTCGTCTCATCAATATTGATGATGTGCGGTTGCCGGGCGCTTGGTAGCGATCCTCTCGGAAGGCTGGCCACGGCGCATTCGGGCCCGGCTGAGACCGATGAGTTGAACCACACATACGACCATACGGGAGGTCCACCATGGCGACGATCAGAGGCACCAGCAAACGCGATATCATGCGCGACACGGGCGCAAGCAACACGCTACTCGGGCTCGCAGGCAATGACGATCTCTACGGCAATGGCGGCAACGACACGCTGAAAGGTGGCACCGGCATCGACAAGCTGTTCGGCGGCCTCGGCAACGACAAGCTGTTCGGCGAGGCCGGGAATGACACCCTGGACGGCGGCGCCGGCAACGACACGCTGGACGGCGGTCTCGGCAACGACATCATGAAGGGCGGGCTCGGCAACGATACCTTCATCGTCAATAGCGCGGCCGATATCACGACCGATACGGGCGGCATCGACACCGTCAAGTCCAGCGTCACGCGGACGTTGGGCACGGGGCTCGAGAAGCTGACGCTGACGGGTGCGGGCGCTATCAACGGCACTGGGAACTCGCTCGGCAATGTCATCACGGGAAACAATGCCGCCAACATCTTAGACGGCGGCTTGGGTGACGACACGCTTGCCGGCGGCGGCGGCAGCGATACGATAGCCTTCCAAAGCGCGCCTGGTTTCACGTTTGCTCTCGCGGCCGGCGGCAATGGAACCGCAACCGTTCAAGGCACCGACACCTACAGCGGCATCGAAAACGTCCTGGGCGGCACTGGCGGCGACACCCTCAACGGCAACGACTCCGACAACGTGCTGTCGGGCGGCGGCGGCGATGACGGTTTGCAGGGTGGCCTCGGCAACGACACGCTCAACGGCGGCACCGGCAACGACGCGCTCTCCTACTACAATCACGGCACCGGCGTTACGGTGACACTTGGTGCGGGCGGCAACGGCAGCGCCGATCTCAGCGCACTCGGCTTGGGCATCGACACCTATACGAGCATCGAGAACCTCGTCGGCTCGCTCATCGGCGACGATACGTTGACCGGGAACGATGCGGCGAACACGATCAATGGGTTTGGCGGATTCGACACGCTGAGCGGCGCCGGCGGCGATGACCTCCTGATCGTTGGCACCGGGGTGAGCGGCTACAACGGCGACGCCGGGAACGATATCCTCTCGTTCCGTAACGGGACCGCCGGGCCGGGCGATCTGTTTCTCATCCTGTCGGCCACAGGGACCGCCATCGACTTAAATTTCTCCGCCGTCGGTTTGGGAACCGTCACCTATTCGGGCATCGAAGGGCTGGAAGGGCGGAACGTCGCCGGGGCCCGGGACATCTTCAATGGCAACGCGGGCAACAACGTTCTCCGGGGCCTCGCCGGTGGCGATCTCTTCGAGGGTTTTGGCGGCGACGACACGATCGAGGGCGGCGATGGCAGCGATACGCTGTCCTACTACAATTACTTTGGCACCGGCGTGACGGTGACACTTGGTGCGGGCGGCAACGGCAGCGCCGATCTCAGCGCACTCGGCTTGGGCATCGATACTTATACGAGCATCGAGAATCTCGACGGCTCGCTCATCGGCGACGACACGTTGACCGGTAACGAAGCGGCGAACACAATCAGTGGGCTGGATGGCCACGACACGCTCGACGGCGGCTCCGGCGGGGCCGACACGCTCAACGGCGGCTTTGGCTTCGACATTCTCAAGGTCAACGGCACGGGCGACTTCACCGACACGCTCAACGGCGGCGACCAAGACGACACCCTCTCTCTCGAGGCAGCCGGCACCGGACCGTTCGGCGGAGGCACGCTCACCTTCAGCCTCGGCGCCGACGGCAATGGCTCGTTCAACGGCCTCGGCTTCAATGTCGACAGCGCCAACTACACCAGCATCGAGAACGTCACAGGCCGCAACAACGCCACCTTTGGCGACAGCCTCACGGGCAACGACACCGACAACGTGCTCAACGGTCTTGCCGGCAACGATACGCTGAACGGCGGCGGCGGCAGGGACACGCTGAACGGCGACGACGGCATCGACCTTCTGTTCGGCGGCGACGGCCTCGACCAACTGTTCGGCGGCGAGGGCAGCGACACCCTGGAAGGCGGCGGCGGCGGCGATCAGCTCTTCGGCGATGGTGGCGCTGATGTTTTCCGCTACATCGTGTCGACGGACTCCACGACTGCGGCCCGTGATATCATTGGCGGCTTCAGCCGCGCCGACGGCGACAAGCTCGACATCGAGAATCTGGGGCTGGAATTACAAAATGGCCTGACCTGGCTTGACAACGCGGCATTCTTGGGCAACGCGGGCGAAATCCGCTGGGAATTGTTGGCACCAGGCAACGTTCTCGTCCAAGGCGACCTCAATGGCGGCGGCATTGATTTTGAAGTTCTTGTTCAGGGAACAAACGTCTTCTTCTTGTCCGATTTCACCGGCGGATTCTGACACAAGACGGCTGACGTTCCGAGCGCACCCGATCGCCAGGGCTCCGGCCCTGGCGTTGCGCGCGCGGACTGTCAAATGTGCTCAGCACAACACCAGTGCCAAGGATTCGATTTATGGCCTAAGCGGTAACAACACGCTGAGCGGCACCGACTACGCCGCCTTCTCCAGCTTCTTCTCCCACTTGCCCAACGCCGCCAGCGCATTCATTTTCGCGCGGTGAGAGAAGGCCCGCTGCGCGGCGGCCGTGTTCTCCGGCTTGCCGCTCCAGGCTTTCTGCGGCGCGGCCTGTAGCGCGCGGCCGTAGGAAAAGGTGAGCGCCCAGGGATTGCCAGCGATGGCGTTCATGGCCGACAGATGCGCGGTGGCGTCCTCGTCCGACTGGCCGCCGGAGAGGAAGGCGATGCCGGGGACGGCCGGTGGCACGGTCCGGCGCAGCACGCGCACCGTCTTCTCCGCGACCTCGGCGACGACAGCTTGGCTTTTGCAGAGCTTGCCGGAGAGGACCATGTTCGGCTTCAGGATCGTACCCTCGAGCTTAACGCTCGCTTCGGCCAAATCATAGTAGAGCTGGGCGAGCACCACCTCGGTGACGTCGGCGCAGCGGTCGATGTCGTGATCGCCATCCATCAGCACCTCGGGCTCGACGATCGGCACGATACCGGTTTCCTGGCAGAGCGCCGCATAGCGGGCGAGCGCGTGCGTGTTGGCCTTGATGCAGTACATCGACGGCACTTTGGGATTTCCCGCGCGGCCAATGTCGATGACGGCGCGCCATTTGGCGAAGCGGGCGCCGAGCGCGTGACACGTCTTCAAACGCTCGCGCAGCTTGTCGAGGCCTTCCGTCACCTTCTCGCCGGGGCAGCCGGCCAGATCCATGGCGCCGCCGTCGACCTTGATGCCCGGCACCGCGCCCGCCGCCTTGATAAGATCGACGAAGGGCGTGCCGTCCTTGGCCTTCTGCTTCAACGTCTCCTCGAAGAGGATGACGCCGGAGATGTAGCTCTTCATGGCGTCCGTCGAGCGGAACAGCAGCTCGCGATAGTCGCGCCGGTTGGTTTCCGTATTCTCGACACCGATTGAATCGAACCGCTTCTGGATCGTGCCGGTGCTCTCGTCCGCCGCCAGAATGCCCTTGCCGGGCGCCACCATGGCGCGGGCGATGTCCTCGAGTGTTTTTGTCATGGTCGTCGTCTCCGTATGCCAAAATCGACTGTATGACCGAGCTTCACCTCTACCCGAGCTTCCCCATCGCGACCGCCGTATCGCACATGCGGTTCGAGAAGCCCCACTCGTTGTCGTACCAGGAGAGCACGCGCACGAGCCGGCCATCGACGATCTGGGTCTGGGTCAGGTCGAAGTTCGAGGAATGCGGGTTGTGGTTGAAGTCGATGGACACCAGCTCCTCCTCGACCACCGCCAGGATGCCCTTGAGCTCCTGGGAGGCGGCGCGCTGCATGGCCGTGTTGATCTCACTGACCGTCGTCTCGCGGTTCGGGATGAACGCCAGGTCGACCACCGAGACGTTCGGCGTCGGCACGCGGATCGCCGTGCCGTCGAGCTTGCCCTTGAGCTCAGGCAGCACTAGGCCGACGGCCTTGGCCGCACCCGTCGAGGTCGGGATCATCGACATGGCGGCGGCGCGGGCCCGGCGCGGGTCCTTGTGCACCTGGTCCAATATCTTCTGGTCGTTCGTGTAGGCGTGGATAGTGGTCATGTAGCCCGACTGGATGCCGCAAAGGTCGTTCAGCACCTTCGCGACCGGTGCCAAGCAATTCGTCGTGCAGGAGGCGTTCGAGACAACCCTGTGCTCGGAGCTGAGCTTGTTGTGGTTGACGCCGTAGACCACCGTCAGATCCGCGCCGTCCGCCGGGGCCGAGACCAGCACGCGCTTGGCGCCGGCTTCCAGATGCACGCCCGCCGTCGCCTTCGAGGTGAAGATGCCCGTGCACTCCATCACGACGTCGACGCCGAGTTCTTTCCACGGTAGCTTCCTGGGGTCCTTCTCGGCGAAGACCTTGATCGGCCTTCCGAAACCGATGTCGATCGTGTCGCCGTCGACCGTCACGGTGCCGTGATAGGGCCCGTGCACGCTGTCGTATTTGAAGAGGTGGGCGTTGTCCTTCGTGGAGGCCAGGTCGTTGATGGCAACCACTTCCAGATCCGTGCGTTTGGCTTCGGCAACGGCACGCAGGATGTTGCGGCCGATACGGCCGAAACCGCTGATGGCGACCTTGACGGGCATGGGGGCCTCTTGGCTGATTTGAGGGGGCCGGGGCGGAACAGGCCAGCCGGCCGGGGTCGACCGGCAAAGTGCGATCGGCCCAGGGCCCTGTCAATGGTTGCCGGAACCACCATGAACGGGCGCTTTGACGCGACCCCTGGAAGCACACAGGGCTTTCGATTTGCTATAGGCAGCTCACGTCCAGCTGGATTAATGTTGGAGCCGCGGGACCGTCCCTAAGCCGAGTGTCGAGGAGTTCATGGCAAGACGATCACCAGCGGCGACAGCCGCCGCCCCCCGAACCAAGAAGCGCACGGCCCCGAAACCCACCACGGCGCGTAAGCGGGCCCCTGCCTCCAAGTCCTCGGGCGAGCTCGAAGTGGCCCGCAAGCGCATCCGCGACCTCGAGGAGCTGCACCGGACGGTCGGCCAACGGCTTGATGCGGCCATCGCCACGATCCATAAGATTCTGGGGCGCGCCGCCTGATTCGCCGGCCCGCAACGGGGGGATCACCCGATGGGCGTCATCAGTCTGACCCTGGACGGCCGGGTTTATCGCGTCGGCTGCGGCGAGGGCGAGGAGCCGAGGGGGCGCGCGCTCGGCGACTATCTCGCAACCAAAATCGATGCGCTGGCCGCCGAGCACGGCGCCATCGGCCACGACAAGTTGCTCGTGATGGCGGCCCTTCTGATCGCCGATGAGCTGTTCGAGGCCCGCGATGCCACGGTCGAGAAAATCGCGAACCTCGCCCAGGCCCGGCTCGCCAAGACCGCGAAGCCCGAGGCCTGACGCGGATTTGCGATCTAGTGGCCCGTCGCGCCAAAATCGGGTGATCGCCGGGCGTCCGTACGATTTTGGCGCGACATAAGGGCCACTAGCAAAATTATGGGCTTGGTGTGGCGTTCATCGCGCCATAGTTGACTCCGATCGTGCAGCGCTACTGGTCAACTATGGCGCGACGCCACACTAGAGCGCTATTCGATCTGATAGAATCAGATCGGCGCTCTAGGTTATTGGTTTTGAGCACTTTCTTTCGACCAACCGGTTTCCACTTGGTCGGAAAGTGCTCTAGCAACCGCGTTCGGGCAAAAAGGTTTGCGGAAGGGGCGAACTGCACTACATTCATTGGCGAGCAGTTCTGCGCGGTTCGTCAGGCCAACGAGATCCCTGGGGCCTATAAGATCTGCATGGGAGCTGACCCTGGCCGGGACCGTGGTTCCGGGCATTCGGCGCCCCCCTACGTTGTAGGGACCATGTGGGATCTGAACGGCCAACGGCCGGCGTGGGCTGCTCGCTTTCCCCGCTGTTGAGGACGCCTAGGGCGGCCCTGCTCCATGTCCGATGCACTCGCCGCCGCCAAATCCGCGCTTCGCAAAGCCGTGCTGTTGCGCCGGGCGGTCATTGCGTCCGAGGCGGCCGAAGCAGCGACCATTGCCGTGGCCGGCCGCATGATGGACCTGCTCCACCGCTGGCCGGTTGGCGCCATCAGTGTCTTCCGCTCGTTCGGCGACGAGATCGGCACCGGCTTGTTGCTCCATCGGCTCGATGCTGCCGGCTACCGCATCGGGCTCCCGATCGTCATCGGCAAGGGCAAGCCGCTCGTCTTCCGGCAGTGGCGGCCGGGCGATGCCATGGCGAGCGGCCCCTACGGCATCGAGCAGCCGCTCGAGACGGCGCCCGAGATCGAGCCGGACATTGTGATCGTGCCGATGGCCGCGTTCGATGTGCATGGATACCGCGTCGGCTATGGCGGCGGATTCTACGATCGCTCGCTCGAAGCACTGCGCGCCAAGAAACCTATTCTTGCCATCGGCCTCGCCTATGACGAGCAGGAGGTCGAGGCGGTGCCACGCGGCCCTTTTGACGCTCGCCTGGATCATCTCGTGACGCCGGCGAGGACGTTGTGCTTCGAGGCCTAAACTTTGGAACCCGCACTATCGCGAGATGGTTCAGGTTGCATCCCCATATTTGAACGGGAGTTTCCCATGACCGCCAAGAACACCATCTGCGTCTGGTACGACAAGGACGCCGAGGCCGCCGCACGCTTCTACGCTGAGACCTTTCCCAACAGCTCTGTTGGTGCCATCATGCACGCCCCGAGCGACTACCCCGGCCACAAAGCGGGAGACGTAATCGTGGTCGAGTTCACCGTCGCCGGCATCCCCTGCATGGGCCTTAACGGCGGTCCAGCGATCCAACACAACATCGCCTTCTCCTTCCAAATCTCGACCGAGGACCAGGAAGAGACCGACCGCTACTGGAACGCCATCGTCGGCAACGGCGGCGAGGAGAACGCCTGCGGCTGGTGCAAGGACCGGTGGGGCGTCAACTGGCAGATTACCCCCCGCGTGCTGATGGAGGCGATGGCGGCCGGCGGCGCGGAGGCCAAGCGCGCCTTCGATGCGATGATGGAGATGGGCAAGATCGACGTCGCTGCCATCGAGAAGGCGCGGCGGGGGTAGCTCTTTTCCTCCCCCTTTTTATGGGGGAGGACCGCGCGCCTTGGACTTAGACCCGCAGGGGCTAAGTTCTTAGGCGCGCCAAGGTGGGGGTGTTCGGGCAGCGCTGCCGAGTGTAGCGAACGCACGCACACGTTCGGTTGCCAGCAATCAGATCGTCATAGGCACCAAGATCGCGGCACGAGCACCCCCACCTATGTTCGCCTAAGGGTTTAGCTTGACGCTAAACCCAAGGCGCACAGTCCTCCCCCATAGGAAGGGGGAGGAAAGGGAGCAGCGACCTTTAGGATACAACGCGCTGAAGTCAGCCGTACACGAAGTCGGCGGCCCCGCCGGTTGACTTTGGCGCCCCGCCTCGGCCTTCATGCGCTCAACGCACGAAGTCCGATGGGGAAACGCCATGACGGCCAAGAAGACCTTCGCTTTCTTTCCCGAAGCCGCCTTCGGGCCGGCGCTCAACTCGGTCGGCATCGGGCAGGCGCTCGAGAAGCTCGGCCACAAGGCCGTGTTCCTCTCCGATCCGGGCTTCACCCAAGTGTATCGCGACTACGGCTTCGAGGCCCACGACGTGAACATGTCGGAGCCGATGCCGCCCGAGCAGATGGCCAAATACTGGGTCGACTTCATCAACGGTCACATCCCCAATTTCAACAAGACGCCCTTACGAGCAGATCGACACCTATGTGAAGGATTGCTGGAACGCGATCGTCGAGACCTCGATCTGGGCGGAGAAGGATCTGCCGGGCGTTCTGGCGAAAGTGAAGCCGGATGTGATCTCGGTCGACAACGTGATCCTGTTCCCGGCCATCAAGCGCTATGCGAAAGAGAACAAGGCGCCCTGGGTCCGCATCATCTCCTGCTCGGAGAACGAGATCGTCGATCCCGATATCCCGCCGCATCTGTCGGGCTGCGGGGAGAGCGACAAGGCCTGCTTCCACGCCTATGATACGCGCTTCAACGAGGTGGTGAAACCGGCGCACGACCGCTTCAACGAGCACCTACGTAGCTGCGGGGAGGTGCCATATCCGATCGGGCAGTTCTGCGAGGCCTCGCCGTTCATGAACCTGCTGCTCTACCCGGCACCCGTCAAATTCAAGCGCGCCACGCCGCTCGATCCGCGCCGCTTCCAATATCTCGACGGCTGCGTCCGCCAGGACAAGGCCTATGCGATGCCGCCGTTCAAGGCGAACAACGACAAGCCCGCGCTCTATGTGAGCTTCGGCTCGCTCGGCTCGGGCGATACGCCGACGATCCAGCGCCTGATAGCGGCGCTCGGCAAAATGCCGGTGAAGGTGCTCATCAACATCGGTGACTACGGCGAGAGCTACAAGAGCTTCCCGGACAATGTCATTGCCGACCGCTGGTTCCCGCAGCCCTCCATCATTCCGCAGGTCGATGCCGTCATCCATCACGGCGGCAACAACTCGTTCACCGAGTGCCTCTACTTCGGCAAGCCCGCGATCATCATGCCGTATGTCTGGGACGGCCACGACAACGCGACGCGCGTGCAGGAAACAGGGCACGGCTTGAAGATGCACCGCGCCGATTGGACGGATGAGCAGCTGTGGGCGAACATCAACACGCTGCTGACCGATCGCGTCATGAAGGCGCGGCTTTCGGCGACATCCTCGTACATGAAAGGCCGGCATGGCCCGACGCGGGCGGCGCAGATTTTGACCGATCTGGCGGGGGCGTGAGCGACATGCCCACCAATCTCGCCTCCTCCGCGCCCCATCTCGCCCCCGCCCTCACCTGGGCGGAAGACCTGAAGGACTGGGGCCCGCAGCCGGATGCGCTTGCGGGCGCCTCGCACTCGACCGGGCGGCTGCTCTGGAAATCGCCGGACGGGGCGGTCGAGGCCGGGCTCTGGGTTTGTACGCCTGGGACCTGGAAACTCACGATCCCCAAGGAGGAAATCTGTCACTTTGTTGCCGGGCGGGCGATCTATAAGGACGACAAGGGACAGGTGCTCGAGGTCTCGCCCGGCACGGTCGCGCATTTCAGGCCCGGTTACACCGGCACCTGCGAGGTGAAGGACACCATCCGCGTCATTTACATGGCGGCGCCCTATCCAGGCGACGCCCCCGGCGGCGTGCATGTCATGCGCGACCCCGCCGCCATCACCGACATCGTCAACTGGGGCGCCGTGCCGACCATGCTGGCAGGCCGTTCGCTCACCTCCGGCAAACTGCTCTTCCGCCGTGAGGACCGGGGTGCGGAGACCGGCATCTGGATCTGCACGCCGGGCCTTTGGAACTGCCACGTCACGAGCGACGAGCTCTGTCACTTCCTCTCCGGCCGCGCCACCTACACGCACCAGTCCGGCGAGGTCATCGAGATCGTCCCCGACACCGCCGGTTACTTCCCTAGGGATTGGAAAGGCACCTGCCAGGTGCACGAGACCGTGCGCAAGGTCTACATGATCCGGTAGGGATCAACGGCAGCGCGCCCTGCCATCGTCACATACCGTGCGCAACCGAGCCGCACACAGGTCCCGGCCCTACCGCGCTTCGCGCGGAGGCCGGGATGACGTTGGGGAGGGGACGATCCAAGGTAACGATCATCTTGCTGGAAGCGACGCCGCGAAACATAGCCGCATGTGGCGTCCGGCGCCATCTCCACATCGTCATCCCGGCCAGCGTGCGAAGCACGCGTGGGCCGGGACCCGTGTGCGGTTGAATTGGCAGGTGGTCTGACCACCCGGCCAGACGATCATCACCTGGAGACCAGCGGCTGCCGTGAACGACCGCTTCGCTACACGCTCGTCTCGTCATACGGGATGATGATCTTGCCCTTGGCCAGCGACTTGACCTCCTCGTAGGTCGTGACCTTGTGGACGAGGCCGTCGCGGATGACGTAGAGCCAGTCGAGCTTCGTCGTCTCCTCGATGTCGCGCGGCGTGGTCGCGTGCATCTGGTTCCAGAAGCGGCGCGCGGCACGGAAGCTTTCGAAGCGGCCGCCTTCGCCGAGCTTCATCTGCTCCTCGAGCTCGCTGGCGAAGAGCACGTCCTGCAAGCCATCGCCGTTGACGAGATGCCGCGTCTTGGCGGGATCGATCTGCGCCTGCGCCGTACGGCCTTCCTCGCCACCGCGCCGCCCTTGCGCATTCAAGCGCGCGAGCTTGTAGATCGAGCGGAAGTAACCGTACTGCACGAGGCCGGAACAGATGAACTCGTTGGCATTGGCGCCGCGGCGGATGCGGGCCCAGCGCATATGCTTGTCGTTCGACATGAAGGGCTTCGAGGACCGGAACAGCACCGACCGGATCATCCCCCTGATGAGCGTGATGACACGCCAGTAATCGTACTCGTCCTTGATGCGATCGAGCAGATGGCCGCGCACGAAGCGCTGCACGTCGTCGCCGAACCAGGGTCGCGAGAAGCGCTTGATGCCGACGATGTAGTAGGGGCTCGTGCAGTAGTCGCGCAGGTTCGTCAGATCGACGCCGGAGGTGCCCGCCTCGATGATGAAGTTGTTGGCGTAACCATCGTCGTGATCGCGGACATGGAAGACGAGGGCCGCGTGCGAGAACACGCTTCCGGTCGTCCAGCGGATGAAGAAGGAGAAGGGACTGCCGGCCTTCCGGCTCATGACGATGTCGGCACGCTTCAGATAGTCGCCGGCGAGAAAGCGGGAGACCGGCATCGGCCAGGTCTCGGCGCCCGCGAAATCCTTGAGGCTAGGCTCGCGCATCCGCGCGACCTTGCCGCTCATGAAACCGGCTGCGCCTGAACCCGCCGACATGCCCGCTCCTCATGCCCGATGCGTCGTGTCGAGACGCCGCCCGTTCCTCGAACGGCATCTGGATATAGAGGCTTTACGCCGAAGCCGTGGCGGCGACACCGGCGGCCCGCTCGTGCCGCTCGCTTTTCAGCCGCTCGGCGACGATGAAGGCGATTTCCAGCGCCTGGTCGACGTTGAGGCGCGGATCGCAGAAGGTGTGATAGCGGTCCGAAAGATCGGCCTCCGTCACGGCCTGCGCGCCGCCCGTGCATTCGGTGACGTTCTTGCCGGTCATCTCCAGATGCACGCCGCCGGGATGCGTCCCCTCCGCCCGGTGGATGTCGAAGAACTGCTCGACCTCATTGCGCACGCGGTCGAAAGGCCGGGTCTTGTAGCCGGTCGCGGCCTGGATCGTGTTGCCGTGCATCGGATCGCACGACCACACCACGGAGCGACCCTCCTTCTCGACCGCGCGGATGAGCTTGGGCAGATGCTGGCCGACCTTCTCCGTGCCATAGCGGCAGATGAGCGTCAGCCGGCCCGGCTCGTTCTTGGGATTGAGGATGTCAATGAGTTTCAGCAGGCCGTCCGGTTCGAGCGAGGGACCGCATTTGAGGCCGATCGGATTTTTCACGCCGCGGCAGTACTCGACGTGCGCGTGATCGGGCTGGCGCGTGCGATCGCCGATCCAGAGCATGTGGCCGGAGAGGCCGTACCACTCGCCGGTCGTCGAATCGACGCGCGTCAGCGCCTCCTCGTAGCCGAGCAGCAGCGCCTCGTGGCTGGTGAAGAAGTTCGTCGTCTTCAGCTGGTGCGTATTGGCCGCCGTCAGCCCGCACGCCCGCATGAAGTCGAGCGTCTCCGAGATGCGCTCGGCGACCTCGCGGTAGTGCTGGCCGGCGGGACTGCCCTTCGCATAATCCAGATACCAGCGGTGGACGTTTTCCAGGCTCGCATAGCCCCCCTGAGCAAACGCGCGCAGCAGATTGATGGTCGCCGCCGACTGCCGGTAGGCCTCGAGCTGGCGTTTCGGATCGGGGATACGCGCCTCGGATGTGAACTCCGAGCCGTTGACAATGTCGCCGCGATAGCTCGGCAGTTCCTGGCCATCCTTCTTTTCCATGGGCGAGGAGCGGGGCTTGGCGAACTGGCCGGCAATGCGCCCGATCTTCACGACCGGGCAGGCCCCGGCGAAGGTCAGCACCACGGCCATCTGCAGGAAGGCGCGGAAGAAGTCGCGGATGTTGTCGGCGCCGTGCTCGGCGAAGCTTTCGGCGCAGTCGCCGCCCTGGAGCAGGAAGGCGCGACCGGCGGCGACATCGGCGAGCTCGGCGGTCAGCTCGCGCGCTTCGCCTGCAAAAAACAATGGCGGGAAGGTTTTGAGCTGGGCCTCGACGGCCGATAGAGCCGCCTTATCCGGATAGTCCGGGACCTGAACGACGGGCTTTTTGCGCCAGCTATCCGGTGTCCACGAGGCCGCCATGATCGATACTCCTACCTCGGGCGAATTCAGATGGCCGGGTTATAGGCGAACGGTAGGGGCATGGCCAGATCGGGTGGACTATTGGCTTGGCGCACGTTCTTTCGACGAACCGGTGCCACTTCGCCGGAACGTGCGCTAACTCTGGCCGGACCCGGTAAACGGCGGCATGGTTGCATGTCCATCCGCCGAGACCCCGTCCCGCCGCAGAACCTTGGCGACGGTCAGGGCCAGGATTTTGACGTCCAGCCACAGGCTCCAGTGATCGGCATACCAGACGTCGAGGGCAAACTTCTCCTCCCAGGAGAGCGCGTTGCGGCCCTTCACTTGGGCCCAGCCGGTGACGCCTGGCAGGACGTCGTGGCGGCGAGCCTGCTCCTTCGAGTAGAGCGGCAGATAGCTCGTCAGCAGCGGCCGGGGGCCGACGAGGCTCATCTCGCCCTTGAGGACGTTCCACAGCTCCGGCAGCTCGTCGAGGCTGGTGGCCCTGAGCAGCCGGCCGAACTGCGTGAGCCGCTCGCTATCCGGGAGGAGCGCGCCCGCCGCATCGCGGGCGTCCGTCATCGAGCGGAATTTCACCAGCGTGAAGGGCTTGCCGCCGAGCCCCGGCCTGACCTGCCGGAACAGCGCCGGGGCGCCGAGCTTGGTGCGGACGAGGACGAAGAGGATTGCCACCAACGGCAGCGTCAGCGGCAGGCTCGCCACCACGAGCGCGAGGTCGAAGAGGCGCTTGGCGAGGGGGATGTGCGGGGACGTGGCGCTCATGTCTTCGGCCTAGTGGCATGTGCCTCCGCATGCAACCCTCGCCGCGCCGAGCAACTCAATTCAGAGGGCTTTTGAAGTAGGAAGCATAGGCCTCCGGCTGACCATCGAAACAGACCGGATTCTCACCGGAGAATTTCTGTACGAAGTCAATTGCCTCGCGGTTCTTACCCAGCAAATGCAGGCAGCATGCGTAGCGCTCGGGAAATCCTCCAAGCCAATGGAGCCGCCCCTTCAACAGCGGGCATAGCTCTTCGTAGCTCGCTATCGATCGCGAAAAAGTGGCGATGGCGTCGCTGACGGCGGATGCCAAGTAGTCGGCCTCCTTCTCGACATCTTCATCCACCCGGAACTTGATTTCTCGAACATCCGGATTGATCTGAGCAATATGACGTGCGTACGTTGCAACTGATCGACTGTAGCTTCGAGATTCCAACTTGGCACAGAGCTTGTTTATCTTGGGTGCATGAATGCCAATGAATGGATTGAACCGAGCGAAATCCGCATTCAGACCAGTGTTGAGGCCGACCCACCTGAAAAACTCATCATTGAACGGAAAATCTACCCACCCCTTGCTGTGGCGCGTGAAGCCTTTCTTCTCGAGTGACAAGAGGCATGCTTTGGCAGCCTCGTCGCGAAACTTCGCCTTGCACTTCTTCTCACCACTCATCCGAGCCTTCCTCGCGACCGGGATATCTCGCCGAATGTATCGAGAAAGATCGTTCCGAACATCCCCACTTTCGTTCATTGACCGACCTGATCAGTAGTCCGTATCTCCTGAAGTGGCCAAAGCAGGGTCTTCCGCTTTGCACGCCCATCGCATCACATGCGACGGTCCGCAGTTCTCGGCATTCTCGCCAGCTGCCATCCGAAATTTGCACACCCACCCCACTTGCGTCCCCGGCCGCAGCGTGTCCGGCTATGCCGGACGCGCGTAGAGCCGGGGTCTTCACTTGAGATTGGCGAGCGCCGAGCACACGACGGCGAGGGATGAAGATCCCGGATAGCCGCGCCCATGCGCGGCTTCCGGGAACGCAAGAGGAGGGAGGTGCGCGAGGGACCGCGCTCCGTCGGCAGCCCCGTGAGGCATGTTGGCAGGGTCTGACCACTGGGCCCTCCCTCGCCTGCCCCTGCTCTAACCGGTAAACTCCGAAGCATGACGACCGAGCCCACCGACACCCCCGCCCCCCCCGCTGCGGCCCCCGCCCCGAGCGGCTGGGAGGTCATTGCCGAGGCGCTGAAGACGGCGCCCAACGGTCCCGGCGTCTACCGCATGTACGGCAAGGACGGCGCTTGCCTCTATGTCGGCAAGGCGCGGAGCGTCAAGAAGCGCGTCTCGAGCTATGCGCGGCCCCTCGGCCATTCGGCGCGCATCTCGCGCATGATCATGGCGACGCTGGCCATGGAGTTCGTGACGACGCGCACCGAATCCGAGGCGCTGCTGCTCGAAGCCAATCTCATCAAGCGCCTGAAGCCGCGCTTCAATGTTCTGCTCCGCGACGACAAGTCGTTCCCCTACATCCTGATCGCCCGCGACCACGAGGCGCCGCAGCTCGTCAAGCATCGCGGCGCGCGCAACCGCAAGGGTGAATATTTCGGCCCCTTCGCTTCCGCCGGCGCCGTCGATCGCACCATCAACACGCTGCAGCGCGCCTTCCTGCTGCGCTCCTGCACCGACGGCACCTATTCGACCCGGACGCGCCCCTGCCTGCTCTATCAGGTCAAGCGCTGCGCCGCGCCTTGCACCGGCGAGATCGGCCTCGAGGACTACGGCCGGCTCGTCGAGGAGGCGCTCGCCTTCCTGACCGGTGACAGCCAGGCGCTGCGCGAGAAGCTGCAGGCGCAGATGCTAGAGGCTTCCGGCAAGCTCGAGTTCGAGCAGGCCGCGCGCTTGCGCAATCGCCTGCAGGCCATCAGCCATGTGCAATCCCACCAGGGCATCAATCCCGCGGGGATAGAGGAGGCGGACGTCTTCGCGGTAGCGCAAGAAGGCGGGCAGACCTGCATCCAGGTGTTCTTTTTCCGCACCGGGCAGAACTGGGGCAACCGCCCCTATTTCCCGCGCGCCGACCGCTCGTTCGGGGCGAGCGAGGTGCTCGAATCCTTTATCGCCCAGTTCTACGACGACAAGCCGCCACCGCGCCTCGTGATGCTCTCGCACGAGATCGAAACAACCGGTCTGCTCGCCGAGGCACTGTCGATCAAGAGCGGCCGCAAGGTCGAGGTTCTGGTGCCCCAGCGCGGGGAAAAGCGCGACCTCGTCCTCCACGCCGAGGCCAATGCGCGGGAGGCGCTCGGACGTCGCATGGCCGAGAGCTCGACGCAGAAGAAGCTGCTCGCGGGACTAGCCGCGACATTCGGTTTGCCCAAGCCACCCGCTCGCATCGAGGTCTACGACAACAGCCACATCATGGGGTCGGATGCCATCGGCGCCATGATCGTCGCTGGCCCGGACGGCTTCGTGAAGAGCCAGTACCGCAAGTTCAACATGAAGTCGGCCGACCTCGCGCCGGGCGACGACTACGCCATGATGACCGAGATGCTGACCCGGCGCTTCGCGCGGCTCATCAAGGAGGAGCCGCGGCAGTCCGAGCCCGAAGCTCCGCCTGCCCCGGAAGGCGAAGCGGCCGAGGACGAGCCGCTTGCCGAAACCTTCCCGGCTTGGCCCGACCTCCTCTTCATCGACGGCGGCAAGGGTCAGCTCGCGGCTGCGACGGCCGTTCTCGACAGCCTCGGCGTGACCGGCTTGCCGGTGTTCGGCGTCGCCAAGGGCCCGGACCGGGATGCCGGCCGCGAGCATTTCCATGTGCCGAATGCCGAGCCCCGCATGCTCGAGCCGCGCGACCCCGTCCTCTACTTCGTCCAGCGGCTGCGCGACGAAGCCCACCGCTTCGCCATCGGCACCCACCGGCAGAAGCGGAAAAAGAGTTTGGGCGTCAATCCTCTGGACGAGATCGCGGGCATCGGGCCCAAGAGAAAGCAGGCACTGCTCAAGCATTTTGGCTCGGCCAAAGCCGTGAGCCGGGCAGGCGTTTCCGACCTCCGCGCCGTCGAAGGCGTCTCGGAAGCCATGGCCCAGGCCATTTACGATCACTTTCATGACGGGGACAGCTGATCGACTTACCCTAGTGTGGTGTCCCGCGAATACCTTCAGACTTCGCGGCAGGCGCTCCAAGGTATTCGCGGGACAAAACCACACTAGAAACCTAAGCTTTCTCGTGTCCTTGCGTCTCCGAAATGCCTTGGAGAGCCCGCGGCAACGGTGAAGGCATTTCGGAGACAGGACACGAGCACGTCATTGACGGCCCGCCAGACTCTCTGTCTAGCTGTCGCCCCATGGAGCGCGCGCTACCCTATGCCTCGCCGCTGAGCCTGCCGAACCTTCTCACCTACGGCAGGATCATTGCCGTGCCGTTGATCGCGGCGGCCCTCTATGTCCTCGAGGGCGACGCCCGCTGGGTGCTGGCCTTCCTCATTTTCATCGCCGCGGCCATCAGCGACTATTTCGATGGTTATTTCGCCCGCGCCTATAACCAGCAATCGAGCCTCGGGCGGATGCTCGACCCGATCGCCGACAAGCTGCTGGTTGCCGTCGTGCTGCTGTTGCTGGTCGCCGAGGGTGTGATCAAGGGCTGGTCGATTTGGGCGGCCATCCTCATCCTGTCGCGCGAGATTCTGGTTTCGGGCCTACGCGAGTATTTGGCCGAGCTCGACGTCACGGTACATGTGACCCAGCTCGCCAAATGGAAGACCACGCTCCAGCTCGTCGCGCTCGGCGCCTTGCTGTGGGCACCCATCGGAGAAACCATGATCTCGGGTCCCTGGTTCCTCGGTATCGTGCTGCTCTGGCTCTCGGCCGCGCTCACGGCCTATACTGGCTACGCCTATTTGCAGGCGAGCCTCCACCATGCCGTCACGGATCAGACCGGCGGCCAAGGCGGCGACCGGGAATAACCAGAGTGCTTCCGGAAATGCTTGTCCCGGCGAAGGCCGGGATCCGAATCGGTTTTCCGAAAAGAAGCACGACAAACTAAGGAATTAGGGTGTTGAAGTGATTCAACGAAAAACGGAAACACTTTGATGACCGTCACATTGCGTTATTTCGCGTGGGTCCGCGAGCGGGCCGGCGTCGCCGAAGAGCAGATCGAGCTGCCGGCCGATGTTTCGACTGCCGCCGAGCTGATCGGCTGGCTCAAGGGCCGCGGCCCCGAGTTCGCCCATGCCTTCGAGCGGCCCGAGGTCATCCGCGTCGCCATTGATATGCGGCATGTGAAGGCATCCGCGCCGCTTGCGGGCGCGCGCGAGATCGCCTTCTTTCCGCCGGTGACGGGCGGGTGAGGCGATGACCGTCCGTGTCCAAAAAGCCGATTTCGACATCGCCGCCGAAATCCGCGCGCTGACGGCGGGGCGCGATGTTGGGGCGGTCGCGACTTTCACGGGCATCGTGCGCGCGGGCGAGGGACAGGCCCGCATCACGGCGATGACACTCGAGCACTATCCCGGCATGACCGAGACGGCGCTCGCCGGCGTCGAGGCCGAGGCCAATCGGCGCTGGCCGCTCGCTGCGAGCCTCATCATCCACCGCCACGGCCGCCTCGTCCCCGGCGACACCATCGTGCTCGTCGTCACCGCCTCCGCCCATCGCGAGGCGGCCTTCGAGGCGGCGCGGTTCCTGATGGATTATCTCAAGACCGATGCGCCCTTCTGGAAACGCGAGGAGCGGGTGTCAGGCGAGACGGTGTGGGTCGACGCGAAGGCGAGCGATGATGCGGCGCGGGAGCGGTGGGAGTAGGTTGGGCCGCCCCTACAATCTCCCGCATCCTTCAGCGCGAGCTTACCGACCCCACCGCGCCCCAATGATCGTTCCGGCGATCACGCCGAGGAACAGCCCGCAGACGAGCCAGGCGACAACGACATAGCCCGACGCGCCCTCGAAATCAGTGGTGCCCGCAAGCTCCGTGTAGGCAAGTCCACCGAGCAGCCCGGCACCCGCTCCGAGCGCGCCGCCGATGATCATTCCGAGAGCTGCAAAGCTCAGGCGTCGCACGAGGGACATGAGGTCACCATGCGAAAGGGTCAGCGAGCGGTCAATCGACCCTCAGCTTCCCGCACTTCCCCAGCCGCAACGCGAGCGCCACTCGCAACGTCCGCCCGAGCAGCGCTTGACGAAATCGCATTGCCGGCAGGAGTAGCTCGAGAGGCATCCGCGCACCTCGGCCTTGCGCGAAAAGTTGCAGCTGCGGACGACCGTGCAGAATTTGCCGGCTTCAAGGCCGGTCTTTACCTCGACGAAGGTTCCAGTCGCGATATCGGCCTTGAGACTCATCAATGGAGCCGACGCCACGGGCCCGGCGAAGAGGCCCAACAGAACGAGCAGCGCGATCATCCAACGCGCAGAGTCTGCAACACGCATCACGGCGTCCTCCCTGGAGCGGATTGCTCAAGTGTCGCGCCGTGCCGCGTTGTTCGCAATACGCAACCTCGCACATGGTTGCCAAAACGAAAGCGCCGTCACCCGAAGGCAACGGCGCTTCTCACATTCGTAACAGAAAGAGCGTTCAACTCGCCTTGGCGAGCTTGGCTTTCTTCGGCTGCACCTCGGCCATGTAGTCGTTCATGAGCGTCTCGGTGATGGTGCCGGGCTTGTAGATGACGCCGCCGATCTCGGAGACCGGTGTGACCTCGGCGGCCGTGCCGACGATGAAGCACTCCGAGAAGCCCGGCAGCTCGTCCGGCATGATGACGCGCTCGTTGACCGTGTAGCCGCGCTTTTTCGCCAGCGCGATGACCGTGCGGCGCGTGATGCCATCGAGGAAGCAATCGGGCGTCGGCGTGTGGATGACGCCATCCTTGACGAGGAACACGTTGGCGCCGGTGCACTCGGCGACCTGGCCGCGCCAGTCGAGCATCAGCGCATCGGCATAGCCGGCGCGCTCGGCGCGATGCTTCTCGATGGTGCAGATCATGTAGAGGCCGACGGCCTTCGACTTCGCCGGCGCGGTTGCCGGATCGGGACGCTTGTAGACGGCACGCGCCAGGCGAATACCCTTCATCTTCTGCGCCGGATCGAAATAAGAGCCCCACTCCCAGGCGGCAATCGCAAGATTGATCTTGGTCTGCTGGGCACTCACTCCCATGACCTCGCTGCCGCGCCAGGCGATCGGGCGCACATAGCAGTCGACGAACTTGTTGGCGGCGATGGTGTCGCGGCAGGCCTGGTCGATCTCGGCGACCGTAAAGGGTATGTCGAAGTCGAGGATCTTGCCGCTTTCGATGAGCCGCTGACTATGCTCGGTGAGCTTGAAGACCTCGCCGCCATAGGCGCGCTCGCCCTCGAACACTCCACTCCCGTAATGGAGACCGTGGCTCAGCACATGCAGCTTGGCATCCCGCCAGTCCACGAGCTTGCCGTTCATCCAGATGAAGCCATCGCGATCGTCATAGGGGATCAGAGCCATCGATTTTTCCTCCCTCGGGCGGGCCGCTCAGGCCAAGGCCCCGCAATTTCCTTGCTCGATTGGTCGCCGCGACCTGCCGCAGCTAGACCGTTTTCCAGTCCTTCGGAATTGGAAAGCCGGTCCAGCCTTTTGGTTTTGAGCACATTCTTTCGACCAACCCGTATCCACTTGGTCGGAATGTGCTCTTGCGACTAAGCAGGCCCGCTCCGCAATGCTCTTGCCAAAAGCTAACGAAAGCGTAAAAATATGTCAACATGGCTGACATAACTTCGATGCGGCCCGCACCGCAACAGATCGCACCGACATCACCACCCGACGAAACCATCGTCGAGCTGATCGAGCTGCTGTTCTTCGCCTACCGCGATTTCACCGCGGGTCCGGACAAGATCCTGGCCGAGTTCGGCTTCGGCCGCGCCCACCACCGCGTGCTACACTTCGTCAATCGCTACCCCGGCCTCCGGGTTGCCGATCTGCTGGACATTCTGAAGATCACCAAGCAGAGCCTCGCCCGCGTCTTGAAGCAACTCGTCGAGGAGGGCTACATCGCGCAACGGGCCGGCACGAGCGATCGTCGCGAGCGGCTGCTCTACACCACCGCCGAGGGTGCGGCGCTCGCCGGGCGGCTGATCGAGCCGCAATTGAAGCGGGTTGGCCGGGCCGTCGCGGCAGCAGGCGACGCCGGATCGCCGGCCATGGCGCGGCTCTTGCTGGCGCTGATCGATACGGCCGAGCAAGGCACGGTCCGGGCGCTCATCGATGGTCGCGGCAGCCGCAACGCAACGGGAGGAGAGACATGACCGAGGCCGTGGCCCGCGCCGGCCGGCAACCGCCGGCGCTTCCCGACAATGCGCCGCACATCCTCATCGTCGACGACGACCAGCGTATCCGCGATCTCCTGGCGAGCTTCCTGCAGCACAACGGCTTCCGGGTCACGACGGCGGGCAACGTCGAGGCGGCGCGCGGCTCGATGCGCGGCCTCTCCTTCGATCTGGTCATCCTCGATGTCATGATGCCCGGCGATCTCAACGGCGTCGATTTCGCCCGCGAGTTGAAGAGCCAGTCGCGCATTCCGATCCTGATGTTGACCGCGCTGACCGAGACCGAGAGCCGGATCAAGGGGCTGGAGGCCGGCGTCGACGACTATCTGGGCAAGCCCTTCGAGCCGCGCGAGCTCCTGCTGCGCCTGAACAACATCCTGAAGCGCCAGCAGGGCGACAGCGCGCCGAAGGACGAGATCCGCATGGGCGAATACGCCTTCCACATCACCCGCGGCGAGCTGCGCCGTGGCGAGGACAGCGTCAAGCTCACCGAGCGCGAGCGCGATCTGATGCGCCTGTTCGCGGCCCGGCGCGGGACAACCATACCCCGGCACGAGCTCATCACCGGCGAGGCGACGGGCAGCGAGCGCGCCGTCGACGTGCAGATCAATCGCCTCCGGCGCAAAATCGAAATCGATCCTGCCAATCCCATCTATCTGCAGACCGTACGCGGCAAAGGCTATATCCTGCACACCGACTGATGGTAGCCCTCCCCTACGATACGACGGCCCTGACGAGGCGGTCGCGCGAGCTGCTCAAGCGGCTGGCTTCGCTCGGCTCCGAGCTGATGCCGAAGGGCCTCTACGCGCGCGCGCTCATCATCATCATCGCGCCCATTGTGCTTCTGGAATCCGTCGTCGCCTTCGTCTTCATGGAGCGGCACTGGGAATTGGTGACGCGGCGCCTTTCGGAGGCGACGGCAGGCGACATCGCCGCGGTCATCGACACCTACAAGGGCTATCGCGGCAATGACGATCATCGCGCCATCATCGAGATGGCCGAGAAGCGCATGCGCCTGTCGATGCAGGTGCTTCCCTCCGCCGACCTGCCGCCGGCCCGGCCGAAGCCCTTCTTCGACCTGCTCGATCGCACGCTCTCCAACGAGATCAGGAAGCAGGTCGCCTACCCCTTCTGGATCGACACCGTCGGCAACTCCCGGTTTGTCGACGTGCGCGTCAAGGTCGAGGACGCGGTGCTGCGCTTCATGGCGACCCGCAGCCAGACCTACGCGTCGAACTCGCACATCTTCCTGATCTGGATGGTGGTGACCTCGCTGGTGCTGCTGACGGTCGCCATTCTGTTCCTCAGAAACCAGATCCGGCCGATCCTGAGGCTGGCGGACGCGGCGGAAGCCTTCGGCAAGGGCCGGCCGCTGCCGGACGATTTCCGCCCGCGCGGGGCCCGCGAGGTCCGTCAGGCTTCGATGGCCTTCGCCGAAATGCGCGATCGCATCGAGAAGCATCTCGAGCAGCGCACGACCATGCTCGCCGGCGTCAGCCACGATCTGCGCACCATCCTCACCCGCTTCAAGCTCGAGATCGCCTTGCTGGGAGACAGCGCGGAGACGCAGCCCCTCAAGGCCGACATCGACGAGATGCAGATGATGCTCGAGGACTACATGGCTTTCGCGAGGGGCGGCAGCGGGGAGGAAACGAAACCGGCCGACGTCCGCGAGATCGTGGAAGAAATCCGCGACGAGGCCCGCCGCTTCGGCAAGCCGATCGAGCTGCGCTTCCGCCGCCGCAGGAAATCTCCGGTGCCGCTGCGCCGGCAGAATTTCAAACGCGCCGTCTCGAACCTCGTCTCGAATGCTGCCCGCTATGCCGATCGTGTCGTCATCACCGTGTCGCAGGACAAGGAATGGCTCAAGGTCGAGGTCGACGACAACGGTCCGGGCATTCCGAAGGATCAGCGCGAGCTGGTGTTCCGTCCGTTCTTCCGCATCGAAAAAGGCCGAAGCGTCGAGCAAGGGCATTCGGGGCTCGGCCTCGCCATCGCCCGCGACATCGCCCACGTGCACGGCGGCGACATCTGGCTCGAGGACAGCGATCTCGGCGGCTTGCGCGCAGTCGTCAGGGTGCCGGTGTAAAGCCAGTTAATGCATGCGGCTGCCGTTCGGCACCGCCTGGCCTGGCCCGATGAGCACGACCGCACCCTTGTCATCTGCAAACCCCAGCGTCAGCACCTCTGACATGAAGGGGCCGATCTGGCGCGGCGGGAAGTTGACGACGGCCGCCACCTGCCGGCCGAGCAATGCCTCAGCCGTGTAATGCACGGTGATCTGCGCCGAGGACCGCTTGATGCCGATCTCAGGGCCGAAATCAATCCGCAGTTTGTAGGCGGGTTTCCTCGCCTCCGGAAACGGCAACACCTCGACGATGGTGCCGACGCGCACGTCGACCCTCATGAAGTCATCGAAGCTGATCGGCGAAGCGGGCGCGGCATTGGACATGGGAGCAGCAAACCTGATGGGAAATTTCGGAGCGAATTCTTCGAAGGCGTGCCTGCTTCAATAGGGCGAGGCCGGCGGCTCGGCAGGCCGTTCCTCGCTCCGCCGCCCAGGCCGTAGGGCCCCGAACAGCCGCGAGACGCCGCCGCAAATGTCCTCGACCGTCTTCATTGCCTGCTCGCCGGAGCGCAGCTGCCGGTCGAGCTTGGCCATGGTTTTGGACAGGCCGGGATCCTCGTCCCCGAGCCAGGTCTTGACGGTGCGCGCATAAACGCCGCCAAGGCCCGCGACCCGCACGCAGCCGAGCCCGCCGCCGGTATCGATGCGGGCGGCTTCCAGGCTCGACTTGAGCGAGCGCGCCACTGTCCTGGGATGCAGCGCCAAACCGACATCGGGCGTTTCCTCGGAGAGCCGCAGAACCGCCGCGCGATAGGGACCGAGCACATCGAAGCGCGTCATGATCGTGTCGAACAGCCGGTCGCGCGGGCCTTCGGTCGGAGACTTCGCCGCCATCCGCTCGGCCACCTCGGCGTCCACCGCGCGCACGAAAGCGCCGAGGATCTGAGCCTTGCTCGGAAATTGCTCGGTGAGCTCGGCAAAGGAAAGGCCGGCCTCGCGGGCGATATCCGGCATGAAGATTTCGCGCCAGGGCGTGGTGGCCGCAAGGCGCATCAGAGCCGCGATGGCGCGATCGCGCGGTGAGGTCGGGTCGAGCATTGGGGGGGGCTCCTTCTGTTCGAGCTACTGTAAGCCTTCCGCGTGCTGGGAAAAAGACGGCTGACCTCCGAAGGTGAACCGCCCTACTTCGCCAGCTCCACCGCCCGATCCTTCGCGGCCTTGACGGCTTTTGCCATCAGTTCCGGCATGGCCCCCGGTCCCATCAGCACCTCGAGGGCCGCGGCGGTCGTGCCCTTGGGCGAGGTGACGTTCTGGCGCAGCGTTGCCGCGTCGAGATCGGACTGGCGGAGCATCTCACCGGCACCCGAGACGGTTTCGCGGGCGAGCCGCCGGGCGAGATCGGCCGGCAGGCCCGCGGCAAGTGCTGCCGCTTCGAGACACTCGGCAAGCAGGAAGACATAGGCCGGGCCCGAGCCCGAGACGGCGGTTGCCGCATCGATGAGGCTCTCGTCATCCACCCAGCCGACGGAGCCGACCGCCTCGAGCAGCTCCTGGCAGATGCGGCGCTGGCCGATGTTCACCGACACGTTGGCGACCGCCACCGTGATCCCGCGCCCGACGGAAGAGGGCGTATTGGGAATGGTCCGCACGATCGCGGTGCCGGCCGGAAAATGCCTGGCGAGGCTCGCAATGGTCCGTCCCGCCGCGACCGACAGCACGACGGTGCTCGCCCGGCAATGGGAAGCGACCGTCGGCACCACCTCGTCCATGATCTGCGGCTTGACGGCGAGCAGGATCACGCTCGGCGCAATCGGGAGGGCCGCGATCTCAGGCCCGCACGTTATCCCATGCTCCGACAACAGCGCGGCCATGGCGGGCGGCGGCGAAGGGTCCTGTACCACGACATCACTTGGCCGGAGTCCCCGGTCGAGCCAGCCCCTGAGGAGCGCGCCGCCCATATTGCCGGAACCGACCAGCACCAAAGGTGCCGAAAGCTGCATGATCTGTGCCCTGGAGTGTTCAGGGCAGATCAGGCCTGCCCCTCGGTTTCGAACATGGTGGAGGTCAAGGCCTCACGGGCTTCCTTACCGGCCCAAACCACGAATTGGAAGGCCTTGTAGTAGCGCTCGCAGGCTTCGAGCGCGGCCTGCAGCAGGGCCTCGCACTGACGGGGGGTCGCGACTGCACCATTGAGCATCAGACCATGGCGGTACATCAGGAGACCGTCGCCCTGCCAGAGATCGAAGTGGCCAAGCCAGAGATGCTCGTTGATCTGGGCGAGGAGCCTGTAGACCTCGGTCAGCCGGTTGTCCGGGATCTTGAAATCGAAGGCGCAGGCAAGATGCAGCGTTTCCAGATCGTCCCGCCAATTGAGGGACACGTGATAGTCGGTCCAGGTGCCGGCGACGATGAGGGTCAGCTCCTCCTCGGCGTTGCGCTCGAACGACCAATCCTGGTCGCTCGCGATGCGCTCGACGAGGTCGATCGGGTTCGCTGCCCTGCCGAAGCTCAGCTCTGCGGATGCCATGCGTCTTCCTCTATTCCCGCTCGAAACCGTCTTCGCGTCCCGAGGTCGTTAACCCTACCGCCAACTCGCGGTGGCGCCGGCAGCCGGGTACCGGATCGAGATTGCGACCTAAACCCCGGGAGTCATGAGTCGCAAGCAGGGCCCGATCTTCTCCACGTCTAACTGGTTCTGGAGGCTGATAGAGGGCGGATTTCGTGACGATTTCGAGGGCATGCCTATTCCCTTGTGGAAAAGGGCCGCCTCGCCGCCTGCGCACCGGTGGGTGAAATCCGTATGCCGGTTCCGGGGCGGCGTCACCAAGATGCCGGCCACCTGTTACGCGCGTGACTTACAAGCCGCCTTGCATCCCCCAAATAAGCACCTGCCGTACGAGAACAGTCGGACGGCGGAACAAAAGCAAAAGCAAAAGCAAAAGCAAATCGGGAGATGACAATGGCAATTCTCAAAGGCAACGCCCTCAACAACACCATCATCGGCACGGCGCTCGCGGACAAGATCTACGGCTTCGACGGCGATGACATCCTGAAGGGCAACTTCGGCAACGACAGCATCTTCGGCGGCATCGGCAACGACCAGCTGTTCGGCAATGCCGGCAACGACATCCTGCTCGGCGAAGCCGGCAACGACAAGCTCTCCGGTGGCCTCGGCGACGACGACCTGCGTGGCGGCCTCGGCGACGACAACATGCTCGGCGGCGCCGGCAACGATAAGATCTCAGGCGCCGCTGGTTTCGACTTTCTCTCGGGCGAAGGCGGCAACGACCTGCTCGCAGGCGGCGCCGATGCCGACACTCTCTTGGGCGGCGATGGCGACGACGTCCTCAACGGCCAGAATGGCGATGACTTCATGCTGGGTGGCGCCGGTGCCGACAAGTTCCTCGGCGGCAACGGCGTCGATACCGCCTACTACGGCAACTCGGCCACCGGCGTGACGGCCTACCTCGTCTCCAGCACGGTCGGCGGCGGTGCGCTCGGCGACACGTTCTCGCTTATGGAGAACGTCATGGGCTCCAACCATGCCGACAACCTGCAGCCCGGCGTCGGTGGCACGGCGTGGGGTTTTGGCGGCAACGATCACATCTACGATGCCAGTGGCAGCGAGACCCTCATCGGCGGCTCCGGCAACGATCACTTGCACGGCGAAGGGGCCTGGGGCTCGGGCGCCGACCGCTTCGTACTCGAGAATGGCAACGGCTTTGACTACATCTACGGCTTCAGCGATGCACAAAACGACTTGTTGCAGATCGAAAACTTCGACTTCAATATCGGTGCGACGCTCGACGCCGGCGAGATCGTCAACAACCTGTCGGGCCTCGCCACGGCGGCAAACGCTCAGTTCGTCTACGAGACGGATGCCGACTCACTCTGGTTCGACTCGAACGGCACCTCCGCTGGCGGTCGCGTGCTGGTCGCCCAGTTCGTAGGCACGGCCGGTTTCTCGGACTTCCTGATCTCGAGCGACTTCGTGGTCGTCTGATCACCAGGTTGCCAAACAAAAGCCGAGGGCCCGGGCGGAAACGCCCGGGCCTTTGCTCATCAGGACGTGACTCTCAACTGCGCTTCGATCGCGGCGAGCCGTGCCTTCAGCTCATCATTCTCCATCCGCGCCTTCTCGGCCATGGCCTTGACCGCCTCGAACTCCTCGCGCTGGACGACGTCCATGTCGCGGAGCCATTTTTCGCCCTGGCTCCTCACCATCGTTTCGACCTCGCGCTTCATTCCCTGCGCGGCGCCGGCCGCGTCGGTCATCATCTTTCCGATCTCGTCAAAGAGGCGATTGTTGGTCTGGGTCATGTGTGGCGGCCTTCCAAGAGCTGCGTTGGCGCGAAGTATGAGCCCCACCCAAGAGCGCAGCAAGCCATCCTTGACGCGTCCGCCAACGGGACGCAGTCTCCGCCCGCCCACGAACGGGCGGAGTTTTCGATGTCGCTTGACCTCCTCGTCATCACCTATCCAGTGATTGATCCCGTCGCCTTCTCGCTCGGGCCGGTCACGGTGCGTTGGTATGGCCTCGCCTATATGGCCGGGCTGCTGCTCGGCTGGCTCTACATTCGCCGGCTCCTGAAACAGGGCCGATCTGTGGGGCGGCGCTCCCCCGATGAGCGCCGATCAAGCCGACAGCATGCTGCTGTGGACGACGCTCGGCGTCGTGCTCGGTGGCCGGCTCGGCTTCATGCTGCTCTACGAGCCCGGCTACTTCCTTGAGCACCCGCTCGACATCTTCAAGGTGTGGCAGGGCGGCATGGCCTTCCATGGCGGGCTCCTCGGAGTAGGCCTTGCACTTCTGATCTTCGCCCGCTCGGTCAAGATGAACCCGCTCACCGCCTACGACCTCGCGGCCGCGGGCGTGCCTTTTGGCCTGTTCTTCGGCCGCGTCGCCAACTTCATCAATGCCGAGGTCTATGGCCGGGTAACGGACGTGTCCTGGGCCATGGTGTTTCCGGGCGCGGGTCCCGATCCCCGGCATCCCAGCCAGGTCTATGAGGGGTTTCTCGAGGGTGTCGTCATGTTTGGCATCCTCGCCGTCCTGACGTGGCGCAACAAAGCACTGGAGCGGCCCGGCACGATCATCGGTGCGTTCCTGGTTCTCTACGGCGCGTTCCGCATCATTGGAGAACTCTTTCGCGAGCCCGACGCGCTCTGGTTCTGGCCCAACGCCCCAGTTCCCGCGGGCATGTTCTATTCAGTCCCCATGATCCTCATCGGGATGTATTTCATCGGCCAAGCGCGTGGCGCCCGGCCGGGGACGCCCTGAATGTCCGGCGGCGATGGACTGACGTCGCTCGACCGGATCATCCGGGCGCAAATCGCCGCCGAAGGCCCGATGAGCGTTCACGACTTTATGGCTTTCGCCCTCGGCCATCCCGAGTACGGCTATTACCGCCACCGCGAGGCGATCGGACGGACCGGCGACTTCATCACGGCGCCGGAGATCAGCCAGGTGTTCGGCGAGTTGATCGGCCTGTGGAGCGCGGTCGTGGCCGAGACAATCGCACCGGGCGCGCCGCTTCGCCTGATCGAGATCGGGCCGGGCCGGGGCACGCTGATGGCGGATGCGCTCCGGGCACTGAAGGTCGTGCCGGGATTCCTTGACCGCCTCACGGTGTACATGGTCGAGCCGAGCCGGGCGCTGGCGGCGATACAACGGCAGACTCTCGCCCGTTCGCCCTGCCACTTACATTGGCACGAGCGGCTCGAAGATGTACCGCCGGGCCCAGCCGTCATCATCGCCAATGAGGTGATCGATGCCCTACCGGTCCGGCAGCTCATGCTGCGAAAGTGGCAACTGGCACGAGCGAACGGTCGAAATCGCGGATGATGGCCTGCTCCGCTTCGGCATTGCGGCCGGCATCGCGACCGGCATTGCGTCCGTTGCGCCCGAAGGAAGCATTCTCGAGCTCCGGCCCGACGCCGAAACGCTCATCGGGGCAATCGCGGAGCAAAGCCGCATCGCGCCGGTGGTTGCTCTCTTCATCGACTATGGCCATGAGCGCTCGGGCTTCGGCGATACGCTGCAGGCCGTGTCGCGCCATGGGCGTTCCGATCCGCTGAGCCGCGCCGGAGAAACCGATCTCAGCGCCCAGGTCGACTTCGAGGCTTTCGCAAGCATGGGCAGAGTGCACGGCCTCGATGTCGAAGGGCCGATTCCACAGGCGGCCTTCCTGGGTGCCCTCGGCATCGTCGAGCGGACGCAGCGACTCATGAGCACCGCGGCACCGGCCCAGGCCACGACCGTCGAGGCAGGCGTGCTCCGGCTGATCGATCCCACCGGCATGGGAAGCCGCTTCAAAACGCTCGCACTCAAAACACCGGGCATCGCAAGACTGCCCGGCTTCTGATCTGGTAAAGTCGGGAAACCTTCAACGACGGAGCCGAAGACACCATGGCGGTACGGATCGAGGCGGACGCCCTCACGCGCCTGGACGGCGTCGCACATGGCTTCTTCACGCGGCAAGGCGGCGTGTCCGATGGCGTCTATGGCTCGCTCAACTGCGGCCAGGGCTCCCGCGACGACGCGGCCAAGATCAGCGAGAACCGCGCCCGGGTCGCGGTGGCGCTTGCTGCTGCCCCCGAACGCCTGCTGTCGCCCTGGCAGGTGCACAGCCCCGATGCTCTCATCGTCGAGGCGCCCTGGACCGGCGACCGGCCCAAGGCCGACGCCCTCGTCACCGCCACGCCAGGGCTCGCCATTGGCATATTGACGGCAGACTGCGCCCCCGTGCTGTTCGCCGATCCCTACGCCAAAGTCGTCGGAGCCGCCCATGCGGGCTGGCGCGGGGCCCTCACGGGCGTCCTCGAGGCGACCATCGCCGCCATGGAGCGGCTCGGCGCCCGGCCAGAGCGAATCGCAGCCGCCATCGGCCCTTCGATCGGGCCGGGGTCCTACGAGGTCGGCCCCGAGTTCGAGCGCGAGTTCCTCGCCACGGCGCCCGGCAGCATCCGATTTTTCCACCAGCGTCCCGGTGACAAGCCCCGCTTCGACCTCCCGGCTTTCTGCCGCGACCGTCTCCTCCGGGCGGGAATCGGCACGATCGAGGACGCGTGCACCGACACCTATGCCAACGAATCGCGGTTTTTCTCGTTCCGCCGCGCGACCCACCGCAAAGAAGCCGATTACGGACGACAAATATCCGCCATCGTCTTGAAATAGCGAGATATCCACAGTCGAGGTGTGGCTTTTCCCCGGTTGCACACCGCTCCTGCGCCTTTGGCCGGGGAAAAGATTGGACGGGCCCGATGGGAGCCGCTAGGAACGAAAGCAGCGTGTCGGCACTGTGTTCGTCGCATTTGCTTTGTACATCTGTTTTGCTCTTGCGGACTTTTAGTTGCGTCGTTAGTTTTTCGTGCCGGAGACAGCGCGTCACACGGACAGGGGGGTTACCACCCGTGACGAGAGCATTTGCTAGTGCGACTAAGCGCGCCTTGCGCGCCGTTGCCATGGTCGTATCGATCGCCGCCGCTGGAACACTTACCGGCTGCGGCAACAGCGATTCCGTATTCGGCGGTGGCGACACCGGCCCGCAGGCGGCCGTTGCGCCAGTACCGCAGAAGGCGAAGCTCGCCTTCGTGCCGCTCGTCGGCGCTCCCGCCAATGTTTCCGCCCAACTGACAGCTGGCCTCGTGAGCGAGGTCGAGCGGCAGGGCATCCCGGTGGCGCGCACGGCCTCCGAGCCGACCGACTACACGGTCAAAGGCTACATCGTCGCTGCACCCGAGAAGTCCGGCACCAAGCTCTCTTACATTTGGGATGTCAGCGACAAGAGTGGCCAGCGCGCCCATCGCATAACTGGCGAGGAGTTCGCCCCGGGCAAAGTGACCGGCGATCCCTGGGCAACCGTGGATGCGGGCGTGCTGAACCGAATCGCGACCTCGACGGCGACGCAGCTGTCCGCCTGGGTGCCGACACAGCCAGGCACGGGTGAGCCGCTGGTTGCTGGAGGCACGGCGACGACGCTCGATCCAGGCGCCGCAGGATCTGCCGCGATAGCCGACTCGGGTGCCGCACTCAAGCAGTCGGGCACAGGCGTCAAGTCCGCGAATGTCCAGTTGAACAACAGCCAAGGCGGCGCGCTGCAGACCGGTGAAGTCGTAGTGGGCACGGGCGCGAGCGCAGCCCTTACGGCTGGCCGCAAGATCGTGCTCGTGCCGCCGGTCGAAGGCGCACCGGGCGACGGTCAGGAATCGCTGACGAAAGCGATTCGCAAGCAGATGACCGGACAAGGCTATGAGGTCGTCGATGCGCCAACGCCTGGTGCTTTCATCATCAAGGGCAAGGTGGCCATAGGCCCGCCCGAGGGTGGCAAACAAAAGATCAAGATCTCCTGGGTCGTGCACGATCCGGCCGGTCAGTATCTGAGCACCGCGACGCAGTCGCCGGTCATTCCGCAGGGCTCGCTCGACGGAGCTTGGGGCCGGACGGCGGATGCGGCGGCGGCAGGAGCCGCGCCCAAGATCGTCAAGATCATCACGGACGGCAAGCGCGCGGCGGCCGTGAATTGATCGCTGCGTCTCGCAAGCCATCCCCTTCACGTAATTGACACAAATCGAGGCCTGGGTCGTTTACAGACCCGGGCCACTCTTGTTATGGACCGCTCGCGCGACGACGCCAGCGGCCCTCGCGCGATGCTCATCGGCGCTTGCTCGAAGGATCCCTCATGAAGCTCGTCGCCGGCAACTCCAACAGGCCGCTCGCCGAGGCGATCGGAGGTGTTCTCGACCTGCCGCTGACGAAAAGTCTCGTCCGCCGCTTCGCCGACATGGAGATCTTCGTCGAGATCCAGGAAAACGTGCGCGGCGAGGACATGTTCGTCCTGCAGTCGACTTCGTTCCCGGCGAACGACCACCTGATGGAGTTGCTGATCCTGATCGATGCGCTGAAGCGCTCCTCGTCGAAGCGCATCACCGCCGTCATCCCCTATTTCGGCTATGCGCGGCAGGATCGCAAGCCGCTTCCCCGCACACCGATCTCGGCCAAGCTCGTCGCCAATCTCATCACGCGGGCCGGCGCCGATCGCGTGCTCACCCTCGACCTGCATGCCGGCCAGATCCAGGGCTTCTTCGACATTCCCGTCGACAATCTCTTCGCCGCGCCCGTCATCGTGCGCGACATCAAGGAGCACTACGAGCTCTCGAAACTGATGGTGGTCTCGCCCGATGTCGGCGGCGTCGTGCGCGCCCGGCAGATGGCGAGCCGGCTCGGCGTGCCGCTCGCCATCGTCGACAAGCGGCGCGAGCGGGCGGGAAAGTCCGAGGTCATGAACGTCATCGGCGATGTCTCCGGCATGCGCTGCGTGCTGGTCGACGACATCGTCAATTCCGGCGGCACGCTCTGCAACGCCGCCGAAGCGCTCATCAACAAGGGGGCGATCGAGGTGATGAGCTACATCACGCATGGCGTCCTTTCGGGCGGCGCGGTCGCGCGTGTTGCGCGGTCCAAGCTTTCGACCCTGGTCATCACGGACTCGATCCAGCCGACACAGGCGGTGAAGGCCGCGAAGAACATCCGCGTCCTGCCGATGGACAATCTGATCGGCGAGGCGATCAGGCGCACTGCCGAGGAGCAGTCGGTGTCGAGCTTGTTTGATTGACACCGCAGTCTCTGGGTCCACCACGGTTTCGTGACGTCGCTTCGCGTTGATTGTTTGCTATACTCCCGCCATGAGTGGCATTGCAGTGACTGCTTCTCCGGCGACCGGTCGCTGGGCGTTTCTCGATAGCCCGGTCGAACGCTTGCGATATGCCGCCATCGCCTCGCTGATCCGCAGCCTCGCCGGGCCTGGTCCAGTGGTGGAGATCGGCGGCGGCACAGGGCATCTGCTCGGCTGGCTTGATCCGGCGCAAACGTCGGGATATGCCGCCGTCGATAGGAATGCGAGTCTGCTGTCGAACCTTCGTCATGACACAATCCCGGTCACCCGGCATGCGTCTCGCTTTGAGGATTTCACGCTCTCTGCCGCGCCCATCGCCGCCCTCGTGGCTTCCGAAGTGCTATACTATGTCGAGGAGCCCGGCAGACATCTCACCCGCATCTGGCGGTCGTCCGGCCATGTTGAGCTGGCACTCGTCTCCTCCGTTCTGCCGCGACCAGACAAGCCCAATTGGCGGCGCGGTTATGATCGCGTTGTCGCGGCTTTGGCAGACACCGGCTGGCCCGTGCTCGATCGTGTTCGCATCGAAAGCGCGGAGGCAAATCTCGCCTGGGAGATCGTGGCGCTGCGACCGGGATCGGCGCCACGCGTCTGACGTCCCTTGACCGGCACGGCCACCTACAGCGACAATTGAACGCTCATTCAGTCAAACGCATGCGAGGCCACCATGACGACGATGCGTTCCAACGACGGCCGCAGCTTCGTGCCGTTGCAATCCGATCCGGCACGGTCGCGCACGCTGCCGGGCTATATTTATTCCGATCCGCGTGTGCTGGATGAGGAGCGCCGCCGCATCTTCCATAAGAGCTGGCAACTCGCTGGCCACATAACCGAGATTCCCTCGGTTGGCGATTACATCACCGTCGACATCGCCGGACAGAGCGTCTTCGTCATCCGCGGCAAGGACGGCGCGCTTGGTGCGTTCTTCAATGTCTGCCAGCACCGCGCGCACGAGCTGCTCGCCGGCAAGGGCAATGTGAAGTCCGTCATCGTCTGCCCCTATCACGCCTGGGCCTACGATCTCGACGGCACGCTGCGAAATGCGCGCGCCACGACGCGCCAACCCGAGTTCGACCCCAACGATTACAGTCTCGTGTCCGTCAGGCTCGAGGAGATGCTGGGCTTCCTCTTCGTCAATCTCGATCCGGAGGCCAAGCCGCTGGCCGCGCTCGTCCCCGACATGATCGAGGACATGAAGACGACCATGCCGTGGATCGGCGAGCTTAACGTCAACCGTGAGGGCGAGCGTCCGCAAGAAGAGTTCGGCCGGCTGCAGGCCAACTGGAAGGTGCTCGCCGAGAATTGTCTCGAATGCTACCACTGCGGACCGGCGCACCAAGCCTTCGTCGATCTCGTCGATATCGGCACTTACGAGTGCCGGGTCTACGGGAACTGGATCAAGAGCCACGGCGAGGTGAACCACCTCGAGAACCGGGCCTACGACGTTGCGGCCGATGCGCCGGTCAAGGTCAACTCGTACTGGCACATGTGGCCCAACATAGAGTTCGGCCTGTTTCCGGGCGAGCGCTCGCTCTCCGCCTTCTCCTTCTCGCCATTCACTGCCGAGGAAACACGGATGTCGGGCGTCATGCTGACGATGCCCGGCGGGTCCTTGCCGAAGGAGCGGCTCGCCTATGTGCGCGACGTGCTCTGGCCCGAGGACGAGGGCATCTGCAAGTCCGTGCACCGGGGCCTGAAGTCGCTCGGCTACCGTCAGGGCCGCTTCGTCATCGATCCGCAAGAGCCGGGCCTCTCCGAGAACGCCGTGCACGGCTTCCAGCGGAAATACGCCGAGGTGATGGGGCTTTGATAGAGAGCAGGCACCACGACCCGTGTGGTGGTCGGGATGCGTGCCTTGATCTTGCGCGTAGCGACGGGATCGTGATTGTGCTCGACCCCGTATTCAGGGCCGGCATCAATCCCGGCGCATCAGCGGACAAAGACACATGCCCGACCTTCATGTGCAATGCTGCATCGCCGGCGGCGGCCCCGCCGGGATGATGCTGGGCTATCTGCTCGCGCGCGCCGGCGTGTCGGTTTGCGTCGTCGAGAAGCACGCCGATTTCCTCCGCGACTTTCGCGGCGACACGGTGCATCCCTCGACACTCGAGGTAATGAGCGAGCTTGCCCTCCTCGATGACTTCCTGAAACTGCCGCACGAGAGAGTAGAGCGCTTCGCCGCGCAGTTTGGCGACAAGACCTACACAATCGCCGATTTCACCCAGCTGAAAGTGGCTGCCCCCTTCGTCGCCTTCATGCCGCAATGGGATTTTCTAAACTTCCTCGCCGCGCGCGCGAAGGCCTTGCCGGCATTCCATTTGCTGATGCCGGCCAAGGCGACCGGTCTCATCGAGAAGAACGGGGCCGTGTCGGGGCTTCAGGTCAAGACCGCGTCGGGCCGATTTGAGATCACCGCCGGCCTCGTCGTTGCCGCAGACGGGCGCGGCTCCGAAGTGCGCGCCGCCGCCGGCCTCATGCCGGTGTCCTATGGTGCACCGATGGACGTGTTCTGGTTCCGCCTGTCACGCCGGGCCAGCGATCCCGCTAACACCATGGGCCGCTTCGATCGCGGGCGCATCTTCGTCCAGCTCAATCGCGGCGACTATTGGCAATGCGCCTACGTGATCCCGAAGGGCAAGGCGGAGGAGATCAGGGCGGCAGGTATCGAGGCGTTCTGGAGCACGCTGTCGAAGGTCGTTCCGGCCTTCGCCGACCGCACATCCGAGATCGCCACTGTCGACGACTTGAAGCTCCTCTCCGTGCAGATCGACCGCCTCGAGACCTGGCACAAGCCGGGTCTGCTCGTCATCGGCGACGCCGCGCATGCCATGTCGCCGGTCGGTGGCGTCGGCATCAATCTCGCCATCCAGGATGCGGTCGCCGCCGCCAACCTTTTGGCGGGCCCACTGAAGGCAGGCACACTATCGCAGGCCGATCTTGCCCGCGTGCAGCGCCGGCGCGATTTCCCGACCCGCATGACCCAGCGCCTGCAGATTATCATGCAGAACGCCATCATCGGCCCGGCGCTCAAGGGCGACGCGCCGGTGCGCGCGCCACTGCCGATCCGTCTCATCGACCGCCTTCCCTGGCTCCGCCGCTATCCGGCGCGCATCATGGGTCTCGGCATCCGGCCGGAGCATGTGGCGCCCGAAATTCGAACCGGGCTCACATCAGCCTGACGGCAACGGCACCAGCGCCTCGGCCTTCGCCGTGCGGATGGCCAGCGCCGTCTTGACGCTTGCCACGTTGGGCGCTGCCGTCAGCTGGCTGATGATGAAATCCTGGAAGCTCTGGAGGTCGGGCGCGACGCATTTCAGCATGTAGTCGATCTCGCCCGAGAGCATCGTGCATTCGCGAACGATTCCCCATGAAGCCACCCGCGTCTCGAAGGCCTTGAGATCATGTTCGGCCTGGCTGTTGAGGCCGACCATGGCGAAGGCCGTCAGTGAGAAGCCGAGCTTCTTGGCTTCGAGTAGCGCCCGATAGCCGGCGATGATGCCGGCCTCCTCCAGCGCGCGCACCCGCCGCAAGCAGGGTGGCGCCGAGATGCCGACACGGCTCGCCAACTCCACATTGGTCATGCGGCCGTCGGCCTGCAGCTCCCGCAGGATGTGCCAGTCGATGACGTCGAGCTTGTCTTTCATGGGGCTCCGGGTGGGTTATGACGCGACAACAGGCCAGTGTCGGCCCGGACTATGGACGCGCTAGCATTGTCTCCGACTCGGGGGCAGCAGGCAATATTCGACAAGTCCGAGACAGTAGACCGGCAATAAACCGCGTCGCCAACGAAACTTTGCTGCGGAGAGCTGACATGAGCACGGCCCTTGCCGGCAAGAGCTGCTGGATCATCACCGACGGCAAGGCCGGCATGGACGTGCAGTGCATCGGCGTCGCCGAGGCCTTGGGCGTTCGCTACGAGATGAAGCACGTCGCGCCAAAGGGGCTCTACAGGACGCTTGCTCCCTATGGGCCCGTTGACCCGAAAGAGCGTTTTGGCGCCGAGGGCGCACAATTCGCGCCGCCCTTCCCCACGATCGCGATCGCCACTGGACGCTCCTCGATCCCCTACATCCGCGCGCTCGGCCGCCGCGCCGGGATCAACACGTTCCGTGTCGTGTTGCAGGACCCCAAGACCCGCGCGGGCGTCGCGGATCTCATCTGGGTGCCGGCCCATGACCGCCGCAGCGGCCCCAACGTCATCAAGACGCTGACCGCTCCGCACGGTTTCACGACGGAGCGTATCGCCGCGCTTCGGAGCTGCCTGCCGGCGTGGATCGCCGCGCTTCCCTCGCCCCGCGTGACCGTCGTGCTCGGCGGCAAGAACGCGGTCTATCGCTATACCGACGCCGACGACGACCGGCTGCAACGCCTACTGAAAGCCTTTGCCGACCAAGGAGCGAGCTTTCTCGTCACGCCCTCGCGCCGCACCCACAAGCGCCTCATCGCCGCCGTCGAGACGGCGACGCGAAATCGCCCGCGCGTTTTTTGGGATGGCACCGGCGAGAACCCCTATCCGATGATGCTCGCCGGCGCCGATCGCCTCGTCGTCACCGCCGACAGCGTCAACATGACGGGCGAAGCCTGCGCAACAGGCCGTCCCGTCTATGTTTTCGAGCCCTCGGGGGGATCCGCGAAGTTCAATCGATTCCACGAAGCCCTGCGGCGTCATGGCACGACGCGTTTGCTCAGTGAGCCCCTTGGCCGCATTGAACCCTGGACCTATGCGCCGTTAGATTCTGCCCGAATGATCGCTGCTGAAATCGAGCAGCGATGGATGCGCCGGAGGGGCACGCTCGGGGTTTGATTTGACCGAGCCAAGGATAACGAGCCCCCGGCCCGTCCTAGACTGTTTTCCAATCCTTGCGGATCGGTAAACCGGTCTAGGTTGTTGGCTTTGAGCACTTTCTTTCGACCAGCCGGCGTCCGCTTGGTCGGAAAGTGCTCGGGATGATGGGCATTCGTCAGGATCGTGACATGGGCCTCTTGAACATCGACACGCTTGCCGCCACCGCGCTCCAGAAGGAGCCGTACGAGTACGTCATCGTTCCGGGCTTTCTCTCGCCCGAAAACCTGAAGCGCGTCGTCGGCGACTATCCCGATCTCAAGGGCGGCTCCTACCCGCTCGAGGAGGTCGCCATGACGAAGGCGCTTGAAGAGCTGGTGTCGGAGCTCGACGGGCCGGAGTTCGAGCGGATCGTTGCCGACAAATTCCGTGTCGCTCTCGCCGGCAAGCCGAAGATGTACTCGCTGCGCGGCTATTGCCGGGCGAGCGACGGCAAGATCCATACCGACAGCAAGGACAAGATCATCACCGTGCTCTTGTACCTGAACGACACCTGGAAAGGCCGGGGCGGCGGGCGGCTTCGTCTCCTCAAGAACGGCACCGACCTCAACGCCTTTGTGGCCGAGGTGCCGCCGGATAACGGCACGCTTCTCGTCTTCAAGCGCTCCGAGAATTCCTGGCACGGTCACGAATCTTTCGAGGGCGTGCGCCGCTCAATCCAGATGAACTGGATGGTTTCCGAGGGCAAACGCGGCTTCCACAAGTTCCGGCATCAGATTTCCGCGCGGATCAAGAAGCTGGTGGCGGCGTAGGGCGTTTTCGTTTTTCGTTGAATCACTTCAACACCTTATTCCTTGGTTTGTCGTGCTTCCTTTCGGAAAACCGCTTCGGATCCCGGCCTTCGCCGGGACAGGCTTTTTCCGGAAGCACTCTAACCGCAGCCGTTTCGACAGACCTGCCCTCCCCCGCTCGCACGGGCACTGCCGTGGTCAGACGCGTGTGAGTGCGATAGCCTGCCTCGATACAAACGAGGGAGGTCCTCATGACCGCGGCATCCACCAGCTGGCAGAAGCTCGAGGCGAAATTCTACGGCGGCCCCGGCGCGGGTTGGAGCTATGGCTTCATCGGCCTCTCGACCGATCGCGTCTGCGAGGCGGATGTCCGCGCGTTCCTCCCGGACGACGAAACTGTGGAAGTGTTCGGCGTCCGCATCCCGATGTCGACGACGGCGTCCAATGAGACGCTGGTGGCGCTGCGGGGTCATGTGACCGAGTGCGCCAAACAGCTCATCCCCTGGGGCCGGATGGACGCCATCGGCTTCGGTTGCACGTCGGGGGCGGTGGCGGTCGGGACCGATCTCCTCAACAAGAAGATCAACGCCGTCCGGCCGGGCGTGCCGGTCATCAATCCAGTCGATGGTGCGGCCGAGGCGCTGCATCTGCTGGGCGCCCGCAAGGTTGCGCTCATCACACCCTATCAGGCCGGTCCGAGCGGGCTGATCGAGAATTACTTCAAGGAGAAGGGGATCGAGGCGGTCACGAAGGGCAGCTTCTTTCTCGATGGCGACCCGGACATGAACCGCGTCTCCGCCGAGGCGCTCATCGAGGCCGGCACGAAGCTCGGCAGCCACAAGGATGCGGACGCGCTCTTCATCTCCTGCACGGGGTTGACCACCAACAAGGCCGTCGCTGCCCTGGAGCAGAAGATCGGCAAGCCGGTCGTCACCTCAAACCAGGCGCTCGCCTGGGGCATGATGCGGGCGGCGGGGGACATGCGGAAGCTCACCGGTCGCGGACGGCTGTTCGAGCTGGCACCGGCCAAGGCGCGCGCGGCGGAATAGACGGGACGGCAAGCATGACCGACCCGTCACCGCTCCCCTGGCGCACCGAGGAGCTGCCTAGCCTCACGCGCGATCCCGTCCGTCTCAAGTCCGACCTCGAGACCTGGGGCTATTGCGTGATCGAGCGGGCGCTCGAGGGCGAGACGCTGGAGGCCGTGCGGCAACGGCTCTTCGCGCAAGCGGCCGCCGAGCGCAAGCTCCACAACAACAAGAACCCGGCCAACATGGACCCGGTCAATCAGTGGGTCGGCATGCTGTTGAACAAAGGCGACATCTTCTTCGAGCTGATCAAGCACCCGCTCGCCATGTCGCTCGTCGAGCATCTGATCGGACCTGACTATGTGATCTCCTGTGTCGATGCACAGATTCAGCATCCGGGCGCCGGCACCATGCCGCTCCACACCGATCAGTGGTGGATGCCGGTGCCCGAGCTGCCGGGTGTGCGTCCCGAACGGCCCGCCGATCGCCGCCGCCTGAAGAACGGCGCGCTCGATCCCTCTCCCTCGAATACGCCGATCGCGCCCATAGCCTGCGCCAATGTCATGTGGATGGTGACGGACTTCACCGAGGAGATGGGGGCGACCCGCGTCGTGCCGGGGAGCCATCTGAGCGGGCGGCAGCCCGATCCATCGGTGCCGCATAGGGTGCCCTCGGTCGCGGCAGTGGGCCAGGCTGGTACGGCGTTCGCCTTCGATGCGCGGCTCTGGCATGGCGCTTTCGCCAATCCGACGACGAAAGCCCGCTACGGCATCACGACCGTTGGCAACGGTCCGCAATTCCGCCAACTCGAGAACTACACGCGGGGTTTGCGGCCCGAGGTCATGGCGCGGACCCCGCCGGAAATGCTGCGGCGGTTGGGTTTTGCGGTGTGGAACGGCTATGGGCACACGGGGAATTCGGAGGAGGCCGTGACGTCGCCGGGGAACATGGTGCTGGGGGAGTTGGAGTAGTCGACCTCACTCCGGAGCCGTCGTCTTCCGATCCACATATTCCGCCAGCGCCCGATACATCCGCGCCAGAACGACCAGCACCAGCATGTCCGTCAGGAAATTGGCCGGGAGCAGCCAGAGGGACCGCCAGACCGTAGCCGTCACTTCCTCTCGCCAGCCGTAGAGGGATCGGTCAAGGCCCTGAAGCTCGATGCCAAGACTTGTCGCGACATAGCCGAAGAGATAGGCCAGTCCGAGCCGGCACACGCCTACAATGAGCGCCAGCGCGATCAACGACAGCAACGCGATGCGCAACAGCCGCCATTGACGCGCCAGCGAAGGCGCACCGCGCTCGACAATGACCGCCACTTGTGGAAACGCGGCGAAGTAGATTGCGGCGGACAGCAGCCATCCGGGCACCAAAGCAAGCCAAAACCAAATCAGGTGGGCATTCGATGTCGTACTCCAATCGGCGGTTATGAGACCGGTTGATTGGAGAATGTAAAGGCTCCACCATTCGCGCAGGTATCCGAGGCCGGTATCGACGACCACCAGCACCGCAAAGAGCGCCGCGACCCAGCCCCAGACTTCATCGAATCGAAAAAGCCGGAAGTCCTCGCGTTTCCGCCAAAGCCAACGGGTCGCGCCGACGGCGATCAGGGCGCTGAAGGGTGCGAAGACAAGCGCCGACAGGATAGCAGGCGGATAGCTGCCGTAGCTCCGCTCGTACCACATGAGATCGAGCACGAGCACGGCGGCAGTCCCCGCCAACCACGGCGGCGCGTAGATCTTGAACAGCGGCCAGGCCTCGCGGAGCAACGTCTCGATGGCATCGAGAACCGTGCGAAACACCCGAAGCTGCAGCCGTTGCGCCATTGCCGATCCTCGCTCAGAAAAGCGAGGTTAGCAGCTGCCCTCTTGGTCTGACAAAATGATTCAATACGCTTGTTTGGAACCCGCCCGCCATGACGGCGCGCCAATCCCATCCTATATGTAGCGGGATGACCCAGCCTCCCGACCTCTTCCCCGGCTTCGCCAGCCGCCGCATCGCCCTCGACGGCGTCGAGATTTTCGCGCGGACCGGTGGCTCTGGCCCGCCGCTCCTCCTCCTGCATGGATACCCGCAGACCCATCACTGCTGGCACCGGATCGCCGCCCGGCTCGCCGAGCGCTTCATGGTCGTCGCGGCCGATTTGCGCGGCTACGGCCAGAGTTCCATCCCGCCGGCCGATGAGACGCACTCGGCTTACGCGAAACGCACCATGGCCAAGGACGCCGTCGGCCTCATGCGCGCGCTCGGCCACGCGCGCTTTGCCGTTGCCGGGCACGATCGTGGCGGACGGGTCGCCTATCGCGCGGCGCTCGACCATGCCGAGACAATCACGAAGCTCGCCGTTCTCGACATCATTCCGACGGCGCTCGTCTGGAAGCACATGGGCTGGGAAGCGGCCATCAAGGCCTATCACTGGCCCTTCCTCGCCCAGCCGCATCCGATGCCCGAGACGCTCATCGCGGCCGATCCTCAAATGTATGCCGAATGGACCATCCGCAGCTGGACCGGCGACAAATCCCTCCGGCACTTCGATCCCACCGCACTCGCCGCCTACAAGGCGCAACTGAATGAGCCCGGCCGCATCCGGGCCGTCTGCGAGGATTATCGCGCCGGCGCATCAATTGACCGTGAGCTCGACGAGAGCGATCTCGCCGCGGGCAAGACGATCGCCTGCCCCGTGCTGGCGCTGTGGGGCACCGACTATGCCGGGCGGGGCGCCGAAAGTCCGCTCGAGCTCTGGCGTCCGCTCGCCCCCAACGTCACCGGCACCGCCATTCCCGCCGGCCACTTCCTCGCCGAGGAGGCGCCGGACGAGACGCTTGCGCATATGCTCGATTTCTTCCGCTGAGGAAACCATGACCAAACGCCCGCACGCGCCGCACGCGCGAGCTAAATCACCCCGCCTCGGCCTCGCGTTGGGCGGTGGCGCCGCGCGCGGCTATGCGCATATCCCCGTGCTCGAGGCGCTCGACGAGCTGGGCGTCCGCCCCACCATCATCGCCGGCACCTCGATCGGCGCGATCTTCGGTGCGGCCTCGGCTTCCGGCATGACGGGCGCCGAAATCCGCGCATTCGCCACCGAGCTGTTCTCCAAGCGCACCGAGCTGATGCGCCGCCTCGCCACCAACTGGCCCGGCAATCTGATGGCGCTGTGGAATCCCTTCACGCCCGCCATCCTCAACGGCGAGACGCTGCTCGACATCCTGATGCCCGAGAGCCTGCCGCGAAAGTTCGAGGAGCTGAAGACGCCCTTCATCGCGGTCGCGACCGACTTCTACGCCCAGGAGCAGGTGCTGTTCGACGAAGGCCCACTGATCCCAGCCGTTGCCGCCAGCGCCTCTCTGCCGGCGCTGCTGAAACCCGTCGCCATCGGCAAGCGCATCCTAATCGACGGCGGCTTCGTCAATCCGACGCCCTTCGATGTCATCGCACCCAAATGCGACGTGACGCTCGCCGTCGACCTGACCGGTGGCAAGGGGCCACGCCCCACGGCCAAGATGCCAAGCTCGATCGATGCCTGGGTCGGCGCGGCGCAGATCACGTTGCACTCGATCGTCGAGGAGAAACTGCGCTACGCCGCGCCCGACATCCTGATCCGCCCGGACGTCGCCCGCTTCGCCGTGCTCGATTTCTTCAAGATCAAGGATATTCTGGAAGCGACCGAACCCGCCAAGGAGGAGACCAAGCGGCGGCTCGCGGAGGTCTTCGAGAAGGCGTCGTGAGCGTTTTCATCACCGCCGCTCGGCAAAGAAATCCCTGAGCAGCATTGCCGCCTCGCTCTCGCGCAGACCATCGATGACCTCTGGGCGATGGTGGCAGGTGGGCTGGCCGAAGAAGCGGGGGCCGTGCTCGACGCCGCCGCCCTTGGGGTCGCGCGCGGCATAGTACAGGCGGCGGATGCCGGGCAAACGAGATCGCCGCCGCGCACATGGCGCAGGGCTCGAGCGTCACGTAGAGATCGAAGCCGGTGAGGCGCTCGCTCGCGATCACGTCGCAAGCCGCGCGAATGGCGAGAATTTCCGCATGCGCGGTCGGATCGTTGAGCGCGCGCGTCGCGTTTCCGGCCTGGGCGAGCACCGCGCCGTCCGTCGAGACGATGACGGCCCCGACCGGCACCTCGCCCCGCTCGCCCGCCTGCCGCGCCTCGGCGAGCGCTAGTCCCATCGGGTCGAGCGTTGCGCCGGGCTTCGTTTTCCTGTTTACCATCGCCCATGTCCAATCGAGAGCATCGACAACAGACGACGCGGCCGGACCGTGGTCAAGTGGAAGCGACCCAAGTCGCCGCCGATCAGCCGGCCCGTATCGCCAAGGTGATGGCGGCGGCGGGCCTGTGCTCGCGCCGGGAGGCCGAGCGCTGGATCGCCGAAGGCCGGGTCACCGTCAACGGCAATGCGCTGACAACGCCTGCGTGTGTCGTTGGGCCGAAGGATGTGGTGAGCGTCGATGGCAACCTGATTTCAGGCCCAAGCGAGGTGCGCCTGTGGACGCATCACAAGCCCCGTGGCCGCGTCACCACCCATCGCGATCCCGAAGGCCGGCCGACGCTCTTTGAAGGATTGCCCCCAGGTTTGCCGCGCGTCGTCTCGGTTGGCCGGCTCGACTACAACACCGAGGGGCTTATTTTGCTGACGACCTCGGGCGCGCTCGCCCGGCACCTGGAGCTGCCCGCGACCGGTTGGCTCCGCCGCTATCGTGTCCGCGCCAAGGGCCGCGTGACACAAGACGATCTGAACCGCCTCTCGAAAGGCATCGAGGTCGAGGGTGTGCGCTACGGGCCGATCGAGGCCACGCTCGACAGCGTCAAGGGCGCCAACTGTTGGCTCACCATCGGTATCCGCGAGGGCAAGAACCGGGAGGTGAAGCGCGTGCTCAATCACCTCGGCCTCGATGTGAGCCGGCTCATCCGCGTCTCCTATGGACCCTTCCAGCTCGGCAATCTGCCGGAGGGCGAGGTCGAGGAGGTCGGCCGCAAGATCATCGCGGATCAGTTGCCGCGGGATGTCGCGGCGAGCCTGGGACTTGCGAACCCCGGATCGCGGCGGCCGCGCGCGTAGGACGGCGGGCGGCCGCCTCACCCGAACGTCATGATGACAGCGTCGACGGCGAGGCTGTCGCCGGGCTTGGCACGGATCTCCTTGACGGTGCCGTCGCGCTCGGCGCGCAGCACATTCTCCATCTTCATGGCTTCGACGACGCAGAGCGTATCGCCCGCCTTGATCTCCTGGCCGGCGGCGACAGCGAGCGATTTGACGAGGCCTGGCATCGGGCAGAGCAGCAACTTCGAAGTGTCGGGCGGCACCTTGACCGGCATGAGCTTGGCAAGCTCAGCTTCGCGCGGCGTCAGCACGCGGACATCCGCCGCGTGTCCACGGAACGAGAGCCCGACGCCGTTGAGGATCGGCCTCACCTGCACGGCCACCGTCTCGCCGCCGACCTCGCCCCGCCAGACCGGCTCGCCTGGCCACCAATCGGACAGCGTCGCGATTTGCCGGCGCACGCTTCCGGCCTCGTCTAAGAAAGCGATGGAGACCGGTCCAGTCACGTCGCCCTCGACGCGGAGCTTCTCGGCCGCTCCCGCGATCGAGACGACGCGGTCTTCCGAGAATTTCACATTCTGCCCGTGCATCTGATGCGTGATCTGGCGGCGCCGCGCATTCGAGAGATGGTCGATTGCCGCTGCCACGGCGACGAGCGTGTCGCGGACTTTCCCCTTCGGCTCCGGCGTCTTGAAGCCGTCCGGAAACTCCTCCTTGATGAAACCGGTCGAGAGTTCCCCCTTGCGCCAGCGCGGATGCTGCATCAGCGTGGTCAGGAACGGGATGTTGTGCTGGATGCCGGAGATGGCGAAGGCGTCCAGCGCTTCCGATTGCGCCTCGATTGCCGCCTCCCGGGTTGCCGCATGCGTCACCAGCTTGGCGATCATCGGATCGTAGTACATCGAGATCTCGCCGCCCTCGTAGACGCCGGTGTCGTTTCTCACCGTCACGCCGTCACGGATGCCCTCCGCAGGCGGGCGGTAGCGCACGAGACGGCCGATGGACGGCAGGAAGTTGCGGAACGGATCCTCGGCATAGATGCGGCTCTCGACCGCCCAACCCTTGAGCTTCACGTCCGCCTGCTTCATGCCGAGCCGCTCGCCGGCCGCAACCCGGATCATCTGCTCGACGAGATCGATACTGGTAACGAGCTCGGTCACGGGGTGCTCGACCTGCAGGCGCGTGTTCATCTCAAGGAAGAAGAAGCTCTTGTCCTGGCCCGCGACGAACTCGACGGTGCCGGCGGAATCGTAGCCAACGGCTTTCGAAAGCGCGACCGCCTGCTCGCCCATGGCGCGGCGGGTCTTCTCATCCAGGAGTGGCGAGGGCGCCTCCTCGATGACCTTCTGGTTGCGGCGCTGGATCGAGCACTCCCGCTCGCCCAGATAGATGACGTTGCCGTGCTTGTCGCCCAGCACCTGGATCTCGATATGGCGCGGATTGACGATGAACTTCTCGATGAAGATGCGGTCGTCACCGAAGCTTGCCTTGGCTTCCGAGCGGGCGAGCCCGAAGCCCTCCTCGCATTCCTTGTCGGAGTAGGCGACACGCATGCCCTTGCCGCCGCCGCCAGCGGAGGCCTTGATCATGACCGGGTAGCCGATCTCGCGGGCGATCCTGACCGCTTCCTTGGTGTCGCCGATCTCTCCGAGGTGACCCGGCACCGTCGAGACCTTGGCGCGGGCGGCGGCCTTCTTGCTCTCGATCTTGTCGCCCATGGCGGCGATCGCCTTGGGATTCGGACCGATGAAGACGACGCCGGCCTTCTCGAGCGCAACGGCAAAGGCCTCGCGCTCGGATAGGAAGCCGTAACCGGGATGAACAGCTTCGGCGCCGGTTGCCTTGCAGGCGGCCACGATCTTGTCGATGACGAGATAGCTCTCCGCCGCCGGTGCCGGACCGATGGCGACCGACTCGTCGGCCATCTCGACATGCAGCGCATCCCGGTCGGCGTCCGAATAGACCGCGACGGTCGCAATTCCCATCTTGCGGGCCGTCTTGATGATACGGCAGGCGATCTCGCCGCGATTGGCGATCAGGATCTTCTTGAACATGTTAGTACCCACAATCACTAAAGGACGACACGTCTGATCGCGGGTCCGCGCGGCGATCCGGCAGGAGCGAAGCGAAGAGCACAGCGGGGCTGCGGTCGAGCTTCGCGACGAACCGGTCGCCCGTGGGCTGCGACCTGAAAGGCGAACGAGGACGGGCGCTGGCGGCGTCGGCGCGCTTGTCCGTAGTCCCAGCTACGCCCATCGCGCGCCGCTCGTCCCGCCGGAGGCGGGCAAGAAAAGAATGGGCCAGCGCCCGTCCTCGTTCGTCATACGTGCCGTCCTTTAGTGATTGTGGGTACTTAGGAATTCCCTCGAGCCGATGATATCGGGCTCTTCTTACTTCATCAGTTTTAGACTGGCAGCCAGCTCGCGTAAACTTGGCAAATCAGTTCAAGAGTCTTATCTGAGGTCTAGACCGTCTTCCGATCCTTCGGAATCGGAAGACGGTCTAGGATATTGGCTTTGAGCACTTCCTTTCGACCAACCGGTATCCACTTGGTCGGAAAGTGCTCTGGCCTCGAGAGGACCCCCATGCAGGAAACCGTCGACCGCCGCGCGATGGCGCAAAACGACCGCCGCAACGTCGCCCCGGCCATGCTCGAGGAGCTCGACGATTGGTTAATGGCGCAGGCGCTCGCCGATGAAGATATCGAGCCCATTGTCTATGGCTGTTGCGAGAGGTTGCAGGCGGCGGGCGTGCCTCTCATCCGCGGCTACTTCGCCTTCTCCGTGTTGCATCCGCTGCATTCGGCGCTCGGCATCACCTGGATGCGCGGCGAAGGCTCCTCCCTCGCCGACTATCCGCACGTGCCCGGAGGCGTCAATCCCCGGTTCGTGACCAGCCCGCACCACTACATGATCCACCGCGGGCTCGACACGATGCGCATCCACCTCGACTGCAATCAGCGGCAATACAGCTTCCCGGTCCTCGATGAACTCATGAAGGAAGGTGTCACCGACTACCTGGCCTTCAGAGTCGCGTTCGAGGCTGGTCAGAATCGCGGGATGTTGGGGTCCTGGGCCTCCGACCACAGCGCGGGGTTTTCCGACAACGATATCGCCGTGCTGCTGCATGTTCAGCGCTCGCTGGCGGTGGCCGCCAAGATGGCGATCAAGAACCAGCTGATGCGCAATGTGGTGAAGACCTATCTGGGCAAGCACGCCAGCAAGCGGGTCTTGAACGGGCAGATCAAGCGCGGCGACGGCGAGACCATCAAGGCCGCCATCTGGTACGCCGATTTGCGCAACTCGACCGTCATGGCCGACACGCTGCCGCGGCAAGAGTACATCGACACGCTCAACACCTTCTTCGATGCGACCGGCGGATCCGTCACCCAGAACGGCGGTCAGATCCTCAGCTTCATCGGCGATGCGATCCTGGCGATCTTCCCGGTGGACGAGAAGGGCAGCACGCCGGAACTCGTCTGCGAGCGGGCGCTCGAGGCGGCGTCGCTCGCGCGCTCGAAAATGCACGAGACGAACATCGCGCGCAGCATGGCCGGCAAGTCGCCGCTCGACTTCGGCGTCGGCCTGCATCTGGGTGAGGTCACCTATGGCAATGTCGGTATCCCGTCGCGTTTGACCTTCTCGGTGTTCGGCGCGGCCGTGAACGAGGTCGCGCGGCTGGACGGCTTGACGAAGGACTTTGGTGAGCCGGTGCTGGTGACAAAGGCGTTCGCCGATACTTTCCCGCACGAGTGGCGGCCGCTTGGTCAGCACTCGATGAAGGGCGTCGGGCGCAAGATGAAAGTCTTCGCGCCCGCCATCTCGAGCATCAAGCGGCCGGTCTTCGCGGTTGCGGCGGCGGACGTGGAGAACGACTAGTGTGGCGTCGCGCCTTAGTTGACCAGTACTGCGGCGAGGTTCGTGTCAACTAAGGCGCGTTGAACGCCACACGAAGCCAATGATATTGCTCAGCGGCCCCTATGTCGCGCCTAAATCGAAAGCGCTCGCGGCCATGATGCGATTTTGGCGCGACGGGCCACTAGAAACGAGAGGCTCAAAGCCAGCGAACCAGAGCGCCGAGCAGATTCCATCGGATCGAACAGCGCACGAGATCTCCGATCTTAAGCATGTTTCGCGGCGGACCGGTTTCCATTCGCCGGAACGTGCTTTAAGGTTCCGCTGCCGCAACGCCCCCGGAGCCCCCATGCGCAAGCTGATCGCAACCAAGGACTTTATCCTCGGCACCTTCGCCTCGAACTGCTCGGGCGGCATGACGGTGACCAAGATCCCGGACCGGTGGGCGGCGACCTGGGACAACAATTTCGCGCTGGCCGAGATGCTCGACGAGGCCGGCATCGACTTCATGCTGCCGATCGCGCGCTGGATCGGCTATGGCGGGGAGACCGATTTCCACGGCACCGTGCTCGAGACCATGACCTGGGCGACAGGCCTCCTCGCCCGCACCAAGACCATCAACGTCTTCGCCACCATGCATGTTGCAGCGAACCATCCGGTTGTGGTCGCCAAGCAGCTCGCGACCGTCGACGAAATGAGCCGCGGCCGCGTCGGCCTCAACGTGGTCGCCGGCTGGAACAAGCCCGAATACGAGGCGCTCGGCCTCGAGCTGCCGAAGGACCACGAGCGGCGCTATCGCTACGCGCAGGAATGGTTCGACATCGTCACGCGGCTGTGGACGCACAAGGGAGCGTTCGACTGGAACGGCGAGTTCTTCAAGCTGAAGGGCACCTACGGCAACCCGCGCGTCTTGGAACGGCGAGCGCCCGCCCATCATCAACGCTGCGGGCTCGGGCGAGGGCCGCGAGTTCGCCACGCGCAACGCCAACTTCCTGTTCACGCCCTGCCATCGACCTCTCCCGATCGGCTCCCGAGATCAAACAGTTGAAGGAGCTGGCCGCCGCCAAGGGCCGCAGCGTCGACGTGCTGACCTTCTCCCATGTCGTCTGCCGGCCGCGCGAGCAGGATGCCAAGGACTATTGGAAGCACTTCGCCGATACCAATGCCGATTGGGGCGCGGTCGACAACCTGATCGCGCTGCAATTCGCCAATGCGCAATCCTTCCCGCACGATCTCCTGGCGCTCATCCGCGACCGCATGGCGGCAGGGCACGGCGGCTTCCCGCTGGTCGGCACGCCCGAGCAGGTCGCCGACGGTATTTCCCAGCTCGCGGCGGCCGGCTTCAAGGGCACGACGCTCTCCTTCGTCGACTACACGAAGGAGTTCCCCTACTTCCGCGACGAAGTCTTGCCGCTCCTGGAGAAGCGCGGCTTGCGGGGCAGCGCGCGGCGTAAGGGTTGCGGCTTCGGTTTTGCCCGCCACGGATGCGCCTGCGAGATGGCCGTAGGGCGCAATAGGCCTCTTCGGGCGTATGCGCCGGTTGCGGGGACAGCGCGCCTTGCTCTCGACTCCGATTCCTGCGACGGCACATTGCGTCGTGGCGCAATACGGCCCCGAAGGTGGGGCCTATTGCGCCCTACGGCCGCGAGCCGATCAGCCGGCAGCGATGGGGCCTGGCGTTGAGGCGGCGTCCGTTTCCCTCTATGCCTGCCGCCAAAGCGCGGAGCCACCGGTGAAGATCGACAAGCTGACAATCCTGGCCAGCGCCGATGACGCTGTCGCGCTCGAGGCGCGGCTCAATGGCATGGAGATCGATCCGCCGCTGGCGGTGAGCCGATTTCTATCGGGCACGAGCTGGCAGGTGGACGCGTTGTTCGAGGCGCCGTTCGATCGTTCGCTGCTCCCGGCCTTGCTCGACGGCGTGAGGCTTACCGCCGAGCCGCGCATAGAGCCCGTCGCCGAGCAGAACTGGGTCGCCCATGTCGAGCGCACCCTGAAACCCATTGCCGCCGGACCGTTCCTGGTCCACGGCCCGCATGATCGCGCGGCGGCGGCGGGACACCCCTACGCCATCGAGATCGAGGCCGGCGGTGCCTTCGGCACGGCGCATCATGCAACGACCCAGGGGTGTCTTGCTGCCAGGCGAAGGGCGGTGCTGGGAGCAGCGACAAGCCAAGAGACCAAGCATGCGGGTTGAGCGGGATGGCGTCCATCCTCGACCTCGGTACCGGTTCCGGCATCCTCGCCATCGCCGCGGCGAAGCTCTCTGCGGACGCTGCGATCCTCGCCACCGACATCGACCCGGAGTCGGTGCGAATCGCCGAGGAGAATGCGGCGATCAACGGCGTGGCGGCGCACATCCGCTGCGTCTCCGCCGACGGCCTCGGCGCATGTTCCGACGAAGTGGTTGCCGGTTCGTCGAAAGAACATGCGCAAACACAGACTTTCCCATCCCGAACTCGCGGGCGCGGCCACCTTCGACCTCATCCTCGCCAACATCCTCGCCGAGCCGCTGGTGGCGCTCGCGCCCGGGTTGCGGCGCGCGCTGGCGGGCGACGGGAGCATCGTGCTTTCGGGGTTGCTCGCCGAGCAGCAGGCGATGGTGCTCGGCGCCTATGAGCGGGAGGGGTTGCGGCTCATGGCGGAATGGCCGGTCGATGGGTGGGTGACGATGCGGGTGGGGTGAACGCCGTCGCAATCACGCCATCCGGCCGCGATAATCGATCGATTGACCAATCCACACGAAAGCCTCCCCCATGTCCGACACACCCACTCCTTCTTCCCGCCCCTGGCATCTCTGGCTGCTCGGCCTCTTCGGCCTCCCCTTCAGCGCCTTCGGCATCTTCGACTATCTGATGACGGTGACGCGGAACGCGGCTTACCTCGGCCAATTCCCGAAGGAGATGGTCGACTACTATTTCGGCCTGCCGTGGTGGATCTATGCGATCTGGGCGGTGGGGCTTGCCGGAGGGCTCGTCGGCAGCTTCGCGCTCCTCACCCGTTGCCGCTCGGCCGTGGCCCTCCTCGGCCTCGCGCTCCTCTCCACCCTGTTTAGTCTCGTCACTGGCCTCACCGATCCCAACGTGCCTCACATGGAGGGGGCCGCATTCATCGCAGCGGCGATCACGGGCTTTTCCGCTTTTTCATTCGTATACGCCCTGATCCAGCGGCGGCGCGGGGTGGTGGCCTGAGGCGATGGCGCTTGCCCACCGTGTCCCCGGTCGCCGTTAACCCACTTCGCTAAGGTCGCGTAAACCCGGCTAACCAGGCCCGCTGCACCACCCGTTGACGCCGCCCCTCCCCTGCTTCAGAGCTAGCCCGACGCCACCGGAGCCCAGCCCGTGACCACCGCCGCCGCCAGCGCGCCAGACCTCGCCTCGAGCCTCCTCGCCATGGGCCGCGCCGCGCGCGCCGCCCAGCGCCGGCTGGCGCTCGCAACGACGGCCGAAAAGAACCGGGCACTGACCTCGGCGGCCGACGAGATTGCTCCGCCGCTCGGCATCGATCCTCGCGGCCAATGCCGCCGACATTGCCAGCCGCCAAGTCCGCCGGGCAGGCCCGCCGCCTTCATCGATCGCCTGACGCTCAACGACGAGCGGCTCGCCGGCATTGCCGAGGCGCTTCGACGACATCGCCGCGCTCCCCGATCCGGTCGGCCGCGTGCTCGCGTCGTGGACACGGCCGAACGGGCTTGGCCATCGAGCGCGTCGCGACCCCGCTCGGCGTCATCGGCATCATCTTCGAGAGCCGCCCGAACGTGACGGCGGACGCGGGCGGGCTCTGCCTCAAGGCCGGCAATGCGGCGATCCTGCGCGCCGGCTCCGAGAGCCTGCAATCGGCACTCGCGATCCATGGCGCGCTCGTCGCCGGCCTCAAGGCCGCCGGTCTTCCCGAAGCGAGCATCCAGGTCGTGCCCATCGCCGATCGCGAGGCCGTTGGCCTGATGCTCGCTGGCCTCGATGGCGCGATCGACGTCATCGTGCCGCGCGGGGGCAAGAGCCTCGTCGAGCGTGTGCAGAAGGAAGCGCGCGTGCCGGTGTTCGCGCATCTGGAGGGCATCTGCCACGTCTATGTCGACAAGGCCGCCGAATCTCGAGATGGCCAAGCGCATCGCCGTCAACGCCAAGCTCCGCCGCACCGGCGTGTGCGGCTCGGCCGAGACGCTCTCGTCGACAGGAATGCCCCCAAGCACGTACTTGCCCGCGCTCGTGAAAGCGCTGCTGGATGCCGGTTGCGCGGTGCGCGGCGATGCCGCCGCGCTTGCCGCCGATCCGCGCGTGACGCCCGCGACGGAGGCCGACTGGTCGACCGAGTATCTCGATGCCATCATCACGGCGGGTGTCGTCGATGGCGTGCCCGGCGCGGTCGAGCACATCGCCAGATATGGCTCCGAGCACACCGAGAGCATCGTCACCGAGGATGCGGCCACGGCCGAGAAATTCTTGAACGAGGTCGACTTCCGCCATCGTGCTCTGGAACGCCTCGACCCAATTCGCCGATGGCGGCGAGTTCGGCATGGGCGCGGAGATCGGCATCGCCACCGGCCGCATGCATGCGCGCGGCCCGGTCGGCGTCGAGCAGCTGACGAGCTTCAAGTACAAGGTGCGGGGCAGCGGGCAGATCCGGCCTTAGGGAACACGCAGATGGCGAAGAAATCCAGAACAAACCGCACCCAAAACGCTCACCGGCCAATGCCTGTGCGGCGCCGTCCGCTTCGAGGCCGATGCACCGTTCCGCCCGGTCAGCGTCTGCCACTGCCGGCAATGCGCGCAGTGGACGGGCACCTTTGTCATGGCGACGTCGGTTGCGACCCGATCGATTCCGGCTCGTGTCCGGCGACAAGGCGCTCGGCTGGTTCGCCGCCTCCGAAACCGCCAAGCGCGGCTTCTGCAAGAAATGCGGCTCGAGCCTCTTCTGGAAGCCCAACGACGGCTCGCGCGTCTCGATCCTGGCGGGTTCGCTCGATCCCCCGACCGGCCTTACGCTCGACCACCACATCTTCGTCGCCGACAAATCGGACTATTACGAGATCCACGACGGCCTGCCGCAGGAAGCCTCAATGGGGCGGCGTGCCGAAGCCGCCGGGTAAGGGCGGATGAGCGGACGCCGCGCGCTCGTGCCGCTGCCGCATGCGGAGCCCGGCATGCGCATCGGCTTGCTCGGCGGCAGCTTCAATCCACCCCATGACGGCCACCGGCACGTGAGCCTCGAGGCGATCCGGCGCTTGGGGCTCGATCAGGTCTGGTGGATCGTGACGCCCGGCAATCCGCTGAAGAGCCATGCCGGCCTGCCGCCGCTGCCTGAGCGCATGGCCGCCTCGATCGATCTCTCGGCGCACCCGCAGATCATCATCACCGGCTTCGAGGCAGGGCTCGGCTCGCCCTACACTGCCGAGGCGCTGCTCTATCTCAAGAGCCGGTATCCCGCCGTGCGCTTCGTCTGGCTGATGGGCGCCGACAATCTCGCCCAGATCCACCGCTGGCGGCATTGGCGGAAGATTTTCGCGACGCTGCCCATCGCCGTCCTCGACCGGCCGGGCTGGCGGCACCGGGGCCTCGCTTCGCCTGCCGCGAGCCTCTACCGGGATCGACGCCTCACCGAACAGGCGGCCCGCCGCCTTGCTGTCGCAAAGCCCCCCGCCTGGACCTTCCTGTCGATCCCTCTTTCCCACCTCTCCTCGACCGAGTTGCGCCGCCAACGGTCGCGGCGGCGGCACAGATAGAGCACGTCAGGCGAAGTGGCCACCGGTTCGCCGTAGAACGTGCTCATGGCCACGAGCGGCGGATTTGCCGCGCCCTTCAGCCCTCGTTCAGCGGATTTCACGCAAGCTGTTGATGGTGGACCACCTGCGCATGTATATTGGCGTCGTAAAGTCGTGGTAGGCGACTCGGGCCCACGCTGGGACCGAAAGGACATGAAACCGACGAAACCGGATGGGACAAGCTTGAGCGCGTACGCAACGAAAGGACCAGCAGCTGACAACTGAAACCCTCTCTGGGCGGGCTCGCAAGAGCAAGCCGGCAGCCGGGTTCGTCCCGCAGCGGGACGCCACGGCCCACCTCGATGGCCTCGTCCTCTCGATCCTCGAGGACGCCAAAGCCGAGGAAATCGTGTCGATCGATTTGGCAGGGAAATCCTCGATCGCCGACACGATGGTCATCGCCACCGGGCGCTCGCAGCGTCACGTGGGCGCCATCGCCGATCAGCTCCACAAAAAGCTCAAGGACGCCGGACTCAAGCGTGTCCGCGTCGAAGGCATGCCCACCTGCGACTGGGTACTGATCGATGCCGGCGACATCATCGTGCACGTCTTCCGGCCCGAGGTCAGAGCCTTCTATAACCTCGAAAAGATGTGGTCGGCGGACCGGCCGCCCGAGGGGCTGCAGTCCTGAGGCCCAATAGGCCGGCGAGCACGGCCGGCCGGCCGCAATGCGATTGATGATCGCGGCAGTCGGCCGCCTGAAAACCGGCGCCGAGACAGAGCTCGTCACGCGTTACGCCGAGCGCATCGACGCGCTCGGCAAGAGCCATGCGCTCGGCCCCCTAGCCATCGCCGAACTCATCGAAAGCCGGGCCCAGACAGCGCCCCAGCGCAAGGCCGAGGAGGCCCGCGTGCTGCTCAAGGCGGTTCCCAAGGACAGCCGCCGCATCGTCCTCGATGAGCGCGGCAAGGCCCTGACATCTCAGGCCTTCTCCGATCTGATCCGGCGCGAGCGCGATGGCGGCGCGACGGGCCTCGCCTTCCTGATCGGTGGCCCCGATGGCCATGGTGAGGAGGCGTCCGATGGTGCGCTGCTGAAACTGTCGCTCTCGGCCTTGACGCTACCGCACGGCCTCGCTCGCGTCGTGCTCGCCGAGCAAGTCTACCGGGCCGTCACCCTCATTGCCGGCCATCCCTACCATCGCGTTTGAATTCGGACCGGGACGATAAAATCGCCTTATTCCTTGGCCACAGACAGTGCGGGTGGGTGGGCTCTGGGGAGATTGATCGTGCGGTTGGCCGGGTATCGGCGGCAACACCTGGGCACGCGAGCCTTTTTGGCCGCGCTTCTGCTTGCCCTCGCCACCCCGCTCTTGGCCCAGGACGAAACCGCCCTCAGCAAGGACGATGCCGTCCAGACGCTCGAGCAACGCCAGCAGGGCCTAGAGGCGACACACGAGCGCCAGAAGGAGCTCGAAGGCAGCCTCAAGGCCCTTGCCAAGGAGCGCGATCAGCTCAACAGGGATCTCATCATCACCGCCTCGCGCATTCAGGAGAGCGAGGAATTGCTCACCGGCATGGAAAAGAACTTGAGCGAGCTGGGCGCGAAACGCCGGCAGCAGCAAGAGAAATTCACGTCGCAGACCAAAAACTTGCGCGAGCTGCTGATGGTGCTCCAGCGGATGGGCAGCAACCCGCCGCCGGCCATGATCACCCACCGCAAGGACGCCCTCGCCATGGTCCGCAGCGCGATGATGCTGGCGACCATATTTCCTAACTACCGCGACGAGGCGCTCGCCTTGAAGCACAAGCTCGACGAGCTTGATCGGGTGATCGTCGCCGAGACTACGCAGCGCGACAAAATCAAATCCGAGCACGAGAAGCTCGCCGCCCAACAGGCCCGCATCGATCCCTTGATCGAGGCCAAGCAAACGGCCATCGCCGAGACCGAGCAGGAGCTCACCGGCATGCGCGAGCTGGCCAAAGCTCAGGCCAAGAGCGTCGTCGACATCCGAGACCTGATCCGCACGCTCGACAAGGAAATCGCCGACAAGACGGCGCTTGGCCAGTACGAGACCGAGCTGGCGGATGCCGTGTTGTCGGGCAAGGCGAGCGCGCCCGAGGAAACCAAGGTCGCCGCCGTCGATCCCTCGAAACTGCCGGCAGCCAGCGAGACCACAGCGTCGGTGGGGCAACCCGCGCTCGACAAACCGCTCTCCGCCGATGCGGCCTTTCTCGATCCAGGCCGGCTGAAACCCGCCCTTCCCTTCGACAAGGCCAAGGGCCGCCTGCCCATGCCGGTCAAGGGCGACCGTATCCTCTCCTTCGACCAGAAGACCCGCTCGGGAGCAAAATCCAAGGGCGTCGCCATCGCCACGCGCGAGCAGGCTCAAATCATCGCACCATCCGACGGCTGGGTCGTATACGCCGGGGAATTCCGGAGCTATGACCAAGTCTTGATCATCAATGCCGGGGGCGGCTATCATTTGCTGCTGGCCGGAATGGCGCAGATCAACGTACAAGTGGGTCAGTTCGTGCTGTCCGGTGAGCCCGTCGGAAAAATGGGTGCGGCGCGGCAGGCAACCGACGGATCGGGCAAGTCGGCGCCGCCGATCCTCTATCTCGAGCTTCGCTCCAAGGAGCGGCCGGTCAATCCGGACCCATGGTGGGGTCCCAGCGGTCAGAAGGTGGCAAACGGATGATGCGCAAGAGCGACTACGCATTCTGGACTTTTCTCGTGCTCTCGGTGTTCGCCGCCGGCACAACGGTCTTCAACGTCACCATGACGCAATCGGCGACGAAGCCGAATGCCGATCTCTACCGCCAGCTCGACCTGTTCGGCGACGTCTTCGAACGCGTCCGGGCCGACTATGTGGAGAAGCCCGAGGACGCGGCGATGATCGAGAATGCCATCAACGGCATGCTCGCCTCCCTCGACCCGCACTCCTCCTACATGAATGCCAAGAGCTTCACCGACATGCAGGTGCAGACGCGGGGCGAGTTCGGCGGCCTCGGCATCGAGGTGACGATGGAGAACGGTGTCGTCAAGGTGGTGTCGCCGATCGAGGACACGCCCGCCGCCAAGGCCGGCATCATGTCGAACGACCTCATCACCGCGCTCGACGGCGAGCAGATCCAGGGCCTGACCCTCGAGCAGGCCGTCGACAAGATGCGCGGGCCCATCAACTCGCCGATCACGCTGACGATCATCCGCAAGGGCACCGAGCAGCCCTTCGATGTGAAGATCACGCGCGACGTGATCCGCATCAATCCCGTCAAGTGGAGCGCGGAGGACGATGTCGGCTATGTGCGGCTGACCGCGTTCAACGAGCAGACCCACGACAATCTCGTGAAGGCCGTGAGCGATCTCAAAGGCAAGATCGGCGGCAAGCTCAAGGGCTGGGTCATCGATCTGCGCAACAATCCCGGCGGTCTGCTCGATCAGGCCGTCGCCGTCTCCGACGACTTCCTCGAGCAGGGCGCTATCGTCATCACGCGCGGGCGCAACGAGAACGAGACGCAGCGCTCGAATGCGCGTGCGGGCGATTTGACCGAAGGCAAAAAGGTGATTGTGCTGATCAACGGCGGCTCGGCTTCTGCCTCCGAGATCGTTGCCGGCGCGCTGCAGGATCACAAGCGGGCGACGATCATCGGCACCCGCAGCTTCGGCAAGGGGTCCGTGCAGACGATCATCCCGCTCGGCGCCAACGGTGCGCTCCGCCTGACGACGGCGCGCTATTTCACGCCAGCCAACCGCTCGATCCAGGCCAAGGGCATCGTGCCCGACGTCCTCGTCGAGCAGGAGCTGCCCCCGGAGCTCAAGGGTACCGAGAAGCCCAGGGGCGAGGCCGATCTGCGTGGCCATCTGAAGAACGGCGAGGAGGGTGGAGAAGAGCAGTCCGGCTCGTCCTCCTATGTGCCGAAGGAGAAGGAAAAGGACACGCAGCTCATCTATGCGATGAACCTTCTGCGTGGGATCGCCCAGGTGACGCCGCCGGCGGCAGGCGGCACAGCGCCGGCCGCGGGCACGGGCACCGACGGCACAGTGCCGAACTAGAACACCGGCTCCATCGAGCGACAAATCTTCGGCGGGGCCGGACACCTTCGGCCCCGTCGTATCGAGGGGAACCCGGCGACGGGTGAGGAACACCATGAAATCACTGATCTTCATGATGATGCTGACCATGGCCGCCGTGTCGGCCAGCGTCGTCTATCTCTCGATCAACCGCGATCCGTTGGGCGGCGCTCCCCATGTCGACCTAACGCTCGATACGCCGCCGCAGGAGGACGCCAAGGCCGAGCCGGAGCCGGCACCGGCTGCTCCTGAGGAAACCGCCGCTGCCCCGGCCGAGACGTCCGGCGCGTCCGAGGCCGCCGCAGACCCGCTGATCGCGTCCCCGACGGGCGCTCTGGCGACCGGCGCGGAGGGCGACGTCTCCATCGAGCTGCCGGCCGGCGAGGACACCGGCGAGCCGCTGACGACAACGGCCTTTCCAATTCCGGAAGCGGACCCAGCCTCCGATCCGGCCCTTTCCACCGGCGAGCCGGCGGCCGTCGACCAGTAGCGGAAACGGCGCGTCTCCATGAGCAAACGGCCGGCGCCCTCCGCCTATCGCCCCTGCGTCGGCATCATGCTTTTCAACGCCCACGGCCGCGTCTTCGTCGGGCGCCGCCGCGACATGCCAACCGATGAAGGCGGCGCCAACTTCTGGCAGATGCCGCAGGGCGGCATCGACAAAGGCGAGGCCCCGCGAGAAGCAGCCCATCGCGAGCTCTACGAGGAGACGGGCATCCGCGCGGCGACCATCATCGCCGAGAGCGCCGAATGGCACCGCTACGACCTTCCCGCCCACCTGATCGGCGTGTCGTGGGGCGGGCGCTACCGGGGCCAGGAGCAGAAGTGGTTCGCCATGCGCTTCAATGGTGAGAATCGCGAGATCGACCTCGCCCCCGACGGCCATGACGCCGAGTTCGATCTCTGGCAGTGGGCGGCGATCGATGAGCTCGCTCAACTCATCGTTCCCTTCAAGCGCGATGTGTACGCCAAGGTCATCGCCGAGTTCCGGCATCTGGCAGCGGCGACATGAGCGCGGCCAAGGGTTACCGGCCGAATGTCGGAATAGCGCTCTTCAACCGTGTGGGGCTCGTGCTCATCGGGCGGACGCAAAGCGCCGGCCCCGAAATCATTGAGCCCGGCTTCGACTGGCAGATGCCGCAAGGGGGCATCGACGCCGACGAGGACATCGCTGCCGCCGCGCGCCGCGAGGTCTGGGAGGAGACGAATGCCCGCTCCGTCGAGCTGCTCGGACAGACCGAGGACTGGTGGTCCTACGACTTCCCATTTTATGCCGGCCCGCCGCACAAGCTCACGCCCTTCCGTGGCCAGCGCCAACGCTGGGTCGCCTTCCGCTTCCTCGGCGAGGACAATGAGATCGACGTCGTTCACCCAGCCGGCGGCCAGCCGCAGGAGTTTTACGAGTGGCGCTGGGAGCGGCTGGCGCGGACGCCGGAGCTGGTCGTGAGCTACAAGCGTGCCGTCTACGTCAAGGTGGCCGAGGCCTTCCGTCCCTTCGCGGCGGACTAGACCCTTGCTTTGTCGCACTTTCTTCCGCCGAACCGGTGCCCACTTCGTCTGAAAGTGCTCTGTTCGATGCCCGCAATCCGCCACCTCCTCCTCGATTGCGACGGCGTGCTCGTCGACAGCGAGCCGATCGCGCTCGAGGTCGAAATCGCACTGCTCGGCGAGCTCGGCGTGCCGGTCGATGCGCATTTCGTCGAGGAGAATTTCGTCGGCAAGGATCTGACGGCGATCTTCTCGATTGTTCGCGAGCGGTTCGGTGTCATTCTGCCGGCCGAGTTCGAAGAGTTGCATGGCCGCCGCATGCTGGAAGCCTTCGAGGGCCGGTTGCAGGCGGTCGCCGGCCTTCCCGGTGCGCTCGCCGGAATCGCATTGCCGAAAAGTGTCGTCTCCAACAGCCCGCGCGAGCGCGTGCTCTATTCGCTTCGTGTCGCAGGCATCGCCCACCACTTCGCCGATCGCGTGCACGCGGCGGGCGATCCGGGTCTGAGACCCAAGCCCTGGCCGGATCTCTATCTCGCCGGAGCAGCACGTGTTGGAATCGCCCCAGGGGAATGCCTCGCCGTCGACGACAGCTCCTCGGGCGTCCGGGCGGCGGTCGCGGCCGGTGCGCGCGTGCTGGGCTTCACCGGCACCGCCAAGGACCCGGTTCTCCACAGCGCGAAACTCCTCGCCGCTGGAGCTGACGCCACCGAATCCGATATGGCTCGGCTGCCATGGTGGATCGACGCGTTTGGGAACAGCTCGCCGGCGCCGCGCTGACGATCGTCGCGGCGGCGCTTCTGGCTGCCTGCTCGCCAGGCTCCTCGCGGCTCGGCACCACCACCTCCTCCTTCGCCCCGGCGGCCGGACAGTCATCGCAGGGGCCGGCGGACACGGGTGCCGCCGCCATCGCCATCCTCGCCGGCATCAACGGGCTGAGACAGCAGGCAGGTGTCGCCCCACTCGCCCGCGATCCCGAGCTTGACCGCGCCGCGCAGACCTTCGCGGCCTACATGGCCGAGAGTGGCCGCTATGGCCACGACGCCGACGGCCGGCGCGCCGGCGATCGCGCCAAGGCGGCCGGCTACGAGTTCTGCCGGCTTTCGGAGAACATCGGCACCATCGAGCGCGGCCAAGGCCTTTCGACGCCAGAGCTCACCCGCTTCTTCGTCGAGGGCTGGCGCGACAGCCGTCCGCACCGGGCGGCGCTGCTGGCGGGCTCGGCGATGGACACCGGCATCGCGGTCGCCAAGGCGCCGGGCGCCAATCGCTACTATGCCGTGCAGCTGTTCGGCCGGCCGCGTTCCGAGGAAATCCGCTACGCCCTCGTCAATCGCCTCGATCAGCCCATCGCCTTCCGGCGTGGCGGCAAGCCGGACACGTTGCGCCCCGGCATGGTGGTGACGCTGCGCTCCTGCCGTCCCAATGAGATTGCGCTCGAAGGCATCGCCGGCTCGGCCGCGCTGCTCGAGCCCGAGGACGGGATGAGATACGAGATTGTCGCGGATGGGGCGGTCGCGAAGGTGGTGGCGAAGCGGATGGAGTAGAGGGCGGTTGCCAATCGTCCCGGCCGCGCCTATGCGGATCGCATGTCTGACGCCGCAACCGTGTTCACTCCCGTCAAGCAGTTCCTCGCCCCGGTGCTCGACGGCGAGCCGCCGACGTTGTCCGCGCTCTATCGCGCGCTCGACGAGTTGGCGATGGCCTATCACAGCGCGCCGGATGTCGATCCCGACGATGACGACGTGACTGAGCCTGACCGCGACGCAGTTTGAGCTGCGCCGCCGGCTCGGGCCGCGATTTCCGCAACTGGGCTACTACAACGCCTCCGATGCGCGCGAACCGCTCGAGGACGCAATGCTTGTCGGCGATGCGATCGATGACCTCGTCGACATCGTCCTCGACTTGCAGTCGTCGGTCTGGCTGTTCGATAACGGTCACATCAACGACGCGCATTGGCATTTTCGTTTCAGCTACGAGCACCACTGGGGCGAGCATCTTCAAGGATTGCGGCTCCATCTCCACGAGTTGATCTTCGTTCAGCATCTGGAGTAGCAGACACTCAGCCAGTCCGACGGATGCTCTCTCGCGGCTCGGAACCCAGCAGACCTCATCCATTTCTGTTAGGGATGCACGGCGTAGCCTGCCGAGCGGCCATCACTGACAGGCTCTATTGGTGGGTCGCGACAATCGCACCACCAGACCATCGGCGGCTCTGCGTGGGGCCACCTTCGCCCCGAGGATCTTCGACAGCAACCCCTCAAGCCTCGGCGTCTCGAACACGAACCCCGTTTCCAACGCCCGTTTCGGCAGCACCTTCTGCCCGCCGAGCAGCAGCTCGCGCGCGAGGTCGCCGGCGAGGCGCTCGAGCAGTGAGGCCGGCGCATGCATGAAGGCTGGCCGGTTGAGCGCACGGGCGAGCGTTGCCACCAACTCCGCGTTCGTCACCGGCTCCGGCGCCGTGCCGTTCAACGCGCCGCTGATACCGGGCGTCGCGATCGCATGGGCGATGAGACGGACGAGATCGTCGCGGCCGATCCAGCTCATCCACTGCTTGCCCGAGCCGAAGCGGCCCCCGAGGCCGAACTCGAAGGGCGTCAGCATGTTGGCCAGCATGCCGCCCTCGGTGCCGAGCACGAGGCCCGTCCTGAGCGCCACGACGCGGACGCCATGGGCCTCAGCGCTCGCGCGCAGCCTCCTCCCACGCCTCGCAAAGCTCGTGACTAAAGCAGGCATGGCTCGCTGCGGTCTCGTCCAAGGCTTCCTCGCTCCACAGCCCATACCAGCCGATGGCCGAGCCGCTGACGAGCACCTTCGGCTTTGTCTCCAGCCGGGCAATGAGATCGGTAACGGCCTTGGTCACGTCGAGCCGCGATGACAGGATCCGCGCGCGTTTCGCCTTCGTCCAGAGACCGTTGGCGATCGGCTCGCCCGCGAGATTGACGATGGCGTCGATCCGCGTCTGGCTGCCCACCTGATCGAGCGACGTCACCAACGTCAGAGGTCGCATGCCGAGGCTCTCCGGATTGGGCTGGCGCACATGCGCGATGACAGTATGCCCACCCTCGACCAGCGCCTGGATCAGCCGCCGGCCGATGAACCCGGTCGCGCCGGTGACGAGCACGGTCTGAGCCGATGGCAGCGCCGCCATCAATGGTTTGGCCGGCCGCGCCTCGAGGCGGAGACTGCGTTGCGAGGCGAGCAAGTCGCGGAGGAAGAACACCGCGACCGCCGGACCGGCGAGTGTCGCGAGCACGGTTCCCCAACCGGCAGGCGCGACGATGAGAGCGCTCGGCAGGTCCGCCCATCCGAGGAGCACCGGCAGCACGAGGCTCAGGATCGCGCCATAGTTGACCGCGAGCAGCGTATGCGTGACGCGCTCGGTCGCCGGCAGCTTCCGGCTCAGATCCTCCTCGACGAAATCCCACAGGGTAATGAGCACCTCGATGGCGAGAAGTGCCATCACCACCCACGCCCACACACCATGCGTCTCGAGCCAGCCGAGCACGAGAAACAGCACGGCATAGATGCCGTTCCTGCACCGCATGCAGCTGCAGCTCGCGATGCTGCGAGGGCCGCCAGGCCAGCCGCTCGGTGAACTCGTGATGGTAGAGCATGTCGAAGGCGCCCATCACCATCTGCAGCAGGATCAGCGTCCAGAGTAGGTCGGAGGTCATTGGGGGACTCCTCGAAAACGACCCGCTGGTGGATGAGCGATCCGAGCCAGGGGTGATGCAGGTCGAGCGTGAAGGCGAAGTGCGTCGCGTCGATCCCGGTGTGGGCGAGCGTCATGACGCCGGGAGCGAGCCAGCGGGGGAACCGGAAGCGGCGGCGGCCGACGGCCAGGAAATAGTGCCTGCTGGTGAAGGTCAGCGCCGTATCGCTCGCCGACAACGTCAGGCTCATGCCGATGCCGCCGCCGACATGCTCCTCGAGCCCGGTCTCGCCGCCGAAGCGTTTGCGCGAGTGGATGATCTGCGGCAAGCGGCCGTGCCTTGCGTAGAGGCGGGTCCAGACCTGGCCGCCGAAACGCTGATCCTCGGTGACGGTGACGACGCTCGCGGCGCCCACATCACGGGAAAGCGGCAGCGGTGCGCCGATGAGCCGGGCCGCTTGTGCGAGGAGGAAGCCGGCGCGGCTCATGGCCACCTCGGCGATACGGCCGGTGTAAACGGCGGTCTGGCCGACGCCCAGTCGTTTTGTGAAGCGGCGGCGGATGGCCTCGGGAAGACGGATCCAATCCTGCTCCGGTAGCAGGGCGCGGAAGCGCAGGTCGGCCGGAGACCCGCCGGTCCGGTCTGCGGTATTGGGTATGATTGCCTCGATGGGATAAGTCCGTCGGGCGCTTTCGCCGGTCTCTGTCCGCACGGCACACGCTCCCCGTTTTTCTAGTTGTTAGCCCCGGTCGCCCGGCAGAAACCTGATGATCTTGGCTCCGAGCTTCATCAGCCCCGAGAGCTTCGACTTCGGCAGGGCGAGCATCTGGGCGTACCAGGTGTCCGCGGTCTCGATGAACTTCAGCATCTCCTTCAGGCGGCCGACGGCAACCGCATTGACCGCCCGGTCGCCCTCGGCCTCGGCAAGCGCCGCACGCAGCGCCGCCATCGCCGGATCGATCTCGCGCGCCTTGCGGCCGGCAGCGATCCGCCGTCCCATGGTCCACACATCGGTCTCGGCCTCGAAATGCTCGCGCCGGTCGCCGCGCACCGGCACCCGACGGATGAGGTCCCAGGCGATGAGCTCCTTCAGCGAGTTCGACACGTTCGAGCGGGCGATGCCGAGTTGCAGGGCGATCTCCTCGGCGGTGAGCGGCCGCTCGGAAACATAGAGCAGCGCATGGATCTGGCTGACCGACCGGTTGACGCCCCAGGTCGAGCCCATGTCGCCCCAGTGCAGCACGAAGCGCTCGATGGCCGGGTGGAGGCGGGTTTCGCTGGCGCCAGTTTTGTTCGTAGTTTCTGTCATGACAGAAATATCGGATGAATCGGAAGGAAAGTCAAGATGGAGGGGGTGGGAGGGTTGATGGGCGGGGGCGCTTCGCACCGGCGAGTGGCGAATAGCGAATGGGACAGTAGGGCAATTGGCATTGGGCTTTGGGCGCTGGTTATCCGAACTCGCTGCACGGCCGCGTCCTTAACTCCCTTTCCCCCTCATGCCCAAAGCCCATTGCCCAGTGCCGCGCTACTACTTTGCGCACGTTCTCGCGGCGAACCGGTGCCCATCCCGGCCTTCGCCGGGACAGGCTTTCGCCTAAACGTACGCTCAAGACAACGCTAAGCCCCCACCGCGGTCCGTTTCCGAACCCGAGAGCTTGGTCAGTCCAGAGGGACGGAGTGGCCGGCCCATGGCTGAATCATTCGGATGTGGGTCGCGCACGATCGCCTCATATGGGATCGCATTGGCGATCCCATATGAGGCGTGAATTGTTCGCGAAAACCAATGTGGCGCGAGAGATTCACGTCATCCACCGGCGCGAACGCGCCCGTGGATGACGATCTCGCGCGCGGCCACTCCGTCGTCGTCGAGAGTTTGCCGCCGCCGTGGGTTTCCGAGGTCTTGGACCTCATGTGGAAACCCCTCGCCTACATCCGGGGCGAGAGTAGTTGCGGTCAGGACTTCCCATCCGCAACGGCAGGTGGGCGCCGGATAGCTTATGTCCGGCCCCTTCGACGCTCCCCGTCACCGGCTCACCAGCGCGCGTTCCGGTCCTCTGGAGACGGGGTTGGGCGAAGTATGAGGGTGCGCGCAATAGGCGGGGATAAGTTCTTTGGCGGCATGGTGAATGGAACGGAAACGCTTGTGGGGATGTTGGACGGGCGACCGCAGGTCGCCCCCACACAACGCGCACTGTGCGTCCCTGACATTCGCGTGGCACAACGTCTCGGCCGTAGCGGCGACCTGCGGTCGCCCACCTTTTCATCTGGGAGAGACATGGGGTGCGGTCGCCCCTTGCATGTTGCAATCGACCCGAATCATCGAGAGATGCGGGTTGGCTCCCGGGGAATGCCCCCCTCTCTTCCCCCTCCTCACCGCCCGTCGTATAACTCCCCCATGTCCGACATCCTCGACACCATCAACGCCTACAAGCGCCGCGAAATCGCCGCCGCCAAGGAGCGGTTGCCGATCGCGCGCCTCAAGGTCGATGCCCAGCGGGCCGGGCCGACGCGGGGCTTTATCAATGCGCTAGCCGCCCGCATCTCGGCCGGCGCACCGGCCCTCGTCGCCGAGATCAAGAAGGCGAGCCCGTCGAAGGGCCTGATCCGCGCCGATTTCGATCCGCCGGCGCTGGCGCGAGCCTATGAGGCGGGCGGGGCCTGCTGCCTCTCGGTGCTGACGGACGGCCCCTCCTTCCAGGGCGCGCCGGAGTTTCTGACCGGCGCCCGCAAGGCGACGCGGCTGCCGGCGCTGCGCAAGGACTTCATGCTCGACCCCTATCAGGTGGTGGAAGCGCGCGCCTGGGGCGCCGACTGCATCCTCGTCATCATGGCCTCGGTGACGAACGCCGAGGCGCAGTCGCTGCTCGACGCCGCGCGCGATTGGGACATGGACGCCCTCGTCGAGGTGCATGACGAGGCGGAGCTCGAGCGGGCGGTGGCACTCGACGCCGACCTCATCGGCATCAACAATCGGAATTTGAAAACCTTCGAGACGACGCTCGAGACGACCGAGCGGCTGGCGCGCCTGGTGCCGCGCGGACGCATCATCATTTCCGAGAGCGGCATCTTCACCCATGGCGACATCGCCCGGCTGCAGCGCTCGGGCGTGCGCGCCTATCTCGTCGGCGAGAGCCTGATGCGGCAAGAGAACGTGGCGGAGGCGACCGCCAAGCTCCTCGATCCCGCGGCCGACGCGGTGGAGGAGTTGAGGCGCCCGGAGCCGAAGGCCGTACCTTCGAAGATCGCGATGGGCGAAATGAAGAAGTCCGAGCCCAAGCTCACCCACATCGACGAGACGGGCGCCGCCCGCATGGTCGACGTGTCGGATAAGGCCGTGACCGAGCGCAGCGCCACGGCGCAAGGCTTCGTGCGGCATGCAGCCGGAAACCCTCAAGCTCATCGTGTCCGGCGCCGTCCCCAAGGGCGACGTGCTCGCCACCGCCCGCATCGCCGGCATCATGGCGGCCAAGCGCACCTCCGAGCTCATTCCGCTCTGCCATCCGCTGCCGATCACCAAGGCGACGGTCGATCTCGTGCCGGAGCAATCGCCACCCGGCATCCGCGTCACCGCGACGGTGAAGGTCGCGGGCAAGACCGGCGTCGAGATGGAGGCGCTGACGGCTGTGTCGGTCGCCTGCCTCACTATCTACGACATGCTGAAGGCCGCCGATCGCGGCATGACCATCGAGGCGGTGCGGCTGTCTCGAGAAATCCGGCGGGCGCTCGGGCGAGTGGCGCGCGACGTCGGGGCCATCCGACCGTGGCGGCTGATGTGGGCGGGCTCCTGGCCGTCGAGGCCGCGTTGCAACGCATCCTCGCCGATGCGGCGCCGCTCGAACCCGAGAACGTACCGTTTCACGCCGCGGCCGGACGCGTTCTGGCCACGCCCGTCGTCGCGCGGCTGACGCAGCCGCCGTTCAACGCCTCGGCCATGGATGGCTATGCGGTGCGGGCCGCCGATGCGGTGGTCGGCGCCAAGCTCGAGGTGATCGGGCAATCGGCGGCGGGGCATGCGTTCGAGGGCAAGTTCGAGCCCGGCACGGCGGTCCGCATCTTCACCGGCGCGCCGGTGCCCGAGGGCGCCGATGCCGTGCTCATCCAGGAGGACGCGCGCGCGCGAAGGCGAGACGGTGGCCGCCACCGAGGCCGTCCGTTCCGGACAGAATGTGCGGCCGGCGGGCTTCGACTTCAAGACTGGGCGTCACGCTGATCGCGCCCGGCGCGCGCGATCACCTACCGCCACATCGCGCTCGCGGCGGCAAGCGGGCGCGCCTCCTTCGATGTCGTGCGCCGTCCGAAGGTCGCGATCCTGGCCACTGGCGATGAGCTGGTGCCGCCGGGCACGACGCCCGCGCCCTCGCAGATCGTCTCCTCGACGCCGCCGGCGCTCGCCGCCATGGTCGACGGCGGCCGGCGGCGCACCAGGCCTCATCGGCATCGCCAAGGATACGCTGGAGGATCTGGACCGTCATCTCGCCAAGGCGCGCGACGCCGACATCATCGTCACCATCGGCGGCGCCTCCGTCGGCGATCACGACCTCGTGCACAAGGCGCTCAGCGCGCAGGGCGTGACACTCGATTTCTGGAAGATCGCCATGCGGCCGGGCAAGCCAATGATGTTCGGGCGCAAGGGCCGCCAGCGCTTCATCGGCCTTCCAGGAAATCCGGTCTCGGCGCTGATCTGCGCGGAGGTGTTCCTGCTGCCGCTCGTGCCGCGGCTCTCAGGCGGCGTCGCGGAGACGGCGATGCGCCGCGTCGCCCTCGGCGCGCGCGATCGAGGCCAACGGTCCCCGCAAGCATTTCATGCGCGCAAGGCTCGGGCGGACTGTGGATGGCGGCGAGACCGTGACGGCGCTCCCCTCGCAGGATAGCTCCCTCCTCTTCACGCTCGCCACCGCCGACGCCCTGATCGTACGTGAGCCGGGAGCACCGCCAGCGGAGGCGGGCGAGGCGGTCGATGTCATGGGGTTTGGGGTTTAGGCCGACCTGTCACCGCATCCCCGAATGTCATCCCGGGCCTTGTGCCCGGGACCCATTTCGCGACTGGCGTCGGACGCTCTGGAATCAGGAAAGTGTTGGGTGGGCTCAACCACGGCGAGCAAAATCTCCAATGGATGGAGCACGCGGCCCCAAGGGTCCCAGTCACGAGGCCCGGGATGACAACTTTGGGTGGCCGGACAGAGCGCTCTTGCAGAACATCCCGCGAACATGCTAGGGTGTTCCCGGTTTGTACGGCGTCACTCGTGTCCCGCATCGCAATTGCCCACCCATTCGCGGCGAACGCAGTGGCAATTGCGATGCGAAGAGGACACGAGCAAATCATTGGCTTGGTGTGGCGCTCATCCCGCGATTGCCGGCTGGAATCCAGCCGCGACGTTAGCCGGCAATCGCGGGGCGCCACACTGCAACAACCCGGAGCCCGACATGCTGACGTCCAAACAAAAAGAGCTGCTGCTGTTCATCAACGGCCGGCTGCAGGAGACCGGCGTGCCGCCCTCCTTCGATGAGATGAAGGAGGCGCTCGAGCTCAAGTCGAAATCCGGAATTCATCGGCTGATCATGGCCTTGGAGGAGCGCGGCTTCATCCGGCGCTTGCCGCACCGGGCGCGCGCGCTTGAGGTCATCCGCCTGCCCGAAGGCCTCACCGACGGCCCGCGCGACAATGTCCGCGGCTTCGTGCCGAGCGTCATCGAGGGCGGCGGGCGCAAGCCCCAGCCGAATGTTTCGAGCACGATCGATCAGACCGCCGGCTTCATGAGCGTGCCGATGATGGGCCGCATCGCCGCCGGCGTGCCGATCTCCGCCATCCAGGACCACACCGAAAACATTCCGGTGCCGGCGAGCTACGTCGACGGCGGCGAGCATTTCGCGCTCGAGGTCAAGGGCGACTCGATGATCGAGGCCGGCATCTACGACGGCGACACGGTCGTCATCAAGCGCAGCGACAGCGCCGACAACGGCGACATCATCGTGGCGCTGGTCGACAACGAGGAGGCGACCTTGAAGCGGCTGCGCCGTCGTGGCGCGTCCATCGCGCTCGAGGCTGCCAACCCCGCCTACGAGACCCGCATTTTCGGCCCGGATCGTGTGGCGATCCAGGGCAAGCTGGTGGCGCTGCTCAGGAGATATTGAGACGACAGAGGCAACCCAAACGACGAAGACCCGGTAAGGTCCGCACGGTCGAACGGCTGACGCAAGCCAGGAAGGCTGAGCGCGCCAGCGCTTGCGGTTGTGCTTGATCGGTTAGGCGCGACGTGCGCTTGGCCAGACGGGGCTCGACGGCGAGTGCCGAAACGGCCGGCGGGTATTCAAAGGGCCGGACGTTGCGGCGCGACGTCGCTCAGCTGATGACGCGTGGGAATCCCGCGCTCGAGCAAGAGGCCGGCGTGCGGCACTCGTTTGCCGTGCCCTCTGGCCAACCCTACAGAATGAAATCCCCCGCCGTCAGCACCTTCAGCCCCGTCAGCTCGATCTGGAAGTCGGCGCGCTTGTCACCGTTGATGTCGCCCTCGACGATGGTCTTGTCGCTGGCGGTGCCGGCGGCGTTGATCTGGAACCAGTGCAGCTGGCCCTTGACGCCGGTGAAGGCGGCATTGGCGGCGGCGAGGAACGTGAAGGCGATATTGCCCGCCGCCGTGCCGTTGGCATCGATGGTAGAGAGGTCGATGTCGTCGGTGAGGTGGCGGAAATCGGCGATCTTGTCGCGCGTGGCCGCCGTCTTTCCGCTTTCGGTTGCCGTGTCGAAGTCGAAGATATCGCGCGCGCCGCCGCCGGTCATCGTGTCCCGGCCGGCGCCGCCGGTCAGCTTATTGGTTCCCGCATTTCCGATGAGCACGTTGGCGGCGGAATTGCCGGTGGCGTTGATGGCGCCGGTGCCCAGCAGTGTCAGGTTCTCGAAGCCTGCCGCAAGGGTCTTCGTGAACGTCGAGCGGACGGTATCGACACCGCCCTGCTCGAACAGCAGGTCGCCCACGGAGTTGATGACGAAGGTATCGTTGCCAAGGCCTCCGAACAGCCGGTCGTTGCCGAGGCCGCCATCGAGATAGTCGGCGCCCTCCTTGCCTTCGAGCTGGTTGATGGCGTCGTCACCGATCAGAATGTCGGCGAACGCGGTGCCAAAGACGTCGTCGATGTCGGCAAGCGTGTCGATGTCACCGAAACTGTCCGTCGCGGTCCCGGCGGCCTGGCCGAACTGCAGAACCGCGCTCATGTTTACGGTGACGCCGGTATTGAACGTCCCCGCCAGCGCGCTCGAGAAGATCGTATCCGAGAACACCTCGTTATCGTAGTTGACGATGTCGTGGCTCGCGCCACCCGTGAAGGTATCCGCGCCGCCCATGCCGGTGAACATGGCGATGTCGTCGGATCCGATGAGCACATCCACGCCGAAGGCATCGTCGTTCATCGTGCCCCAGACCTGCTCGATGTCCTCGAAGGTGTCGGTTCCGATGCCGTCGGCAGCGCCATCGCCGGTAACGGTACCGTCGCCGCCGCCCAGGAGATTGACCGTTATGCCGGCGAGGTAGTCGTCGGCCGCACCGCCGAACTGAGCCGGCGCGCCGGGCGCCGGCGGCAGGCCGATATGCAGGTAGACGATCACATCGTCGGTGCCATCGCCCGCATCGCCGAAATTATCGCCGGCGTTCAAGCCGCCATGAATGTCGTCGTCGCCCGTGCCGCCGAATATGAAATCATCGCCATCGCCGCCGTTGAGATCGTCGAGGCCGTCGCCGCCGTCGAGATAGTCATGACCACCGAGGCCTGTGACGAGGTCGTCGCCGGCGCGGGCGAAAATCGCGCTGCCAGCCGAATGGCCCGTCAATGTGTCGTCGAAATTCGAGCCGCCGAGGCCGCCGAACCTCGCCGGATCCCAGGTGTCCACGCCATCGGGTCCCGAGGATGTGCCATCGGCGAGGCTCGCGATGACACCGCCCGTGGCAAAGGTGTAGTCGACCTGGCCGCCGCCGTCGCTGCCGGGGTCGTGGGTGAAGGTGTCGGCACCGGTGCCGCCTTCAAAGCCGTTGTAGCCGCTATCGACGAGATCGAACTTGGTGATCGTGTTGTCACCGGCAACCATCACCGGATAGAGCACCTCGTCGTTGCCCTGAATGCCGCCGCCCGGGTCCGGAAGGCCGCGCGACTGCAGGGCATATTCGAAGGCCGAGAATTCGCGCTCGGCGCCCGTGTAGTTCGCGACCTCGCCAGCGACCAGGTTGCCAAGGGCATCCAAATGAATGATTTTCGAGATCAGGCCCGTTTGGCTGACCGTCGCATCGAGCAGTCCCGTTCCCTCGATCCTCAGATAGCCGAGCACCGTGCCTCCCGCTTCGAGCAGCTCGATCGTTATAGCGGTGCCGTCCGGCGCGATGTCGGCGCCGCCGAGGTGGTCGACACCGTCCCCCAGCAGGTCCCAGGCCGTGAAGGTGTCGGCGATCATGCCGAGTCCTGATTGAAGGAAGCTCGTGATGGAGGCCGCAAGCGTCGCCTGATCCGCGAGCGCAACCGAGATCGTCTGGCGCACGCCGCTGTTGGAGAGGAAGGCCGGGTCGTAGAGTTGGAACGACGTGATCGTCCCCGTCAGCGCACCGGTCCCCTCGTCGAATCCGAGCCCGGCGCCGACGATGCGGATCTCGTAGCCCGCAGGCATGTCCGGCCCAGCAAGAAAAATCAACCGAGTCGCGTCGCTACCGGTTTGCGTTCCCGTGAACGCATTGAATTCCCAGGCCATGGGTGTCTCCGCCTGTTCCTGCCACAACGAATCAGTAAGCTGATTTTATTCTGAGAGAGTTGTTTTCGCAGCGTCACCGTTACGGATCAGACCGGCCGGATGTGGATTACGCGGCCCCCCGAAGCCCCAGGATCTTGCGCGCTTCCTTGGCCGTTGCCGGGCGCCGCCCGTAATCCGCCGTCAGACTTGCGAGCCGCGCCACCAGCGCCGCGTTGGAAGGCGCGAGCGTATCGCGATCCATCCGCACATTGTCTTCCAGGCCCGTGCGGCAATGGCCGCCCATCTCGAGCGACCAGCGGTTGACCTCGAGCTGCGAGCGGCCGATCCCCGCCGCCGTCCAGGTCGCCGACGGCATCAGGCGCTTCAACTCGGCCACCTGGAAGTCCAACACCTGCTTTATCGCCGGCATCGCATTCTTCACGCCGAACACGAACTGTACGTGCAGCGGCGCCTTCAGCAGCCCCTCCTCGGCCAAACGGATCGCCTGATAAAGCATGGACAGATCGAACACCTCGATCTCCGGCTTGATGCCGTGCTCCAGCATGCTCGACGCGAGCGCGCGAATGAGATCGGGCGTGTTCTCGTAGACGGTGATCGGGAAATTCACCGTGCCCGTCGTCAGCGAGGCCATGTCGGGCTTGTGGAACAGCATGCCGCCGCGCTCGGCCGCGCCCTTGCCGGAGCGCCCGCCGGTCGAGAACTGCACGATCATGCCGGGGCAGTGCTTCTCGATGCCCTCCTTCAAGCGACCGAAGCGCTCGGGATCCGAGGTCGGCGTCTCATCGTCGTTGCGGACATGCAGATGGGCGAGCGTCGCGCCCGCCTCGAACGAGGCGTGCGTCGAATTCAATCTGCTCGGCGACCGTGACCGGCACCGCCGGGTTGTCCTTCTTGCGCGGCAGCGAGCCGGTGATGGCGACGGTGATGATGCAGGGTGTTTTCGACACGGGCAGCCTCCGGCGGATCTGAAAGACGGAGTTGTAAGAGCCCGGCGCCAACCCCTCAACACCAGCGCGCGCCGGTCAGCTCATACGGGGCGTATGAAGACTGGTGGAGAGGGCTGGATTCGAACCAGCGTAGGCGAAGCCAGCGGATTTACAGTCCGCCCCCTTTAGCCACTCGGGCACCTCTCCATGCCGCCCGTGTCCCGTCCCGCAAATGCCGATGAACTCTCAGCAAGCACTTTCGGCATTTGCGGGACATAAGGGACACGAGAAACCATAGGCATCCTCGTGCGACTTAAGTTCGCAAATGCCGTCATCGCCCGCTGAGGTGCCTGTCGGCATTTGCGAACCGTCGCACGAGGCGGCAGACGCTGGTTATGGGAATGGAGCTACCGGGTGTCAACCCTTTGGCCCGGGCGTTACGTGCATTTGGTTTGCGGCATGCTAGAGAGAGCCCCCAAGCCCTCCCCGGAGTCCATGACCGTGAGCCGACCACCCGACCGATCCCGTGACAAGCCGCGCCGCACGTTCCGCGAGCGCCAGAACGACCGCGAGGCACCTCGCACCGACGGCCCCCGGACCGGCAGTGACCGCCCGAGCAGGCCCTGGCGGGAGAAACGTGCCGACGGCGAGCGGAAATCCGGCCCGGACGTGCATCCGAAAGGTCCCCGCTCCGACGCGGGCCGGGGCCCGCGCCGCCCCTGGCAGAAGGATCGATCCGAGGATCGCGGTCCCGGCCAAAAGGATCATGGTGAACGCGCCGAGCGCGACCGCCGGGACGCCAGGCCTGAGCGTCCCAGCGACGGCCCTCGCCCCGCGCGCCGCCAACCCTGGAAGCGCCGCCCGGAGGCCGAGAACGAGAATAGGAGCCGAGACCGCCCTTCCGGCGATCACCGCGAGCGCGACCACCGTGGCCCCCAGCCCGAGCGCGCCAGCGACGCCCCGCGCCCGGAGCGCCGCCAACCCTGGAAACGCCGGCCAGAACCAACCGACGGGGATCAGAGCCAAGATCGCAAGCCTCAGGGCGAACGGCCTGATCGCGACCACCGTGGCCCCCGGCCCGAGCGCACAAGCGACGCGCCCCGACCCGAGCGCCGCCAACCCTGGAAACGCCGGTCAGAACCAACCGACGGGGATCAGAGCCAAGATCGCAAGCCTCAGGGCGAACGGCCTGATCGCGACCACCGTGACCCCCGGCCCGAGCGCACCAGCGACGCGACGCGCCCCGATCGCCGGCTGCACTGGAAACGTCACGCCGAGCCCGAGGACGAGGACCGGATTCTCATCTGGGGCATCCACGCCGTCGAAGCCGCGCTGCGCAATCCCAAGCGCGAGGTGAAGCGTCTGTTGTTGACCGACAATGCGTCCCACCGTCTGGGCGATGCCTTGCAGGTCCGTCCCCTCACGCCCGAGGCCGTCGCCCCGCGCGATCTCGACCGAGAGCTCGGCAACGATACCGTGCATCAAGGCGCGTTGCTGGAGACCTCCCCCCTCGAGGAGCCAACAATCGACGAGGTCCTGGCATCATCGCCAAACCCCCTCATCGTCGTGCTCGATCAGGTGACCGATCCGCACAATGTCGGCGCCATCCTGCGTTCGGCGGCAGCCTTCGGTGTCGCCGCCATCATCATGACGCGGCGGCACAGCCCACCCTCCTCCGGCGCGCTGGCCAAGAGTGCATCAGGGGCCTTGGAGCTGGTGCCGGTCCTGCATGTCCCGAACCTGGCGCAAGCGCTCGCCGAACTCGGCGAAAAGCACGTTCTGAGGCTGGGCCTCGATGGAGATGCGCCTGACGCGCTCGAGGATGTGGTGACGTCCAGCGCCGCCCCCGCGGGCCCGATCGCACTCGTGCTCGGCGCCGAGGAGCGGGGCCTCAGGCGGCTCTCCAAGGAGCTTTGCGACCGCCTCGTATGCCTGACGACGCCGGGGGCGCTCGCCAGCCTCAACGTTTCCAACGCCGCGGCCATCTCGATGCATCATATTGCGCTAGTGGCCCGTCGCGCCAAAATCGAATGCTCGCCGGGCGTCCGTCCGATTTTGGCGCGACATGAGGGCCACTAGCAATAACATGAGCTTCGTGTGGCGTTCATCGCGCCATAGTTGACTCCGACCGTGCAGCGCTACTGGTCAACTATGGCGCGACGCCACACTGGCGCGGCGTTCGCTCTGAAAAGCAAACGGCGCCGTACGGGGGCACGGCGCCGATAGGTCTTCAGAATTTCAGTCGGGCGCTATTCGCAGATGAGCGGGCGCCGGCACGATACCTCTTTCTCGCAGACCTCGTTGCCGTGGTAGTTCACCCAGCAATTCCAGCGGCTATGGCACTCCTTGGGTCCGCGATAGCAGACCTCTTCGTCATAGCCCGGCGAATAGGTGTAGGTGACGCCCGGGCCGCGATGGCGCGGACGGGTGGCGTTGTAGAGAATTGCGCCGGTGACGAGGCCGACACCGATGCCAACGGCCAGGTTCCGGCCGGAGTTGTCGTGGCTGTAATGGCGCTTATGACGGCGGCTGCCGGCATCGGCCGTTGCAATGCTGGTCGCGGCCATGGTCAGAGCCAGGACGACGACGCTCAAGGATTTCCAGAAGCTCATCGGCTTCCCCCATGTTGGTGCGAGGCCCATGCCGCGCTTAACCCTCACGCGGCATAGAGGCCCCTCATGTCCGGCCGTCCCGGACCCATTGGCCCGCCACTGTGCCGGCCGAGTTGGGCCAAGCTAAGGCCGCGAAGCTGAACCCTGCATGAATGGGGCCGTTCAGGATCCGGGACCGTCACGCAGAAAGGGGCGGCCCGCGCCTGCCGCGCGAACCGCCCCTTTCGAGTTGCAGATAGTGCTTAGCTCCAGGCCCTACGGACCGTCAGCGCAGCCGATCAGTAGCTGCCGCCGCTCGAGCCGCCGTAGCTGTCGCAGTAGCCCTGGCGCTGGTGGCCCCACTTGCGGCAGTACTTGTTGCCGTAGCCGTCATAGCCCCACTTCTTGCAGTAGTGAACGTAGTACTTGCCGTAGGAGCAGTAGTTGTGCACCTGGACGAGGCTTGCGTCGGCGGCAGGGGCCGTGGTGGCCGGAATGCTCGCGGCCTGGGCTCCGGTCATGGCCAGTGCGGCCAGCGCACCAGCAGCGAGTGTGTAGCGGATCGAGCGGTTCAGCATTGGGTTTTCTCCTTGGTCGAACCATATCCCCGCCGTGCGGGGCCCGGGCGGATCGCCCACAGTATCGCCAAAGTTCGTTCCCGGCACAATGACATCCGTGTTTCAGCCATGGAGGAAAATGGTAACAGGCCTAACGGCATGAAAAAGTTCGGATTTGCCTGCCGAGTGGACGTCCCGGCCCGGCGATGGCATATGGATTATCGCCGTCGGGCTGCCGGCTTAGCTCAGTTGGTAGAGCACCTGATTTGTAATCAGGGGGTCACAGGTTCGAGTCCTGTAGCCGGCACCAAGTGATTTCAATTGTTTATGATTGGGACGTCATTCGCGGCTGGCGTCGGGGCGCCACCCGGGCGCAACGGATTAGAAGCGAGCTGCTACTCTTCACTCGCGTCACAGGCGGTAGCTCGTAGCATGGCGAGCCATTTCGAGACCTGCCGCCTAAGCGCAATCGCCTCATTCGTTGCCCGGCCGTGAGGCCAAGCCCCATTGCGTTCACCGAACGGAGCGCCGCTGCCTTTTGATCCGTCGTGCATCAGGCATCTCGCCTTGCCCTTCACTGCGGTGGATCGGCACGGGCTTCCGCTGCGGGTCTTGGCCAAGCACCTCGGAACTCTGCTCGAGCGCGCGGTGTCGTGCAGCCGATCTTGGCCGCGATCCAGACGGTCGCCACCCATTGCGACGGGTGCTCGCCCCGGTGCTCGGCCACCATTCGCACGGCGCGCTCACGCACCTCCGGCAAGAATTTCAGTCGAATTGATTCGTTCGTCGTGGCTCCACTCTCTTGAGAGTTGGAGCCTCCGGCAAACCCGGGGCGGTTCGTACCCATTGGACTGTGTATCGCGTCTGGGTTCAGGTGCCGGTCTTCTGATGGACCAGCCGCTACCATCGTGACGTGCTGCGGTTCAGGACCTGCTGGAGTGCGACCAAGTCCGGGTCGGAGAATATTGCGTCAGTCCGCTCTCAAGAAACCGTGCCCGCGCAGTCGGGCGGTGCTGTTTGGCTGCGCTCCGCATCTCCCGCGATTTCGGCAACGGCCGCTAGGCGAGCCAGCGCCGGCAGCGATTTTGCGCCTGTGCGCTTCATGATCGCGGCGCGATGGTTCTCGACCGTGCGCTGGCTGATACCGAGGTCAGAGGCGATGTTCTTGCTCGGGTGGCCGGCCAGAACCAGATCCATGATCTGGCGTTGGCGGGGCGTGAGGCTCGCCATGTGCCTCGCCGCCTCTTCCTGCAAGGCGAAGTGCAGGTTTCCGTCGCGCGACAGGGCGAGGGCGCGAACAACGACAGCCGATAGCCCGCTTCCGCTGATCGGCTTCTCGATGAAATCGCAAGCTCCGAGCTTCATCGCCTGCACCGCCATGGCAACGTCGCTGTTGCCGGTGATCATGATCGCGGGAATCCGATCTCCCTGCTGGTGCAATCGTTCCAGCAGCTCCAATCCGCTCATCCCCGGCAGATAGGCATCGACCAGAAGGCATGCTTCGCGACCGGGCCGGTAGGCGGCGAGAAACTCCTCGCAGCTGGCGTAATCCTCGACGTCGTGACCATCTGCCTCCAACACCTCTCGCAAGGTGACGCGGCACTCCCGGTCGTCGTCGACCACCAAGATTACCGGCGAATCGTTCGGACACGCGGCGAGCGGCAAAATCGACCGAGGCATCGCCACTGGCGTTTCCAGCGGCATTGCTATCGGGTCGAGCGCGACCCCGGCAATCCGGCTCGTCAAGGTGATGAGCGTCGCGTCGAGCCGGGCGACCAGCTCTTGTGATTTCTTGCCCTCGACCGACCTGGCCAGCAGTCCCTGCAAGAGGAGCAGCGTCTGCAACGGCTGGCGAAGATCATGGCAAGCAGTCGCGAGGGCTTCCACCCCGACTACAGTCGCGCGGTCCGCGCGCCGCTCCGCAGCCTCCAGCGATTGGCGCAATCGATGGTTGATCGCCTCGAGTTCTTCTATCCTCGATCGAAGCTCCGCGGATGCCGGCCCTTCGGGCCGCGGGCGTACCGTCAGCATTTTATCAGAGCGACCAACTGGCATCAGCGCCTTCTTTCAAGTCGTTAATCGACGACTTGCCAGAGACGGTAGCACGTTTGCCGCAAATGGAGGCGACCAATCGCCTGGTCGCGCCATCAGGGCGAATGCCTTCGTCTTGCGCAAGCCATTCTTCGTGCACGACGTCGCGCGAACCATGCAGCAAACACTCGCCGCCGCCCCGAGACCGCCTCAGCTCGCCAGCGCGACAATAGATGCGCCGACAGGTACGCGATCATAGAGATCGATGATGTCGTGGTTGAGCATGCGGATGCAGCCGCTCGATACCATCCTGCCGATGCTCTTGGGTGCATTGGTGCCGTGCACCCGAAAGTGGGTGTCGACGCCATCGCGATAGATGTAGAGCGCCCTTGCCCCCAGCGGATTTTCAGGGCCACCGGGCATGCCGCCGGCATAGGTCGCATAGCGCGGCGTGGTGGCGATCATGCCTTGGGTTGGCGTCCACGCCGGCCACTCGGATTTGCGAGCCAGGATGCCTGCACCGCGAAAATTGAGTGCTTCCTCGCGGCCGACGCCAATGCCATAGCGCAAGGCCGACCCATTGGCTTGCACCAGAAAGAGGCGCCGCTGGTCCATGTCGACCACCACGGTGCCAAAGGGATATGGCCCCGAATAGACGACCTCGCGGCGCAGCAGCTCCGGGTCGATCTTCTCGAGGTCGAGCGCGGCGATGGCGAAAGGCTCGCCTGCGACCGGGCCATAGGGGAACGGGTCAGCAGCAGCGTTGGCGAGCGGTGCTATCGCGGAAGGTGCAATATGAGGGGTCGCGCAGCCGGCGATCAGCAGCGGTAATCCGCTGATCACGACGCGGCGGCTGATGAACTGTGTCATCGGTCGATCAGCGCCGTGAGTGCGCGGATCAAATGGGCGGGACGGCAAGGCTTCTGAAGATAGCACGAGCCAAACAACTCTTCGGATTGCTGTTCGCGAGCGTATCCGGAAAGCACGACGAAAGGAATTCCGCGCTCGGTCAGCGCGCTCGCGGCTGGACTAGCGCTCACGCCCGCCAAATTGGCATCGACGATCGCCGCGTCGCAATTGGACTTGCCGATCAAAGCGAGTGCCTGCTCGAGTCCTCCGGCAATGCCGACAACCTCGAAGCCTGCGTCGTTCAGCGTATCCTCCAGGTCGATAGCGAGCATCGGCTCATCCTCGATGATGAGAATTCTGCGCGTCTCTGATTCATGTGACATGGTGCTCGGGAGGTGAGGCCCGGTCTCCTTTCAGGCTGCCCATGACCGATCCGGTCAAAGTCCAGCACAGTCCATTTTCTCTGAAGTCGATCTCGGACTTTCCGTCGACGGCGGCCTCGGCCATTCGTCCTATCACCAATCGACCAAAGCCCTGATGTAGCGGTGGCTCGGTGATTCTTCGGCCCTCCTTCCTCACGCCATTGCAAAACTAGGGTTGGCTTGCTCTCGGGTGTGCTGCCGGAGGCGACGCGCCACGAGACGACGACACGACCGTCGAGATTTGACAGGGAGCCGTACTTCGCGGCGTTGGTCGCAAGCTCGTGGAGCGCCATTCCGATCCCCTGCGCAGCAACCGGGGACAGTTGCACCGGAGTGCCTTCGATGAGGATGCGCGTCCCGAATAGGTCCTTGAAGTGAGCGACCTGCGCCTTGACCAGATCCATGAGTGCGACCCCCTTCCACTCGTTTCTGACCAGAAAGGTCCTGACTGGCGGCCAGTCCATCCATGCGATCGCACAGCCGATCGATGAAGGTCGCCGGATCGCCGCGCCGCGCCGTCTGCTTTGCAACCGCTTGCACGACCGCGAGCAAATTCTTGGAGCGATGATTGACCTCGGCCATGAGCATCTTGTTGTGCTCTTCCACCTTCTTGCGCTCGGTGATGTCCCGGATGTTGCACTGGATCACGGAGCGGCCGTTCTCATCATAGACATTGGCGACGACCTCGACTTCCTGGTGGCGGCCAGTGCGGCTTTCGAGTGGCAGGTCTTCATAGCGAACCTGGTCGTGCCTCTGGAGACGTTCGAACATTTCCCGGCTGGCGGCCTCGTCCCGCAGGAGGCCGATCTCGAACAATTCCTTGCCCACCAGCTGGTCGAGCGAATAGTCCAGCAGATTCAGAATGTACGGATTGGCATCGGTGATTTTCCGTGTGCCGGGATCAAGCAACAGCACACCATCTTGTGCTGCTTCGAACAAACGCCGATAGCGAATTTCAGAGATGCGCACTTTTGCATCAATGTCGGCCTGATCAGTAAGTCCAAGCGCGGCAGGCCGCTCCCCCGGCGACGTCACGGACCTGTCTGAGGCGGCGTGTGCCGGCGACAACGCCGTCGTGCGTGTGGGGATCTCGCGAATGATCTTGGCAAAGCCGCTCAGCTTTCCATCGCGATCATGCAGCACTGTAATCACGACTTCCGCCAGAAACCGTGTCCCGTCCTTGCGAACCCTCTCGGCCTCCAAGGCCAGCCATCCATTCTGCGCTGCTAGGTCAAGCTTGCCGCTGTGCTGACCTTTCTCGGACGCATCGGGCACATGGAACATCGAAAAATGCTTACCGACGATGTCACTGGCCGCCCAGCCGTGAATACGCTCGGCCGCCGCACTCCAGTTGACGACGAGCCCGGCGTTATCGATGACGATGACGGCATCGTCTTTGCTTTCATTTGCCAATGCTTCGCTCCTCGCAAAGACACGTCAAACGGCCGTGACACTGTCACAACCTCCACGCCCCCCGGCGGCGGAGGATGCGAGCGCGGGTGCGCACACCCGCTCCGGGATTAGGCGATGAGACGCTCGCTATCGTGGTACGATGTTTAGCCGAGCGACCGCTCGATCTCGGCCACCGTGGCTTTTGTCAGGGTCTTGTGGACCTCGCGAACAATCGCCGCCTGCACTTCCTTGTGCAGGAGCGGACGAATCTGGCCGAGCGTTTGCGGATCGGCAATCAGCACCAGTGCCGCAAAATCCTTGGCATGGACGCGTCGGTAGAGCTCGTGGGCCAGTTGCTTGGTGAAGGTCGCTTCATCGGTTTCCTGATGCGACAAGTCTTTCGGCCGATGGCCGGAAGGACCGTCGCTCCCCAAATGCGAGGGCTTCATCTCGCCTTCGCTGGCGAGCTTAAGCTTACTGGAATCACCGGTGTTGCGAAAGAAGCGAGCTCCCACGCCATCGGCCACGACAATCAAGGCCTTATGAGCAATGTCGAGAGGCATGGCCCATCTCCTTTCAGATCTCAGATCTATGTTAAGCGACCCTGCGGACGAACTGGATCAGGATCAGCAACAGCACCGCGCCGATTGTCGCCGATACAATCTGGCCGAGAATTGCACCGCCTGGAAACAGGCCAATCTGCGGTAGCAGCCAACCACCGATGAACGCGCCGGCGACGCCGACGGCAATGTTGCCGATCATGCCAAAGCCGTAGCCCTTGACGACCAAGCCCGCAAGGAAGCCGGCTGCGGCACCAATGAGCAGGAGGATGATGAGGGATTCTAACTGCATGGAAATTCTCCGTTTGTTTAAGCTGTTGCTGCGAGAGGAAAATGAGCGGACGCTCTTTCACTGACCGAGCGCCTGCCCACTTAACCGATGCGACGTGTCAAAGCGCCTTCGGCGTGTCCTTATTCATCGCATCGATCTTTCGGACCGCCTGATCCTTGAGCCCGCCAACCGCATCGGATGCCTTGCTGCCCAAGCCGGCGGCGATATCGCGGACATTGTCGAAGGTCGTCTTCTCGGTCGCCTCGAACGTGGGAGCATGCATAAGCTCATTCCGGCCGAGGCTTACGGCAATCCGGCGGGCACCGTCCGCACCGGTATCGATGGTCAATGATGAAAACGGTATCGCGACCATCTTTTCTCCCATGCCGAGAAATCCGCCCACGCCGAGCACCGCGGAGCTGATCTGCCCCTTGTTGTCGAACACCAGGTCATAGATGTCGCCGACCGTCTGGCCCTCGGCGTTCTGAACACTGGCGCCGAGGAATACCCGGGCAAGCCACTGGTCATTCGCTTGCTTACCGACGAAATTCTGTGTCGCCGGCTGACCATTCGATGGTACGACGCCATTCCCGGCTACTAGGACACTCATAATCTTCTCCATTCATGATTTGCATTGATGGAAATCAACGGCCAGCGTAGCAGGTAAGTTCCAATCGGCATGGGCGCCTCGCTCGTCTGGCAATGTCGCTTCGACATTGCGCCGATTTACGCCGCTGCTTTGGCCGCGAATTTCTTCGTCTTGCCACCAGCGTTGACCGCGGTGACCGCAAGGTGGGTCAGGGTGTGATCCGCGGCCTTCTCCTGGTCCAGTATTCCAGACAGAAGGTCGTGTGCATCGGACTCTCCCATCGCCTTTGCCCATTCGCGCAGGGTGCCGTAACGGGCGATTTCGTAGTGCTCGATCGCCTGGCAGCAGCCGATCAGCGCGGCATCCTTGGCAACGCCGGGCTCAGCCTCCTCGATGACGCCCTCACATTCCTTGACGAGGCCTTCGATGGCGTCGCACTTCTTGCCCTCGGGCGTCTTTCCAAGGCTCTTGAATACTTTCGACAGCACCTGAATCTGTTCCTGGGTTTCCTTCAAGTGAGCCTGCAGGGCGACCTTGACATCGGCGCTCCCGACGGCCGCGATCACGGCCGGTAGCGCCTTGGTGATCTTGTTTTCAGCGTAGTACATGTCCTGAAGCGTATGCACGAACGCGTCGGAGAGGGTTTTCATCTCGATTGATTCCCTTTGTGGAATTGTTGACGGACGAGCCCTGTTCAGTCGGCCGGGCTGGTGGAAGGGCGCCCTTGCCGGCCCCCCTCCACCACCACTTCCGCTAGCGCCCTATCATGGATGACGCCCGCTTCTGGTCGACCTCATTCTGGGCCGGACGATACGCAGCGGCGTTCTCATCGAACTCGGTCCAGCCTCCGGCTTCGTAGTCCTTGCGGCGTGTCGTCGTATCGATGGGGTTGTGAAGGTCGAGGATCGCGTCGATATCGGCCGACGGATGGTTGGTCCTGACCGTCACCAGCGTGCCACCACGGCGCACCGCTTCCGAGTAGACGTGGGCATCGGATTCCGAGGTCCCAGCGTCGATGAGGGCGCCGATCACGCCGCCTGTCGCGGTGCCGGCGACCGCAACGGCCGCGGTTGTCGCCAGCCATCCGGCCGCGACGACCGGTCCAAGTCCAGGTATTGCCATCAGTCCGAGCCCGGTCAGGAGGCCCACGCCGGTTCCAAGTGCGAGGCCAATGCCAGCACCCGCGGTCGTCGCCGCGTTGTCGTCGGACTCGCTCGACTCATCACTGGCCGACTTGTTGGCGACCAGACTGATATCGCTCGACGGGATGCCTTTCGCCTCGAGATCGGTGACAGCGCGCTGTGCGTGTGCGTGGCTGTCGTAGACTCTGCTGTGCGTCTGCATGTTTGAATTCCTTCGAGTTGAGCTACTGCGAAACAACGTTGCCCTTGAAGTCGACGGCAACTTTCATGACGGCCGAGTCCTTCGAGCCGGTGCCGCGCCAGACGCCTTGCTCGTCCTTGACAAGCGTCGAGACTTCGGAAAAGCCGGCGGCAACGATCCGGTCCTGGGCCTGACTTTCAGTGAAGCTGTTGGCGCCCTCGAGCGGCGCTCCCGGCTCGACCATCGCCGCGTCGAAATGGCCGGACTTGCAGTGTTCGAGGAACATCGCTTGCGTCAGATTGCCCTCGGTGATCGGCTTGCCGGCGACCCGCAGCATGGCGAAGTACTGGCGGGCGGCCGTTTCATCGACGCTGCCGGTCTTGTTGACGTCCGTCTTGGTCCAGCTCGCGGCGCATTCTGCGTCGGTCATGGCAACGGCGGGTGATGCAAGCACCAGCAGGCTGGCGATCGCGGTCGCAGTGAAAAGTCGTGTCATGGTCATATCCTCATTCAACTCTTGTTGAGCCACTCGGTGATGGCCTTTTCGCCCTGCTCTTTGTCGTGGCCGTAGCGCTTTTGCAGGATACCCAGCAACTCGGTGCGCTTGCCGGCGACGACATCGAGATCGTCGTTGGTAAGCTTGCCCCACTGTTGCTGAACCTTGCCTTTGAACGACTTCCAGTCGCCTTCGACTTGATCCCAGTTCATTTTGCTGTCCTTTTTTGTTCGGCGCCCATGGGCGCCTTGGCTCGGCGAAAATCATCCCGTTGCCGGGGCACGCGTCGCCGCGCATGATGGTGATGTTGATGGGGTTCTAACCGGCAGTCTGGTTCATTTACCGCGTGCGCTGTTGGCGCCGCGCAGTGCGTCCTTGGCCTTGCCGACCTGGGTGTTGATCGCTCCCTTGGCCTTGTCGATCTTGCCGTCGTTTTCCATCGCCTTGTTGCCGGTGAGTTTGCCGACGGTCTTCTGGAAGCTGCCCTTCAGTTTCTGGGCAGCGCCTCTGATCCGAGCCTTGTCCATTTGATCTCATCCTTTGTTGAATGGGCCCGCCGCGCAGGGCCGGGGATTTACGCAACCGTCATCGGCCGGAAAGGTCCGAGTCCAATTTCACATGCACGGCGAGTGGCTGACTGGCGTGCCAAGCGCAGAGGGTGCCGAGGCGATCGGCCAGGTCGCTGATGGTGGCGCCCTCCAAGAGCTGGAAAGAATGAACACCATCGCTGAACAATGCCGTGACGTGGGGTGGATGTTGTGAGGTCACATGTGCGCTGTACATTTCTCTCTCCCTACTGGGGCACTTCCCGCTGGGCGATCCGATCACCCAGGCTGATGAAGAGAACATAGGCAGGGGGTAGGTGATCCCGGTAGGATCGGAATCTACCCACACCGCGCCGCTGTCGTTTCACGGCGGGTGCAAAGTCATCTTTCGCGGGCACGGGACGGGCAGGTTCTCCGCCATGCCTACCCGGCAACCTCAGATGAGTTGTGCGTCTGAGTACATTCCGACTCTGACGCTCCGCCACGCCGGAGCCTAGATGTCATTCCCAGCCTTCAGGACGGTGTGGGTTCGACAGGTTCGACCATCGCCAATTCGACCGCTCCATCATTCACGTGGCGGCCCGGCCATTGGTCCGAACATCTCAACCATATTGATCATAAAAACGAGGACACCATGAACGAGCAGCACAAGAACGAGCCGAGCAAGACCGTTGCACCGACCAAATCAGGTGCCAAGCCGATTGATGCCAAGGAGCATCCGGCGAAGAAGCCACTCGATGGCGCAGGCAAGCCGGGTGATCCGCCAGTCAGGCCTGATCCGTCGAAGCCAGCAAAGCAGGCCCCAGCAAATCCGGATGCCCAGCCGGCAAACTCGAAAGCCTGATTGTCGTCGATCCGCGGGTGATCCCCCATCCCTCTCAACACCAGCATCGACGACGAACCGGTCCCTCGTCGAGGGACCGGTGAAGACAAACGCCCGAAAGGACCATGTCCGATGACCATCGTTCGGCGCAATGGAAGGCCTCGGGCTTCACACGAGGAGTATCATCATGATCCGTAAACTCTGTCTGGCGACGGCCTTGATCAGTGCTTTCGCCCTATCAGCCGCAGCAACCGAGCCGGCCTCTGCCCCCGCCGATGCAGCCAAGCCCGCTGGCAGCGCCGTCCCGACACCGGTCAGCAAGGATGTCACCGAGATCACCAATCCAGCTGCCACCATCGATATGCCGACGACTGTCGTCGACAGCATCGTGCTCACCGAGGCTCAAGGCAAAGACTGGATCGACAAATCGGTGTACAGCTCCGACGGCAAGAACCTCGGCGAGGTCGTGTCCTTCCAGCGTAACGCAGACAACATGGTGATCGGCCTTCACGCCGACATCGGCGGTTTCCTCGGCATGGGCGAAACCCGCATTGCCGTGAAGACCTCGCAGTTCAAGCTGGAAGGTGATCGGGTGGTGCTCGGACTGACAGCCGCGCAGGCCAAGGTTCTGCCGGAAGTCACCATCTGAACACGCCGGCCCGGGGTGTGGGCGCACGGCTCTATCCCCGGGTCACCGGCCACACGCAAAGGGCCATAGCGGCGCTCCGAACCTTTCGGTTCTCCGACACGCAAGGTAAAGTGTGCGACCTAGAATTTTGCGGCCCCACGCCGGCGCAAAAACGGGGATTTGACCAAACGGGGCACCGGGGACCGACGGCTCTTAGAGCACTTGTCCTTCCAAGTGGATACCGGTTGGTCGAAAGAAAGTGCTCAAAACCAACGACCTTGAACGCCGATCTGATTCCATCAGATCGAATAGCGCTCTTAGGTACTTGCAATCGCTGCCGAGGTTCGAATGGCAAGCCACAGCTCAACAGCCGCGTTCGTCGATCCGCCGCCCGAGGCAACCGGTGATGCAGAGTTGCCTTTGACAACGCTGAGCCGCTCGATCGCACTGACCGTGATCGCGGTCATCGTTGTCTTCTTCACCCTCTATTTCGCGGCCTCGCTGCTCGCGCCGATCGCCGCCGCCGTCATGTTCAGCATGCTGCTGTCACCGGCCGTGCAGTTGATCGAAAAGCTGCGTGTGCCACGACTGCTCGCTGCAGCGATCGTTGTCGTCGCAGCGATCGGTATTGTCGGGACCGGCACTATCGCGCTGTTGGGGCCTGCACAGACTTGGATGGAAAAGGCCCCTGAAAGCCTGCGCAAAATCGAACAGAAGCTGTTCGCGTTCAGGAAGCCATTTGCGGAAATCAAGAAGGCGACGGACCAATTGCAGGAAGCCACACAAGCCGGGGACGATGCCGGTCCGCAAGAAGTTCGCGTGGTGCAGCCGGCGCTGACTGATCTGGTCCTTTCGGGAACGCCGCAGGTCGCCGTCTCGATCATCTCTGTGATCATCCTCAGCTTCCTGTTGCTGGCCTCCGGTGACGTCTTCCTGCGCAAGCTCGTGACTGTCATTCCGTCATTTCGCGACAAGAAGCGCGCGGTCGAGATCACCCGGCAGATAGAGACGGACATCTCCTTCTACCTGCTCAGTTTCACGGCGATCAATGTCTGTCTGGGCGCGGCCATGGCAATAGTCGCCGCTGTCCTCGGAATACCCAACCCGTTACTATGGGGCGTGCTAGTCACCGTACTCAATTTCGTTCCTTACGTTGGCGCACTCACCAGTGTCGCCGTGCTGACGCTGGTGGGTGTTCAAACCTTTGACAGCCTCACGCTGGCATTGGCCGCACCGGCGATTTTGTTTGTTCTGGTCGGCGTTGCCTCTCAGGGAATCCAGCCGTTCGTTGTCGGACGCCGCCTGCTGCTCAATCCCGTTGCGATCTTCATCGCCATCCTGTTGTGGGGTTGGCTGTGGGGCCTCGTCGGGGTGCTGCTGGCTGTCCCGCTGCTGGCAAGTTTCAAGATCATCTGCGAGCGCGTCGAGCCGCTCAACGGCATTGCCGAATTCCTGACAACCTGACGAGCGGTCGATGGCCCCCAATTGGGGCCTGAGGTCGACGTCCCCTAGGAGACGTGAGCATGGTCCAGCAACAAACAAACGATGACGTTGGCTCTACCGGTGGTATCGTTCAGCCGGGAGTACTTGCCCCTCGCGACGTCAAGATCATCAGCCATTCCAACATCGTTTACTGGTGGCCGGCGTGGGTGGCCGGCTACATCTGCGCGCTTTCGAGCTTGTTCCAGGGCGTCGACGTGGCATTCGCGTCGGAATTCACCGATCGGGTTCATCCAAGCAACAACCCCGGGATTTTCTTCATCTCGGTGCTGGTGCTGCTGGTCATCTTCACCACCACGAAGCTGCGCGGCATCTACTCGGTCGTTACCGTGATCTCGGTGGCGTTCTTCGTCGTGCTGTTTGCCTGGTTCGGCTGGTGGGACAACATCCTTCGCACGATCCCGCAGCTATCGGCGCGCGCCAACATGGGCTTCTACATGCTGTTCTCGACGACGCTGCTGCTGATCTGGCTCGCCGCCTTCTTCGTCTTCGACCGCTTGATCGTCTGGCGAGTCCGGCCTGGGCAGATGGTCGAGGAGCGGCTGATCGGCGGCCAGGCGCGCAGCTACGACACCAACGGCCTCGTTTTCGAGAAGCAGGGCCAGGACCTGTTTCACGACATCATTCTGGGACTCGGCGCCGGCGACCTAAGGCTGACCACCAGCGGTGCCAACAAGACGACCATCGATATCCCCAATGTGTTGTTCGTCGGTCGCAAGGTGAAGGCGATCGAAAGCCTGATCGCCGTCAAGCCGGAAGTAGCGCGGGTCAATCAGGGATAGTGAGGCCAACCGTGGCCGAACGGCAGCTGCTGTCGCAGTCGACCCTAGAGTGCTTCCGGAAAAGCCTGTCCCGGCGAAGGCCGGGATCCGAAGCGGTTTTCCGATAAGAAGCACGACAAACCAAGGAATTAGGGTGTTGGAGTGATTCAACGAAAAACGGAAACACCCTGAGCGCCATCTGAGGAGATTCAGCGCCCGCCGCCAGACGCCGCGATACATCTACCGTCGAACGATGGAAGGTCCACCGCACCACCGTGACAAATCGATGACCCACAAAGCCGCCAATAGACATACGCCCGCCATGGCACAGGAATTCACAATACGAAGCGTGATGTAGCTCTGGACTGCGAGCTTTAGATCACCATCTGGAGTGTATGCCCATGCGATCCCACGGAAGCGGCTGTTGTAAGACTTCTCACGCGGTGGCCTTGCAAAGGTGGGAGGCCGAAGGAGGCGCATTTGGGACGCCAACACGCAAGCGGCCCGGGTATCGGACGCCTCTCAGTAAGCAAGAGAGGCACATCCTCCAGTGCCTGGGCGCGGCCGTACTCTCGCAATGGAATGGCCTGCCAACACAAATTCAGCAGGAGCTGTTCGAGAATTCCTTCGGCGGCGGCACAGCTCCCGAAATCGCGCAACTCAAGCGTCGGATTGCGCAATTCCTTCATAGGCACAAGGATGACGTCGGAGGTGCGCAATGATTTTCCACTCATATCTTCCGTCCTTGCCGGGTCGCATCGGGCAACGCCAGGGTGCGCAACACTTCACACTCGCCAAGTGTCAACTCCTCCATAACGACTTTGCCTCCTCTGCGGCGTCGACGAGAGAGCTACATCGACAGCGACGATGGGAACCGCCCTGCGGGCGTGGCTCCAAGCTCCCAGTCTAGCGCCAGCCGCCCACGATCTTCACCGCCGACGACGGGGCCACGCCGAATTGCTCGGCCGCCTCCCGGCAGCTCATACCGTCCTCGACTGCTGCTACACGGCGCTCACGAAGGTCGCTCGAAAGAGGTTTCGTCATGCCGACCGGCCTCCTCCGCCGGTCTCCAGCATGCAACACTGTTCGCGTCCCTTGGGCATCCCCCCGATTCCGTCAGATCGAAAAATGCTCTAGCAGGAGGACGGGACCTAATATGGCCAAGCCTCACGTTGCACAAACACCTTTCAGCCTTTCACCGGCGTCGCGGCAGGCACGGCGTACACGCCAACACCCTCGTCGAGTATGAAAGTCAGTGCGAAAACCTGTGAAAAAATTAATGAAATCAATGGTGGGCGGTGAGAGGGTCGAACTCCCGACATCCTCGGTGTAAACGAGGCGCTCTGCCACTGAGCTAACCGCCCTGAACACTTGCTTGGTCGCATTTTCTTCGGCGAACCGGGTAGCCACTTCGCCTGAAAATGCTCCGGTGCCGGTCTACCGGTCGCCCCTGGTCCTGTAAAGCATACGCCCCGCGCTTGCCGCCTCCAGGCCCTCCCGGTAGTCTCTCGCCAAACACTGGACACCGCCTGAAAGGCCCCAACTTGACCTTCGCCCGATCGATCGTCGACGCCGTCGGCAACACGCCCCTCATCAAGCTGAAGCGCGCCTCCGAGGCGACCGGCTGCACCATTCTGGGCAAGGCCGAGTTCATGAACCCTGGCCAATCGGTCAAGGATCGGGCCGCCCTCTTCATCATCCAGGACGCCGAGAAGCGCGGGCTTCTAAAGCCCGGCGGCACGATCGTTGAGGGCACGGCCGGCAATACCGGCATCGGCCTGACCGTTATCGGCGCGGCGCTTGGGTACAGATGCGTAATCGTCATCCCCGACACCCAATCGCGGGAGAAGAAGGACGCAATCCGGCTGCTCGGCGCCGAGCTCGTCGAGGTGCCGGCCGTGCCCTACAAGAACCCGAACAATTACGTGAAGTATTCGGGCCGCCTCGCCGAGGCGCTGGCGAAAACCTCGCCCAACGGTGCCATCTGGGCCAACCAGTTCGACAATGTCGCCAACCGGCAGGGCCATATCGACACCACGGCGCCGGAGATTTTCAATCAGCTTGGCGGGAAGGTCGACGGCTTCGTCTCGGCGATCGGCACCGGCGGCACGCTCGCCGGCGTCGGCATCGGCCTCAAGCAGCGCAACAGCAAAATCCAGATCGCACTCGCCGATCCGCATGGCGCGGCCATGTACAGCTTTTTCACGTCGGGCGAGCTCAAGTCCGAGGGCACGTCCATCACCGAGGGCATCGGCCAGGGCCGCATCACCAAAAACCTCGAGGATGCGCCCGTCGACAAGGCCTACCGGATCGACGATGCCGAGGCGGTGCAAATCGTCTTCGACCTTCTTAAGGAGGAAGGCCTGTGCCTGGGTGGCTCGAGCGGCATCAACATTGCGGGTGCCATGCGGCTCGCCAAGGACATGGGGCCGGGGCATACCATCGTCACCATGCTCTGCGATCACGGCACGCGCTACCAGAGCAAGCTGTTCAACCGCGAATTCCTCGCCTCGAAGGGATTGCCGCTGCCCGACTGGCTGCCGAGCCGGGGTATGAAATTGCCGAGCGCCTTTGTGCCGGTCGAGAGCTGAGCCAATGACCGAGGAACTCTTTCGCGAGGACGCCTATCTCAAATCCTGCGAGGCGCGCGTCGACGCCGTCAACGAGCGCGGCGGGCTCGTGCTCGATCGCACCATCTTCTATCCGACCGGTGGCGGGCAACCGGGCGATCGCGGCAAGCTTTGTCTTGCCGATGGCCGCGAGATCGCCATCGCCACCACCGTCTACGACAGCGACGGCCGCACCATCGTGCATGTCCCGGCTGAGGGAAGCCCGACGCTCGCAGCGGGCGATGCGCTTGTCGCCGAACTCGACTGGGACCGCCGCTTCCGCCTGATGCGCGCGCATACGGCACTGCATCTCCTCTGCGCGGTCGTCGGTGCGCCGGTGACCGGCGGCCAGGTCGGCGAGGCGGAAGGCCGGCTCGACTTCGATCTGCCCGAGGCCGTCCTCGAAAAGGACGAGCTTGCGGGCCGCATCAATGCCCATGTCGCGGCCGCGCGCGCCGTCAGCCACCGCTGGATCAGCGACGAGGAGATGGCGGCACGGCCGGAGCTCGTGCGTACAATGCTGGTGAAGCCGCCGACGGGGCGCGGCCGCGTGCGCCTCGTCGAGATCGCCGAGTGCGACTTGCAGCCCTGTGGCGGCACGCATGTGCGCTCGACGGCGGAGATCGGCACGACCATCGTCGAGAAAATCGAGAAAAAGGGTGCGATCAATCGGCGGGTGAGATTGCGGCTCGCTTGAATGCTGTTGAGTGATAGCACCGCGCATGCTGGCGGATCTTGGTGGGACCTCCTTCCCCCCGTGAGGGGGAAGGCCAAGCGCCTTGGACTTAGATGCGTGAGCAGCTAAGTCCCTATGCGCTTGGGATGGGGGGATAGCTGCGGACTCCGAGTCCGAGCAGCACCCCCACCCCGCCCTCCCCCTCAAGGGGGGAGGGGAGGTGCGCGCGAACACTCGCGCGAATTGAATGTTGTGGGGGCAGAATGCAAAACAATCGCAACCGCTGGCTCGTCGGAACGGACTGGCTCGCCGCCAATCTCGCGGCCCCAGATCTCGTCGTCGTCGACGGCTCCTGGCATATGCCGGCGACGGAGCGCAACGCGCGCGCCGAGCACCAGGAGAAGCGCATCCCCGGCGCCGTCTTCTTCGACATCGACGAGATCAGCGACGAAACGAGCGCGTTCCCGCACATGCTGCCATCGACGGTCAAGTTCTCCTCCCGCATGAGGAAGCTCGGCATCGGCGACGGCGCCCGCATCGTCGTCTACGATTCAATCGGCCTCTACAGCTCAACCCGCGTCTGGTGGATGTTCCGCGCCATGGGGAAAGAGGACGTCGCCGTTCTCGACGGCGGCCTGCCGAAATGGATCGCGGAAGGTCGCGCCACCCAGGACGGCCCGCCCATCCGCCGGGTCGAGCGGCATTTCACCGCCCGCCTCAACCGCGAGTTGCTGCGCGAGCGCGACGACGTGGCCACCGCCTTGAAGACCGGTGCCGAGCAGATCGTCGACGCGCGCTCGGCCGGCCGCTTCGAGGGCCGGGAGCCCGAACCGCGCGCCGGGCTGCGAAGCGGTCACATGCCGCGCGCGAAGAACGTCCCCTTCAGCGAACTCGTCGCCGCTGACGGCACGCTGAAGCCGATCGACGACTTGCGTCGTGCGTTTTCAGCGCGGGGCATCGATCTCTCGCGCCCCATCACCACCACCTGCGGCTCCGGCGTCACCGCCGCGGTCGACCTCCTGGCGCTCGCCGTGCTCGGCCACAAGCAGACGGCACTCTACGACGGCTCGTGGTCCGAATGGGGCGCCGATCCCGCGCTGCCGGTTGCGACGGGGCCGGGGTGATTGCGCAGCGGGAGAGACCGCGCAAGGCTCAACCCCTCTCCTGGCTTTCGCCACCCTCTCCCCAAGGGAAAGGGCCGGCAGCAATCGACGCTGCCGGTGCAGCGTAACTCAAATGCCACGTCGCAAGTACCTCGCTTCGATCGGCCCTCCCCTTTGCGGGGAGAGTTGCGCGAAGCGCCGGGAGAAGGGTTGAGTTACGCACCTCACCACCCCGCATTGCATCTTTCCCCCACTTCACGGCAGGCTCGCTCGCCGAAACCAGGGAGCAAGACATGGCCGTGCCGAAAACCATGCGGGCCGCGATCCAGCGGACGCCGAAGGGACCACTGGAATATCGAGAAGATGCCGGTGCCAGAGCCCGGGCCCGGCGAAATCCTCATCAAGGTCGTCGCCTGCGGCGTCTGCCATTCCGACCTTCATGCCATCGACGGCGATTGGGATCCGGGGCCGGTGCACCCGCTGATCCCCGGTCACGAGGCGGCGGGAACGGTCGCCAAGCTCGGCCACGGCGTCAGCGATCTCAAGATCGGCGATCGCGTCGGCGTGCCCTGGATGTTCTGGAGCTGCGGGGTCTGCGAGCTCTGCCTCGCCGGCATGGAGACGATCTGCAAGAAGACCGAGGCGACGGGCTATTCCAAGCCCGGTGGCTATGCCGAATACATGGTGGCCCCGGCCGCCTTCTGCGGGCGGCTTTCATCCGAGATCGACATGGTCGAGATCGCACCGATCCTGTGCGCGGGCGTGACGACCTATCGGGGCCTCAAACGCACGGGCGCCCGGCCCGGCCAGTGGGTGACGGTGCTCGGCATCGGCGGGCTCGGCCACATCGCCGTGCAATATGCCCGCGCCATGGGCTTGCGCGTCGCCGCCGTCGACATCGCCGAGGACAAGCTGAAGCTCGCCAAGAAACTCGGCGCGGAGTTGCTGGTCAATGCCAAGGACAAGGAGCCCGGCCCGGAAATCCAGAAAGCCATCGGCGGCACGCACGCAGCCCTCGTCACGGCTGTCTCGCCGCGCGCCTTCGAGCAATCGATGACGGTGCTCCGACCCGCCGGCACGGTCGTGTTCATTGGGCTCCCCGGCGGCGACAAGGATGCGATCCGCGCCTCGATCGCGGGGCTGGTCAACACGGAGCTGACGGTTCGCGGCTCCAATATCGGCACGCGCCTCGATCTGGAGGAGGCGATCGATTTCGCGACGCGCGGCTTGGTGTACTCGATCAACGAGCGCCAGCCGCTCGAGAAGATCAACGAGGTGTTCGAGCGCATGCGCGCGGGCAAGATCACCGGCCGCGTCGTGCTGGAGCTCGGCTGACATGCAAACCCGGCTGACCAGACGCCTCGGCCTCAAGCACCCGATCGTCCAGGCCCCGATCGGGGCGACGCCAAAGCTTGCGGCGGCGGTCGCGAATGCCGGCGGCCTCGGCATGCTCGGCATCTCCTGGACGCCCGCGGGAATGCTCGGCTCGATGATCGCCGAGACGCGGGGACTGACGACCAGCCCCATCGCCATCAACCTCGTCGTGCAGTGGGACCAAGAGGAACGGCTCGAAGCGGCGCTCGGAGCGGGCATCAAGCTCGTCTCCTTCTTCTGGGGCGATCCCGCGCCCTACCTCGACCGGTGCAAGGCGGTCGGCGCCACGACCATGATGACGGTCGGCAGCGCCGAAGAGGCCAAGCGCGCGATAGATCAGGGCATCGACATCATCGTCGCGCAAGGCGTCGAGGCGGGCGGTCACGTCTGGGGCACGGTCGGCAGCATGACGTTGATCCCGGCCGTACGCGACGCGGTCGGAGCTCAGGTGCCGGTCATCGCGGCGGGTGGCTTCGCCGACGGGCGGGGACTTGCCGCCGCTCTCTGCCTCGGCGCCGACGGGGTCTGGCTCGGCACGCGGTTCGTTGCCGCCGAGGAGTCGGATACGCATCCCGATTATCGGGCGGCCATCGTCAAGGCCGGCGAGACCGATACGATCCATACGACCCTGTTCGACCTCGACTGGCCGAACGCGCCGCACCGGGCCATCGTCAACTCGACGGTGAAACGCTGGCGGGCGGCTGGCCAGCCGGGCTTGCGGCCCGGTGAAGGCGAGGTGATCGCCCGCCATGCCGACGGGCAGATGGTCAAGCGCTACTCCGACGATTCGCCCAAAGGCGGCCTCACCGGAGACATCGAGGCTATGTGCCTCTATGCTGGGGAAAGCGCCGGGCTGGTTCACGGGGTCGAGCCGGCGGGAGAAATCGTCGAGCGGATCGTGGCGGAGGCTGAGGCCATCCTCGCGCGCGGCACTCAAGGATAGGGAGCATCTCATGTCAGGCGGCCACGGACACGACCACGATCATCACGACCATGATCACGACCACCATCATCACCACGGTCACGATCATGACGAGGAGGAGAAGGGCGTCGCGCTCCGCGTCAAGGCACTGGAGAAGGTGCTGACCGCCAAGGGCATTGTCGATCCGGCGGCGCTCGATGTGTTCGTCGAGACCTACGAGACGAAGATCGGCCCCCGCAATGGCGCGCGCGTCGTCGCCAAGGCCTGGACGGATGCGGCCTACAAGCAGCGCCTGCTGGAAAACGCGACGGCCGCCATCGCCGAGCTTGGTTTTTCCGGCCTCCAGGGCGAGCACATGGTCGTCGTCGAAAATACGCCCCAGCAACACAACCTCGTCACCTGCACGCTCTGCTCCTGCTATCCCTGGCCGGTGCTCGGCCTGCCGCCCGTCTGGTACAAGAGTTCGGCCTATCGCGCCCGCTCGATCCGCGAGCCGCGCAAGGTGCTGGAAGAATTCGGCGTGACGCTCCCAGAGGGCAAATCCGTGCGCGTCTGGGATTCCAACGCCGACCTGCGCTACATGGTGCTGCCCGAGCGCCCTGCCGGCACGGACGGATTGAGCGAGGAAAAGCTCGCCGACCTCGTCACCCGCAACGGCATGATCGGTACGGGATTGGTGTGAGCTGATCGCATGTACGGCATTCACGACATGGGCGGCATGCACGGATTCGGCCGGATCATCGAGGAGATGGACGAGCCGGTCTTTCACGCTGCGTGGGAGGGCCGGGTCTATGCGATGGCGAGCGCCGTACCATTCGGCGCGCTCTTCGGCCCCGGCCAATTCCGCCCCGGCATCGAGCGTATTCCACCCGGGCGCTATCTATCGGCGAGCTACTACGAGAAATGGCTCGATATGCTGACGGGCCTGCTGATCGAGCACGGCTGCGTGACTGAGGCCGAACTCGCCGATCCGGCGAGCGTGACGGTCGCGCCGCCTCATCCCAAGGCCATGAAACCAGAGCAGGTGCAGCCCGAAATTTTCGGAGGCTTCCCGCAGTCCCGGCCATCCGGCGGCCTGACCCGGCGCTTCGAGGCGGGCGATCGGGTCATGACGAAGCGCCATGTATCTGCCAGCCACACGCGGCTCCCCCGATACGCCCGCGATCAGCCCGGCCGCGTCCTGGAGGTGAGGGGCGCCTTTCTCGTCTACGACCGGGTAAGCACCGGCGATCCGACGCCTGACATCCTCTATACCGTCGTCTTCGCGGCATCCGACATCTGGGGCCCGGAAGCCGATCCGCGCGACTCGCTCACACTCGATCTGTGGGACTGCCATCTGGAGCCTGGCTAATGGACACTATTCACGACATGGGCGGCCTACACGGATTCGGCCGGGTGGAACTCGAGGACAATGAGCCTGTCTTCCACGCCGAGTGGGAGAAGCGCGTCTTCGCCATGACCATGGCGGTGCCGTTCGCTGTCGTCTTTGGCGACGATCAGTTCCGGCCGGCCATCGAGCGCATCGCACCGGATCGGTATCTGTCGATCAGCTATTACCACAAATGGCTCGACGCACTGACCGGGCTGCTGCTCGCGCGAGGCGCCATCACGGAGGCCGAGCTTCAGAACCCGGACAGCGTCGCTCGGGCGCCGCTTGATCCGAATGCAGCGCGACCCGGCGTCGTCGTGCCCGCGATCTTCGGCGGCGCCTCGCAGAGCCGGCCGGATGCGGGTTTGGCCAAGCGCTTCAAAGTGGGCGATCGGATCATCACCAAGCGCCACGGCGCTGCCGGCCACACGCGGCTGCCGCGCTATGCGCGTGGCAAGGCGGGCCGAATCGAGGCCGTCCATGGTGCGTTCCTCGTCGCGGATTTGAACACGCACGGCGATCAGACCCCGGAGATGCTCTACACGGTGGTGTTCCAGGCGCACGACATCTGGGGGTCCGAGGCACGCATGGGCGACACACTCACCCTCGATCTCTGGGATCGCTACTTGGAACCCGCCTGATGGATGGCGTGCACGACATGGGAGGCTTGAAAGGCTTCGGCCCGATCGCCGACGAGCCGGAGACCATGGGCTTTCACGCCGAATGGCATGGCCGCATGTTCGCGCTTTCACGCGTCGTACGCACAGCGCTGCCCTTCGGCGGTGATCATGTTCGCCAAGCGATCGAGCGCATGGAGCCCGGTCACTACCTTACCGCGAGCTACTATGAGAAGTGGCTCGAGGGAAATATCGCCTGCTTGAAAGCAGTTGGAGTCGTCACCGACGCGGAGCTGGCGGGCGGAGCGCCGCAGCCGCTTCCCGCAAAGCTCGGCACGCCGAAGCCCATGTCCGCCGAGGTGGCGCCCGGTTTCATCTTCGGTGGCATGACAGCGAACCGGAAGCCGCCCAATACACCGCCGCGCTTTGCCGTTGGCACGCGTGTTCGCACGATTGCCCACGGCATTCCCGGCCATACCCGCCTGCCGAGATACGCGCGTGACAAGCAGGGCGTGATCGAAGCCTTCTATGGCGCCTTCGTGCTGGCCGATGCCAATGCCGCGGGCCAGCCCCGCACCGAATGGACCTACCGCATCGACTTCCGCGCGCGCGAGCTCTGGGGCGAGGAAGCGGTGGAGGGCGACAGCGTCACGCTCGATGTCTGGGAAAGCTATCTGGAGAAGACGCCATGAGCCTCAGCACCGACGACGTCGCCAAACGCGTCGCCTGTCTCCCGGCGGGCCTCGACATTCCGAAGAATGCCGAAGGGCCCGTCTTCGTCGAGCCCTGGGAGGCCCGCGCCTTCGCCATGGTGATCGACCTCAACCAGCGCGGCCTGTTCGCCTGGAAAGATTTCCAGTCCCTGCTTGTCGAGGAGATCGCCAAGAGCGAGCGTGAAGGTCTCGGCCGGCCCTACTACACGAACTGGCTCATCGCCGCCGAGCGCCTGTTCGAGAAGCTCGGTTTGGCCCAACGCGAAGAGACCGACGCCGAGATGGAGAAACTCCGTCCCGACGACCGGACGGTGAGATTGCGGTAACAAAGGTACCTGGCACGCCGCCTCTTGCCGGTGATCTTGGCAACGATATCCCTCATGGCATGCCACCCGTGGAGCGAACGCCGCTCGCATCACTCCGAGCGGGCATTAACGGTTAACGCCGATATCCCGGAAAACTAATCCCCGCACTTCTCCACGGCCTCACAATCGGCGCCAGACCGTATCGCGGCCGGCATCGCTCGAGAGATGCCGGCCGCGGCACCAAGTCCGCGCTCGGGTCCGGACCCGGGCGCCGCTCTTTGACATTGTGAATTAGCCCTGGCGGGAGGCGGCTATGCCGCCGCTCCGATGAGCAGCATTTCGACCTGCTCGAAGAGGAAGGCAGCACCTATGCCGGCGACGAGCGCGCCAGCTAGCCGCGTGCTGATGGTGTCCGGGGTCGCCGCATTCCAGATGACGCGGACGAGGCCCGTCACGGCGAGCGCAACCACGAGCTGGATCGTCGCGAAGCCGATCAGGTAGGCGGCGAGCGGCGGCTGGGCGGCGCCCAGAATGCTCTCGCCATAGGCAAAGCCGTGGAACAGGCCGGCGACGATGAAGAGCACGCCGTAGGACGAGCCGGCGACCCTTCGCCCGGATAGCACGAGCGCGCCGAGCAGCACGACGGACGCCGCCACGACGATCTCGGCCAGGGGCAACGTCACGCCGTAGACGTTGAGCAGGCAACCGGCGATGGTCGCGGCAACGAAGCCGAGGACGGCCGTCAACGCGCTCGGCAGGAAGGCCGCGGCGATGCCGGCGCCCAGGAGGAAAGCGGCATGGTCGAGACCGATCAGGGGATGGCCGAGGCCGGAGAGAAGTCCCTCCAACACGGAACTCGGCAACGATCCGCCCATCGGGTGATGGGCGAGGGCAGGCGACGCTGCTCCAAGCGCGGCGGCCAGAAACGCGAAGAGACGCAAGACCATGGCGCTACCACCCGCATGGCTATTCAACACACCATCAACGCCCCTGAAGGGCATCATACAGAACATTGACCGGCCGGGAAGCGGAAACTGTTCAGCGCGCGTAGCCGCCCGAAGCCATGAACGCCTGCAGGCCATCGAACAGGCTCTGGTCGGCGATGAGGCGGGGCACCTTGTGCTGTCCGCCGAGCTTGCCGCGGCTCTTCATCCAGGCGGCATAGCCACCGGGCTTTACCACGCAAATCTCAGGGCTCCGCATGCCCAGGCCCGTGGCGCGGCGGCGCTGGTAGTCCTCGTTGAGGGCGACGAGCCGCGCGTCGATGAGATCGCGGAAGCGGTCAAGGGCGGGCCCAGCAACGGCTTGATCGGCGAACTCGACATAGTAGCGGTGCGTGCCCACGCTCTCGCCGGCCTTGGGCCAGACCGCGCCGACCGACCACTCGGAGATATCCGCGCCGATCGCCTCGGCGGCCTTGCCGACGGCATCCTCGACTTCCTCGGCGATCAGATGCTCGCCGAAGGCGCTGAGATAATACTTCGTCCGCCCAGTGACCACGATGCGCGGCGGGCGTGTCTCGAGGAAGCGCACGGTGTCACCGATGATATAGGACCAGTGGCCGGCGCAGGATGTCAGCACCAAGGCATATTCGACGCCCGCCACCACATTGCCGATCCAGTGGCGCGTGGGCTTCGGACTGCCGAGTTCCGCCTTCGGCACGAACTCGTAGAAGATGCCGCTGTGGGTCATCAGCCTCAAGCCTTCGCCGTCGCCGCGATCGGCGCTGGCGAAGAAGCCCTCGCTCGCCGCGTAGAGTTCGCGCGTCTCGGCGGGGCGGCCCGACAGCAGCTCGCGGAAGCGCTGGCGGTAGGGAGCAAAGCTCATGCCGCCGTGGAAGATCACCTCGAGGTTGGGCCAGATGTCGGCGAGCGTGCGCGCGCCGGGGCGCAACTGAAAGCAGCGCTCGAAGAACACGAGCAGCCAGTTCGGCAGCCCGATCATGGCGCGAATGTCCTCCTTGAGGGCCGCGCGCGAGAGGCGGTCGATCTTCTCCTCCCAGTTGGCGATGAGCGCGAGATCGGGCGGCGGGAAGAGCCAGGGGCGCGCATAGAACGGCGCCTCTTTGACCTCGATGCCGCTCATGTCGCCGGAGCCGATGCCGGCCGCTTCCTCGGTGATGTCGGTCGAGCCACCGATCAAGAAAATCTTGCCGAAGAAAACGCGGTCGCGCACGACATTGTTGTAGTGATGCACGAACAGATCGCCGATGGCGTTCGAGTTGGCATCCATCAGTGCGCGCGTCATCGGGATGTACTTGTTCGTCCCCGTCGTTGTGCCCGAGCTCATGGCGAAAAAAGGATAGACGCCCGGCCAGGTGATGTTGTCGATCCTGGGGAAATGCGGCTGCCAATACTCGCGCCAGAAATCGTCGTGAGTTCTGAGCGGCACGCGGGACTGGTAGTCCTCGACAGTGCGGATCGAGGCGAAGCCGTGGTCGCGGCCAAAGCGCGTATTGGCCGCCTTGGCGACGAGCTTCCTCAGCATGCGCCGCTGGCTCGCCTCGACATCCTCGTGGGCCAGGCGGGCCAAACGCAGGCGGGCGTAGATCTTGAGGCCCTTGTCGAAGGGATGCATGAGGGGCGAGTAGTGCGGGCTCGCAGGCTCCCAGCCGCGCTCGCCGATCTGGGTCGCGTGCCTCAGTCCCCCGCGCGCGGGCGAGGAGCCGACGCGGTCGGCGGCGCTCGCGGCCGGTTTGGGGAACTGCATGCGATGCTACTCCATACGACATACGACGGCGCGGCCATGCCTGTGGCCGCACCCTTCCTGCATCTAGAGCAATCACGCCGTCCGCCACAGTTAATTGACGGCGCGAGGTAAATGCAGCCCCCGGCGGCATTCCATCGCAGGGAGTGGTGTTAGCTGTTCGTTAACCGAAGCGGCGCGAGCATGGCCTCGCAGGCTCCGACCACGGCGCCCCTTATGCCCCTTCCGCTCACATCGACCTTGAACGATACCCAGAACGACACGGGTCGCACCGCCTATTGCGGACCGACGGTCGTCTCGGCCATCACGGGCTTCTCCGTCGCCAGCGTCGAGGCGGCGATCCACACCCATCGTGATGGCGAGGACCTGCGGCGACGCATGATCAAGGGCACGACCGCCGCCGATGTCGGCGCGGCGCTATCGATGTACGGATACGAAATGCGGGCGGCCGGAACTTTCACCCATCTCGAGTCCAAGCAGCGCCCGACGGTTTGGCAGTGGATGCAGCGGCCGAGGAGCGCCTTCACCTACTACCTCCTCGGCATCAGGGCCGGCCGCACCGGTCATTGGATCGTCGTCAAGGGCGCCAAGCTGCTCGATACCTACACCGGCGGCACGTGGGAGTTCGTGGCAACGGGCCCCCATCGTGGTGCGCGCATCGAGGAGATCTACGAGGTGAGGCGCACGCTTCCTTGACGGGCTGATCGGGTGAGGCGACGCTGACCACACGTCATGCTGAACCTACAAGTTGCGCGCCAACTACGCGTTCCGCCTGAGCCGCGCGAAGCCGGCGGCCAGATCATCCTTGAGATCTGCGACGTCCTCGAGGCCGATGTGGAATTTGAGGCCCGTGCCCTGGCCGATGGGCGAGCTGGCGGTGCGGCCATTGGCGGGATCGAAGGGAACGACGAGACTTTCATAGCCGCCCCAGGAATAGCCCATGCCATAGAGCTCGAGGCCGTTGAGCATATCGGCGAGGCCTGATTTCGCATGCGGCTTCAGCAGCACGGAGAAGAGCCCCGTGCTGCCCTTGAAGTCGCGCTTCCAGATTTCATGACCCGGACTACCTGGCAGCGCGGGATGCAGTACGCGCTCCACCTCGGGACGGCCGGCGAGCCAATCCGCCATGTCCAACGCCGAGCGATTGTGCCGCTCGAGCCGCACCTCCATTGTCCGCAAGCCGCGCGTGCCGAGGAAAATCTCCTCAGAGCCCGCCGACGTGCCGAGCGACCAGGCCATGCGCTTGAGCTTGGGCAAGGCCCGCTCATTGCAGACGATGACACCCAAATTGGCATCGGCATGGCCGACGATATACTTCGTCGCCGCGTGGATGACGACATCGGCGCCGAGTGTCAGCGGCTTCAGATAGAGCGGCGTTGCCCAGGTGTTGTCGACGAGCATGACGAGGCCGTGCTTCTGGGCGACCGCCGCGATGGCCGGCAGGTCCTGCACCTCGAAGGTCTGCGAGCCCGGACTCTCCGCGTAAATGAGCTTGGTGTTGGGCTTGACGCACGAGGCGACCGCGCCGCCGAGCATCGGATCATAGAACTCGACCTCGACACCTAGTGTCGTCAGCACTTCGGCCGAGAAGCGCCGCGTCGGCTGGTAGACCGTGTCGGCGATCAGTAGGTGGTCGCCAGACTGGACGAAGGCGAGCAGCGCCGTCGTCACCGCCGACAAACCGGAAGGCGTCAGGAAGCACGCGTCGCCCTGCTCAAGATGCACGAGCGCGTCCTCGAGCGCCGACATGCTGGGCGAGCCCTTGCGGCCATAGGTGTATTTCTGGTTACCGCTCTCGAGCGTCTCGAGGTCGGGAAACAGCACCGTCGAGCCCCGATAGACCGGCGTGTTGACGAAGCCGTACTGGTCGAACGGCGCGCGGCCCCGATGCACGATCTCGGTCGACTGCCGCCGTGGCGCCTTCGGGCCTTTGCTCACCATGATGACATGCATCCTTTCGCCCAAGGATCGGGCTTTGGCCTAGTTCGAAAAGGCCGTCAAGGCCTTGACCGGAGCGGCTCAAATGCGGAAGTGTGTCGCCGACAGCCGGTGTGGGGCCGGTTTCATGTCGAGCCCGCCGAGGATTGCGATGCCGCGCCGACGACAAGCCGGAACGAGCTTGCGATTTGCCATGCTCGTTTCTCTGGCGTTTCTTTCCGTATTGCCTGCAATCGCTCGTGCGCAGACGCTCGACTTCGTGCGCGAGCGTGGCTTTGTCGTTTGTGGTGTGAGCGAGGGCATTCCCGGATTTTCGATCACCGACGCGTCCGGGCGTTGGGCGGGTTACGACGTCGATTTCTGCCGGGCCATCGCGGCGGCGGTGTTGGGCCAGCCGGACAAGGTGAAGTTCCGCCCGTTGACGGCGGGCGAGGCGGAGAACGCACTGCGCATGGGCGAGGTCGATGTCCTTTCCCGCTCGGTGGCTTGGCGCATCTCGCTCGAGGCCGAGGCGTCGCTGCGCTTCGTCGGCGTTACCTTCTTCGACGGCAAGTCGCTGATGGTCAGGCGCGATCTCGGGGTCACCAGTGTGCTCGAGCTGTCGGGGGCGAAGATCTGCCTGCTCGCCGGCGCGCCCGCCACGACGAGCGTCGCCGACTTCTTCAACAGCAAGAACATGCCGTTCGTAGCTATTCCCTTCGATCGCACCGAAGCAGCCCGGCAGGCCTATGATGGCCGCAGTTGTGACGCCTTTATCGCCGATTTGTCGCGCATCCAGGCCGAGCGGCTGCAACTTACTGCGCCAGACGATCACGTCGTACTGCCCGAAGTGCTCTCCAAGGAGCCGCTCGGACCGGTGGTGCGCCAAGGCGACGACCAGTGGCTGACGATTGCGAAATGGACGCTGTTCACGCTCATCAATGCCGAGGAGCTCGGCGTCACCTCGGAGAACATCGACTCGCTGGTGTTCTCGGAGAGCCCGAGCGTCCGCCAGTTGACCGAGCTCGACAGCCGCTTTTCGAACGCCCTCGGCCTCGATACCAAATGGACCTACACGGTCATCAAAGCCGTCGGCAATTTTGGCGAAATCTTCGATCGCAATCTCGGCGTCAAGAGCCCGCTTGGCCTGCAGCGCGGTTTCAACGCACTCTGGCGCAACGGCGGGCTGATCTTTGCGCCCGAGCTGCGCTGACCCCTATCACGCCACCTTCGGCCGTCGCTCGTGGGCGCGCGATTTCTCTTTCGCGAAGGGACTGAGGCCGAGCCAATGCTGCATCGATCTGGCGATCGCTTTATCGCCGACAAGCTCGATCCTGCCGGCGTCGATCTCGTGACGCATCGTCGTGTGGCCCATCCAGACCGAGGTCATGCTCAGAAGCGAGCTGTTGACGAACAGATCCACATCGAAACCCGGATCGGTCGAGCAGAGATCGACCTTGCCCTGGTCGATCACCAGCCAGTAGTTCTGCTTGGCGGCGGTCACCTCGGGGAAGGTAAACCGGACTGTGCAGCGGCGCGGCGGCAAGGGCGTCGGATCGAGCCCGCGGCGCATGTCCCACATGAGCAGAGCCGGGTCGAGATTCTTCAGGGAGAGCGAGGATTCGACCCATCGCTGTCCCCAGAAGCCAAGCGACATGACCACGGGGCGCAAATCCTCGCCAGCGTCCGTCAGCTTGTAGTCTGACACGCCGGGCGTTCCCGACGGCTCGGCGACGATGACGCCCGCCTCCTCGAGCTCCTTCAGGCGCTTCGACAACAGTGTCGGCGACATCAACGGCACGCCGCGGCGGATGTCGTTGAATCGCGTCGAGCCGCAAAGCAGCTCACGCACGACCAGCGCCGTCCAGCGCGAGCAGACGATCTCGGCGGCCATGGCGACGGGGCAGAACTGGCCATAGCTCGGCGGACCTTCGGTTTTGGGCATGGGTCAACTCCTTTGCAGGCAGTTTCTGGCAGCCCCCGGCACCCCGTCTAGTACAGATACTGTACCGGATCCTCCCACGGCGCTAGCCTGAAGGCCGGTGTTCCCGGGAGTTCCAGAGAAGCGCCAATGTAACGCTACACTTCCAGGACTGGAGAAACCGCCGGCGAGCGCCGACATTCCTGTCATGGAGAGCCGCTCCCGGGCTCTCGTTCCAATGACAAGAGCAGGAGCATTGCCATGAGCGCAGTCGCCCAGTTGAAAACCCAAGGCATTATCGAAATCGCCCAATCGCTGGGCCAAACCTTCGCCACGCGCGCCGAGACCGCAGACGAGGATGCCTTCGTCGCCGAGAATTTCGCAACTTTGAAAGCATCCGGTCTGGTCGAGGCGGGCGTCCCCACCGCCCTCGGCGGCGGCGGCGCCGATCCCGACACGCTTGCAGAGATGCTGCGAACGCTCGGCTATCATTGCGGATCGACGGGTCTCGCCTTCTCCATGCATACCCATCAGGTCGCCATTCCCGCCTGGCGCTGGACGCATCAGAAGGCGCTCCCCGTCGAGCCGCTGCTGAAGCGGATCGCGGCCGAGCGCATCCTGCTCCTGTCGAGCGGCGGCTCCGACTGGATCGCGGGCTCCGGCAAGGCGGAGAAGGTCGAAGGCGGTTATCGCATCAACGCCCGCAAGGTCTTCACCTCCGGCGCGCCGACCGGCGATCTGCTGATGACCGGCGCCGTGACGGAAGCCGAGGAAGGCCCGATGGTGCTCCATTTCGGCATTCCGATGAGTTCGCCGCACGTCAAAGTATTGGATACCTGGCGCACGCTCGGCATGCGCGGCACCGGATCACACGATGTTTTGATCGAGGGTCATATCGTGCCCGACGCCGCGATCGCCGTGAAGCGCAAGGCCGGCGAGTGGCATCCCTTATTCCAGACGATCGCCACTATCGCCTTCCCGCTCGTCTACGCGGTCTATCTGGGTGTCGCCGAGAGTGCGCGCGACATCGCCATCGGCCTCGCCAAGCGCAAGACGCAGTCGCGGCACGTCATCACGCTCGCGGGGCAGATGGAGACGGAGCTTGCCGGTGCCCGCATGGCGCACGAGTCGATGCTTGCGGCCGTGCGCCTCAACGCGCCGTCAGCGGCGACGATCAACCAGGTGATGATCGGCCGCCACCTCGTCGAGCGTCACGCGATCGCCGCCGTCGAGAAGGCCATGGAGCTTGCGGGCGGCGCCGGCTTTTACCGCTCGGCCGGATTGGAGCGCCGGTTCCGCGACATCCAGGCGGCGCGCTATCACCCGCTGCAAACAGGACCGCAGGCCGAGTATGCGGGCGCAATGGCGCTTGGGCTGCCGATCGACAGGATTTTCTGAGGCCACGGGCGAACGGGGTCAGACCGTGCGGGTCTGACCCCCTCGGCGTGATCAGGCCTTCACCTCGATGGAAGCCGCACGGTAGAACTTCGTCCACTGCTCGAGCAATTCGCCCATGGCGGCGATCACGGACTTGCGGTTCTCCTCGAAGAAGGGCTCGAGGTCGCGGGCGAAGGCGGCGTCATGGCCCGAATCCGCGTGCTGGCTGAAGAACTCTTGTATGCCGGGCTTGTTACGCCAGATGCGCTTGGCCGCGACCGTATAGTCGGGAAAGTCGAGCACATCCGTGATCTCGTAGGCGAGGAAGTGGCCGATCAAATACTCGGGCGCTTCCGTTTCCACCTGCTCGCGGAACCAGTCGTAGTAAGCGGCCGCCGCTTTCGAGGTCTGTTTCGCCGGCGTTGTCATGGTGTCCTCGCGCACCGCTACGCCGAGCTCATCGAGCACGCGCCGGTAGAGGAGAGCATGCGAAGGCTGCTGCTCTTTATTGCCGAAGTATTTTCCGTACTCGTCGGAGAGATTGTCCACGACGATGTAAGTCAGCGGATGATCGGGAAACCGCGTGACGTAGATGCCGAACATCTCGGGCAACCAGATGCGCACGTCCGCGAAGGTACTCGCGAAGAAGCGCTTGACCGCGGCGTCGTTCTCGCCGTCCCGCATGCGCTCGAAGACGGACGTATGGAGATAGCCGTTCGTCCGGTCCGCGAACTCCTTGTAGACCTCGATAACGCGGCTGAGGCCGGCGTTTCGCGAATGCGCGACCGAGAACTGCTTGGCAATTCCGGGCACGGGTGTGTCGCGGGTATTTCCGATATCCAGTGTCATGATCAACTCCTCACCAGCTACGACCTACAGTGTAGAAAGGTTCTTGGCGGAAAATTGTTGTGCTGCACGTCTGACTATTCGATCTTCTCACCATACCATAAAGCACATCAATCCCGGAACGCGCGGCACGTTCCACCTCCCCGGGCCGGCGCGACGCCATTCAGCATCGGAGCACGTGGCAACTTCAATCGGGTGATAACCTGGTGTTGCAGTGGGGCGCGCCTGATGCAGGGCAAGAGCACTTGTCCTTACAAGTGGAAACCGGTTGGTCGAAAGAAAGTGCTCACAACCAACAACCTAGAGCGCCGAACTGATTCCGTCAGATCGAATAGCGCTCTAGGCCGGCTTGGCGATCCCGGCAGGATTCGAACCTGCGACCCTCTGCTTAGAAGGCAGATGCTCTATCCAACTGAGCTACGGGATCGAACCGAGAATGCGATCAAACTTGTTTAGAGTGCTTCCGGAAAAGTGCGAAGCGGTTTTCCGAAAAGAAGCACGACAAACCAAGGAATTAGGGTGTTGAAGTGATTCAACGAAAAACGGAAACACCCTAGTGCGTCCACTGGCCGATGCGGCCGTACTTGAAATTGTCCGAGTAGGACTTCTTCTGCGCGCGCTTGGCCGCCGGCTCGACCACGGTGTAGGCGATGCCCTGGCGCTCGGCATAGGCGATCGCCTCCTCCTTAGTGGCAAACCGGAGCTTTACCTGCGTCTCGGTCTCCGCCGCCGAGGTCCAGCCCATGAGCGGATCGAGCTCGCGACGCTTCATCGGCTCGTGCTCGAGCACCCATTCCTGGGTCTGCGCGACGCCCGACTGCATGGCCGACCGGGCCGGCTTGTAGATGCGGGCAACCATGTTTTTTGACACTCCGGTTCGTCGGCATCGAGTTAGAGCACTTTCCGACCAAGTGGAAACCGGTTGGTCGAAAGAAAGTGCTCAAAACCAATAACCTAGAGCGCCGATCTGATTCCGTCAGATCGAATAGCGATCTAAGGCGGCCGATGGTCGGGGCAGCGGGATTCGAACTCGCGACCCCCTGCTCCCAAAGCAGGTGCTCTACCAGGCTGAGCTATGCCCCGAAAAAGGCCCGCCTCCTTGTGCCGTGAGGGGCCTGTGGCGTCAAGAAGCTTGACCCCGTGGGCTCAATTGGCCGTTCCGAAGGCCTTGTGCAGCAGCTTGTCGCCGGGCTTCAGGCCGAGCTTCTCCGCCGTGCCGCCGTTGATCTCGAGGACGGCCAATACCGCCCCCCCCGACGAGATGTGCGCTTCCGAAAACGGGATCGTGCGCTCGGCGATTCTGGCGACCGTCCCATCCTTCGCCACGAACACCATGTCGAGCGGAATGTAGGTGTTGCGCATCCACATGGAGACGTCCTGCGGCTCGGCGTAGAGGAACAGCATGCCTTCTTTCTCGCCGAGACTCCGGCGAAACATCAGACCCTGGGACTTCTCGGCCGGTGCCTCGGCGATCTCGACGTCGAGCTCGTGGCGCGTCTCGCCAATCGCCAGAACGAGCTTGTCGCGCCTCATACCATCCGCCTTCGCTGCTCCGCCCACCCCCGCTTGCAGGACGCACAAAACCAGAAGGGCTGCCGAGGCAGCCCTTCCGATATTCCCGATGATCCGGGCGGCGCTCAAGGCACCGGCCCGTGACATGTCAGTGCTGAGGCGGCAACCGGCTGGGTGCGCCTTCCGGCCGCAGATCGGCCGCCATGAGACCTTTGGAGCCGTGACCATAGCGGACCATAACATACTGGCCGGGCCTGAGCTCCGTAAAGCCATAGCGGCGCAACGTCTCCATATGCACGAAGATGTCGGGTGTCCCCTCGCCCCGCGTCAGGAAGCCGAAGCCTCGCAAGCGGTTGAACCATTTGACCATGGCCCGCTCGTAGTCGCTCTCGGGCTCGACCGTCACGTGCGTGCGTTGAGCCAGCGTCGAAGGATGGATCGCCGTGCTCTCGTCCATCTCGACGATACGGAAGGCCTGGAGGCCCTTCGGACGCCGGAGCACCTGGCAGATCAGCCGGGCCCCTTCGTAAGCGGTCTGGAAGCCACCGGCCCGCAGACACGTGACGTGCAGCAGGATATCCTCGCCGCCGCCGTCCGGAATGATGAACCCATACCCCTTGGATGCATCAAACCACTTGATAGCCCCGACCACCTCGTAGACATCGACCGGCATTGCGTCGGTCGGCGTTCCAAGATCGAGCTCGGGTGTCATTGCGTCACCTGAGAGATCTGGCGGAAACTTCGCCATATGCGTCCCCCGCATCACTGTTGCTACTTCACTTTTCTGCCACCGGTCCCAAGCCCTCTAAGCCCTCAACTCAGTAGCGATCACCTTCGTGACGGGGCGGACGATAGGCGCTGATCATCAAGAGGCAAACTCTAATCGTTGCGGGGCCATGATTCTCCACACTGCAAGCAAAAACATTTGCGCGTGGGAATATTTCCAGATCGGCGCAAGCTCTTGCAGAGGAAGCGTTTTCGAGTGGTCAAGGGTGTGTGTGTCAGGCTGGGGAAAGCTGGTGGTGAGTGCGCATAGCGAGCTTCGGAAGCCGCGACCTGACGCCGCAATTCGCACCCCTCGGACGCGAATCATGTCGTCCGGGCAACACTCGGATTTGTGCTACCCGCGCGTCAGCCGCCAAGTGGGCCGCCGCCTTGGACCGAGATCGGCCTTACCGGCGGCTGCGAGGCCCATGGCGATGCCGATCGCGGCCAGTCCTGTCAGCATCGCGGTGCCGCCGAAGGAGACCAGCGGCAGCGGCACGCCGACGACCGGCAACAGGCCGATCACCATGCCGGTGTTGATGGCGACGTGCAGGAAGACGAGCACCGAAACACCCATGATGGCCAAGCGCTGGAAGCGGCCGCGCGCCCCCAGCGAGAGCAGCCCGAGCACGAGCAGCAGGGCGGCAAACGCCCCCAGCACGCCCGCCGTGCCGAGGAAGCCCAGCTCCTCGCCGATGAGCGAGAGGATAAAGTCGGTATGGTTCTCGGGCACGAAATCGAGCTGGGTCTGGCTGCCTTCGAGAAATCCCTTGCCGGACATGCCGCCGGCGGCGAGGGCGATGCGGGCCTGATAGACCTGATAGCCCGCACCCAGCAAATCACGCTCCGGATCGAGAAAGACCAGAACGCGCTCGCGCTGATAGTCGTGCAGATTGGCCCAAATCACGGGTGCCAGCACCGCGACCGAGACGAGGCCGGCCACGAAATAGAGGCTGCCGACGCCGGCGAGGAACATCATCACGAGCCCGGTCGCGACGATGAGGAGCGCGGTACCGAGATCGGGCTGCTCGAGCACGAGCCCCGCCGGGACAGCGATAACGCAGAGCGGCAGCAGCACACAGAGGGGCCGGGACACCAGATGGCGCGGCAACATCTGGTAATAGGCGGCGAGCGCCAGAACCAGCGCCAGCTTCATGATCTCCGCCGGCTGCACGCTGATCCCTGCGAGGGGAAGCCAGCGCTGGGAGCCGGAGATTGTCGCGCCGATCCAGGGCACCGCTGCCAGCAATCCCAGCGCCACGGCATAGAACGGAGCGGCAGCGAGCAGCCAGAGGCGCGCCGGCAGGATCGCCAGCAACAGCAGTAACGCAATGCCGATGATGAGCCGCATCAGATGGCTCATGGCAAAGGGCTCCATGGCCCCGCCGACAGCCGAATACAGCGCCAGCACGCCGATACCGCCCAGCGTCGCGGCAATCACCGGAAGCAGCAGGCCAACCGTGAATAGCCCGCCAGACTTGGCCGGACTTTGCCAGACCGAGGGCTCGGGGCGGAAGGCGAGCATCATCGGCCTAACCTCCCTTGGTTTCGCCAACAGGCTGGCCGGTGGCGGGCTCGGCCACCAGCTCGGGCACATAGCGCCGGAAAAGCTCCTGCATGACGTCGCGGGCGAGCGGGGCCGCCGACTTCGAACCCGCCCCGCCATGCTCGACGACGGCGGCCACCGCAAAGCGGGGTTGATCGGCCGGAGCATAGCCGACGAATAACGAGTGATCGCGCAAGCTTCCCGGCGGCTCGTCGGTGCCCTGGTAGTTCTTGAGACGCGCCACCTGGGCCGTTCCGGTCTTGCCGGCGAGCTTGGCCTTGACGCCGGTCAGCACGGCGCTCCCAGCCGTACCGCCCGGCTCGTTGACGACGGCCTCGAGCGACTTTCGAACGGCCACGAGGGCCGCCGCCGACATCGGCATGAGCGCCGGCTGCAAACTGCCGGCATCGTCCTTGACGAGCCGCGGCATCACCTCGCGACCGGTGGCGACACGGGCGGTCATCACGGCGAGTTGCAGGGGCGTTGCCAGCACGAAGCCCTGGCCGATGCCGGCAAGCAGCGTCTCGCCGCCGTACCAAGGCGTGCTCTTGATGGCGAGCTTCCAGAGCGGATCGGGAACCAGGCCAGGGCGCTGGTCGGCGAGGCCGCATGGGTAGGTCTGGCCGAAGCCGAGCCGGCGCGCCATCTCGGCCAGCCGGTTGATGCCGAGTTTGCGCGCGACGGTGTAGAAATAAACGTCGCACGACCGCTTCATCGCCTCGTGCAGCGCCACGGGCCCGTGTCCCGACGAGGACCAGCAGCCGAAGCGATGGCCGGCATGCTCGAGGCTGCCGCCGCAGATGACGGTGGTACCCTCGTCGATGACCTTGGCCTCGAGGCCGGCCAGCGCCGTCACCAGCTTGAAGGTGGAGGCGGGCGGGTACTCACCGCGCGTCGCCTTGGAGGCGAGCGGATGGCCCGGCGCGCTGACGAGCGCGCGCCATTCGTCGTTGGAGACGCCTTCGGCCAGCGCCTGGGTATCGAAGGTCGGTGTCGAGGCGAGCGCCAGGATATCGCCGTTGGTCGCGTCCAGCACCGCCACCGCGCCGAGCCCGTCCAGCCGCAGGCGCTCGAGCACTTTCGCCTGCAGCGAGGAATCGATGGTCAGCGCCAGATCCCGCCCGGCTTGCGCCGGCTGCCGCCCGAGCTCGCGAACGACCCGGCCCCGGGCGTCGATCTCGCGGCGGATGAAGCCGGGCGTCCCGGCGAGTTCCTTTTCCATGCCGAGCTCGAGACCGCTTTTGCCGACCCGCTGGCCGGCCTGACGGCGCACCGGCTCGTCGGCGATCTCGCGGCGGTCGGCGCGGCCGACATATCCAACGATGTGACCGATATCGATCCCCCGCCAGTAGGAGCGCCGCCAGGCGATGCCGGTCTCGACACCGGGGAGCTGCGGCAAAAGCATATTGACGTGGGCATAGGTCTCCCAGTTGAGACCGGCGCGGACGACGAGCGGCTGCAAGCGATCGCTCTTCTTGGCGAGCGCAAGAATCTCCGTGCGCTCGGCATCGGGGATGTCGATGAGCTTGCCGAGCCGCTCGAGGGTTTTCTCCAGATCGCCCGCCAGCGCCGGCACCACGCTGATGCGCAAATCCTCGCGCGATTCGGCGAGCACCACACCGTTGCGATCACGAATTTCGCCGCGCCGGGCCAGGATCAGCTGGGTGTCGAGCCGGTTTTCGTCGGCCAGCAGCGCGTAGCGCCGGCCGTACACAACCTGCATGTCGTAGAGTTTGAGCCCCAATAGGCCGAGCACGCCGGCTTGGGCCCCGCCGATGACGAGCGACCGCCGGGTCAGCCGGCGGCGAATCTTCTCATCTGCGGTCTCCTTCTCGAACATCAGCGGGGTCCGGTGGGCGGGACGGCAGGCAACAGTCCCTGCCCCCCTCCGGCGAAGCCTGCCAAACCCAGCACGGCCAGTTCGATCACGGCGCCGAGCCCGGTGCCGGCGATGACGGGCGCGGGATCGGGCATCGCGAGTGTGTAGAGATAGGAGGTCGCAAGCGCGAGCATGATGGCTGTCACCGCCGAGACGGCGATGGCAAGCCCGGTCAGCGCAAAGCCCGCATTGCCTCCGATCAAGTGCCGCATGGCGCGCGCGCAGGCGACGGCACCAAGATACACCAGCGGCCAGAAGCCGAGCGGCGTGTCGGCGACGATGTCGGCTGCGAGGCCCACGATGAGCACGAGTGGCGCCGGCACCGCGTCGGGGATCCGGTAGGCATGTCCGTGCACGATGGCGAGGGCAAGATAGGGCAAGGCCGCGCGCGCGGAGTTCTCGAGCGGCCAGGGCAAGTTGAGAGCGACGGCGGCGGTGATCAAGACGAGCGAGACGAGAAGCATCTGCGAGCCTCGGGCGAGCGGGCCCGGCGTGCCTTGCGTAGCGGACTTCTCGTGGCCGTTTCTCACCTCACGCACCCTTGCCGCTATTGACCGAGGCCGAGCGTGCCCTGAGCGAGGTCCGTGCCGGGAGGCTCGAACAGCAGCACGCTCACGAAGTCGAGCCGGTCGAGCGCGGCATTGAGCTGCACGCCGCGCGTTCCGTTCTGGGTAACGACATGACCGATGGGAACGCCGCGCGGCAGCATGCCGTCCTCGCCGGACGTGCTGATCAGGGCGCCGCTCTCGATCTTGGTGGCCGCAGCCACGAGCTCGAGGGAGGGCGCGCCGGCCCCGTTGCCCGACAAGATGCCGCGCAGCCGTTCCTTGCCGACGAAAACCGGAATGCGGCTGCGGCGGTCCGTCAGCAGCAGCAGGCGCGCCGAGCGCGGCCCCGCCGCGACGATCGTACCGACCAGACCATCGCCATTGATGGCCGCGAAGCCGGCCTTCACGCCATGCGTCGCGCCGATGTCGATGATGGCGCTTGCCGCGAATGTCGGATCGCCTTCGACGAAGATCCGCCCGGTGGCGATACCGACCTGCCGGTCGGGCACGCCAGCGACAATGCGGCGAAGCTCGGAAACCTGGCCTTCGAGATCCTGGGCGCGCAGCCGCCACTGCCGGAGCTCGGTGTTTTCCTGCTTGAGCTCGGAAATCTGCTTCAACAGCTCGCTTTCGCCGGTCGGCGCGTCGGCGATTGCTCTCGCACCCTCGACGGGAAGGCGGGCGAGCGTCAACGCCGGCTCGAGTGCGGCCGTGAACTCCTCTCTCAGCTGCTTGAGCCACTGGTGCTCGGCACGGCTCAGCGCCAGCAGCATCAGAGCGAGCGCGATCGAGACGACGAGGCCGAGGGATGCGCGGGTTCGCGGCGGCCCGGGTGGCGGTGGCGCCGCGCCAGCACGGCTGCGGGAGAAACTGTCGTGACGAAATCCGGTCATAGCATCGATGAACTCATAGCGACGGCCACACACGGAAGTTCTGGAATGCCAGGCAGTCCGGCAATCGATTGTCAGCCTTGCCCATAACTATTCTACCATGTTTTCTCAAGGCTTTATTAGAAAACTCTCGTAGCTCTGGTGATTTGCGAGCACCAAACCGCAGCCATTGATGACGGAATGTTGCGGGTGCTCGGCGAGGAAGAACTCGACGCCGGTACGCTGGGCGAGCTCGACATCGAGATCGTGCAGCAGCGCGCCGCCGCCGGTTAGGCAGACGCCCCGGTCGGAGACATCGGCCGCGAGCTCGGGCGGGATCTGCTCCAAGGTCCGCTGAATGGCGTCGGCGATGGTGTCGATCGGCGTCGACAGGGCCTCGGCGACATCGCTCGGGCGGAGCACCACCTCGGTCGGAAATCCGTTCTTCAGATCCCGGCCGCGGATTACCACGTCGACCGCCTTGCCGTTGGCGCGTGAGGCTGTTCCGGCCTCGATCTTGATCCGCTCGGCATTGGCTTCGCCGATGAGGAGACTGTGTACGCGCCGCACGTAGCGCATCACCGCCTCGTCCATGGCATTGCCGGCGCACCGGACGGACAGCGCTTTGACGATGCCCCCTGATGCCAGGACGGCGATATCGGTCGTGCCGCCGCCGATATCGACCACCATGGAGCCATTGGCCTCGCCGATCGGCAGCTTGGCCCCGATGGCCGCCGCCACCGGCTCTTCGATCATCATCACCTTGCGTGCGCCCGCGGCGAAGGTCGATTCGTATATGGCGCGCCGCTCGACCGGGGTCGAACTCGCTGGCACGCAGACGATAACGCGGGGGCGCAGCACGCCGAGCCGTCGCTTCGCCTTCTGGATGAAATAGCGGATCATCTCCTCGGCCGCCACGAAATCGCTGATGACGCCGTCGCGCATCGGGCGGATGGCCTCGACCCCTTCGGGCGTCCGGCCGATCATCTGCTTGGCCTTGGCGCCGACCGCGATGACGGTGCGCTGGCCGTTGGTCCCACGGATGGCGATGACGGACGGCTCGTCCAGCACCACACCGCGCCCGGGCACGTAGATCAACGTGTTCGCCGTGCCCAGATCGATGGCGATGTCCTCGGCCATCGCGCCCAGTATGTTCGTCAACATTAGAAACGCACCCTCGCACACCCTACACACGCAGGGCGCCGCATCCCCTCGACCGCCGCAAGTTCCGTGCCATGGTAACCATGACAAGGCCTCGCGCCGGCCATAGGCCGCGCCGCCCGCTTTCAACGAAGATGTCTTGTGCGCCCTCTCGGACCGCCTCGCCCGGTCCGCCACTTCCGGAAAGGGCCAGTAGACGCCCTTCCGATCGTCCTCTTAAAGCACATTGTTTGGGGCGCGGCGATGGCCGCCGCGTCCCACACCGCGCTAAACCGCCGACATCCGCGATGCCCGCTTTCGCATGGTCACCAGCTTGTTGAGGCCGGCGATGTAGGCCTTCGCAGAGGCGACGAGCGTGTCAGGGTCGGCCGCCTTGGAGGTGACGCTGCGCCCCTCCTCCTCGAGCCTCACCGACACCTCGGCCTGCGCGTCGGTGCCTTCGGTCACAGCATGCACCTGGTAGAGCGCGAGCTTGGCCTCGTGCGGGATCATCTGCTTGATGGCGTTGAAGATCGCATCGACCGGGCCGTTGCCAGTTGCCTGAATAGTCCGGTGCGCGCCCTCGATGTCGAGCGTCAGCGTCGCCGACTGCGGTCCCATGGTGCCGGCGATGACGGTCAGCGCCACGACCTTCACCCGGTCGGCCGAGGTGGAAATCTCCTCGTCGACCAGCGCCTCGATGTCCTCGTCGTAGACGTGCTTCTTGCGGTCGGCGAGCGCCTTGAAGCGGTTGAAGGCGTCCTCGAACTGGTTGTCGGCGAGCTCGTAGCCGAGCTCCTTCAGCTTGGACCGGAAGGCGTTGCGGCCGGAGTGCTTGCCCATGACGAGCGAGGTCTTGAGGACGCCGACGCTTTCCGGCGTCATGATTTCGTAGGTGTTCGCGTTCTTCAGCATGCCGTCCTGGTGGATGCCGCTTTCGTGCGCGAACGCGTTCCGCCCGACGATCGCCTTGTTGTACTGGACGGGAAAAGACGTCACCGCTGAGACCAGCCGGAGACGCGCGATTGAGCAGCTTCGAATTCGATGCCGGTCTCATACGGAAGCACATCGCGGCGCGTCTTGATCGCCATGACGATCTCTTCCAACGCCGCGTTGCCCGCCCGCTCGCCGAGTCCGTTGATCGTGCACTCGATCTGACGCGCGCCGCCGTCGACACCGGCGAGCGAGTTGGCGACCGCCAGCCCCAGGTCATTGTGGCAATGCACCGAGAAGATTGCCTTGCCGGAGTTGGGAACGCGCTCGCGGATCGTCTGGAACATGGCGCGATACTCGTCCGGCGTCGCATAGCCGACGGTGTCGGGGAGATTGATCGTCGTCGCGCCCGACTTGATCGCGGCGTCGACGCACTTGCTCAGATACTCGATTGGCGTGCGCGTCGCGTCCATCGCCGACCACTCGACGTCCTCGACGAGGTTGCGGGCGCGGGTCACGGTCGCCCGGATGATGTCGAGCACCTCGTCCTCGCCCTTGCGCATCTGGTGGGCGAGGTGGATCGGCGAGGTCGAGACGAAGGTGTGGATGCGGCCGCGCTGGGCCTGGCGCACGGCCTCGCCGGCACGGTCGATGTCCTTGTCGATGGCGCGCGCGAGCCCCGCGACGGTCGCCCGCTTGACGCGCTTGGCGATCGCCGCCACCGCTTCGAAGTCGCCGTCGGAAGCGATCGGGAAGCCCGCCTCGATGATGTCGACGCCCATCTCGTCCAGGAGATCGGCGATGTCGAGTTTCTCCTCGAAGGTCATGGTGGCGCCGGGGCATTGCTCGCCGTCGCGCAACGTCGTGTCGAAAATCGACCACCCTGTCCTTGGCGGGTGCGATGGTCTTGGCCGTCATCTGAATATCCCTGATGTGATCTTTTGGTCCGGCTCCGGCCGCGTCCTCGCGTCAACCGGTGCCCGCTCGGCGTCCGATCCCCTAGGCGGGCCCGTTGCCGGACCGTGGTCGCCTAGGGGCTGCTAAGGAGCAGGCCAAGCGCCGCTGACAGGAGAGCAAGTGCCGGCAAACGGATGACGCGCACGGCCGCGATGCCGCTGTCGCTTCTTGCCCATGCCGCCGTGTTGCTCATGCCACCAGATTTCTCGAGGGAGGCCCGGCGCGCCGGACTCCGATCACAAGCCAAAATCAATAAATCCCAAGCCTTAAAGCAATGCAAGCGCGGCCCGAAAAAAACGCGCCGTCAGATTCTTATGGTGCCCGTCAGGACACCGATCGCGTGCCCGCCAATCCTAACCCCCTTCAGCTGGCCGCCCTGGACTTGCAGCTCGAGCGCGATCTGGCTCGGCCGGCCCATCTCATAGCCCTGCTCGACATCGAGCCGGGTCTGGCCGTCCGGGGTGCCATCGAAGCGGTGGATCGCTGCCGCGAAGGCCGCCACCGCCGAGCCGGTCGCCGGGTCCTCGACGACGCCGAGGCCGGGCGCGAACATGCGGGCATGAAAGCTCGAGCGGGTGTGCAGCGTCTCCCGGCAATAGGCATAGACCGCCCACTTGTCGCCGAAGACCTCCGGCCAATGCTGCGTCTGCAGGCGGATGCGGGCGATCTCGTCGAGGCTGCGCACCGGCACGAGCACGAAGGGCAACCCGGCCGAGAACACCGTCGGACGGTGGTTCTCGAAGCCGATCTCATTCGGCATGAGGCCCAGCACCTGGGCGATCCGCTCGGAATGGGGCGCCTCGCCCAATTCTTCCGGCAGCTTTGGCGCATCGAATTCGGCGAATGCGGTCTCGCCCTTGCGCCGCTTGACCCCGACGCGGACGGTGCCGATCGTCTCCTCGAGCACGACGAGCAAGTCCTGGTCCTGATCGATCAGGCCATTGCGCTCGGCCGCGATCTCGGCGAGCAGGATCGCCGCGCCAACCGTCGGATGCCCGGCGAAGGGAAGCTCTGCCCCCGGCGTGAAGATCCGGAGCTTGGCGGTGTGCGCGGCTTGCGCCGACTTCAGCACGAACACGGTCTCGGACAGGCCGAACTCGCCAGCGATCGTCTGCATCTGGTTGCTCGTCAACGCATCTGCGTCGAGCACGACGGCCAGCGGATTGCCGCCGAAACGCTCGGTGGTGAACACGTCGAGCGTGTGAAAGCGATAGTCCATCGATGCCCTCCGCCGCGCCGGCAGCACTTTCCCTCCAAGTGGATGCCGGTTGTCGACAAGAAAGTGCTGAAAGCCAAGAACAGCCAGCGCGCTTGTTCGGATGGCATGGCGGACGGGGGGAGTAAAGGGGGCAGGGGTGGGGAGGTCGTGGCTCGGCTCTCTGCACTTGGTCCCGACCGGATTGTCAGGCGTGTCGGAAAATCCACCGTGATTCAGACGTCGATCCCGCTCTTCCGGAAGCCTTCGAGCCAGTGATCCCTATCCGCCTGTCGCGAGCACATTCGCATCCAAACCGTGATGTGGGATTTCAAGTCGTGTCCAGGAGGGCGCTTTCGCTCATAATCCTTGACGGCGGCTCCCGCCCGGTCGGTCTGTCCCGATTGTGCGTACGCGGCAGCCAAGACCAGATATAGGAATGCAGGGATGTTCTGATAGGTCTCGTAAATTTCGATCACTTTCTCATAGTTGTGAAGCATATAGTGGCAGTCGCAGAGCGTATCGAGACGCTGATCATCAGAGGCGTAGGGTTCAAGGTGCTCTGACCTGGCGAACCACTCGAGAGCCTGCTCGGGTTCACCTGTATAGCTCAGTGCGCAACCAAGGACGTAAAGCGCAAACGGGTCATTGGGGTTGAGAGTGGCCGCGCGCTCGGCATATTTCCGAGCCAACCGGTGATCACCCGCTATGTGATACGTAAATGCCGCATACGCGTTGACTGTCGGATTATTCTCGTCGAGCGAAACGGCCTGCTGTGCGTGTTTTCGACCACGATCGAGCGTGCTTTCGGGCGGCAATCCCAAAGCGAGGATACCGAATACGCAAGTCATGCCGAGGCCGGCATGCGCCAAGGCATAGTTGGCATCTGCCTTGACCGCCTTGTCATACCAATCGAGCGCACTCGATAGGCCTTCCGCCAGATGAGTAAACGCCCAACGGCCACGAAGCTCACAGTCGTAAGCGGTGAGATTGCTAGGTGCCTTTCGCCGGAGATGCTCGACAGCAAAGCGATCTATTCGGCCGGGGATTGCCGCGGAAATAGCGCGCACGAGCTCGTCTTGGACGGCAAAGATGTCATCCAAGTCACGATCGTAGCGCTCGGCCCAGAGATGATTTCCGGTAGCCGCTTCGATCAACTGGGCAGTCACACGGACCCGATTGCTCGTCTTGCGGATGCTGCCTTGGACGACGTACTGCGCACCGAGCTCGCGTCCGATCCGCCTGACGTCGGTGGCTTTGTCGCGATACTGAAAGGATGAGTTTCGAGCGATAACGAACAGCGAGGAAAAGCGGGACAATTCCGTGATGATGTCCTCGGTGATACCATCGCTGAAGTATTGTTGCTCCTGATCGTTGCTCAAATTGTCGAATGGGAGCACGGCGATCGAATGCTTCCTGGAGGCGGTCCCGGCCGGCGGTGGGCCCGCTTCCCCAGGTCCCGTTCTCACCCGGTATGCCCGCACCGGCCGATCGATGTTCTTGAGCGTCTGCTCGCCCATATCCTCCAGGGCGCAGTCGACTTTGCCGCGGACCTCCTCCTGAACCTTGCCCGAGATGCAAATGCCACCCGGCTCGGCCATCGCCTCGAGTCGCGCCGCGATGTTTACGCCATCGCCGAATATATCAGTACCCTCGCCAACGACTTCGCCGAGGTTGATGCCGATACGCAAGCTGATCTGGCGTTCCTCGGGCAGGCCGCCGTTCGCATCGGCCATTGCCTGCCGCAGGGCGAGCGCGCAGCGCAGCGCATTGACGGCACTGGGAAACTCCACCAACACGCCATCGCCCATGAATTTGACGATCCGCCCGCCGGTTTCGCGAACCAACGGTTCGACGACCCCCTTCCGTCTCTCCCTCAGCGCCGCGAGAGTTCCTGCCTCGTCTGCCTCCATGAGGCGCGAGTAGCCGACGACATCGGCGACAAGAATCGCGGCGAGGCGACGGTTCACGGTAGACTCTCCAGTAGGAGCGGGAGATTATCGGTCATTCCTCATCGAAGCTCCAGCGATAAGAACACTCGCGATTCCGGTTGTTAACTCTCAGCCGACAAGCGTTCAGAACCGCCCTCCCCCTCCCCACCCGACAACACCCGCCGCACCATCTGCCGCGTGTTGTCGAAGATATCCGGCCGGTCGAGGTCTTGTGGCGCACGGATGATCGCGACGTCGCTGAGCTCAGGGCTCGCCTGCCGCGCGTTGTGATCGAGAATGCGGCGGCGGAGCGCCTCGGCTGGCAAAGCCGCGCGCCGCTCGACGCAGAAATTGATCCACACGCCGTCCTCGATCGACCAGATCCGAAGGCGAGGCCTTCGCGATCTCGTGCGGCCCGAGCCCGGTCTCCTCGAACACCTCCCGCTCGGCGCCCGCGACCACATCGGCCCCGCGGACGGGATCGATGTCGCGCTCGTCGAGGACGCCAGAGAACAGGTAAGTGCGACCGACATTCGTTGTTCCCTTGGCCGCGGTGCCCAGCAGTACGGCGCCATCCGCCGACCAGAGCACACAGGCGACACCGACCGCGCGGACGCTGCGGTCGGGATGGCCCAGCGCCCGCCAATGAATGAAGCTCTTGAAGTCGCTGGCGAGGAGCTCGCCGCGATAAACGCCGCCCGCGTCCCGGCCTGTCGTCAGCATATGGACAGCACCGTTGAAATAGGCCGGGTTAAGCGCCCGGGCCTGCTGCCAGTGCGCCTCGATCGCGGCGCCACGCGTCACCGCATAGGTCCACGCGCGGGGCGCGAGGAAAAGCTCCACGGCATTGTGGCGGCCGAGCGCTACGATTTGGGGCATCGGATGTCGCTGCTCTTCGGCGCGGATCGGATCAATGTGCTCGATTAAGGGATTTAATGGCGTCTCTTCAAGGAGTTCGCGTCGCAACGGGGAACGTGAAGATTGTTACGTAGTGTGTCGCGCATTGTTACCGGTTTGCCGCATTTCCGACTTATGACTGAACGGATCGCGACACGATCGGAAGGCTTTCTAACAACCGAAGCGCGCTGCTTCGTGAGGCCTCCCACCGGGTGCACAAGACACCCTAGGGACCAAGCCCCGAGGCAGCAAGGTGAAACGAACGGCGGGAAGGCAAGAGCGCCACCGCCGGCGAGACGTGGGGATTGGGCGTCCCGCAGCCAACGCCTAGTCCTCCGAGCGGCGGGGTTCCCCGCTACCCCGCCGCTCTTTCAAGCTTCCGGTTCGATTGGACAATCCGAAGTGCCACAGCTCCGCCCTCGCGGAGACCGCATGGATGTCCGCGAACCGGGGGGAAACCTGAAAAAAAGGAGACGATCATGAGCATCATCAGAACTGTCGCCCTCGCCGCGGTCCTATCGGCCGGCGCTATACTGCCGGCCTTCGCCGACTGCGCCGCCGACCTGGGGGCCATCGACGAGGCGATGACCAAGGCGACGCTCACGGACGAGCAGAAGACGCAGGCGGACGGTTGGAAGACGACCGCGGCCGAAGCCTGCACCGCCGGCAAGGCCGACGAGGCCGCCGCTCCGATCGGCGAGCTCAAGAAGATGCTGGGTCTCTCGTAGCTGAGTGAGCACGGTCTTGCGTCGAACCGGTATCCGCTTCGCCTGAACGTGCTCCAGGGAATCTCCCTCCCCTGAGACCTATCGCAAGGGGCGTCCTTCGGGGCGCCCCTTGTTTCGATTTTCAGTTGGCGCACGTTCTTAGGGCGAACCGGTTCCCACTTCGCCTGAACGTGCGCCAGATGTGCTTCCGGAAAAGCGCGAGGCGGTTTTCCGAAAAGAAGCACGACAAACCAAGGAGTTAGGGTGTTGACGTGATTCAACGAGAAACGGAAACACCCTAGCTCCGCTTCAAGCGGAACCGATGCACGAGTTTGTGCGCCCCGCCCTCCAGACCAAGCTCGACCTCGGTGAAGCCGGCCTTCGGCGCCTCCACATAGGGCATCGATCCCGAATAGACGCAAACGATGCCGCCGGATTTCGATCGCGCCGGCGCGGCGAGATCGAGCAGCTTCTCGGGCTCCATCATCCGGGCGACGCTGCCCTCCTGCACGAGGCGGCCATCGAACGTCATCCAAAGCTTGAAGCTGTCCCAGTCCTTGCGGACATCGGCGAGGCGAAGCGCCGTTTTGCCGATGGGTGTCGCCGACAAATTCTTCGATCCCTCGATGTCGGTCTGCTCGAGCACCTCGTCGAAAAGATCAACGCCCGGCGTGATCAACAGGCCTGCTGGCGTGTCGATGACGACGAACTCGACCTCGCCCATCAGCGGCCGGCCTTGCGTGTCGAGGTGAGCGTCTTGCGTGAGTGTCGCCGTGACGCCGCGATAGCAGACTGGAATCGTGTCCGGCACCACGACACCTTTCTCCTTGAGCTCGAGGCGGTGATGCTCGGCGGCGGCGGGATCGCGGCTCGCGAAACCGGCAAATACCAGCACCTCCGGCACAATCGAAACCGCGCCCTTGCCCCCAACGTCGAACGTCAACGATTGCATGACCTCTCCTTAACTCTTCTCACCAATCGCGAGAACTCTGACCCTTCGGCCCGAGCACCATCCGCTTGCTCGACAGCGTTCCGGAATTGACACCGGCCCAGCCGATCTCGCCGGAGAGCCGGCCGTACTCGATTTTCGGGCAGCGGTTCATGACGACCTCGAGCCCGGCGGATTCCGCCAGCGCCGCCGCCTCGTCGTTCCTGACCGAGAGCTGCATCCATACGACCTTGGCGCCGATGGCGATCGCATCTTTCGTGATTTCCAACGCGGCCTCCGAGCCCCGGAAGATATCGACCATGTCGACTGGCTCGGGAATGTCCTTGAGGGTCGCATAGACTTTCGCACCCAGGATGTCCTTGCCCGCAAGCCCAGGATTGACGGGAAAGACCGTGTAGCCCTTGGCGATGAGATATTTCAACACGAAGTAAGACGGCCGCACGATGTTGCTTGACGCGCCGACAAGCGCCACCGTGCGCACCTTGTTGAGGATGGCCCGGATATAGTTCTCGGAATAGCTATCGTGGTTCATGAGATCCTAGAGCGGGTTCGCTTCGAGCGGCATCAAGAACCCGCTCTAGCTTTTTGGTCTTGAGCACGTTCTGCGGCGAACCGGTTCCCACTTCGCCTGAACGTGCCGAGTCTTGGCTTGGCGCACGTTCTACGGCGAACCGGTTCCCACTTCGCCTGAACGTGCCGAGTCTTGGCTTGGCGCACGTTCTACGGCGAACCGGTTCCCACTTCGCCTGAACGTGCTCTGGGCGGCAGCTGCATGCGGCCTGCCGCATCGAGCGGAAAGCCTGGGTTGTAGGCCACCTCCCAGAGATGGCCATCGGGATCGGCAAAGTAGCCCGAATAGCCGCCCCAGAACACCTTCTGCGCAGGCTTGATCAGCGTTGCGCCTGACGCAACGGCATGAGCGAGAACCGCGTCGACCTCCGCTTCGTTGCGCGTGTTGTGGGCGAGCGAGACGCCGCGAAATCCCTTGCCATCGTCGGGAACGCCCGCATCCTCGGCGAGCGGCTTGCGTCCGAAAAGCCCGAGCACCACGCCGCCTGCCTCGTAGAAGCCGACATGCTCACTCTCGAAACCGCAGGGTTTGAAACCCAGCGCCTCGTAGAACGCCTTCGCGCGTGCCACATCGGCGACGCCCAGCGTCACCAGCGTCAACCGCGGCTCCATCGCCATATCAAACACCCGGCCACTTCGGCTCGCGCTTGCCGAGGAAGGCGCCGATCCCCTCCACCGCGTCCGCCATCAGCATGTTGTGCACCATGACCTCGGCTGTGTAGCCGTAGGCCTGGGCGACGCCGAGCTCGGTCTGGGCGTAGAAGGCCTCCTTGCCGATCTCGACGGCAACGGCTGAGCGGGACGCGATGCGGTTCGCCAGCGCCATGGCCTCCTCGAAAACCTGGTCGGCGGCGACCACGCGATTGACGAGCCCGTAGGCAGCCGCCTCGGCTGCCGCGATCATCTCGCCGGTCAGCAGCATCTCCATGGCGATCTTGCGCGGCACGTTGCGGGAGAGCGCCACCATCGGCGTCGAGCAGAAGAGGCCGATATTGACGCCCGGCGTGCAGAATTTCGCCGTATCGGCGGCGACCGCCAGATCGCAGGTGGCAACCAGCTGGCAACCGGCGGCGGTCGCCGTTCCATGCACGGCGGCGATCACCGGCTTCGGGCATTTCATGATCGCCTGCATGAGCGTCGAGCACTGGCTCATGATCTTCTCATAGAACGCACGGCCGCCGTCGCCATCCTTGCGATGGGCCGTCAGCTCCTTGAGGTCATGGCCCGCACAGAACACCGGCCCGTTGGCGGCCAGCACGATGGCGCGGACATCGAGATGCGCCGTCAGGCGGACGAGCGCGTGCTGGAGGGCGGTCATCAGCGCCTCGTCGAGGCAATTGCGCTGTTCCGGCCGGTTGAGACGCAGGATGGCGACCGGGCCCTTGCGCTCGCGCAGGAGCACGGGCGGACCGGCGTCCTCGGCGGCGGAAGTTTCTTGAGTTGCCGTCTCGCTCATGGGCGCCTCCTGGTCCGGCACTTCCGGCTGGACGCCGAGGCTACACCGAATCGGGGTCGGATGCCGAGACCGAGTTAGGGCCCGATGTCGCTTTCCATCAGCTCGCGCATATCAGCCTCATGCGCCTTCATCAGCTCGACGTTCTCGGGCAGCGCCTGGGGCGGGGGGGCGGCGAGGTCCAGCTCGATGAGGGCGATCGCCTCCTTTTTGGCCTCGTCCGCCAGCTCCTTGTCGGCTGTGATGGCCGCGATCTCGTCTGCGGCCGCCTTCTTGCGGTGCTCGCTCGTCCAGTCGACGACGGCGAAGGCCGTAACCGCACTTTCGAACGCCTTGCCATAGGCATCCCCATCGGCGAAGCCATGCTTCTTGGCGATTCCGTCGAGCTCGGCATCGAGCTCGGTTGATTTCGGCATTCTCGGCGGCAGCACCAGAGGCCGCTGGGTCGAGCGCCTGCATCTCCTTGGTCGCTGCGATCATGGCCTTCACCGTCTCCTCGGTGAGCTTGATCTCGTCCGCGGGTGGATCGTCCTGGGCAATGGCCGGCATGGCGCCGGCGGACCAAATGGCGACGAGCGCCACGAGCATCAATCTGAAGTGCCGCATATCCTGCTCCCCGCGCTGCCGCGCGACTGCCATTCCAACCTGCCCCATCGCTTGCGCCCGGACTATGGCGGATTGTGGCCCGTTTTGGTCACCCGGAGCCTTCTCCTCCCCCCTCCCGCTTCCGCTGCACCGCTCCCTCCTTCAGCTCCGCCCGGAACTCGTCGCGGCGCTCGTGGATCGAGGCGATGACGGGGCCCATGGGCTGGCCGAGGGCGACGAGGGCGGCTTCCGAGAGCTGCAGGCTCGCCTCGATGGTTTCCGGCACCGCGTCGCTGACGCCAAGCGCATAGAGGCTGCGGGCGTGCGAGGCGTCGCGGGCCCGCGAGACGACGGTGACGTCCGGCCGGAGCCGGAGCACCGCCTCGACGGTCGCGTCGATCTCGGCCTCGGCGTTGACGGTCACGATGACGGCCTTGACCTCCCTAATGCCACTGCGCTCGAGCAGCAGCGGATTGCGGGCATCGCCGTAGTATACTTTCTTGCCCGTGCGCCGCCACCGGCTGACCGAAGGCACATGGCTGTCGATCGCCACGTAGCTGATGCCGTGCCGGGTGAGCATGTCGGCGACGAGCTGGCCGACGCGGCCGAAGCCGACGACGAGCGCCTCGGCCGGCGCGTGGCCGGGCTCGACGGCGAGGCTCTCCGGGTCGATCGCCTGCCGCTTGCGGGCGCGCCCGGCGAGCCGGTCCGCGAGCTTGCCGATGAGCGGCAGCGCGATCATGCCGAGCGTCACGACGGCGACGAGATCGCCATACCCGCCGGCTCCAATCAGCCCTCCCGCGAGCATCAGACCGAGGAGCACAACGGCGAACTCGCCGGCGGGCGCCAGCAGCAGCGAGGATTCGAGAGCCGCTGCGTGCGAAGCCTTGAAGACCCTTGCGAGGCCGTAGGTCACGACGGTCTTGATGGCGATGATCGCAACAACCGCAAGCAGGATCGGCATGGGGTTCGAGGCAATCCGCCCGATGTCGAGCCCCATGCCGACGGTGAAGAAGAAGATGCCGAGCAGGATGCCCTTGAAGGGCTCGATGATGGCCTCGATGGCACGGCGATATTCCGTTTCCGCAAGGAGCAGGCCGGCGGCGAACGCCCCGACCGCCATCGACATGCCGGCGGAAGCCGTGGCGATGCCGCTCAAGGCAACGACCAGGAGGGTCGCGGCCATCAGCAGATCGGCGCTGCCGGTGTCGGCGACGAGGTGGAAGAGCGGCCGCAAGACGAGCCGGCCGACGGCGAGCACCAGCGTCAGCACGATCACCGCTTCGACGAGGGCGAGCGCCACGATCCCCGCCATCGATCCGTCGCCTTGCGACGTTAGCGCGCCGATGACGAGGATCAGCGGCACCACCGCCAGATCCTGGAGGATGAGCGCGGCGAAACTGATACGGCCCGCCTCGCTGGCGAGCCGGCCGCTCGACGACATCAACTCGACGACGATGGCGGTCGATGAGAGCGCGAGCGCCGCGCCGATCAGCAAGGCAACCTGGGGCTCGACGCCGAAGACATAGAGCCCTGCACCGAGCGCCGCGGCGGTGATCAGCACCTGGAAAGTACCCAGGCCAAAGACCAGCCGCCGCATCGTCAGTATGCGCGCGAGCGATAGCTCGAGGCCAATGGCAAAAAGCAGGAAGACGACGCCGAGCTCGGCGAAGAAGGCCAAATCCTTGACATCGCGGATGGTGACGACCTTGAGCCAGGGCAAGGCATCGCTCAGCGCGCCAAGACCATATGGGCCGAGACAGGCGCCAGCCGCCAGGAAGCCGATGATCGGGCTGACCTTGATGCGGTGCATGAGCGGCACGACGACGCCAGCCGTCGCAAGCACGATCAGCGCGTCCTTGAAGTTGGCGATCTCGGGCGCTCCGCCGGCCACGGCTTTCCTCCAGGTTCGATGTCAGTTTGCCTGCGTTCGTGCATGCGCGAAAGCAAATCACCGACGCGAGGCAGGTTTCGGGTCGCGCTGTTGTTTGTGGTAATATGATACCTATTATATAATTTATTGAAATTGCTCATTTTTATTTGACACGCATGCGTTGACGGCAGCTACGACGCGCACTAGAAAAGGCACCATTCGAACCGAAGGTGGCAACCGCGACCTGCGGACTCTCCCGAAAAATTCGAACGGCAGAGCCCCGCCCCGAAAAGAGCGAGACCATGAAGACTTTTAATCTCAAAGCCCAGGACGTCGAGAAAAAGTGGGTGTTGATCGACGCCGAAGGCCTCGTCGTTGGCCGCTTGGCCTCCATCGTCGCCCGCATCCTGCGCGGCAAGCACAAGCCGAGCTACACGCCCCACGTCGATTGCGGTGACAACGTCATCGTCATCAACGCCGAAAAGGTGGCCCTCACCGGCCGCAAGCGCCAGCAGGCCACCCACTACTGGCACACGGGCTTCCCGGGCGGCATCAAGGGTCGCACCGCCGGTAAGACGCTGGAGGGCAAGTTTCCCGGCCGCGTCGTCGAGAAGGCCGTCGAGCGCATGCTGGACGAGGGGCCGCTGGCCCGCCAGCAGTTCAGCAACCTGCGCGTCTATGCAGGCACCGAGCACCCCCACGAGGCGCAACAGCCGGTCAAGATCGATGTCGGCGCCATGAACCGCAAGAACAAGAGGAGCGCGTAATCCCGATGTCGATGACCGAATCGAGGACGCTCGAGGACCTGAGCCAGCTGAAGGGCGGCGCGAGCCCCGCGGCCGCCGAGGCGCCGGTGCGTGAGAAGAAGATCGACGCGCAGGGCCGCGCCTATGCGACGGGCAAGCGCAAGAACGCGATCGCCCGCGTCTGGGTGAAGCGCGGCCACGGCCGCATCACCGTGAACGGCAAGGACTATGCCCAATACTTCGCGCGGCCGGTGCTGCAGATGCTACTGCGCCAGCCTTTCGTCACGGCCAATCGCACCGACCAGTTCGACGTCGTCGCAACCGTCGTCGGTGGTGGCCTGTCTGGCCAGGCCGGCGCGCTGCGTCATGGCCTGTCGAAGGCGCTCACCTATTATGAGCCGGAGCTGCGCGGTGTCCTGAAGAAGGCGGGCTTCCTGACCCGCGACAGCCGCATCGTCGAGCGTAAGAAGTACGGCCGCGCCAAGGCCCGCCGCAGCTTCCAGTTCTCGAAGCGCTAAGCGGAGAGCCAAGCCTCGGAATCAAAAACGGCCCGTCGAATGGCGGGCCGTTTTACTTTTGGGTAGGCGCAAACCTCAGTTCGCGAAGCACTGGTTCCGGCAGGAGTTGAGCTCGTCGGTGCAGGCGTTGCGGTCGCCGGACGACTTCATGCACTGCTGGAAACGGACCTGGCAGCTCTGAGTGCAGGCATTGCCGGCGGTCGCTTCCTCACTCAGGAGCGTGGCCGGACCGGCGAACGCGAACGCGCCGAGCAACAGCCCGGCCGCCAGAAGCATGATCTTGATCTTGTGTTGCATCGCGAAGTCCATCTCGTTTCCTTTGAGCGGGCATTGCATCGCGAATTCGGGCTGGCTTGTCTTGCATAGACAAGATGCTCGATCGGCTGGCCTGCCTCCGCCACTGCCCCGACCCTAGTGCCACCGATATGAATGTCGACTGAACGATGCTAGAGCACTTTCCGACCAAGTGGAAACCGGTTGGTCGAAAGAAAGTGCTCAAAGCCGAAAAGCCCTGCGTCAAGGCGTCCGGGCATCCTCCTGGTGGCCCTGCGTTACCGCTTGCGGCACCCTGCCCATCCCTCTAGCATTAACTGAACTGCGCGGGCCTCACATCCGACCGAACGGGCACACCGGCGTTCATGATATCCCCTGGTTCGAGCAAGGAGAATTGGCGGCTCAGCCTCGTCAATTTACCGCGTTACCCAAAGCGCCTGCTGCTTGTTCTCAACGATTTCCTGCTGCTGACGCTCTCGCTCTGGGCGGGATTCTCGCTCCGCCTGAACGAACTCTACCTGCCACCGGACTTGCCCTTCGCGCTCGTCCTCTTGGCAGGCCCCATCATCGGGCTTGCGACCTTCCAGAGCCTCGGCCTCTACCGGCTCGTCACGCGCTTCATCGGCCCGCAGGGAGCGACGCGGATCTTCCTCGCTGTCGCGCTCGGCGTCCTCGTCTGGGTGCTGTTTATCCAGCTCTCGGGCGTCAAGGGATTGCTGCCGCGATCCACCATCGTCATGTATGGCGTGCTCTCGGCAGCCCTCGTCTGGGCCAGCCGGCAGGTCGCGGGCTGGATCCTGCGCGGCGTGCCGCACGCGACGCCCGCTCGCTTCGACCAAACCCGCAAGCACGTAATCATCTACGGCGCCGGCGTCACCGGTGTGCAGCTGCTGCAGGCACTGCGCTTGTCGCACGACTATCTGCCCGTCGGCTTCATGGACGAGAACCAGAACCTCTGGGGCCAGATGGTCGGCGGCTTGAAGGTCTACAAGCCGCAGAAGATCTCCAAGCTCATCCAGCGCGAAGGCGTGGAAGAGGTGCTGCTCGCCGTGCCGGAGGCGACCCGCGCGCACCGGCGCAACATCATCAAGCAGCTCGAGCCCTATCCGGTGCGCGTGCGAACGCTGCCGGCCATGGCCGATATCGCCACCGGCAAGGTCCGGATCAGCGATCTGCGCGAGATCAGCGCGGACGATCTCCTGGGCCGCGATCCGGTGCCGCCGGACCCCGAGCTCATCGAGCGGACCATCCGCGACAAGGCCGTGCTCGTCACCGGCGCCGGCGGCTCGATCGGCTCAGAGCTGACTCGCCAGATCGTCAAGCAGCGCCCGACCCGCCTCGTCCTGCTCGATGTCTCGGAGGTTGCCCTCTATCAAATCGAGAGCGAGATCCGGCATAGCCTGCAACAGCCGGTCGCCACCGAGGAGACGCTCGGCACCGAGCCCGCGCCCAATCTCGAGATCGTCGCCGTGCTGGGCTCCATCCTCGACGACAGCCTGATCCGCCGCACCATCCGCCAGCACCGCATCTGCACGATCTTCCACGCCGCCGCCTACAAGCATGTGCCGATCGTCGAGCACAACCCGATCACCGGCATCCGCAACAACACTTACGGCACCCGCGTGCTGACGGAAGCCGCGCGAGACCTGGGCGTCGAGCGTGTCGTGCTCATCTCGACCGACAAGGCGGTGAGGCCGACGAACATCATGGGCGCGAGCAAGCGCCTGGCCGAGCTGGTGCTGCAGGCCCATGCCGGCGAAACCGCCTGCCGGACCATTTTCACCATGGTCCGCTTCGGCAACGTGCTCGATTCCTCGGGCTCGGTCGTGAAGCTCTTCCGCAAGCAGATCGAGGATGGAGGCCCCGTGACCGTCACGCATCCCGACATGATCCGCTACTTCATGTCGATCCCCGAGGCGGCGGAACTCGTGATCCAGGCCGGCGCGATGGCGAAGGGCGGCGAGGTCTTCGTGCTCGACATGGGGGAACCCGTGAAGATCGACTATCTGGCGCGCTCGATGATCCGCCTGATGGGCCTCGAGTTGCGCGACGAAGGCAATCCCGACGGCGACATCGCCATCGAGTACACGGGTCTGCGCCACGGCGAGAAGCTCTACGAAGAGTTGCTCATTTCCGAGAACACGACCGGCACGCTACATCCGCGCATCAAGCGAAGCTGGGAGCCGTCGATGACCTTGGCCGAGATCGAGAAGGAGCTCGGCTCCCTCGACAAGGCCATGGGCCTGGAAGATGTGGAGGCGATCCACGCGGTCCTGAAGCGGACTGTCGAGGGCTACACGCCGGAGACGCGGCACCTCGCGAAGGCCACGGCCGGCGAGGCAACACCCGCCGGACGCCGGTTGCTGCATTGACCGCTGCCGGGCCGGGCGCAGACGCGAAGCCGCAGAAGCTGGCGATCGTCGCCTCCTTCGCGCCCTCGCTCATCAATTTCCGCTTTCAGCTGCTGAGCGACATTCGCGCCGCCGGTCACCAGGTGCTGTGCCTGGCGCCCGACTTCGATGCAGCGATCGTCGAGACGCTGAGGTCGGCGGGCCTGGAGACCGCGCCGCTCCCACTCCAACGCACAGGCCTCAATCCGCTGGCCGATGTCGAGACGGTGAAAAAGCTGACGGGTCTGCTTCGCGATTTTCAACCCGACGTCGTCACCGGCTACACGCCGAAAGCCGCCATCTACGGCGCCATCGCCGGTGCCGCGGCGCAGGTGCCGCGCCGCGTGCCGATGGTCACCGGCCTTGGCTACGCCTTCCTCAAATCCTGGAGCCCGAAGATCATCGCCGTGCGCCAGGCAACGAAGGCGCTCTACCGCCGCGCCTTCCGTGTCTCGACGGGCGCCATCTTCCAGAACAAGGACGATCTGGCGACACTGCGCGCGCTTGGCCTCGTGCCTCGCGATCTGCCGCTGACGATCGTCGGCGGCTCGGGCGTCGACATGGATCGGTTCGCGCAGGCGCCCTTGCCGCCGCTCGGCGAGGCCGGCCCGACCTTCCTGCTGATCGCCCGCCTCGTCCGCTACAAGGGCATCTTCGAATATTGCGAGGCGGCGCGGATGCTCGCCGGGAAGGGCCGGAAGGCGAGATACGTGCTGATCGGGCCCGGCGAGGGCGGGCCGGCGGGCTTTCCGGCGGACGAGCTCGCACGCTATGCCGACATCGTCACTTACCTCGGCCCCAGGGACGACGTCCGCCCCTTCATCCGCGATTGCCACGTCTACGTCCTCCCCTCCTATGGCGAGGGCATGCCACGCACGAGTCTGGAGGCGCTGGCCATCGGCCGGCCGATCGTCACGACCGACGTCAATGGCTGCCGCGACACGGTCGACGACGGTGTCAACGGCTTCATGGTGCCAGTCCGGGATGGGGCGGCGCTTGCCGCTGCGATGGAAAAGTTCATCGCCGATCCGGCGCTCATCGGGCCCATGGCCGAGGCGAGTAGAGTCAAGGGAGAACGGGAGTATGATGTCCGCGTGGTGAACCTGGCGACACGGGCGGCCCTGGGTTTGGGGTAGCCCTGCCGCGGATCACCTGCTAATCCGGGATTCTGGAGAGGAACGCTCGTGTCCATCAGCCCGCTCATGAAGAAACCTGCAGAGGGTGCGGCGATCGCCGCCGGTACTTGGCCGCACTATGCCGAGGACGAGATCGCCGCCGCAACCGAGGTGCTGGCCTCCGGCCGCGTCAACCAGTGGACGGGCGAGAAGGTCAAGGCGTTCGAGCGGGCCTTCGCCACTTACATCGGTCAGTCGCATGGCGTGGCCGTGTTCAACGGCACGGTGGCGCTCGAGCTGGCGCTGATAGCGCTCGGCATCGGACCGGGCGACGAGGTCATCGTCACGCCGAGGAGTTTCATAGCCTCGGCCTCCGCCGTCACGACGGTCGGCGCCACACCGGTCTTCGCCGATGTCGATCGCGATAGCGGCAACATCTCGGCCGAGACCATCGCGCCGATGATCGGCCCCAGGACGCGCGCCATCCTGCCGGTGCATCTGGGCGGCTGGCCGGCCGACATGCCGGCGATCATGGCGCTCGCCAAGAAGCACAACCTCAAGGTCATCGAGGATTGCGCGCAATCGCAGGGCGCCACCATCGACGGCCAACACGCCGGTAGCTTCGGCGATGCCGCGGCATTTTCCTTCTGCCAGGACAAGATCATGACGACCGGTGGCGAGGGTGGCTTGGTGCTCTTCCGCGATAGAGACGCCTGGTCGCGCGCCTGGAGCTACAAGGACCACGGCAAGAGCTATGCGCGCTCGACCGCGCCGGCCGAGAAGCCGGGCTTCCGCTTCGTGCACGACAGCATCGGCACGAACTGGCGCATGATCGAGATCCAGGCGGCGATCGGTCTCGTGCAGTTGGCCAAGCTCGAGCGCTGGAATGCCGAGCGCGCGCGGCGCGCCGGAATCTGGCGTTCGGCCTTCGCCGGGGCGCCGGCGCTGCGGGCTCCAGTTCCCCGCAAGGGTGTTCGTCACGCCTGGTACAAGTTGCACACCTATCTGGAGCCCGGGCTGTTGAAGCCCGGCGTCAAGCGAGACGACGTGCTCGCCGCCCTTGTCGCCAACGGCATCCGCGCCTTCTCGGGCGGCTGCTCGGAGATCTATCTCGAGAAGGCCTTCGCCGATCGCAACGAGCCCACGCGCCCAGTCGCCAAGGCACTCGGCGAGACGAACCTGATGTTCGAGGTGCATCCGACGCTGGACGAGACGGTACTTACCGAGACAGCGCGCCGGGCGGCCGGGATCATTGCGGCCTTCGGGCGGGACACCTGACATCACAATCATGCCGATGGTCCGCCCGCCCCGCCTAACGATCGTCACGCTGACGCTCGACACCGGCGGCACCGAGCGGCACATCGCGGCGGTCGCGCCCAAAATTGCCGAGGGCGGTTTCGACGTCACCATCGTCTGCCTCGGCCGGCCTGGTGCGCAGGCCGAGGCCGTGCGGAGAAATGGCGTCCGCGTCGTCGGCCCTGCGATTGGCACTCAACGCTTCAATAGTTCGCGCGGCGGCACGGCGATCTCGCTCTCGGCCGGAACCGCCCTTCTCGCCAAAGAACTCCTCACCCGCCGGCCCGACATCGCGCATTTCTTCCTGCCGCTCCCCTATCTGGTTGGTGGAGCGCTGTCTCGCTTTGCTCGTGTGCCGCATCTCGTCATGAGCCGCCGCAGCCAGAACGCCTATCAGGCGAAGCGGCCCGGTCTCGCCCGGCGCGAGCACAGATTGCATTGTCGCATGGATCTGATCCTCGCCAATTCCCGGCGCGTCCACGACGAGCTTCTCGGCGAGGGTGCGGACCCAACCCGGACCGGCCTCATCTACAATGGCATCGATCTCGCGCGGTTCTCGGCGCCGCGGAACCGGGCTGATGCCCGCCGCCGCCTCGGCCTCGCGCCGGATGCGTTGGTGCTGGCAATTGTCGCCAACCTCATCCCCTACAAGGGGCACGCCGATCTCATCGCGGCGCTCGGCGCGATCAAGGCGGAGCTTCCCGTCCAATGGCGCCTCCTCGTCATCGGCCGCGACGACGACCTCGGATCACAGCTCCGCGACCGAGCCACCGCGCTCGGTATCGGCAGCAATATCCTCTGGCTCGGCGAACGCCAGGACATCCCCGAGCTGCTGGGCCTCTCAGACATCGGCCTCAACGTCAGCCACGAAGAAGGCTTCTCGAATGCAGTCGTCGAGGGCATGGCGGCCGGGTTGGCGATGCTCGCCACCGACGTCGGCGGCAACAAGGAGGCTGCTCCCGATGGCGTCGCGGGCCTCGTCGTCCCGCCTCGCAACCCGCAGGCGCTCGCCGGCGCCATCGCCCGGCTGGCTAGCGATTCGGTACTGCGGCACCGGCTGGGCCAAGCCGCCCGTGAGCGCGCTAACCGCCTGTTCAGCCTCGCATCATGCGGTGGCCACTATCTTGAGGCCTATCGCGCCCTGTTGAGCGGTGCGCCCATGCCGGCATCGATCGCCCCGCGCGAGTTGGGTTTGGCCTCTGGCGCCGCATCAGGCTAGATAGAGGCGTCGCCCTGGCGCGGCGGCAGGGACAATCACGGCATGTGCGGCATTACGGGCTTCATCGACCTGAACCGGCAGACCTCGGACGAGGGCCTCGCCGCCATGGCGACCCGCATGGCCAATTCCATGCTGCATCGCGGCCCCGACGACGGCGGCACCTGGACGGATGCCGCATCCGGCGTCGCCTTCGGCTTTCGCCGCCTCTCGATCATCGACCTTTCGCCCGCCGGTCATCAGCCGATGGTCGCCGCCAAGGGCCGGCACGTCATCTGCTACAACGGCGAGGTCTACAACGCCGAGGACATCCGCCGCGAGCTCGGCCCTTTCGCGCCCAATTGGCGCGGCCGCTCCGATACCGAGGTGATGCTGGAGTCCTTCGCCACCTGGGGCGTCGAGCGGGGCGTCGAAAAGCTCATCGGCATGTTCGCCTTCGCGCTTTGGGAAACCGAGACACGCCGGCTCTGGCTTGTGCGCGACCGGCTCGGCATCAAGCCGCTCTATTGGGCGGAGATGGGCTCTACCTTCCTCTTCGGCTCGGAGTTGCGCGCGCTGCGTGCGCATCCAGCGTTCAAGGCGGAGATCGACCGCGATGCCACGGCGCTCTTCATGCGCCACAACTACTATCCGAACCCGCGCACTGTGTTCTCCGGCGTCCACCAACTGCCGCCCGGGCATATGCTCTGCGTCGAGCCCGGCAAGCCCGCGCGCATCAAGCCCTACTGGACGCTCGCCGACGTCGCGCGTCAGGGGCAGGTCTCGCCCTTCCAGGGCGATGAAACGGAAGCCTCGCAGGAGCTGGAGACGCTCATCGCGGATGCCGTGAAGCGCCGCATGATCGCCGACGTGCCGCTCGGCGCGTTTCTCTCGGGCGGCTATGATTCCTCGACCGTCGTCGCGCTGATGCAGGCGCAGGCGAGCCGGCCTGTGAAGACTTTTTCGATCGGCTTTCACGAGGCCGATTACAACGAGGCCGACCACGCCAAGGCCGTCGCCACGCATCTGGGCACCGATCACACCGAGCTCTATGTGACGGCAGAGGAGGCGCAGGGCGTCATCCCCAAGCTCGCCGACATCTACGACGAGCCCTTCGCGGACGCGTCGCAGATTCCAACCTATCTCGTATCCCAACTCGCCAGGCGGCACGTCACCGTCTCGCTTTCGGGAGATGGGGGCGATGAAGTGTTCGCCGGCTACAACCGCTACAGCCATGCGAGCCGCTTCAACGACACCATGGCGCGGATTCCATCCGGTTTGCGCCGCGCCGGCGCCGGGGCGGTCAATGCACTCCCCGCCGGGCTATGGGATGGCGCGGCGCGCGTCATTCCCAACCGCTTTCGGCCGCGCGCGCTCGCCGACAAGATGCAGAAATTCGCCGATATCGCGACCGAGGACGGCGACGGTTTCTACCGGAAGCTCACGAGCCACTGGCCCGATCCGGCTTCGATCGTCATTGGCGCAAACGAGCCGCAGACCGTCATCTCTGACGCTGCCGTCAAGACCATCGTACCCGGCTTCATCGAGCGCATGCAGTATCGCGACACGCTGACCTATCTGCCGGACGACATCCTAACGAAGGTCGATCGCGCCAGCATGGCCGTGTCACTGGAAGCCCGCGTGCCGCTGCTCGACCACCGGGTGGTGGCGCTCGCCTGGTCGATGCCGCTCAAGTTCAAGCTCGAAGGCGGCTCGAGCAAGAAGGTGCTGCGCTCGGTGCTCTACCGCTATGTACCACCGAAACTCGTCGACCGGCCGAAGATGGGCTTCGGCGTGCCGATCGACACGTGGCTGCGTGGTCCAATCCGCGACTGGGCGGAGGATCTCCTCTCCGAAAAGAGCCTCCGGGAGGGCGGCATCTTCGAGCCCGCACCCATCCGAAAACGCTGGGCCGAGCATCTCTCGGGCAAGCGCAACTGGCAGCACTCGCTCTGGAACGTGCTGATGTTCGAGGCCTGGCGGCGGCGGTGGGCCTGACGAAGCGATGAGAATCGTCGGCGGGACAATGCGCGGGCGAAAGCTCATGGCGCCCGAGGGCCAGGCGATCCGGCCGACCTCGGACCGCGTGCGCGAGTCCATCTTCAATATCCTGGCGCATGGCATCGAAGGCTTCGACCTTGACGGCATCCGGGTGATCGATCTGTTTGCGGGGACCGGCGCGCTCGGGCTCGAGGCGCTCTCGCGCGGCGCGAGCTTCTGCCTCTTTGTCGACGAGAGTGCGGAAGCGCGCGGCCTCATCCGCTCGAATGCCGATGCCATGGGTGTTACCGGACAGACGCGGCTCTTCCGGCGCGATGCCACGAGCCTCGGCGCGACGTCGACCGGCCAGTTCGGCGTCGCCTTCCTCGATCCTCCTTATGGGAAGGGACTTGGCGAGAGGGCGCTTGCGGAACTGCGCGGTGGCGGTTGGTTGCAGCCGGAGGCCATCCTCGTCGTCGAGGAGAGCACGGGCGCGTTCCGCGACATGCCGCCCAGTTTCGAGCTCCTCGACCGCCGCAGCTACGGCGACACCGAGGTGAGCTTCCTGCGCTTCACGGGAGCGAGGTCCCCGGCATGAAGCGCCTCCTCTCGCCCCACATCGCCTCGATTAGGCGCGACGAAGCGCAAAGCCTCTGGCCCGTCGCCGGCTTCGGCATCTCCATGATCGTCGACTACGGCGCACTCTACTACGCCTTCACGCTGCTCGCGCCGCATATCGGAGCGGACCTCGGCTGGAGCTTGAGCTTCACCTTCGCCGGCCTGTCGATCGCCTTCTTCTGCGCGGGCCTCGCGGCGCCCTATACGGGCCGGCTACTCGACCGGCATGGCGGGCGCCTCGTCATGTCGTGGGGAACGGTTGCGGCCGCCGCAGCCCTTGCGCTTCTCGCCCTCGCCCAAGGTCGGTTGAGCTTCATCGCCGCGATCATCCTGTGCGAGGTTGCCGGCACCGCCGTGCTCTACAATGCGGCCTTCACGACGCTCACCCAGATCTACGGCCACGGCGCCAGGCGGGCCATCACGTTCACGACTCTGGTTGCCGCTTTCTCGTCGACGATATTCTGGCCGCTCGTCGGCCTGCTGCTCGAGTCCTACGATTGGCGCACCGTGACTTTCGTGCTTGCGGGGCTCCTGCTCGCGATCTCGCTGCCGATCCATCTGATGTTGCCGGGACCGCGCGCCGAGACGCGTCCAATAGAGTCGCCCGAAGCCGAAGCAGCCCGTGCGAAGTCCGAGCCACCCATGCTCGAAGGCGCTGCCCGCCGCCGCGCCTTCATCCTCGTCTCGCTCTCCTTCAGCCTCACCAGCTTCGTCATCGCCTCGCTGCCGCTGCACCTCATCCCCGTGCTGACCAGTCTCGGCTTCTCGACGGCCGTCGCCGTCATGCTCGGATCGCTGATCGGCCCGAGTCAGTTCCTGGTTCGATTCCTGGAAATGGTTGCCGGCCAGCGCTTGAGCGCCATTTCGGTCGGCTTGATCGCAGCCGCGCTCATTCCGCTCGGTCTCGTCATCCTGATGCTCGGCGGCACGAGCCTGGTGGTTGGCATCCTCTTCGCCGTCATCTACGGCATGGGCCAGGGCCTCGAGAGCATCGCCAAGGGCATCGTGCCACTCGCTTTGTTCGGCACCAGCGGCTACGGCGCAATTCTCGGCAAGATCGCCATGGCCGGGCTCGTCGTCTCGGCGGGTGCCGCCTGGATCTTCTCGATCGTGCGCGAAAGCTATGGCCCGATGCCAGCACTCGCCCTCGTCACCGTCGCCGGCACCATCGCCGCCATCGCCTATCTCGGCATCCCCAAACCGCCGGAGGCGAAATCCGCATGACGGTCGCGGCCGACCAGCGCTTCTGGCCGTTGCAATGGCGCGCCTCGGGCCTCTATTCGGCGAGCGCGCTCTACGGCTTCACCAATGGCGCGCTTTTTCCGCTCATTGCGATCGCACTGGCCGAGTCGGGCGTCGACCAGGTCAACATCGGATGGATCGCGTCCGCCTACTATGCCGGCGCATTTCTTGCCGCCCTCACCTTCGCGCCAGTCGTGAGATTGATCGGCTACCGCTGGTCGATGCTGCTCATCGCCGTCATCGGCAGCGCAAGCGCGGCGGCGGCCATTCTGCCGCTCCCCTTCTGGGGTTGGATCGGTATCCGCCTCGCCTTCGGCTACGCGGCTTCCGGTGTCTACATCGTCATCAATTCCTGGCTCGGCAATCTTTCCGGCGCCGGCAATCGCGGTCGCATGCTCGGCATCAACGAGGGATTGCGCACGGCACTCGCTTCGGCCGGCCAATTGCTTGTCGCCTTCGCGCAAGGCGGCCTCGGCATTCTGATCGCGGCGGGGAGTATGCTGCTCGCGGGCTTTCCCGTGCTGACGACACCCGAGCCGGTGATCCCGCGCGAGCGGCGCGAAACCAAGAGCAGCGGCCTGACGATCGCAATCCGCAATTGGCCTCTGGTGATGATGATCGTGCTCTCGGGCCTCACCATCTCGGTGCTCTACTCGATGTCGGCGCTCTATGCGCGCGGCGCCGGCCTTACGACGGAGGAGACGGCGGCTTTCCTCCTCATCACCATCGTCGCCGGCGCCATCTCGCAGAACGTGCTCGGCGTGCTGACGGATCTGTTCGGCCGCGCCATCGTGCTTTCGGCGGCGGCTGCAATGGGCTTCCTGGCGGCGGGTCTCTTGATGCTCGGCTACTGCGAAGGCTTTCTCGCGATCACCGTCGCAGGCTCCGTCGTGACGGCGGCGACCTTTCCCGTTTATGCACTCTCGCTTGCCCGCCTCATCGATGTCGTCCGCCCCTCCGAAGTCGTCTCGGCGACCGGCGTCGGCGTCGTCGGCTATACGAGCGGGGCGACGTTCGGACCGGTGCTGGCGGGATACGGCATGAGCGTCGCCGGTGCGGCGGGGTTCTACGGGTTTTTGGCAGTGGGGCTCTGGCTCACCTCGGCGGTCGCGCTCCTGGAGGCGTTCCGGCGAAGGTAACCTCTACCGCCGCCCGAACAGCCGCTCGATATCGGTGAGCTTCAACTCCACATAGGTCGGGCGGCCATGGTTGCATTGGCCAGAGTTGGGCGTCGCCTCCATCTCACGAAGCAGCGCGTTCATTTCTGGGCCCGTCAGGCGGCGGCCCGCCCGCACGCTGCCGTGGCAGGCCATGAGCGAGGCGACGCGCTCGAGGCGAGCCTTGAGGCCGCCGGAGACACCGGCCGAAATCTCGTCCGCCAGATCGGTGACGACGCCCTTGATGTCCATCTCGCCCAGCAGCGCCGGCGTCTCGCGGACGAGGACGGCGCCGGGACCGAAGCGCTCGATGGTGAGGCCGAGCTCGGCGAGCTCGCCTGCATTGGCCTCGAGCTCGGCCGCTTGCGCGGGATCGAGATCGACGACCTCCGGGATCAGCAGCATCTGGCTATGCGACGCCGCCATTCTCGAGTGCCGCCTTCATGCGCTCGTAGACGAGGCGCTCGTGGGCGGCGTGCTGATCGACGATGACGATGCAGTCGCCCGTTTGCGCCACGATGTAGGTGTCGTGGAGCTGGGCGCGGGCGGCGCCGAGCGGAAAACGACTGCTGCTCGAGCGCGCCGGCCACATCGGCGACCGCGCACTCGGCGCTGCAAAACCCGACAACGGCGCTTGCGCCAACTCGGCGAGGCCCGGCGAGAGCCCGCGCTCGGGCCGGTAGGCGTACGTGCGAGCCATTGCCGTCTCCAAGCGGCGTCATCAGCGCCAGCGTCGCCCCGCCGCGCTCGGCGGTCACGCGTTGACCTGCGCCTGGCAAGCGCCTGCTGCAGCGCGCCGACGATGAGCGCCGCGCACGAGGCCGGCATCGCGGAAGCGCACCTCCGCCTTCGCCGGATGCACGTTGACGTCGACTTCCTGCGCCGGAACCGTCAGGAACAGCGCCACCATCGGGAAGCGCCCGCGCGGAATGAGATCGCCATAAGCGGCCCTCAAGGCGCCGGCGAGCAGCTTGTCGCGCACCGGCCGGCCGTTGACGAAGAGATGCTGCATCTCGGAGGTGGGGCGGTTGAGCGTCGGCAAGCCGATGAAGCCGTCGAGCCGGACACCTTCGCGCGTCGCGGCGATCTCGACCGCATCGCCGAGGAACTCGCGCCCCATGATGGCGCCGAGCCGGGCGAGCCGTCCTTCGGGTCCGGCGCCGCCTGCTGGATAAACGATGCTGCCGCGCTCGCCCGTGGCCAGTTCGAAGGCGACCGTTGGATGCGCCATGGCGAGGCGCTTCACGACATCGGCAATGGCCCCGTTCTCGGCCCGCTCGGACTTCATGAATTTGAGGCGCGCCGGGGTCGCGGAGAACAGGTCCTCGACTTCGACCATGGTGCCGGGATTGAGGGCGGTGGGTTTCACCTCGCTCTTGCGTCCCTTGTCGACGACGATTTCGTGCGGCGGCTTCGCTACCCTGGGGCGGCTTCGAATGGCAAGCCGCGCCACTGAGCCGATCGACGGCAACGCCTCGCCGCGAAAGCCGAGTGTCGCGATGGCCAACAGATCCTCGTCGGAGAGCTTGGAGGTCGCGTGCCGCTCGACGGCGAGGGACAAATCCTCCGGCGGCATGCCATGGCCGTCATCGGTGATGCGGATGAGCGAGAGCCCGCCGCCGGCCGTCACGATCTCGATCCGCCCCGCGCCCGCGTCGAGCGCGTTCTCGGTGAGCTCCTTGACGACGCTCGCCGGCCGCTCGATCACCTCGCCGGCGGCGATGCGATTGACGGTCGTGGCTGAGAGTTGGCGGATGGGCACGTCAGGGCTCCTGCCAAGTCGTCGGATCGGACCAGTTTAGCACGCCCAGCTGCGGCTTCCGAAACGCCGCTTAACCGCGCATTCACCACGATCTCCGGTCCTGCCCTCCCCCAACCGGCGCTTAGTCTTTCGGCGTTACCATTTTGCCACGTCACGGCGTGGAGGGCTTCATGCGCCAAGCGTGGAACGAGCTCGTCAGCGGCTTCCTGGCGGTCCAAAAGGCCGATACCGCCGAGGTGCGGCGCTATGTACCTCAACGCTACAGCGAGGGCGTGAGCGATCCCCAACTCGACATCTCAGCCGATCTCGCCCACCGCATCAACGAAGCCGCGTATCTGATCGCCAACCGGCGCTACGAGGACGCCGTAACGCTCGCCGAGGCCGCCTACCGCAAAGGCGCCATGGCGGCTCCGCTCGTCTACGAGCACACGCTCCTCATCGAGCCGTTCGAGGACATGATCCTCGACAGCCAGCGCACGCCCGCCATGGCGGAAGCGATGGCAAAGCGCTACGAAGACTGGTTCCTGACCTCTCCCGACTCTCCCTTCGCCGCGGCGCTGTTCGCCAAGGCGTTGCACAATGCGGGCTATGCCTGGCGCGGCACGGCGACCTCGAACGAGGTCAGTCGCGAGGGCTGGCATAAGCTCGCGCTGTTCGAGAAGGCAGCGCTCGCCGTGCTCGCGATTTCAGGCGACCGGTACTCGGACCACTGGTACTGGCGCGAATGCTACTTCGACATCTCGATCACCGACTACCGGGGCGCTCGCGATCACCAGATCCGGTTCGAGAAGGCGATCGAGTTGCAGCCGCTCTCGGCGAGCTTGTGGAAGAACGGCGCCTATCATCTCTTGCCGCGCTGGTACGGCAGCTACGAGATGCTGCACGCGCATTGCCTGGCCGCCCACGAGGCGACGAGGGCGCATGCCGGGACAAAGCTCTATCATGAGCTGTTCCAGATAATTCACGCCTACGAGGGAAGAGATCCCGGAATCGTCGGCTCGGCCTCGATCCTCAATGAGATTGCGGCCGAGCATGCCGGCAGCAGTGACGACGAAGATTTGACCATCGCCGCTGTCTGCTACCTGTGGAGCAAGGACTACGATCCGTTCCTGAGGATCATGCGCCGCATCGGCACGCTGCATGTCCATCGCTGGTACTCGAGCGATGCGCCCGAGCATGCGGTGGCGTTTGCGTTGGAGATGCTGAAGCGCAACGCCCGGACGCGCGAGCGGGCGGCGTGAAGAACGCTCACCGCCTCGCCGGGTGCATGAGAGGCGCGCTGAGCATCGCGGGCGACCGCCGGTCGCCCCTCGTTATAGCGACCGGCAATCTCATCCGCCGTCCAAGCCCTCGGGCTTACCGACAATGGTGACGATGAGCTTGCCCGGCTGCAGCAGCCGCTTCGCCACGCGCTTCACATCCTCGATCGTCACGGCTTCGACGAGACCGTTACGCTTGTCGACATAGTCGATGCCGAGATCCTCGATCTGGATACCCAGCAGCTGGCTCGCGATCTTGGCTGACGAGTCGAAGCGGAGTGCATAGGAGCCCGTCAGATAGCTCTTGGCATCGGCGAGCTCCTCCACCGTCGGCCCATCGTTGGCCATGCGCTCGAGCTCGGCCCGGATGATGTCGAGCGAGGTCTTCACCGCGTCGTTCTTCGTGGCGACGCCGCCCAGATACACCGACGCGTTCTTGAAGGACTGGAGATAGGTGTAGACCGAGTAAGCGAGGCCGCGCTTCTCGCGCACTTCTTCCATCAAGCCGGGAATTAAAGCCGCCGCCGCCCAGGATGTAATTGAGGATGAAGGCCGCGATGTAATCGTCGTCCTTGCGGGGAATGGCGCCGTGGCCGAACTGGACGACCGATTGCGGCACATCCATCTCGACGACCTGCTGACGCGGCCCGCCCTTGGGCTCGGCTTCGGCAACCGGTGAAAGCCGCGCCTTGTCCGCGAAACCGCCGAACACCTTGTCGAGCAGGGGGCCGAGCTCGGCCGCCGTGATGTCGCCGACGACGGTGACCAGCAGATTGTCCTTGGCGAAGACGCGGGAACGGTAGTCCTCGAGATCGGCGGCCGCGATCTGGCCGACCAACTCGACCGTGCCGGTGGTCGGGCGGCCGTAGGGGTGATCGGGGAAGGCGATCCGGTACCAGGCCTCGTTGGCGATCTTGTCGGGGTCTTTCAAGTCGAAGGCGATGCCGGCCTGCAGCTGGCGGCGCATGCGCTCGATGGAGTCGGTGTCGAAGCGCGGCTTGTTGAGGGCGAGCCGCAGCAGCTCGGTCGCCCGCTCGCGGTTTTCGGTCAGCGTCTGGAAGGAGCCCGTGAAGGAATCGCGCCCGGCGTCGTAGGACATCTTGGCGGCGAGCTCCTCCATCTCCTGCTGGAAGGCTTGCGGCTTCGATGTCGCCCGCGCCCTCATCCATCATGGCGGTGAGGAAGTTGGCGACGCCCGGCTTGCCGTCCGGGTCCTGGGCGCTGCCGCCGAACATAGAGAACTGCATCGCGATGAGCGGCAGGCTGTGCTCCTCGACGAGCCAGGCCTCGATACCGCCGGGAGAGGTGACCGTCTGGATTTTCATGGCATGGGCCGATGCGGGTGCGAGGGCGATGAGGGCGATGAGGCCGGCAGCAAGTCCACGGAGGCCGCCACCGATCGTCTTGATACTGTTGCGCATGGAGTTTCCGGATCTGGAGCACTTTCCGACCAAGTGGATACCGGTTGGTCGAAAGAAAATGCTCATTGCCAACAACTTAGACCGGCTTTTCGATCGCCAAGGATCGGAAAGCCGGTCTATAGGCGAATTGAGCGTCGGGAGCGCGCATCTCAAGACTTTTTCGGCAGGAGCCAGCCGGTAACCGAGCGGCGCTTGTCGAGATAGGCTTTCGCCGCGGCATTGACCTGCTCGACCGTCACGCGCTTCAGCGCCTCCGGCCACTCCTCGATCTCCTTGATGGTCGAGCCGGTCGCCAGCGCCCAGCCGTAGCGGCGCGCGAGGTTCGACTGTCCATCGGCCTCGTAGACATAGTCGGCGATGAGCGACTTCTTTGCCCGCCCCACCTCCTCCGCCGTCACGCCTTTGTCGAGAACGCGGGCGATCTCGGCATCGATGTCGGCCTCGACCTTGGCGGGATCGACGCCCTCGCTCGCCACCGCATAGACGGCGATGCGGCCGGAATCGAGTGCCGAGCCCGAGTAGTAGGCGCCGACATGGGCGGCCGTCCCCTTCTCGACCATGACGGTGCGGTAGAGCCTACTCGAGGCGCCGCCACCGAAAACCTTCATCAGCACCTCGAGCGCTTCCGCCTCGCCGGGCTTGGCCGAGTTGTAGCTCGGCACCAGATAGTCGCGCTCGAAGGTCGCCTGCCCCGCGCGCTCGTCTTCGAGCACCACCCGGCGCTCGACGACCTGCGGCGGCTCGGCGCGGCGCGCTGGCCGCGCGACGCCCGCCATGGCCGGCACCTTGCCGTAGGCGTTCTGCGCCAATGACAAGGCCTCTTCCGGCTCGACGTCGCCCGAGACGACGACGATGGCGTTATTGGGCGCGTAATATCGGTGATAGAAATTGAAGGCGTCGTCGCGCGATAGCTTGGCGATCTCGTGCTCCCAGCCGATGACCGGGATGCCGTAGGAATGATTGAGGTAGAGCGCCGCCATCATCTGCTCGTTGAGGATGGAGGAAGGATCGTTGTCGACGCGCGAACGGCGTTCCTCGAGGATGACATCGCGCTCGGTCAACACGTCATTCTCGGTGAGGCGCAGGCCGGTCATCCGGTCCGCTTCCATCTCCATGATGAGCGGCAGGCGATCCTTGGCGACGCTCTGGTGATAGGCGGTGACGTCCTGGGTCGTGAAGGCGTTGTCCTGGCCGCCGTTCTTGGCGATGATCTTCGAGAATTGCGCCGTCGGGATCTTGTCCGTTCCCTTGAACATCAGATGCTCGAGGAAATGGGCGATGCCGGAGGAGCCCGCCGGCTCGTCGGCCGCGCCCACCTTGTACCAGACCATGTGGGTGACCACCGGCGCCCGGTGATCGGGCACGACGATGAGGCGCATCCCGTTGTCGAGCGTGAACTCGGCGGCGCGCGGCTCGGCATAGGCGGGCGTGGCGGCAAGGGCGGTAGCGAGCATCAGGGCTCCTAGCACGGCGGGTCGATGCGGTGCGAAAGATCGCATGGTCGCGGATTCCATGGGGTTAGGGCAGGCACTGGGCGGACGCCCGGGGCTCGAATTGCCAAGGGCTGACAGTGACGAAGCATACGCAGCATGCTCCGTCCCGGATGGGTCTAAGTCAAATTACAACTTGTCCATGGCGCCACGCGAGCCGCCAGATTGGACGCGAAACAGATCGCAAAATCAGAATGCCCCCTGAGCTGCTCACTCCTGGTCCGGCAACTCCTCCTCGACTTTCCCCTGCTTCTGCTGCTGGACGATGATCGGTGTGTCGTCCGCATTCTCGGGCTGCTCGAGGCCCTGGTTGAACAGCAGCGTCCAGACGTTGCCGCAGCGGGAATACTTACTCTTCTTCGTCTCGTCGAAGTCGTCGGCGTTGCCCTGCAGGCGGCCTTCGTCGCAATACTCTTTCTGCTGCTGCTGCTTGGCGGCGAGGGCTGCCTGCTGCTGCTGATCGGGGTCGGCCGGCCAAGCCTGATCCTCGGGCGCGGCGGCGACGACCGCCGTGCCCGAGCCGGGCGGCGGGAGAGAAGCCGTGGTCGGCGGCACGACGAGCGGCGCACGCGCGGGAACCTTGGGGTCAACCTTGTTTTCGGCCTGGGAGGACGAGGAAACGCCCATGGCGTCGAAAAGCTTGCCGTTGAGCTCGACATCGCCCGCCCCGCAGGCGGCGAGACCAGCGGCCGCGAGCGCGACGATGGACACACGAAAGACTTGTCGCAACAATCGGTTACTCGGCATGTCGTGTCCCCCGACAGTCCAGGCTCGCAGCCTCGGCAATAGGCCCGTCATCGCGTGTCGAAGCTAGGCCGCTTTTGCGGTCTTTTTGCGACTCTCCCTAAGCGAACTCATACAGCAGTCCGATCACGCCGGCAACGATCCAGACATCTGCCAAGTTGAAGATGTACCAATAGAATCCGAAGGCATGCAACGAGAAGAAGTCGGCAACGCCGCCATAGATCGGCCGGTCGATGGCATTGGCGAGCGCGCCGCCGATGATGAGGCCGATGGACACGGCTTTAATGCGGCTCGTTTGGCTCAAAAGCCAGAAAACGAGGGCGATCGAGACGAGGACGGCAAAGCCCGAGAGCAGCCACTGGCCAAGTCCCCCGCTCTGCTCGAAGAGGCCATAACTGATGCCGGGATTGATCGCATGGACGAGATCGAGGAAGGGCGTGACGGTCACCCGGCCTCGGGAGGCGATGTCGTAGACGTAGATCATCCAATACTTGTGGACTTGATCGATGACGAGCCCCGCCAGCGCCACCCAGAGGCCGAGGGGGAGGGTGGAGCGGCCCTGGTGCACCTCGATTGAGCCCATACCGACTTACGCCCCCTCCCGCCGCTGATCGAGCTCGCGCACCGCCTTGGCATCGCGGGCCGAGAGCGTCGGGTAGTCCGGATCGGTGCCGGCGTCGGAGACGATGCGCCAGGAACGCTCGCACTTCTGGCCTTGGGCGCGCTCGGACACCACACCTACATGTGCGACACTGTCGAGGCGGAAAGCGCCGTCCGGGATCGGCCCGACAACGAGCTTCGCGCCCGAGGTGATGCAGAGTTCAGCGAGATCGACGCCATCGAGCACTCTCGCGGTCTCCTTGTCGTCGATATGGATGACCGGGGCCGCCTCGAGGCTGGAGCCGATACGCTTGGCGGCGCGCTCGACTTCCAAGGCCCCAGTGACGACAGAGCGGACGCGGCGGATCGTCTCCCAGCGCTCGGCGAGCTTGTCGTCGCGCCAGGCGGCCGGGATCTCCGGGAAGGTCTCGACATGCACGCTTCCCGTCTCGGACGGATAGCGCGCCAGCCAGGCTTCCTCGGCCGTGAAGGTCAGGATCGGCGCCAGCCACTGCGTCACGGCGCGAAAGATCTGCTCGATGGTGGCGAGTGCGGCCCTGCGCTTGGCGCTCGAGATCGGCTCGCAATAGAGCGTATCCTTGCGGATATCGAAGTAGAACGCCGACAGATCCGTGTTCATGAAATGAGCGAGCTGAGCCACGACCTTCTTGTAGTCGTAAGTCTCGTAGGCCGCGCGGATGGTGCTGTCCAACTCAGCAAGCCGATGTAGCATCAGCCGCTCGAGCTCTGGCGCGGATTTCAGATCGAGCGCGGCGCCATCGTAGTGGCCGAGCGTGCCCAGCATCCAGCGTAGCGTGTTGCGGACCTTGCGATAGGTTTCGACGAAGGTCTTAAGGATTTCCGGGCCGATGCGCAGATCATCCGAGTAGTCCGACGCGCCGACCCAAAGGCGCAGAATGTCGGCGCCGGAATTCTTGATGACCTCTTGCGGCGCCACCGTATTGCCAACCGACTTCGCCATCTTCTGCCCCTTCTCGTCGAGCACGAAGCCGTGCGTCAGCACGACGTCGAAGGGTGCGTGGCCGCGCGTGCCGCAGCTTTCGAGCAGGGATGAATGGAACCAGCCGCGATGCTGGTCGGAGCCTTCCAGATACATGACGCGGTCCGGCCGCCGTCGCGTGCGCGCTTGACGGTGGCAAGACGCGGGAAGACTTTGGCGTCGTCGAGCACGAAGGCGTGCGTCGAGCCCGACTCGAACCAGACGTCGAGGATGTCGGTGACCTGCTCCCACTCGGCCGGGTTGGGGACAAGGTCTTTCAGCAAGCGCTCGTGCGCGCCGGCCTCGAACCAGCCCTCGACGCCTTTCGCCTCGATGGTGGAGGTGATCCGCTCGATGAGAGCCTTAGAGATGGCGGCGCGTTCGGGTGAGCCATTCGGCAAGACCTCGGCCGTCTCTTTGTGCACGAAGACGGTGATCGGCACGCCCCAGGCGCGCTGGCGCGAGAGCACCCAATCGGGCTTGGCCTCGATCATGCCGGTGATGCGGTTTTCTCCGACGCGCGGCACCCACTCGGTCTCGCGGATGGCGGCGAGGGCCACGTCGCGGAGCGATCGTGTGGGGTCAGACCCTGCGGGTCTGACCCCATTGGACACAGCACCAGGGGTCAGACCCGCAGGGTCTGACCCCATCGCGAATGCCTTGTCCATGGCGATGAACCATTGCGGCGTGTTGCGGAAGATGACCGGCTTCTTCGAGCGCCAGGAGTGCGGGTACTGGTGTTTCAGGCGGCCGCGCGCGATGAGCGCGTTGGCGGCGGCGAGCGCCTTGATCACGGCGTCGTTGGCGTCGCCCTTGTTGCCCTTGTCGTCGATGACGCGCTTGCCCTCGAAGCCGGGGGCCTCCTTGGTGAGGAAGCCGTCGGCGTCGACGGTGAAGGGGATGGCGGTGTCGATGCCGCGCGATTGCAGATCGCGGGCGCTCGACGTCCAGACATCGAAGTCCTCGCGGCCGTGGCCAGGCGCGGTGTGCACGAAGCCCGTGCCCGCGTCGTCGGTGACGTGCTCGCCGTCGAGGAGGGGGACGGGGAAGTCGTAGCCGAGCGCACGCGAGTGGGTGCGTTGCATCGCATCGTCGCGAGACTCGCTGGCCGATACCTCGCGAACTTCTCATAACTCCTCGACCTTCGCGGACTTCATTACGTCGTGCCGCGAGCTTGTCGGCGAGGATGAGCTGTCGTCCTGACTTCGCCCAATTGCCGTCGGGCGCCTTCGTCACCTCGTAAAGGCTGTAGCTCGACCTTCGACGAGTATGAGATCGCGCGGTTGCCTGGGAGCGTCCACGGCGTCGTCGTCCAGATGACGATCGAAGCACCAGCAAAGCTCGTCGAGATCCAGATGTACCATTTTCCTCGGTGTCATCACTTCCGGGCGGCGATCCGGTCGACCGGAAACTTCACCCACACCGTGTCCGACTGATAGTCCTGATACTCGACCTCGGCCTCCGCCAGCGCCGTCTTCTCGACGACGCTCCACATCACCGGCTTCGAGCCGCGATAGAGCAAGCCGTTCAGCGCGAACTTCATCAGCTCGCCCGCGATCTTGGCTTCCGAGCGCGGCGCCATCGTCACGTACGGATTGTCCCAGTCGCCCTCGACGCCCAGCCGCTTGAACTCCTCGCGCTGGACGTTGAGCCAATGCGTGCGCGAAGGCCCGGCACTCCGCGCGGAACTCGGCCGCCGGCACGTCGTCCTTCGCTTCGGCCCTTGGCGCGGTACTGCTCCTCGATCTTCCATTCGATCGGGAGACCATGACAGTCCCAGCCCGGCACGTAGTCGGCTTCAAAACCCAGCATCTGCTGCGAGCGCACGACGATGTCCTTCAGGATCTTGTTCAGCGCCGTGCCGATATGGATGTTGCCATTGGCGTAGGGCGGGCCGTCGTGCAGCAGGAATTTCGGCCGCCCTTGCCCCGCCTCGCGAAGCTTGCCGTAGAGCCCGATCCTGGCCCAGCGCTCGAGCAGCTTGGGCTCCAGCTGCGGCAGACCGGCCTTCATCGGGAAGTCGGTCTTCGGCAGGAACAGCGTCTCGCTCCAGTCGCGGCCGCTCTTGGCGTCGGCGGCAGGCGGTTTTGCGGTCGTCTCGGACATCGGGCGCGAACCTTGAGGATTGGGCCGGCCGCACAGGCGCGGCGCATCATGGGCCGGGTTCTAACAACCCCGCGCCCGACAATCCAGCATGGGCGCTTTGTCAGAGAAGACGAGCAGCGGGCCGTGACCGTCGGGGGGGGGTGACGATCGCGCCCGCTGCTCGGAGGCTTGGCCCATCCCCTGGTGGTGTACGAGGAGTTGGGGGCGGAGATAGGCCAGCCTCTAAACTAAGAAATCGATGTGTCGGCTCCACACTGGGGCCGGCGTGGTTTTCCCGCGCCCGCGCCGGCCCCAGTCACTCGGCGCACACGGCGACAAGCGCCGCGCCCCGCCAAGCATCCGCGGGAGCGTTTCTCTAAATGCCAAAGTAGAAGGTCAGCGTCGCACCGATGAAAGCACTGGTCACGATCGTGACGATCGTACTGGTGACGACAGCTTGAACGAAATCTGAATACATGACTCTTCCCCGCACGCAACTCGTCGGCCGGCACGCCCTACCGGCTTGTACTTAGGATTTGCCGCCGCCAGGCTGGACCCCTCCAGCCAGTCAGCGCCCTCTTCCAACATTAAGCCACAATTGGACTTTCGTTTCCAGAAAATAGTCCCGCCTACAGCGAATCACTCTGTGAATTTGTGACAGTCTTGCCACAACGCAATGGAGTTGTTTGGGTCCTAGGCTAGGCACACACCCGAGATTTGCAATAGGTCTCAGCTTGCAACCGGCACACGGTTTTCGCGAGAGGAGCACGATAACTTATTCAATACGCTTTCTTTTTCGAGAGCACGCGTCGAGCCGCAGCCACATCCTCGGCGATCTGGGCCGTGAGTGCCTCGAGCCCGGCGAAAGCCTGGTCGTCCCGTAGATGCTCGACCAGTTCGACGCCGATGGTCTTGCCATAAAGATCGCCAGTGAAGCCGAGCAAGAACACCTCCAGCAGCGGCTGGCCGTTGTCGAGCGTTGGGCGCGTACCAAGATATGCCGCCGCGTCGAGACGATGCCCGTCCAGATGGACGCGGGCCGCGTAGATGCCGTGCTTCAACAGGATGCCGGGATCGAGACGGATGTTGGCGGTCGGAAAGCCCAAGCCCGTGCCGATCTTGTGGCCACTGATCACCTCGCCCCTGATCTGCCAGAACCGCCCCAACACGCCGGCCGCGCCTGCGACATCGCCCGCCGCCAGAAATTCCCGGATCCGGCTCGAGGAATGCTTGATGCCGCCGGATTCGGCAGGCTCAACGACGGTCACGCCGAAGCCTTTGTCCGCCCCCATCACCCGTAAGATTTCGGGTGTGCCCGACCGGCCCTTGCCGAAGTTAAAGTCGTATCCGACGACGACGTGGCGGACGGCAAGCCACTCGACCAGCTGCCGGTCGACGAAGGCCTCTGCGGTCAGCCCCGCCAGCGCCGCATCGAAATCGACGACCACCGCCAAATCGAGCCCAAGCCCGCCCAACAACTCGAGCTTCGTTTCCAGCGTCGTGAGACGAAAGAAGGGCTTGTCCGGCTGGAAGAGTTGCCGCGGATGCGGCTCGAACACCATGGCGGCGAAAGGCGCGCCGAGCGCACGGGCGAGCCCCTCCTCGCGGCGGATGACCGCCTGATGCCCCAAGTGAACGCCATCGAAATTACCGATGGCGATGACGCTGCCCTTGAGAGCGGCCGGAACAGGCTGGTGACTTCTCAGAACCCGCATTTGAAGACGCCAGCCGTTCTCTGCGTTTGGGCTACGCCGGCCGGGCAGGCACCATCAGAACCGCCTCGCCTGCCAACACCGTCTTGCCTTTGATCGAGCAATCGCAGGCGAAAATGGCCCGTCGCTTCTCCGGAATCAACTCGGTCAGCGTCACTTTGGCGACGACCTCGTCGCCGATGCGGACCGGTGCGCGGAAATTGAGGGTCTGCGACACATAGATGGCACCCGGTCCCGGCAGCTTGGTACCGAACACGGTCGAGATGAGGCTCGCGGTCAGCATGCCGTGAGCGATCCGGCCCTTGAAGGGCGTCGCCGCGGCATAGTCCTCGTCCAGATGCACCGGATTGGTGTCGCCCGAGACCTCGGCGAAGCCCTGGATATCGGCTTCGGTGACAATGCGCCGGTAGCTGGCTTCCTGGCCTACTTCCAACTCGTCGAAATAGTGACCTTTGATGACGATCGCGTCCATGACATCCCCCAAAACGTCCCGCTGTGCCGGCTCGTGTCCCGATCCCGCAGCTCGTCAGATCACGCAGCAGGCGCCGAACGAGCTTCGGGATCGACAAAGACACGAGACAAGTCAATAGCTTAGTGTGGCGTTATGTTCAGAAGCTCGCCTCCGGAGCCTGCCCCGATGATCGGGCGAGCTTCTGAACCGCCACACGGGTTTCGCGCCGCAACCTAACCTTTCGAAAGATTTGCCGCAATGCACAATCAAACTTAAGAAAGCGCATCGATTTAAGGGCGTAAACCGTTGTTGCAGGGCACGCCTGAAGCGCCGATGAACGTCGCAATTGCATCCGCGCCACAATCCCCCTATACAGGGCGCCGATCCCCTCATGGTCCGATCATCTCTTTAGGCTTGGTGGCGAGTTCTCTCGACCCCAGCGCCCTCCGGAGGATTTAATGACGCGTCCCCTGTTGATGCCCAAGGCGACCGCCGTTTGGCTGGTCGACAACACATCCCTGACATTCGAGCAGATCGCCGGATTTCTGCGGACTGCATCCGCTCGAGGTCAAAGGCATCGCCGATGGTGACGTCGCCCAGGGCATCAAGGGCATGGACCCCGTGACGTCCGGCCAGTTGACGCGCGAGGAAATCAAGGCGGCGGAAACCGATCCCAGCCACAAGCTCGAGACCGCACCGACCAAAATCGAAATCCCGGCCCAGAAGGTGAAGTCGGGGCCTCGCTACACGCCGCTGTCGCGCCGCCAGGATCGGCCGAATGCCATTCTCTGGCTCGTCAAGAACCATCCCGAGCTCAAGGACAGCCAACTCATGCGCCTCGTCGGCACGACGAAGCCGACCATCGAGGCGATCCGCAGCCGGGGGCACTGGAACTCGGCCAACCTTCAGCCCCAGGACCCCGTGACGCTCGGCCTCTGCTCCCAGATCGACCTCGATGCCGAGGTGAAGCGCGCGGCCCGCCGTCTCGAGCGCGAGCGCGCGGAGACCGACAAGGGTGTCGCCGAGAGAGCCGGCACCCTGCTCGATGCGAGCGAGACGATTGCCGAAGCTGAATCAGCTTCCGAGCCGCCGCCGGGCGATGTGCTCATCACATCCGAAGCCATGCAGGAAGCGCCGCCCGAGCCCACCGAGGCGGATGAGACGGCGAGCGTCTTCGCCAAGCTCAAGGCGCTGAAGCCGGAGCTCGAGGCCGGCGAGGAAGGCTGAGCGCCGCCTGTTACTTCGCTGGGGCGATCGCCGGGTCGCCTCGCCGCTGGTAGCGCCGGACGAGCGTCACGATCGCGGGCAGGAAAATCAGATCACCGACGAGCGCTGCCGCCAGCGTGATGGCGCAGAGCCTGCCGAAGACGCGCAGCGACGGCAGGTCCGAGAACATCGTCACGGCCAATCCGCAGGCGAGCACGATCGTCGTCAGGATCAGCGCCGGGCCGACGAGCAGCGTCGCGCGCCGGACGCCGACCGCCGGGTCCTCGCCGGGCCTATCCTCGAGCCGCAATCGATTGAGATAGTGGATCGTCGCATCGAGCCCCAAGCCAAAGGCCACCACGAGGGCGATGACAGAGGCAAACTGCAAGCCCTCGCCCGTCGCCCAAAGCAGCGCGCCAGACGCCACAATCGGGAACAGGCCCGGCAACAGCGAGAACACGCCGTACCAGAACGAGCGGAAGGCGAGGCCGATCAGCGCTGCCACGAAGACGATCTCGCCGGTGAGACTCCAATTGAGCTGGCCGATCATGCTGGCGCTGTTGCGCGCGGCGATAACGGGCAGACCGGTCACGGCAACGGCATAGCCGGGGTAGGCCTGGCGCACCGCATTCATGTTGCCATCGAGCTGATCGACGACCGGCAGCAACGCGCTCGCATCGAGATCGGGGAGCCGGCCCGTCACGACCACCGAGCGCTGATCCTCGGAGATGAAGCGGCGGACGAGATGCTCGGGCAAGGCCTCGACATAGCTCTTGAGGACCGCGATGTCCTTCTCGCCGGCCTTCTCCTCGAGCCAGCGCCGCAACGTCTCGATCGACCAGACATTGCCGACGCCGGATTGGCTCTCCACCTGTTTGTGAACCGCGCCGATGACGGCGAGCGTCTCCGGCGAGAAGAGATCGGCACCGGCCGGCAAATCGATCAGCACATGCACGGGATTGGCACCGGTTAGCTTGGCATCGAGCCGGTTGCTCGCCTCCATCGCCTGCTCGCGGTCCGGCACCTGGTCGGCGAGACGATAGCGCGCATCGAGGCCCGCATGCAGCCAGCCGAACAGACCGAGCAGGACGAGTCCCAGCAGCGCATAGGGGAGTGGACGGCGGATCACGCGATCGGCGATGAAGGTGCAGATGCGCTCGAGCACCTTCATGGCGGGATCGCTCTTCGCAGCCGCGGCAACGAGCTTCTCCTCGTTCCGAAGCAGCAGCAATCCCAACAGCGGCACCAGGATGATGACGGCGAAGAAGCTCATGATGCAGGAGAGCGCGCCGGCCCAGCCGAAGGTGCGGATCAGCGCCGAGTCCGACAGCACGAGCGCCAGAAACGATAGGCAGGCCGTTCCGTCCGTCAGCACGCAGGCGGGACCGACTGTCTTCAGCGCATACCGGAGCGCCTCCATCTTCTTGGCGCCTTTGACGAGGCGATCGCGCATCGCGAACACGATTTGCATGCTGTCGGAAAAGCCCATCACCATGATGAGCGGGCCCATGACGTTGAGAAAGAGATTGAGCCTGACGTCGAGCCAGCCGAGCAATCCGATCGACCAGATGATCGCGAGCACCGGCGGCAGCGCCGTCATCAGCATCAGCGAGACGCGCCGGTAGAAGATCATGGCGATGACCGCGCCGATCAGCAGGCCGAAGCCGTTGTACTTCAGCTGATCGCTGGCAACCGCATTGCGGATCTCGAGCTGCATGACGGGGGCGCCCGAGAGCTGGGTCACGAGCCCCGTGCCATCGAGGCTGTCGTGGACCGCCTGCTCGATTTCGCCCACCACCGCCTTCAAGCCCTGCCCCGACACGGTCGCGTGGTCGAGCGCCATGACGATGAGGGCGAGCTCGCCGTCGGACGACAAGAGCTTGTCCTTGATGATCTCGTTGGCGCGCACCTCACCGATGAGCGCGTCGAAGGCGGCACCCTCGGGCAGCTCGTCCGGGAACAAGGGCGGCGGGATCTTGCCCTTCTCGGGCGCGGTGCGGGCCGAGAAAATCGACACGACACCGTTGACGGATTCGACGAGTTGCAGATCGGTCGCGAGCGTCCTCAGCCGCTCGAGCTTGTCGCGGGCGAGGAGATCCTTGCCCTCGACGACGACCAGCACGTCGTATTCGCTCGAGGGGAAGCGCGACGACAGGCTCTCGTATTGCTTGAATTCGGGCGTCGAGGTGCGGAACAGCTCGGTGAGTGAATCGTCGACCTTGACGCGGGTGATGCCGAGGATCGCGACGGCCGTGACAGCAGCCATCAGCAGCAGCATCGCCAGCGGCCATTTGAGCGCGGCGAGCCCGATCTTCTCGAGCCCCAGCCCCAGGGCGAACCCCTCTTGCTCCTCGACTGGCTCGGACATCGGTGGCTCCCTCTCGAATCACGGGAAACTAGGGGATTTCCACTCCGAAACCTACGTCCGTCGAGCTAGTGGCCTTGGGCGAGTAGCAAAATCGCCACGGCCCCGAGAACGAGCCCCACGATCTGGATGCGGCCGAGCCGCTCGCCGAGCAGGTAGACCCCGAGCAAACGGTGACCCCGCATAGAGCGCATTGATGGAGGCGGCGACGCCGATCAACCCGGTGGTCGCCGAGTAGACGAGACCCATGATGCCGATGCGCGTCGAGCAGGCCTGCCCCGCCGCCTATGGTGAGACCCCGCCGGTCCCAGCGGACGGCTGGCGCCTGCAAACAACGACCACGAGCGCGGTCGCGACCGCACCTGCCCGCATGATCAGCGTGCCGCCATTGGCATGCTTAGGCTCGAGCATTCCGAGAAACAGGTTGTGATCCCGAAGGTGACGCCACTCGCAAGCCCGAGGACGACCGACGCGCCAATGGGCTTTGCCGCATCGCCGCCGTCGGCGCCATGCGCGATCAGCATGACCGCGATGGCTGCGAGCACGATGCCGGCGACGATCATGGGGCCGAAGGTCGTGACGAAGATGAGCTCGACGATGGCCGGCACCGCAATCGAGCAGACCCCCGTCAAGGGCGCGACGACGCCGATGCGACCGATGGCGAGACCCCGGTAGAGCAGAATAAGGGCCGCGCCATCGGCAAGCCCGGCGATCAGGCTGAAGACGAAGCCTCGCCCATCGGGAGCGGATAGTCGCCGATAACGACAACCAGCACCACGAAGATCGTGGCGACCGATCTGGACCAGCGCCACCGCCAGCGGCGCTCCGATCCGCAATGCGGCCCGCCCGCCCATGAAATCTGCGAAACCGAAGCCAATGGCGGACGCGATCGAAGCCGTGATCGGATTGATGGCCGAACATGAGAATGGCCGGTGGCAGAACAGGGCCAAGGCTCCAATCGCCGGCAACGGATCGATCCTATCCCGCCCTGCGGCGAGGGTGCCCCAGCCGGCCCTCCCCCGCTGTCGCGGACTGTGGCATGAAGTGCAGCCGGGACAGCAACGTCCAGGAGATTGCGCATGGCGATCCGCATCGCCGAGCACTGGTTCGAGCGGCAGACGATCGGCGATGGCATCACGCTGCTGTGGGAGCCGCACGTCGTCCCGCTCATGCGCTGCAACATCTGGCATGTGCGCGGCCGCGACCGCGATCTCTTCATCGATACCGGCATGGGCATCGCCTCGTTGCGCGAGGCGGCGCGCGACATCCTCGACAAGAAGGTGACGGCGGTCGCGACCCACACGCATGCCGATCACACCGGCGGCCATTTCGAGTTCGACGAGACGATCGTGTTCCGCGATGCGGTCGGCGACATGGAGCAGCCAACCGGCAAGTCGACGCTCCTCGACGAGGCGACCTTCGATCCGGATGATCTCTCGACGCTGTTGGTGGAAGGCTATCCGATGCAGGGAGCGTTGCTGACCGCGCACCCATCCGCACATTTCGATCCATCCACCATCCGCATCCGCCCGGCGCGCAATGTGAAGGGGGTGACTGAGGGCGATGTAATCTCGACGGGTGATCGCAGCTTCGAGGTGCTGCATCTGCCCGGCCATGCCCCGAGCGCCATCGGCCTCTTCGAGCGCGAGAGCGGCGTATTCTTCTCGGGCGATGCCGTTTACGACAGCACGCTGCTCGACCGGCTGCATCATTCGGATGTGGCGCAGTATGTGCGGACGATGCAGCGTCTGCGCGAGCTGCCTGTGCGGGTGGTGCATGCGGGGCATGATGCGAGTTTTGGGCGGGAGAGGTTGAAGGCGCTGGCGGAGGGGTATTTGGCGGAGAAGGGGGTGTAGGGGGGGTGAAAACATCAGCGTCCGTTCATCGCGCACCGACCCTAACGCCACCAGCGAATCGCCGCTCGAGCCGGACGTTGCGGCCCCCTCACGCTGCTCGAATGAACTGATCTCTCAGATTTGGTCACGCTCTTTCTTAGGCCGACCTCTAGTCGGAGGCGGCCGAATGCCGTGAATACTTTCCAGCTCGGCTGAGCAGCTCCCAAGATCGACTAGCACTGGGAACTTCGCATCGTCCAATTTTATCTTTTCCGTTATGGTAATCAATGTCGCTTGCGTGTTTCGTCCGGAACCTTCCAGTAATTCGTCCGTAAACACTTTCAATAACCCATGAAGTAATGCAAGCATTTCACCACCAACTTCGCCGCTTTCCTCATACATGAATTTCAATTTTTTTTTGCGATCAGTAATGCCCAACAATTTGGCGTAATGAATCATGAACGCAAATTCTCCAGCCTCATAGAAATTGTTCCACCTGTGGTTCGCATCCACGAACACGGACCTATATCTGCTTCTTGACAACATTTCAACCACGTAGCGCAAATCTGCTTTCGAATAATGAAACGCAAATTCATTTCTAATAATCGACACCATGCAACGTCCCTTCCCGAAATACTTCTTTAGATACGATAGCGCATTCGATCCCTCTAAATCCAACTCTTCTGTTAGCGTCTTGCCTAACGGGCTTGAGAGAATGCGCACCCTAACTACTTTCCCATGCCTCATGAATTTTTCCTGAGAACAACTTAAGAAACACGATTCTCTGAGAATCGGCATACATCGCCTGCGTCGCATCTGGATATTGTGCAAAAGTTGATACTATATGCAATTTTACAAGAGCTGCCAACTCATTGTGCACAACAGAAAGTATGACGAACAACTCCAATCGCTCCGACGTTATATTGCGATAAGCAGACCTAGAGAATTGCATCTTGAGAAGAGATGGAGGATTTTTTCTACGAATTGCGGCTTTATAATTTTTCAATGGCTTTGATTTTGATTTGCTTGTTCTCGCCCTGCGTTTACTTGACATTAATGGGCTCCCCGAGTTCATCGAGACGGTCGGAGCAAGTAGATCGATTCTTGTCCATCGTGTCTGGTTTGCCAGTTGATAGTGGTCCATTCGATTAGGTCATCTTCAACGACCCAACGGCTGCTCTTCAGTCGGGTTGATGCTAACTTCCTTGGAGGGTGCGGCAGTCGTGTGCCTTGCTTTGAGCGTGATGCAACGTTAAGGGCCTCCGCGTCAGAATCTCTGTAAAGCCACACTCTCCGCACAGCGGATACCCTCCCCCTACCCCCCCCGAAACAACCTCACCGCCTCATCGCAATCGAACAAATACAACAGCATTTTCAGCGCTTCCCCGCGCGGACCCAGAAGCTTCGGATCGCGCTCGAGGATGAGCTTCGCATCGTCACGGGCGATGCGCAGCAAGTCCGAAAAGTTCGGCACATTGGCGACGCGGAACTCCGGCATGCCGCTCTGGCGCGTGCCCATCACCTCGCCACCGCCGCGCAGCCGCAAATCCTCCTCGGCGATGGCAAAGCCGTCCTCGGTCGACGCGCATCATTTCCAGCCGCGCCTTCGCCACCTCGCCGACCGGACCCTGATAGAGCAGGATGCAGCTCGATTGCCGGTCACCACGGCCGACGCGGCCGCGCAACTGATGCAGCTGTGCCAGGCCGAAGCGCTCGGCGTGCTCGATCACCATGACGGTCGCATTGGGCACGTTGACGCCGACCTCGATGACGGTGGTCGCCACGAGCAGCTTCAATGCGCCCGAGGAGAAGGCCGCCATCACCTGGTCTTTGGCCGCCCCCGCCATCTGCCCGTGCACGATGCCGACGGTGCCGTCGCCGAAGAACTGCCTCAGATGCGCGGCGCGCTCCTCGGCGGCGGCGAGCTCGCTCTTGCCCGTGTCCTCGACGAGCGGACAGACCCAGTAGATCTGCGCGCCCGCCTGCAGCGCCCGCTTCAAGCCGTCGATCACCTCCTCCATGCGCTCGGTCGGGATGGCGACGGTGGTGATCGGCTTGCGGCCGGCGGGCTTCTCGGTGAGCTTGGAGACATCGAGGTCGCCATAGTGGGTGAGCAGCAGCGTGCGCGGGATCGGCGTCGCCGTCATGAACAGCACGTTGGCGCCGTAGGGCCCGCCCTTGGCCTGCAGCGCGAGGCGCTGCTGGACGCCGAAGCGGTGCTGCTCGTCGATGACGGCGAGCGCCAGATCCTTGAAGACGACCTCGTCCTGGAACAGCGCGTGCGTGCCGACGAGAATGTCGATGCTGCCGTCGGCGAGCTCTCGCCAGAGTCTCCTTGCGCGCCTTGCCCTTCTCGCGTCCTGTCAGGATGCCGATCGAAAGGCCTGCCTTCGCCGCCAGCGGCTCGATCGTCTCCATGTGCTGGCGGGCGAGCACTTCCGTCGGCGCCATCAGCGCGGCTTGAGCGCCGGCTTCGATCGCCTGCGCCATCGCCATCAGCGCGACGACCGTCTTGCCCGAGCCGACATCGCCCTGCAGGAGGCGCAGCATGCGATGCGGTGCGGCGAGGTCGGCGGCAATCTCCTTCAGCGCCTGGAGCTGCGAGCCGGTCAGCGCAAACGGCAGCGCCGCCGTCAGCCGCGCCCGCACGCCGCCATCGCCTTCGATGCTGCGGCCTTTCACCGATCGCGTCGCCTGCCGGACGAGACCCAAGGCGAGTTGCCCCGCCAGCAGCTCGTCGAAAGCGAGCCGCTGCCAGGTGGCGGCTCTGTGGCGTCACATCGGCGGGCTCGACCGGCCGATGGATGCCCGCCAGCGCCGCCTTGAAGCTCGGGCGCGCCCTGCTCGGCGACGAAGGCCGGATCGAGCCACTCGGGCAACTCCGGCACGCGCTCCAGCGCCTTGCGGATCGCCTTCAGCACCGTCTTGCCGGAGAGCCCGGCCACCAGCGAATAGACCGGCTCGAGCAGCGGCAGGCTCGCGATATCGGCCTCCGCCACCGCATAGTCCGGATGCATCATCTGCAGCTTCTCGCCATACTGCTCGATGCGGCCGCTGACGATGCGGACCTCGCCTATCGGCAGCATGCGCTCCACATAGCGCGGATCGGCGTGGAAGAAGACGATGTCGAGCCGGGCGGTGTCGTCCTCGGTCTGAACGGTGTAGGGCGCCTTGCTGTTGCGGGGCGGCGCGCGGTGCTTCAAGACGCGCACCTTGACGGTCGCGATCGTCCCCGGCACCGCCTGCGACAACAGCGGCTGCGCGCGGCGATCGATGACACCCGCCGGCATGTGCCAGAGCAGATCAATGACACGCGGCTCGGCGACCTGTCCCGGCAGGCTCAGCGCCTTCTTGACGAGCAGCAGCAGTTTCGGCCCGATGCCTTCCAGGCTCTGGACGCTCGCGAACAGGGGTGTGAGCGGCTCGGGGCGCATTGGGTCGCGGGCTCATATGCAAGGGGCGGCTGACAGAGCGCCGTCCGGGGTCTATAGGACGGGCCCGAACGTGGCGGCGGGCTTCCCGCGCGTCAAGGCAGAGTGAACCCCTATCCTATGCAGAGTAACGACAGGCCGACGCGATTGAAGCGATTGCTCTATCGTGCCTCACATCGTGGGACCAAGGAGATGGACATTCTGCTCGGCCGCTTCGCCGAGGCGCGGCTTGCCGGCATGTCGGCGGAGGAGCTCGACCGGTTCGAGGCGCTCGCCGGCCTGCCCGACCCGGATGTGCAGGAATGGATTCTCACTCCGGACGCGGTGGTCGACCCGGACTACGCACCGCTCGTCGCCGAGCTGCGCCGGTTTCATGGATTGGTGTGAGTGAGAGATGGAGGCTGTTGTAGTTAGTAGGGAACGGTTTCGCCTCCTTGTAGGGGCGACCGGCGGTCGCCCGTCGTGCAACACGGCTGGGCGTCGACGGAGGGCGACCGCCGGTCGCCCCCACGAACATGCGGCGCGTGCATCTCCAGACGCCCAAACCAACACGCGCACGCAATGACCGCCACCCTCGACACGGCCCGCGAAATGATCCTTTCCGGCACGCCGGAGGGGCTCGATGCGTTGGCGGTCGCCGGCATGGCGGCCGAGGGCGGGGCGTCGCATCCGGTACTGCACGTCGTTCGCGACGACCGGCGGCTCGAGGCGGCGGAGGCCGCGCTCAAATTCTTCGACCCCGAGCTTGTCGTGGTGTCATTCCCCGCTTGGGATTGCGTGCCCTACGATCGCTCCTCGCCCAATTCCGACATCGTCGCCCGGCGCATCGCCGCCCTGGCCCGCATCGGCCTGATGAAGCGCGACAAGCCGATGGTGGTGCTGGCGACCGTCAACGCCCTGCTCCAGCGTGTGCCCGGCCGCAAGTTCCTGCGCGAGACGGCAAAAGTGCTGGCCCCCGACCAGCGGCTCGACATGGGGGAGCTGCGCCGTAGCCTCGAGATCGCGGGATACGTCCACACCTCCACCGTCATGGAGCGCGGCGAATACGCCGTTCGCGGCCATATCGTCGATCTCTTTCCGCCCGGCCGCACGAGCCCCGTGCGCCTCGACTTCTTCGGCGACACCATCGAAACCATCAAGCCCTTCGATCCCCAGACGCAGCGCACCGCGAAATCGATCAACCGCGCCAATCTGCTGCCGATCAGCGAGGCCAGCTTCGGCGAGGCGGCGATCTCGCGTTTCCGCACCCGCTATGTCGAGCTGTTCGGCGCGGTGACACGCGAAGACCCGCTCTACGAGTCGGTGAGCGCCGGACAGCGCTTTCCGGGGCTCGAGCACTGGCTACCGCTCTTTCACGCGAGCCTCGACACGCTCCTCGACTATCTGCCGGGGGCTTCGATCGTCCTCGACCATCTGGCGGACGAGGCGGCCAAGGATCGCTTCGAGCAGATCTCGGAGCACTACCAGGCCCGCGTCGACGCCCTCGAGCAGACGACCTTCGGCGCGGCGCCCTACAAACCCTTGCCGCCGGAGCAGCTCTATCTGACCGATGCCGAATGGCGGAAGCTTCTCGCCGCCCATCCCGTTCGCCGCTTGTCGCCCTTCGAGGCGCCGGGTGACAGTGCCACGCAAACCGTCTCGCTGAAAGCCAAGGTCGGGCGCAACTTCGCCGCCGAGCGGCAGGTCGACAGCGGTACGGTGTTCGATGCGGTGGTGGCTCATATCGGCCAGCTGCAGAAGGCGGGCAAACGCGTTGTCATCACCTCCTGGTCGGCTGGCGCGCGCGAGCGGCTCGCTCATCTGTTGACCGAGCACACGCTCGAGCCCATCGCCAAGGTCGAGAGTTGGCCGGAGGCCAAGAAGCTCCCCAAGGACACGACGGCCTTCGCAGTGCTCGGCATCGAACACGGAATAGAGGCGCCGGACCTCGCCCTCATCGCCGAGGAGGACGTGCTCGGCGACCGGCTGATCCGTCCGCGCCGGCAGAGCCGGAAGGCCTCCGACGTTTTGACCGAAGCGGCCGCACTCTCGGTCGGTGATATCGTGGTCCATGTCGATCACGGCATCGGCCGGTTCGTTGGCTTGAAAACCATCCAGGCGATCGGCGCCCCACACGATTGCCTCGAGCTGCAATATCTCGGCGGCGACAAGCTTTACCTGCCGGTCGAGAACATCGAGCTGCTGTCGCGCTACGGCAGCGAATCCGACACGATCGTGCTCGACAAGCTCGGCAGCGCCGCCTGGCAGGCGCGCAAAGCCCGCCTCAAGACACGCATCCGCGCGATTGCCAACGAGCTCATCAAGGTGGCGGCGGCGCGACTGTTGAAGAAGGCGCCCGAGCTGGTGCTGGCGAGCGGCCTCTACGACGAGTTCGCGGCCCGCTTCCCCTATCAGGAGACCGAGGACCAGGAGACGGCGATCGCCGCAACCGTCGAGGATCTGGGCGCCGGGCGGCCGATGGACCGCCTCATCTGCGGCGATGTCGGCTTCGGCAAGACGGAGGTGGCGTTGCGCGCCGCTTTCATCGCGGTGATGGCCGGAAAGCAGGTCGCGGTCGTCGTGCCGACGACACTCTTGGCGCGCCAGCATTCGAGAACCTTCATCGATCGCTTCCAGGGTCTCCCTGTCAGGATCGGCCAGGCCTCGCGGCTTGTTTCGCAAAAAGAACTCAATGCCCTGAAGATCGATCTCTCCGAGGGCAAAGCCGATATCGTCGTCGGCACGCATGCGCTTTTGGGGAAGGGCATCGTTTTCAAGGATCTGGGCCTGCTCATCGTCGACGAGGAGCAGCATTTCGGCGTCCAGCACAAGGAGCGGCTGAAACAGTTGCGCGAGGACGTGCATGTGCTGACGCTCTCCGCCACGCCGATCCCGCGCACCTTGCAGCTGGCTTTGACGGGCGTGCGCGAGCTCTCGCTCATCACCACGCCGCCGGTCGACCGCCTGGCCGTCCGCACCTTCGTCTCGCCCTTCGATCCGGTGATCCTGCGCGATGCGCTGCTGCGCGAGCGGATGCGCGGCGGTCAGACCTTCTTCGTCGTGCCGCGCATCTCCGACCTCGACGAGGTGGCGGAGTTCCTGCGCGAGGCGGTGCCGGAGCTGCGCGTCGGCCGTGCCCACGGGCAGATGGCGCCAGGCCTGCTCGACGATGTCATGAACGCCTTCTACGATGGGCAGTACGACGTGCTGCTCTCGACGACCATCGTCGAATCCGGTCTCGACATTCCGCGCGCGAATACGCTCATCGTCTATCGCGCCGACATGTTCGGATTGGCTCAGCTCTATCAGTTGCGCGGCCGGGTCGGGCGCTCGAAGGTTCGCGCGTACGCCTATTTCACCATTCCGGCTGGGCAGAAGCTGACGCCTGCCGCCGACAAGCGTCTGAAAGTTCTGCAGTCGCTCGATACGCTCGGCTCCGGTTTTGCGCTCGCCTCACATGACCTCGACATCCGCGGCGCCGGCAATCTGCTCGGCGAGGAGCAGTCCGGCCACATCCGCGAGGTCGGCTTCGAGCTCTATCAGCAGATGCTGGAAGAAGCCGTCGCCATGCTGAAGGGCGGCGGCGACAGCGAGATCGAGGATCAGTGGAGCCCGCAGATCGCGATCGGCACCGCCGTGCTGATCCCCGAAAGCTACGTCGCCGATCTCGATCTGCGGCTAGGTCTCTATCGCCGTCTCGCCTCGCTGGAGGATCGTCCCGCCATCGATGCCTTCGCCGCCGAGCTCGTCGACCGCTTCGGCCCGCCGCCCGACGAGGTGCGCGATCTGTTGGAAATCGTCGAGATCAAGGGCCTCTGCCGGAAGGCCAACATCGCCCAGATCGATGCGGGGCCCAAAGGTGCGTCGTTAACCTTCCGCAAAAAAACCTTCGGCAATCCGCAGGCGCTGATCGCCGAGGTGCAGAAGAACGCGGATGCGATGCGGGTCACGCCCGAAGGCAAGCTCATCGTCAAGGGTGATTGGGATTTGCCGGAGGATCGGCTGAAGGCGACGCGGGCGCTGGTGCGGAAGCTCGCGAAGATGGTGGCCTGAACGGCGCACCAAAAAAAGCCGAGTGGCGCGGAGTGCGGGCTCCGCGCCACTCGGATCAAGACCACTCTACCTCACGAGCCGGGTGGTCTGAGAGTCGAGGTCGGGCATGTTCGGCGTCAGGTCCGGCAGCGGCGAGGAGCCGGTGTTGGCTTTGACGTGGAGCTCACCCGATCCGAAGATGTAGAAGCTCTTGGCGACGACGATGAAGAAGTCGGAAGAGCCGTTCATGTCGCCATTGCCGCCCATCTCGAGCTGCTGCGTCGGCATGTAAACGATGCCTTCCATGTCGAACACGCCGCCGCCCTGGATGGTCGAGGTCTCGCCTTCGGCGGCCTGCGCGTTCTGGATGATGAGGAAGCCTTCATAGCTCTCGCCGGCATGGCGGCCGATGAGATCGACATTGGCGCCGCCCTGGATCTCGACGAGGGCGTTGTCGCCATACTGGTAGAACACCACGTTGTCGCCAGTGAGCGATGCGCCCGACCATGCGGTGAAGCGGCCGCTGTCGAGGATGTAAACGCCTTCGATGAAGTTTGCGGTCGCCTGCGACCGGATCTCGAGACCGCCACAGTAGCGTCCCGGAAGCATCGTGAAGGTGCCCTTCCGGAGCCGCAACGCGTCGGCCATGCAGCCCTGCGCCTCGACATCGGGAAGCGCGAATTTCGGCTCCCAGCTCGCCGCACTCGGATAGGCGCTCGCATTGGCGAACGGATCCTCGACGGGATCGCAGGCGGGGCGGACGCTCGGGTTGAAGTTGTTGTGCTCGACATCGGCGAGGCCCACCGTGCAGACGCCGCCGGCATTGAACTCGTAGGAGTTGCCGATTGACTGGACGGAGGACGAGGAGTCCGAGTTCACATAAGCCCAGCAACTGCCGAGCCCGGCGATCTTGCTGCCCTGGACCTTCAAACCCTCGCTGGCATTGGGATCGAGCGCCAGCATGCAGAGCTTGCCCCAGGTGTCGTCCTGCTCTTCGACCTGTTCGTCGTAGCCCTTGGTGGCGACCGAATAGGCCTCGACCGGCAGCTCGTCGATGGAGGCGACCTTCATGAAGGCGGTCGGCTCGGTTGTGCTGGCCGTCAGCCTCACTTCGTTGTCGACGAAGTTGACTTGGACCTGGACATTCTCGATGCCGGCCTTCTCGACCTTGGCGAGGAAGATCGCATGCGCCGCCTGGATGATCGCCTCCGGCTCGTCGTCGTCGAGCTTGGCGGCGGCGAGCGTTGCGGCGTCGGCCGCGCCCTGCAGGATCGTCTTCTTATTGATTGCTTGACCGTAGTCGACGGCGCCGCCGATCAGCATGATCGTTGGAATGATCATTGCAGCGAAGATCATACCGACGTTACCAGACTCGTTAACGGCAAACCGTTTCGACGCAGATGCCACTCGCATGATTGACAACTCCCCAATTTCGGCATGTGCCCACACGCCATGGACTTAATTAAGCGCAAATACCTATTTCGATCCGTTTAAAGATCGTTTGGCAATTTTCGCTAAAGTTTTATCGAAATTGAGAAGCAGTTGATCGAATTGGGATCGCGCGGCAACGATTGGACTACGACTTGCCAGCGGCCTGCTTGCCTCGCTCAGCGCAGGAATGCGTAGTCGAAGGCATCGCCGCGCGTAACGATCCGCCCCGCCGTCGGGGCAGGAAAGTGGATGGGCAGCACGATCGCGGGCGTGCCGGCGACATCACCCAGGAAACCGCGGCGCGAGCGTTCGGCTTGCTCGGGATCGCTATCGAAAACCGTCGACCAACGAGGCTCGCGCACTTGCAACGCATGATGCATCAGGTCGCCGGTGACGATCGCTCGCTGCCCCTTCGAGGCGATCTCGACGGAGCAATGACATGGCGAGTGCCCGGGCGAGGGAATCAGACGGAATGTCTCGTCCAGCTCGAAACCGTCGTCCACCATCAGCGCCTGTCCGGCCTCGACGATCGGGCGGCAGTTGTAGGCCCAGGCGCTGTCGGGCGATGGACCCGGCGGCTTTCCGCCTTGCTTCGCGACGCTTTCCCAATGAGTATATTCGTGCCTGTGAAAGATGTACTTCGCGCGCGGAAACGCTGGCACCCAGCGGCCGTTCTCGAGCCGCGTATTCCAGCCCGTATGATCGAAATGCATGTGCGTGCAGAACACGTGAGTAATGCCCGCCACCGTGAGACCCGCCGCATCGAAGGCATCCCGCCAGGGCTGCTTCGGAAAATCGAGCGGCGCCGCGTAGCCTTTGTCCTCGCCCGTGCAGGTGTCGATCAGCACGGTATGGCGCGGCGTCCTGACCACGAAGGTCTGATAGGTGATGATCATGCGACCCGAGGCAGCGTCGAAGACGATTGGATCGAGCGTCTCCAGATGCCGCCGCGCGACCTGCGCGTCATAGCCCAGGAAGAAGTCCTCCGGCCGCCGCCAGGGGCCGTCCCTCTCGATCAAACTGGTGATGGTGACGTCGCCGATGTGGAGCGTTTGCATGATAATTGCCGGACCGTCTCTGCCTTGATGAGCCAAGGATGCCATGGCGGGGTCGAGCCGCATAGGCGGGTCCCGATCACCACGGATCGCCACCGCTTGACGGCCGCCCGCGATCCCGTCGATATGCCTCGGAAACCCCAGACACGAGGACGCCCATGACGAAATCCCTGTTCCCCGGCACCCCGTATCGCGTCGCTGTCGTCGGCGCCGGCAGCGGCATCGGCCGCGCGGCGTCGTTGCATCTGGCGGCCGCCGGCGTCACCGTCATCTGCATGGACCAGGACGAGGAGCGGCCCGCCGAGACAGCCGCCCTTATCGCCAAGGCCGGCGGCAAGGCCGATGTCGTCCGCTGCGATGTCACCGATGATGCCAACGTGCTCGCCGCCGCCAAGGCGGTCGACAAAAACCACGGCCAGCTGCACGGCCTCGTCAACTGTGCGGGCATCACCGGCAAGACCAACATCAAGCCGCACGAGGTCGACCTCGAGGATTTCGACCGCGTCTACAAGATCAACCTGCGCGGCGCGATGATCCTGACGAAGGCCTTCGCGCCCGGCATGCTCAAGCACAATTACGGCCGCATCCTCCACATCGCCTCGATCGCCGGCAAGGACGGCAATGCCGGCATGGCGGCCTACTCGGCGACGAAGGCCGGCCTCATCGGCCTCGTCAAATCCATGGGCAAGGACTATGCGGAGACCGGCATCACCATCAACGCGCTGGCACCCGCCGTTATTCAGACGCCGATGGTCGATGCGCTGCCGCAAGCAACCATCGACTACATGGTGGCGAAGATCCCGATGAAGCGCTTGGGCAGCCTCGACGAAGTCTCCGCCATGATCGCCTGGATCGTCTCGCCGGCCTCGAGCTTTACCACGGCCTTCACTTTTGATCTGTCGGGCGGCCGGGCGGTGTATTGAGCTAAAATTGGAGAAGGGCACCATGCGCAACGGCAAGCTCAGCCTCGTGGCTCTGACACTCATCACCCTCAGCGTCTCGCCGGCGGACGCTGGCGGCATCGACGATCTTGCGGGCAAGCATGCCTTCGACTGGGCTACCGATCCCGAGACCGTCAAATGCGAGAAGGTCGGCGATGAGCTCCTCGCCAAGTTCAAATCGTCCACCTTCACCTGCAACCTGACGCCGATCACCAACACCGCCTCGGGGTTTCCGGCCCAGGTTTGCACAGATGGGAGCGAGAGGAGCGAGTATCTGATATTCGCCACCGAGGCCGAGTGCGAGGAGGAGCGGCAGACGCAGGCCTCGAACGAGTAGGCCGGGAGAAGATCAGGGTCGAGCCGTAGGTGCTGATCTCGAACCGTCTCAAGCCCGATGGGCACGACGCCCTCAGTACCGCGCGACCACGGGCCAGTGCTGGGGGCCCGCATCCACGTTGCCGCTGATGTCCATCAGACTGAAGTATTGACCACAAACCGGGCTTTGTGCGGCTTTTTCCATCGCCACGGCCGCAAGCTTGCGGGTCCTTCGGCCACCCCTCCTCTTGCGTTCCCGGAAGCCGCGCATCAGCGCGGCTATCCGGGATCTTCACCTCACGCCGTCTGATGTTCGGCCTCTCATCATGCCCACGTGAAGACCCCGGTTCTTCGCGCGCCCGGCGATGCCGGCCACGCTGCGACCGGGGACGCAAAATGGGAGAGATCGTACACGTCCCAGGGTTACAGCGGGCGTGAAAGCCAATGCCGGTGAACAGTGATGCACGTACCCGTACGCGTCTCCAAGCCCGAAGCCACAGCGCCGCCCATGTCCAGAAGGCTGAAGTCGCGAGCGCATACGGGGTTCCCCGCAGCGCCGCCGAAGACGTTACGAGGCCGGCCTGCGTCACACCCGCTTTGACGCGGAATGCGGCGTATTCGAGCGTTTCGGTCGTCATCGGCGTACTCCTCGGCTGTCCATGACCGAAGGCTATTCCGTTATATGTCATTTTATGGCATATTTCTTCGATGCCGAAGCGAAGTGACCTTTCCAGGCTGGACCGTCTCGACCGTTTGCAGGGCCTCGCCGGCGATGGCGAGGCGTTTACCATGCGCGCGGCAGCCGAGGCCTTGGGCGTCAGCGTCCGGACGGTGGCGCGCGATCTCGAGCTTCTGGGTAAACGCGGCAACGTCTTCGACGCCGAGCGCGGTCGCGGCGGCGGCATGCGGCTCGCCATCGGGCAAAGGCTCGGCCGCATCCAGCTCGACGCCCAGGAGTCAATCGACCTGCTGCTGGCGACCGTCATCGCCGAGAAAATGGATTCCCCGCTCCTGCTCGGCCGTCTGCGCGGCATTCGGCAGAAGCTAGCCAATGTCTTCACGCGAGCTGAGCAGGAGAAGATCAAGCTGCTCCGGCGGCGCATCCTCGTTGGTTCCCTCGTCTCCGCCCAGGTGCTCGCCGGCTACCGGCCACACGCCTGCCGTCATGTGAGCGAGATCGGCCGCGCCTTTCTCGAGATGCGCCCGCTCGAGATCGCCTATCGCGACCAGCGCGGCCGCCTGACCCAGCGTGAGGTCGAGCCGCATTATCTCTATCTCAGCATGCCCGCCTGGTATCTGCTCTGCTGGGACCGGCTGCGCGAGGACGTCCGCACCTTCCGCATCGACCGCATCGAGGGTGCGGAAATCAGCGAGGGACGATTCCGCTTGCGGGGAGCCGGACGCGTTTCTCCGCGTGACCGAGCGGTCGGCGGCGGCGTTGTAAGGTGGTCGCTACTCGACTTCCGTCAAAGCCAGAGTCACGGCAACGCACAGACCTTCGCGCGCGCCATGCAGTGCCATTCCTCAGCGCCCGATCGGATAGACGGCGACACATTCGGTCTCCTGTAGATCGACGCTCGCGACCTTCTGGCCGATGTCCTTGCGGTGCGCCTCCTCGGTGGCGATGGCTTTGAGGCGGCTTTGCTCGGCGGTCGAGCGGACGCTCTCCTTGCCGAACCCTTCGACCTCGCCGAGGACGGTCTTGCAGCGCAGCCGGGAGATTTGGGTGCGGGTGGCGGGCTTGGGCTCTGGGACGGCGACGATGGCCGAGATCCCGGTCACGGCGGCGGTATCGGGTGGGGTGGCGCTACAGGCCGCAAGGCCAAGTATCAAAACAACCGGCAATCCCCGACGCATCGCCATAACGCACGCCTACATGAAAATGGGGGGAGCCCCCCGGTATCCGTACGCTTCCCCTAGCCGAACGGCATCGCCCTGAGAAGGGGCAAAACTGTGGAGAGGCCGCCTTTCCCTCGACCTATGGCCGTCAGAGCACGTTCAGGCGAAGTGGCAACCGGTTCGCCGTGAGAACGTGCACAAAACCATGAACCTCGTCGCTTGCATCCCCATAAAGCGAGGAATGCCAGGTCTTTGGTTTTGTCAGATCAGTTCGCACACATGCTGCCATCCGAGACTGGCGTAACCCACCCCAACTGCGTGCCCGGCCACGGCGTGGCCGGCATCGCCGGACGCGCGCAGAGCCGTGGTCTTCACACAGGTGTGACCAGGGGCCGGACTTCAGACGGCGAGGGGGATGAACCCGGATAGCCGCGCCGATGCGCGGCTTCCGGGAACGCAAGTGGAGAGGTGCTGGCCACTCGCCCCACCGCAATAGAAAAGGGCGGCTGCCATTGCTGGCTAACCGCCCTTTCAGAAACGAAACGGCCGGCCCGAAGGCCGGCCGTTCGATGAGTAGAAGTGCTAGGCGACCCTTCGGGGCAGCTCAGGCAGCTTCACCCCTCCTTCGATCATATCGCTCAATCCCGACTGCAACCGGATGCCGACATATTGGATCAATCCCTGGCTCTTCTTCTTTGCGAAGCCGAGCTCGCTGAACTGACGTCCCCATGCGGGCATCGTCATACGTTCGCGACGGTGCTCCTCGCACCAATCGCAATAGTCTTCGTAGAGTTCCGTTGCAGTGAGTGTTTCTCCTTCCGAGGTTTCGATACGATCATTGGCGAAACGCTCGACATCCGTCTGCGGTGCGACCAGCTTGGCTGGTGCGGCAATCACAGAGCGGTTGTCGTTGGCGCTGATGACAGCGCCCGTCACAGGCACAGCCACGGAGGTGGCCATCGCCACCGTCTCGGGCTCACGCCGCTCGTGGAGCTTCCATGTGGAAAGCGCCACGAAAAAGCCGAGCGAAGAACCGAGCTCGACGAGCAGCGCCACCAATACGGTGAGCGCGGTCTCGATCAGCTCTTCGTTCTGGCCCGACAGATTGGCAAGCACGGTTGCCTGCGGATCGGCGCCGGCAAGCGCGACGGAAGACGTCGCTGCCGCAAGGCTCGTCCGGAGACTGTCGATCCGCTCCTGCATTTGCGAAGCGCCGACGGCGGCAGCCATCTCGGCCTCGAGCAGATTGAGCTCGCGGCAGAAGGTCCGGCTTCCGTTCGTCGTGGCGTTGGCGCACTCATTGGTGGCGGACCAGCGCTTCGATTGCTTCTTGGCTGCGATCTCGGCTTCGACGGTTGCGGCCGGCCGGTGCTGTGGCACCCAGGCGAGCTGCTCGCGAGCCTTGTCGAGATCGGCCTTGATGCTCTCGTAGGTCGCCGCATCAGCCTTGCGCTGACCTTGCGTGTCGGCGCGATTGAGGGCCGAAAAGCCCAGCGCCGAGGTCAGCGAATAGGTGAGGACGACACCCCAGAGCAATCCCGCAGCAGCGGCTTGCGGCCACTGCCGGTTTCGGATCGCGGCGAAAATGAAGAAAGGTATCAGTGCCTTGAGCACATCCGCGGCGACACTTGCCGCGCCCAAGAGCTGCGAGTCCAGCTCGGATTTCCCGAGACTGTAGCCGAACCGCCAGTTCATGGCGGCCGAGACCGCCAATAACGCGGCGGCGGCTATCACGCCGAATATACCTAGAGCATGTTTCATGTGCTCTGCCCCCTTATTGAATGATCCGGGCCGGATCGCCCGAACCACGACGAACGCTCAACTGGGGGACAATGCTTCGGCGGATATCCCGAAAGCCGATGGCTTTGGGGCGACCGCAGAACCGGACGGGATTGCACCCGCGCGATAACTGTTGCCACCCGATCGCAGCCATGGCTGTCGCCGCTCGAGAGATTTTCGGCCGGATACAGGCAAAACGCGGAACGAGCCTGTGGAAATCTTTTCCCGGCTACGCGCAAACAACCTCTCGGCAGGCCTCTGCTTCTGCCCCCTGGATTCGGACGCTAGCTGATTCGAGGAGGTTTAATAAGGGTTTGGCGATGTGGTCTGGCGAGGCCCGTCGATTTGGTAGCACATCCGTGGTTCGCACCTGGACTGTGGATAATTTTCCACAGGCAGCTGACTCGCTCTGCATATGGGGCCTCGCTCGGGTTCGCCTACTGCCTATAGATCACATTGGGTAGGCGAATGTTCCCCAAGCGCCTATGAAGCCTAGGTCCCGCATGCTCGAGTAGGCGCATATGAGCATTTCGGAACGAATTTCAGCCCAACTCGCTTTCCTCTCGAGGGAAAAATGTTGCGTGACCGCCACATTCTCGAAGCGAGTGGTCTGCGCCGCATCCCATCAAATGGCGCATTGCTGCGGGATATCTTGCGCATAGTGCCCGTCGCGGCTGCACAACTCTCTCTTTGGCCGGAAGAATCTTTTCGAAACGGGGTATCCGGAGCAACGGGCGGTCGCTAAAATGAGTTGCATGTCCGCCCTTGACGGCTCGGGGCGACAGCGTTGCGCGGCTAGAGGGTCCCGGCGCGTGTGGGGAAGCTGCAGTTCTGGAGTGCGATGATGTTGAGGATGCTCACCCTCTTGGGCACCGTTGGCGTGGCCTGGACCTTGAGCCAGTACCTGCCGTCGAAGGACTCGATCAAACAGACCGAGACAACAGCCGCGATCGTCACGCGGGCCATACCGGTGGCGAGTACGCCGCCCGCCGATCAACGCTCGGTGGCCCTCCTCGATTTGGCGGTTGCCGCCCTCGGCGCGGAATCGCTCGCGAATGATTACACACCCGACGCGGCAGCCGCCAACGTCGCCGCCGATCAGCCGGGCGCCGAAGCGGCTCGCACCATCGAGCCATCCGGGGCCGCACTCGCGGCCGTCGAGTCCGATCTCGACGACGTGGCCGGTCTCGATCGCGAATCTGCCGCCGCACCCGCGAACGACCCCAAACTAACGCGGAAGATCCAGCGCGAGTTGCGCCGCGTCGGCTGCCTCAGATCGGCCGCGGACGGGGTCTGGGGCTCGGGAACCGAGCGGGCCATGCGCCGCTTCTCCGAACGCATCGATGCGGATCTGCCGGTCGACGGCCCCGACACCGTGTTGCTGATCCTGCTCGAGAAGTTCGACAATCGCGCGTGCGGGACGCCCTGCCCTGAAGGCAAATCGCCGAATGCCAAAGGCCGCTGCCGCACTGTCGAGCAGACGGCCGCCGTGAGCCCGACCCAGGAAGCGATACCGGAAACCAGCGTTGCCTCGTTGGCCGCCGAGGACAACCCTGAACCACCCGAGGAAGCGCCCGCTGAAATCGCGGAGCTTGCTACCAGTGAGGTCACGGTGGCGAAGCCGGTGAACCCGGCCAATGCAAGTCCGCGGCGTGCTAAGGCCCGCATCGCCCGCACCACGGTTGCGCGTGCGGCAAAGCCGAAGCGCGTGCGAATCGCCCGCGCCACGCAACCACGTCGCAAAACCCGCTGGGCTTTGCCGCGCTACTACGGGCTCGGCGTCGCCAATGCAAACCCGGCTCGCGTGGCGAGCGCGCCTAAGAAGCGCAAGCGGCGGGTCGGCGCGGCAGCAGCTTACCGGCGCTGGATGCGGCGCTCGGACATCTCCATGCGGTGACGGCGCCCGCTCGGGGCGTTTCCGTGATTGATAGAATCACGGAAACTCCCGAGTTTATCGGTTTGCCGTGCTTCTTTTCGGAAAACCGCTTCGCACTTTTCCGGAAGCACTCTAGGACGGCCGGCCGATGCTCACATAGTCGAGGCCGGCCGCCTTGGGATCGCCCAGCGGATAGATGTTGCGCGTATCAACCATCAGGCGTCCGCGCATCCGCCGCTTCACCTCTGCGAGATCGAGCGCGCGGAACTCGTTCCATTCGGTCAGAACGACGACGATGTCGGCGCCCTCGACGGCTTCCATCGCCGACTTGGCCCATTTGACGTGCGGAAGCAGTGGTCGCCCATGCCGCTCGCCTTGGGGGTCGTAGGCGGCGACCCGCGCCCCTCTCTCCTGCAATAACGGCACGATGACGAGGCTCGGGGCGTCGCGCATATCGTCCGTGTTCGGCTTGAAGGTGACACCGAGCACGGCGACCGTCTTGCCACGCAGCTCACCGCCCGCCGCCTCCTGGATGCGCGACGCCATGGCGATCTTGCGCTCGTCGTTGACGCGCTGAACGGCCTCGATGATGGAAACCGGCGCCTTGACCTCCCGCGCGGTGCGGATCAGCGCCGAGACGTCCTTGGGGAAGCACGAGCCGCCATAGCCCGGGCCGGGATGCAGGAATTTGTCGCCAATGCGCCGGTCGGCGCCGATGGCGCTCGCCACTTCCTGGACATTCCCGCCGACCGCCTCACAGACATCGGCGATCTCGTTGATGAAACTGATCTTCATGGCGAGGAAGGCGTTGGCGGCGTATTTTGCGAGTTCGGCGCTCTCCCGGCTCGTGAACATGACGGGCGCGCTGCGCAGGCCCAACGGCTTGTAGAGCCGCTCCATCACCTCGCGCGCGCGCGGGTCGTCATAGCCGACAAGCACGCGATCGGGATGGGTGAAGTCCTGGATGGCCGAGCCTTCGCGCAGGAATTCGGGGTTCGAGCAGACCGCCACATCGGCGTCGGGCCTGAGCGCCTTCAACCGCTTCTCGATCTCGCGGCTGGTGCCGACGGGAACGGTCGACTTGGTGGTGACGACGGTGAAACCGTTGAGATGCGGTGCCAGATCCTCCACGGCCTGGAAGACGTAGGAGAGGTCGGCATGGCCATCGCCGCGGCGCATCGGCGTGCCGACGGCGAGGAAGACGATATCGGCATCGGCCACCGCCGGGCCGAGTTCGGTCGAGAAAATGATGCGCCCTGCCTCCAGATTGCGGGCGAGCAGCGTGTCGAGCCCCGGCTCGTAGATCGGCACCTCGCCTTTCAAAAGTCCGGCGACGCGCGCCTCATCCTTGTCGATGCAGGTGACGCGCCAACCGAACTCGGAGAAGCAGGCGGCCGAGACGAGGCCGACATAGCCCGCGCCGATCATGCAGATGTTGAGCGACATCGTCCCTCCGGCGGCGATTCGAGATTTAGCCGCTTGATAGGGTGCGTCGCGGGGTTGGGCAAGCTAAACGAGCTTCGCAGGGAACCCGGGCGCGCGAAGGTCCGTTTTCAGAGCGTCCTCGAGCAGGCGCACGATACTCGTCGATTGCGCGCCGCCGCCATAAGCTTGCGTACCCTCGATGAAGATCTGCTCGGTGAGCCCGGCGAGCTTCAACGGCACGCCGAACTCGCGGCCGAAGCCCAAGGCAAAGCCGATGTCCTTCAGTGTCAGATCGTTCGTGAAGCCGATGTCGTAGCTGCCGTTGAGGATGAGCTGGCCTTCCGTCTCGTGCACGAAGCTCGTTCCCGAGGACGCCGTGATCGCGTGCCAGGCCTGGCCGAGATCGAGGCCAGCGCGCCTGGCCAGCATCAGCGCTTCGCCATCGGCGACGAGGTGGATGAAGGCCAGCATGTTGGTGATGACCTTGATGATGGCGGCGGAGCCGAGCGGACCCATGTGAAACAGCTTGCCGCCCATCGCCTGCAGCGCGGGCTGGTGTGCCTCGAACAAAGCCTTGTCACCGCCGGCGAGCACGGTGATCTTGCCATGGGCGGCCAGATGCACGCCACCGGTGACGGGGGCTTCCAGCGTCTCGATGCCGCTCTCTTTGGCGAGTGCGGCAAGGCGCAACGTCTCGTCGCGGCCAAGGGTGGAGTTTTCGATCCAGGCGCCGCCCTTCTTCAGGCCCGCAAGGATGCCGTTCCCGCCAGTGAGTACCGCCTCGGAGGCTCTCGGCGAGGGCAGGCAGGTGAAGACAGCGTCGCTTTGTTTGGCCACCGCCTTGGGCGTATCGGCCCATTTGGCGCCGGCCGCGATCAGCCGCTTGGCGGAGTCCTTGTTGAGGTCCGTCACGGTAACCTCAAATCCCGCCTTGACGAGGCTGTGAGCCAAGTGCTCGCCCAGATTGCCGAGACCGATATAGCCGTAGCGCATGACGTCCCCTGTTTCTGATCAGCTTGATCGCGCTGTTACGCTGGTAAGCTCGAAGGCGCAACCCGACCCCGGGCGCGAGTTCGCGAGACGGCACCATTTAGGACGCGATCGGCCACGGCGGAGGGCGGAGGAGGCCAGGCAGGCAATGATCTCAACCGGTTTTGCGCTTTCCAGCGGCGAACAGGCACACCATGTCCATCAGTAGACTTGCGCCGGCGAGCGCCGTGATCTCGGCGTGATCGAAGGGTGGCGAGACCTCGACGAGGTCGGCGCCGACGAGCGTCACGCCGCCGAGCTTTCTGATCAGCGATTGGGCCTGCCAAGTCGCAAGTCCACCGCAGACGGGCGTACCCGTTCCAGGCGCAAAGGCTGGATCGAGCGCATCGATGTCGAACGTCAGATAGGCCGGAGCGCCACCCACGACGTCCTTCAGCCTGGCCGCCGCCGCGGCAATACCATTTTCGTGCACCCATTCCGCATCGAGGATGGTGAACCCATGAGTCTTGTCGTTCATCGTCCGCAAGCCGATTTGCACGGAGCGTTCGGCAGCCACGTACCCCTCTCTGGCAGCGTGATAGAACATCGACCCGTGATCGACACGTTTAGTGCTCTCCTCCAAAGTGTCGCAATGCGCATCGATCTGAATGAGCGAAATAGGGCCGTGCCGCTCGGCCTGCGCCTTCAAGATCGGATAGGTGATCGAGTGATCGCCGCCCATCGTCAGCAGGAACGTGCCGGACGCAAGAATGGATTTCGCCTGGCTGTAGATCGCCTCCATGATCTGCACCGGAAAGCCGGGATCGAAGCTGCAATCACCGTAGTCGACCATGGTGATGCTCCGGAAGGGATCGGCTCCCCAAGGCCAGGGACCGCCATCCCAGGCAAGGTTGGTCGACGCCGCGCGGATACCTCTCGGCCCGAACCGGCAGCCGGGCCGGTTCGTGACGGATAAATCGTAAGGAACACCCCACGCCGTGATGTCGACACCTGAAAGATCGCGCGCGTAGGGCCTGCGGAACAGGCTCGTGACGCCGCTGTAGGTCGGCTCATAGCCAATCGACGTGAAGGGCCCACCGAATACAGCCCGGTCGGTCGCGTCTACCATTCTGCCTCCCTCCGAGAACAGGTCCCAAGGCCAGCGCTACCGGCACGGTACCCGGCAACGGTTCCAATACCCGCGCTCAAACATTGACCGGCGTCATCCGCATGTCGAGGTGCAGCGCGTTGCCCTTGTAGGGGTGGGCCGCCGCCACCTTCTCGTCGAGCTCGATGCCGAGACCGGGCTCTTTCGAAGGAATGACATAGCCCTCCTCCCAACGGATCGGCTTCTTCAGGAGCTTGGCGTGGAAGCCGCCCCAGGTCTCGATGCTTTCCAGGATGAGGAAATTCGGGATCGAGGCGGCAACCTGGATATTGGCGGCGCCTTCGACCGGCCCGCAATAGAGATGCGGCGCGACTTGCGCGTAGTGCACTTCGGCCAACGCGCAAATCTTCTTCGCCTCCATGATGCCGCCGACCCGGCCGAGCGCGAACTGGATGATCGAGGCGGCGCGGCATTGCAGCACGCGCGCGAATTCGTACTTCGTCGTCAGCCGCTCGCCGGTGGCGATCGGAATGGAGGTGGCGCGTGCGACCAGCGCCATCTCCTCCGGCATCTCCGGCGGCGTCGGCTCCTCGAACCAGAGCGGATCGTAGGGCTCGAGCCGCTTGGCGAGGCGGATGGCGCCCGACACAGTGAACTGGCCGTGCGTGCCGAACAGGAGATCGGCCTTCGTGCCGACCGCCTCGCGAATGAGGCGCACGAACTTCTCGCAGAGCGCCAGGCTTTCCTGCGAGGGCTGGCGCGGGTCGAATACGGAGTAAGGCGCCGCCGGATCGAACTTGATGCCCGTGAAGCCGAGTTTCACATAATGCTCGGCGCGCTCGGCGGAGCTTTCCGCGTTCCAGTAGATGCTCTCGTCCTGCTTCGCCCCCGGATAGATGTAGGTGTAGGTGCGGATGCGCTCGTGCACGAGGCCACCAAGCAGCTCGTACACCGGTTTGCCGAGCGCCTTGCCCTTGATGTCCCAGAGCGCGATCTCGATGCCGGAGAGCACGCCCATCACGGAGGTATCAGGGCGCTGCGTGAACCCCGAGCCGTAGACCTTCCGCCAGAGTGCCTCGATGTGGAACGGGTCCATGCCAGCAACATGCCGCTCGAACATGTCGGCGATCATGGCCTCGATCACCTTCGGTCCGAAGGTATCGCAATAGACCTCGCCGATGCCCGAGATGCCGTCGTCGGTCGTGAGCTTCACGAAGATGAAGTAGCGGCCGCCGAAACCGGGCGGCGGATTGCCGACGATGAAAGTCTTGAGGTCCTTGATTTTCATGAGGCGGGCTCCGTTCCGGGACAGCACCGCCAGTGGTATCGGATCAAGGCTGCAGACGAAAGTGCCGCCGCTGCGACGGATGGGCCGCCTCAGGCCAGCAGCAGCACCAGGCAGGAGATCGCGAGCACGCCACCCATCACCAGATAGTGGCCGTTCTCGCGGACGGTCTCTCGGGCGAGATCGGGGAGATCGGACACGAGGAACCGCAGGATCGGCCCGAGGCCGGCGGCAAGCAACACGGCGAGGCCGATGGCCATGGGCGTGCCCTCATCCTCGAGCCCCGCCCCCGCCTCGGCGGCCAGGATCTGCACCGTGGCGATCAGCGACCAGTAGAAGGCGACGATGCCGGCGATGCCGATCGTGAAGAGAATCGCGAAGCGCGCGTAGATGTCGGCGTCGGCGAGCATGAGGCTGCGGCCGAGCGAGCCCATGGCTTTCGTCAGCATGGCAAAACTCCCGTTCCCACGAGTATGGCGCCCGGTCTGTTAACGAAGCGTCAACCACAAACCTGCCCGGATTGAGGGCAGGAGATGCGCATGCCGCACCCGATCCGAACCCTCATCTCCGCCGCCCTATTCGTCCTTGTCACCGCAACGGCAAACCAGGCCGCGATCGCCGCCCCCACCTATCCTTGGCGCGGGGAGGCCGAGCCCGCGGGCGAAACCCTGGCGGCCCGCATCGCGCCGCCCGAGGGCTTCGAGCGCATCGCGGCCGAGACCGGCAGCTTCGCCGAATGGCTCCGCGGCCTGCCGGTGAAACCCAAAGGCTCGATGGTCATGCTCTACAACGGCCTGCCAAAGGTCTGGGCGGCCCCCCCCGCCGCCGTCATCGACATTGATGTCGGCAAACAAGACCTCCAGCAATGCGCCGACGCCATCATGCGGCTGCGCGCCGAATATTTCCTCAGCCTCGGCATGACGGACGAGATCGGCTTCGACTACACAAATGGCGGACGGGTCGACTTCAAGCGCTGGTCGGCGGGGATGCGGCCGGTGCCGAAAAAGAAAGGCGTCGCATGGTCGCGGAAGGGCAAGGCAGACGCGAGCTACGCCTCCTTCCGCCGCTACATGGATCAGATTTTCTCTTATGCGGGGACCTACTCGCTCTCGCGCGAGCTCGATGCGGTGCCGGCGACGGAGATCCGAATCGGCGACCTTTTCATCAAGGGCGGCTTTCCCGGTCACGCCATGCTCGTCGCCGACATGGCCGAGAACAAGACGACGGGCGAGAAGCGCTTCCTCCTGCTGCAGAGCTACATGCCCGCGCAGGACATGCATATCGTGCTCAACCCGAAGGCGACGGACATCTCGCCCTGGTATCCGGCGGATTTCGGCGACAGGCTCGTGACACCGGAGTGGACGTTCGAGAGGCACCAGCTGAAACGGTGGAAGTGAAGCGTAAGTCGTAAGTGGTGAGTGGTGAGTGGTAGGTCGGAATTGTTTCACGTTGCGGTCTTGCCCGACTTACGACTTACGCTCTACAGCAACCCCAGCGCCGCCAGCTCCCGCCGCATCGCCTCCGGCAATTCCGCCACGCCCTTCCGGTCGCCGGCCAGATCGGGCGGCGCATCCTCGGCCTCCAGATACCGCCAGCCCTGGAAGGCGCGCCGCGGCACCGGCCTCACGGGGATGAGCTTCCGCGCAAACACCATGTCGCAAGCGGAAAGCCCCTCCGCTGTCTTCGACGCACGTAGCGCCTTCAGCGGCTGGCGCACCTGGATGACGCCCTTGATCACCCAATAGACCGAGCCGCCCGGTATGATCTCGTCCGCCCGCTTGGGCATCTGCCGGGTCGTGAAGACGAGCTCTGGCCTCTTGCCCTCGCGTTTCCGGCGCGCCAGGTCCTCCCGGTCGAGCTTGGCCAGATGCTCGATACTCTCGACGCCGACGCAGAGCTTGATGATGTGGAGGGCCATGGACGCGGAGGGTTTCACAGCCGATTTGCCCGCGCAAGCGGAACCCAGCGGATTTGCACGTGACGCGCAAATTCGACTTTGACATTGCCATGCGCCCGTCCCTCAGCCATTGAAGGAAATGAAGCGGCGCCACACGGCAAGGAGCACGGGTGACACTGGAAGCGGCCGGCATTGGCTCAACTGCCGGCTCCGCGAGTTGCCAACTCGTTTTGCCCAATCCTCCATATCGGCCGGGTTCGGCGCCGTTTCACCAATCCGGAGGCCGTCATGGCGAGTTCCAAGACCGAGGTCATCATCAAGGATACGCATCGGGGCCTGCTCTATCGCGACGGCGCCTTCGAGCGCGTGCTGGGTGCCGGGCGTCATCGCTTTGACGCGCCGCTGTTGACGCGCTTGTTCGGCCGGCAGCCCGAGATCGAGGTGGTCCTCGTCGACATGCGCTCGCGCGAGCTGATCATCAAAGGCCAGGAGATCCTGACCGCCGACAAGGTGGCGCTGCGCGTCAGCATCGTCGTGCAGTTCATCGTCACCGATCCCAAGGCGGCCATCCATGCCGTCGAGAAATTCGAGGACCGCCTCTATAGCGACGTCCAGCTCGCCGCCCGGCGCGCGTTGGCGCGCATGACGCTCGAGGAGATCCTGACGAACCGCACGCGGCTCAGCTCCGAGATCCTCGAGGATGTAAAGGAGAGCGCTGCTGTCTATGGCGTCAGCATCGGCCGCGCCGACGTTCGTGATCTTTCGTTCCCCGGCAATGTGCAGGAGGTCATGAACCGGGTGCTCACCGCGGAGCGGCAGGCCCAGGCCCAGCTCGTGGAGGCGCGCACAAAGTCCGAGGTACAGCGCATCGAGGCCGAGGCCAATGCGGAAACGCAACGCGTCCAGGCGCAGGCATTGGCCGAGGCCACGCGGCAGGAGGCAACAGCCCGCGCCGCCGCCCTCGAGACCCAGGTCGCAGCCGAGACGCTCGCGCTCGAGAAGCGTCGCGTCAGCGCGTCGGCCTATGCCGAGCATCCAGCCCTGCTCCGGCTCGAGGAGTTGGCCGCGCTCAGGCAGCTCGGCGCCAACGCCAATGCCCGGTTGTACCTGACGATGGCCGGCGATACCGCAAAGTCCGGCAAAGACGACGAGGCGCCCTGACACGGCCGCGCAAATCATCTCTGACTTGCGGATCAATCGATGCACATCCTCCTCGCCGGTAGCACGCTGCAACGCCTGAGGCTCGCCTCGGGCCTGGTCCTCTTCGCCTTTGCGCTGACCCATTTCCTCAATCACGCGATCGGGCTGATCGGTGTCGATGCCATGGAGGCGGTGCAGGACTGGCGGACGGCGGTCACGCGCTCCTGGATCGGCAGCGCGGCGCTGATCGGCGCGCTCGCGACGCATGTGGCGCTCGGGCTATTCCGGATCGCGCGGCGAACAACGCTTCGGATGCCGGCCTGGGAGCTGGTGCAGATCGCTTCGGGGCTGCTGATACCCTTGCTGCTGATCCCGCATTTCGTCGGCACGCGGATCGCCGCCAGCACCTTCGGGATCGAGGACGAGTACGTCTACGTGCTCGCCAACATCTGGCCCGAGCGCGCCCTCACGCAGTCGCTGCTGCTGAGCCTCGTGTGGTTGCACGGCTGCATCGGGCTGCACTACTGGCTCAGGCTCTCGTCCGGCTATCGCGCCTGGCAGCCGTATCTGCTGGCGGTGGCGATCGCCGTGCCACTGCTCGGCCTCACCGGTTTTTTCGCCGCCGGCCGCGAGACCGCCGCGGCCCTGGCCGTGCCGGGCCGTCTCGAGGCGCTGACCGCTCAGGGCCCGGGGCCGGACGCGATCGCGACGCTGCAGGTGATCGCACGCATCGGCCGCTGGAGTTTCTACGGCGTGTTCGGCGCCATTCTCGCGGGCATCGGACTGCGCTGGCTCTCGGCAAGGTTCCGTCCCCGGATCGGCATCACCTATTTCGCGGGTCCTACCATCAGGAACGCTCCCGGCCCGACACTACTGGAAATCAGCCGCCAGCACGGCGTGCCGCACGTCTCGGTCTGCGGCGGGCGCGGACGCTGCTCGACCTGCCGGGTGCACATCGACGATGGTGCGGCGAGCCTGATGCCGCCCGGCCCGGTCGAGACCCGCACGCTCGCGCGCATCGGAGCGGGTTCCGATGTCCGCCTCGCCTGCCAGATCCGCCCCGTCGCCGACCTCGGCGTGACGCGGCTGGTGCGCCCCGGCGCAAACCGGCTCACCGGCCTGTTGCGCAACTCCGCCGAAACGCACGGCGTCGAGCGGACGCTGACCATCCTCTTCCTCGACATCCGCGGCTTCACGAAGTTAACGCAAACGCGATTGCCCTACGATGTCGTGTTCGTCCTCAACCGGCTGTTCGAGCATCTGGGCGATGCCATCCGCCTACACGGTGGAAGGATCGACAAATATCTGGGCGACGGCCTCATGGCCTCGTTCGGGCGCGAGAGCGGCCCGGGCATCGGCGCGCGGCAGGCACTCGCCGCTGCGAAAGCCCTCGATCTCGCGCTCGACAAGGCCAATGCCGAAATTGCCGCCGAACTCGGACAACCCGTGGTGATCGGCATGGGACTGCATGCGGGCCCGGTGGTCCTGGGCGAGATCGGCCACCCCTCCGGGATGACGCTCGACGTCATCGGCGAGACGGTCAACGCGGCGGCGCGCCTCGAAAGCCTCACCAAGGACGAGCACTGTCAGCTCGTCGTTTCGGCCGCCGTGATCGAGCTGGCGGGCGTGGTCCTCGCCGGACTGCCGGGCAAAACCGTTGCCGTTCGCGGCATCGACAAGCCGCTCGAAGTCACGCTCGTTGCCTCGGCGCGGGGCCTGCCGGACATCCCCCCCGTTGCCGGCAAGCCGACCGCCGACGCCATTTCCGCCGTAAACTCCCGATAACAACAGCTTGATCAGACGTGAGTTGTGAGTTCGGCCGGGCCAAGCCTACAACCATTCGTCCACGTACGTTCACTCATTCCTCCGGGAGGATCTCAATGAAGCTCACGAAAACCTCGGGCACCGTTCTCGCCGCAACCGCCGCCATGATGCTGCTCGGCGGCACTGTCGCCTCGACCACCGTCTTCGCCGACGAGGCCAAGGTCCATTGCTCCGGCACCAACGCCTGCAAGGGCCAGAGCGCCTGCAAGACCGCCAGCAGCTCCTGCAAGGGCCAGAACGCCTGCAAGGGCCAGGGCTTCCTCGACATGACCAAGGCCGAGTGTGAGGCCGCCGGCGGCACCATCCAGGGCTGAACCCTGAACTGACCATCGTCGAAGGGCTCGCCGGGCGCCCCGGCGGGCCCTTTGTGCTAGAGCACTTTCCGACCAAGTGGACCCCGGTTGGTCGAAAGAAAGTGCTCAAAGCCAAAAACTTAGACCGGCTTTCCGATTCGCAAGGATCGGAAAACGGTCTAGGAGGAGTGGTCATGACAACGCACACCGCCAAACCGCGCTACCTGGGCTTCGGCCTCGGCCTGAGGCCGCAACACTACCAGGACATCCTCGAAGGCAATCCGGCGGTCGACTGGTTCGAGGCGATCTCGGAAAACTACATGGGCGACGGCGGCCGGCCGCGTGCCATGCTCGACAGGATCAGAGCGCGCTATCCGGTCGTCTTGCACGGCGTGTCGCTGTCGATCGCCTCGACGGCGCCGCTCGACCTCGACTATCTCGGCCGCCTCAAGACGCTGTGCGAGCACGTCGAGCCCGAGTGGATTTCCGACCACCTCTGCTGGACGGGCGTGCACGGCATCAACCTGCACGACCTGCTGCCGATCCCTTATACTCAGGAGGCGCTGGATCACGTGTGCGAGCGCGTCGCGCAGGTGCAGGATTTTCTCGGGCGCGCCATCGCCATCGAGAACGTGTCGAGCTATGTGAGCTTTCCCCATTCGACGATGCCCGAGTGGAACTTCATCGCCGAGTTGACGCGCCGCACCGGCTGCTGGCTCATCCTCGACGTCAACAACGTCTACGTCTCGGCCTTCAACCACGAGTTCGACGGCAAGGCCTTTATCGACGCCATTCCCGCCGATCGGGTCGTGCAGTTCCACCTCGCCGGTCACGAGCACAACTTGACCCACATCATCGATACGCACGATCACGACGTGCCTCGAGAAGTCTGGGATCTCTATGCCCACGCCGTGCGCCGCTTCGGCCCGGTCTCGACCATGATCGAGCGCGACGACCACATTCCCCCACTCGCCGAGGTGGTGGCCGAACTCGACACCGCGCGCCGCATTGCACGCGAAATTCTGCCCGATCTTCGCACGGCGGAGGTTTCGCCTTGACCGAGGAGAGCGCCTGCCGGGGAAGGTCCGTCGAGGCGGTGCGCCAGCGCGTCTCGAGCAAACCGGCGACGGCATCGCGGCGTGCCGCCCGATCCACGACAACGGCAACACTCTCACTGGCGGAGTTGCAGACGCTCTTCCAGCGCGCCGTGATCGACGGCGACGACGCGGTACTCGATCTGATTGCCGACAACTCGCGAACCGATCGCGAGACCCTCTTCGGCGTCTACCGCTACGCCTATCGTGCGCGCCTCGTCGAGGTGCTCAGGAACGACTATGCCGGGCTCGCCGCTGTCATCGCTGAAGAGGACTTTCAGGCGTTGGCGCTCGGCTACGTCGAGGAGTATCCGTCGCGGACGCAAAACGCGCGTTGGTTCGGTGCGGCCTTTCCGGAGTTTCTCGCCGCACACCCTTCCCATCCGGCAGCATCCCGAGTACGCGCGGATATCGCCCTCCTCATCCGCGCCCTCAACGACGCCTTCGATGCGGCCGACGGAACGCGGCTGACGCTCGCCGATCTCGCCGCCGTGCCGCCCGGCCTGTGGGGCGGGTTGGTTTTCTCGCCGCATCCCGCGGTGCGCCGCATCGATCTGGCGACGAACGCAACCGCGCTCTGGCGCTGGGTGAGAGACGGTGGTGAAGCAACCGCGCGGCCCACGGCCGCACGACTGGCCGAGCCCGAGCGGCTGGCCGTCTACCGGCCGGAGCTGACGCCGCGCTTTCGAGCCTTGTCCTACGAGGAAGCCATGATGTTCGACGAGATGGCGAAGGGCGTCGCTTTTGCCGGGCTCTGCGAGCTCGTCGGCACCTATGGCGGCGAGGACGGCGCTGCGCTGCGCGCCGCTTCCCACCTCAAGCTCTGGATCGAGGAAGGGATGCTGTCGGGCCCGGAGGGCGATTGATCGGGCATCGTCCGCGCCAGACCGGCGCACTGCGTAGCTTTGTCCCCAGTCTCGCCACAGTCCGGCGGCTTAAGGATTGCCATACGGCGCCGAAATGCGCATTCGACAGATAAATCCCCGGCCGCCAGCCGCGGTCGCCAGATGAAGGAAACGAACACATGGTCCGACGCGTTGGAACGAGCGCCAGTGAAACGCTTCTCGGCACGAGCGTCGCCGACGTCATTTACGGCAACGGCGGCAACGATGTCATACGTTCGGGAAGCGGCAACGACTGGGCCTCGGGCGGAACCGGCAACGATCGCCTCTTCATGAGCTTCGGCAACGACAAGGCCTATGGCGGTACCGGCAACGATACGATCTACGGCGAGGCGGGCCACGATCTGTTGCAGGGCCAAGCGGGTTTCGATCTGATCTTCGGCGGTACAGGCGACGACGATATCTACGGTGGTAGCGAGGACGATGATCTCTACGGCCAGTCCGGCTTCGACCTGATCATCGGCGGTTCCGGTGACGATCTCATCGACGGCGGCAGCGAGAGCGACGACCTCGACGGCGGGTCGGGCTTCGACATCATCCGCGGCGGCACGGGCAATGACGCGATCGAAGGCGGCCTCGGCGATGACGATCTTTACGGTGGCTCGGGCTTCGACGATTTCTTCTTCTTCGACTTCGACGGCGACGACGTCATCTGGGATTTCCAGCCCGGCGTCGACCTCGTCGACTTGACGGGGACGACCGAGATCGACTTCTTCCTCAACTCCGTCTTCTTCGCCGGCGTAGACTCGACCGAGATCGACTATGGCACCGGCTTCATTACCGTTGTCGGATGGGATCCGATCGATCTCGCAGGCGACGTTCTCATCTGAGGTTAAAGCGGTCTCACTGATGACTTCCGGGCCGGAGACCCAATCTCCGGCCCGTGTTGTTTTTTTGGCCTCGCACCGCATTCACTCCGCGTTCATCCAAAACCACTGCGACCGTCTGTCAACGCGTTGAAACCAAATTCTTTTCGAGGTCCGTGCCGGTTCAGCCTGGGTTCATGGTGGGCTCCTTATATCTCGTGTCATCAGGCAGGCGATTGGGCTTGCCGACGGGGACGGACCAGACGGCGCTCAAGACGCCCAAGGCCCCCGGGGTGAGACGAAAGCCGGACTGAAGTCCGGCCTGTGATTAGGAGAGAAAACATGGCCATCCGCTACGGCAACAGCCTCAGCAACACGCTCTACGGCACGACCGCCGCCGACATCATCTACGGCTACGGCGGCAACGACACCGTCTATGCCGGCTCGGGCAACGACAAGGCCTATGGCGGCACCGGCAACGACAAGCTCTACATGAGCTTCGGCAACGACACCGCCTACGGCAACTCGGGCCATGATCTCCTCTCCGGCCAGGCTGGCTTCGACCTCCTTTACGGCGGCACGGGCGACGACGACATCTACGGCGGCGACCAGGACGACGACCTCTACGGCCAGTCGGGCTTCGACTTCCTCGATGGTGGCACCGGCCACGACTATCTGAGCGGCGGCACCGAGGCCGACGATCTGCGTGGCGGTAGCGGCAACGACACGATCGTCGGCGGCTCCGGCAACGACGATCTGACCGGCGGCACGGGCTTCGACGATTTCGTCTTCTTCGACTTCAACGGCGACGACTTCGTCTGGGACTTCGACGTCGGAGTCGACCTGATCGACCTGACCGCCACGACCTCGAGCGATTTCTTTCTCGACTCGGTGTTCGCGGGTGGAACCTGGAGCACTGAGATCGACTACGGCACCGGTTGGGTGACTGTCGTCGGTGTCGACCCGGCCGATCTTGCCGGCGACATCCTGATCTAACCAAGCTCGTCCCGCGGCGGGCCACCTTCCCCCGAGGCCCCGCCAACCCCTGGACGAACCGGGCCGGATGCTCCCCCGCATCCGGCCCTTTCTTTGTTTCGCGCCTTAACCAATTCCCAACCATGGCACGCTTCTTGCGGCTGCTTCCCCGGCTGATCCCGAATAGGGGGTGGCGTGGAGTGGCAGGCGGCCTACAATGGTCAACGGTGACACAGCGGCGCTGAAGAGCTGGGTGCCAGCACACGCAGAGCGCGTGCCTGACAGCCGCATCGAGGTCGACATCGTCCGCGGCGCCAAGGGCCTTGCCGCGATCGCCGGCGACTGGAGACAGCTTTACGCAACTGCCAAGCCCGAGCAGGTCTTTCTTTCGGAAGCCTGGCTCTCGCTTTGGCACAAGCATTACGCCGGGCTTGAAGGCCGTGACGCGGACAGCCCCTTGGTCGTCGTCACATGCCGGGAGGCCGGGCGGCTGGTCCTCGTCTGGCCGCTGACCCGCGTGCGCCGGCTCGGACTAGACATCCTCAAATGGGCCGGCGAGCCCGTCAGCCAATACGGCGACGTGCTCATAGCCCCCGGCCGCGACGCCGTGGCGCTGCTCGAATCGGCCTGGCAAGGCATCCGCTCGCTGAGACCCGACGCGCTCGTTCTGAGAAAGACCCGTTCGGGGAGCCTCGCCTCGGAGTTCCTCCTCGCCAAAGGCGCCTTCGTCAGCGAGCAGGAGGCGGCGCCCTATATCGATCTCGAGGGCATCACCTGTCCCAAGGCCCAAGCCGAGCGCTATCCCTCCAAGGATCGCAAGAACCGCCGCCGCCACCGCAAGCGGCTCGCCGAGCAAGGTGAGGTTACGTTCGACTGGCTTGTGCCGTCGGCGGAAGCCGGTCGCCTCGCCCGTGAATCGGTCGAGATGAAGCGCCACTGGCTCAGGAAATGCGGCCGCATCTCGAAAGCCTTCACGGACGGCCGGATCGAGGGTTTCCTCGGCGATGCGCTCTCCGGCAGTGTCGCCGGACTCGATGCCCGCGCCGGCGTTCTACGCTGCGGCGGCAAACCGGCAGCACTGCTCGTCGGCTTCCTCAACCAAGGCTATTATGCGGGCTTCCTCACCGCATACGACGAGGCCTTCGAGCGGCACAGTCCCGGCTCGCTGCTGTTCGAGGACGCGATCCGTGCGGCGATCGGTGAAAGAATTGGCCGCATCGACCTGTTGGCCCCCTCGGACCCCTATAAGCATGATTGGGCGAGTGGCACGGTGGGAGTGGAAGATCTGTGCGTGTCGCTGACAGCCGGCGGCCGGATCTACACGCGGGTCATTCAAAGTGGCGTCCGGCACGGCCTCAAGGCCGGCATCGAATCGCTACCGCCGAAACTGCGGCGCTCGCTATTCACCGCGGCCGCTGTCCTGCCGGCCCTCCTCTACGCTTCTTCGGATCCCTAGTGCGGGTTCTTGTGTCCGCTCAAGCTGAACCCGCTCCAGTGCATCCCTGACCTGCCGCTCAGCCTTAGTCAGCAGGCGGTTCCACATGCTATTGAGCGGGATGACCACGTCTCCTCCCACGGCACCGGCCGCCTCCAGCTTGCGCTCGCCCATGGCGCTGCTGATGCTGCTCGCCATCGCCAATGCGTTGAGCTTCCAGGTGTGGATGGCGCTGCTCAACAACTTTGCCGTCAACGAGGCCGGTTTCACCGGCTGGCATATCGGCGTGCAGCATTCGGTGCGCGAGATTCCGGGCCTGCTCGCCTTCACGGCGATCCTGCTTTTGTTGTTCTTGCGCGAGCAGACGCTGGCGCTGTTGTCGCTGGTGGCGTTGGCCGTGGGCACCGCCCTCACCGGTTTCTTCCCGACTCCGATGGGCCTCTATCTCACGACCCTGCTGATGTCGTTCGGCTTCCACTACTATCACACCGTCCAGCAGTCGCTGTCGCTGCAGTGGCTGCCGAAGGGCCAGGCCGCTCTCGGCCTCGGTCGCATTATCTCGGCGGAGAGCTTCGCGACGCTCGGCGCGCTTGGCCTCGTCTACATTGTCTTTCGCTGGCTCGACTGGGGCTATCAGGTGACGTATCTGGCCGCCGGCGCCGTGACACTCGCCATCACCGTCTTCGCCTGGCTCACCTACCCGCGCTTTCCCCAGGCGGTCGAACAGAACCAATCCTTCGTGCTGCGCAAGCGCTACGGCCTCTACTACGCCATGACCTTCCTCGATGGCGCGCGGCGGCAGATCTTCATCGTCTTCGCCTCCTTCATGATGGTGGAGAAGTTCCACTACTCCGTCGCCGACATCACGCTGCTGTTCCTCGTCAATCACGTCTTCAACATGATCGTCGCGCCGTTCGCCGGCCGCTTCGTGACGCATTTCGGCGAGCGGACGGCGCTCACCATCGAGTATGGCGGATTGCTACTCGTATTCGTCGCCTACGCCTTCGTGCAGGACCCCTGGATCGCCGCGGCGCTCTATCTCATCGACCACGCCTTCTTCGCCATGTCGATGGCCTCGCCTTCCTACTTCCAGAAGATCGCCGACCCGGCCGATATCGCGCCCTCGGCCGCCGTGTCGTTCTCGATCAACCACATCGCGGCCATCGTGCTGCCGATCACGCTCGGCGCCATCTGGATCGGCAGCCCGGCGGCCGTGTTCCTGCTGGGCGCGGCCTTCGCCCTGGGCTCGCTCGTCCTCGCCCGCCTCATTCCGCGCCATCCAGCGCCCGGAAACGAGGTCGTTTGGCAACGCCCGGCGGCCCAACCGGCGGAGTAACTGGCGCGACGGATCGGCAGCCCAGGCCACGTTATGGTAATGTTGCTTGGCGCCTTGCGCTGGCCCCGATCATCGCCCATGTGTCGCTCCAGCAGACCCAGGACCCCCAGATGCTGAAGGCATTGACCATACTCGTGATCGCCGCGGCGCTGGCCGGCGGCGTTACGGCTTGGCAGTGGCCGCAGGCGCTGCCTTGGGCGGGCGACACGGCAGGCGCTGGCAGCACGGTGTCCTACGTGACGGCCGAGGCGGCAAAGGGCGACGTCCGCCGGATGGTCTCGACCTCGGGGCCTGTCTCGGCGGTCATAACAGTGCAGGTGGGCTCGCAGCTCTCCGGCCAGGTGGAAGCCGTGCTCGCCGACCACAACAGCGAGGTCAAGGCCGGCGATGTGATGGCTCGCATCGACCCCAAGACCTACGAGAGCCGCGTCGCCCAGGCCAAGGCCGATCTGCAATCGGCGGAAGCGGCCCTGCTGGTGCGCGGGGCCAATCTCGCCAAGGCCAAAGCGGTACTCGCGCAAACCGAGAAGGCCGTCGACCGCAACCGGACACTCGCAAGGAAGAAGCTCACGCCCGAGGTCAATCTGGAGTCGGCCCAGCGCGATTTGAGCGTCGCCAAGGCCGAGATTTCCGTCGCCGATGCCGAGATCGTCAACGCCGCGGCCGTCGTCGCTCAGCGCAAGGCCCAGCTCGGCCAGGCCGAGATCGATCTTTCGCGCACCGTCATCCGCGCGCCGATCGAGGGCACCGTCATCTCGCGCACGATAGATGTCGGCCAGACGGTGGCGGCCAGCCTGCAGGCGCCCGAGCTCTTCCGCATCGCCCAGGACCTCTCGAAGATCCGCATCGAGGCGCAGGTGAACGAGGCCGACATCGGCAACATTGCTCAAGGCAATCCGGTCACTTTCACTGTCGATGCCTATCCGGACCGCAGCTTCACGGGAACGGTCGAGCAGGTCAGGCTCGCGGCAACCACCCTCCAGAATGTCGTGACCTATACCGTCATCATCACGTCGGTGAACGAGGACCGGAAACTCTTTCCCGGCATGACTGCGAACGCCACCATCGAGACCGGCATTGCCAAGGGCGTGCTCAAGGTGCCGAACGAGGCATTGCGTTTCCGGCCGCGCGATGGCGGCAGCGGCGGCGATCCGGCCGCCCGCGGGGCTGAGCGCATGAAGCGCATGATCGATACGGCAGGCGCCAGCATCGGCTTGGACGACGCCCAGAAGACGACGCTGGCGGAAGCCATGACCAAGGCCATGGCGGAGCTCAGGCCCGCGGGCGGCGGCTTGACCCAGCAGGCGGACCCCCGCCGGATGCGCGAGCAGATCTCCCAGCGCTTCGAGAAGGAGCTGGCCGCCATCCTCAAAGATGTTCAGCGCGATGCCTTCGAGACCTGGAAGGCCGAGCGCGAGAGCGCCAAGACGGCAACGATCCATGTGCTGGGCGCGAGCGGTGGGCCCGAACCGCGCTTCGTGCGCTTAGGCCTCGCCGACGACAAGGAGACCGAGATCGTCGGCGGCGAGCTCAAGGAGGGCGAGACCGTGATCCTGCGCGTCCGCGAGGGAGCAGGTTCGTGAGCACCGCACCGCTCGTCGTGGCCCGCGACCTCGTGAAGACCTATTCGCTCGGCGAGCAGACGGTGAAGGCGCTCGACGGTGTCTCGGTCGAGATCGCCAAGGGCGAGATGGTGGCCGTCATGGGCCCGTCCGGTTCCGGCAAGTCGACGCTCATGAATTTGATCGGCGCGCTCGACACGGCAACCTCGGGCACACTCGCCATCGACGGCGAGGAGCTGGGAGACCTCGACCCCGATCGCCTCGCCGATCTCCGCAACCGCCGCATCGGCTTCGTGTTCCAGCAGTTCAATCTGCTCGCCCGCACCTCGGCATTGGAACAGGTCATGCTGCCGATGCTCTATCGCCGCAAGCGCCCGAAGGACATGGCGGCGATCGCTCAGCGGCGGCTCGAGCAGGTCGGCCTTGGCGCCCGCCTCGATCATACGCCGCGCCAGCTCTCGGGCGGCCAGCAGCAGCGCGTCGCCATTGCCCGCGCGCTCGTCAACGATCCCGAGATCCTGCTCGCCGACGAGCCGACCGGGGCGCTCGACAGCAAGACCGCGACCGAGATCATGCAGCTGCTCTCGGACCTCAACCGCCGCGGCATCACCGTCATCATCGTGACGCACGAGGCCGATGTGGCGCTCTACGCGCGCCGGCGTATCCTGTTCCGCGACGGGAAAATCGTCGAGGATCAGGTGCAGCCCGGCTACACCGCCATGCCCGATTGGCGGCAGACCAACGAGGCGGCGGCATGACGCTCCTCGACAGCCTCGCCATCGCGCTCCGGGCCCTGCGCACCAACTTGCTCCGCAGCTTCCTGACGACGCTCGGCATTCTCATCGGCATCGGCTCGGTCATCATCATGGTGGCGGTGGGGTCGGGCGCGCGCTCCGAGATCGACCGGCAGATCTCGAGTCTCGGCTCCAACATGCTCGTCGTCTTTCCGGGGTCGGGCCGCACTTTCGGCGGCCGGGCGGCTGGCGCCGGCACCGACGTGCCGCTTGCCGAGCGCGATCTCGCGGCAATTCGCGAGCAGGTGCCCGGCGTCGTGGCGATCTCCGGCCTCCTTTCGGCCAGCGCGTCCGTCGTCCGCGGCAACACCAATTGGACGACGTCGGTTTCGGGAATACACGAAGACTATCTGACGGTGCGCGACTGGCCGGTTACCGCGGGCCGAGAGCTCGAGTCGGAGGAAATCCGCCGTAGCGCCAAGGTGGCCCTCATCGGCGAGACGGTGGCCAAGCAGCTGTTCCCCGGCGAGGACCCGGTCGGCAACCAGATCCGCATCCGCAATGTGCCGGTGACTATCGCCGGCGTGCTGTCGCGCAAGGGGCTCTCCTCCTTCGGCCGCGACCAGGACGACCTGGTGCTCGTACCCATGAAGCTCGCGCGCACCCAGATCGTCGGCCAGAGCGAGGTGGTGCCCGATCAGGTCGGCCAGATCTATGTGAAGCTCGAGGGCGGCTCGGACATGAGCCAGGCGGAAGAGGATATGGCGCGCGTGATCCGCGAGCGCCGCCGCATCCAGCCGGGGGCCGAGGATGATTTCAATGTGAGGAATCTCGCCGAGTTCATGACCGCGCGCTCGGCGGCGCAGCAGACGCTCTCCTATCTCTTGGGCGCAACCTCGGCTATCTCGCTCATCGTCGGCGGCATCGGCATCATGAACATCATGCTGGTGTCGGTGACGGAGCGCACGCGCGAGATCGGTTTGCGCCTGGCGATCGGCGCGCGGCGGCGGGATATCCTGACGCAGTTCCTCGTCGAGGCGGTCGCGCTCTGTTTGTTGGGCGGCCTCATCGGCATCGCGCTCGGCATCGGCGGCTCCTATATCATCGCCAGCGCGGCCGAATGGCCGGTCAAGATCGAGCCGTCATTCGTGGGCTTGGCACTCGGCACGGCGGCGCTCATCGGCATCGTCTTTGGCTTCTTCCCGGCGCGGCGTGCGGCACGGATGAACCCGATCGACGCGCTGCGGAGCGAGTAGGCGATCATTAAAACGCGATGTCGGATCACACTCCGGCACGCACCCCACTCTCATCATTCCGGCGTCCTTGCGGAGCATGGCTCCGCCATGACGTGCCGAAATCCATCAAGCAATGTTGTGAACGGCCTTCTCGCCGATCGGCGAGACCTCAGTTCATCGCCGCTTGGATGGATGCCAGCCTTCCATGCGGAGCATGGCTACGCCATGACGCTGGCAAGACGGGAGAAAGCGAGCGTGGCGCATCGATCAGCTCGTGATTTTCCTGTCGCGGCGGCATCACCACCCCGCGAACGCTCTGACCTTCTCATCGCTGACCTTGCCTGCCGCCGCATCGGCAATCGCCTGGCCGATGATGGCGACGGCTTCGTCGGCGTCCACCTTCGTCAGCACGAGCGGCGGCGTCAGCTCGAGCACATTGGAGTTGAGGCCGACATAGTAGACGACGAGGCCGAGCTCGAAAGCACGGTAGACAGTCTTTGCGGCGAGCGCCTTGGCGGGTGTTTTCGCCGTGCGATCTTCCACCAGTTCGACGCCGAGGGCGAGGCCACGGCCGCGCACGCTTCCGATCTCGGGCCGCGAGGACACCAAGCCTTCGAGCCGCGCCTTCAGATGCGCACCCACCTCGCGGGCATTCTCGATCAAGCCCTCCCGGCGGATCGTATCGAGCACAGCCACTCCCGCCGACGCGGACACCGGATTGCCGTGCATGGTCTGCATGGCGAATGCGGTCGCGAAATCGAGGATGACAGCCGGTCCCACCATCGCCGAGAGCGGCAGCCCGCCGCCGAGCCCCTTGCCGAGACAAACGATGTCGGGAGCGACGTCCTCATGGGTAATCGCGTGCATCATGCCGGTCCGCGCGAGGCCAACCTTCACCTCGTCCGAGACGATGAGGATGCCGTGCCGGCGGCAGAGATCGCAGAGCTTTCTCATGAACCCCGGCGGTGGCACGATGAGCCCGCCATCGGATTGGATGGGCTCGATCCAGAGCGCCGCCACCTCGGACGGCGGGCAGGCCGTCGCGAACAGATGTTCCACCAGCTCGAGCACCTTGTCCCCCGTCGCATCGCCCATGTATGGCCGGTAGGGATTGGGAAAGGGGACCAGCGTCAGCCCCGGCGCGCGGGCCGCATGCGATTGCACGGTGTGCCCGGAGATCGCCATCGAGCCCGCCGAGCCGCCGTGATAGGCGCCGATGAAGGCCAGGATGCGGGAACGGCCGGTCGCCGCCGTGACGGCACGATAGGCCGCCTCGTTGGCATCCGATCCCGAATGGCCGAGCCAGACCTTGTGACCGCGCATGTGCGGCAGCGTCTCGAGGATTTTCTCGGCGAGCGTCACGGCCGGCAGGTTCGCCGCTGACAACGTCGACGCCCCGGCCGGATTGCTGATGGCTGCTGTCACCGCCTCGACAACGGCGGGATGTCCGTAACCCAAGCTCGCCGAGCCCCAGGCGGCCGAAAGATCGAGCAGCGCCCGCCCACTTTCGTCGATGACACGCGAGCCTTTGCCGCCCACGAGTGCTGAGGGAAAGAAGCGCAGTTTCTGGATGCCGGCCATAACGGCGGCATCACGGGTATAGAGATCGTTGGCGGTCACGCGAAACCCGGGAAACGTTTCAAGGTGAAGGGGGCGAGAACCTCTGACGGTAGCCCAACCATCGCCATCGCGGCGGCTTCCTCGCCGACGCCCGCGCCCATCTTGAAGCCGTGGCCCGACGAGCCACAGACGACGAAGAGGCCATCGACGCCCGGAACACGATCGATGATTGGATTGTCATCCGGGCTCATGTCGTAGAGACCGGCATAGCCCGGCCGGACGCCGAGCTCCATCAGGCGAGGGACGCGCGGGGTGATGAAGGACAGCACATACTCGGACTCTTCGTCGTCGAGCCCCTCCTTGTAGATGTCGGGCTCGCTGACCGACGTCGGCCGCTTGACTCTCTGGTTGCGAATGCCGGTGCCGCCGCCGGCCCAGGTGCCACAAAGCACGACGTTGTCCCCGTCAGGGCGCGCATAGTTGCACAGGAGATCATCGCACCAGGCGAAGGGCATGTAGGTTTTCGCCTGACCTTTGCCGTCGAGTACCGCCATCTCGTGGCGCTCGACGTGGATCGGAAGATCGCAGCCGGCGGCGGCGATCAACGGCCGCGTCCATACGCCGGCGCAAACCAGCACCCGATCGGCTGCAAGAGCCTTGCCATCGGTTGTCTCGACGCCCGTCACCCTGCCGCTTGAGGTCACGAGTTTGGCAACGCGCGTGTTGAAGTAAACCTTGCAGCCCCGGTCGCGGGCCCCTTTGACGAGCGCATTGGCAGCGCCGTAGGGATCAGCGTAACCGTAGTCCGGCTCGTAGAGCAGCGTCGTGATGCCGTCGCGGGCGAAGTCCGGCGCCATTTTGCCGAGCGCATCGGGCGGCAGAATCTCGATGCGGCTCCCCTCAGTCGCGATCCAGCGCGCGGCCGTCTTCCAGGCGCCCTCCGATTGCGCGCCGCAGGCCCAGAGCATGCCGATCTCGTTGTGCACCTTCCCCTCCCCGGTGAGCCGGGGGATATCGCGCAGGATCTGCACGCCACGAATGGAGAGTTTGGACAGCGACTGATCGAGATAGAAGGCATGTGTGAGCGCCGAGGAGCGCCCCGTCGGGCCGCCTGCCGGATGGGTCTTCTCGATGAGCGCCGTCTTGATACCTTTGTCGGCTAGGTGAAACGCCGCTGATGAGCCGGCGATGCCTGCGCCAACGACGATGATATCGAAGCGCTCCATGCCGAATTCCTGTGTGCTCCAAGGACGCCGCGACCAAACACCTCGCGACGATATCAGATCACCCCCACCGGTCAAAGACCGCTGACGGTTTGCATCGAAGACGCGGCCTGTTGTAATGAATCCTACATGCGGAAACGCCCCGGCAAAAGTTCCAGGCACAAAGCCCTCGCGCTCGAAGGCAAGCGCGCGCTCCGCCATGGCGCCCCGCTCACGGTTCGCGATCGGCTGTTGCATGGCGGGCTCCAGCTCACCAAGTCGGAAGTGAAGGTCGCCCGCGAGCTGCTCGCCAACTATCCCGCCGCCGGACTTTCGACCATCTCGCGGCTCGCCGGATTGGCCGGCGTCAGCGATCCGACGGTGCTGCGTTTCGCCAGCCGTCTCGGCTACGATGGCTATGGCGCGCTGCAAGCAGCGCTGCTGGCGGAGGTCGAGGCGCAGATGCGCTCGCCGCTGACGCTTGGGACGGGAACGACCCTCGCAAGCAACCGGCCGGTCAACGTCTACGAGAGTATTTTCGCGGCGACGGCAGCAAACCTCGAGGCCGCGCGCAAGGAAACGCCGCCCGAGGATCTCGACGCCGCGGTCGTTCTCCTCGCCAACCCCAAGGTCCCGCGTGCTTTGCCTCGGCGGCCGCTTCAGCCGCTACCTCGCCGGCATCCTGCACCGCTGCATCCAGCATCTGCGACCCGGCACCGAGCTGATCGATGGCACCGCCGCCGACCTCGTCGATCGCCTCGCCGACATCGGTCCGCGCGACGTGCTCGTGGTCTACGACTACCGCCGCTACCAGGCAGACATCGTCCGCTTTGCCGAGCAGGCGTCGGCGCGCGGCGCCCGCGTGATCTTGTTCACCGATCGCTGGAAGTCGCCCATAGCGCAGCTGGCCGAAGTCTGCCTCACGGTCCCGATCGAGACGAGCTCGCCGTTCGACACCATGGTGACGCCACTCGCCCAGACCGAAGCCGTCGTTGCCGGGTTGACGGCCCGCCTCGGCTCGACCTGGCGCGTGCGGGTCGAAACCATCGAGCGGGTGCGCGCCGACAATCACATGGCGCTGGACACGACGAACCCGCGACCCGTCGTCCGTTCCAAGAAACCCAAATCCACACGGAGGAGAGCATGACCCTCAGGATCACAGCCCGGCGCGACGAGGCCTACCGGCCCGGCGAGACGGCCGTCCTCTTCGTCGACATGCAGAAGGTGTTCTGCACGCCTGGTAACGATCCCCAACATCCCGAGCTTAACGCCCAGCACTACTTCCACCGGATGCTCAAGAGCACCGTCATTCCCAACCAGTCGAAGCTCCTCAAGGCGGCGCGGGCGTCGGGCATCCAGGTCCTCCACACCATCATCGAGGCACTGACGAAGGACTGCCGCGATTGCTCGCTCGACCACAAACTTTCCAACCTCATGATCCCCAAGGGCATGCGGGGTGCCGAGCCGATCGACGAACTCGCCCCCATCGACAACGAGATCGTGCTGCCGAAAACCTCGTCGGGCGTCTTCAACTCGACGAACATCGATTACGTCCTGAAGAATCTCGGCGTCCGCTACCTGATCGTCGCCGGCGTCGTCACCGATCAGTGCGTCGACATGGCGGTGCGTGACGGCGCCGACCGCGGCTATCTCGTCACTTGTGTGAAGGACGCCTGCGCGACCTACACCGACGCCCGCCACGAGGGCGCGCTCAAGGCCTTCGGCGGCTATTGCTGGGTGACGGACACCGCCGAGGTGGTGCGCCGCTTCGAGGCGCTGGCGCCGAAGAAGAGCAAGAGAAAAGCGGCATGAACGTCGGTATCGAGCTGGTCGGCGGCATGGAACCGGACACGCAGTGCACCCACTCCGCGGAGGTCTATTGATGGGTGGTCCGGAGCCCGGTGATCCGCCAGCGGTGACGGTGATCAACGAGGCCGGCCACTCGCCCTATGTGCTGCTCTGCGAGCATGCCTCGCGCACCATCCCGCCGCGCTACAGCAAGCTAGGACTTCCCGATCACGAGTTGACGCGCCACATCGCCTGGGACATCGGTGCCGAAGGCATCGCGCGGCATCTCTCCCAGGCGCTCGACGCGCCGCTGATCCTATCGGGCTACTCGCGGCTCCTCATCGACTGCAACCGGCCGATCGGCGTTCCCTCCTCAATCCCCGAGGTGAGCGAGACGACGGCCATCCCAGGCAATATCGGCCTTGATGGCGACAAGCGGCAAAACCGTGCCGATCTCTTCTATTGGCCCTTCCAGAAGGCCGTGTTCGCGCATCTCGACGAACGGCAGCGCGCGGGCCGGTCCACTATCATCTTCGGCGTCCACACGTTCACGCCGGTGTTCAAGGGCTTCGTCAGGCCATGGCATGCCGGCGTGCTCTACCGGAAGTCGGCGGATTTCGGTGAGCGTCTGCTCACACATCTTGCCGAACCCGGTCTCGAGCTCGCCGCCAATGAGCCCTACCGCATCGAGGACGACCACGATCAGACCGTTCCCGTGCATGGCGAAGCCCGCGGCCTCGAGGCGGTGCTGATCGAGGTCAGGCAGGATCTGGTGGCCGAGGCGGCCGGGCAGAAGCAGTGGGCGGATCGGCTGGCGCGGGGGTTGTCTGCGCTGATTTGAGACCTTTGAACGCGACAATCCACAACTCCTCCATACCTGCGCCTTGAACCGGCCGCGCCCGGCCGTCACGCTGAGCGAATCGAACACTCGGCCAACCGAACCTCGGGATGTGCCCATGCTCACGCGCCTCGCCGCCGGCCTCCTCGGCCTCTCCCTCGCCGCCTCTGCCGCCTCGGCCCAAACCGTCCCCTGCCAGAAAGATCTCTCCTTCAATCGCTGGCTGGACGGCGTGAAGAAGCAGGCGCTGGCCGAGGGCGTTTCGCCCGGTATCGTCTCCGAATTGCTGAACGGCGTCGGCTTCAACAAGTCCATCATCGGCAAGGACCGCGCGCAGAGCGTCTTTTCCCTGACCTTCCTCGACTTCATCAAGACGCGCGTCACGACGGCCCGGCTGCAGACCGGCGCCAAGCTCATCAAGAAGCACGGCAAGATCTTCGCCGATCTCGAGGAAACCTATGGCGTGCCGGCGCCCGTCATCGTCGCATTCTGGGGGCTCGAGACCGATTTCGGAAAGGTGACAGGCGATCTGCCGACCATCCCCTCGCTGGCGGCCCTCGCCTATGACTGCCGGCGCCCAGAGCGCTTCCGGCCGGAGCTGATCGCGGCCCTGAAGCTCGTCGACGGCGGCGATCTTTCAGCCTCCGAGTTGCGCGGCGCCTGGGCAGGCGAGCTCGGCCACTTTCAGTTCCTGCCAACCTATTTCCTGAAGCACGCCGTCGACTATGACGGCGACGGCCGCCGCGATCCGATCCAAAGCACGCCGGACGCGCTGGCCTCGGCGGCGAGCTATCTCAAAAATCTCGGCTGGCAGCGCGGCCAGCCCTGGATCGAGGAGGTCACCGTTCCGGACAATCTCGCATGGGAGCAGGCGGACCTCGCCATCACGCACTCACGCGCCGAATGGGCGAAGGCCGGCATCGTCAAGCCGACGGGCGAGCCCATCACGGCGGACGACCTGCCGGCCGCCCTGTTGCTGCCGATGGGCCGCAACGGCCCGGCCTTCCTCGTCCACGAGAATTTCCGCAAGGTCTATCTCACCTGGAACGAGAGCCTGATCTACGCGCTCACCGCTGCCTACAATGCGACGCGGCTCGCCGGTGCGCCGCCCGTCTCCAAAGGCAAAGGCAAGGTCGTGGCCTTCGGTTACAAGGAGATCGTCGAGCTGCAGAAACTGCTCATCGCGCGCGGCTACGATGTCGGCAAGGCGGATGGCAAACTCGGCGCCGGGACCCGCAAGGCCGTGAAAGAGGCGCAACTCAAGCTCGGCATGCCGGCAGATAGCTACCCGACGCCGGACCTGATGAAACGGCTGAGGGCGGATGAGGGGTAGGCTCAGAACCATCCCGATCCGCCATGCCTGCGCAGGCAGGCATCCCTCAAAGCCTGAAGACCGCAGCGTCTGACCGAGCGGAAACACGGTGTCCTTCACCAGCACGTATGGATCCCGGCCCGGAGGCCGGGATGACGAGGTTGAGGGAGTCATCGCCCCATCCGCAGGTTACCTCGCCGCCTTCAGCCGCTTGAGCGCCGCCTCGAGCTTCTCGATCTGGCTCGAGAAATCGGCTTTGCGCTGATGGTTCTCCTCGATGACGGCGGCGGGCGCCTTGGCGACGAACTCGGCATTGGCCATGCGCGTGTCGACCTTGGCGATCTCGGCCTTGGCCTTCTCGACTTCCCTTTCGAGTCGCTGACGCTCGGCGGCGATGTCGACGACGCCGGCGAGCGGCAAAGCGGCCGTCGCCTCCCCGATCACGATCTGCACGGATCCCTTGGGCGACTCGGCCGCGAAGCCGATCGTTTTCAGGCGTGCAAGACGCCGGATGAGATCGCCGTGGCGTTCGGCACGGGCCTTCGAGGTGGCGTTGGCGCCCGAGAGCACCAGCTCCAGCTCGGCGGCCGCCGGCACGTTCATCTCCGAGCGCACCGAGCGGATATCGGTGATGGTGCCGATCACCCAGCCGATCTCCTCGTCGGCCGCCTTGTTCGCAAGGCCTCTCGCCTCCGGCCACGGCGTCAACACGAGCAATCCATCGCGCTTCGGCCCGACCTCGCCGGTCTTCGCCCACAACTCCTCGGTGATGAAGGGCATGAAGGGGTGGAGCAGCTTCAATATCTCGTCGAGCACCCAGGCGGCGGTGGCCCGCGTCTCATCCTTCGCCGGGCCATCGGCGCCGGTGAGGATCGGTTTGATGAGCTCCAGATACCAGTCGCAATAGGTGCCCCAGACGAACCCGTAGGCCGCGCCCGCCGCCTCGTTGAAGCGATAGGTCTCGATTTCCGAGGTGATAGTGGCCGCCGTCCGCCCGGCCTCGCCGATGATCCAGCGATTGACAGTTTCAGCTGCCTTTGCCGGATCAAATCCAGCCACCCGCGCACAAGAATTCATCTCGGCGAAGCGCGCCGCATTCCACAGCTTCGTCGTGAAATTGCGATAGCCCTCGACGCGCGATTTCGCGAGCTTGATATCGCGGCCCTGCGCGGCCATGGCGGCCAACGTAAAGCGCAGCGCATCCGCGCCGAACGCGTCGATCAGCTCGAGCGGATCGATGACGTTGCCCTTCGACTTCGACATCTTCTGCCCCTTCTCGTCGCGGACGAGGGCGTGGATGTAGACGGTGTCGAAGGGGATCTCGCGCATGAATTCAAGGCCCAGCATCATCATGCGCGCGACCCAGAAGAAGATGATGTCGAAGCCGGTGACGAGGGTGGAGGTCGGATAGTAGCGCTTCAATTCCGGCGTCTCGTCCGGCCAACCGAGCGTCGAGAAGGCCCACAGACCTGATGAAAACCAGGTGTCGAGCACGTCCTCGTCGCGTTTCAATGTGATCTTGCCGGATGAGGCTTGCAGGTGAGGGACAGCTCCTTGCGCAGGCGACTGCCGCTGCCCCTCACCATGATCCCCTTCCCGCTGAGGTGAAAGAGGATGCTTCTGGCTCCGATAATGGGCCTCGGCCTTTTCGTAAGCCGCGGCCTCGCTCATGGCAACAAAGATTTTCCCGTCCGGTCCGTACCACGCGGGAATTTGATGCCCCCACCAGAGCTGGCGCGAGATACACCACGGCTCGATGTTGTGCATCCATTCGAAGTAAGTCCGCGACCAGTTCTCCGGCACGAATCGAGTCCGGCCATCCTCGACCGCGGCGATCGCTTGTTTCGCGAGCGTCTTCGCATCGACGTACCACTGATCGGTCAGCCACGGCTCGATCGGCACGCCCGAGCGATCGCCGTGGGGTACGGTGTGCGTCGTCGGCTCGATCTTGGCGAGGAGGCCGAGGGCTGCCATGTCGGCAACGATTTTTTCACGCGCAACGAAGCGATCGAGGCCACGATAAGCTTCCGGCGCGCTCGCGTCGATCCTCGCAAAGGCATCGAGCACGTTGATGCGCGCGAGGTCGTTGCGTTCGCCGACTTCGAAATCGTTGAAGTCGTGCGCGGGCGTGATCTTCACCGCGCCCGTGCCCTTCTCAGGGTCCGAGTAGTCGTCGGCGACGATCGGAATCTCGCGACCCACGAGCGGCAGCACCAGCATCTTGCCGACCAGAGCCGAGTAACGCTCGTCCTCCGGATGCACGGCGACGGCGGTATCGCCGAGCATCGTCTCCGGCCGCGTCGTCGCCACCGTGATGAACTTGCTCGGATCGTCCTTCAGCGGATAGCGGAAGTGATAGAGATGTCCGCTCGGGTCCTTCTTCAGCGCCTTGGCGAGCGCCGCAGCATCGAAGGGCTTTTCGGGATCACCGTCTATCCAAGTGAGCGAGCCCTTCTTCTCGATCTGCTGCACTTCGAGATCCGAGATCGCCGTCTGGAACTTCGGGTCCCAATTGACGAGCCGCTTGTCCTTGTAGATGAGGCCCTTCTCGTGGAGACCGACGAACACGGTCAGCACGGCGCGGGACAGACCCTCGTCCATCGTGAAGCGATCGCGGCTCCAGTCGCAGGAGGCGCCAAGCCGCTTCAGCTGGTTGGTGATCGTGCCGCCGCTCTCCTCCTTCCAAGCCCACACGGCGCGCAGGAACGCCTCGCGGCCCATGGTGCGCCGGTCGGTCTTGTTCTCGGAGCTAAGCTTGCGCTCGACCACCATCTGCGTCGCGATGCCCGCGTGATCGGTGCCCGGCTGCCAGAGCACATCGCGCCCGCGCATGCGCTCGAAGCGGACGAGCACGTCCTGCAACGTGTTGTTGAGGGCGTGGCCCATGTGCAGCGAGCCCGTGACGTTGGGCGGCGGGATGACGATGCAATAGGGTTTCGCCGCGCCTCGCTTGCCGGCACCGGCCTTGAAGGCGCCGGCCTCCTCCCACGTGCGATAGGTGCGGCCCTCGACCTCGGCCGGCTGGAAATGTTTCTCGAGCATTGATCTTGAGCCCGTCGTTGGTTGCTGACGGGCATAAGCCGCATGGGCGCGCGCGCTGTCAACGGGCGACCGGCTCAGCGGCGAAAGCTGCTGCTCAGCTCTCCGGCGTAGCCGCCTCGTCCTTGCCGCCCATCGCCTTGGCGACGATGCGGGGCATGTTGGCGTCGAGCCATTCCTTCAGCATCGGCTTCAGCATGGCGGCCATCATGTCGTCTGGGACGAGCGATGATGCCGCTGCGGGTTGCGACGGCTGATCTACGTGTGAGGCGCTTTCGAACGTAGGCGCGGCTTCGATGGTTTGGGGTGCAAGAACCTCGGCGGCAACGACCGCCTCGGGGACAGGTGCCGTAATCTCCTCGACGAGCGCGGCGGCCTTGGCTTCCAGCGACTGGGCGGCCGGCTCCATCGCGGTGTCGGTCACGGCCTCAATGGCTGGCGCTGCCACAGCCTCGACTGATGGTATCTCGGCCATGACTGCCGCAATTGCGGCGGTCTCCGCAATTGCTTCCGCCGCGGATTCCACAATGGGTGATGCATCCAAAGCCGGAGCTTCCGCGATAACGCTTGCTTCAACTTCGGCAATCGTTTCGGTCGGAGCCTCGGAAACTTCCGCGACGGCTTCGTTGGCGACATCGGCAACCGCAGCGGCTGCCTCTTCGACCATCGCGCTGACGACCGGGGGTGGCGGAGGCGGCGGCGCCGCAGCGACCGGAACCTCGATCACCGGCGCGCTCGCCACGATCTCAGCGATCGGCGCGACTGGCTCTTCCGCAACGCTCGCCGGCACGTCCGGCTCCGGCGCGGCGGTTTGGGTGGCCGCTTCGGGCTCGACCCGCGCAACGGCGACGGGCGCTTCCGGCACCTCCTCGACGAGCTCGATCTCCGGCCCGAGCATGATCGGATCGCCGAGATCCTCGATGATCTCCTCGTCCTCATTGCTCGCGGCGGCAAGTGGTTCGGCTGAGGCTTCCACCACAGGCGCCGGATCGGCTTCGAACAGGTCCTCGTCGTCGGCAGGCGGCGCCAGCGCCACTGGCGCAGCATCGAACTCGTCCTCCAACGCCGGCTCTGGCATGGAATGCGCCGGCTCGGAGCGACCATCGTCGAAAATGTCGTCATCGGCTGCCACCACCGGCGCATCGCCGGCGAGCGCTCGCGTCAGGTCGTGCATGTAGCCGCCCGACGGCCGGTTGCGTGCGAGCGCCGCGCTCGCCTCACGGAACTCGTCGATGGCGCTGGCCGAGAAGGCATCCTCGGATGGTTGGTCCGGTTCGTCGTCGGTGATGATCTTGCGGATCGAAGCCAGAATCTCGTCCATGCTGGCGTCGTGGAGCTGCTCGGATCGGCTCATGGTCTTGCCCTTCGCCTGGTCCCTTGGTTGCTGACGCGACGGGGCCGCGAATTCTCGCGCCCAGCGGCAGATTTTGCCCTCATAGCAGCAAATTAGGGCGAAACCAGCCCTCGTGTGCTCTTTCGCAGCAATACCTGTTGGTGGCGGTTCAGGGCGTGCCGGCGGCCGGGTCGGCCTCAGCGCCGGGACCGCGGGTCGCGTCCTCGGTATCCGAGATCTCCGCCTGCCAGTCGGGGTACTCGGTCGCCCCTTCATAACCTTCCTCGCGCTCGATCGTCGTGCCCCACCACTTGCCGTTGACCTCGTGGTAGTTCTCCTCGACGTCGTACTGTGCGGTCGGCAGCGAAAGGTCGACGGCGGTCAGGCGCCCCATGGAGGAGATCAACGTGTAGGAGGCCACGATCAAGTTGCGCTCGGTCGTCACCAGCTGGACGCCGGCGTTCAAGCGCTCCTGCTCGGCATCGAGCACGTCGAGGAGGGTGCGCTGGCCGACTTTCTCCTCCTCGCGGACACCATCGAGCGCGATCTGAGCGGATTCGACCTGCACCTTGTCGGATTCGAGCTGCGCCTGGGCGGCGACAAACTCCGACCAGGCCGAGCTCACCTGCGCCCGGGTCTGCACGCGCGCTTGCTCGATGTCCTCGAGGCGGCCGATGCGCTCCTCTTTTGCCTGGCGGATACGGGCATCGACCTCGCCGGCCTGATAGAAGGGAACGGTCAGGCGGGCAACGACGGTGCCCTGCTCTTGGCGGTCGGCAAAACGGTTCGGATCGATGCGGTCAATGTAGGTGGCTTCGAGATTGATCTCTGGCAGAAGCTCGCCCTCGACCGTCTTCACAGCATAGCCGGCCGCTCTCTCGAAGAAGGCCGCTGCGATCACATCAGGATGTTCAGCAACGGCAATCTCAATGGCCTCCTCGACTCCGGCCGGAATGAGATCGGCGCGAACGGATGGTTCCTCGAGCGAGGTCGGCGGATGGCCGGTAACGCGCTCGTAGTCGGCGATCGAGGAGCGCAAGTTGGACTTGGCCAAGTCGAGCGCCGAGACTGACGCCGCCCGCCGGGCCCGCGCCTGGGCGACGTCTGTCTTCGTTACCTCACCGACGGCAAAGCGCTCCTCGGTTGCGCGCAGCTCCTTCGACAGCACCTCGACGTTCGATTGCCGCAATCGGAAGATCGCCTGGTCGCGAATGACATTGGCGTAGGCTGTCACGCCCTCGATGAAAAGCTGTTGCTCGACACCGCGCAGCTGCTCGCGGGAGGCCAGGATGACCGCATCCGCCTGGCGTACAGTATTGACGGTTCTTCCACCCTGATAGATTGGCTGGCGCGCATTGAGCGTGATCACCTTGGGATTGGTGACGCCATCGGCCTGGTTGTTCCTGGGGGCCGTCTCCGTCTTCTGCCAGAAGGTCCAGTCCGCCGTGCCGAAGAAGGTCGGCCGGTAGCCGGATTGAGCCTTCGCAAGCTCCTCGTCGGTGGCTCTGAGACGGGCGCGCTCGGCGTTGATCCGGGGATTATTGGCGTAGGCGGCGGCAAGCGCCTGCGCCAGGGTCTCTGCATATGCCGGACCGGTGGCGCACCCCAACCCCAAGGCCAACACCAGGGCAAAGCCCAGCCGATGCCGCGCCAGGGGTCTGGCGACGGGCCGCGGAGCCCTGGAACTTCCGACTTGCATGCTCTCGACATCCCCCTGCAGCAACGCACAGAGACGCAACACATACGAGCGCAACCCTGCCCGGCGTAGGTTAAGATTTGCTCACCTTCAACGCTGACCACACAGGTTATCAACGAGTTCGTCGCCCGCGTCTGTGCCCGCGCGGACACAGCAAGGGTTGTACATTACTGAGGAAAAGGTCTGGCGACCTCTGACAATCCGAATGCGGATCGCGGATCAGAACTCGAAAACGGGCGCGCGCTCGAACCCGGGGAGCTGGGCCAACGGGGCGTCATAGCGCGCCTGCCCGCTCAAGGCATTGCCAGTACGTGTGAAAACGGTCAGACGGCCGGGTGCCGTTTCGCCAATGATAGCGACGAGCCGGCCGCCCTCCTTGACCTGGCGGGTGAGCCGATCGGGCACCTCGGGAACGCTACCGGAAAGGATGACGGCATCGTAGGGGCCCTCGCCCGGGTAGCCAGCCTCGAGCGGGCCCTCCACGACCTTGGTTTTCCCCAGGCCAAGCGTCGCGAGGCTCTGGCGGGCTCGGAGCGCCAAGCCGGGGTCGCTTTCGAGTCCGATGACACGCCCGGCAAGCCGCGCAGCGACGGCGCTGAGGTAGCCGGTGCCGCAGCCGATCTCGAGGACGCTGTGCCCCTCCTCGATCTGGGCCAGCTGGACGAGCCGAGCCACCGTCATCGGCGACAGCAGCATCCGCCCGCCGCCGAGTTTCAGCGCCTCGTCGATATAGGCGACGGACTTTTGGGCCTCGTTCACGAAGGCTTCGCGCGGGACCTCGCCCATGGCCCGGAGCACGCGCCGGTCGGTGACCTCGTTGGGCGCGACCTGCGAGTCGACCATGTTGCGGCGCAGCGTGGCGTAGTCGGTCATGGGAAGGCTCCGGGGCGGTCGTCGGTTGGGCGAGGCGGCTCGGACCATAGCTGATCCGGCGCGCCCGCTGCTAGTGTGGCGTCGCGCCATAGTTGACCAGTCGCGCTGCACGGTCGGAGGCAACTATGGCGCGATGAACGCCACACGAAGCTCATGATCTTGCTAGTGGCCCATATGTCGCGCCAAAATCGGATGGACGCCCGGCGATCACTCGATTTTGGCGCGACGGGCCACTAGAGCGAGCACGCCTGCAAAACGCCGCGACGGTGACAAACCCGCCCGCCTCCGCTATGGCCTCCGCGCCATGCTGCACATGAACGACATCATCTACCGCATCGAAGGCCGCCTGATCCTGGACAAGGCGACCGCCGGGATTCCGTCGGGCCATAAGGTCGGCCTCATCGGCCGCAACGGCACGGGCAAGACGACTTTGCTGCGGATCGTCGCGGGCGAGATCCAAGCCGATGAGGGCGGTATCACCACCGCCAAGGGCCACCGTATCGGTTATGTGCAGCAGGAGGCGCCGGGTGGGCCGAAAAGCCTCATCGACTGGGTGCTGTCGGCGGATACCGAGCGCGCGCGCCTTCTCGAGGAATTGGAGACCGCCACCGACGGCGAGCGCATCGCCGAGATCCACATGCGTCTTTCCGACATGGGCGCCCATGCGGCTCCCTCCCGCGCGGCGACCATCCTCGCCGGTCTGGGTTTCGACGAGGCGGCGCAAGCGAAGCCCTGCTCGGACTTTTCGGGTGGCTGGCGCATGCGCGTGGCGCTCGCGGCCGTGCTGTTCCTTGAGCCCGAATTGCTCCTCCTCGACGAGCCGACGAACTATCTCGACCTCGAAGGGACGCTCTGGCTCGAAAGCTATCTCAAAAGCTATCCCCATACCGTGCTGATGGTCAGCCACGACCGCGACCTGCTGAACCGCGCGGTTACCGCCATCCTGCATCTGGATCGCGGCAAGCTCACCTTCTACACCGGCGGCTACGATGCCTTCGAGAATGCGCGGCGCGAGCGCCAGCAGCTCGATCTGAAGCTCAAGAAGAAGCAGGACGACCATCGCCGGCACATGCAGGCCTTCGTCGATCGCTTCCGCTACAAGGCCTCCAAGGCCCGCCAGGCCCAGAGCCGGCTGAAGGCCATCGAGCGCATGCAGCCGATCGCCGATGTGATCGAGGACCGGGTGGTACCGTTCAATTTTCCGACGCCCGCCAAGATGTTCGGAAATCCGATCATCCGGTTGGATGACGCGCAAGCCGGCTACGTGGCGGGACGCCCGGTGCTGCGCGATCTCAATCTCCGGATCGACCAGGACGACCGCATCGGCCTTTTGGGTCAGAATGGAAACGGCAAGTCGACCCTGGCGAAACTCGTCGCCGGGCGCATGCCGCCGATGGTGGGCAAACGCTTCGGCTCCGAAAAGCTCATCGTTGGCTTCTTCGCCCAGCACCAGATGGAGGATCTGCCGGAGGGCATGACGCCCTACGATCACATGCTCGAGCTGATGCCGGACAAGACGATCGCGGAGCGGCGCGCGCGGCTTGGCGTCTACGGCTTCGGCGCCGACAAGGCGGATACGAAGGCGGACCATCTCTCCGGCGGCGAGAAGGCGCGGCTGTTGTTTGCGCTCGCGACCTTCCACAAGCCGCATCTGCTCATTCTCGACGAGCCGACGAACCATCTGGATGTCGACAGCCGCGAGGCGTTGATCATGGCGCTCAATGCCTATGAGGGCGCGGTCATTCTCATCAGCCACGACCGGCATCTGATCGAGGCAACCGTCGACCGGCTGTGGTTGGTGAGGGGCGGCACAGTCGAGAACTACGAGGGCGATATCGACGAGTATCGCCGCGAGCTGCTCGACCAGCGCAGCGGGCGCAATCGCGGCAAGCAGCGGGCCGGCGCCGCAGGTGCACCCGCCGCCCGCGCCGATCAGCGCCGCGAGGAGGCGCAGCGCCGGGCAGGCAGCGCACCGCTGAAGCGCACCGTCGATGCGGCCGAGCAGAAGCTCGCCAAGCTCAACACCGAGATTGCAGTGCTCGACAAGCTGCTCGCCGATCCCGCTCTCTACTCACGCGATCCCGACCGCGCCAAGGCGGTGTCGCGCGACCGCGGCCAGCTCTTGAGGAAGCGCGAGGAAGCGGAGGAGATGTGGCTCAAGGCCAGCGAGGCGTTCGAGGCTTCAGAGAATAGTCCGTAGGCTGGTTCCGAGGGACGCAAGGCGAGCCGTAGTGGCGACCGGCGGTCGCCCGGCCATCCGCACGTTCGACTGGTGAGGTTGGGGCTCAGCGCAAACTTGCCCAAGCCAAATGTCCTCAAGGCGCCTACAGAATGTCGAACCCTGTTTGTGTGGGCGCGGTCGTTGCCTCGCGGCTGACATTGGACACCCAAGCCGATTTCGGCCCGCGGGCCGCGCGGCGGATCAGCTGCTCGGCACTCTCGGGCGGGCCGGCGACAATTGCTTCGACCCGGCCATCGGCGAGATTGCGCACGAAGCCGCGAAGCCCGAGCCCGCGCGCGGAACCCGCCATCCACTGTCGATAGCCGACGCCCTGGACGCGGCCTTCAATCAGCAGACGCACCGCGATATCGGTTTCAGCAGACATGTCTCACAACCCCGCGGCAAAGCCGTCCTTGCGGGGATCGGAGCCGCCGCGCAGCACACCCGTCTTGCGATCGATCGCAATGATCTGGCCACCGCCGAAGGGCTCCTCTGCCCAGGCGACCTGATGACCCATGGTTTCCAGCTCGCGTTTTACGACCTCGGGGACGCCGCGCTCGAGCGCCAGGCCTTCGGGCGAGAAGAACACGCGGGGGGCGTCGAGGGCCGCCTGCGAGTCGAGGCCATGGTCGAGCATGTTGGTGATGGCGGTGGCGTGACCGACCGGCTGGTAGGCACCGCCCATGACGCCGAAGGAGATTTCCGGCTTGCCGTTGCGGAGCGCCATGCCGGGAATGATCGTGTGCAGCGGGCGCTTGCCGGGCGCGATCACATTGGGATGTCCGCGCTCGAGCGAGAAGCCCAAGCCGCGATTTTGCAGCCAGACGCCGGAATTCTCCGTGGTGATCGCGCTGCCGAAGGAGAAGTAGACCGAGTTGATGAAGGAGACGGCGAGGCCGTCACCATCGACGACCGTCAGGTAGATCGTGTCGGATTTCCCCGGACGTGGAATGGGGCCGAGCTCGTTCCGCCGTTTCTTCGGATCGATGCGGGAGGCGAGTTCATCGGCGAGCTTGTCCGACAGGAGATGACCGACAGGTACGTCCGCCTTCTCCGGATCGGCGACGAAGGTGTCGCGCACGGCATAGGCGAGGCGCGCCGCCTCCAGCAGCAGGTGATAGCGTTGCGCGCTCACGGCCTCGGGCCCGCGGTCCTTCAACCGCTTCAGAATGTTCATGATGATGAGCGCGGTGACGCCATGACCGTTCGGCGGGATCTCGGCGATGTCGAGGCCGCCGTAGCTCGAGGTGATGGGATCGACCCACTGGCCTTTGTGGCGTGCGAGATCCTCAGTGCTCATGGCACTTCCGCCGGCCTTCAATGTCTTCAAGATGTCGTCGGCCACCTCGCCTTCGTAGAAAGCGCCGCGGCCATGTTTGGCGATGGATTTCAACGTCTTGGCGAGCTGCGGCAGCCGCACCCGATCGCCTTCGGACGGCGTCTTGCCACCGAATAGCAGCTGCGCCCGCGAGCCCGCGCTCTTCTCGAGGCGCGCGACCTCGGTCGACCAGTCGAAGGCGACACGCGGCGTGACGAGGAACCCCTCCTCCGCGTGCTTGATCGCCGGTTGAAACGCACGTTCGAGGCCGAGCTTACCGTAGTCGCGCATCAGCATGTCCCAGGCATCGACAGCGCCGGGGACGGTGCAGGTGAGCGCCGAGGTATCGGCGAGCGGCGCGCCACCGATGAGCGCATCGGCATCGAGCTTTCCGGGAGATCGGCCCGAGCCGTTCAAGCCGCGAAGCCCGTCCTTCTCGCGCCAGAGGATCGCAAAGCAATCGCCGCCGATGCCGGTTGATTGCGGTTCGACGACGGCCAGAGTTGCCGACGCCGTGATCGCCGCATCGACAGCCGTACCGCCGGCTTTCAAGGCATCGAGCGCGGCCAGCGTCGCCAGCGGATGGGAGGTCGCCGCCATCCCGCGCGTGCCATAGGCCAGGGAGCGATGGGGCTTGAAGAAGTCGCGCATGGGGGCCTCGGTGTAGTTCGCTGGTCTTCGTTGCGGTTGCGGCGCGCACCGTCATTGCCGTCGCCCCTCACCCTACCCTCTCCCCGTACGCTACGCTACGGGGAGAGGGGCGGGCGCCGTGCCCGCCTCACGGTCAGGGAAGCACCGTGTTTCTGCCTCTCCCCGCTTCAGCGGGGAGAGGGGAGGGTGATGGGCCGCCACAGAGAAGATCGTTGCCAAAGCCATTGTGAGGGCGCGCTCGCCGACGCAGCTAATCCAAATCCTTCACCTCGACAGCCTCGCCGCCTTTGACGCGCTGCGCAAGGGCGGCCGCGATGAAGGGATCGATTTCTCCATCGAGCACGCTCGCCGGATCGGAGGTCTCGATGCCGGTGCGCAGATCCTTCACGAGCTGATAGGGCTGCAGCACATAGGAGCGGATCTGGTGGCCCCAGCCGACGGTCTTCTTCTGCGCGAACTCGACCGCCGCGGCGGCCTCCCGCTTCTGCAGCTCCTGCTCGTAGAGGCGGGCTTTCAGCATGCTCCAGGCGGTGGCGCGATTGCGGTGCTGGGAGCGGTCGGACTGGCAGGCAACGACGATACCGGATGGGATGTGGGTGATGCGGACGGCGCTTTCCGTCCGGTTGACGTGCTGGCCGCCGGCACCGGAGGCGCGGAACACATCGATCCGGCAGTCGCTCTCGTTGACCTCGATGTTGATGTCGTCGTCGATCACCGGATAGACCCACACCGAAGCGAAGCTCGTATGCCGCCGTGCGTTGGAATCGAAAGGCGAGATGCGCACGAGACGGTGCACGCCGCTCTCGGTCTTGAGCCAGCCATAGGCGTTCTCGCCTTTGACTTCGATCGTCGCCGACTTGATGCCGGCGCCCTCGCCCGGGCTCTCTTCCAGGAGGGTGACGTCGAACCCGCGTCCTTCCGCCCAGCGCGTGTACATGCGGAGCAGCATCTCGGCCCAGTCCTGGCTTTCCGTTCCGCCAGCGCCCGAATGGACTTCCAGATAGGCGTCGTTGTGATCGGCTTCTCCCGAGAGCAGCGTGTCGAGCTCGCGGGCCTTGGCCTCGTCGCGGAGCTTGACGAGCACGCCTTCGGCGTCCGCGACCATGGCCTTGTCGCCCTCGGCCTCGGCCAATTCGATCAGCTCGATGTTGTCTGAGAGCGAGCGCTCGATCCGCTCGAAGGACTGGATCGCCTGATCGAGCTGGTTTCGCTCGCGCATGATCTGCTGCGCGCGCTTGGGGCTTAGACCAGAGCTCGGGAGCTTCGGCCTTGTTGTTCAGATCGGCGAGGCGGGCCCGGGCATTCTCCGGGTCAAAGATGCCTCCTCAGGAGCACGAGCAACTCCTTGATCTCTTCGACGAGCGAAAGCGTTTCGGCGCGCATGGGAGTGGGTTTCCTGCGGAATTGACGTGGCGAGAATTGTGTTGGTTTTGAGCACGTTCTCACGGCGAACCGGCATCCACTTCGCCGGAACGTGCTCTATAGGGCCGGGCGCACCTACGTCAATAGATGCCGCCGAGCCCGCCATCGCCGGAGGACGCCGGCTGCTGCCAGCCGGAATTCTCGACCGCATAGGGCTCGGGCGGATCGGAGTTCGGCTTAAACGCCTCGACGATCGATTGGGGATCGCCCGAGGACGAGCGGGCGCCGGTCCGGCGGTTGATACGCACGAGCTTGATGCCGGGCGGGATGCGGAAGGGCACGGCGGACTTGCCCTCCATCGCCATGGCGAGGAAATCACGCGCGATCGGGGCCGACATCTGACCGCCCGTCGCGCCCTTACCCATGGGCTTGGGCGTATCGAAGCCCATGAACACGCCGACCACGAGGTCGGGTGTGTAGCAGAGGAACCAGGCGTCCTTCTCATCGTTCGTCGTGCCGGTCTTGCCGGCGACCGGGAAACCCAAATCCTTGAGCGCCGTGCCGGTGCCGCGCTGGATGACGCCCTCCATCATCGAGGTGATCTGGTAGGCCGTATGCGGATCGATGATCTGCTTGCGGGCATCGGCGAGATCGGGCTCATCGGCACCATCGCAGCCCTCGCACTTGCGCTCGTCGTGCGACCAGATGGTTTTGCCGTGGCGGTCCTGAATGCGGTCGATGAGGGTCGGCTTGATCTGATGACCGCCGTTGGCGAGGACCGCATAACCACCTGTGAGTTTGAGCAGTGTCGTCTCGCCAGCGCCGAGCGCCATCGATAGCACCGGCATCAGCTCGTCGTAGATGCCGAAGCGCTTGCCATACTCAGAGATCATCGGCATGCCGACATCCTGGGCGAGGCGCACGGTCATCAAGTTGCGCGAGAACTCGATGCCGGTTCTAAGCGTGGACGGCCCGTAGAACTTGCCGGAATAGTTTTCCGGCCGCCAGGCGCCCAACCCCCCACCCTGTTCGATCTCGATCGGCGCATCGAGAATGACGGTGGACGGCGTGTAGCCATTATCGAGGGCGGTCGCGTAGACGAAAGGCTTGAAGGAGGAGCCGGGCTGGCGGCGCGCCTGGGTCGCCCGATTGAACTGGCCTTCCGCATAGGAGAAGCCGCCAACGAGGGCCAGCACGCGGCCCGTATGCGGGTCCATGACGGCGATGGCGCCTTCGACCTCGGGCTCCTGCATCAGGTCGTAGACCTTGGGATCTTTCGCATCCGGCGCAACGAAGATGACGTCGCCGGCGCTGAGAATGGCGGTGAGCTTCTTCTTGCCCGTCGCCCATTTGGCGCCGGAAGCCGGCAGCTCGACGGAGTCGACGATCCTTCAGGATCGAGCCGTCGGCGTCCTTCTTGGGCTGCAGGCCGACGATGGCGCGGCTGTCGTCGATATCGATGACGACGCCGAGCCGCCAGGGCTCGATGTCCTCCCAATAGTCCATCTTGCCGAGCGTCTCGCCCCAATCCGCGCCGAGTTCGATCTTCGTGCGGGGTCCGCGCCAGCCGCGCTCGCGGTCGAAGCGGGCGAGACCGTCGACGAGGGCCTTCTTGGCATACCGCTGCAGTGTCGGATCGAGCGTCGTCCTGACCGACAGCCCGCCGCCGTAGAGCTTCTCCTCGCTGTAGCGGGCAATAAGCTCGCGGCGGACATCCTCGGCGAAGAACTCGGCGGCGAAGATATGCGCGCCGAAGGGGCGCGGATTGACGGTCAGCGCTTCGGCCTTCGCCGCCTTCGCCTCCTCCGGCGTGATGTACTTGTTCGTGGCCATCTGATCGATGACCCAGTTGCGGCGCTCGACGGCCGCTTCGCGGTGGCGGAAGGGGTGATAATTGTTGGGCGCCTTCGGCAGAGCCGCCAGATACGCGACCTCACCGATCGTCAGCTCGTGCAGCTCCTTACCAAAATAATTGAGCGCCGCCGCCGCCACGCCATAGGACGAGAGACCAAGGAAAATCTCGTTCATGTAGAGTTCGAGAATCTGATCCTTGGTGAAAGCGCGCTCGATGCGGATGGCGAGGATCGCTTCCTTGAGCTTGCGATCGTACGTACGCTCGTTGGTCAAAAGGAAGTTCTTGGCGACCTGCTGGGTGATGGTCGAGGCGCCTTGCTTCGAGCCGGTGGTGAAGTTCAAGTAGATTGCTCGCGCAACACCCTGGAAGTCGATGCCGCGGTGCTCGTAGAAATTTTTGTCCTCGGCCGACAGGAAGGCCTGGATCAACGGTTTCGGGATCGTGCTCAACGGCACGAAGATGCGCCGCTCGCGCGCGAACTCGGCAATGAGCGCGCCATCATTGGCGTGGATGCGCGTCATGACCGGGGGCTCGTACTTCTCGAGCACCTCGTAGTCGGGCAGCTCCTTGGTGACGCTCCACAGCACGATGCCGGCCGCCGCGGCCCCCACGAGGAACAGAATGACCCCCGTCGCGAACACGAATCCCAGGAACCGCATCACATAGCTGCGGCGTCTGGGCGGCGGCGGAGGGGGCACATAGCCCGTCATGGGCGGCTATCCTGGATCACGCAATCTCGCGGGCAGGTTTAGTGCCCGAATGGGACTGTATCAAGAAACGAATAGGGCCAGGAGCCTTAATGCCGCGCCGCGAGACAAGGGCACCAACCCGTCCGTGGCAAGATTACGACAACCTAGGGCGGACACATAGTGTGAAGAGCCGGACTTTTCTTCAATTTTCCGCCGGCATCCAGTCACTTGGGATGGGCAGACGCTCCCGCCGCTCCTTGAAGAAGCGGTCGACGGCCGCGACGATGCCGTCGGCGACGTTGTCCCGCCAATCCTCGGATTTCAGCGACTTCTCGTCCTCCTTATTGGAGATGAAGCCGAGCTCGATAAGCGCTGACGGCGTCAGGGGCGATTTCAGGACGAAGAAGGCTGCCTGCCGGTGCGGCTCGCCGGTCATTTTCGTCTTCTGCCGCATCTTGGGCACCAGGATGTTGGCGAGCCAGTTATTGTGCTCCTTCGTCTCGGCGCCCCACATCTCCTCGAGCATGCTGGCGACCGGATCCTGCTCCTCACTCGGCATGCTCATACCGGCGGCCTCGTCGGCGGCGTTCTCCTTGAGGGCCGTGCGAGCCGCCTCCTCGTCGGAGGCCCGCTCGGAGCGAGTGTAAACCGTGCCGCCGCGGACACCATAGTAGCGCCGGTCGTCGGCGCTGTCGGCGTGCAGCGACAGGAACAGGCAGGCCCGATTGCTCGTCGCGAAACTCACCCGGCCTTTCAGGGGGATGAAAACGTCGGTGTCGCGGGTCATCATCACGCGGTACTTGCTGGACTTCTTGAGCTTGTCGCGGAGCACCTTGGCGAAGGCAAGGACCACATCCTTCTCCATGGTGCCCTTGGGGCTGATGGCGCCCGAATCGATGCCGCCATGCCCTGGATCGAGGACAACCAATTGACGGATCTTGCATTCGTCGATGTCGCCGGGCTTAGGCGGCGTCAGGATCGGGAAGACCTCCTCGCCGGGCGTGGAGGTCGCCGCCGTCTCGATGAAATGCTCGGCCCCGGTTGGCGTCAGGGCAATCTCGAGCACGAGGGGCGAGCCGGACGCCTGCGGCACCAGCTTGGCGTGGGCAATCTTGGCTGGCCCCGTCAGATGCAGGACGACCCGCGATTTGCCGGGCGCCGAGGCACCGAACCGGAAGCGCTCGATGAGGCCCTCGACACGGCTGCCCGCATCGTCCTTTAGCTTGAAGTGAACGTCGGGAAGCTCGACGACGATGCGGTAGGGGTCGGCGAGCGCCGTCGCGGTGAAGCCGGCTTTGGCGGAGAGGCCCAGGCGGAACACCGTCTCGCCCGCCACCGCCTCGATCGTGACGCTGTCGGAGACGAGCCCGGAGGCCAACGCGCCGCGACTTGCCGCCATCACGGCGAGCGCACACACGCCACCGATGACGAGCAGCTGCGCTGCGCGCGCCAAGCATCGCGACTTCGCATTCAGCATGCGCTTGTGTCCCATCCCCCCGGAGGGCCGATTCATCGGTACGACTGTGGCTATCTTCCGGCCGCCTCGATTTCAAGTCCGCAGTGTCTTGCCGGGCATACCCACAGCAATGAGTGGGGATTAATCTCTTGTTGAGCGAACTACGGCCTACTGTCCCCGGAGGGCCTGCACCCGGCCATTTGCGGCGCATGCATGCGAATGCTTGCACCCGGACCGGCTTGCCCCTTATAGTCGGACTGCTGCGTGCCGTGCTGGGGTGCCGGCTGGCGAGCCTCGATCAGGCTCGCGCGTTGGGTCGCCCCGGTGGCGTTGGCGCGTAGCGATGATAAGAATTTGCCGGTTGTCCGGCCCGCCCGAGCGATCCTGATCGCCGGCCGGGAGCCTGATGATCCGGCGTCTGGGGTGGGGCTGAAGCCTCCAGCCACCCGAAGGGCCGCGAAAGGCAGGGCCCTGGTGCTGGGTGCACGACGCCTCGCCTGTCCTTATCGGATGGGCCAAACCACTCCACTTGCCGGGACCATTTGCGTCCCAATGAGCCGGTCCCAGCGCGTTCGCTGCCGGGGCCAAGAGGAAACGATGTTGCAATCGGCCGAAAATTCCGGTCGGCGGATGCCGGGCACATATCAGCCCGAGATGGCATTCGCGTGCGTGACGGCGTCCTGCGCCGGACCGCTCCCCACTCCCGGAAGCCCAAGCCGATCCATCATGACAATTGCGGCGCGCGGCGGAGCAAAGCTCCCGCCTCAGCGGACGTTGTCCAGAGCGGGGCATGACCTCGCCGGCGCGCCCAGGATAAGAAAGAATGACCATCAACAAGATGCTGATCGATGCGGCCCACCCGGAAGAGACCCGGGTTGCCGTACTACGTGGCGACCGGATTGAGGAATTCGATTACGAGTCGGCCAATAAGAAACTGCTGCGCGGCAATATCTACCTTGCCAAAGTCACGCGCGTCGAGCCGTCGTTGCAGGCGGCCTTCGTCGAGTACGGCGGCAACCGCCACGGCTTTCTCGCCTTCTCCGATATCCATCCCGACTACTACCAGATCCCATTTGCCGACCGGCAGGCCCTGCTCGCCGCCCAGGCCGAGGAGGATCTCGACGATGACGATGAGGAGATGGAGGACCAGCCTCCCGCCGAGTTGTCCTATGACAGACGTGATGGGAGCGGCGAGGACGCAACTTCTGATCATTCGGAGGCTCATGCCGCCGGCATCGATGGCGCGAGCAACTCGGTCTCGTCAGAGACTGGCTCGGATCCGGATGCCGGCGACAGCGCGCCCCAGGTCGGCCTGGTCGAGGACCAGGGCGTCGTCGAGATCGACACCTCCGAGGCCAACAGCGTCGAGGAGGTTGGCAATGAGGATGCGCTGGAGGAGGTCGAGCACACCACCCGCCGGCGCCGCCGAAACGTCCGCACCTACAAGATTCAGGAAGTCATCAAGCGCCGGCAGATCCTGCTGGTGCAGGTGGTCAAGGAAGAGCGCGGGAACAAGGGCGCGGCGTTGACGACCTATCTCTCGCTCGCCGGCCGTTACACCGTCCTCATGCCCAACACCGGCCGTGGCGGTGGCATCTCACGCAAGATCACCAACGCCGCCGACCGCAAGCGCCTGAAGGAGATCACCTCCGAGCTCGAGGTGTCGGACGGGATGGGCCTCATCGTCCGCACCGCCGGCGCCGCCCGCACCAAGGCCGAGGTCAAGCGCGACTTCGAGTACCTGCTCAGGCTGTGGGAGACGATCCGCGACCAGACGCTGAAGTCGACCGCCCCGGCTCTCGTCTACGAGGAAGGCAATCTCATCCGCCGTGCCATCCGCGATCTCTACACCAAGGAGATCGAGGACATCCAGGTCGCGGGCGACGCCGCCTTCGAGGATGCGCGCGACTTCATGCGCATGCTGATGCCAACCAACGTCAAGAGCGTGCAGCACTACGCCGATCCGGAACCGCTCTTCACCCAATTCCAGATCGAGCGCCAACTCAACCAGCTCTACAGCCCGCAGGTTACGCTGCCGTCGGGCGGCTATGTCGTCATCAACCAGACGGAAGCGCTCGTCGCCATCGACGTCAACTCCGGCAAGTCGACACGCGAGCATTCGATCGAGGAGACGGCGCTCCGCACGAACCTCGAAGCTTCCGACGAAATCGCCCGGCAGCTGCGTCTGCGCGATCTCGCCGGCCTCGTCGTCATCGACTTCATCGACATGGACGAGCGGCGTAACAACCGCTCGGTCGAGCGGCGCATCAAGGAAGCCCTCAAGAACGACCGCGCCCGCATCCAGGTCGGCCGCATCTCGCATTTCGGCCTGCTCGAGATGTCGCGCCAGCGTCTGCGTACCGGCGTGCTCGAGGGCTCGACGTCACCCTGCCCGCATTGCGCTGGGGCAGGTGTCATCCGCTCGACGGAATCGGTCGCACTCGGCGTGCTCCGCGCCATCGAGGACGCGTTGCAGGGCCGCGAGAAGAACAGCCTCATCGTCAACGTGTCGGTGGCCGCCGCGCTCTACATTCTGAACGCCAAACGCGCGTATCTTCGCGATATCGAGAGCCGGCACGGCATCGTCATCGAGATCCGTGCGACCGACAAGCTGCATGGCGCGAACTTCACGATCGAGCGCCATCACGCCGCTCCACCGCCGCGCCGGACGCAGATGGCGGCTCCCGCTCCGATCGGCCAGACGGACGTCGAATACCAGGACGCCGAGCCGGGCGAGATCGAGACCATCGAAGATGCCGAGCCGATCGCGGCCAGCGAGGAAACGCCGGAGCTGCCGGTCCGGTCGGACGACGAATCCGATCGCCCGCGCGGTCGCGGCCGCCGCCGGCGGCGTGGACGTGGCCGTGGCGACCAGCCCGAGAACGGGCACGAGCGCGAGGCGAGACCGATTGCTGACCTCGGCGAGGGCACCGAGCCTTCTGACCGCGAGCCGGAAAACGTGGACGAGGTCGGTGGTGAGACGAACGGCGAAGGCCGTGAGACCCGCGATGAACAACCAGGTGAGCGGGACGGCGAGGGTAAGCGCCGGCGCCGCCGGGGCCGTCGCGGCGGCCGCCGCAATCGCGAGCGCCGCGAGGGCGATCGACCAGCCAATGGCGACGGCAGGCCCTCGGCGGCCGATGCGCCGCAACCCGAAGCCCGTTGGGGCGGTCCCTCCGAGGCCAGCGCCACGGGCGAAGCGCCACGCTCCTCCTGGCGCGACGCGCCGGCGCCCGAGCGCAGTTACGCCGAGGCGCCCGTCTATGCCACGGAGCTGCCTCGCGAAGAGGGAGGCCGCGAGACCGGCCCTTTGGAGCTGGCGGCTCTGCCGGTGGCGGAGCCGGAGCGGCACGAGAGCCCACGCTGGCGCAGCGCGCCGGAGCCTACTTTCGCCGTCTCATCGGTGGTTGAGGAGGTAAGGGTTGCCGAGGTGGCGGCGATTGAGCCGTCGCGTCAGCCCGACCCGAAGCCGCCCACACCGTCCGGCCCGCCAAGGCGCGGCTGGTGGCAGCGGAAGGTGGAGTAGAGTTGCGAAACGCGAAGCTCGCCGCCCTCTGAATTCAATGCGCAGCGAGCTTCGCGATCAATCGGCGCCCAACGCTCGAGTGTAGGAGGTCGCCATGCTCGGTGGATGTCACTGCGGAGCGACCCGCTATCGCGTCGACGGCCAGCCCAACTTTCATGCGCTGTGCCATTGCAGCGATTGCCGCCGCCATGCCGGCGCGCCGATGGTCGGATGGGCGATGTTCCCGGAGAAGGCACTCGAGGTCGAAAAGGGTGCGCCGAAGATCTATCGCTCCTCGGAGCACGGCCGGCGGTACTTCTGCCCCGATTGCGGCACCGGGCTATTCTACGCCAACGCGCAGATGCTTCCCGGCATCATCGACATTCAAAGCGCAACCCTCGACGACCCGGCAGAACTCGCACCGCAGGCGCACGTCCAGGCCGCCGAACGGATCGGCTGGATGGCACATGTTCACGAGCTGCCGGCCTTCGAGCGCTATCCGCAGCCGAGTAATGGATAGGCGCGGCGAGTCGCGAAGGATCTATGAACTCCACCATTTGCCGAGCTAACGTGTCGGGGATAGCCTCTGCGAGCGTTTCTGGCTCGAATAATAGGGAGCTTCGCCATGGAAGGCGGATGCACATGCCGGCACATCCGGTATCGCCTCGAGGGCCGACCGATGATCGTCAATGCCTGTCACTGCCGCTGGTGCCAGCGGGAGACGGGCACGGTGCACGCGCTGAACGCCGTCTATGAGGCCGAACGTGTTGTGCACATCGCCGCAGAGCCGGAGCTGATCGACACCCCATCGGCGAGCGGCAAGGGGCAACGCATCGCACGCTGCCCTATCTGCAAGGTCGCCGTCTGGAGCAACTATGCGGGGCTTGGCGCGCTCACCCGCTTCGTCCGCGTCGGCACGTTCGACGAGCCCGGCCTCCTGCCGCCCGATGTCCACATTTACATTGCCTCGAAGCAGCCCTGGGTTGTGCTGCCCGAGGGTGTGCCGGCATTCACAGAGTTCTACGATCCGAAAAAAGTGTGGCCGCCCGAGAGTCTCGAGCGGCGCCGGGTCTTGCAAGAGCTGGCGGCGGGCGGGTGATGCTGCGGTTGCGCCCGCGAGTGATCTGCGTTGCCGTCCAGAGCGAAGGAGAGGAACCCCGTCGTGCTACATTTCGAGCGACACGAGTACGAGGCGCGCATCGACGCCGCGCGCCGGGCGATGGCCGAGCGCGGGCTCGCCGCCATGCTGCTGTTCGCGCCGGAGAGCCACTATTACCTCACCGGCTACGACACGGGCGGCTATGTCTTCTTCCAATGCCTCCTGCTGATGTCGGACGGGCGCAAACCCGTTCTGCTCGACTCGGCGGCCAGATCTGGAGCAGGCGCGCATCACCTCGATCATCGAGGATGTGCGCCTCTGGTACGACACGGAGGGCGGCAATCCGGCCGAGGACTTGCGCGAGCTTGCGACCGAGTTGGGGCTCAAGGGCGAGCGGATCGGCATCGAGCTCGACACTTATGGGCTGACCGGCGCCAACCATGCGCGGGTCGTTGCGGCCTTTGCCGGCTTCGCGACGCTGTCGGACGCCTCCGACCTCGTTCGACGCCTGCGCATCATGAAGTCGCCGGCGGAGTTGGCCTATGTGCGGCGCGCGGCCGAGCTGGCGGATGCATCACTGTTGGCTCAGATCGCCGCCGCAGGTCCGGGCATCCCCGAGAGCGAGGTGCATGCGGCCGGGCACGCGGCAATCTACCTGGGCGGCGGCGACGTCGCGGCTGCCGGGCCCGTGCTCGGCGCGGGCGAGCGCGCTCTGCTCTCGCGCACCTCGACAGGCTTCGGCGTCCTCAAGCCCATCGACCAGCTGACGCTCGAATTCGCCGGCGCCTACCGCCACTATCACGCCTGCCTCATGCGCACGCTCGCGATCGGCGAGGCGACGGCGCGACAGCACGACATGTTCGATGCGACGCGCGAGGCGCTGGCCGCGATGACGGCGGCGATCAAACCCGGCCGTCCCTTGGGCGAGGTCGATGACGCGCACCGCCGCGTCTATGACGGACGCGGCTACGCCCACGCCCGATACGCCGCCTGCGGCTATTCGCTGGGCGCCACCTATTCCCCAAATTGGATGGACGTGCCGCCCATGCTCTACTCCGGCAACCCGTGGCCTGCCGCCGAGGGCATGGTGCTGTTCCTGCACGCGATCCTGATGGATGCGACGACGGGCTACGCGATGTCGGCGGGGTACACGGTAATCGTCGGAAAGGCCGGCGCCGAGGTGTTGAGCAAGGTGCCGGTCGAGTATGCGGTGTGTCGGGGGACGGGGGGGTTCAGGGGGTGGGCGCGGGGGGTGTAGGCGCACAACGCAATCGCAGATGCCATTTCCCCCCTCCGTCACGCCCGCGTCATGGTGGAACCATGCTCCGCATGGGTGGCGGGCGCCCAGACAAGCTGATAGAGGGTAACATTGTGCCGATCGGGAAGTCATCGCTCGGCATCTGGCCTGACTGGGTTCCCGCCTTCGCGGGAATGACGGACCTAATGGGCAGCCAGTGACTGGGCAAAGGATTGTGCCGCAAGATTTCAACATCACTTGTTTTGTATTGCGAACGTATTACACTGCTCCGAACCCCGGAGTGAACCCATGCCCAAGAACACCACCGTCAGCGCCCGCATCGACGAGAAGCTCAAAGCCCGCGCCGAGAAGGTGATGCGCCAGCTCGGCATCTCGACGACCGACGTCATCACGATGCTCTATCACCAGATCGTGCTCCGCCAGGGCATTCCCTTCGACGTCAAGGTCCCCAACGCCGAGACCCGCCGCGCCATGCGCGAGCTCGAGGCGGGGAAGGGGGAGGTCTTCGAGGGATCCGCGGCGGAACTCATCGAGCATGTGCTGGGGCGGCGCAAAGACCGGAAGTCATGAAGGCCTTCCAATTCCGCTCCGCCTACCGCAAAGACCTCAAGCGCATCACCAAGCGGGGTTATGACCTGGAACTTCTGGTCGGCGTCTTGAGCCGTTTTGCCGCCGGAGAAGCTCTCCCCGCGGCCAATCGCGATCATGTCCTGAAGGGCGAATGGCTTGGCTGGCGCGAGCGCCATATCGAGCCGGATTGGCTCCTCATCTATCAAACAACCGACGACGAGGTTGTCCTCGCGAGGACTGGCACCCATTCGGATCTGTTCGAGTGACGCCCCTTCCCTGCAATCATCTCGTTATCCTCAGACACGAGGTGAAATGCGAAGTTCCTTCTCGAGGTCGGCACAATGTTTCTCGGCCGGATCGACGTAGCTGAGGGTAAAGCCCGTCACCTGATCGGGCCAAGGGTCGTCGTAGGTATAGCCTTCGAGCATGTCGATGTAGCCATTGTCGATCAGCACCACAAAGCCCGCGCCGTGCTTCACGCCTTCGACCTCGGCATAGACGCCGCCAAACCAGATGCGTCCGGTGTTTGCGATGGGCGGCGCAGATGGGTTGGGCAAGATGTCCGTGAAGAAGCCAACACCGCTATACTCTCGCCGCGACACGACACAGTCGCAAAGCTGCTCTCGCAATGGCACGGCACAAGCACAATCGACGCTGAACACCATGTCCAGCACCGCGCGCTCGAAGGGCAGAAGACTGTTGTCATGATCACTGTCACTCAACGCATCACCTCCAAAGTCACGGCCAGTCTGACTGTCCCACCCCACCGTCACGCCCGCGTAGGCGGGCGCCCAGACAAGTCGATGGAGAGCGCCACCGCGCCGATCGGGAAGTCATCGCTCGGCATCTGGCTTGACTGGGTTCCCGCCTTCGCGGGAATGACGGACTTAATGGGGTGCGCGTGACTGGGCTGAGGATTGCCCTTCTTCGAGGCGGGATTGTGCCCCCCTACCCCCTCCACCCCCTCACCCGCTTCACCGCCTCCCCCATCGCCTCCGTACTCCCCGCATACGACCACCGCCAATACTGCGCACCCCTTACCGCATCGAAATCCGCGCCCGGCGTGACCGCCACGCCAGCCTCGCGCAGCAGCCGCCCGGCCAGCGCCGTGCTGTCGTTCGTCCAGTCCGACACGTCGGCGTAGATGTAGAAGGCGCCATCCGCCGGCAGCAGCCGCGTCAACCCCAGCCCCGGCAGCGCATCGAGCAGCAAGTCGCGGTTGGCGACATAGACCGCCTTGTTGGCTTCCAGCTCCTCCTCCGCCTCGAAGGCCGCGAGCGCCGCAACTTGAGAGATCGTGGGCGGCGAAATGTAGAGGTTCTGCGCCAGGCGCTCGACGGGTCGCACCAGCGCCTCCGGCAGCACCATCCAGCCCACCCGCCAGCCGGTCATCGAGAAGTATTTGGAAAAGGAGTTGATGACGATCGCCTGATCCGACATTTGAAGCGCCGTCGCGCCCGGCATGGCGTAGGTGAGGCCGTGGTAGATCTCGTCGGACACGAACACGATGCCGTTCGCCGCCGCATGCTTGACGAGGCGCGAGAGCCTATCGGCATCGACCATGGTGCCGGTCGGGTTGTTGGGGCTGGCGATGAGCAAGCCCTTCAGGGGCCCGCCCGCCGCGGCCTTCTCCAACAGCGCAGGAGTCGGCATCCAGCGCGTCTCGGCACTGGTCTCGATCGGCACCGGCTCACACCCCAACGCCCGAAGGATATGCCGGTAGCAGGGATAGCCCGGTGACGGCAGCGCCACCCGGTCGCCTGGCGCGAAGGCCGCCAGGAACGACAGCACGAAGCCGGCCGACGACCCCGCCGTCACGACGATGCGCGAGGCCGGCACCGTCACGCCGTACCAGCGCCTATAATGCTCGGCGATCCGCTCGCGCAGTGCCGGTAGCCCCAGCGCTTCCGTGTAGCCGAGCTTGTCCGTATCCAACGCGCGCTTTGCCGCCTCCCGCGCCAGCCGGGGCGCGGGCGTTGCCGGCTGGCCGACCTCCATATGGATGATGTCGCGGCCCGCCGCCTGGAGTGCGTTCGCCTGCCGCATCACGTCCATGACGATGAAGGCGTCGATGGCGCTGCGGGCGGCGGGCATGACCTGGAAGGGCGTTGCTCCCGCGTCCGGGTTCTCGTCCTGCATGCCACACCTCGATTGGCCCCGAGTGGCCTGGCGCTCTGCCAGCCATGCTCCAGACATATTCGCCGACAAGGTAGGCCGGAATGGCGGCTTGCGATACGTTTTGCGCTTGGTTCACGCGAGCGTTGATTGACCCTGTAGGCCAAGGCTTCTACGATTTGGAGCGTCATGGGAGCCGGCGTGGACACCGGCGGCTGACGGATCAGATGAGCATCGCAACGATACGGAATGAGCGCGTGCGTTTGCGGCCCCGCCTGCTGGCGGCGGTCCTTGCCCTTGTTGTGCTGCTCCTTCCGGTTGCCGCGTCCGCCCAATGTGCGAATTTCATCCGTGACGACGAGATCGAATCCCTCCTCGACAGCTATTCCGGGCCGATCCTGGAGGCCGCCGGCCTCGGCGGGCAGAACGTCAACGTGCGCATCCTGAAGAGCCAGTCCTTTAACGCCTTCGTGCTCGACGGCCACAACATCTTCATGAATTCCGGCACCCTCGTCGATGCCGAGACCGCCAACGAGGTCATCGGCGTCATTGCCCACGAGGCGGGCCATATTGCCGGCGGACATCTGGCCGCCAAGCGCAACAAGATCAAGGGCGATCTGACGCGCAACCTGCTGATGAAGGTGCTCGGTATTGGCGCCATCATCGCGGGCGCCGCCACGGGTCAGGATTCGGCGACAGGCGCGGGCCAATCGGTGCTATCGGGCTCGGATTCGGTCACCATCCGCTCGATCCTTGCCTACTCCCGCACCCTCGAGGCACAGGCCGATCAGGCAGCCCTCAAGTTCCTCGAGCGCACCGGCCAATCTTCGCAGGGCATGATCACGACGTTTCAGCGCCTCACCAGCTTGGGCTTTTCCGGCGACCGCTATCTGCTGAGCCACCCACTGCCGCAGGACCGCATAAACAATATGCAGTCGGCCGCCGAAAAGAGCGCGCACTACGGTAAAATCGACACGCCCGAGGTGCAGCTTCGCCACGACCTGATGCGAGCGAAGCTCAGGGGCTACATCGACAAGCCGCAGATCGTCTTCAATACCTACCCCTCCTCGGACCAGACATTGCCGGCGCGCTATGCCCGCACCATCGCGACCGCCCGGCTGGGGCAGGGCTCGACCGACAAAGCGCTGGTCCAGGTCGACAAGCTGATCGCCGAGAACGCGGACTGGCCCTATTTTTACGAGCTCAAGGGCGACATTTACATGCGCGCCAACCAGCCTGCGGCGGCCATTGCGCCTTTGCGCAAAGCGCTGAAATTGCTTCCGAAATCCAACCTCATCAAGGTCGAGCTGGCGCATGCCCTCTTGAAGACCAACGACAAGGCCCAGATCGACGAGGCCATCAAGTTGCTGAAGCAAGGCCTCGCCGACGAGGACAACGCTTTCGGCTATTTGCAATTGGCAAATGCCTATTATTTGAAGGGTGAGGAGGGCAATGCCACCCTTGCGACGGCGGAGGCTCGCCTCTATCAGTGCCAGTGGAAAGAGGCTCGCGCCCTCGGCAAGCGCGCGCAAGCCCTGTTGAAGACCGGCTCGCCCGCCTGGCTCAGGGCCGACGACATCGCCAATATGCAACCGCCGAGCTGAGGTGGCAGCAGCCGCCGCCCGAAAGGACCGTAGAATGGACACGACCTCCGAGACCTCCGCACCTCACCAGCCGCAGCGGAGCGGCATCGAGCTGCTGCCATTGCTGATGGTAGGCGCCGTCGCCGTCATGCTGGCGATCGCCGGCCGTATCGATCGGGGCGGGCCAGCCGTCGAGGCGAAGGCGACGGGCACCACCGAGGTTGTTCAAGTCGCGGATGCCGGAGCGGACCTCGCGACGGGAGGTGACGTCAGCGTTGCCGAGCGCTCCAAGATCGAAGGAGTTGTCAGGGACTACCTCCTCAAGAACCCCGAGATCCTGGCCGAGGTGCAGGGCGCCTACGAGGCCAAGCAGGATGAGCAGCGCACGGTCCAGATGGCTGGCGCCCTCAAGGAGAACGCCCAAAGCCTCTACAAAACAACCAGCTCGCCCTTTGTCGGTGCCGCCGAGCCGGACGTCACTGTCGTCGAGTTCTTCGACTACAATTGTGGCTTCTGCCGCCGCGCCATGCCGGACATCATCAAGCTGACCTCGGGCGATCCCAAGGTGAAATTCGTCTTCAAGGAGTTCCCGATCTTCGGCAAGGATTCGGAAGCTGCGGCGCGCGCCGCCCTTGCCGCCGGCAAGCAGGGTAAATATTGGGAGATGCACAAGGCGCTCTTCGAGCACGACGGCAAGCTCACCGAGGAATCGGCCCTGTCGGTCGCCCAGGGCCTCGGTCTTAACGTCGAGAAGCTGAAGGCCGACATGTCGTCGGCGGAGACGAGCAAAGAGATCGAGGAGACCCGGCAGCTCGCCGAGAAGCTCGGCATCCAGGGCACACCGCACTTCTTTGTCGGTGATCAGGTCATTCCCGGCGCGCCCGAGGATCTGCACGATCAGCTCCAGTCGAAGATCGCAGATGTCCGCAAGTCCGGCTGCAGCATCTGCTGACCCACAGTGTGGTTAACCCGGCCGCTTTGCCTCTGCCGACCCTATCTGCTAAACGGGGCCCATGATTTGGGCCCCGTTTTCACATCGGGCGGCCCTGACCCAAGACAACTGGCAGGCGATGAGCAAGACCGTCCTCGTCCTCAACGGCCCGAACCTCAACATGCTCGGCACCCGGGAGCCCGAGGTCTATGGCCGGGAAACCCTCGCCGACGTCCGGGCCCGCACCGAGAAACGGGCGCAAGCGGTTGGTTTGACCGTTGATTTCCGCCAGAGCAATCACGAGGGCGAGCTCGTCTCCTGGATCCAGGAGGCGCGCGGCAAGGCGGCCGGGATCATCCTCAACGCCGGTGCGTTCACTCACACCTCGATCGCCGTTCAGGATGCCATCTCGGCGAGCGAGTGCCCCCTGGTTGAAGTGCATCTGTCGAACATCTACCGGCGCGAGAGCTTCCGCCATCACTCCTACGTGGCACCGGTCGCCGTGGGCGTCATCTGCGGCTTCGGCCCGCTCGGTTACGAGCTGGCGGTCGAGGCGCTCGCCAATCACCTGTTGAAGCCAAAACCGAAGGGCGGGACATGAGCCTCCCGAAAGAGAAGCGTGAAAGAACGGAAAGCCCCATGAGCGACGCCAAAGCCGCTGTCGATAAGGCCATGATCCGCGAGCTCGCGGCGCTGATGGACGAGACGGGGCTGACCGAGATCGAGATCGAGCAGAACGCCACGCGGTTGCGAGTGGCGCGGACCGCAACGGTCGCCGCTGCGGCGTATGCCCCGCCGCCCGTGGCCGTTGGACCCGCGGTCTCGGGCGCGACCAAGTCCGGCAGGGCGGCCAACTCCGGCGAGCATCCCGGCGCCGTCAAATCGCCGATGGTCGGCACCGCCTACCGCTCGCCCGAGCCCGGCACCGCAGCCTTCGTCGAGATCGGCGCAAAGGTGCAATCCGGCCAGACGGTGCTCATCATCGAGGCGATGAAGACCATGAACCACATCCCGGCGCCAAAATCGGGTACGGTCGTGCAAATCATGGTCGAGAACGGTCAGCCGGTCGAGTACGGCGAGCCGCTGCTGGTGATCGAGTAGAGCGCCCCGGAGCCCAATGTTCGAGAAGATCCTCATTGCCAATCGCGGCGAGATCGCGCTTCGCGTGCAGCGCGCCTGCAAGGAGCTCGGCATCGCGACCGTCGCGGTCCACTCGACGGCCGACGCGGACGCCATGCATGTCCGGCTCGCCGATGAAAGTGTCTGCATCGGTCCACCACCGGCGAAAGACAGCTACCTCAACATCCCCGCGATCATCACCGCCTGCGAAATCACCGGCGCGGAAGCCGTGCATCCGGGCTACGGCTTCCTCTCCGAGAACGCCCGCTTCGCCGAGATTCTCGAGGAGCACGAGATCACCTTCATCGGCCCGACCTCCGAGCACATCCGGATCATGGGCGACAAGATCGCGGCAAAGGAGACGGCAAAGCGCTTAGGCATTCCCGTCGTGCCGGGCTCCGATGGCGGCGTCGGCGGCGATGTCGAGGCGATGGCGATCGCCGAGCGCATCGGCTTTCCGGTGTTGGTCAAGGCGGCCGCTGGCGGCGGCGGACGCGGCATGAAGGTCGCCAAGCGGCCGGAGGATCTCTCGGTCGCGCTGTCGACGGCGCGCGCGGAAGCCAAGGCAGCCTTTGGCGATGATGCCGTCTACCTCGAGAAGTATCTGCAGAAGCCGCGCCATATCGAGATCCAGGTGCTGGGCGACGGCTTGGGCAACGCCGTGCATTTGGGCGAGCGCGACTGCTCACTGCAGCGACGGCATCAGAAGGTCCTGGAGGAGGCCCCCTCGCCCGCCCTCAACGCGGCGAGCCGGGCCAAGATCGGCGAGACGGTCGCCGACGCCATGCGCAAGATCAAATACCGCGGCGTCGGCACGGTCGAGTTCCTCTACGAGGACGGCGAGTTCTATTTCATCGAGATGAACACGCGGCTCCAGGTCGAGCACCCGGTGACGGAGGCCATCACTGGCCTCGACCTCGTTATCGAGCAGATTCGCATCGCCTCGGGCGCCGAGCTGCGCATGCGCCAAGAGGATATCACCTTCTCGGGCCACGCCATCGAGTGCCGCATTTGCGCCGAGAACCCCAGGACCTTCCGCCCCTCGCCCGGCCAGATCACCTACTTCCACCCACCGGGCGGGCTTGGCGTGCGCATCGATTCCGGCGCCTATCAGGGCTACAAGATCCCGCCGCACTACGACAGCTTGATCGGCAAGCTCATCGTGCACGGCAAGACGCGCAACGAATGCCTGATGCGTCTGAGGCGTGCGTTGGGCGAGTTCGTCGTCGACGGCATCGAGACGACCATTCCGCTGTTCGCCGACCTCGTCACCAACGCCGATATCGTCAATGGGGTCTACGACATCCACTGGCTCGAGCACTATCTCGAGCAGTCGTAACGGCTAGAGCGCTAACCGATCTGATGGAATCAGATCGACGCTCTAGGTCGTTGGCTTTGAGCACTTTCTTTCGACCAACCGGTATCCACTTGGTCGGAAAGTGCTCTATCTCCGGCCGCGGGGGCCCGATTGCCTAAAGTCACGCCCGAGCTTCTGTTGAAGGCCTATGCGATCGGCATCTTCCCGATGGCCGAGAGCGCTGATGATCCGGCGCTCTATTGGCAAGGCGCTGCAGCGGCGGCGACCGCTGCGATCGGGGCGGCGAGGCTTTGCCGCACAGATCATGGTGGTTCGCGTGAGGTGCGTGACGCTCGGGATCGCGGAGCGCCTGGAGCGTACGGCGAGAGTTCACAGAGCGCGGTCTGGCGGGCGAGCGTACGACGAGACGTTAAAAAGCTCATGCGAGCGAGCGCGCGTGACATCGCGAGGCCGCGGGTGGTGGCGGGCAGCAGCGAGGTGGAGCGCCGTCGTGAGAGACAGGAGCCGACGAAGATGGCGCGGCCTACGGACGCTGCGGAGGCGCGCGTAGGCAGCCGCCGGCGGAGACGCGAACCCGTCGGCGGCGCGCGGCGGCGACGGCGCGAGGGCCGACGGCGCAGGACGGCGTGGCGCACCTGACGAGCAGGCCTGGCGCGACGCCAGCCGGCGACGTCGTCGTCAGGACAACTGCCGGCGCCAAGCCGGACGCGCAGAGAGGCCGAGGCCTGGCGCCAGGCGCTACTACCGGGATACGCCGACTCACCGACGAGAACGCTCGCCAGCTCAGGCGTCGAAGAAGGTCGCGGCGCGGACCACCGGCCCGACAAGCCATCGCCGACGCCCAAGATCACCGCGCAGAGCCAGGGCTACTCACACGCGGATATGACGCGTGATCGAAAAATGCTCTAGAGCGCTAACCGATCTGATGGAATCAGATCGACGCTCTAGGTCGTTGGCTTGAGCACTTTCTTTCGACCAACCGGTATCCACTTGGTGGAAAGTGCTCTATCTCGGCCGCGGGGGCGATGCTAAAGTCACGCCGAGCTTCTGTTGAAGGCTATGCGATCGGATCTGATGGGAGAGGGAGGGGACGAGCCGCTGAAGCGCGGCGTCATCCCGCTGGATCATGTGCATGTGCCGGCGCGGCTTGCCCGCACCGTGCGGCAGGATCGATACGAAGTCCGGATCGATCACGACTTCGACCAGGTGATCGCGGGATGCGCTGGACGCAAGGCGACTTGGATCAACAAACGCATCCTGTCGCTTTACCGCGGCCTGTTCGATCTCGGCCACTGCCACACCGTCGAGACCTGGCGGGACGGCACGCTCGTAGGCGGCCTCTATGGCGTGCACCTCAAGGGCGCTTTCTTCGGCGAGAGCATGTTCTCGACCGAACGTGATGCGAGCAAAGTGGCGCTCGTGCATCTGACGGCACGCCTCAAGTCCGGCGGTTTCCGTTTGCTCGACACTCAGTTCATCACGGAGCATCTGCGCCAGTTCGGCGCCATCGAGGTGCCGCGGAAGCGCTTCCAGCTGCTGCTCGAGAAGGCGCTCGAGATCGAGGCGGACTTCTTTCGCCTGCCGAAAGAGGTCAATGGCGCGATGGCACTGGACGTTCTTGAGCAGCGCTGAGACTTAACAAACGGCTGGTATTGCGACGTACTTACACCTTGCCCCCGGGTCGCGCCGGAGGTGCGCCTCCGGTACGACGACGAGCAAGGCCAAGCGCCTGCGTGGGGGTCAGACCCTGCGGGTCTGACCCCGGTTCGGCCTCGGTGTATAGGGTCAGACCCGCAGGGTCTCTAAGCTGGCGTCCGAAATTCCATTGCCTGGAGTCACACCTATTTCGTGCGCCGTTTGCGGGGTGCCGCCTTGCGGCGGGATTTGCGGCGCGGACGCTTGCGGCGGGTGGGCTCTGGATCGGCTGGTGCCGCGACCTTGGTATCCGCATTCGTCAGGGCCATTTCCGGCACGACCTCAGAGTTGCCGGTCATGGCGGTCAAGGCATTGCGTTCGGAATCGAAGTCTTCGGTGGCGGGCACCGGCGCCGCATCGGTCTCCGGCTGCGCATCTTCGGCCTCGACGGCTGGCATCTGGACGCCGGAGCCGCATTGCGCCGGAGGCTCCTCGTCCAAATTCTGCAAGACGGCCGGCGGCAGGACGGGTGCGATTTCGATCGACCGCGCCAACAGGTCCGGGCTAGATGGCTCCGACACTCGATCCGCAGCCAACTCCTGACTGTCGTCGACCGGCGCCGGAGCATTATCGGCGACTAAACCCGGCTCCGGCGCGGACGGCTCGAAAGCGGCAGCGGCCGGCCCACTCTGCGCCCGCGCGGCGATCACATCGACGAGGCGTTGGCGAACGGCCGTCAGCTGGGTTGCCACCGCCTGTGCGATTACCGCCGCGTTTGCGGTCGAGGTCTCGACATGCGCATCGATCGCGGAGCTGCCGGTCGTCGCCACGTCTGCGGCTTCCGACTGAACGGCCGCCAGTGACGCGACGACCGCTCCCTCGCTCTCAGGCGTTGCAAGTGCTGCTTCCACCGGAGTGGAGGCGGCCTGGGGTGCCGCGGGCAACACCGCCGCTTGCCGCGCCTCTGCCACCGCTGCAGCCGCGGCCTTGCGGCGCGCCAGGATTGCCGCGAGCGAACGGCCGGCCGCCGCGACAGGCGCAAAGAGGCCCGGTTTGGCGGCCGGAACAACCGCGATCGCCTCGGTCTCGGCACGTGCCTGCGGCTGCGGCTCGTCGATGACCGCCTCGGCGGCGAGATCGACGGGCATTGCGGCTTGCGGGGCGGCTGACACGACCTCCTCGACGATCTCGATCGGCATCGCCCCGGTGGCTGTGTCCAACCCGAGCGCATAAGGCACGTCCTCGAGATGGATCGCATCCTCGATGAGCGGATGATCCGTCCGGAACCGCATCTCTTCCGGGAAGATGAGCGCCTCGATGAGCTCGATCGCCTCGTCGACCGCATCCGAGGCGACAATATCGACCGGCGCGTCGATGACTGCAGGCATGGCGCCGAGCGCCACGCGGATCGCCTCGTCGCGATGTTCGCGCAAGCTGTCGAGCGTTCGCGCGCGATCGGCCTCCCAATCGGCATCGTCCTCGTAGATGTGGTAGTGCCGGTCGATCGCCTTGAGGCAGGTGTCGCAAAGCTCGATGAAGTCGCCGAGCTTGACCGTGCCGAGTAGCCGATAGTCGGCACCGGTGCCAAAGTATTTCTGCCCCTCGAGCGTCGCGCGGCTCTCATCGATGACGCCGCGCGCCTGCAGGAAGGTCAGCGGATCATGGCCGCTGTCGAAGATGCGCTTGCCCGGATCGGCCAGCGCGGGCCAGAGATCGACGAGCGCCTGCGTGCCCGAGTGAAACATCTTCGTGAACGTCGATAGCCGGGCGTCGGCATGGGCAATCCGGCGGGCGGCGGACCGAGCCAGGTCGAGCTTGGCGGTGATGGACAGCTCGAGAGCTTCGGCGCGCTCGACAAATGCCCCGATACGGTCGAGGCCCGCAAGGACATCGCGGCCGGGGGCGCGCTCATGCTCTTGAGGAACCAGATGCAGAAGCTCGAGCTCCTCGGCGAGATCGAGCGTCGCCTCGAGGTGATCGGCGAAGATGTGCGCGGCCTTGAGATCGGGCCGCGGCTGGAACAGTTGCAACATCACAAGCACTCCCACTGGGGACTGAACGGACGCAGACAACGCAACGGTTACGGCGAGAACTTCGTGAAACTCTCAACCCCTATCTCCGCCTGACGGCAGCCTCTCCCCAATGGAGAGAGCCGACCACACATTCATCCCGGCTCGTGCGCCAAAAGAACGCAGTCCCACTTGGAACCGAACAGACACCCGCGACGCAACGAATACTCACTACGGAATCGAACACGACACACGACAAGCCTGTCTGAGCCGGCCTTCTCCCTTCGGGAGAAGGTGGCCCAAGGGCCGGAAGAGGGGTCGAACGGACCACAATCCCTCATCCACTCCTTTACCAACGCCGGCGCGGCGAAAGGTGCCCGCGAAACGCTCAACCCCTCTCCCGCGTTTGTTTACTGCGTTCTTCCGGCACACCCAGCATCCTCCCCCCAAGGGTGGACCGACCACGCATACCATCGCCTGGAGCGGCTAGGCTAAGTACGACGCCGCCGTCTTCAGTCGCACGATCTCCTTCTCGGCATCTTCTTGTGTCGTGAACGCGCCGCGCACGTCATAGATCTTGCCGCTGCCTTTGTTGGCATTGGCGTTGACGCATTCGGCGACGATGAACGCTCCGTACGGGTAGGCGATCACTTCCAGATCACGGTCGGCCATAGTCGTCTCCCCCAAGAACGGTGATGGCTTTCGTTACGCTACTTTGCGACACCAACTGAGCTTGGCGATCAGGCCACTAGAAACTCTGATCTCCTGACAATCGACCTGCTCTGCACAATCTTCCGTTTCGACAATGTTGCCAGGGTTATGTAGTTGCACCTCACACGAGGACCACCTTGGGTCACCCCAAACATCGCCTATGATTTCTCCTTTGAACCGATTTGAGCTCGCGATGCTCCCATTCATGATGCAGATAGCGCGAGCATCGCCCTCGTTCCTGGCTAGCACGCCGAATTCGACATCGCGCATCGCTTCGCACACACCTTCCAACACTTCCGGCGGCAAGCCTGTACGAAGTCGGATGACGTGCAATTGCATGACGCTGTTCATCAGCTGCACCCCGTCGTCGAGCCGCAGGTCTCGCACTTCAAACACGTGCCGTTGCGGACCAGCGTGAAGTTCGCGCATTCGGGGCAGCTTTCGCCTTCGTAGCCCTTGATGCGCGCTTCGGCCGCCCGCTCGCCGCGCGAGATGTCCTTCAACACCTGCACGCCGGATGAGACGGCTTCCGCCATCTTGTTGCGGTCGAGAGCCAACGCGCCATCGACCGGGCCTGCGTGCTCGAAGGCCGACAGCACCTCCTGCTGCAGCGAGGCCACCGGCCCGCCGCCGGCCGCCGTCGTCATGCCCCCCATCGTCTGCGCCTTCATCACGAAGCGATCGCTCTGTCCGCGCGTCAGGCCGCGCGAAACGTAGCGGTGGGCCGGCGCGGCGGGTGACATCTCGGTATCGCCATCCGCCTCGCCCGAGCCCATGGCCATATTGCCGATCTCGCTCGGATCGATGTGGGCGAGATCGTTGCGGCCGATATAGGAGACGGCGAGCTCGCGGAAGATGTAGTCGAGGATCGAGGTCGCGTTCTTGATGGTTTCGTTGCCTTGCACCACACCCGCCGGCTCGAAGCGCGTGAACGTGAAGGCATCCACATACTCGTCCAGCGGCACCCCGTACTGAAGACCGAGTGAAATTCCGATGGCGAAGTTGTTCATCAGCGAGCGGAAGGCGGCGCCTTCCTTGTGCATGTCGATGAAAATCTCGCCCAGCCGCCCGTCGTCGTATTCGCCGGTCCTCAGATAGACCTTATGGCCACCGACGATCGCCTTCTGCGTGTAGCCCTTGCGGCGCGAGGGGAGCTTGTCGCGATCAGCCTTCTCGCGGACGCGCTCGATGATCCGCTCGACGATGCGCTCGGCAACTACGGTCGAGCGGGCCGCTGCCGGCTTGTCGGCCAGCTCCGCCACCGCATCGTCGGCGTCGTCGACATCGCCCAGCACCTGGCTGTTCAACGGCTGCGATAGCTTCGAGCCGTCGCGATAGAGCGCGTTCGCCTTAAGGGCGAGACGCCAGGAGAGCATGTAGGCCTCCTTGCACTCCTCCACCGTCGCCGCGTTCGGCATGTTGATGGTCTTGGAGATCGCGCCCGAGATGAAGGGTTGCGCCGCCGCCATCATGCGGATGTGGCTCTCGACGGAGAGATAGCGCTTGCCCTTGCGGCCGCAAGGGTTGGCGCAATCGAATATCGGCAGGTGCTCGGTCTTGAGACCGGGCGCGCCCTCGAGCGTCATCGATCCGCAGCAGAACTCGTTCGCCGCCTCGATGTCGGCCTTCGAGAAGCCGAGCTCGGCCAGCAGATCGAAATCGGGACGCGCGAGTGTCTCGGCGGGGATCTTCAGTGTTTCGAGGCAGAAGGCCTCGCCCAGCGTCCACTTGTTGAAGACGAACTTGATGTCGAAGGCGGAGGCGAGATTGCCTTCGACCGCCGCGATCTTCTCGGGCGTGAACCCCTTGGCTTTCAGTGTCTCGTGATTGACGCCGGGAGAAGCCTTGAGTGTCGCGCGGCCGACGGCGTAGTCGATGATGGCCTTGACGGTCGCCTCGCCATAGCCGAGCCGCTGCAATGCCTCGGTCACCGTCTGGTTGATGATCTTGAAGTAGCCGCCGCCGGCGAGCTTCTTGAACTTCACCAGCGCGAAGTCGGGCTCGATGCCGGTCGTATCGCAATCCATGACGAGACCGATCGTGCCGGTCGGCGCGACGACGGTCGACTGGGCGTTGCGGTAACCGTGGCTCTCGCCCTTGGCGAGCGCGCGGTCCCAAGCGGCGACGGCGTGCGAAATAAGTGCCTGGTCCGGGCAGGCCGCATGATCGAGCGGCACGGGATTGGTCGAGAGTTGCTCATAGCCGCTTGCCTCGCCACGCGCGGCCCGACGATGGTTGCGCATCACGCGCAGCATGTCGTTGCGGTTTTCGTGGAAGCCCGGGAAGGGTCCGAGCTCCTCCGCCATCTCGGCCGAGGTCTCGTAGGACACGCCCGTCATCAGCGCAGAGATGGCGCCGCACAGCGCAGCGGCCCTCGCTCGAAGTCATAGGAGAGGCCGGCCGCCATCAGCAGGCCGCCGATGTTAGCGAAGCCGAGACCCAAAGTCCGATAGCGATAAGAGAGCTCGGCGATCTGGCGCGAGGGGAACTGCGCCATCATGACAGAGATTTCAAGCACGACGGTCCACAAGCGTACGGCGTGCTCGAAGCTCTCGATGTCGAAGGAATGATCGGCCTTCCGGAACGTCATCAGATTGAGCGAGGCCAGATTGCACGCCGTGTCGTCGAGGAACATGTACTCCGAGCACGGGTTCGACGCGCGGATCGGGCCGGAGGCGGCGCAGGTGTGCCAGTCGTTGATCGTCGTGTGGAACTGGATGCCGGGGTCGGCGGACGCCCAGGCCGCATGGGCGATCTTTTCCCAAAGCGCCGTGGCATCGAGCGTCTTCATCACCTTGCCGGTAATGCGGCCGTTTGAGATTCCAGCTGCCGCCCGTGTTGACGGCGTTCAGGAAATCATCGGTGACGCGCACCGAGTTGTTCGAGTTCTGCCCCGACACGGTGCGATAGGCATCGCTGTCCCAATCCGTATCGTAGGTGTCGAACTCGATCTCCTTGTAGCCCTGCTTGGCGAACTGAATGACGCGCTGGATGTAGTTGTCGGAGACATAGGCCTTGCGCGCGGCGCGGATCTCGCGCTTCAGCGCTGGGTTCTGATTGGGATCGTAGCAGGTGTCGCCAGGGCCCTCGCAGTTCACACAGGCCTTCATGATGGCCTTCAAGTGCTTCTGCACGGTCTTGGAGCCGGTGACGAGGGCAGCAACCTTCTGCTCCTCCTTCACCTTCCAATCGATGTAGTCCTCGATATCCGGATGATCGATGTCGACGACCACCATCTTGGCCGCGCGCCGTGTCGTGCCGCCCGACTTGATGGCGCCGGCCGCCCGATCGCCGATCTTCAGGAAGCTCATCAAGCCTGAGGAACGCCCGCCGCCCGAAAGCCGCTCGCCCTCGCCACGAAGCCGCGAGAAGTTGGAGCCCGTGCCGGAGCCGTATTTGAACAGCCGCGCCTCGCGGACCCACAGGTCCATGATGCCGTTCTCGTTGACGAGATCATCCTCGACCGACTGGATGAAGCAGGCATGCGGCTGGGGATGCTCGTAGGCCGAGGCCGACTTCACCAGCTCTTCTTTCCAGTGGTCGACATAGAAGTGGCCCTGGCTCGGCCCGTCGATGCCGTAGGCCCAGTGGAGGCCGGTGTTGAACCATTGCGGGCTGTTGGGCGCGCACATCTGCATGGCGAGCATGTAGCGGTGCTCGTCATGGAAGGCGCGCGCATCGGCTTCCGTCGAGAAATAGCCGCCCTTCCAGCCCCAATAGGTCCAGGTACCGGCGAGGCGGTCGAAGACCTGGCGGGCATCGATCTCGCTGCCGATGCGTGCCTTCGGGTCGAGCGCGGCGAGCGCGCCTTCATCGGCCATGGAACGCCAGAGCCAAGAGGGAACCGAGTTCTCCTCGACGCGGCGCAACTTCGCCGGCACACCGGCCTTGCGGAAATACTTTTGCGCCAGGATGTCGGCGGCAACGGCACTCCAGTGCGCGGGCACCGCGAAATTCTCGAGACGGAAGACGACCGAGCCGTCCGGATTTTTGATTTCGCTGGTCGCCTGGCGGAACGTGATCTTGTCGTAGGCCGATTTGCCCGCCTCGGTGAAGTGCCGCGCAATGCGCATCTGATCATCCCCTTTGTGCGCAGGCTCCCAAAGCCGACGCCGGTCAGTTGTTGCTTCAGTCAAAGTCCCTCGGTCGCGGGAGATGCTCTTCGGCACCACCTCCGCCACGCGTCACACCACCAACGCTACGATTGGAACTCGACTTGGCCCCAACTGGGGATACTTCTGACGGCGCGACAGGCGCTCGCCCGGCACAAGGCCATCCAGGCTTCGCGAATGAAGCTCGGCGACCCTAAATTGTTGGAAGCGACGGCGACCTAAATCCGGTACGCAAACCGCAAAACGCCAACACTGATGAATCTAATCCGATTCGCCGGGGCGGGCTATAAGGAATGACAGCATCTTGTGGCTCCCGAACATGTCGCCATACAACATGTTGATTTTGGGTCGCAGTGCTGTGGAGAGCTTGGGGATAGACTCGGGACAGGCTGTGGGAGCCAGAGAGCGGGCCGTCATCACCCCGTCACCGTATTGCTCACGCAAGCCTTTGGTAATCCGATTCTCTCTCTCGCCAGGGCGCTTGCAACTCTGGACAGAGGCGGCCAGCCGGTGTCATAAGCCGCGTTATCAGGGTAATGAGCGGGCAGGGCATCCATGGGCCTCTTTCGCGAGATTTTTGTGTGGTGGTCCGGCAACAGCTGGGGCAACCGCTGGATGATCCGGCGGCACGGCCGCAAGGTCGGCGAGGATGAGCTCGGCAACCGCTACTACGAGCAGCGCCGGGGCGTCGGCCCGCTCGGCACCCCGCGCCGGTGGGTGGTCTACAGTGGCTTGGCGGAAGCCTCCAAGGTCCCTCCAGGCTGGCACGGCTGGCTGCATCACACACTCGACAAGCCCCCTGCCGAGCAGAATGCCCCTGCCCGCGACTGGCAGCTGCCGCATCAGCCCAACCTCACGGGAACCGCCCAAGCCTACCGTCCGCCCGGCAGCATCCTGTCGACCGGCAAGCGCGCCAAGGCCGGCGGCGACTACGAGCCGTGGCGGCCCGAATAGCCATGGCGAGCGGCCCCAAGCCGGTCGGCGCATCGGCCCAAGCTTGGTCGGCCGAGACCTATGACAGGAACGCCCGGTTCGTGTCCGACCTCGCAGGCGAGGTGGTCGCTTGGCTCGACCCTAAGCCCGGCGAGCATATCCTCGATCTCGGCTGCGGCGACGGCGCGCTGACGGAAAAGCTCGTGGCGCTCGGCCTCGAGGTCGAAGGCATTGATCTCAGCGAGGACATGCTCAAGGCCGCCCGGGCACGGGGTCTCAACGTCCGTCTGGGCGACGCCACGACCTTCACGGTCGAGCACCCGGTCGATGCCGTCTTTTCGAATGCCGTGCTGCATTGGGTGCGCGATCCGGTCGCGGCCATTCGGCGGATCAAGGCGGCGCTGAAGCCCGGCGGCCGTTTCGTCGCCGAGTTCGGCGGATTTGGCAACGTGGCCGCCATCGTCACGGCCTTGCGAGCCGCCGCCAAAATCCATGGCGGCGACCCGCTGCTCGCGGCCCCATGGTACTTCGCAACCGATGCCGAGTACCGCGCGCTCCTCGAGGCGGATGGCTTCACCGTCGAGCGCATCGGCCTCTTCCCGCGCCCGACGCCGCTCCCGACCGGCGTCGAGGGCTGGCTCACGGTCTTCCGAAAGCCCTTCTTCGACCAGTTCCCGGAGGGTCAACGGGCCGAAGCGCTCGCGACCATCGTCGACCTGCTGCGCCCGGTGCTCGCCGATCAGTCCGGCCGCTGGTCGGCGGATTATGTGCGGTTGCGCGTTCGCGCCTCCATTTGACCTCAGCCACGCTTCGGCCCCATTGCGCCGACAAGCACTGGCTCGCACCCGCCAGCGCTGGTAGATTGCGCGCGGGCCGTCGAGGGAGCATCTTGAGCATGGCGAAGATCCCGAGATATCGGATGGTGGCAGTCATTGCCGCCTTAGCGATCGGCGCGGTTTGGGTTGCATCCGCCTCTGCCGAGCGCATTCCCAATAAGATCGCCATCTTCGCCGCCCTCGATAAGGTTACGGCCCGCATTTCCAAGCTCGAGGTGCCTCTCGATCAGACCGTGCAATTCGGCGCACTCAAGCTCACCGCCCGCTCCTGCTTCACCCGGCCGCCCACCGAGGCGCCCAAGACCACAGCCTTCGTCGAGGTGCAGGAGATCAAGCTCGACGGCACCGAGCAGCAGATCTTCAACGGCTGGATGTTCGCGCAGAGCCCCGGTCTCCACGCCGTCGAACATCCGGTGTTCGACGTCTGGTTGACCGATTGCCAGGGCGGCGACGAGGTTGCCGCCTCCGCCGAAGGCGAGCAGCAGGGCAACGAGCAACCGGTCAAGAAAAAGAAGAAGCGGCGCGTGAAGCGGCAGTAGGGCTTCGGCCAGCCACCGGATCGGAACATCGATGATTGTTGGTAGGCGGTTCAGCTCATTTGCGATCGTCGCGGCGATCCTGTTCGCGAGTTGGACAACACCGGGACCAGTTGCGGACGAGAAGCCCCCCTTGAAAGTCGAGATCGGTTACGGCTTCGATGGGCTACCGGAGCCCGTGCAGGAAATGCTGCTCGCCATCGGCGAGGCGATCCGCTCGGGCGACATGCAGGCGTTGAAGATCGCCATCGAGATGAACGAGATGCCGCCCGTCATCGGCGACAGCGTGAGCGAGGACCAAATCGGCTTCCTGAAATCGCTCTCAGCCGATGGCGAGGGTGCCGAGACCCTGGCGAAGCTCAGCCTCATCCTCGATGCGGGCTATGCCCATGTCGACCCCGGCGGCAAGGAGGAGAGCTATGTCTGGCCGTATCTTGCCGCGGTCGATTTCAAGACGCTGACGCCTCCGGATCGCGTGAAGCTGCACCGGATGGCGCCAGGAGCCGCCGCAGTCGAAATGGAGAAGAGGGGTAAGTATTCAGGCTGGCGGCTTGGCATCAGCCCGACGGGCGTCTGGCACTTCCTCGAGACCGGCCCGGCGAAACCCATTCAGTCTCCGGCGGCGCAATAGCTCTCCGCAAAACGCACGGCGCGCCCGGACGAAGGACCGATGAGCTCGCCCTCCCGCATCACAGCCCTGCCGCGCACGATCGTGCCGACCGGCCAGCCCGTCACCTCCATGCCATCATAGGGCGTCCAGCCGCAGCGGCTGGCGATCCATCGGTTCGTGATCGTCTCGTGCCGCTTCAGATCGACGATGGTGAGATCGGCATCGTAGCCGACGGCGATCCGGCCCTTGCCAGCGACGTTGAAGAGGCGTGCCGGCCCATGGCTCGTCATGTCGACGAAGCGCGCGAGACTCAATCGGCCCCGCGCCACCTCGTTGAGCATCACCGGCACCAGCGTCTGGACGCCCGCCATGCCCGAGGGAGACTGCGGATAGGGCTTCGCTTTCTCTTCGAGCGTGTGCGGCGCGTGATCGGAGCCGAGAATGTCCGCCACGCCATTGGCAACCGCCTGCCATAGCGCCTCGCGATGCGCGGCATCGCGGACCGGCGGGTTCATCTGAATGAGCGTGCCATGGCGCGCGTAGTCGTCCGGCCCGGCGAGCGTCAGATGATGCGGCGTCACCTCGACGGACACGAGATCCTTGTGGGCCGCCAGATAGGCCATTTCGTCGCCGGTCGAGACGTGCAGGATGTGGATGCACTTGCGGTGCCGCTCGGCAAGCTCCGTCAGCTCGATAGTCGCTTCGAGCGCCGCCTGCGCATCGCGCCAGACGGGATGGCTCGAAGGATCGCCGTCGCGGCGATCGCCGAGCCGGGCTCGTAGCCGCGCTTCGTTCTCAGAGTGGAATGAGGCCCGCCGGCCGAGCTTGGCGAACAGCCGGTCGAGGTCTTTTGCATCCTCGACCAGAAGATCTCCCGTCGAGGAGCCTCGAAACACCTTGATCCCGGCCGCGCCCGGCAGCTGTTCGAGCGCCGGGATATCGTCGATGTTGGACGAGGTCGCGCCGACGAAGAATGCGAAGTCGCAATGCATGCGATGGGTCGCACGGCGCACCTTGTCGGCGAGGCGCGCCGCATCAGTTGTTTCCGGCTTCGTGTTCGGCATCTCGAAGACTGCCGTGACGCCGCCCATGACGGCAGCGCGGCTGCCGGTCTCGAGATCCTCCTTGTGCTCGGCGCCGGGCTCCCGGAAATGCACCTGAGTGTCGATGACGCCGGGAAGGATGTGGAGGCCCCGGGCATCGATCGTCTGGCCGGCTTGGCCGCCACCTATCCGACCAAGGGCCACAATGCGACCGCCCCGGATGCCGATGTCGCGCACGCCTTCGCCGTCGTGGTTGACGACGGTTGCCCCGGTCAGAACCAGGTCGTAGCGATCAGTCATCGGCTTACTCCCGCTTGCGGCCGGAACCGAGGTTCCGTAAGTCTCACCTACCATGGCAAATGCCACTGACGATACCGGCGGAAAACTCAACCGGCGCGGCCTCATCGCCGTGACGGGCCCCGAGGCGCGCAAGTTTCTGCAGGGCCTGCTGACGGCCGATCTTGGTCGCCTGGACCGGCAGCCCGCCATCCCCGCCGCCTTGCTCACGCCGCAGGGCAAGATCCTCGTCGAGATGATCGTCATCGGCCGCGAGGATGGCGCGCTGCTCGATTGCCCGGCCGGCGAGGTCGCGGGCCTCTTGAAGCGGCTTCAACTCTACAAGCTCCGCGCGAAGATCGAGATCGCCGACCGAACGGCCGAGCTCGCTGTGATGTGGCACCCGGAACGCACCGAGGCGGATTGGATTGCCGATCCGCGGCATCCCGATCTCGGCGCCCGCGCCATCGTGCCAGCCGCCGTGGCGTGTGGCGACGCCTCGGATGCCTATGACCATCGCCGGATCGCGCTGGGCATCGCCGAGCACGGCGCGGACTACGGCGCCTCCGAGGTGTTCCCCCACGAGGCCAATCTCGATCAGCTCGGCGGCGTCGACTTCGGCAAGGGCTGCTATGTCGGCCAAGAGGTCGTGAGCCGCATGCAGCATCGCGGTACGGCGCGCAGCCGCTTCGTACCGGTCTCCGGCATCAGCGATTTGCCGGAGCGGGGTACCGCGATCGCGGCAGGTGGAAAGTCAATCGGCACCATGGGCTCTCACCGTGGGCGCTGTGGTCTGGCGTTGTTGCGCCTCGACCGCCTGACGGAGGCGGTTGCCGCCGGCCACTATCCCGAGGTCGAGGGCGTTACGCTGAACGTCATCCGGCCAGCCTGGGCCAGGTTCGATCTCTCTGGCGCAACGGCGGGTGCCACCATATGAGCGAGCGCTGTCCCTGGGCCGGCAACGATCCCCTCTATGTCGCCTACCACGACACCGAATGGGGCGTGCCGAAGACCGATGATCGGGCGCTGCTCGAAAAACTCGTGCTCGAGGGGTTCCAGTCGGGCCTTTCGTGGATCACGATTCTGAGGAAGCGGGAGAATTTCCGGAACGCCTTTCACGGCTTCGACGCCGGCCGAATCGCCCGCTATGGCGAGAAGGACATCGAGCGGCTGATGCAGGATGCGGGCATCGTCCGCAATCGCCTTAAGATCGAGGCGACGATCGACAATGCAAAGGCTTATCTGAAGCTCGCGGAGACGGGATCACTGGCGCATTTGATCTGGGACCTGGCCGGCGGCAGTCCTTTTCAAAACAGCTTCCAATCGATGAAAGAGGTCCCCGCCGAGACTCTCGTCAGTAAGGCGATATCCAAGCACCTCAAGGGTCTCGGCTTCCGCTTCGTCGGCCCGACCACTGTCTACGCCTTCATGCAGGCCACCGGCATGGTCAACGATCACCTTGTGGACTGCTCCGGCCACGCGCGCTGCGCGAAGCTCGCCAAGAGCTTCAGGGCGCCCAAGCCATGAGCGGCGCGCGACAAGCGCCGCGCGCCTGGCAGCGGATGCTCTCCGGGCGCCGCCTCGACCTGCTCGCGCCGGATCCCGCCGATATCGAGATCGCCGACATCGCCCATGGGCTTGCGCGCGTCGCTCGCTGGAACGGACAAACTGTGGGGGATTCAGCGTTCTCGGTCGCACAGCATTGCTGCATCGTGCTGGATATCTTCGAGGCGCTGGTACCCAGCGCCAGCCGCGAGGCACGCCTCGCCGCGCTCCTCCACGACGCGCCCGAATATGTCATCGGCGACCTCATCAGCCCCTTCAAGGCTGCCATCGGCCTCGACTACAAGGCCTTCGAGCGACGCCTGCTCACCGCCATCCATCGCCGGTTCGGCGTTGGGGATGCCATCGCGGCAAGTGCCGACCCTCTGATCAAGAAAGCAGATCGAGTCGCGGCATTCTACGAGGCCACGCGGCTGGCCGGATTTTCCGTAGAGGAATCACTGGACTTCTTCGAACGCCCACCAGCTATGCCACAGGCGTTAACGGAAAATTTGGAAATACTAGATGCGTGGCCGGCAAATCGGGCGGAAAGCCAGTATTCGCGGCGTTTTCGGGCGCTCGGCGGGTCGTAGCACCGTTCGCCCAGCATCCTAAACCTATGGCTTTTCTCAAATTTTCATCAAGGTACCGCCCAAGTCTCGCCTTGGTTGTGCGAGACCGTTTCAACGCTGCGGACAACAACTAAGGTCGTGACGAACACGGCCACCGGTAAACCAAGTCTCGACCAATTTTTCAATCGAGGCCGCGCCCTGGCGGGGGAGCCGGCGGGACACCAGGGGAACGAAAATGAGTGTTATCGACAAGCGCCGCCCGGAAGGGCACGGCGGAGTGACTATATTAGAAATCGGCCTCAACGCAGCGATCGTATCCGTGTCTGACGACCAGCCGCGGATTCTGACATTGCGTCCGACGAGCGAAAGCATCAAATCGGACGACCTACCGCACGGCCTCTATCTGCCGGCGAAACACCAGACGCTCGACACCGGTCTCAGAAGCTGGGTCTCGACCCAGACCGGCCTGACGCTCGGCTATGTCGAGCAGCTCTTCACGTTCGGCGAGCAGGCCATGCATGGCCGTCTCGGCGAATCGGGACCGCAGACGATCTCGATTGGCTACCTCGCACTGACGCGGCCGAGCGACGAGCAGCCGCTCATCGGCGGCCACTGGCGGAGCTGGTACGAGTTCTTCCCCTGGGAAGATTGGCGCAACGGCAAGCCGCAGATCCTTTCGGCAGAGATCGAGCCGCGGCTTCGCCGCTGGATCGAAGGTCCGGCCAACGGTCACACCCCGCTCGAGCGCGCCGAGCGCCTGCGCATCTGCTTTGGCATCGACGGCGGCGGTTGGGACGAGGAGAAGGTGCCGGAGCGCTTCGACATCCTCGTCGAGGCGGGACTACTTCCCGAAACGCGCGGCGAATTCTCGGAGGGCGCGGCACCCGACACTTACGCTTGGTCGGGCGAGTCGCTCAGCCGACAGTACCGGCGGATACTCGCAACCGCCATCGGACGGCTCCGGGCGAAGATCAAGTACCGCCCTGTGGTCTTCGAGCTGATGCCCGCCGACTTCACGCTGTTCGAGTTGCAGAAGACCGTCGAGGCGATCCTCGGCAGCCGCCTGCACAAGCAAAACTTCCGGAGGCTTGTCGAAGCCGCCGGGCTCGTGGATACGACCGGCGATGTCCGCAATCACACGGGTGGCCGTCCGGCAAAGCTCTACCGCTTTCGCCGCGAGGTGCTGCTCGAAAGGCCGGCGCCGGGCGTCCGGGTTCGGTCCGGCATGCCGCATTAGCGGCCTCACAATCGCAGACAGGTCCGAAAGGCCGGGCAATCGCGCCCGGCCTTTTCCGTTCGCGCTCCGCGATCACAGGCGCTTGTTCGGCAAGCCCCTCATTCCCATATGCTTTTGTGAGCACAGAACGTGCTCTGTGCCACTCAGAAGACGGAGGATCACATGCCGATGGTCATTACCGTCTGGGGCTTGACCGCCCTTGTTGCCGCTGTGCTTGGCGCTTTGCTCGCCAGCACCAAGCGGCGGAGTGCCGACGCCTGGGCAGCGGCGGCTTTCCTCTTCCCGCCCAGCCTGATCGCTCTCCTCCTGATGCCGCGCGCCACCGACGCAATGGTCGCCGAACGGCAGATGCGGAAGGCGATAAAGAGGTTTAGCGTCGACTGAAATCCTGCGGCTTGCCGGTATACTCGCCAAACGTCGCGCGATGAACGACCGGGGGGGACGTCAAGTTACCCCAAGTCCCTGACGAGACGATCGAGCAGATCGTCAGCGGACGGCCTTGGTCGCTGATCTGGGACGAGGCTTGAGCCGCGCGACGAGCAGGCCGCACTCGCCCTACTGAATATGCGCGTCCGGGTCTTCCCCGCTCGAGGCGATGTCGACGGGCCCCAGGAACTTGCCGCGATAGAACACGTGGATGCCGATGCGCGTGGTGCGCGTCATCATGCGCGTCCAGCGCGGGCTCACATAGGTCGCGTGATAATGACTGGCCGTACCGACTTCCGGCAACCAGATCTTGCCGTCGATGGTCTCCTGCGCGATCTCATTGGCGACCTCCCACTCGCGCTTCTCGCGCGGGGCGTCCGACTTGCGATCGCAGGCAAATGAGAACTGGCACGAATTGATGCGGTCGGAGCCTTCGTAGACCACGCCGCAGATCGTGTTGGGATAATAGTTGAGGCGGACGCGGTTCATGATCACTTGCGCCACCGCCTGCTGGCCGCGCACCGGCTCTCCGCGCGCCTCGTGGTAGATGGCGGTGGCGAGGCAACGCTTCTCCTTGGCACGGTGCTCGGCTTCCGACAGGCCGCCGAAGAATATTTTCTTGCCGTCCTTTTCTAGCACGACGGAGTTGTCGACGTTGAGCGCGCGGCTGAGCGGACGCAGATCCTCGTCCTGATCAATCGCGGCCGTCTCGAACGGCGCAGATGCCAGGAAGTAGCCGGCACTCGAAAAGCCGGCCGAGGCAGACAGGCTTGGCACAGCGACGCCGCCACTCTCTAGCCCAGTCGGCACATGCAGATAACCTGCACCGAGCGGATCGGCCATGTCGGCGCGCGCGGTGCGCGTCAGCTGGCCGTTCCAGGCGAGGCGAGGCGCGGGAACACTGTTTGCTGTCTTGGCGGTTCGAACGCGTTCGGTGCGCGGTTCGTTGGCTGTCGCGATCGGCTGGAACACGGCAGCCGTGCCGGCGGCGCGTTCAAGTGTGGGGCTCGCATCGAGAGCATCAGAGGATTGGGGAGCGGCGAACGAGAAAACGGACAGAAATGCACCAACCGCCACGCCGGGGATCGATACCCCCAAGAGCAGCCAATGGCTCGTTTGTGTCTCGCGGCTTCGACTCATCACAACCCAGCACGCGCCCTGATCACTCGGGCTTTCACTTCTCTCACTTGCAACCAGTTTTGGTCGAGAATGGCTAAGGGCCGGTTAAGCCGTGCTCCGTTCGCCGATTTCCAGTTTCGATGAGAGCCTGCGACAATGGCTCCACAATGGCTGTGTTATGGCGAAGCCGTGAGCCTTGATCTCGTCACGCTGACGGCCTAAAGCGCTATTCGATCTGATGGCATCAGATTGGCGCTCTAGGGTGTTGGTTTTGAGCACTTTCTTTCGACCAACCGGTTTCCACTTGGAAGGACAAGTGCTCTAGCCCTAAGTCTGCTGGACACGACGCCGTTGCGGGTAAGGCTTGCGCATGACACCCTTCATCATCACGTTCTGGGGTTTGGCCGCGATCGCCGCCGCCGCCGTCGCGCTCTACAAGGCGCCGCGCAGCGGTCGCAACGGCCAGAGCTGGGCCTTCTGGTGCTTTATCTTCCCGCCGACGTTGGCATTGCTCTATCTGCTGCCGCCGAACAGGGCGCCCCAGCAGGCCCCTGCAATACCGCGGCCGCCCGTCGATTTCGACGATTGAGTTCGTTCACCGATTGCGTAGCCGAACTTCAATTCGGTCCAGTAGATCGCGCTGGGCCCGAAACGGCGTACAGGCGCCTACTTCGATCTCGGACCCAATGAGGTCGAGCCCTCTCTGACCGGCCGCCGATGCCATAGCGCCACTGATACAGGTTCTGGCTTGGTCAGCCCGCTGCTCGGCGTGGCGCCCGCTGGCCATCAGATACTGGCGATGCTGGTCGATGGTCTCTGCCAGTCCGCCGACACCAGCACCGCTCAATGTCGAGAGCGTCAGCACGGCGATCGTCCAATCTTCACGCGTAACAAGCGACAGCGCTGCCTTGAGCTCGGCCGCCGTCCGGTCCGCCATCGCCCCCATATCGGCTTTCGTCACGACAGCGATAGCTGGAATCTCCATGATGCCGGCCTTCATGAACTGCAGCGCATCACCCGAGCCCGGCTGCACGCAGAGCACGACCGTGTCCGACACCGAGACGATTTCCGCTTCCGACTGACCGACGCCGACGCTCTCGACCAACACCCGATCGAATAGCGCCCGCATCAGCACGACGGTGGCGAAGGCCATGTCGGCGAGACCGCCGAGCCGGCCACGGGCCGCCAGCGAACGGATGAACACACCCTGATCTGAGGGATCGCTCGCCATGCGGGCCCGATCGCCGAGCAGCGCCCCGCCCGATATGCGCGACGACGGGTCGACCGCGATGACGCCCACCGTCTCGCCGGATTTTCGCCAGTGGGCGATCAGCGCATTGATCAGCGTCGACTTGCCGACGCCCGGTGGTCCCGTGATGCCGATGACCCAGCCTTTCGGTTCGGCATAGGCCTCGTCGAGGAGCGCCACCACATCGGCAGTCCCGGCCTCCCTCTCGACTCGCACCAGAGCAGCTGCCAGCGCCCGCTTGCCGCCGGCTGCGATGTCGGCAAGGGAGGTCATTCGAGGTACCCGCCAGAATCGGTCATGATGCCCCTGCCCTTAGCAAGAAGCCGGCCGGAGGTCGAACCAGGCCGCCCTGAACCGGCGGGCGGTGGAGAACGTACCTTAAGAACTTTCAGGGCAACCGTGCACAGGGACAAAGATGTCATCGACGGATTTCGTGCTCGCCTACCTCGCCGGCGTCGCGGCTCACATCGCGCTAGACGCGATCTGGCTCGGCGCGGTCGCCCGGTCGACCTATAAGCGCCACCTCGCCGGACTGATGGCACCGCGCATCCGCTGGGGGGCCGCGGCGGCCTTCTATGCGGTCTACGGGCTCGGCACGCTTTGGTTCGCGGCGATGCCGGCGGCTGCGGCCGGTGCGCCGATGGATGCCCTGTTCCTCGGCGGGCTGCTCGGTTTGGTTGCTTATAGCACCTATGATCTCACCAATCTCGCCACTCTCCGCGACTGGCCCTTCGCCATTACGGTGATCGACCTCGTCTGGGGCATCGTCGCGAGTGCGATTTCAGCCGTGGTCGCGGCGCTCGCCGCCGTTGCCCTGAGCTGACACCGCGCGGCCAAATGCCGTGACCCCGGCGACGGTAAGTCATGCCATACACTTCCGCATCAACCGGCATCGGAGGGCGACCATGCGTGCCGAGCGCGAGCGCGAGCTGTCACGTCTCATCTGGACGGAGCGCATCAAGCGCTCGGCCATTGCAGTGCTCACAGCCGTCGCCATCTTCGGCGCCTATGTGTTTTTGACCTACGAGCGGACGAAGCTCATCGATGTCGCGGTCGAGACCGCAAGGCTGGACGGCACCGTGGTCAGCACCGCGCCGGGCCTGACGGGCAAGAGCATGGTCGTGCACGTCCGCCTCGACGACGGACGCGAGATCGATGCGACGAGCTACCTGAAGCTCCAGCCAGTGCCCGGCGCCCATGCCGAGGTCCGGATGGCCCGGCACCAGTCCGGGCGCGTCACCTACGATGTGGCAAAGGTCGACTAGGTCGGCGGGTCATCGCGGCCGGCGTCAGTGCTCTGTCGAAAATCATCAGAAATAATCGATCTATTTCAATAGGTTGAGGAATTTTCGGCATCTGCCTTGCGGCCCTGTTCCGCCGGGAACAGCGGCTCCGGCTGGCATCCCCTATTTCTTGGTCATGGGCGGCGGAGAAGACCTGAACGGCCCCGCGGACCAGACCAAGAGCCAACGTTCAAAAAGGGGAGCTTCCCATGAACAAGATCATCCTCGCCGCCACCCTCGCCCTCGTGACCACGATCACCGCGTCCAGCGCCTTCGCCGGCGGCTGCCACGACACCTACACCTACGACAGCTCGTACTCGACCGACACCTACACGCCCTACATCAGCTACGACAGCTCGGGCTACTGAGCGCTGCACCAACCAACCATCGCCAATCACCATTCAATGGAGGCTCCCATGAACAAGATCATTATCGCCGCCACCCTCGCCCTCGTGACCACGATCACCGCGTCCAGCGCCTTCGCCGGCGGCTGCCACGACACCTACACCTACGACAGCTCGTACTCGACCGACACCTACACGCCCTACATCAGCTACGACAGCTCGGGCTACTGAGACTGGGCGAGAGAACGCCAAAGCAAGAACCCCCGGAGCATGGCTTCGGGGGTTTTCCGTTTCTCGACCACCACAAACGCGCTCCGCAGGCCGGCTGACCGGGATTTTCAGCGCCTTCGAGATTTTCTTGCGGGTTGTTCCCAAGGGAACTGCGGTTCACCCGGGGTTGACCTATCTCTTGGTCATGGGCGGCGGAGAAGACCTCAAACGGCCCCGCGGACCAGAGCAAGAGCCAACGATCAAAAAGGGGAGCTTCCCATGAACAAGATCATCATCGCCGCCACCCTCGCCCTCGTGACCACGATCTCCGCGTCAAGCGCCTTCGCCGGCGGCTGCCACGACACCTACACCTACGACACCGTACTCGGGCGACACCTACACGCCCTACCTCCAGCTACAACAGCTCGGGCTACTGAGCGCTGCACCCAACAACTCATCAACAATCCCAATTCAATGGAGGCTCCCATGAACAAGATCATCCTCGCCGCCACCCTCGCCCTCGTGACCACGATCACCGCGTCCAGCGCCTTCGCCGGCGGCTGCCACGACACCTACACCTACGACAGCTCGTACTCGACCGACACCTACACGCCCTACATCAGCTACGACAGCTCGGGCTACTGAGACTGGGCGAGCGATCGCCAAAGCAAGAACCCCCGGAGCATGGCTTCGGGGGTTCTTCGTTTCAGAGACGAGTGGGCAGTGAATCAGCCCTTCACGTCGGCCGCGACCTGCATCTTCAGGATCTTGTCGGGCTTCGACACCGGCTCGCCGCGCTTCAGCTTGTCGACGTGCTCCATGCCCTCGGCGACTTTGCCCCAGACAGTGTATTGGCCATTGAGGAAGCTGGCGTCATCGAAGCAGATGAAGAACTGGCTGTCGGCGCTATCCGGGCTCGCCGCGCGCGCCATCGAGGCAGTGCCGCGCACATGCGGCTCTTTCGAGAACTCCGCTTTCAGCTTCTTGCCTGAGCCGCCGGTTCCGGTTCCCGTTGGATCGCCGCCCTGGGCCATGAAGCCATCGATGACGCGATGGAACACGACGCCGTCGTAGAAGCCCTCGCGGGCCAGCTCCTTGATGCGCGCGACATGGCCGGGCGCCAGGTCCGGGCGGAGCTCGATCACCACACGCCCATGCGTGATGTCAAGGACGAGCGTGTTCTCGAGGTCTTTGGTCTTGGCCATGACGGCTCCGTCTTGTGATTGTTGTGAGGAAACTACTGCATCATCGTCATGGAGACGATCTTGTCGGGCTCAGTCACCGTACCGCCTTCGCCCTCGCCCGCCTTGACGGCGTCGATCCTGTCCATGCCGTCGACGACCTTGCCGAACACCGTGTACTGGCCGGCCAAGTGGCCGCAGCCGTCGTCGGTGAAGCAGATGAAGAACTGGCTGTTGGCGCTGTCGGGGTCGGCGGTCCGCGCCGCACCCAGCGTGCCGCGTACGAACGGCTCCTGCGTGAACTCGGCCTTGAGGTCGGGATAGGGCGAGCCGCCCGAGCCGGTGCCGGTCGGATCGCCGGTCTGTGCCATGAAGTTCGGAATGACGCGATGGAAGAGGCTGCCGTCGTAAAATTTCTCGGCAACGAGCTGCTTCATGCGCTCAACGTGGAGCGGCGCCAAATCGGGCCGGAGCTCGATCGTCACTGGGCCGCTCGCCAGTTCCATGACGACCATGTTCTGCTTGTCGCCGGCTTCGGCCAAGCCCGTACCCAGCATCAGCGCCGCGGCAGCGGCGGCTGCTCTAAACAACTTCATGTTCGATGATCCTTTCATGAGGGCTCAACCCCTCTTGGCCGCGAAGCGCCTGTCGAGTCGCTTCGCCACAGCCGGTGAGACGAAGGCGGAGACGTCCCCGCCCATGGCGGCGATCTGCCGGACGAGATTGGCGGCGATGTGGCGGACCTCGGGCGAGGCGCCGAGATAAACCGTCTCGATCCCGGGCGCCATGATCCCGTTCATGCCGGCCATCTGCATCTCGTAGTCGAAGTCCGTGCCGTCGCGCAGGCCCCGGATGATGACGGAGGCCCCGGCATTGGCTGCCGCCTCCACCACGAGATTGGCGAAGGTCACGACCTTGATCGGGGTCTTCGCCTTCTTGGCGAGTGGCGCCGTCTCGGCCTCCAGCATGGCGATGCGGTCTGCGGCAGGGAACAGCGGTTCCTTGCCGTGATGCACGCCAATGCCGATGACGAGCTCGTCGACGATCCGCAATGATCGCCGGATGATATCCATATGCCCCTTCGTCACCGGATCGAAGGAGCCGGAATAGAAGCCGATCACCGCCATGTCTGGCTTCCCCGTCCACCCGCCCGGTCGCGCTTGACGTCGGGCGGCACGGCCTCGTCCGCGAGACGCGCGATCACTTCGTCGAGTTTGCCCGTCTCCTGATCCTGCGAGCCGAGACGGCGGACCGACACCGTCCCCTCCTCCGCCTCGCGTTTGCCGACGACGAGCATCACCGGCACCTTGGCGTGGCTGTGCTCGCGGACCTTGTAGTTGATCTTCTCATTGCGAAGATCGAGTTCCGTGCGCAGACCCGCCGCCCGGCAGCGCCGGCCAACCTCCTCGGCGTAAGAATCCGCATCCGAAACGATGGTCGCGACCGTCGCCTGTACCGGCGCCATCCAGAACGGCAAATGCCCGGCGCAGCTCTCGATCAGTATGCCCATGAACCGTTCGAGCGAGCCGCAAACCGCGCGATGCACCATCACCGGCTGCGTCTTCTCGCCGTCCTGCGCGATGTAGAAGGCGCCGAACCGCTCCGGCAGATTGAAGTCGACCTGCGTCGTGCCGCATTGCCAGTCGCGGCCGATGGCGTCCTTGAGCGTGTACTCGAACTTGGGCCCATAGAAGGTGCCCTCGCCCTCGTTGATGCCGGTCTTGATGCGCCCGCCCGACGAGGCCGCCATCTTGGCGAGCACCTTGCGGAGAATGCTCTCCGCATGATCCCACATGGCATCGGTGCCGACGCGCTTCTCGGGACGCGTGGCGAGCTTCACCACTACTTCCTCGAAACCGAAGTCGGCATAGACCGACATCATGAGGTCGTTGATCTTGAGGCACTCGGCTTCCAGCTGATCCTCGGTGCAGAAGACATGCGCGTCGTCCTGCGTGAAGCCGCGCACGCGCATCAGCCCGTGCAGCGCGCCCGACGCCTCGTAGCGATGCACCCAGCCGAACTCGGCCAACCGCATCGGCAGATCGCGATAGCTCTTGAGGCCATGCTTGAAGATCTGCACATGGCCCGGGCAGTTCATCGGCTTCAACGCGAACACCTTCTGGTCCGCCGTTTCGTCCTTCGGGTTCATGAAGGCGGTCGCCGACTTCACGGCGAACATGTTGTCCGAGTACCAGCCCCAGTGGCCCGAGGTCTCCCAGAGCGACTTGTCGAGCAGCTGCGGCGCCTGCACCTCCTGATAGTCGCCCTTCAAGCGGCGGCGCATGTAGGCGATCAGCTCCTGGAAGGCCGTCCAGCCCTTCGCATGCCAGAACACGACGCCCGGTCCCTCGTCCTGGAAATGGAACAGATCCATCTCGCGGCCGAGCCGGCGATGGTCGCGCTTTTCCGCTTCCTCGAGCTGATGGAGGTGAGCCTTGAGATCGGCATCCGTCGCCCAGGCCGTACCGTAGAGCCGCTGCAGCATCGGATTGTTGCTGTCACCCCGCCAATAGGCCCCGGCGATCTTCATGAGCTTGAAGGCGTTGCCGACGCCGCCCGTCGAGGTCATGTGCGGCCCGCGGCAGAGATCGGTCCACTCGCCCTGTTTGTAGATCTTGAGCTCGTCGCCTTCCGGAATGGCGTCGACCAGCTCGACCTTGAAGCGTTCGCCCTTGGCCTTGAAGAAATCCTTGGCGCGCTGGCGGTCCCAGACTTCCTTGGTGAAGGGCTTGTTGCGCTTGATGATCTCGGCCATGCGGGCTTCGATCCTCGGCAGGTCCTCGGGCGTGAACGGGTCCTGCTTGGCGAAGTCGTAGTAGAAGCCGTTCTCGATCACCGGGCCGATCGTCACCTGGGTGCCGGGCCACAGCTCCTGCACGGCTTCCGCCAGCACGTGCGCCGCGTCGTGCCGGATTAACTCCAGGCACTCCGGGTCCTCGCGCTTGAGAAACTTGAGGGCGGCATCCCGCGTAATCGGATCATTGAGATCGGCAAGCTTGCCGTCGACCGCCATGGCCACCGTGCGCTTGGCGAGCGAGGGCGAGATGCCCTTCGCAATGTCGAGGCCGGACGTGCCGGAGGGGTACTGGCGGGAATTGCCGTCGGGAAACGTGATCGTGATCTCAGACATGCTCGTTTTCCTCTCACTCGCTGCCTACCAAGCAGGTAAGATGATCGTCGTCTGCGGCGCAGACGATCGCCCTTCTATTCGCTTGGGCCGATCTTGTCACCGGCAGATGCGTGCGGCCTGAAATCGCTGGAGAAACAGACATGCGCCTGATGCTGAGCCTCTTGCTGCTGATCTGCGGCGTCCTCCCCCTTTCCGCCGCCGAGATCAAGATGTTCCGGCAGTCCGGCTGCTCCTGCTGCGGCAAGTGGGCCGAGCATTTGCGGACCGCTGGCCACACGGTCAGCATCGTCGAAGGCGAGGACATGAGCCGCATCAAGCAAGAGGCCGGCGTTCCCGACGCGCTACAGGCCTGCCATACCGCCATGGTCGACGGCTACGCCATCGAGGGGCATGTGCCCGTTGCCGATGTCGACCGGCTGCTCAAGGAACGACCGAAGGCGAAGGGCTTGGCCGTCGGCGGCATGCCGATCGGCTCACCGGGCATGGAGGCCGAGGACGGCTCGACCGAGCCCTACGACGTGATGCTGTTTGGTGGCGAAGGCGGCGACGCGGTGTTCGCGAGCCATTGATCGAGAAAGCGTAAGTCGTAAGTGGTGAGCCGGGTTTGGCGAGAGTGGCGCCGACTTACGACCAACCACTCACGACTTGCCAATGGTCCACCTTCCATAACGCCACGGCGCGAGACCGTGCCGCTCAGCGCGAACATCCGGCGCTGGATCGAAACCACTCGTGCCCCAGGGATGGCAGCGGCTGATCCGCGCGAGCGCCAGCCAGAAGCCCCGCCACGCGCCGTTCGTGTCGATGGCGTCGAGCGCATATTCCGAGCAGGTCGGTAGATGCCGGCACTGGCGGCCGATGAGGCCGGAGAGCGTATAGCGATAGAGGAGGATCGGCGCTTTCAGGAGGCGCGCGGCGATACTCATGTGTAGGGCGTGCCGTCCTTGTGGAAGAAGCGGAAGGTGCTACCGCGCTTCTCGGCCTTGAGGTCTATATCGGGATAGGTCGCGTCCTCGTTCTCCGCGCGCGTGCCGATTTCGAGGTAGGTCGCGGGTTTGCTCGACTTGTTCACGAGGTGATGCCCGTTCGCCTCGCCCGCCGGGAAGCCGGCCGCCATGCCGGGTGTCAGCAGCGTCTCGCCGCTGTCATCGATCAGCACAAGCTCGCCCTCGAGCACGTAGATCGCCTCGTCCTCGGCGCGATGCCAGTGGCGATGCGCCGACATGGCGCCGGGCTCGAGCGTCGTCAGGTTGACGCCGAACTGGGTGAGCCCCATGGGACTTGTCAGCGCCCGCTTGACGCGCTTCTCGAAACCAGCGGCATGCTCCTTGGGATAGATCGTGCCGCGGCGGCCCTCGATCGCCTTCGGATCGCAAATGACGGTCATTTGTGCCTCCTCAGCTTCAGGCCGCCGGAACGCTCTCGGCCGCCCGCTTCGCTTCGATCCTCGCAATTGCCCGCTCGATCGCCTCGAAGACGAGCAGCGTCGAGGTGTGCCGTGACTTGTAGTCCCGGACAGGCTCGAGCACGGCGAGGTCGGACCATTTACCGGTCGGCGGCGGGCCGTTCTCCTTGAGCATCTTCCGCATGATTTCGGCCACCTGCCGGATCTCGGACGCCGTCGAACCAATGATAAGCCGTCCGACGATCGAGGCCGACGACTGGCCGAGCAGGCAGGCCTTGACGTTTTGACCATACGCCGTCACCCGATCGCCCTCCATCTTGAGGTCGACGGTGATGGTCGAGCCGCAGAGCTTGGAATGCGCCATCTCGGTCGCATCCGGCTCGGTGAGCCGCGCCGTATGCGGGATCGATGCGGCCAGCTCCAGGATGCGCTGGCTGTAGATGTCCTCGAGTGCGGCCATTCCTGCTCTCTTGGTGGTCGTTGGAGTCGCATGGGGCTGCTTGCGACGCCTCCTCACCCCCTATATATCGTCTGCGAAAGCGAGACGGAAATGGTTGCATCGGCTTTTCGGCCGTGCGGCCTGATGGCGCCCCCCTGAACCGCCCCGCGCCGGGCTCGCGTATATGGCGCATTGTCTGCAAGCATCGGATGACGAGTTTATGGGGCGGCTCGGGAACCAGGGTCTGGAACAGCAGGATATGGATCAGCTCGTCAAGAAGATCGCTAGGACGCCCGACCCGATCGCGGCCCGCCCAGCCGATCGTCCCCGCCCCTCCCGCGAGGAAGCGGAAGCCGCCGTGCGCACCCTCATTGCCTGGACCGGCGACGACCCGGCGCGCGAAGGCCTGAAGGACACGCCAAAGCGCGTGGTGAATGCCTATTCTGAGTTCTTCCGCGGCTATGAAGAATGCCCTCTGGACGAGCTGAAGCGCACTTTCGAGGAGGTGGCTGGCTACGACGACATCGTCATGCTGCGCGACATCGACATGAACTCGCACTGCGAGCACCACATGATCCCCTTCATCGGCAAGGCGCATGTGGCCTATTTCCCCGCCGACAAGGTGGTGGGCATCTCAAAGCTTGCGCGCGTGGTCGAAATTTTTTCCCGCCGGCTGCAAACCCAGGAGACGATGACCGCCCAGATCACGGAGGCCATCAACCGGGCGCTCGAGCCTAGGGGCGTCGCAGTCATGATCGAGGCGGTGCACCAGTGCATGTCGCTCAGGGGCGTGCAGAAGCCGAACGTGGCAACCATCACCACCCAGTTTACGGGCCTTTTCAAGGACGACCCCTCCCAGCAGCAGCGCTTCCTGACGCTAGTGCAGCGCGGCGGCGGGCGGATTTGAGCGGCGGAGCGGCATCGCGGGACATCGAGTCCACGAGTGAACTTCGCTTACGGTATGACGCCGACGGCCTCGTGCCCGCCATCGCCACTGATGCCCGGACGGGCGAAGCGCTGATGCTGGCCTATATGAACGCCGAAGCGGTCGGAAAAACACTCGAGACCGGCATCGCCTACTTCTGGTCTCGCTCGCGCAAAAGCCTTTGGCGCAAGGGCGAGACCAGCGGCAACGAACTCAGCGTCGAGGAACTCCGGGTCGATTGCGACCAGGACGCCATCTGGCTTCGCGTGCGCGTCAAAGGCGACGGCAAGGCTTGCCATACGGGCGCCCGGAGCTGCTATTACCGACGGGCCGAGGCCAGCGGCGGTGGTTATCGTCTGGTCCGGACAGAGGACTGAACCCTCTCGCCCTCTTCATCGCTTATCAACGGCGTTCTGTTAACCTTATTCCTCCTTGGCCCCCTCGCTGGCCCTACGTGCGACAGGCACACCGCTTGCAGCCGTGAGCCAGCCGTCCGATAGCAGATTGGGGAGGGGCCCGGGGCGACGGCCGTAGCGGAGTTTAGCGGCATGGCACGTGGTAAGATCGGTGTGGCGCTGGGCGCGGGTGTTGCTCGCGGTTGGGCCCATATCGGCATTCTGAAAGCGCTGACGAAGGCGGGCCTCAAGCCCGACATCGTCGCGGGCACTTCGATCGGCGCAGTCGCCGGCGGGTGCTATGTGGCCGGCAAGCTCGACGAACTCGAGGCCTTCGCGCTTTCCCTGACTCGGCGGCGCGTATTCGGCTTTCTCGATTTCAATCTCTCGGGCTCCGGCCTCATCTCCGGCGACAAGCTCGGCGATCGCATCGCCTCGCATCTCGGCAACACCATGATCGAGTCGCTGGATCGGCGTTTTGTTGCCGTCGCAACAGAAATAGGCACTGGGCACGAAGTCTGGCTCAGCCGCGGGCATCTGGTCGATGCCATGCGAGCCTCTTATGCTCTCCCCGGCATTTTCCGCCCCGTCAAGCTTGGCGGCCGCTGGCTGTTCGACGGGGCCATCGTCAATCCGATCCCCGTCTCGGTGTGCCGGGCCATGGGCGCCAGCATCGTGATCGCCGTCAATCTTCAGAGCGACACGCTGAGCCGGGGCGCCGTGCTCACCGATCAGCAGACGCTCGAAGATATCGAGCAGGACGTCGCGAGCACGATTGCCGCCGAGGAGCAGAAAGGCGGAGCCTTAAAGCTCCTGCACCGCCAATTCTTCGGCCGTGGCACCGATGCTCCCGGCATTTCGACCGTGATGATGGAAGCCTTCAACATAACGCAAGACCGGATCGCCCGCTCGCGGCTCGCGGGCGACCCGCCGGATTTCACGATCGCGCCCAAGCTCGGCTCCGTCGGCACTTTCGACTTCCACCGCGCCGAAGAACTTATTGCACTCGGCGAGGCGGCGGCGGAAAAGGTAATCGCCGAGATCCGCCATGAGCTGAGGCCGCTGCCGACGGTTGCACAGGTCGGCTGAGCCGCGAAGGCATTTCAACCCGTGGTGATGTAAGCCCGCATTGCGGCCGCCTCCATTTCCGTCTCGGCGATGCGGTGCTTCACGACATCACCTATCGAGACGATGCCAACGAGCTTGCCGTCCTCGATGACCGGCAAATGCCGGAACCGGCGGGCCGTCATCTGCGCCATGGCCTCGTCAATCGTGTCGCTCTCGCGGCAGGTGACGATCGGACGGGACATGGCTGAGTCGACCGCTCGGGTCAGAGCACCGGCCCCGCCTTGAGCGACGGCCCTGACGATATCCCGCTCAGACAGGATGCCGACCGGCTGGCCTCCGAAATCGACGACGATTAGCGAACCAATGCCCCGCTCGGTCAGCATCATGGCCGCCGTTTCCAGCGTCACCTGGGGATGGACGGTCGCAACCTCTCGACCCTTGAGCCGCAGTATGGCGGCGATATTCATGATTTGTTCCTCCTCTTCCGCTTCAACTAGCGTCAGCACGACGCGATCGGGTGAGAGGGTCCTGCCGGCCGGAGCGGCGCGAGCACGCGCGAGGGATCCATCGCCCGGCGCTGGCCCATGGGGAGCCGGCAGGTCGCTCCGGTAGCATCTTCGCTCTATTCACGATGACTGACAAGCATTCATCGCTGCCAGGGCACCGGCTGCCCCAGTGGCATGCATCCTGCTGATTTCGGGGCGAGGGCGACGGCCCGGAAAAGGCAGCTGTCCCGGCATGGCACAGGCCAAAGCCAGGGGAGCACAGCCCGGGAAGCCGTCAACGGGCAGCGCGGCAACGGGTGCGGTAAGACACATGAGAGAGAGGACCAGCCAACTCCTCTACGGGTATTGGAACGAGGTCCGCGGCGATCGTGTCGCTCCGCGCCGGTTCGACATCGAGCCGTCTCGCATAACCTCGATCTTGCCCGAGACCTTCATTCTCGAGCGCGTCTCGCGTGAGGAATATCTGTTTCGTCTCGCCGGAACGAAGGTCTGCGAGCAATTCGGCCGGGAATTTCGGGGGTCCAATATTCTGGACCTGTTCGACGTAGCCGATCAGGAAGCCTTGGAACGCGTGCTCGAGGGCACCTGCAAGGAAGGCGCGGTTGGTGTCGCCGCACTCGAGGTTGAGGGCCCATCGAGGCGCACGGCGCGCCTCGAGATGCTGTTGCTACCTCTGGTGCACTCGGGCGTGGAAATCAGCCGTGTTCTCGGCAGCTTAGCGGCCTCGGACGCCCCGGCCTGGCTCGGTCAGGAGCCGATCACCGCGCAGCGGCTGAAGACGTTCAATCTGATCTGGCCTGACGGCCGCCCGCATGCCCTGATCGCCCGGTCGGACCGGCAGGCGCCCTTTCTCAAGGAACCGAGGTACAGCCGGGTCGTCCGCAGCGAGCGCCGGAGCTTCCGGGTCTATGACGGCGGCAAGCCCGCCGGCGATCCGCCGGAGGCGAAACGATAGTCATCTTTTCGCGTCATTGGCGGACGCCACTTAAGCGGTTGTTAAAGGCAGGGCTGCATAGTCTTTCCGAGACTTGAAATGTCGCGGATCGACTGGAGGAACGACCTCCAAGGCGGCCCGCCGTAGGAACGCTGGCATGAACGCCCAAGACTTTTTTCCGCCGGACCACGATCTCGAGGCAACCAGTCCTCGCGCCCGGATCCGCTCTGATCTCCGGCGCTACAAGCGCGTCGACATCAACTGCCTCGGCCGCTACATGCGCGCCGACAAAAGCGAGCACACCTGCCGCCTCGTCAACATCTCGGTGGGCGACGCCGGTATCGTGTGCTCGGAACCCGTCGAGGTCGGCGAGCTGATCATCGCCTATTTCGACGAGATCGGCCGCATCGAAGGCCCCGTCGTCCGCATGATGCCGGGTGGTGGTTTTGCGATGCTCTTCAATTCGACGCAGCACCGGCGCGAGAAGCTAGCCGCCCAGCTGACCTGGCTCATCAACCGGGCGGCACTCGGCATCCCCGAGGCCCGCAGGCACGAGCGCATCGAGCCTGCCAACGTCAATTCAAACCTGACGCTGCCGAACGGCACACAGGTTCCCTGCGCCATCATCGACGTCTCGATTTCCGGTGCGGCTGTTGCAGTCCAGGCGCGCCCGCCGATCGGCACCGAGGTCGTGCTCGGCAGGCTTCGCGCCAAGGTCGTTCGCCATCACGAGGATGGGGTAGGCCTGCGTTTCCTCGACATCCAGAACCCGACTGCCCTGAGGCGTCATTTCGGCTGAGCGCTCCGGCACTCTGTCGATCTTCTCTCGAGCCGCGTTTGGGCTCGGGCCGTACGCGTATGCGTCTGCGTTCACCGAGCATGCCGAACCATTGTCCGTCGAGGCAAGGGCGGCGGGAACACGACCATAGTATTGTTCGGATAGACCAGAGATTTAAAAAGATTAGACAGAAAGTACCTTCAATTTAGAAGAGAATTAATCTCAAATTGCTCATTGTGTCTTTGCGAGAAACTCAGTCATCCGGAGTATAGTGCACGTATCGTCAGGGGGTTGGTTATGTTCGGCGGGGTACGCGTGAGCGTTGTTGTGTTGGCGGTTGCCATGGGGCTTTCTCCCCTGGCAGTGACCGGCGCGCTTGCCGGCTCGAGCCCGTCTGTCTCCTCATTCATGCGGGTCTTCACCCGCTCCGAGCCACCCTCGGGCTACATCGCTTTCTGCAGCCGGTCGCCGGCCGCCTGCGCTACACAAAACAGCCTGAGCGATCGTGTCATCCTTACCGATCTGCGCTTGCGAGATCTCGTTGAAGTCAATCAGGTCGTCAACCGGACGGTGAAACCGGTTAGCGATCTCGATCTCTACGGCACGACGGAATACTGGACTTTTCCGAAAGCCAGCGGCGACTGCGAGGACTATGTCCTGCTGAAACAGCGCCTGCTCATCGAGCGCGGCTGGCCGCAGGGCAGCGTGCTTATCACCGTCGTGCGTGACGAGGCCAATCAGGGCCACGCGATCCTCACCGTCCGGACCAGCCAGGGCGACTTCATTCTGGACAACCGCTTCGACGTCATCCGGCTCTGGCACGAGACCGGCTACGGCTTCGTCAAGCGCCAATCCTACATCAGCCCGGCGATCTGGATGTCGCTCGCACCAGCCAACAGACTGGCGCAGCCCCCCGTCGCGTCCGGCGCCCCGGAGATGTGATCGAGCCATCTCAAGCCAAACACCTTCAGCCCCGGAGCCTCCTCACCCTGCCATCCCCGACCCGGCACCGGAGCTGCCACTGAGCCGGCCTCGCAAGAGTGCCGGCTCTTTTTTTGGTCAGCTGTTCTGTAGCTTGAGATCGCGTGCGAAGCGGCGGCTGTTTTCGACGTAGTGGATTGCCGATTGGCGGAGGCCTTCAGCGGCCGCGGCATCGAGCTCGCGAATGACTTTGCCGGGAGCCCCCATCACCAGGGAGTTATCGGGGATCTCCTTGCCCTCGGTAATGAGCGCCTTGGCGCCGATCAGGCAGTTTCGCCCGATCCTGGCACCATTAAGCACGACAGCACCAATACCGATCAGGCTGTTCTCGCCGATTGTGCAGCCGTGCAGCATGGCCATGTGGCCGATCGTGCAATCCGCGCCAATAGACAGCGGATAGTCCAAGTCGGTATGCAGCACGCAGCCTTCCTGGATGTTGGAGCGCGCGCCCACGTGGATCAGCTCGTTGTCGCCTCTGAGAACGGCTCCGAACCAGACGCTGGCATCTTCCTCGAGATGAACCCGCCCGATCAGGACAGCCGTCGGCGCGATCCAGAATCGTCCACTGGACGGTAGCTCAACCATATCCGTGGCAAGGCGATAGCAGGGCATGGTCAGCTCCTCGGCTGGACGGGCATACTGGCGCGTTCCGGCCAGTAGCCTCCCAATCGAGCATCAGTGCCGCCAGTTCGCAAGGGAGACCCCGCTCAGGCGTCGCGTCTGGCTGCCGAGGTCAGACCTCGTCGAGATCGTAGCCGAGGATCGCCATCTGGAACTGATAGGACAGCTCGTCGTCCTCGTCGTCCCGGAAGAGGATGCCAATGAACTCGTCGCCGATATAGACCTCGGCCAAGTCGTCCTTCTTGGGACGCTGCTTCACTTGGATCGTTTCGAGTCGAAACGTCTTCCGCAGATATCGTTCCAGCCGAACGATTTCCTCGCGCTTCATCTGTATTCCCATTTCTGAAGCCAGGGCGGCCCCAAGTCTAGCCCCAGCAAGCTGACGCACGAGCCTATATCAGCATTTGGTGGGCTGCAGCAACGAAGTCTTGCAGCAGTGCGGATAATAGTATCGCGTGAAATCAGATCATTGGGCAACTCACCTACACCCAAACCTCAATCTATCGAGCCGATACTGTCGCGCGCGAACATCTGATCCATCGTGCGCGCGGGATCGCCGCAGTCGGATTCGCCGATGATGCGCGCCGGAACGCCAGCCACTGTCGTGCGCGGTGGCACGTCCTTCAGCACGACGCTGCCGGCCGCGATCCGCGAGCATTGCCCGATCGAGATATTGCCCAGCACCTTGGCGCCGGCGCCAATCATGACGCCGTTGCCGATCTTGGGATGACGATCGCCGCTTTCCTTGCCGGTTCCGCCGAGCGTCACGCCGTGCAGCATCGAGACATCGTCGCCGACAACCGCTGTTTCTCCGATGACCAGCGCATGGCCGTGGTCGATGAAGATGCCCCGGCCGATGCGCGCGGCCGGATGGATGTCGATCGAGAACACACGCGAACTCTGGCTCTGCAGGTAGAGCGCAAAGTCTTTGCGTCCCGACTTCCAAAGCACGTGCGCAAATCGATGGGTCTCCAAGGCATGGAATCCCTTGAAGTAGAGCAATGGCTCGATGAGCCGGTTGCAGGCCGGATCGCGATCGACGACAGCCAGGAGATCGGCACGGAAATAAGCGCTGAGCTCGGGCTCCTGGCGGAGTAGCTCGTCGAAGATGTCGTAGAGCAGCCCGGCATCGACGTCAGGATGCGTTAGTCGCTGCGACAACCGATGGCAGATGCTCTCCTCGAGCGCCTGGTGGTGCAGGATCGTCGCGTAGATGAAGCCTCCGAGTGCCGGCTCACGCTGGATCGCCGCTTCGGCCTCCTCGCGCATGCGCGTCCATACCGGATCGCACCGGTCCAGGCTCTCTGCAAGCGCCTTCGTGCTGGTTGCCATGGTTCGGCCTCCTGACCGTCTCGTAAGCTTTGGAACGCTTCCATATCACGCTGAAAGACCATTACGTATCAACGGTTAGTTATCAGACCTGTAACAAGAAGTTAACGGCGATCGCTGCGCACAGAGGGCGGATGCGGGTGTCAGGCCAACGCGTGCCGCGATAGGAACTCCAGCACCTTGGCCTTGTACGTCCGGTCGCCGACAGCTTTCATATGGTCCCGCCCCTCGATAACGAAAGCTTCGGCACCGGGGATAAGCGCAGCCAGCTCAGCCGCCGGTCCGCCGATGACATCCTCGCTGCCGACGGCGACCAGGATAGGGAGTGCGAGCTTTGCGATCGCCTCGGCGGAAATCTTCTCCCGCGAGGACAAGATGCAGGAAGCCAACGCCTTGAGATCGCTTTTCGTCTGCTCGGCGAAGGCGCGAAAGGTGCGGGCGGTGGGGTTGCTGACATCTTCGATCGAGGGGGCGAGCAGCGCCGCGGCAATCGGACGGGCGCCGCCGACGCCCCGGATCATGTTGATGCCGAGGCCGCCGAAGACGGCTGTTCGAACGCGGCCGGGATGAGCCAGAGCGAGGAACGCCGTGATGCGTGCCCCCATCGAATAGCCCATGACATGGGCTCGCTCGATCCCCAGATGATCGAGCAGGCGGCGGGCATCCTCGGCCATCAGCGGCGCGCCGTAGAGCGCGGAGTCGTATGGTTTGTCGCTCTCGCCATGTCCGCGATTGTCGATGGCGACGACGCGATAGCCGGCCTTCGTCAGTGTGCCGGCCCAACTCGTATCGAGCCAATTGACCCGGCTCGACGACGCGAAGCCGTGAATGAGCAGAACCGGCTCGCCGGGTGGCCCAGCCGCCGGGCTGTCCAGATAGGCGATTGAAAGACCATCCGATTGGAATTGAGGCATTTCGCTCCGGCTCCATTGACGGGATGCCGCGCCCGCCTCGGCTGTTCAGTGCGGGGCGAACTCGCTATACGGGCGGTTAGGACCCACAATCACTGACGGACGATACGTATGACGAACGAGGACGGTCACGGGCCAGGAGGCACGCGATGGGCGTAGCTGGGACTACGCACGAGCGCGCCGAAGCCGCCCGTGACCGTCCTCGTTCGCCTGAAAGGTCGCGGCCCGCGGGCGCCCGGTGCGTCGGAATGCTCGACCGCAGCCCCGCTGCGCTCTTCGCATCCCTCCTGCCGGATCGCCGCGCGGACCCGCGATCAGACGTGTCGTCCGTCAGTGATTGTGGGTACTAGAAGATCGGTTGGGAAAAGGAAGTCAAGATGGCCGGGCATGCGGTTCCCCACCTGTGCAACGACGCGGGCGTCGAGCAGATCGGCGTCGGCGCGCGCGAACTCAACTGCATGGGTGCGGCGCCTCCCTTCGATCACCCCCACGTCTATCTCGACATGGGCGGCGATACACAGATCATCTGCCCGTACTGCTCGACCCTCTACGTTTATCGCTCCGAGCTTGGGCCTGGGGAAAGCGACCCGTCGGGCTGCCTCTACCGGGCCAAGGAGAGAGCAATCTGAGCCGTGGTTCCGGCCAGCCGATCCTAATCGCAGGAGCCGGCATTTGCGGTCTGGCGACCGCGCTCGGCCTCGGCCGCATGGGCTTCGCGGTCAGATTGCTCGAGGGTCGTGAGGCCTTCTACGAAACCGGAGCCGGGCTGCAACTCGGACCGCATGCCGTCAAGGTGCTCGATCGGCTGGGTTTGTCGCCCTCTCTGAAAGAAGCGGCCGTCGCGCCCGAGGCAATCGTCATTCGATCGGCCGGCAGCGCCAATGCCATTTCTCGTATCCCGCTTGGCACATTTGCCGGCGAGCGCTATGGCGCACCCTACTGGTGCCTACATCGCCAGGATTTGCATCGTGCCTTGCGCAGCGCCGTCGAGGCCGAGAGCCGGATCACGGTCGACTTCGGTTTTCGCGTGGCCGGCGTCACCGAGGGCACCGGGTCGGTCAGGGTCGCCGGCCGTGCCGGACAATCGGTCGAGGGCCGAGGCCTCATCGGGGCGGATGGTCTGTGGTCCGAGGTCCGGCGCGCCGTCGATCCCCAGGGGCATGGCCCGCAAAGCACTTTACACTCGGGCTGGACCGCGTGGCGGGCCATGGTCCCCATCGGGCAATGCCCCGCGGATATCGAACGCGATTGCGTCGGCCTCTGGCTCGGAGCCGGTGCGCACCTCGTGCACTATCCCATCCAGGGAGGACAGCAGCTCAACCTGGTCGCCGTATTGCGCGAGGACTTCGACGCCGAGGGCTTCGACCACCAGGGCGACCCGGCCGTGCTCGAAGCGGCCTTGCGGCACTGGCCTGAAGCTGTGCGCAGGCTCGCCGGACAGGTCCGGCAGGATTGGCAAAAGTGGGCTCTTTATGAGCGGCTGCCAAATGCGCCCTGGTCACGCGGGCGGATGCTTTTGGCCGGCGACGCGGCGCACCCAATACTACCCTTCCTGGCCCAGGGCGCCGCGCTGGCGCTCGAGGACGCCTGGTGCATCGCCGCCCACGCGGCGCGGCTGGACGACCTCCCCACGGCCTGGCGGGCGGTCGAGGCCAGCCGGCGCGCACGGGCGGAAGCCGTCGCCAAAGCGTCCCGGCGCAATGCCTGGGCCTTTCATCTGGGCGGCCTGTCCGGCCAAGCCCGCAACCTGACCTTGAGTTGCATCGGCGGTCGCCGACTCCTTTCCGCCTATGATTGGCTCTATGCTCACGACGAGACGGGGGATCAGCCACTTGGCTAATGCCGTTTCACGTTGCTGTGGCAATTTACGGAGTGTTCCCGCATGAGCGACGACGCGCTGGTCGGTCTGCGCTTCGAGGTTGGTGGCGGGCTCGGCCGCATGGGTGGCCGGGTCGTTGGCAAGGTCGGCGCGCTCTACCTCGTCCATAAAACCGACGCCGAGCATATGGAACTTCTGACGCTGGACGATCTGCGGTCGGCCAAATTCTACCCCGACCCGGAGTCCGCGCCCGTGCCCGACCCCTCGCCGGCGGCCGAGCGCCGTTCGCGCCTCTCCGACCATATCCGCCGAACCGTGAACCCCCGTCGCGAATAACGAGCCTAAATCAAGCTTAACGCTTTTCTGCGAGTATTTCCGATGCATGTGCAATAGACCCCGGGGCCACTGGCCGCGGGGCCAGAGGTGTTATGGGCGTCAAGGTCATACGCGACCGGCCGGATCAGCGGCGTCACCACCGGGTGACGGCGCCGATGCTGGTGACGCTCGAGGGCGTGCGCTGCCGCACCGCCGATTGGAGCCTCGGCGGCTTTCGCGTCGAAGGTTTCAAGGGGCGGATCCCCGCGCCCGGCGAGGATGTCACGCTTCGCCTGGGCCTGCCGTTCCAAGGTTTCACGATTGGCTTCCCCGCCAAGGCCGCCGTTGTCCGCTCGAATGCCGCGACGGGCCAGATCGCACTGCGCTTCACCGAGCTGTCGGAGCGCGCCACCAAGCTCATGACCCACTTCCTCTCCGAGCTGATCCACGGCTCGATGGCGGAAGTCGAGGACACCATCCAGCGCATCGACGTGCCGGTGACCCCGGTCTCGACGGCGCCGCCCAAGGACACGAGATCCGAAGTCCCCTTCGTGCGCCTGCCGATGAAGACGCTCGCCTTCACGGCTTTCTACGTCGTCTTCGGCATCATCGTTTTCGGCTACGCGGCGCTGCTCGTCTACGGCAACATCTTCCGTATGGAGGTCGAGACGGCGGTTGTCTCGGCGCCGCTCGAGACCGTCCGCGCGCCTTCGGATGGCCGAGTCATCTGGGCCGGCCTCAAGCCGGGCGACAAGGTCGACGCCGGTGCGCTGGTGCTCGAGGTCGAGGACAGCGAACTCGAAAAAGAACTCGACCTCGCCAGCATCGAGATCACCGCCCGCAAGGCCCGCCTCGCGTTTTTGAAGCGCCGGCAGGCGGACGAACTCGACAAGCTCGAGGACTTCGCCGCCATCGACGGCCGCAACGTCAAACGGGCGAGGGCCGGCGTGTCGGAGCTTACCGTAAAGGTGCGGAATGCCGAGGCACAGTATAAGCGCCTCCGACAATTGAAGCTGAAAGGCTTCACAACCGATGCCAAGCTCGGTGAGGCCGAGGTCGCGATGGCGTCCGCCCGCAAGGAGTTGGCAAACGCCCGGCTCGATCTCGACGAGCAGGCGAGCCTTGCCGAACAGAATATCGGCGAGCGGCACTACACAGGCGACACCTTCGTCGGCGCCCGGGCCGAGCTCGACGCCGAGATCAGGCTCGCCGAACACGAGATCGACCTCGCCGGACAAAAACAGCAGGCTCTCGTCAAGCATCGCCAGAGGCTCGCCGTGCACGCACCCTTCGCCGGCATCGTGCACGACCTGCCGCGCGTCAATGGCGGCACTGTCCGGCGTGGCGATATCATCGCCGTCATCGAGCAGCCGAAGGCACGCAGCGTCACCGCTTACCTGACCCAGGACGAGGTGCTGCGGGTCGGCCGGGGTGACAAGGCGCTCGTCTACGTGCCCGCCCTCGACTACACTTTCGATGCTCGCGTCGCCCGCATCGACCGGACCGATGGTTTCGTCGACGAGCAGAACGAGCAGTACGGCTACCGCAGCACGCGGGATCGCACGGCCAAGGTTGAGCTCAAATTCCTCGCGCCTTCGCTGACCGGGAATACGCTCGCGCTTGAATCCGGCACTCCGGTCATTGTCGTCTTTCCCTCGCGCTCGACCAATCCGATCCTCGCGGCAGCGGCCCGCAAGCTCGAGCTGCTGCTGACTTGGAGCTCGGATGAGCCGCCAGCGGAACTCATCGAAGAAGCCGAGGCTCCCAAGGGTGCGGAGATCGACAGTTGAGCACCACCCCGCCCTTCAAGAGCACCGAGGAGGAGTTTCCGCAGGCGCGCAAAATGCCGTTCCTCGAGAAGTGGACACCAACGGCGCTCCTCCACATCGCACTCTACCTCGGCGCCTGCTTTATGATTTTGACGCTGGTGCCGAACTCGATCTGGGACCCCGAGATCGAAGCCATCACCTACGTGATCGGCATTCTGGGTCTGTGGCGCTACCTCTGGTGGTTCACACATTTCGTACGCGCCATCATCTACGGCCGCATCGTCTACCCGAGGCTGCGCTCGCGGGGCGAGACCATCTGGCAGGCGGGCTGGCGGCCGCGACACGTGCATTTCATGATGACGACCTTCCGCGAGCATCGCGAGATCACGGAAGCAGTCATACGCGGCATCATCAGCCAGATTCGCGAGGCGGGATGCACCGCCACGATCTGGTTGGGATCCGGCGACATCTACGACGAGGAGATCATCGCTGCCCATCTGGCGCTCGTAGCATCCGACCTCGACATCACGTTTCGCATCGTCCGGCAAAACCAGTCGGGCAAGCGCATGGCGATTGCGCTGGTGCTGCGCTCCATGTCGCGGGCAATGATCGGCGATGGCGATCCGGTCGTGTTCATGGACGGCGATTTCGTCATCGCGCCCGGCACGCTTCGCAAGTGCCTGCAGGTATTTGCCGCCGATCCCGAGTGCCAGGCGCTCACCACCGACGAGGATGTGATCGTCCGCGGCCCATGGTGGATGCAGTCCTGGCTCGACATGCGCTTCGCCCAGCGGCGCCTCGCCATGCAGAGCCATGCGCTGTCGAACCGGGTCATCACGCTGACGGGCCGCATGAGCATGTTCCGCGCCCGGCATGTGAAGCAAGAGGAATTCATCCGGCTGCTCGAAGCCGACTATCTGGACCATTGGTTGTGGGGCAAGTTCCGCTTCCTGTCGGGCGACGACAAGAGCACCTGGTTCTACATGCTCAAGCACGGCCACCGCCTGCTCTACGTGCCCGACGGCACCGGCTACACCATCGAGGTCATCAAAGGCTCGGCCTTCAAGCGGATGGTGGAAAATTTCCGGCGCTGGTCCGGCAATATGCTGCGCAACGGCAAGCGCGCCATCAGCCTGGGGCCGGCGCGGATGCCGTTCTTCATCTGGTGGTGCCTCGTCGACCAACGGCTCGCCATGTGGACGATGCTCGTCTCGCCCGTGCTCGCGATCTCCGCGACCTTCTTCAAAGGGCTCGGCTACGCAATCGCGTATTTCGCGTTCCTGGCGATGACGCGCATGCTGCTGTCGCTCGTCATCTTCTGCTACGCCCGCAAGGTCGATCTTCACTTTGTTTGGATCCTCTATATCAACCAGATCACCAACGCCTCCGTGAAGGTTTTCATGCTCTGGCGGCTCGCCAAGCAGAAGTGGTCGAACCGCGGCGACCAGAAGGCGGGCTTCGCCGAGGGCGGCGGCATCGCTGTGTTCCGCGAGGTCATGGCCCACTATCTGACGGTCCTCTCCGTCGTCTCGATTTTCATCGCCACGATCGTTTACGCCAAGTTGCTCGAGCTCCCGAGTTGGGACTTCGTGTGGACGATGGTCATTCCGTGAGAATAGCTAAAATTGCTCCGTCCGATTTGACGGGACTGTGATCTATTTCGACTAGAAATCGTGCCGAAGGCTACACTGCCGTATACGGATGTTCACTCCGGTCCCGGCTGAAAAACGTGTGCCGGAGGCAGCGCCTGCATACCCTCGCGCGGGGGTAACGGATCCTGTCTGCGGCAACTCGGTGGCCAGGGGATTTGTTACGTCAAGCATGCAGGAGTGGGGCATGGCCGCCGTTGCGTCGTTCGAGATCGCACCATCGATCTCGCAGAAATCCGTTGTCCGTCCGCTCAAGGTAGCAGCAAAGCTGCCGAGCATCAGCGTGATCGGCTTGGGTTACGTCGGCGCCGTCTCGATGGCGTGCCTGTCGAGCCTCGGCTTCAGAATGCGTGGTGTCGACGTCTCCGACGTACGCATCGACGCAATCAACGAAGGCCGCTCGCCGATCGTCGAGGAAAAGCTCGGAGAGCTCTTGTCCGACGGCGTCCGCAACGGCCTCGTCTCGGCCACGCGCGACCTCGCCGCGGCCGTTCTCGGTACCGACGTCACCTTCGTCTCCGTTGGCACGCCAACGGCAGCCGACGGCAGTTGCGACCTCACTTATGTCCGCGACGTGTCGCGCGGGATCGGCGACGCCATCCGGAACAAGGACGGCTACCACGTCGTCGTCATGCGGTGCTCGATCCCCCCGGGACCACACTGAAAGTCGTTCGAGCGGAAATCGAGGCGGCATCCGGCAAACGCATGGGTGAGGGCTTCGGCCTCTGCTTCAATCCGGAATTCCTTCGCGAGGGCGTGGCGGTTGCCGACTTCTTCGCGCCACCCAAGACCGTTATCGGCGCCAGCGATGCGCGCGCCGAAGCGATCGTGCGCGACATCTACGAGGCCGTCGACAAGAACGTCATCTTCACGACGATCGCGGCGGCCGAGATGGTCAAGTACGCCGACAACGTCTGGCACGCGACGAAAGTCGCATTTGCCAACGAGATCGGCCGTCTGTGCAAGGCGCTCGGCATCGACAGCCATGCGGTGATGAGCATCTTCGTCAAGGACACCAAGCTCAACCTGTCGCCCTACTATCTGCGCCCCGGCTTCGCTTTCGGCGGCTCTTGCCTGCCCAAAGAGGTGCGCGCGGTCGATCACCTTGCCATGGATCTGGGCGTCGACCTGCCACTCGTTCGCAGCCTGATGCCGACAAACGCCGCGCACATCGAGCAGGCGTTGCGGCTCATCGAGCCTTTCCGTGGCAAACGCATCGGCTTCCTCGGCGTCACCTTCAAGGCGGCGACCGACGATCTCCGCGAGAGCCCGACGCTCGATCTGATGTCGATGCTGATCGATGCTGGCGAGAAGGTTTCCGCTTACGATCCGAACCTGCACTTCGGGCCCCACCTGATGAGCCAGATCAACTACGTGCGCCACTCGTCCCCACATTTGGCTGGCGTCATCGACCAGCTCGAAGCAATCACGGCCGAGAACGCGGATGCGCTGGTGAGATCGTGCGACCTCATCGTCGTCTCGCATGCGACGGATGAGTTCCGTTGGGCGGTCGAAGGCCGGCCTGATAGCGTGCATGTCCTCGATCTCGCACGGCTGTGGCGCGAGCTTCCCGAAGACTCCACCTACCAGGGCATCGCCTGGTAGTCACTGACAGGCATCGGTGAGACAGAAGCGCCCGGCCCCCCAATGGCCGGGTACTTCGTGTTTGTACCCCGCGCTCGCCTTCACACATCATTCACTCATCTCTCCGGATCGCGGAGATAGATCAAATTGTCTCCTTTCGTTTGAGGAGATTTGAGGAGACTACCCCTTAAAACAGCCACGAACGCGCAGGGGCATTACGCCACTCGCATGCCGTCAGGCATGCGGGCCGGCCGTGGCGCCTGCATAGAACTGGAGGCGTCTGTGTCTATAATCATCGGTACCGGCAAGAACGACTTGCTCGCCGGCACCACCGACGGAGATACGATCTTCGGCAGTGGTGGCAACGACAACATCTCGGGCGGCAGCTCGGGCGACGTGCTGTTCGGCGGCGGCAACGGCTACCGCCATGCCGACCTCGACAGCCTGTCTTTCCATGAGAGCACCACCGCGGTGATCACGTTCGGTGACTCCTCGGCCGGCTACAAGAATGCCGTCGGCATGTACAAGATCGCCGCCGACGGGACGATTTCAGGCGTCGAGATCCTGACGAGCCCCAACACCAACAACGGTCAGGGCGGGCACAACAAACCCCTCCTCGTCGATGTCGCGGCGGGTGAGAGCCTCGGCTTCTTCGTCGTGCCGAACGGCTACGGGCTCAAGGGCAAGGGCACGAACTTCCTCACCACCAACAGCGGGCATTACGAGCTGCGTGACGCAGCCGGCAATCCGGCCTCTGCCAACTCGACGGGCCCTCTATCGCTCTGGCACATCGGCAACAACGGTGCGGCCAATCAAGTCAAATCTCAGTATGGCGCCGACATCTTCCACTCCTTCAAGGGCGAAAGCACGAACTCGGACGGCCTGATCCATGCCAAAGGCGTGATCGATCTGGCTTCCGGCGTCATGAAGCTCGGCTTCGAGGACCTGAAGGGCGGCGGCGACGCCGACTTCGACGACGCCGTCATCAACATCGCCATGGGTCAGACCAATGCGGCATTGATGAAGGGTCTGGCCAGCGACGTAACCTCGCTCAAGCCCAACAACGACGTCATCAACGGCGGCGAAGGCGACGACCGCATCTTCACGATGTCGGGGGACGACCAGGCCTGGGGCGGCGACGGAAACGACCGCCTCTGGGGTGCAGCGGGTAACGACTCCCTGTCCGGCGATGCCGGTGACGACGAGCTGAACGGCGGCTCCGGCAATGACCTGCTCGCCGGTGGCGACGGCAACGACGCGCTGATCGCAGGCTCCGGCAACGACGCGCTGAGCGACGGAGCCGGCAACGACCAGGTCATCGCAGCCGCCAACAACGACATGATCGTGGCCGGCGAAGGCAACGATCGCTACAACGGCGGCTCCGGCATCGATGGAATCGACTTCTCCGGCGCCACTGCTGGTGTGTCGGTCAACATGTCGAAGCATTGGGCCGTCGGCATGGGCAACGACTGGCTCGGCAGCATCGAGAACCTGATCGGCTCGGCGTTCGGCGACAAGATCACTGGCGACAAGCGCGACAACTCAATCGATGGCGGAGCCGGCAACGACGTCATCCGCGGCCTCGGCGGTGCCGACAAGCTGATCGGCGGCGAAGGTGCGGACATCTTCGTCTTCACGAAGAAGGACGTGGCCGCTGGCGGCGTCGACGTGGTCAAGGATCTCGATGCGGCCGAGGGCGACAAACTCGATCTGCACGATATCCTGAAGTACACGAAGAAATCCGTGTGGGCCGATGTTGTCGAAGTGACGGACGGTGCCAATGGCACGGTCGTCTCCATCGACCCCAACAAGGCCGGCAACCACGAGAAGGCGATCTATCTCGTCGGCGTACATGCCGATAGCCTGTCGGAGCTCATCGCCGACAAGCTCGTCATTCTCTGATTGGAACTAAGCTTGCGGGGGCGGCACTGGCTCGGCTGGTACCGCCCTTTGCGTTTTTTCTGCCCGCGTCCCTCGCTCGCTGTTTCCGAGAGTAAAATTCTCATTAACGCCGCTACCGGCATTATCGGGCCCAGCTGACGCCGAGGCTTAGATGATTCGCGCTGTGCTGTTGCTCGCCGTTTTGGCCTGGCCCGGACCCGCCCTGGCCGGGAGCGATGAGCCATGCCTTGCGCGCTATGGATCGCCGTTGGTCTTCCCGGGCGAAACAGTCGAAGCCGCCCGCGTCCAGCTCGCCTCGACAAAAGGCTGGGGCATCGCGGAGCGCATCTCACTTGAAACTTCCACCATGGCCCCCTCCCCGCTCGTTCTTGCCGTTGCCCTTCCCAAGGGCTCGATCAACCCGAAGAACCCGGACGCCCCCCAGGGCGGCATGGGCTTCCGCTGGCGTCCCGATGTGCCGCCGGCCGCCATCGCTGCGTGTCTCTCCTACGGCCTCTACTTCCCCGAGAATTTCGCCTTCAACAAAGGCGGAAAGCTCCCCGGCCTGTTCGGCGGCGATGCGCCAGCCGGCGGCAAGTCGGCCGATGGCACTCATGGCTTTTCGGTCCGCCTGATGTGGCGCTCGAAGGGCCAGGGCGAGGTCTATGCCTACATTCCCGGCCATCCCAAGGGCCGCGGCGCCTCGCTCGATCGAGGTGCCTGGACCTTCCCGCGTGGCCGCTGGATCGAGATCCAGGAGGAGGTCGTGCTGAACGCGCCGGGAGTGGCCGACGGCGAGCTCCGTGTCTGGATCGACGGCACGCTGCGCCTGACACGCACAGATTTGATCTATCGGACGACGAATGATCTTGGCATTTCCGGTGTCATGGCGGACATTTTCTATGGCGGCAGAACCGCCGAATGGGCCGCGCCGAAGGACACCGTCATCCGCATTACCCCTTTCCGCCTGAGCTGGAGATAGACAGATGCCCCGCAAGCGCGCCGTGGCCGAGCAGCACCGCTGGAGCCGCCAGACCCGCAAATCGAAGCGCCTGCCGAAACCGGCGCGCAACCTTCCGGCCGCGATCGTGCATCCGCTGATCCTCTCCGGCGGCTCCGGCAAGCGGCTGTGGCCACTGTCGCGCCAGGCCTATCCGAAGCAGTTCTTGAAGGTGCTGGGCGACACGAGCCAGTTCCAGGATACGTGCCATCGGCTGGCCGGCGGCAGCTTTTCCGCGCCCATCGTCATCGCCAACGAATCCCACCGCTTCCTCGTCGCCGAGCAGTTGCGCGAGAGCGGTATCAAATCCAAGGCCATCGTGCTCGAGCCGGTCGCGCGCAACACAACGGCGGCGGCACTCGTCGGCGCCCTGCTCGCCGCCCGTGAAGACAGCGAGCGCCTGTTGCTGCTGGTACCATCCGATCACGCCATCGCCGATGCCGAGGCCTTCCGCGCAACCATTGCGCTCGGTGTATCGGCCGCCCGCGACGGCAACATCGTGACCTTCGGCGTCAAGCCCGACCGGCCGCATACGGGTTTCGGCTACATCGAGATCGGCGCCGGCAAGGAGGCTGCGAAGCCCGTTATCCGCTTCGTCGAGAAGCCCGACACGGCGACCGCCAGGGGTTATCTCGAAAGCGGCCGATTCCTGTGGAACGCCGGCATCTTCCTGTTCAGCGCCCGCACCATGATCGAGGCCGCCGAGCGCCATTGCCCCTCGACGCTCGTCGCCGCTCGCGAAGCCTTGCGCAATGCTGAGAGTGACCTCGACTTCATCCGCCTCTCGGCAGAAGACTTCCGCGACGCCCAGAACATCTCGCTCGACTACGCGATCATCGAGAAGGCCTCGAACGTCCGCTGCGTGCCGCTCGATGCCGGCTGGAACGACCTGGGCTCCTGGTCGGAGATCTGGCAGTCGGCCGAGAAGGACAAGGACGGCAACGCCAAGCGCGGCGATGTGCGTTTCCTGAAGTCGAAAGGTTGCTTTGCCTACTCGGATCAGGCGACCGTCTCGGTGGTTGGCATCGAGGATGCGATCGTGGTCGCCACGCGCGATGCCGTGCTCGTCACCTCCAAGGCAGAAGCGCAATCGGTGAAGGATATCGTCGAGGCGCTCGAGCGCGAGGGGCGCGATGAGGCCATCGTGCATCAGCGCGTGCACCGGCCCTGGGGCTGGTACGAGCGGCTGGCCCTCGGCAACCGATATCAGGTCAAGTGCATCATGGTGAACCCCGGCGCGCAGCTCTCGCTGCAGAGCCACTTCCACCGCTCCGAGCATTGGGTGGTCGTCTCGGGAACGGTCGAGGTGACCGTTGGCGACACGGTCAAGCTCGTCGCCGAGAACCAGTCGACCTATGTGCCGATCAACTCGGTCCACCGTCTCGCCAATCCCGGCAAGATCCCGGCCTTCATGATCGAGGTGCAGTCCGGCAGCTACCTCGGCGAGGACGACATCATCCGCATCGAGGACCAGTACGGGCGGGCGAAGTAATCCGGACCGATTGACCGGCATCAATCGGGAGCGTGCCGTGCGGCTTACATTGCCGCCGGCATGGCACTTGATCCCGACATCGTGTTCCGCGCCCGTGGCCTGACCAAGGTCTACGGGACCGGACCTCTCGCCGTCCATGCCTTGCGCGCCGTCGATCTCGACCTTCACCAGGGCGAGTTCGTGGTCCTGCTGGGTCCATCCGGCTCGGGCAAGTCGACCCTCCTCAACATCCTGGGCGGACTCGACCGGCCGAGCGGCGGCGAGTGCCGGTTTCGCGATCACGTCCTCACCGGGGCGAGCGACGCCGAGCTCACCCGCTACCGGCGCGAGCATGTCGGCTTCGTGTTCCAGTTCTACAATCTGATCCCTTCGCTCACGGCCCGCGAGAATGTGGCGCTGGTCACCGAGATTTCGGAACATCCGATGCCGCCCTCGGTGGCCTTGAAGCTCGTCGGCCTCGGTGACCGGCTCGACCACTTCCCAGCCCAGCTCTCGGGCGGCGAGCAGCAACGCGTCGCCGTCGCGCGCGCGATCGCCAAGCGGCCAGAAGTTCTCCTCTGCGACGAGCCGACCGGGGCCCTCGACAGCAAGACAGGAGTCAAGGTTCTCGAGGCCCTGGTTGCGGCCAACGAAACACTCGGCACGACCACGGTCGTCATCACGCACAACGCGGCGATCAGGGATATCGCCCATCGGGTGATCTACTTCCTGGATGGGCGCATCTCGGAGATCAAATCGAACGCGCGCCGGCTGAACCCGGCCGACATTGCGTGGTAGCCGGATGCGTGCTCTCGACATGAAACTCGTGCGTGACCTCGTCCGGCTCTGGCCACAGGCGCTGGCGATCGCGCTCGTCATCTCTGCCGGCGTCGCCACGCTCATCCTCGCCGTCGGCGCTTACCGATCGCTCGACGAGACGCGGCGCGCCTACTACGAGCGCCACCGCTTCGCCGACGTCTTCGCAAACGTCTCGCGCGCGCCTCGAACCCTGCTCCGGGAGGTCGGGCTCATTCCCGGCGTACTCGCTGTCGAAGCGCGCATCGTGCGGCACGCCATTCTCGACATGGAAGGCGTGGCAACGCCTGCGACGGCCATGGTCACGTCCCTGCCCGGCCATGGCCCACAACGCCTCAATCAACTCTATCTGAGATCCGGACGCTTGCCCGAGGGGGCTCGCACCAGCGAAGCCGTCGTCAACGAAGCTTTCGCCCTCGCTCACCACCTGGAGATCGGCAGCACCTTCTCGGCCATTCTCAACGGACGCAAGCGCACCCTGCACGTTACCGGCATCGCACTCAGCCCGGAGTACATCTATGCCATCGGCCCGGGCGACCTCATGCCGGATGACCGCCGCTTCGCCATTATCTGGATGTCCGAGGCTGCACTGGCCGCGGCCTTCGACTTCGAGGGTGCGTTCAACAATCTGACCCTCAAGCTCACCGGCGGTGTCCAACCGGACGCGGTACTGGCCAGGCTCGACCAACTGACCGGGCGCTATGGCGGCACCGGCGCGACCCTTCGCAAGGATCAGCTGAGCCATGCATTCCTGGACGCCGAGCTGAAGCAGCTCAACGCCATGGCCCGCATCATTCCGCCAATATTCCTTTTCGTATCAGCTTTCCTCATCAACATGACGCTAACGCGATTGATCGCACTCGAACGCGAGCAAATCGGATTGCTCAAGGCCATCGGCTACAGCCGGTTGCGCATCGCCGGGCACTATCTGGAACTCGTGCTCGCCATCGCAACGGTTGGCGTGCTCATCGGTTATGGGCTCGGCACCTGGTTCGGCCTTTCGATCACCCGGCTCTATGCGGAGTTCTTCCATTTTCCGTTCCTGATCTTCGAACGCGATCCCGATCTCTACATCATCGCCGGCCTGCTCTCGGCGAGCGCCGCCGCGGCAGGCGCATTGCGTGCTGTCTGGTCGGCGGCGTCACTCGCACCTGCCGTCGCAATGCAACCGCCGGCCCCGGCGCGCTACCGGGCCATGGCGATCGAACGGCTGGGGATGTTCCGGCGCGCCTCGCAGCTCACAATGATGTCGCTTCGCCATCTCGTCCGGATGCCGGTACGCACGGCGATGACGGGTCTGGGTCTGGCACTGGCAGGCTCGCTACTCGTTGTCTCGCTGTTCTCGCTCGATTCGATCGAGCACATGATCGACGTGAACTTCTTCCTGGCGCAGCGCCAGGACGCGACGCTCAACTTCGCCATCGCCGAGGACAAGCGGGCCATCGAGAGCATCGCACGTCTCCCGGGCGTGCTGCGCGTTGAGGCCTTCCGTTCCGTGCCGGTTCGTCTGCGCGTTGGATCGAGGCACCGCAAGCTCGCCATTCAAGGCTTGCCGGACCAGCGTGACCTTGCCCGCGTCATCGACCGCTCGTTGCGCGCCGTCGAGATTCCGGCTGGGCTTGTCGTCGATGAACGCGTTGCCGAGCTGCTAGCGCTGAAGCCCGGCACAATGGTCGAGGTCGAGCCGCTCGAAGGTCACCGGCGCAAGCAGATGCTGCGCCTCGCCTCCGTCATCCGCTCCGACTTCGGTCTCTCGGCCTACATGCCCCTAGCTGAGCTCAATCGGCTGATGGACGAGGGGCCGACGGTCTCCGGCACCCACATCACATATGACCGGTCTGCGGAGAATGCTCTGTTCGAATCCGTGAAATCAACACCCGCCATTGCCTCGATCGCGCTTCACAGGCTTGCGCTCGCAAAATTCCGCGAGACTCTCGCCCGCAACATCAACACGATGGTATCGATCTACGTGAGCCTCGCCATCATCGTCGCCTTTGGCGTTGCGTATAATGCCGCACGGATCCAGCTCTCGGAGCAGGCACGCGAGCTTGCAAGTCTGAGGGTGCTCGGTTTCACGCGAGGCGAGGTCAGCAGCGTGCTGCTGATGGAGCTTGCCGTCGTCACCATGCTCGCCCAACCCATCGGATGGCTGCTCGGCTACGGCTTCGGCTGGCTCGTCATCAAGGGCTTCTCGAGCGACCTCTATCGGGCCCCAATGATTATCCAGAACCGTACCTATGCCATCGCCTCACTGGTCGTGTTCGCTGCCGTCGCCATCGCAGCCTTTATCGTCAGGCTGAGGATCGATCGTCTCGACCTGATTGCCGTTCTGAAGACGAGGGATTGACGCCATGCCAGGCTTGAGCCGCAACACAATTCTCATCGGAGTCGGGGCTTTCGATTGCCGCGCTCGGCATCGCCGTCGCGCTCTGGCCGAAGCCGGTGCAGGTCGACATCGCCGAGATTACATCGGGCCCCATGGCCGTTACCGTCGACGAGGAAGGCCGGACCCAGATCAAAGACATCTACACGGTCTCGGCGCCGGTCTCCGGGCATCTGCGTCGCCCGTCGATCGAGGCCGGCGATGCGGTCGAGGCCAACCGGACCGAGCTCGCCATCATCGAGGCGAGCGTGCCGCCGTTTCTCGATGCAAGAACCAAGTCCGAGCTCGATGCCAATCTCATGGCAGCACATGCGGCCGTCACGGCAGCCGAGGCCGAGCTTGCCAGGGCCCGTTCCGAGCTCACCTTCGCCGAGGACGACCTGCAACGGGCCCGGCGACTCGCCCGCACCGGCACGATACCGGCACGCCGGTTGGACGAGACGGAGCACCGGACCGAGGCGGCGAGAACGACCGCGACGGCGGCCGAGGCCGCCGTCGAGATGCGAAAGCGCGAGCGCGATGCCGTCCTGGCGCGCTTGGGCAGGGGGGCGACGGCTGCCGATCCGGCCGGCGAATGCTGCGTCACCATCAAGTCGCCGGCCAATGGTCGCGTGCTCGGTCTGCTCGCCGATAGCGAGCGGGATATCGCCGCCGGCACGCCCATCCTGCAAATCGGCGATCCAGCGAACCTCGAGATCGTCGTCGAGCTGCTGTCGAGCGATGCCGTGCAGATCGTCGGGGGTGCCGCGGTCAGCATCGAGGACTGGGGCGGTGAAATTCCACTCAGCGGCACGGTCGACCGGATCGAGCCGAGCGGTTTCACGAAGGTCTCCGCCCTTGGCATCGAGGAGCAAAGGGTAAGGGTGCTGGTGGCCCTCGACAGCCCGCCGGCCGACCGCCCACGGCTTGGTCACGACTACCGGGTTTTCACGCGTATTGCCGCCTGGTCGAGCGAAGGCGTTTTGCGCGTCCCCGTCGGCGCCCTTTTTCGCTCAGGTACGGATTGGGCCGTCTATCGCATCGAAACCGGCATAGCCCGTGTCGCCAGGATCGAGATCGGTCACCGGAACGGCGAGCTGGCCGAGGTGATTGCCGGACTTGCGCCCGGCGATCGCGTCATCCTGCACCCGAGCGATCTCGTCGCCGACGGTGTTCGCGTTCTCAAGCGCGTGATCGAGTGATCACCCCAAGCGCGGCTTCGGCGGTAGCTTGCCCGATGCGAGCTTCGCCTCGATGGCCTCCACGACCGGCATCAGATCGGCGACGGCGTCGATGACATAGTGGGCGCCGGCCGCCTTGAGCTTGGCGCGGGCGGGCTTGACTTTCGCCTCGCGCTCTTTGGCCAATAACGCGACCCACTCCGCCTCCGACAGGCCGACTTCGTTACCGGTCGCAGCGATGCCGACCGTCCAGGTGCCGGCGGCGTTGCCTTCATCGATCCCCGGTGTCGTGTCGTCGACCTTGATGACGGCGGACGGCGGATAGACACCGAGATCGGCGAAGGTGCGATACATCATCAGCGGCGATGGCCGGCCAGCGGCGAGATCGCCAGCGCAGACGAGATTGTCGGGCTTGTAGCCTTGGCGCGCGGCGATGGGGAGGATCGGTTTCATGATTTCGCGCGTGTAGCCGGTGGTCGAGCCGATCTTGAGGCCCTTGGCGCGCAGCGCGGCAACCGTATCCGCGACACCCGGAATGAGGCCGGCGAAATTCGCGGCGACCTTTACATTCATCGGCACGAAAACCTCGTAGACCCGGTCGATCTCGGCCTCGCCCGGCGTATTTCCATGCGCCTTCCGCCAGGCCCTGGCGATGCGGGGCAAGCGCATCAGCTCGGAAATGTGATCGCGCTTGGGCTTGCCCATGGGGCCGCGCGCCTCGGCGACCGTGATATCGACGCCGAAGGATTTGAAGGCCTCGACGAACACACCCATCGGCGCACGCGATCCGAAGTCGATCATGGTTCCGGCCCAGTCGAAGACGATGGCTTTCAGATGCATGGGATGATTTCCAGTAAGTGCGGTGTAGGCTTTTCGCTTTGAGCACTTTCTTTCGATCAACCGGCATCCACTTGATCGGAAAGTGCTCTAGGCCGCGGATTTAAGATCGGTGATGCCCATCTCCCCCAACACCTCGGCAACGGTGTCGAGGAAAGCGCGCATATGGCTCGTGTCGATGGCACCGATGCAACCGATACGGAAGCTGTCGGCGACGGTCAGCTTGCCGGGATAGATGACATAGCCCCGCTCCTTCAACGCGTCGTAGAAGCGCTGGAAGACGAAGCGCGCATCCTTCGGCATGTGGAAAGTGTAGATGATCGGCGCCTGGAGCATGTCGGGCAGCAGCGGCTTGAAGCCCAGCGCCTTCATGCCGTCCGAGAGGACGCGGCCATTGCCGGAGTAGCGCTTGCCACGTCCGGGCTGACCGCCTTCGGCGAAGAACGCCTCGAGCGCCGTATGGAAGGCGACGATGACGTGGATCGGCGGGGTGAAGCGGTATTGCCCCGTCTTCTCGAAATTCTGCCACTGATCGTAGAGATCGAGCACCAGCGTCGTCGCATGGCCTTTGCACTGCGCAAGCACGGCAGGATCGGCCAGCACGAAGCCGAGACCGGGCACGCCTTCGATGCATTTGTTGGACGAGGCCGCGACGGCATCGAAGCCGGCTTCGCTCTGGTCGAGCGGCAACGCACCGAAGGCCGACATGGAATCGAGCAGGAAGCGGCGGCCATGCTTCCGGGCGAGCTTGCCGATCTCGACGACGGGATTGCGGATGCCGCTCGTCGTCTCGCAATGCACGGCGAAAATGTGCGTGATGGCCTTATCCGCGGCGAGCAGCTTGTCGACCGCGGCAAGGTCGGGCGGCGTATCCTCCGGAGTCTCGTGCACGGCGACGGCGCGGCGGGCGATTTCGAGAATGCGCTTGGCGCGCTGCCCGTAGGCCCCATTGATCAGCAGCAGGACTTTGCCGGAAGCCGGCACGAAGCTGGTCAGCATGGCTTCGACCGCAAAGGTGCCAGAACCCTGCACCGGCACGGTCACGAACCGTCCCTTGGCGCCGATAATCTCCGGCAGCCGCTCCATGACCGTCTTGTTGATCTTGAGGAACGCCGCGTCGCGCGAGCCCCAGTCGTGCACCATCGCGGCCTTGGTGGCCTTGGCCGTCGTCAGCGGACCCGGCGTCAACAGGATCGGATCGCCAGTCTCTGAAGCACCACGCTTGGCCATGGACTTCGCCCTCCTCGCTCATCGCAAGGACGCGACACTAACGCAGCGCCCTGCTCTGCGTGATGCGTCGCGATGACCGGTTGTGGTGCAAAGTCAGCGGTGGACTTTTGGCCGGCGCTGGATCGAAATGGGTGACGGGATCATGCCGGAGTAGCGCTGATCGACGAGCCAGAGCATGCCGTGCTCGCGGCAGGACAGCTCGACTTGACGGCGCTCGTTCTCGGCGACACGCGCATCGCGCAACGCGTTGACGTCCCGCCAGACCGACCGGAACCAGTGCCAAACGGACTCTTGCATCTTCGACTCCTCACCACTAGAGCGCTATTCGATCTGATGGCATCAGATCGGCGCTCTAGAAGTCTTGGTTTTGAGCACTTTCTTTCGACCAACCGGTATCCACTTGGTCGGAAAGTGCTCTAGGATGCAGCGGATGGGGCAAGTAGCATGCCAACTGCCGAATGGCGAGCCTATTCCGGACGTCCGAGATAGGCCGTCAACTCCGGCAGATCGGTTGCATCGAGAACTCGAGCCATCGGCCCGTGCCTCAGAATGCGACCGGCGTGGAGGAACGCCACATCGGTTGCCGCTTGGCGGGCGTCGTCGGGATCATGGCTGACGAGGACAACCGTTAAGCCTCGCTCCCGCCAAAGCTCTTGCACGAGGGCTAGCATCTCACGCCGGAGTGCCGGGCCGAGCGCGGCGAAGGGCTCATCCAAGAGCAGGATCGGCTGGTCGCGCACGAGCGTCCGCGCCAACGCCATCGCGCTGACGCTCGCCGCCGGAGAGCTCCTTGGGTTTGCGCCGTTCCAAGCCCGCCAGGCCGACCCGACCAAGCGCTGTGCGAACCTGCTCCTCGCCCGCGGCATCGAGCTTCAGGTCGGTCGCCTTGCCGAGCGCCACATTCGACCAGACGTCCAGATGCGGGAACAGATTGTGCTCCTGGAAGACGGTTGTGACGGGACGCTCCGCGGGAGCGGCGTGCGTTCTATCCTCACCCATCAAGCTGATCGTGCCTGAGACGGCCCTCTCGAATCCGGCGATGAGATTGAGCAGTGTCGACTTGCCGGCCCCGCTCGGGCCGATGACCGCGAGGAAGGCGCCAGCCTCGACCTCGAGGTCGAAGCGCATGTCCATGTCCTCGTAGCGGAAACGGACGCTGCTCATGACGATCGACTTGGTCATCGAACAGCCTCCTCCCGGTCGCGTCGAGGCAGCAGCCAGGTCAATGCCAACGACAAAACCATCAGCAAGAGAGCGAGCGCCGCGGCATCCTCGGTTCGATAGCTGCCGAGACGCTGATAGAGCAGCAGCGGCAGCGTCGTCAGGCCCTCGCCGCCGAAGATGGCGATGATCCCGAGGTCGCCGAGCGAGACGAGCGCCGCAAGCCCGAGCGCCAGCGTCATCGGTCGGGCGAGCAATGGCAGATCGATGCGCCAGAACCTCACCATGCCGGAGAGTCCCAGACTTGCCGACAAACGGTCATAGCGCTCCGCCGTCGCGCGCACCGCCGGCATCAAGACAGAGGCCGCATAGGGGATCGCCATCATGGCGTTGAGCAGCACCACGAGCAGCGGGGTCACGGACCGGGCAACGCCGAGGCGATGCGCGATCAGGAACCAGCCGGCCGCGATGACGACGGGCGGCACCACCAAACCGATGAGTGCCGCCGCTTCAAGCGCGCGCGAGGAATGCGCTGCCCGCGCCAGCGCCAGTCCATAGGCCGCTGCAACAGCAAGCACGGACGAAAACGCGGCTATGACAAGGCTCGTCAGCAACGCCCGATAGAATAACACCTCACCGAGCACCTTGCCGAGCGCTGGCGTCAGGCCGCCAATCAGCACGGCGAGTAGCGGGCCCAGGACGAAGAGTGCTGCAAGACCGATCGCGCAGAGACTCCAAGAAGTCGTCGACGGCGGTCGAAAGCTCCCCCGGCCGAGCTCCGGCTCGACACCGAGCGCCTGGCCAGAGCGGCCAACAATCAAGACGACAACGCCAGATATCGCGATCTGCAGCAACGCCAATCTCGCGGCCAAGCCCGGATCGAAATCGAAGCGCAGCGCCTGATAGATCGCAACCTCGAGTGTCGTGGCGCCCGGTCCACCACCCAGCGTCAACACGATGGTGAAGCTCGCCACCGCCAGCATGAAGACGAGACCGAGAACTCCCGGCAGCGCCTCGCGCAGTTGAGGCCAATCGATGAAGCGGAACACACTTCGAGGCCCGAGGCCAAGCGAGGCGGCAATGCGCCAAGTCTCGGGTGCCGTCTCCTCGAGGCGCGCCAGCAGCAACAGCGTCGCGAGCGGCAAGTTGTAGAACACATGCGCGATGAGGATACCGGCGAGACCGTAGATCGGCGGCAGAGCGCCCGCGCCGCTCCACTCAGCCAATCGATTGAGCACGCCAGCCTGACCATAAACGCCGAGAATGCCGATCACGCCGACGAGCACCGGCAGCGCCATCGGCACCGCGAACAGGCGAAGCAGCAGACGCCGACCGGGAAACGCCGGCCGGGACGCCAAAGCGAGCGCCACCGGCACCGAGAGCCCGACCGACAGCACGGCGCTGAGGCTCGCCTGCAGCAGCGTGAAGAGCGTCACGCCGGCGATGTAGCCTGCCGTTCCACCACGCCCCTCGATGCCCGTGGTGACAAGCGCGATGAGTGCCGCGAATACGAGCGCCGCCAGCACCACCAGCACCGCGCCGCCCGCCAGGAGCCTCTGCCGCCGCATTGCTAGCCTAACGCCCCATCGCGGCGAGCCACTCGTCCGTCCAAGCGCGCCGGTTGGTGGCGACCTCGTCCGGCGAAATGTCGAGTGTCTTCACAGGTTTCACGAGCTTGTCGAACTCTGCCGGCAACGGAGTGCTGGTGGGTGCGGCGGGCAGCATCCAATTGCCGGTCGGGATCTGATCCTGAAAACCGGTCGTCAGCATGAAGGCCAGGAACTGGTCTGCCAGCGCAGGCGACTTCGCCTTAGCGAGCTTGGCAGCGACTTCCACCTGAATCGGATGCCCCTCGGGGAAGGCGATCGCCTGGTAGCGCGTGCTCTTCTCCGCGATCTCGTGGTAGGCAGGCGAGGTCGTATAGGAGAGCACCATTGGCGCTTCGCCCTTGGTGAAGAGCGCGTAGGCTTCGCTCCAGCCGGGCGTCACGGTCAGCACGCGGCGCTTGAGTTTCGCCCAGGCCGCGCCTGCCTTGTCGCCATAGACCGCCTTCATCCAGATTAGCAGGCCGAGCCCAGGCGTCGAGGTGCGCGGGTCCTGGATGACGAGCTTGGCGGTGGGATCGCCGTTGACGAGTTCGTCCAGCGACTTTGGCGGCGTCTTGAGCTTTTCGCGGTCGTAGATGATCGCGAAGTGGGCGTAGTCAAACGGGAGGAAGGTATCGTCCGTCCACGCCAACGGCAGCTTCAGGGCATCGAGCTTTTGTCCATGAGGTGCAAAGAGCCCGGTCGCGCGGGCCTCGGCGATCAGATTGTTGTCGAGGCCGAGCGCGATGTCGGCGGAGGGGCTATCGCCTTCGAGCTTCAGCCGGTTAAGAATGGCAACACCATCGCCGACCGCCACCCATTTGACATCGCAACCGCATTGCGCCTCGAACGCCTTCTCGATGGCCGGTCCGGGTCCCCACTCGGCGGTGAAGCTCTCGTAGGTCAGGACCGTCAGCGTCTCGGCGGCACGGCCGGGCAGGACCGCAAGAAACACCAAGGCGGCCGTCAGACCGGTTCGCAACATCGCAGTGCCTCCAAAAGGAATGCACGCCAGCAGGGCAATCGTCTCTCACGCATGAGCTTCCGATCCCTCCGCCGGCATGATCCGGATCAGGTTCATCGGGTTGGCTTTCGGTGCGGCGCACCTTGCCTCTCAGCCCCTCGCGGGGCACCCCGTAGAAGTGTGCCAAACATAATCCAGTTGGTCGGGCCGGGCAAGGACCTCCTGGGGCGATCAGGGCCTTGGCTTCAACCTGTCAGTTGGAAGCGGCAAGCCGACGGTGCGCGGCCGGTGCGATTGGCCTTCTGCAGGCGAAACGCGGTTCCACATGCACCTTGGTCGCCTTTGCCCGTTGCCGTAAAAAATCGCGAAAGTAGGAGTTACCAAGAAATAATGTAAGAGTGACCGGCAGCAGTCATGTGATTGCCTCCTGCCGAGGGCATCATGATGTCGAGCCATCAAGGGGAATGGAGATCACGAACTCTGTTCCAGGCGCATGGGAACGGACGACAATGTTAGCATCTAGCTGATTGACAAAAACATTGACGATACGCATACCAAGTCCCTTCGTTTTTAGAAGATCTAAATTTGGTGCCAAGCCGGCGCCTTCATCGCGCACGGAAACTGAAAATGTCTCCGTGTTGTCCAGCCAGACTTTGACGAGAATCTTCCCGCCGACTTGATTTTTGTACGCGTACTTTGCAGCGTTTGTGATCAACTCATTGACGATCAAGGCAATAGCAATAGCCCGATTGGTCGCGACAAAAATGCCGCCGACCACATCCGTGACAATGTCACAGTCGGCGACGTTTTCATCCAGGTCTTTGCAGATGGCAACGACATACTGTCCGATATCCATCCGCTCGATATCGGACTCGAAACTCAGCTGATCATGAAGCTTCCCAATAGCCGCAATTCGATTCGCAGCCGCTCTTAAATTATCCAACAGTTCCGGGCTCGCGCTGTCGCGACCCTGCAGGCTCAACATGCTCGCTACCATCGACAGGTTATTCTTGACTCTGTGGTTCATTTCCTTGAGCAAGACTTTGTGCCTTTCGAGTGCGGCAGCGAGTCTCCGGTCGTGTCTCTCGCGCTCAATGGCCATTCCCAAAATATTGGCCGCACCCTGCAGGAATGCCAGGTCGTGTTCGAGAAACTCATCTTCCGAGCGGCTGTCGACTTCGAGCACGCCATACGGCTTGCCGTCACCTTGAAGGATGACATTCATGGCTCGTCGGATGCCGTGCTGTTTGAGCAAATCCGACGTTCGGAAACGCTCTTCGTTTTCAAGGTGGTTCGAAATCACCGGTTTGCCGGTACGCAATGCAAATCCGGCCGGTGAATCGAGATCAGCGCCAACGGTTGCAATGCCGACCACGCCAACGTCCCATCCCACACCGGCGCGGACGAGTAGCCGATTGCTGGAGGGTATATGCTCCAGAATCTTGCAAAACTCGACACCGAGGCCCTTTGCGGTCAACCGCGCTGTTTCTTGGAGCAACTGATCAACCGTTGCCCCTTGCAATGCCGTCACCCCGAGATCTGCTAGAAGCTCCTGCTGATGCCCTCAGCGCCCTTGATGGCGGCAGAGGCGCGGGCGGTATCATCGAAGCCCAGCTTGACACGGTGGTTCCAGCGGAACGACAGCTCGTCAAGGTAGCGGTCGAGATGCTGCTCTGAGATTGCGTGCCACGACGCCGAAGATCGAGCGCTTGACCAGGGCGTGGTAGCTCTCGGCCGTGTTGACGTGAATGAACCCGCCGAGGCGAACATACTCGTCAGCCGAATGGTTGACCGCGCCGTGGCCGGCGAACTCTTTGCCGACCGAGTGGGCTACGGGCGCATCATCGGTCATGAGGTAGCTCTTGCGGCTAGCCTTGGTGACCAAGTGCTCGCGGACGTTCTTGGCGGTGACGGCGGGGATGTGGCGGGCGCGGACCTCGCCTTCGCGCTCTACGAGGGTGACGACGGCGTGCTTCTTCGGGACGCCCTTCGACTTGTGGGCATTCTTGGCTTTGCCGCCTACGTAGGTCTCGTCGGCCTCGACCACCTTGTTATGACCGCCGAGAGGCTCGCTGCCCTTGGGAGACGTGTCGCGCATGGCCTCTCGGATGCGGTGGCACATGAACCACGCGGTCTTGTAGGTCACGCCGAGGGTGCGGTGAGCCTGATGAGCACTCATGCCCTTCTTCGAGGAGGCCATAAGCCGGAAGGCCAGCGCCCACTTGTGCAAGGGCACATGCGAACGCTCCATCACCGTGCCGACGCGGACGGTGAACTTCTCGCGGCAGGTGCCGCAGTGATACCAGCCCGGACCCATGGAGGACCCATGCAGAGGCTTCACAGTGCTCAGACTTATCGCAGACCGGGCAGACAGCCCCATCGGGCCAGCGCTCGGCCTCGAAAAAGGCGCGGGCCTTGTCTTCATCGTGGAAGATCGGGTTCGTGAGATCGATGCCATGGCTCAAGTTCCTATTGCTTGAACCATATGTGGGGCTTTGGTCTCGTTCAGTAAGTATATAAATCCCGAATTCGAACCTGCAACGCACGAATCCCCGTGTCAGGATTATCGCCGGCCGGATTCGGTTCAACGATTGGAGTGTCGCTGCTGCTGGTGGCGGCCACCGACTTAGTCCTTGGTTCGCGGTTTCTTGGTGCTGTGGACGATCGATCTGATGACCGCTGTCACTCGAGCACTTAAGTATCGGATCAGCGGCCCAGCCCAGTGGGAACCAACATTCCGGGGAGGCCCGACCGAAAGGAACGACGTATCTCGCTTAACTTAATGGGGTACTCCCCAAATCATCTGGTCCTGAGGCACTGTTTCAGCATGATCGGGCTGCCGATCACTTTCGACCTTTTCAGATCACAGACTTCCGATACGATAGAAAGAAAGCTGCCGTCGAGCAAGCACTTGAACTACCAATCCGCCACGAACACTCCTGGCGCATAGCGACGACGGACCGGGCCCTGATCTCTGCTTGGCCTATACTCCTGACGTGCGAAACGAGACACGCCCCTTGGGCGCGTGACTTGCCCTGACCAGGATTGGACGCTAACCTCGGGCCATGTCCCGCTTCACCCTCCTCCTCGGCGGCACGCTTGTGCCGACCAGCCGCCTTCGCCGCCAGATCGCCAGCGCGCGCGTCATCGCGGCCGATGGCGGCATGCGGCATGCGGAGGTGTTGGGGCTCGCGCCGGAGCTATGGGTCGGCGATTTCGACTCGACGCCTGCGGATTTGCGCGCGCGCCATGCGGACGTCACGATCGAGCGCCACCGGCCCGACAAGGACAAGACCGATGGCGACATCGCGGCCGACGCGGCGATCGCCCGTGGCGCCCGCGAAATCGTCATGGTGGGGGGCTTGGGCGGTCAGGCGGATCACATGCTCGGCAATTTCGCGCTGGCGCTGCGGCTGGCACAGGACGGCATCGCGACGTTCCTCACCAGCGGCGACGAGGAGGCGCACCCCCTGCTGCCCGGCACGACGCGGCTCGATCTGCCGGAGGGAACGCGTCTCAGCATCATCGCATTGGCCTCCATCCGGGACTTGACCATCGAGGGCGTGCGCTGGCCGTTGACGAACCGCGAAGTGCCGCTCGGCTCGACGCTCACCCTTTCCAACGTCGTCCACGGCCCCGTCGCCATCCGCTTCACGACCGGCTACGCTATGGCGCTCGCCTACCCACCCCTCGATTGAAAATCCATGACCCTGTTCCCGACGCTCGCCGACGTGCTCGCCGCGAAAAACGCCATCCGCGGCATCGCCATCGAGACGCCGCTGATCCCCTCGACTGCGCTCTCGGCCAAGGCCGGCGCCGAGGTGCTGCTGAAGCTCGAGACCATGCAGCCGGTCGGCGCCTTCAAGATAAGGGGCGCGGCGAACGCCATGGCGAACCTGTCGCCCGAAGCCCGGAAGCGCGGCGTCGCCTGCTGCTCGACTGGAAACCACGGCCGGGGCGTCGCCTATGCCGCGAAGCACCATGGCGTCCGCGCCATCGTCTGCCTGTCGAAGCTCGTGCCCCACGTGAAAGTCGATGCCATCAAGGCGCTCGGTGCCGAGGTGCGCCGGATCGGCGAGAGCCAGGACGAGGCGCAGCTTGAGGTCGACCGGCTGGTGGCCAGCGAAGGCATGACGGACCTGCATCCGTTCGATCACCCCGACGTCATCGCCGGCCAGGGCACCATCGGCCTCGAGATCCTGAGCGCGCGCCCCGACATCGAGACCATTGTCGTGCCGCTGTCCGGCGGCGGCCTGTTCGCCGGGATCGCGCTTGCCGCCAAGGCTATCAAGCCAGCGATCCGCATGATCGGCGTCAGCATGGATCGCGGCGCGGCGATGATCGAAAGTCTGCAAGCCGGCAAACCGGTCGACGTGATCGAGCTGCCGACGCTGGCGGACAGTCTCGGCGGCGGCATCGGCCTCGCCAACCGCTGGACATTCGAGCTCTGCAAGCGGCTTGCCGATCAGACGGTGATGCTGTCGGAGGAGGAAATCTATCGCGGCATGCGCGCGCTTTTCATGGAAGACCGCCTCGTCACCGAAGGCGGCGGCTCGGTCGGGGCGGCGGCGCTCGTCGCCGGCAAGCTCGTCACTGCAAGGCCCGACCGCCCTCGTCGTCAGCGGACGCAATGTCGATATGTCGAAATTCCTCTCGATTGCGAGCGGCAAGCCGGTCACAATCGGGGACATGAAGGTTGAGGGGTGAGACAACTCTTGCCGCACATGTTTCTTCCTTCCCCCCGTGAGGGGGAAGGCCAAGCGCCTTGGACTTAGATGCAAAGCAGCTAAGTCCTTAAGCGCTTGGGATGGGGGGATGACGCGGACTCCGAGTCCGGGAAAGTACCCCCACCCCGCCCTCCCCCTCAAGGGGGGAGGGGGAAAAAACATCGATCGTCCTCGTGTTTGGAGTTCCACCCATGCTCACCAATGACCAGCTCGACCGCTGGGACCGCGATCACTTCTTCCATCCGTCCACGCATCTGGCGCAGTTCGCCAAGGGCGAGGTGTCAGGGCGTATCATCAAGGAAGCGTCCGGCTGCTATGTCACCGATCGCGACGGCAACAAGTTCCTCGATGGCTTCGGCGGGCTTTATTGCGTCAACATCGGGTATGGGCGGACAGAGGTGGCGGAAGCCATCGCCAAACAGGCGCACGAGCTCGCCTATGCGCACGCCTATGGCGGTCAGGGCACGGAAGTCTCGATCACGCTCGCGCACATGGTCGCCGAGCGTATGCCCAAGGGCCTCAATCACACCTATTTTGGCCTCGGCGGCTCGGACGCCAACGAGACCAACGTCAAGATCGCCTGGTACTATCACAACGCCCTCGGCCGGCCGGCACGCAAGAAGATCATCTCCCGCAAGCGCGCCTTCCACGGCTCCGGCATCACCTCTGCCTCGTTGACGGGCCTCCCCTACTTCCACAACCAGTTCAACCTGCCCGTGCCCGGCATCCTCCATACCGAGATGCCCTACTATTTCCGCCGCCCCGACGATGCGATGTCGGAAGCCGATCTGACAGCGCACTGCGTCAAGGAACTCGAAGCGATGATCGAGCGCGAGGGCGCCGACACTATCGCGGCCTTCATCGGCGAGCCGGTGCTCGGCACCGGCGGCATCGTGCCGCCGACCGCGGGCTACTGGCTGGCGATCCAGGCCGTACTCAAGAAGCACGACATCCTTTTGATCGTGGATGAGGTCGTCACCGGCTTCGGCCGCACGGGTCAGATGATGGGGTCCATGCTGTACGGCATCGAGCCCGATCTCGTCACCATCGCCAAGGGGTTGACCTCGGCCTATGCGCCACTCTCGGGCTCGGTCGTCTCCGATCGCGTCTGGGCGGTGCTCGAGGAAGGCACGAACAAGTTCGGCCCCTTCGGCCACGGATTCACCTATTCCGCGCATCCGATCGGCGCGGCGGCTGGCGTCGCAAACCTGCTGCTCGTCGACAAGATGGGCTTGGTCGAGAACGCGGCGAAGGTCGGCGCGTACTTCACCGAGAAGCTGCGCAAGACCTGCGGCTCGTTGCCTATCGTCGGCGAGGTCCGTGGCGTCGGCATGCTGTCGGCGGTGGAGCTGGCGAAAGATCCCAAGAGCCGCACCCTGTTCGATCCGGCGCTGAAGATCGGCGTGAAGGTCGCGGGCGCGCTCCTCAAGCGCGGCGTCATCGGCCGCGCCATGCCCGAAAGCGATATCATCGGTTTGGCGCCGCCGCTGTGCCTGACGAAAGCGGAGGCAGATACCATCGCCGAGCGGCTGGCGGAGGCGATCGAGGAGGTGGGGAAGGGAGTGTAGGGAGCGGCGACGGGCAGTGGCGGAGGCCGGCCTGGTCAGAGAGCAGTCACTGGAAGAATGAGGATCGTGCCCTATTTCGACCGTCAGTCGATGAGTTGCGCAGGTGCAACGATCGGTGTGGCACGCGCAGGAATTCCAGGCAGTCTGCCGGTACCTATCGGCGGCCAGTCAGGGCCGATTGCCCTCTCCCACCGAGTTCAGTATTGCCTGGCGACGACCACGAGGGCTAAGGTGTCGCCAGAACTCGTGTTCGCACGAGGCATATCGAACAAGAGGTGGCTCAACATGATGCTCTCTGAGGTCATCGACACGGAGCGCTATCCGTTGCTCGACAGGGACGATGCGCGACGGGCCGCACTCGTCGCAGGCTTGTCAGCCGATCTCCGCAAAAATCAGTATTGCAGCCTGCCCTCATTCATTCGGCAAAAAGCCCGCGAGCAGGCTGTCGCCGATGCCAAAGCCGTGCTCCCGGAGGCCAATCACAACAACGCCGAGCGCAATTGCTACCTGCACCGCCAGCGCGATCCGGCGCTCCCCGCCGATCATCCCCGCAACATGATGTTCAAGTCGAGCACGCGGATGATCGCTTATGACCAGATTCCCGCAGCCTCGCCGATCCGCACGCTCTATCATGCGGACGCGTTCCGGAGCTTCATCGCGGATGTCGTCGGTGCGCCCAAGCTCTTCGATAGCGCCGATCTTTATCAGCCGGTCAATCTGCTCTGCTATCAGCCGGGCGACCAGTCGGCTTGGCATTTCGATTCGGAAAATGCCTTCACGATGACGCTGATGCTGCAGGCCTCCGAAAGCGGTGGCGACTTCCAGATGGCGCCCGACACGCGCAGCGACGATGATCAGCGCTACAGCCATGTCGGTGCGGTGTTGCGCGGCGAACGGCCCACGGACATCGTCGACGTCGCTCGCGAGACCGCGGCGCTGTGCATATTCCGCGGCTGCAATTCGCTGCATCGCGTCACTCCGGTGACGGGGGAGAGCATGCGGATCATGGCGGTGTTCGTCTATGAGGCAAAGCCGGGCGTCGTCGGCGATCCCAAGGTCAACGCGACGATCTACGGACCGCGGATTGCAGCCAGGGTCTGAGGGCTGCGCATTGATTTGATGGAGCACGGGGCCAATCGCAGGAGTTTCTGCGCGGGACAAGTAGGCAGCCAAGGCGAGGCTCGACCCATGTCGTCGGCCGACACCTCGGTCGTCGTTTGGACCCACCCGAAAGCCGACCGTCTCTCTCAACAGATTGCGTGTCGTGTAAACCGTTACCTCTGCGCAACAGAGATTTGATCCGATAGCCAATCAACGAGCACTGAAACCTTCCGCTCCTGGCCCATTGCGCCGGAAGCTGCGATGCCAAAGTCCGCTTTCCCCCGAGCAACCACCACCCCTCACTCACACCTCTCCGGCACGTTCGCCTGAAACTCGCCGCTATAATTTCCCGGCGGCGAATAGTTGCAGACGAGCAGGTCCTGGCCCCCGCAGGTCGCCACGCCGCAGCCGAGCTCGGTCGAGGAGCGCCAGATCACTTGCGTGAAATGGCCGGTGCCGGAGGTGAAACGTCCCGCAGCGAAGTCGTATTGCCCGATCTCGTCGTACCAGCTCTGGATCTGAGCGTCCGGCGGAAAGGCGCCCGACGTGCCCATGGCCAAGTTCTCGCCGAGCCCGTTGCTGGAGTGGCGGAAGTCGCAGGCGTTCGCCCATTGCTGGGCGGTGGCGGCGAGCCCAGCGCTCCAGGCGAGCGGCGGCACGCAGTGCTTCGCACGCAATTGATTGTGCTTGTCGAGGGTCACTTGAGCGAGATCGCCGCCCTGGCTTGCGGAGCTTTCGGCCGTGCCAGCCTCGGGCTGAGCTTCGCCCTCGGCCGTTCCGGGCTCGGTCGATTGCCCGCTCCCGCCAGCGGCCCCGATCGGCAGCACTACCGCCGTCCGGTCGCCCGAGGCCATGACGACGCCGAGGCAGTTCTGCTGTCCATCGAACACGGAGAAGTAGTGACCGGCGAAGGTCTGCATCTGGCCGGACGACCCCGGGGCGACGGTCAGCATCGGGAATTGTCCGCCCTGGCCGTCGTTCTCGCGTCCGCTCCCATCAATCCAGTAGACATGATACTCGGATGCACCGGCATTCTCGAAGGTGAGGGTGAGCGCCTCCGAGCTGTTCGCGGAGACGACCTGGCCGCGCAGCTCACAGCCCGGTCCTGGCTCTGCGAAAGCTGATCCTCCAGCCGTCACTTGCACCGCCGCCAGCACCACCGGCAGCGTCAGCACTCTGATCCATCGCATGGGAATGACTCACCAGTTGGAAGGAATACGCGCAGCTCGTCGCGGCACAGGCAGCCTGTGCAGCGTTGGAGCATGCTGCGATTAAGTGAGCATCGGTTAATCGCGAAAGCATGCGACCAAGCAAGAACCTAGAGCGGGCTGCCGCACCCGATTGACCGCAGCCCGCTCTGGGCCGCACGTCGCGATCCTACACGACGGACACGCGACCGAACAGAGCGCAACACGCCGGTTGCCCTTGCCGCACTCCAGCATTCTTAGATCGACCAAACGCTATCGAAGCCGCCGCGAAGCCGTCACGGCTGCGGCGTCAGATGCTCCTCGCCGACGCCTTCCTGGCCCGCGATCGACCAGGTGCCGTCGAGCCCGCCCTCGGCATTGATCCGGTAGATCACCAAGCCGATCGACTCGCCGAGCGTATAGGCCGCGCTCACCACCTCGTCCTGGCGCATGCAGAAGGCCTGGCTCGCCTGGCCGTCGCCGATGGTCCAGGTGATGCCGCAGGCGCCGCCCGCAGTGCCGCCGATGGTGGCGACGCCGTTGTACTCGCTGCCATCCGGATTCTTGCCCGTCACCGTGTAGGTGCCGGCGATATCTTGCGCGGCGGCTGCCGTGAAGCTTCCGGCGAGCAGCGCAACTGCCAACGATAAGGCCCGCAACATTGCATCCATCTCCCCTGTTGTCGCCCATGTGATCATGGACGCCCAATAGCCAGTAAGGTGGAGAAGGCCAAGCCGGTCAACGATGCGCCGCCGAGTTCTGCACAAGGGCCGACGTGCACCAAAGCAAATACGGACGGAACTGTTGCACATTCGCTCACGCTCGGCCCCGCCGCGCCGCAAGGCTCACTGTCTGGATCGGACCGCCACGATAGGTGGATGGGAATTCACCTACCCCTTCTTCCCCACCGCCAGCACATACAGCTCCGCTGAATCCTGCCGGCTCGCGGGCGGCTTGACGTGGCGCACCGTCGCGAATTTCGCTTTCAACTCCGCGAGCAGCCATTTCTCTGTCCCGCCCTGCAGCACCTTGCAGAGGTAGAAGCCGCCCGGCGCCAGGATCTCCATCGCGAAGGCGGTCGCCGCTTCGCACAAGGCCATGATGCGCAGGTGATCGGTCTGGCGATGGCCGGTGGCGGGAGCGGCCATGTCGGAGAGCACGGCGTCCGGCGCGCCGCCCAACGCCGCCTTGATCTTCTCCTCGGCCCCCTCCTCGAGAAAATCCTGCAGCAGGAACGTCACGTCCGGCAGCGCGCCCATCTCGTTGATGTCGACGGCGAGCACCGTGCCGCCGCCCGGCGTGCCGGCACCGACTTGCTTGGCGGCGACCTGCGACCAGCCGCCGGGCGTCGCGCCGAGATCCAGCACCCGCATACCGCGCTTCAAGAGATGATAGCGATCGTCCATCTCGGAGAGCTTGAAGGCGGCACGCGAGCGATAGCCCTGCTCGCGGGCGGCGGCGACGTAGGGATCGTTGAGCTGGCGGCGGAGCCATTTCTGCTGCGAGGGCGTGCGCCCCATGGCGGTTTTCAGGCGCTCCGCCATGCGGCGCTTGCCGCTGATGGGCTTCTTGCTGGCGCCCCCCGGACCCGGCTTCTTCACCGGCCGTCCCCAGACATCGCCTCGAAGCGGCGGCGGCGGCGATGCATGCCGTCCTCCGCCATCATGGTGGCGAGCATGCCTTCGCGCAGGCCCCGGTCGGCGACGCGCAGCCGCTCGCAGGGCCACATCCTGAGAATCGCTTCCAGAATCGCGCAGCCGGCGAGCACCAGGTCGGCGCGGTCGCGGCCGATGCAGGGCTGCGCCACGCGCTCGTCGTAGCTCATGGCGATGAGGCGGTCGGAGACCTCGCGGATCTGTGCGTTCTCGAGCCAGCAGCCGTCGACCTTGCGCCGGTCGTAGGCCGGCAACGCCAGATAGATGCCGGCGACCGTTGTCACGGTGCCCGAGGTGCCGAGCAGATGCGCAGTGCCCGAGCAGAGCCGGTCGCCGATCTGGTGCACGGCCTCGAAGCGGTCGAGCATCTCGCGCACATAGGCGACCATCGCCTCGTAAACGCCGCGATCGACCTCGCGGCCGCCGAACTGTTCCGACAGTGTCACCACGCCGACCGGCAGCGATGTCCAGGCGCGGATGGCACGATCGGCGCCGAGGCCGAGCGGATGCGGCCGCCGCCTCGGCTCATCGCCGAAATCGAGCCAGATGAGCTCGGAGGAGCCGCCACCTATGTCGAAGACAAGCACGGTCGACGCCTCGCCGTCGATCAGCGAGGCGCAGCCTGTGACCGCGAGCTTCGCCTCGGTCTCGCGGCTGACGATCTCGAGCACAAGGCCGGTCCGATCCTTGACCCGATCCAGGAATTCCGCGCCATTGGCGGCGGCCCGGCAGGCCTCTGTCGCGATGAGGCGGGAGCGCTCTACACCCCGGCGCTTGAGCTTGTCCGCGCAGACTTGCAGCGCGTCGATGGTGCGGTCCATGGCGACTTCGGAGAGGCGGCCGGTTGCCGAAAGCCCCTCGCCCAGCCGGATGATCCGGGAAAAAGCGTCAACCACCTGGAAGCCGCGCCGGGAGGGTTTGGCGACCAGCAGGCGGCAGTTGTTGGTGCCGAGATCGAGGGCCGCATAGATGGGTGAGCTGGCGCTGCCGGCAGCGCCGTTACCGGCGCGCTCCGCCGGACTGTCAGTGCTTGCCGGATTGCCGTGCCCGTCGCCGGCCCCTACCGGCGTCGCACATGGCGGCCCGGCCTCGCGGTTGTCTCCGCTCGACCGCTGCACGTCCCACCCCAGAGCCTGGCCCGAGCTTGCGACCCCTTATCCCGGGGCTTGCGCCGCTTCCCATCAGGCGATTGCTGGATTCGTTTTTTTTACTCTAGGCTGAACCGGGGGCGGCGTAAAGCACTGGCCAAAGGAGCGAACTTCCGGCCTACCCCCAGCTTTGTTCGTAAACCGGGCTGACCTTTCCGCCTGCGGCACGTTCACTGCCACACCCGCAGCCCGACCCGCCGGCGGCCTTCACCTCCTCGTCGGCGACACAGCAGGCGTCCGCATTCGCCTTGGATGGCCCGCCGCAGCAGGCATCTGCGGCGCCCGACAGCTCCTCGACATGCCCGATCCCCTCGCAGACGCCGGTCTGCGGCAGCGCAAGGTGGGTCTCGCGGGCCGCCACCCAGTCGCCGTCGAGCGCGGCGACAATGGAGCGGACCTGCTCGTAGCCGGTCGCCATGAGGAAAGTCGGTGCGCGGCCATAGCTCTTCATGCCGGCGATGTAGAAGTCGCGCTCTGGCTGCGTCAGCTCGATGGCGCCGTGCGGGGGGACATCGCCGCAGCTGTGCTCGTTGGGGTCGATGAGCGGCCCGAGCTCACGCGGGCATTCGAGCCAGGAGTGCAGGTCGAGGCGGATCTCGGAAAGCATCGAGAGATCGGGGCGGAAGCCGGTGGCGACAATAACTTCGCTCGCGGTGACGTTCTGGGTCTCGCCGGTGATCTCGATCACTTCGCCCGTGAGCGCGAAGGACGTCGTGCGGAACGGTGCGATGATCTCGACGAGACCCTGGTCGACGAGAGCTTTGGTGCGCTCGCCCAGGGCCCCTCGGCTCGAGAGTTGATCTTCCGGGCCGCCGCCGTAGGTCTTGTCGTCCACGGGCGAACGCATGAGCCAATGGATCGCGGTGGCCGGCACATCCCGTTTGAGACGAGCCAGTCCGAGCAGCCCGTCCATCGCCGAGTGACCAGCACCGATGACGGCGACACGCTTACCGGCGTATCGGGCACGCTCCGCTCCCGCGACATCCGGGATGCCGTACCGGATGCGCGCCGCCGAAGCGATCTCGCCCTCGGCTGGCACGCCGCTCGCACCGGCCGGATTGGGCGAGCGCCACGTTCCCGAGGCATCGATCACGGCGCGCGCCAGCAGTCGCTCCTGCCTGCCATTGACCTCGCCGACGATCTCGAACGGCCGCTGCTCGCGCCCCTTGGAGGGAACGCGATCCATGGCCAGGCGCGTGACGGACACAACCTTCGCTCCGAGACGCAGATGCGGCGCGATCTGGGGATGCCGGGTCAGCGGCTCGAGATAGAGGCTCACCAGCTCATGCCCCTTGGGGTCCATGTCGGGCTCAGGATGCTGCCAGCCGGTGGGCTCCAGTAGCTCTCGCGCGGCGCAACTGACATTGAACCGCCAAGGCGAGAAAAAGGTGATGTGCCCCCACTCGCGGACGGCGGCGGCAGTGGCGTTGCCCATCTCGAGCACGACGAAGGGCATTTTGCGGACGGCCAGCTCGGCGGCGGCGGCAAGGCCGACGGGGCCGGCGCCGATGATGACGATTGGGAGCGATGACCTTGTGGGAGTCATGTCTTGCATGGCGATGTTCCTAGCGCCTGTATCGGGGGGCTACGCTTCGGCCTTGGATTTCGATCGGGCTCGCGGACCTACCGGCGCGCATTCGCCACCGACGCCGCGACAGCAATTCTCCAGCAGATAGCCGACCAGCGCCTCCATCACGTCGAAGCGCGTGGTGTAGATGAGCCCGCGACCTTCGCGACGGTGGGACACTAGGCCCGCATGCTGTAGGTGCATCAGGTGGAACGACAGCGAGGACGCCGGAAGCTTCATTGCGTCAGCAATGCGGCCCGGCTGCAAGCCGCCTTCGCCCGCCTCGACGAGGAGGCGATAAACTGCGAGCCGCGTCTCGTGGCCCAGCGCCGCCAGCGCCGAGGCGGCGATCGAGAGGTCAAGGCGGACGGGTTGAGACATCGACGTTTCCAGAATGATCGAATTCATGCCAACCTCCACATAGGCGACCGCTTGAGCCGTGTCAACGACTATTCGGGAATTATCGAAATAGTTATTGAGAGTTCTGATCCCACATGACCGATCGCCCCTGGGTTGCGCCGACTGGCCGATCGCGGCAAGCGTAGCGCCAGATTACCAGTCTTGAGGATTCCCACATGCGCACGCACGCCATCGTCGCCAGATCGCTCGGTGGTCCCGAGGTTCTGGAAACAGCGGAAATCGATCTCGCCTGGCCTGGCCGGCCGGGGGACGTGCTCGTTCGCCTCAAGGCCGCGAGCCTCAACCCGGCCGATGTCTGGTTCCGCAGCCTCGGTCCTTATGTGAAGAGCGCGGGCCCGCTGGTGCTCGGCCATGACGGGGCGGGCGTCGTCGAGGCGGCCGGGCAAGGCGTGACGCGCGTCAAGCCCGGCGATCGTGTCGCCTTTTGCTTTGGCGGCATCGGCGCCGATCCCGGCACCTACGCCGAGCATGCCGTCGTGCCGGCCGACTATTTGGCCATCCTCCCCGACGGCGTCTCGTTCGAGACCGCCGCCGCCATCCCCCTCGTCGCCATCACCGCCGTCGAGGCTTTGCGCGAGCGTGCCGCCGTGACATCCGGCGAGACACTGCTCGTCCACGGCGGGGCCGGCGGCACGGGACATATGGCGATCCAGATCGGCCGGCTCGCCGGCGCCCGGGTGGCCACAACCGTCTCCACCGCCGCCAAGGCCGATCTCGCCCAGAGCCTCGGCGCCGAGCGCGCCATCGACTACCGGGACGTCGACTTCGTCTCGGAAGCCCGCGCCTGGACCGGCGGCAAAGGGCTCGACGCCGCCTTCGACAACCAAGGCGGCGAAACGCTCCAGAAGACCTTCAAGGCCATGGCGCTCTACGGCCGGATCTCGACCCTCATCGGCATGCCCGGCGACGATGCCGAGACCACCGCCTACAATATGAACCTCACCCTTCACAATGTCATGATGCTGACGCCGATGTGGCTCGGCCTGACCGACCGTCTCGTCGCCCAGCGCCAAATCGTCGAGCGGGCCCTCGCCGATACCGCGGCGGGTCGATTGAGGGTTCATATCCAGGACACGTTCGCCCTCGCCGAGGCTGCGACCGCCCACCGCAAGCTCGAAGCCGGCGGCACGACGGGCAAGATCGTGCTGAGCATTCCTTGACCGGCAGGCTTGAGTGCCACGCACTGGTCCGGCCTTTGGCATGGGCCACCCGCATCTGCTAGAGTTTCCGCGAATTCGCCCCATCACAGGAGGCACCTCATGAACGTCGTCGACCGGAAACTCCCCCACCCCGCCGGCCGCTTCTCGCGGAACCCGGAGACCTCCTTCACGCTGCCCGCGCGCTACTATGTCGATCCGGAGATCTACCGGCGCGAGCTCGAGGCGATCTTCTACCGGACCTGGAACTATGCCGGGCATGTCAGCCAGGTGAGCGAGCAAGGCAGCTACATCACAACCAAGGTCGGCGACCAGAACGTCGTCGTCATCCGCGGCCAGGACGGCGAGCTCAGGGCCTTCTACAATGTCTGCTCGCATCGCGCGCACGAGCTTCTCAAGGGTTGCGGCAAGGCCAAGCTCATCACCTGCCCCTATCACGCCTGGACTTATCACACCGACGGCAACCTCCGCTCGGCGGTCGGGCAGAAGAAGGTTGCGGGCTTCCAGGCCAAGGAGTTCGCGCTGAAGCCCGTCCGCGTCGAGGCGATCGCCGGCTTCGTCTACGTCAACCTCGATCCCGATGCCCCCTCACTCAGCGAGCAGAGCGAAGGTCTCGCGGGCGAGCTTCGCAAGTTCTGCCCTGAGATCGAGAATTTGAAGCTCGCCAAACGGCTGAGCTATACCCTCAAGGCGAATTGGAAAAACGTCGTCGACAACTATCTCGAGTGCTACCACTGCACACCCGCGCATCCGGCCTTCGTCGAGCTCGTCGACATCAAGAACTACCGCACCATCACGCACGGCATCTACTCGAGCCACATCTCGCCGCCAGGCCGGGCCGACAACAGCGCCATCTGCCTGATCCCGGGCCAGGAGGGCAATTTCGCCGGCTTCTGGGTCTGGCCCTCCATGACCTACAACACCTTCCCCGGCTGCTCGAATGTCGGCATCCTGCACATCATGCCGACGGGCCCGGAGACAACGGAAGAGCACTTCGATTTCTTCTTCGCCGAGGACGTGTCGCAGAAGATCATCGACGAGGCCATCGCGTACGTCGACAAGGTGCTGAACCCCGAGGACATCGCGCTCGTCGAAAGCGTGCAGCGCGGCTTGCACTCGAAGGGCTACAGCCAAGGTCGCTTCATCATCGACAAGGACCGCACCTTCATCAGCGAGCACGGGCTGCACCATTTCCACTCGATGGTGCTCGACGCCTTGGGCGAGTTGCCGGATTAGGCACAGCTCACGGATTTAGTCTACGCCTCCAGCACTGGATAATCGTTGTAGCCTTTCGCGCCCTGCGAATAGAACGTCGCCTCGTCGGCGGGGTTCAGTGGCGCGCCTGCTGCGAATCGGCGTGGAAGATCGGGATTGGCAAGGAAGCGACGGCCGAATGCGAAGGCATCGGCTTGGCCAGCGGCGAGAATTTTGTTTGCTTCTTGTGGTGCATAGTTCGAGTTGAGAGCCAGCGCGCCCTTGAAAACGCGGCGAATGGCGGGAACATTATCCTCGGTGGTGTCGCCGGTGTAATCGTCGCCGCCAGCGCGGGCATTGCGCATTTCGAGCAGCGCGATGCCGAGGCCATCGAGCGCCTTCGCGGCAGCCGGAAACAGCACGTCCATGTGGCTCTCGGCGCAGCCTTCGACAGCATCGTTGGGCGAGAGGCGCACGGACGTCCGGCCGGCGCCCGCCACGGATATGATGGCCTTGGTGGCTTCGATCAGGAAGCGCAGCCGGTTCTCGATGGATCCGCCATAGCCATCCGCTCGCTCATTCGTGCCGTCTCGCAGAAACTGGTCAACGAGATAGCCATTGGCGGCATGCAGCTGCACTCCGTCGAAACCGGCCTCGAGCGCATTGACGGTGGCGCGGCGGTAATCCTCGATGACGCGCGGAATTTCGTCGAGCTGGAGGGCCCGTGCTCGGCTGTAGGGCTTCCTGCCTTCATAAGTGTAGGAGCCGCCAGGCGCCAGCGTGGCCGAGGCTGAAACCGGCGGGGCACCGCCGAGGAATTCGGACGGCACCACGCGGCCCATGTGCCAGAGCTGGCAGAGGATGAGCCCACCCTTCGCGTGCACGGCCTTGGTGACCGCCCGCCAGCCTTTCACGTGCTCGCCTGTCCAAATGCCCGGCGCATACGGCCAGCCTAGTCCTTCACGGCTGATGCCGGTCGCTTCCGAGAGAACAAGACCGGCCGAAGCGCGCTGGGCGTAGTACTGGGCCATGATCGGCTCTGGCACGAAATCGCGCGTGGCGCGCCCGCGCGTCATCGGCGCCATGAGGATGCGGTTCTTCAGCTTCCAGGCGCCGATGGTGATGGGGTCATGGAGGGTGGGCATGAGGCGATCCTTCTTCAGCTGAGGCCAGTGTGGCGTCGCGCCATAGTTGACCAGTCTCGCTGCAGGGTCCGTGTCAACTATGGCGCGATGAACGCCACACTAAGCTCATGATTTTGCTAGTGGCCCTTATGTCGCGCCAAAATCGGATGGACGCCCGGCGATCACTCGATTTTGGCGCGACGGGCCACTAGAGCGGCGTGCGCAAAAGTGTGAAGCGGTTTTGCGCGAAACGCCGCGAAAAACCAATAACCTAGAGCATCGTGTTCGAGCACGATTAATCGCACGATGCTCTAGGTGGTGTCAGCACAATCTTGCCGACATGACGTTTGGCCAGGAAGTCGCGTTGCGCATCGGCAATGCGCTCGAGCGGGTAGGTCGCCGCCAGCAGCGGGCGGATCTCGCCGCGCTCGATGTAGCGGATGAGGTTTGGAAACACCGGCTCGTCCCAGGCCGTGCCGCCGATGAGCCGCAGGTCTTTGAGATAGAGCGTGCGCATATCGAGCGAGACGATCGGGCCGGCGATCGCGCCGGAGGTCACATAGCGCCCGCCGCGCCGGAGCACCTCGAGCAAACCGGCGAAGCCATCGCCGGCCACGCAGTCGACGACCACGTCGACGCAGTCCTTGCCGAGCATCGCCGCCGGCGCCTCGTTGCGATCGAGCATGCGATCGGCGCCGATGGCGCGCACGGCTTCATGTTTGTCGCGACCGGCGACCGCCGCCACGGTGGCGCCGCGCCGCTTCGCAAGTTGCACGGCCGCCGAGCCGACCCCGCCGGATGCCCCCGTGATCAACACGTGTTGTCCTGGTCCGGCTTCGGCACGATGCAGCAGATTCTCCGCTGTCCCGTAGGCGCAGGGAATGGTAGCGAGCTCGGCATCGCTCCAGGCGCAGTCGACCGGGAACACCTCAGCGGCCGGCACCTTTACAAACTCCGCAAAAGCGCCGTCGAAGTCGGAGCCCATCCAGATCGTGTCCATCGACGCATAGCCGGCGGCGCGCATGCAGGCGCGCACGAGCGCACGCTTGCCTATGAGCGTCGCGTCGGCCTCCGGCCCGACGGCGACCACGCGTCCGCAGCAATCCGTGCCCTGGATGATCGGAAACGGGGTCGCGCCGTTCCAGCCGCCGTCGGCCACATCGGCTGCTCCTGTTTCCTGGGAGGACGCCGCGTCGGCCGTGTCGCCCGCCACACTGGACGAGTACCAACCGATGCGCGTGTTGATCTCGGTGTTGTTGACGCCGGCCGCAAGCACCCTGAGAAGCACCTCGCCCTGACCCGGCTCCGGCCGCCGTACCTCGCACCAGACGAGCTTGTCGGCGCCGCCGTTGCCGGTGGTGACGACCGCCATCATGGTTGGGCGGCCTGGATTGAGATTGAAGCGCTTGGGATCGTTGCGCATGCTCGGTTTCAGCCTCGATCACCGATGGATTTCTTCATGTAGATGGTCACGCTTCCGGGAATGATGGAGCCTGTCTGGTAGGTGATGTATCCGCGACGCGAGTAGAAAGCGATGTTGGCGGCGAATTTTTCGTTGGTGTAGAGGCGGATTTCGGGATGGCCGAGTTTGCAGGCCGTGGCCTCCGCATGATGCAGCAAGCGCTCGCCGAGACCCTGGCCTTGTACATCGGGATGTACCGCGAGATTCTCGATCAACAGATGATCCGGTGCTTCAATCATCTCGACCAGCGCGACGAGTTTGCGGTCCTGCTCCGCAAGTTCGATCAGATGTTCAGCCACCGCACGATCGTAGTCCGCTTGCATCGGCAGCGGCTCGCGACCGATGAGCGGCACCCATTTTGCGTAGGCCAAGCGTGTGAGGTCGCGGATGGCTACAGCATCGGCGGCGGTGGCGCGGCGGATGGTCGGAGCATGGGTCACGCAGAAACCTTCCGCCCCTCGACCCACACCCCCACAACGTTCGCTCTCGCTGCCGTCGAGACGATCTTCTCCAGCACATCCTCGTGACTATCGAGGCCTTCGAAGGCGCGGACGTTAGAACCCGGTGCGGCGAGGTCGATGAGTACCGCGTCGAAGGCGGCGCCCGCGCGGAACACACCGGCATCGAGCCCCAGCACCTCGGCGCCGCCACGGGTGCTAAGCCAGAAGGCCTCGCGGAAGTCGATGCGCTGGCCAGCCCTGCCGCGATCCTTCGCCAAGAGCCCCGGATCAACGCCTTCCTCCAAGGCGCGTGATGATGCAATCGCCTGCCGAGCGTTGTCGATAATGGAGGGCGAATGCCCACCGGAAATGTCGGTGCCGAGGCCGACGTTGAGACCGAAGTCGAGCGCGCGGCGGAGCGGGAACACGGCGTTGGAGAAATAGTAGTTGGAGAGCGGACAATGCGCGATACCGGCGCCCTGGCTCTTGATCGTCGCCATGTCGGAGCCCGAGATGAAATTGGCATGCGCCAGCACGGTGTTGCGCTCCATCAGCCCGAAGCCCGCGAGCGCTTCCGTGTCGGATTTTCCATAGCGATCGAGCACATAGCCGTGCTGCCAATCGCTCTCCGAGCAATGCGTCTGAACGATTGTTTTCGTGTCGGCGGCGATGCGGCCGAGGCCGTCGAGCATCTTGCCGGTGCAGGAGGGAATGAAGCGCGGCGTCACCACCGGTTGCACGAGGCCGCCGTTGCCGGGGAGTGCGCGAACTTGCGCGATGTGCTCGCGCGTCAGCGCCAGTCCATCCTCGGCCGAGGCGTCGCGATAGAAGTCCGGACACTGATCCGGATTGTCCATGGCGACGCGACCGACATAGGCGCGCTGGCCGAGGTCGAGGCAGGTTTTGGCCAGTGCCACCGAGGCGGGAAGATGAACGGTTGCGAAATAGACCGCCGTCGTCGTGCCGTTGGCGAGGAGCGTCTCGACCAGTTGCAGATAGATGTTCTCGGCGAAGGCGAGGTCGACATAGCGTGCTTCCAGCGGAAACGTGCATCGCTGCAGCCAGTTCTCGAGCGGCAGGTGCAGGTTCTTGCCGAGCTGTGGGAACTGCGGCGCATGGATGTGGAGATCGACGAGGCCGGGAATGAGGACTTGGGTGGCGGCCAAGCGCGTCAGGTGACCAGCCTCCGTCACCGCCTTGACTCTCGCCGCGTGCTCCGGTGCGCCATGCGCGGTCACACGCGCAACCCGTCCGTCCGCGCCGGTCTCGATCAGCGCTCCCTCAAGCACCTCGATCCTGCCGCGCGCGGGCGCATGATAGGCGGTGCCGAAGAAGGCGGCGGGGGTGGCAATCATGGATGTGCTCGTGGGTTGGGTCGGGCGCGCCGAAGACCCAACAGCCACATGCGCAAGTCCACGTTGGGTCTGCCCCTGGACAAAGTCTGGGGTTGACCCAACCTACGGCTCAGGCGATTGCCGCTGACAATTGCTCGTTTGTGCCCGCCCAACAAAAAACCGGGCCGCGCTTGCGCACGACCCGGCTGATCCAGCACCGTTTCAAGCATTTCTATCGTCACCAAAGCAAAGGCGTTTTGCGCCCGCCCTACATCGCCGCCGCCTTATCGAGCTCCGGCAGCGCGGCCTTCAAGCCCTTCGAGAAACGCTCCACGGCCTCATCGGCCTCGGCCCGGTTCATCGTCAAGGGCGGCGAGAAGCTCGTCGTCTCGATGAAGGGGAGCGCACGCGTCATGACGCCGGCGGCGAGCGCCTTCGCCGCGACGATACGGTGCGCATTGGCCTTCGGATTGAAGAATTTCTTCGACTTCCGGTCGGCCACATACTCGATGGCGATCATCTGGCCCATGCCGCGCACCTCGCCGACATAGGGGCAGTCCGCCGTCGCCTCAGTCAGAAGCTTCTGGAGATAGGGCCCGACCTCGGCCGCGTTCTCCGGCAGCCGCTCCCGCTCCATGATCGCGAGATTGGTCATGCCCAGCGCGCCGCCGACGGGATGACCCGAATAGGTGAAGCCGTGCATGACGGGCCCCATCTCGGGCGAGGCATCGCGCAGCACGTTCCAGATCTTCTCCGAGATGACGGAGGCCGAGACCGGGAAATGCGCCGAAGTGATGCCCTTGGCGAGCGTCACGATGTCGGGCTCGAGCTTCATGCCGCCGGTGGCGAACCAATGGCCCGTGCGGCCGAAACCGGTGATGACTTCGTCGGCGATGAACAGGATGTCGTGCTTCTTCAGGATCGGTTGTAGCGCCTCGAAGTAGCCTTTGGGCGGGATCAGCACGCCGCCCGTGCCCATGATCGGCTCGGCAATGAAGGCCGCGATGGTCTCGGGGCCCTCACGCGCGATCAAGGCCTCGATCTCGGCGATCAGGCGCTTGGTGAAGGCCTCCTCGGTCTCGCCCGCCTTGCCGAAACGGAAATAGTGCGGGCACTCGACGTGGAAGATGCCGGGCAGCGGAAGATCCCAGGCCTTGTGATAGGCCGGAATGCCGGTCAGGCCCGCAGCCGCGAAGGTCAGACCGTGATAGGCGCCGTTGCGCGAGATGAACTTCTTCTTCTCCGGCCGGCCGCGCAGATTGTTGTAGTAGCGGACGAGCTTGTAGTTCGTGTCGTTGGCATCCGACCCGCCCTGGCCGAAGAACACCTTCGACATCTGCGGCGCGTTGGCCTTGGTGTGGAAGAGGTCGAGCACCTTCTCGGCCAAGCGAATGATCGGCTCGTTGGAGGAGCCGGCGAAGATGTGGAAATAGGCCAGATCCTCGACGGCCTTTCGGGCGGTCTCGGCCATCTCCTTGCGGCCGTAGCCGATGTTGACGCACCACAGCCCCGCGCCGCAATCGATGATGTCGCGGCCCTGATTGTCGCGAACACGCACGCCACGCGCATCCGTCACAATCAGTGGGCCGCGGGCGAGGTGATCGGCGATCGAGGTCATCGGGTGGAACAGGCTCTCGCGGTCGATGTCCTCGAGCGGAAAGTTGCGGGCGGCGGATTTGTCCATGGGGAAGCCCTCGTGGGTGGTCGGTTGTTCTTCAAAGCCAGCATAGCGGCTTTGGCTGGCGGGGGAAACTCGGGCGCCGGGGGGCGGCCATGCGGCCTGAACGTGCTCTACCCTCGCCGCCGCGCGAGAAAGGCCACATGCGACAGGCGGCGCTCGGTCGCGAGCGTCTCGGCCATGCGGCGGTAAGCCGTCAGGGCCTCGAATCGCTCCTGCCCTTCGAGCGCCATGAGCGCCTCGCGGTGGCGCTCCCGGGCCTGCCAGTGGCCACGGGCCAGCCGGGCGATCATTCCGGTCAAGTCCTCGCGCCGGAGGAGGTCGAAGCCGGCAGCGGCGAGCAGGTCCTCGTTGTAGCCCGGATGGGTGATGAGAAAAGTGAAATCCGGCGCGCGGATGGTGAGCTCGGTGTTCATGATCGGCCCCGTGACAATCTGGTCGGTGAAGACGAGGCGTCCGCCGGGCTTCAGGACGCGCGCCCATTCGGCGAGCACGTTCGGGCGGTTGGGGAGATGGATGAGGCCGTCGACCGAGATCACGGCATCGAATGTAACATCATTGAAGGGCAGGCTGGACGTGGCGTCGGCCACGTCGAACCTCGCGCGGTCGGAGAGGTCGAGCTCGGCTGCACGCCGCGACGCCGTCGCTACCGCATCGGTGCTTCGATCGATGCCAATGACCTTGCAGCCCCGCCGCTCGGCAAGCCGGAGGGCCGGCGCGCCGCCCCCCGAGGCGATGTCCAGCACCTGATGCTCGGGGGCCACCTCGAGCCAATCGAACAAGCGGTCATAATCCGCCGTCGAGGTCCAGCTGCCCTGACCGAAGTAACCGGGATCGGCCTCGGCGAAAACCCTGTTCTGCAGCGCCTCGGCTTCAGCGGCATAGCGCAGCTTGTAGAAATCCCGGACGCTCTTGTCGTCGGCCATCCCCTACGCCTCCCCGCGCGGCCAGTAGACGCCGGCCCGGCGGCGATGCTGCTCGACCTCCTCCAGCCGCCCCAGCACCGCTTTGTCCCCGGACGAGACGAGCAGCGCGATCAGAGTCTCGAGCAGCGCGATCGTCGCGGCCTGCGAGGGGAAGAACTGGGGTGTTGCCGTCGGCACCAGCAACAGCGTGCCGGCAAGTGGCGCGAGCGGCGCCGCGCGGCTGTCGGTGAGTGCTATGACATGGGCTCCGGACGCTTTGGCAAACGCCGCCGTCTCGACCGATTGCGCGGCATAGGGCGCAACCGAAAGCACAAGCACCGCGTCTTTCGCGCCGATACCGGCCAGCTCATCCACCATGCTCGCCATCAGGGGCTGGGCGAGCACGACATTCGGCCGGGTCATCCGGGCGACATAGTGGAAATAGGCGGCGGGCGCGTGCATGCCCCCAATGCCCACGACATAGGCCGTACGCGCGGTGCGGAGCTTCTCGGCGGCGGCGGCCAACGTCGCCGGTTCATTGCCGCGAAAGGCCGCCTCGACATTGGAGAGGATGGCTTCGGCCATGCCGCCAACGACGCCGCTCGCGCGCCCGCCCTCGGGCAACCGCTGCAGCCATTCGGCGCGCGCCACGAAATCGGTTCCCGATGTTCTGAGCGCCTCCTGGAACACGCGCCGGAAGGCCTCGTAGCTCGGCTGGTCGAGGGCTTTGGCGAGACGGACCATGGTCGACGGCGGCACACCGGCCTCCCCCGCCAAAGCCCGCATGGAGCGCAGCGCCACGTCCTCCGGCCGCTCAAGCGCGATCTTGGCCGCCTGCCGGAGCTGGGGGGAAAGTTCGGGATAGCGCTGCGTGATGTGCGCGAGGAGGTTCTTGAGGCCTGATGCCGGGGGCGGCGTGACGGGCTGCTGTTCCATGGGAAGTATGTTACTCAATCGGCCGTGCCGTGACGACCCGGGTGCGGGGGCCGATCATGACATTTGGCTTCTGGCGAGGGATCGATGGCTGGTTTGATCAGAGAAGGGCATGGCCTCGTCGAGCGTGACCGGTCGGTTCTCATCGTCATCGACGTGCAGGATTACTTTCTCGGCAAGCTGCCGCTCGACGTGCGCGGACCGCTGGTCGAGCGCATGGCCTGGCTGATGCGGGTGGCGCGCGCTCTGGACATTCCGATTGTCGCCACCGCCGAGGATGTCGCCCGTGACGGTCCGCTGACGGCAGCGCTCGCAGACGAGCTACCCCCCGGAGCCAAAGTGCACGACAAAATGATCTTCGGCTTGACCGATCAGGCGCCGATCCTTGCCGATGTCGAGGCGACGGGCCGCACCACCGCCGTGCTCATCGGCCTGGAAACCGATGTCTGCATCGCCCATTCGGCACTTGGCCTGGCGGCGCGGGGCATCCGTCCCGTCGTCATCGAGGACGCGACGCACTCGCCTCCGCCGCATCATGACACCGGCATCCGCCGCCTCAGAGAGGCGGGTGTCGTCATCCAATCGGTTAAGGGGATCTACTACGAGTGGGTGCGCGATCTGGCGACCCATCATAGGCTCCGTGGCCTACAGCAGGCGCCGCTGCCGGCGGGGCTGACGCTTTGATGCGTAGTCGCGAGGCAGCAGCGGCGAGTTGCTTCGCTCTTCTTGCCGCGCTGATCGCATCTCCCATCGCCTTCGCCGCCTGCGAGGTCCGCAAGCAAACCGCCCGCGCGGTTGTCGCCGTCCTCGATGGCGAGACGATCAAGCTCGACGACGGACGCGAGGTGAAACTCCTCGGCATCCTAGCCCCCTCCCCACCTCCCGGTCTCGCAGCCGATGCCGTTTGGGAGCCAGCCGAGGCGTCGCGCAAGGCTCTCGCCGATCTTCTTGCGGGAAAATCTGCGCGGATCAGCATGGCTGGCCGTCAGACGGACCGTTACGGACGCCAACTCGCCCACGTTTTTCTCGCCGACGGCAAGCAGGACCGGTGGATCGGTGAATGGCTTGTCGAGCAAGGCCACGCCCGTGTCGCCTCCTCAACCGATAGCCGGAGCTGCGTCACCGAATTGCTGGCTGCGGAAATCAACGCCCGTCGCGCCAAGCGCGGACTCTGGGCGCACGCCGCCTATCAGATCCGCGAGGCCGACAAGGCGCACGAGCTCGCGGACTTCGTCCAGAGCTACCAGATCGTCGAGGGGCGGGTGCGCGAAACCCAGGAGCGCAAACGGCGCGTCTATCTCGATTTCGGCACGGACTGGTCGAAGGACCTGACGGCCATTGTCTCGGGGCGCGACCGCAAGCGTTTCGAAACGGCGGGCATCGATTTGTTGAAGCTGAAAGGCCGCAAGGTGCGCCTCAGAGGCTGGGTCGAGCGCTGGAACGGCCCGCTCATTCGCCTGACGCATCCCGAGCAAATCGAGGTGCTGGACAAGACCGACGAGGCAGTCACCGCGCCGCCAGTACCGTCGATCCCGATCGCCATGACCCCAAACGCAAAGAGCCCCGACTGATGCCGGGGCTCTTCATCTGGTTTGCTCGTATCGCGACGGACTAAGCAGCCCGCTCGGCACCGCCGGCATCGACCGCCGGCTCGGCTGCCGCAGCTTCGACGGCCTTGCGGTTCTTGGCGCTCTTCGACAGCACCTCGATCACCTTCTGCGTCGCGCCGCGATCATCGAGGTTCTCGATCGCCGCGATCTCGCGCGACATGCGATCGAGAGCCTGCTCGAACAGCTGACGCTCCGAGTAGGACTGCTCCGGCTGCGTCTCGGCGCGGAAGAGATCGCGCACCACCTCGGCGATCGCGACGAGATCGCCGGAGTTGATTTTCGCCTCGTACTCCTGCGCACGGCGGCTCCACATCGTCCGCTTGATGCGGGCGCGGCCCTTCAACGTCTCCATCGCGCGGTCGACGATGCCGCTCTCGGCGAGCTTGCGCATGCCGACACTGGCGAGCTTGGCCGTCGGAACGCGGAGCGTCATCTTCTCCTGCTCGAAGTGGATGACGAAGAGCTCCAGGCTATAGCCGGCCACCACCTGCTCCTCGATGCGCACGATCTTGCCGACGCCGTGCGAGGGGTAGACGATGTATTCGTTCGTGCGGAAGCCGTGCCGCTGGTTGGCGGGCTTCATCGGCTTCTTGGGGTCGGGTTGGGCCGCCACCACCGGCGCAGCTAGCGCCTTGGACTGCGGCTGTCCGGGCTTGGGACCCGTCGCCACCGGGACTGTGGGCTTTGCGGCGATCGGCGTGCCAGACTTCGCGGCAAGGGGAGCCGGCGCCTTCGGCGCGACGGGCTTGCTGTCGAGCGGCAGCTTCTTGAGGGGCAGCACGATTGCAGGCTCCGAAGCCTTCGGTGCAGCCTTCTGGGCCACGCCCGAAGCTTGCGGCTTCGCCACCGGAGCAGCCTTTCCAGCGGCAGGCGGGGCCTTGGCGACCGCCGGAGCAGCCGTCTTTATAGCCGGGCCAGCCTTAGTCGGGCTCGCTACGGGCTTTGCCACCGCGACAGCCGGCTTTGCGGCCGATGCCGCGTTCTTCGCCGCGGCTGCGGCCTTCTTCTCGAGAAACTTCTTTACTGCTACGCTCACAATGCTCTTCTTGCTGCTGGGTTCAATCTTGGTTGCCGGCTTGGTCGCAGCCGGCACAGGCTCGACCTTGCGCACCTTCGCAGGCGCGGCGACGGCCGGCGCTTTCTTCACGATTTTTGGAACGTCTTTAGTTTTCGCCGGGGCCTTGGCGACAGCCTTGGCCTTCGCTGCCACCTTCTTTGCCACCTCGGCCTTGCCCTTGACGGGAGCCTTGGACTTGGCAGGCGACTTTATCGTTTTGTTCGCAGCCATACTCTTCTCACTCACCTATTCGCACGCAAGCCATCCCCAAGGGAATGGCCCGACAGTCGATACCCCAATGTCCCGAAGTCGATGCCGGCCGAAGCTTTGTATGTGCCCGTTACCGGCGGTACGCCATCCCATGCATGCTTCTCGTCACCCCCTGAATCGCCAGGTACTCACCGGGCGGGGCCAGAAAGCGGGCAGCCAGGTCTCCACAACAACAAACCGCAAAACCAACGCCCGGACGGTATTCCGGCGGGGTCGTTCTGCGGTCGTATTCAGGCTATTGCCTCCACCAACTCAGCGGCGGGGCATTTTTTGCGCCATTGCGGCCACTCAACTTGCACCGGGGAGACCAATACCACGAATCTCCCTGAAAATGAAGGGCTTCGTGACGAGATGGGTTGCATACTCCTCCTCGAGGAGGGTTAACCATCGTGTTACAGAGGGCAATCCGGCGCGGCCGAACCCCGCCATGTCGCTTTCGGATCAGGAGAATTAGGCTTTTGCCCAGGCCATCAATCCTAACGGCCGAAAGCCTGTTCGGAAGGCCGTTGTTAATCACCCTCGCCCGGATCGGCTGAGAAATGCTCGGAAAATTTGTTGGCGACCCCTTCCCAGCTCTTGGCGTCCGCCGGCGCGTCCTTCTTGGACGTGATGTTCGGCCACTGCTCGGAGTAGGAGCGATTTAGCTCGAGCCACTTCTCGAGGCCAGGCTCGGTGTCCGGCTTGATGGCGTCGACCGGGCATTCCGGCTCGCAAACACCGCAGTCGATGCACTCATCCGGGTGGATCACCAGCATGTTGGCACCCTCGTAGAAACAATCCACGGGGCAGACCTCGACGCAGTCCATGTATTTGCACTTGATGCAGTTTTCGTTGACGATGTAGGTCATTCACCGCTCCCGGGCCGCCCGATTTGGGCCGGCGAGGCTTATGATGTTGGCGCTCTGCCTAGCCGATGCGCGCAGGCCGAGCAAGGGTTGGACCAAGTGCTGCCCTCCAGCTGTCCGGGCGGAAATTTCCCGTGAGATCAACTGTCGAGGCCAGCCGTTCCGGCGTCGAGGCCAAACAAGCATCCCACGCCCAGGGCTGGCGGCGGCCGAGGAACCGGTTTGCTATCACGAGGAGCGCCGTCACACGCCCGACATTCACATTTGACCATGGTCATTGACCATGGTCAAAATGATCATGGAAACGATCTCCATCTCCAAGTTCAAGGCCACCTGCCTCGCGGTCCTCGAGCGCGTGCGCAAGACCGGCGAGCCCATCCAGGTGACGAGGTTCGGCAAGCCAGTGGCTGATGTGATTCCGTCGATCCGCAAGACCGGCGGCTTCAAACTCGGCTACATGCTCGAAGGCAGTGAGGTCGTGACTGTCGAGCCGGAAGACAGCGGCTGGGACGAAGGCGACGACGAGGAGAGCGTCCGTGAGTGGGACGAGCTCAACGCCGAGCCCGCTCCACCTCTCACCGCGCCCCCGTTGAAGCGCCGATGAGGCTGCTGCTCGACACGCATGCGTGGATTTGGGCCGCCATGGAACCGAGCCGACTGGGCAAGAAAACAGCCGCGATCCTGATCGATCCGAGTTCTGAGGTCTGGTTATCGCCGATCTCTGTTGCCGAGGTCCTGTCTCTGCACACGAAACGCAAATTGCCAATGATCACCGATGTCGAGCAGTGGCTCGACGAGGCTATGAGCCGGGTCCCGCTAAGGGACGCACCGGTGACCAGAAAGGTTGCGCGGGAGATCGGCCGGTTCAAGCTGCCCCATCGCGATCCCGCGGATGTACTGCTCGTCGCGACCACGCGCGTGCTCGGCCTGACGCTCGTCACGGCGGACCGGAACATCATTTCGAGCGGCGCCGTCGCGGTGATCCCCCACGACTGACGCCGCGCCTCAAAAGAAAGCCTGCAGTCCGGTCTGCGCTCGACCCAGAATCAGCGCGTGCACGTCGTGCGTGCCCTCGTAGGTGTTGACCGTCTCCAGGTTCATCATGTGGCGCATGACGGGGAAGGCATCGGAAATGCCGTTGCCGCCGTGGATGTCGCGGGCCTGACGGGCGATATCGAGCGCCTTGCCGGCATTGTTGCGTTTGATGAGGCTGATCGCCTCCGGCATCACCTTGCCCTCGTCGATCATGCGGCCGACGCGCAGCGCCGCCTGCAGGCCGAGCGTGATCTCGGTCTGCATGTCGGCGAGCTTCTTCTGCACGAGCTGCGTCTGCGCCAGCGGCTTGCCGAACTGCTTGCGGTCGAGCGCATACTGTCTAGCCGCGTGCCAGCAGGCTTCGGCCGCTCCCATGGTGCCCCAGGCGATGCCGTAGCGCGCCCGGTTCAAGCAGCCGAACGGGCCCTTGAGACCCGAGACGTTCGGCAACAGCGCGCTTTCGGGCACCTCGACGCCGTCCATGACGACCTCGCCGGTGATCGAGGCACGTAGCGACAGCTTGCCCTCGATCTTCGGCGCCGACAGGCCCTTCATGCCCTTTTCCAGCACGAAGCCGCGGATCTCGTCGCCATGCGCCTCGCTCTTGGCCCAGATGACGAAGACGTTGGCGGCGGGCGCGTTGGATATCCACATCTTCGCGCCCGAGAGGCGATAGCCCTTGGCCGTCTTCTCGGCCTTCGTCTTCATGCCGCCGGGATCGGAACCCGCATCGGGCTCGGTCAGGCCGAAGCAGCCGATCCATTCGCCGGAAGCGAGCTTGGGCAGATAGGTCTTCCTCTGCGTCTCGTCGCCATAGGCATAGATCGGATACATCACGAGGGATGACTGAACGCTCATCATCGAGCGGTAGCCAGAATCGACGCGCTCGACCTCGCGCTTGACGAGACCATCGGCGACGTAGTTGGCGCCGGCGCCGCCGTACTCCTCGGGCAATGTCACGCCGAGCAGGCCGAGATCGCCCATCTCTTTCAGGATCGAGGGATCGAAACTCTCGTCGCGATAGGCTTGGCGGATACGCGGCGCGAGTTTCTCTTGCGCATAAGCGCGCGCCGAGTCGCGGATCATCCGCTCCTCGTCGGTGAGCTGCTCCTCGAGCAGGAACGCATCCTCCCACTGGAAGGCGGCGCGGCTCTGGGACTTGGAGGTCGAAGATTTTTGCTCGGCAGCGGCCATCGTCTTATCTCCCGTATCGATGCAGCCTCTATCGGCAGCGCATCAACTTCATAGCTTTCTATCGCAAAGCAAATCCGCGACATGTTTCTCCCTCCCCCCTTGAGGGGGAGGGCCGGGGTGGGGGGTATGCGGCGAACTCTTTGCCCGCGTCGCCCCCCCCATCCCAAGCGCCTAGGGACTTAGCTGCTGCGCATCTAAGTCCAAGGCGCTTGGCCTTCCCCCTCACGGGGGGAAGGAAGTACGGCTTCGCTGATCGAGCGAGGATCCCGATGCCTGATCACAGATGCCTACATCACGCGGCGCCAACCGCCTCACCCAGCGCCTCTTCGAAGATGTCCATGCCGGATTTGGCGAGGTCGGTCGGGCAGGTGAGTGGCGCGAGGAAGCGCACGACATTGGCGTTGGGGCCGCAGGTCAGGATCAGCAAACCCTTCTCCTGGCACTTGGCGACGACGCGGTTCGTCAGGTCCGCATCCGGCGTCTTCGAGACGCGATCTTTCACCAGCTCCACGGCGATCATGGCGCCCAAGCCACGCACATCGCCGATGCAGGAGAATTCGTTCTTCTTCTGCATGTCCTCGAGCCGGCCCTTCATGAGCTTGCCGAGCGCCACCGCCTTCTCGCAGAGCTTCTCATCCTCCATGACGTCGAGGACGGCGTTGGCCGCCGCGAGACCGACGGGCGAGCCCGCATAAGTGCCACCGAGACCGCCCGGAAGGGCTGCATCCATCAGCTCGGCGCGTCCCGTGACGGCCGCAAGCGGGAAGCCACCGGCGAGGCCCTTCGCGGTCACGATCAGGTCCGGCACCACGCCCGAGTGCTCGACGGCGAACATCTTGCCGGTGCGGCCCATGCCGGTCTGGATTTCATCGGCGATGAAGAGGATGCCGTGCTCGTCGCAGATCTTGCGGAGCGCCTTCAGGAATTCCGTCGGTGCCACGTAGAACCCACCCTCACCCTGCACCGGCTCGATGATAATGGCCGCGACCCGCGCCGGATCGACATCGCCCGCGAAGATGTCCTGGAGGCCCGCCATCGCGTCCTCGGCCGTGATGTCGAAATAGGGTTTCGGGAAGGGCGCATGGAACACGTCCGCCGGGAAGGGTCCGAAGCCGCGCTTGTAGGGGACGACCTTACCCGTCAGCGCCATGCCCATCATGGTGCGGCCGTGGAAGGCGCCGGTGAAGGAGATGATGGCCGTTCGGCCGGTCGCGACTCGCGCGACCTTGACGGCGTTCTCGACCGCCTCGGCACCCGTCGTGACGAAAAGCGTCTTCTTGGCGAAGTTGCCCGGCGCCATCTTGTTGAGGCGCTCGGCGACCGCGATGTACTCTTCATAGGGCGCGACGTTGAAGGAGGTATGGGTGAATTCGGAGAGCTGCTTGGCGACGGCCGCCATGACCTTGGGATGCCGGTGGCCGGTATTGACGACCGCGATGCCGGCCGCGAAGTCGATGTAGCGCTTGCCGTCGACGTCCCAGACCTCGGCGTTCTCGGCCTTGGCGGCATAAACGGACTTCGTTGCGACGCCGCGCGGGACGGCATTGGTTTGCCGGGCCTTCAGCGCTTCGGACTTCGTGGCCATGGAGTTTCCTTTCGGGGAGTGCGAGCTTCTAGCGCCGATCCTACTCCGGAGAGCGCCGCTTGTCTTTTCGAAGGCGCCCCTATAGCACTGCTCAAAATATTGAGCAAGACGGCGCGATGCGCTACAAGGGGCGGCCATGCAAAAGCGAATGGACAGCGCCGAGTTCGACGTCGGCCAGAGACTGAAACAGGTGCGCGCGAAGGCCGGGCTGACGCAGCGCCAGCTCGCCGAGCGGTCGGGCGTCACGCATGGGCTGATCTCCATGCTGGAGGCCAACAAGAATTCTCCCTCGGTCGCGAGCTTGCGAAAAATCCTCGGCGGCATTCCGATGACCATGGTGGAATTCTTCGAGCCGGAGCGGCCGGCGAGCGACACGGTGTTCTTCCGGCCGGAGGATCTTGCCGACTTGACCGGCCGTGTCGGCCACGCGCACGGCAATGGACATTCAGGAGCCATGTCCTTCCGCCAGGTCGGCGATCCGCGCGCGCACAATCTGCAGATCCTGCACGAGCGCTACGCGCCGGGTGCCGACACGGGTGAAACCATGCTCGAGCATCAGAGCCACGAGGGCGGCGTCGTCATCGCAGGCGAACTCGAGGTGACGGTGGGAGACGAGGTGCGCGTGCTCAAGGCGGGCGATGCCTATCTCTTCGACAGCCGCGTGCCGCACCGTTTCCGCAATATCTCGGACGCCCCCTGCGAGGTCGTCAGCGCGTGTTCGCCGCCGTGGTTGTGAGGGTGCGAGTGCTGATGGTGGCACTCCACGCTCCGATGTCATCCCGGGCACAAGGCCCGGGATGACAACTAAAGGGCGCGGCTGGCAGTGTGCCACATGCCGACTGAGGCCGCGTACAAAAGATCGAACGAAGACCCAGCCCCGCCCGCTTGCTCTGTTCACAGCCGAGCCGGTTAGGGCTATGCTCCACGCCCCATCACCGAGGCGCTCACGACATGCTCGACCGGCGAAGTTTCATGGTGGCCGCCGCCGGGGCCTCGACAGCCGCCATCGCCCGCCGATCCTCAGCCGCCGGCAAGCTCCCGACCATCGGCTTTCTCGCTGCCGCTGGCCGCAAGGCGCATGTCGCAGATCTGCAAAGCCTGCGCGAGGGTCTGAAGCAGGCGGGCCTCGTCGAGGGGACGTCGGTTGCGATCGAGGCGCGCTATGCCGAGGGCGATCGGACGAAAATCGACGGCCTGATCGAGGAGCTCGTCCAGCTCGGGACCGATGTCTTCCTCGTCCCCGGACCCGCTGCCGCGCGTGCCGTCAAGAAGCACACGGATGCCCCCATCGTCGCCGTGGCGCTCCCCTACTCCAACCGGCATCCCGACCTGTTCGCGGCGCTCAACAAACCGGGCGGGACCATTACCGGCTTCTCGCTCGGCAGCGAGGGGCTGTCGGCGAAGCGCATTCAATTGCTCCGCGAGGCCGCTCCCGCGATCACGACAATCGCGGTACTGCACAACGGCACCGACCCGATCTATCTGGAGTGGGGCCTCGAGACCGAAGCCGCGGCGAAGGCACAGGGCCTCGGCGTGGTGCGGCTCGAGCTCAACGCACCCGATCCGGCTGAGGTCGATAAGCTCATGCGCCAGTCCGCGAGCCAGGGCGCCCAGGGCCTCATCGTCATTCGCGACTTCGTCAGTGCCACAATGTCGGAGCAGATCGCGAAAGCGGCGATCGCGCAGAAGATCGCGGCGCTCTCCGAGCAGCGGGATTTCTGCGAGGCTGGCGGCTTGATGTCGTATGGGGCCAATGTCCCCGATCTCTTCCGCCGCAGCGCCGCCTACATCGCGAAGATTCTCGGCGGCGCCAGCCCCGCCGGCCTGCCGATCCAGATCCCCGAGAAATTCGATCTTGTCGTCAACCTGAAAACCGCCGCAGGCCTGGGCCTCGACATCCCTCCCGACACGCTGGTTCAGGCGACCGAGGTGATCGAGTGATTCCGCGCAGAGCCTTCGCGACAGGTCTCGGCGCGATGGCGCTGTCGCCGATGCTCCGGGCGCGCGCCGCCGCCGGCTTGCCGGTTGTTGGCTTCGTCGGCGTCGCCTCGGCCGCGGGCTTCGCTCATCTCATCGATGCGTTCCGCGACGGTCTGGCGAGCGCGGGCTACCCCGAAGGCGACAAGTCGCAAGTCGAGTATCGCTGGGCGGACGGGCAATTCGATCGCCTGCAGTCGCTCGCGCAGGAGCTGCTGGCGCTTCCTGTCTCGGTGCTCGCCGTCTCGGGAGGTTACCGTGCCGCGCTCATCTGCAAGAGCCTGACGAGCGAAACACCGATCGTCTTCAGTGGCTCGGGCGATGCGGTAAAGGCGGGCCTCATCGAAAGCTACGCCCGGCCCGGCGGCAATGTGACCGGCGTCGACATCCTCACCTCGGCGTTGGACGTCAAGCGGCTCGAGCTGTTGCTGGCGCTGCTGCCCGCCGCCAAGCGTGTCGCCGCGCTCGTCAATCCCAATCAACGGCAATTCGGTCCGGCCGAGGAGAAGGCGTTCGAAGACTCGGCGGCACGGGCCGGGCGAGAACTCATGATCGTGCGGGCTTCCGGAGCCGAGATCGAAGCCGCGTTCACCGGCATGCGTGCGCAATCGATCCAAGGTCTCCTCATCACCGCCGATCCCGTATTTTTCGCTTTGCGCGAAAAGCTCGTCGCGCTCGCCACCGAGAACCGGCTTCCGACTGTCTACGAGTTCCGCGAATTCGCCTCGGCCGGCGGCCTCCTGAGCTATGGCGCGAGCCTCGCCGATGCCTATCGCCAAGTCGGCGCACTGACCGGCCAGATCCTCGATGGCGCAAAGCCCGCCGGGCTGCCGGTCGCCCGGCTTTCGACCTTCGACTTCGTCGTCAATCTCAAAACCGCGGAGATGCTCGGCCTGACGGTCCCACCCGGTCTCATCGTGCAGGCGACCGAGGTCATCGAGTGAGCACGGCGGACACCATCGCCCTCCGCTCCACGCGGCTCGCTCTTCCGCAAATACTTCATCGCGCTGTTTGCCGCAGTCGTGCTCCCTCTGCTGGTCAACGGCGCGAGCGAGGCCTGGTTGGGCTATCGCGACCAGCGCGCCATGCTCGACCGGCTGCTCCGGGTGGAGGCTGACGGCGCCGCCGTCAGGATCGAGAGCTTCCTCGCCGGCATCGTCGATCAGTTGGGCTGGGCCGTGCAGCAGAGCTGGACGCCCGGCACCGAGGAGCAGCACAAGCTGGCGGCGCTCGGGCTGCTGCGGCAAGTGCCGGCGATCGTCGATCTCAGTCTCATCGACGGCGACGGGCGCGAGCGCATCTACGTCTCGCGCTTCGGCCTCAACCGGACGGATGCGATGGTGGACAGGAGCGCCGAGGAGGCGGTCGGGGCCGCCCGGGCGTCCCGTCTGTGGTACGGCCCCGTCACTTTCTACCTCAACTCCGAGCCCTATATGACGATCGCGGTCGGAGGCAACCGAAAGTCGGCCGGCGTCGCGGTGGCCCAGGTCAACCTGAAGCTCATCTGGGAGGTGGTCTCGGCGATCCATGTCGGGGAGACGGGCCATGCCCTCGTCGTCGATGCGCCGGGCCGCCTCATCGCCCATCCCGACATCGACCGTGTGCTGCGCGGCACCGACGACAGCGTGGCCAAAGCGCGGATCCTATTGCGCGACCAGATCGCCGCCAGCGGCGGCAAACCAGTCAGCGTGCCGCTCGGCGATGGCGGAGCCCCCGTCGTCACCGCCATGTCGGCGGTGCCGGGCGCCGGCTGGACGGTCTTCGTCGAGCAGCCGCTGTCGGAGGCCTACGCACCAATCTATACGGCGATCTGGCGAACCGCGGCGCTGCTGGGCGCCGGTGCGCTGTTCGCAGCCGCGCTCGCCTATTGGCTCGCGGGACGCATGATGGGGCCGATCCGGCTGTTGCGCGAAGGCACCGAAAAGGTCGGCGCGGGCCAGTTCGATCACCGCATCGTCCTTCACTCGGGCGATGAGCTCGAAGCCCTTGCGGGGAGCTTCAACGAGATGGCGGCGGGCCTCGCCGAGAGCCGCGAGCGCTCGGAGCGGATCGCCAAGCTCAAGCGGTTTCTCGCGCCGCAGGTGGCCGAGCTCGTCGACAGCCGTGGCAGCGATGGACTGCTGTCGGGGCAGCGCCGCGAGATCGTCGCCGTGTTCGGCGATCTGAGAGGCTTCACGGCATTTTCGGCGAGGGCGGAGCCCGAGGAAATCATGCGGCTGCTCGAGGACTATCACGCGGCGATCGGCGCCGTGGTGACGAAGCACGAGGCGACCATCACGAGTTACACGGGCGACGGCGTCATGGTGCTGGTCAATGCTCCGCTTCCTTGCCCCGACCCGGCGCATCGGGCCGTGACCATGGCGATCGAGATGCAACACGCCGTGCAAGCCTCGGCCCAACGTTGGCGGGCCAGCGGCTACAAGGTCGGCTTTGGCATCGGTCTCGCCATGGGCGAGGCGACCATAGGCCGGATCGGTCACGAGAGCCGGCTCGACTATGCGGCCATTGGCCCCGTCGTGAACCTCGCTTCGCGACTTTGCGCGGAGGCGTTGGACGGACAGATTCTCGTCGATTCGGTTGCGGCGAAGTCCGTGGACCAGCGCATCGATCTCGATCCGCTCGGACCACGCACGCTCAAGGGACTTCCCAAGGAGCTCGTGGTGTATGCCGTTGTCCGGTCCGGCAACGCCGCTCGACCGGCTTGATGCCTGCTCAGAACGACACGCAGCTTGCGCCGTCGACGCGCATGACGCTCTGCTGCTGGAACCGCTGCTTGTAAGCGGTGCGGACGGAATCGATCTTGGCCTCGTCGCCGACCGCCGACGCATGCCAGATCACCAGAACGATGGTCTCCTCCGATTTGACAGTCGTGCCGTCGCGCCATTGGCCGTAGCCTTCGAGCACCGTCAGACCATCGGGAAAGAGCGGCGTGACCTCTTTGTCGAGAAAGGCTTTCCATTCAGCGTCGGTGACGGATGTGCCATCGGGCTTGCCGCGGCCGAAGAGCAGCTCGAGCCGGATCATGGATCGGGCCGAGGACGGGCACGTGACGCCGGCCATTTGCGTATCGGCCAGCGCCATGCCTAGACCGAAAGCGAGCAAGATCACCGGACCCAGCATGAGGGATCGCCGCGAGAGACTGTGTTTCATTGGTGAGCGCATCCTGAGTCTCCTCTCTCGCCGAGATCGCGGCACGGGTCAGCATGCCCCTTCGGCAGCGGTCCGCTTTGGTACTCCGGCCGCCCCAGGGAGATGGGGGTGGTGGGGAAAATCGACGAACGAATTGTCCTCAACGGCGGCGTGAGCTGGGCTCATGCACGGGGCGGTTGGGAAGGCGATTGAGAGGGGTTTGAGGCGGGTTTGGAGCGCGATCCATGCGGTGTCGGGAGGGGATGAAGTGGGTGTCGGGTGGGGTCCAAGTGAGGTCGGAGCGCACCGCCAGATCGGGTCCCGATCACCGCCCTGCGGCGAACGGACCATTTGATCCATCCACAGGCTGGAATGGACTGTTTGTTCCAAATAAGCTAGGTTGCGCGTCGAATTTGGCCCGCCGAGGAGCCACCGATGACGACCTATTCCGCCTTCTCGATTTTCAAGAACGCCTTGACCGGCAACACCGGCTGGACGCGAGCCTGGCGCGACCCCGATCCCAAGCCCGAATACGATGTCATCATCATCGGCTCGGGCCATGGCCTCGCCACCGCCTACTACCTCGCCAAGGAACATGGCATCCGCAACGTCTGCGTGCTCGACAAGGGCTGGCTCGGCGGCGGCAACATGGGGCGCAACACGACCATCGTGCGCTCCAACTACGCGTTGGACGGCAACACGCAATTCTACGAGTGGGCGATGAAGCTGTGGGAGGGCCTCTCTCACGAGCTCAACTACAATGTGATGATGTCGCATCGCGGCGTGTTCAACTTGGCGCATACGCCGGCCCAGTACGACGCCTTCGCGCGGCGCGGCAACTGGATGCGGTTGAACGGCATCGACGCCGAGCTCTACAATCGCGAGGAAACTCTCAAGCACCTCCCCTACATCAACCCCAGCAAGGACTTCCGTTTTCCGGTCTATGGCTCGCTCTGCCAGTGGCGCGGCGGCACGGCGCGGCATGATGCGGTGGCCTGGGGTTACGCGCGGGCGGCGGACAAGCTCGGGGTGGACATCGTTCAAAACTGCGAGGTGACGGATTTCCTTCGCGACGCGTCCGGCGCCGTTGTTGGCGTCGAAACCTCGCGTGGTCCCATTCGTGCCAAGAAAGTCGGCATGGCGATCGCCGGCAACTCGACGCTACTGGCCGAGAAGGCGGGCATCCGGCTTCCCATCGAAAGCCACGTGCTGCAGGCCTTCGTGTCGGAACCGATCAAACCGCTGGTCGATCATGTCGTGACGTTTGGCGCCGGCCACTTCTACGTCTCGCAGTCGGACAAAGGCGGTCTCGTCTTCGGCGGCGATCCCGACGGCTATAATTCCTACGCCCAGCGCGGCAATCTGCCGACCGTCGAGCACGTCATTACGGAGGGCAAGGCGCTGGTGCCCGCTATCGCCCGCGTCCGGCTGGTGCGCCAATGGGGCGGCATCATGGACATGTCGATGGACGGCACGCCGATCATCGCCAAATCGCCGGTGGACGGCCTCTACATCAACGCCGGCTGGTGCTACGGCGGCTTCAAGGCGACGCCCGGCTCCGGCTGGTGCTTCGCCTGGACGATCGCCAAGGGCGAGCCGCACGAGCTCAACCGGAAATTCACGCTCGAACGCTTCCGCGACGGCCGACCCATCGACGAGAAGGGTCAGGGCCCGACGCCCTATTGGCATTGATGAAGAAGGGAATAGGGAGTGGGGAATAGGGAGTAGGGAAAGCAACGGGCGCTAAAATTTCTGGCCCCTATTCCTAACTCCAAACTCCCTACTCCCTCTTGTCGGAGACAAGCATGCGCATCCCCTGCCCCTACTGCGGTTCCCGCGACTCCAGCGAGTTCACCTACGGCGGCGACGCCACGCGCGTCCGCCCCGATAACAACGATGCCGATCCCGAGAGATGGCTCGCCTATGTCTACGAGCGCGACAATCCGAAGGGCCCCCACAAGGAGTTCTGGCACCACATCACCGGCTGCCGGCAGTGGCTGGTGGTCACGCGCAACACGGCGACGCACGAGATCGCCGCCGCCGAAATGGCGCGCGATGTGGCGGTGGCACGCACCGGAGGTACACGCCGATGACCGCACGGCCTCCCCTCGGAGGGGCGACCGGCAGGTCGCCCGGTAACACGCCAGGGCTTCTCCTTGCCTCTCCCCGTCGCGCTTTTCGGCGCGAGCGGGAAGAGGGGATGGTGAGGGGCCGCGGCAGACGAGGTGCTGGCCACAGCACACGTCGGCGGCAAACGTTCGCGCCGAGATGCAAATGGAGATTTTGGCCGCGCTCCGGATCCGTGGCCGCCCCTCACCCTCCCCTCTCCCCGCTGCGTTTCACTTGCGGGGAGAGGAAGGTTGCCGCCGCGCCGAGCGGCCGGCCGGCCGGTGGTCGCCTCTTTTGCGATCTCACCATGGAACACGTCATACCCGCGCCGCGCGTCGTTTCAGCCATCGGAGCTCTCCAATGAGCCAGCAACCCAACCGTCTCGCCTCCGGCGGCCGCATCGATCGGGCGCGGCAGGTGGCGTTCCGCTTCGACGGCAAGAGCTATTCGGGCTTTGCCGGCGACACGCTCGCGTCCGCGCTGCTCGCCAATGGCGTGAAGCTCGTCGGCCGGAGCTTCAAGTACCATCGCCCGCGCGGCATCCTCTCGGCCGGCGTCGAGGAGCCGACGGGGCTTGTGACGCTGCGCACGGGTGGACGGCGGGAGCCGAATGTGCCGGCGCCGATGGCCGAGCTCTATGAGGGCCTGGAGTCGAAGAGCCAGAACGCCTGGCCGTCACCCAGCTTCGACATCATGGCGGTCAACAATCTGTTCAAGCCGTTCCTGTCGGCCGGCTTCTACTACAAGACCTTCATGGGGCCGACGAAGAAGAGCTGGATGTTCTTCGAGCCGATCATCCGCAAGGCCGCCGGCCTCGGCGCAGCGTCCACCGAGCCCGATCCCGATCGCTACGAGAAGGTCAACGCCTTCTGCGATGTGTTGGTCGTGGGCGGTGGTCCGGCAGGGCTCTCGGCGGCGCTGGCAGCAGGTCGATCCGGCGCTCGCGTGACGCTGGCCGATCAGATGCCGCAACTCGGCGGTGCGCTACTCGACGAGCCAGTGGGCGGCGCTGCCGATCAATGGCTGAAAACGATCCTCGCGGAGCTGGAGAAGCTCCCGAACGTCCGCCTGATGCCGCGCACCACCGTGTTCGGCCAGTTCGACGGCGGCACCTTCGGACTTGCCGAACGCGTCGCCGATCACAAGTTGCAGCCCGCGCCCTTCGAGCCGCGCCAACGCTACATCGTGCTGCGCGCCGCCCGCGTCGTCATCGCGGCAGGCGCCATCGAGCGCCCCATTCCCTTCGGTAACAACGACAAGCCGGGCGTGATGCTGGCGGGTGCGGTCCGCGGCTACCTCAATCGCTATGGGGTGATTGCAGGCCGGAACGCCGTCGTCTTCACGAGCAACGACAGCGCCTATCAAACGGCTTTCGATCTCAAGGCCGCCGGCGCCACCGTCACGCTCGTCGATGCGCGCGCGCTCGATGCCGCGATCATCAAGCCTCTCGAAGCCAAGGGGATCACGGTCTATTCCGCGCATGCCGTCGCCGAGGCGACCGGCGGCAAGACCGTCAGCGGCGCTGTCGTCGCCCCCTTCGACTTGGCGACAGGCAAATGCACCGGCGGCTTCACGCGCGTCGCGGCCGATCTCATCGCCGTCTCGGGCGGTTGGGATCCGCAGATGCATCTGGCGACACACAAAGGGGCGAAACCCGTGTGGAGCAATACACTCCACTGTCTCGTGCCCGCCGCCGTGAGCGCGATCGAGCACCATGCCGGCGCCATGCGAGGCTGTTTCTCGAGCGCCGCAGCGGTCGGCGAAGGCTTTGCCGCTGGCGCCAACGCCGCCGGGCAGGCGGGTGCCAGAGGCGACGCCGGCCGGCCCCCGAAGGCCGATGGCCTGCCGGACGGCGCGCTGGGCGCAGGTTTCGCCCCCGTATTCGACGTACCGCCGCCACTGGGCCTGCGCGAGAAGAAGCGCTTCATCGATCTTCAGAACGATGTCTCTGCTTCCGACATCAAGCTCGCGCATCTGGAAGGCTATGTCTCGGTCGAGCATCTGAAGCGCTACACCACGCTCGGCATGGCGACCGAGCAGGGCAAGACATCGAACGTCATCGCGCTGGCGCAAATGGCGAAGCTCCGCGGCCTCGACATTCCCCAGGTCGGCACCACCGGCTGGCGCCCGCCCTACACGCCCGTCGCCATCGCGACGCTTGCCGGCCACGAGACCGATCATCACGTGAAGCCCGTTCGCCGCACGCCGTTCCATTTCTGGAACGAGAAGGCCAAATGCGTCTTCCTCGACACCGGTCTGTGGAAGCGGCCGTGGTACTACCCGATTGGCGATGAAGATGTGAACGGTGCCTATCGCCGCGAGACGAAGGCCGTGCGCGAGACCGTTGGCGTCGTCGACGTTTCGACGCTCGGCAAGATCGACGTGCAGGGACCGGATGCGGCGGAATTCTTGAACCGCGTCTACACCAACGGCTGGAAGAACCTCGAGGTCGGCAAGGCGCGCTACGGCATCATGCTGCGCGAGGACGGTTTCATCTTCGACGACGGCACCACCTCGCGGCTTGCCGAGGATCACTATTTCCTCACCACCACGACGGCGGAAGCCGCCAAGGTCATGGCGCATCTGGAATGGCTGCTGCAAACCGCCTGGCCCGACCTCAAGGTGCATGTGACATCCGTAACGGATCAGTGGGGCGGCGTCGCGGTGGCGGGGCCGAATGCGCGAAAACTCTTGGCCGATTGTGTTGCCGACATCGACATGTCGAACGAGGTCTTCCCGTTCATGGGCGTGCGCGTCGGCAACGGACATGGTGGCGTGCCGCTGCGCATCCACCGCATCTCGTTTTCGGGCGAACTCGCCTATGAGGTGTTCACGCCGTCGGGCTACGGCTCGGCGCTGATGGATCTGCTGGTGGCGAAGGGCAAGGCGCACGGACTCGTTTTGTATGGGGTGGAGGCGCTCGGCGCGCTGCGCATCGAGAAAGGCCATGTCGCCGGCAACGAGATCGACGGGCGGACGACGCTCGAGGATCTGGGGCTCGCCAAGATGGCGTCCACCAAGAAGCCCTATATCGGCAGCGTGCTCCGCCATCGCGCGCCCATGCAGAGCGAGGAGCGTCAGTGTCTCGTCGGCCTAAAACCCGTCGATCCCACCAAGCGCATTCGTCCCGGCATGATCCTGCAGCCGCACAACGGTCCCCATCAGGGCCACGGCCTCGGGCATGTGACGTCGACCACCTACAGCCCGCAGCTCGGACATTCGATCGCGCTTGGGCTTTGCCAGGGCGGCTTGAAGCGCGAGGGCGAGGTTGTCGACGCGGTCTATCCACTGCAAGGCGATGTCGTGCCGGTCCGGATCGTGTCACCGCATTTCTTCGACCATGAAGGGAAGAGAACTCCATGGCTGAGATCCTATCCGCACTCGGCGGTCACATCGCCGCCGGCCATCATGGCGCGGGCAAGGGCGTGGCCGGCGTTACGCTCCAGGAAATGACCGGCCGCGATCTGCTGCAAGTCGGCGCCTGGCCAGAGACGGTTTCGTCTGTGGCCCAAGAGCTGGCAGCCGCGATCGGCACGGCGGCGCCCGCGCCGCGCGGACCCGCGGTGACCAGCGGCACGCGCGCCGCCTTCTTCGTCGGACCGGACAAAATCTGGGTGACGGCGCCGTTCGCGGATGGGCTTTCGGCGACGTTGGGAAAACTCTGGCCCTCGTCGAAAGCGGTGGTGACGGAGCTCGGCCACAGCCGGACGGTCATCCGTGTCGCGGGCGCGAACGCCCGCGACCTGATCGCCCGCTTCCTCGCCGTCGACACAGACCCGGCGCTCTTTTCAGTGGGCCGGGTCGTTTCCGCCGGCCTGCACGGCCTCGGCGTCACCCTGCATCATGTGACGGATGGCGCCTACGACCTCTATCTCCCGCGCACCTTCGCGCTGTCGCTTGTTGAGGGAATCGTCGAGGTGGCGGAGCAATGGGGAGTCGAGGTGAGGGGGTAGAAAGCGGCGCGGCCGCTAACCGTCGAGTAATACTTCCTATCAGCCATACCCGGTGACGCTCTCAGGTGCCGCGGCCCTCTCCGTTGGGGCTACCAGATTTACACATTGTCCCGAAGGCCCCAGCCTTGGTGGATGGATTTGAACTGGCGCCAGCCGTCGGCCATGGTCTTGGGGCCGGGTGGGCTGTAGCGCTCGTAGCCGCTCCAGCCGCCCAGACGCGCGACGATCCAGGCGAACCAGGCGAGCGAGCCCGGGGCATACGGATTTCGCTGCTTTGCCGTTTTGCCTTCCAGCGTCGGGCACAGATTGGCGGCGCGCCTCGAGACCGAGCTTGATCCCGCGGAACAACTCGCGCTTCTCGATCGGCCGCTTCGTGTGGTCGTCCGCCCGCCGCTTGGGCCGTGTCCACACCAAGCCGCCGGCGAGGCCGAGCGGCACGCCGCTTGTCGCATCGAGCGTCAGCACTGGATGCAGCAGCAGCGAGGGCGTCGACCCGTCCGGCCCGGGCCCCAGCCTGCCATCACGGCGATTGGGAATGCTCAGCGTGGTGGTGTCCTGGATGGCGATGACGCTCCGCCCGGCGGCACGCTCGGCCGTGTCGCGCGCCGCGGCGTCGAAAATCCCAGCGCTGGTCACGTCCTGGGAAGCGAGAAAGCGTCCGAAAGCCACCGTTCCGGCCCGCTCGCCGCCCGCGAGCTTCCTGACGATGCACGTTCGCCCCGCGACGAGACTGTCGTGCAGCGCGCCCCCCTTTTTTGCCCGCCGCTCGTCGCCGAAGCGGCCGGCAAAGATCTGCTTTCTGGTCATCGCCGCACCTCCCGCGAATCGACCGCCTCGCCGAGAAAATCACATCGCAAGACCGCGAAAAAGTGCTGCCGGGATCCACATGCAAAAATGTGTGCATATGGTAGCCCAAAAGGAGAAGGTCGACAAAATCGGAAGGTTCGCATCGGAGAGAGTGTTGGCTACTCCGCCGCCATCCGGCGCGGGCTGGCGAATTCGTGGGCCTTGAACGGCACCGTGCAGGGCGGCCCGGAAGCGACGTGCGCCTTGGGCTCCGGTCCTAGCTCATAGACCACTGACGCAAACGTAAACGCGTGGCTGCCGTTCTCGCCCAGGCGCCGCGAGACGGGATCGGCGGCATCGTCGCGGTTGGCGAGGATACGCTTGGCGTCCTCGATTGACGGGACGTCCGAGCGCGAGGTCAATGCGCCATCGAGCACGGCCATGCGGCTCTTCGTGTTACGATCGCTCGCGACATGATCGTGCGAGCCACCCCTGAGGTCCGTGCTCGCGAGTGGATGGTTCGTGTGCCAGACGCAGGCGGGTTCGCGCGCGAAGGCAATAGCGCCGCCCGCCGAGCATTCGAGATCGCTGAGCTTGTTGCGATCGGCGACGATGTAGTTCTGTCCCGAGGCGTGCGGCACGCGCTTCAGGAACCCAACCGCGCCGTCATGATTACCGCTCGCCAGCGCACCGCGCGTGACAAAGGTCACCGGCAGGCCGCTCCGGCTGACAGACAGTTGCGATAGCGTGTTGACGACAACACCGAGCCCCGCGCTCGTCATACCACAAAGCCCGATCATACCGGCCATGGTGAGGATTTTCTGATCCGGCGCGCCCTTGCTCCCGCGGATCGTCAGCAGCACCTGGAAGCCCTCGTTCCAGGCGACGAGATCCATGTTCTGCGCGACGAACGCGCGCCGGCCGGGCTCGGCGACAACGCCGAGGCTGGAGCAATGATGGTTCGCCTCTTCATCGGCGATGATCCACCACTCCTCGTCCATGAGCTGGGCGGCATAGACCGCCTCGAACGGCAATCCCGAGCCCTCGGCGATGCCGCGCACCTCCTCCAGCAGCTCCGGCGTATGGCGCTCGATTGCCGGCAGGAAATCCGTACCGCCGACAAGGCCGCGGATCACTTCGTCCGAGGATTTGCCGGTCTGCGCCTCGAGCGAGCGCCGCCAGGCGGCGTCGCGGCCCCGGATCAGCGCCTCGAGGCCCTCGCCATATTGGCGGCCGCGCTCGCGCGGCGAGCCGCCGATCTCGAAGGTGGTGATTTCCTGCATAAGCCTCTCCTATTCGGCGACCGGCGCGCCTTCGCGCACCAGCTTGTAGTTGATGCTGTCGATGAGCGCCTCGAAGCTCGCATCGACGATGTTGGGCGAGACGCCGACAGTGAACCAGCGATCGCCCTTCTGCTTGTCGTGGGTCTCGATGAGAACGCGCGTCACGGCCTCAGTGCCGCCCGTGAGGATACGCACCTTGTAGTCCACGAGCTCGACGTCCTTCAAATAGTCCTGATAGCGGCCGAGGTCCTTGCGCAGCGCGCGATCGAGTGCGTTCACCGGGCCATTGCCCTCGGCGACCGACCAGAGCGGCTCCTTCGATCCCGTGACGAACACTTTGACCTGCGCCTCCGAGACGGTGACGAGGTGACCCAGCGCATTGTGCCGGCGCTCGACCATGACGCGGAAGCTGTCGACGGTGAAATAGCTCGGCACCGTGCCGAAGGTGCGCCGCGCGAGGATCTCGAAGGACGCATCCGCCGTCTCGTAGGAATAGCCCTGCGCCTCGCGCGCCTTCACTTCGTCGAGAAGCCGGGCGACACGCGGATCATCCTTGCCGGCGGCGAGCCCAATGCGCTCGAGCTCGGCCAGCACATTCGAGCGCCCGCCCTGGTCGGAGATCAGGACGCGCCGCTGATTGCCGACGGATTCCGGCGGCACATGCTCATAGGTCTCCGGGTTCTTGACGATGGCGGACGCATGGATGCCGGCCTTGGTCGCGAACGCGCTTTCACCCACATAGGGTGCCTGCCGATTGGGCGCGCGGTTCAGCACATCGTCGAGCACGCGGCTCGCATGCGTCAGATGGCGGAGACGGTCGGCGGTCACGGCGATCGAGAACTTGTCGGCGAAGCTCGACTTCAGCAGCAGCGTGGGAATGAGCGAGGTGAGGTTCGCATTGCCGCAGCGCTCGCCGAGACCGTTGAGTGTGCCCTGGATCTGGCGCGCGCCGGCGCGGACGGCGGCCAGCGTATTCGCCACTGCATTTTCGGTGTCGTTGTGGGTGTGGATGCCGAGCTTGTCGGAGGGGATGTGCTTCACCACCTCGGCGACGATGCGCTCGACCTCGTGCGGCAGCGTGCCGCCGTTCGTGTCGCAGAGCACGACCCAGCGCGCGCCGCTACTCGAGCGCCGCGGTGGCGCAGCGCAGCGCATAGGCTGGGTTCGCCTTGTAGCCGTCAAAGAAGTGCTCGCAATCGAGCATCGCCTCGCGGCCGGAGGCGGCGACAGCGGTGATCGATTGCCGGATAGAATCGAGGTTTTCCTCATTCGTCGCACCGAGCGCGACGCGCACATGAAAGTCCCAGGCCTTGGCGACGAGGCAGATGGCATCGGACTTTGAATGCAGCAACGCCTGGAAGCCCGGATCGTTCGACACCGAGCGGCCGACGCGCTTGGTCATGCCGAAGGCGACTGAGCGCGCGCGTTTGTAAGGAGCCGGCTTGGCGAAGAACTCGGTGTCGGTCGGATTGGCGCCGGGATACCCGCCCTCGATGTAGTCGATGCCGAGGCCGTCCAGCACTTCGGCGACTCGCAGCTTGTCCTCGGCCGAAAAGTCGACGCCTTGCGTCTGCGCCCCGTCGCGCAACGTCGTGTCGAACAAATAAAGACGCTCGCGGATCATGGGGTCACAGCACTCCGAGGAGCTTGAGCGCGAGCCACGCCGCGAGCGCCACGACGATGATCTTCAGCGCGAGATAGTAGCGGCCGTATTGCTGGAAAGGTGGTTTGTCGTCTGAGGAGGTCACCCCGCGACCTCCCAGGTCGTGCCCTCGGGGCCGTCGTTGAGGCGGATGCCTTTGGCGGCGAGGGCGTCGCGGATGCGGTCGGCCTCCTTGAAGTCACGGGCGCGGCGGGCGGCCAGGCGCGCCGCGATGAGGCTCTCGATCTCGGCCGCGTCTACGTTGGGCGCCTCGAAGCCAACGGCGAGGTCAGCGCGCGTTTCGCCATCCCAGATATTGAGGAAACGCACGGCGGCAGCGACCTTGGCGATCGCGTCCGCTTTGCCTTTCCGCGCCGACTTGAACTGGCCGTGCAAGATCGACAGCGCCGCCGGCGTGTTGAGGTCGTCCGAAAGCGCGGCGAGGAAATCCTCAGCCGGCGTGCCGTCGCGCGGGGCATCTGCCAGAGCGTCCGCCAGCTCGAACAAAAACGCGCGCGCCTGCGTCAGCCGGTCAACCGTCCAGTCGATCGGCTGGCGATAGTGCGTCTGCAGCATGGCGAGGCGCAGCACCTTGCCGTGCCAAGGCTGGCCGCCGAATTTCCGCTCGGCCAGCAGCTCGCGGATGGTGATGAAGTTGCCGAGCGACTTCGACATCTTCTCGCCTTCGACCTGCAGAAAGCCGTTGTGCATCCAGTAGTTCGCCATCACCTCGGTGCCGTGCGCGCAGCGCGACTGCGCCACCTCGTTCTCGTGATGGGGGAAGACGAGATCGATGCCACCGCCGTGGATATCGAAGACCTCGCCCAGATGCGCCTTGGCCATCGCCGAGCACTCGATGTGCCAGCCAGGACGACCCGGCGTGCCGATGCCCGCCGGCGAGGGCCAGGCGGGGTCGCCCGCCTTCGACGGCTTCCACAGCACAAAGTCCATCGGGTCTTTCTTGTAGGGGGCGACATCGACCCGGGCGCCGGCCTCCATCTCCTCGAGGCTACGCCCGGAGAGTTCGCCGTAGTCGCGCATTGAGGGCACATCGAAGAGCACATGGTCCTCGGCGACATAGGCGTGGCCGCGCGCGATCAGCTGCTCGATGATGTCCCGCATGCCCGCGATGTGCCCGGTGGCACGGGGCTCGAAATCGGGTGTCAGGACGCCAAATGCGGCGATGTCCGCATGGAATTGCCGCGCCGTCGCCTCGGTCAGCTGGGCGATCGCCTTGACGGGGTCCTCGCCTGGAAAGTCGCGCGCCGCGCGTGCGTTGATCTTGTCGTCCACGTCCGTGATGTTGCGGGCATAGATCACATGCCCCGCCCCGTAGATGTGCCGGAGCAGACGGTAGAGCACGTCAAACACGATGATCGGCCGGGCGTTGCCGATATGGGCGTGGTCGTAGACGGTCGGGCCGCAGACATACATGCGCACGCGCGCCGGATCGAGCGGCTCAAAGGCCTCCTTGCGGCGGCTCAAAGTGTTGTAGAGAGAAAGCGTCAAACGACCCTCCTCGGCTCGTGTGGCGGGGGTGCGTTCTCTTGGGCTTGGAGAGGGTGAACGACGGCCGCGCGCCAGCGAAACTGCTAGCTCGTAATGCTGATGCCGCCACAAATCAGGACGGACATATGGTGGCTGCCGGACATGGGCGGACAATGGTCTGAGCCGGCAGTGGCCGTCAAGCCGAAAACGGCCGCCGGATGAAGCCCTGCGGCAGCTTTGTCCATCCACCGCCCAAATTGGCGCCGCATTGACCCCCTAAGGAGCGATGGGGTTAATAGTCCTTAGCGATTCTGCCGCTTCCCGAGCGGTCGTAAGGGCATTTGGTTCATCGTGCTTCTCCTCGGAAAACCGCTCCGCACTTTTCCGGAAGCACTCTAGTGGGGTCGATGCGCGTGTTCGCAAGCCACGCCAAACGGGTCATCGCCTGGAGCCTCGGGCTCCTGCTGGCCCTGCTCGGCCCGGCGGCCGCCCAATCGACCGAGCAGCAGGTGCAGTGCTTCCAGCTCGAGCAGGAGCTACAGCGCGTCTCGCAAGGGGGCGGCAACAAGCGCCAGCAGATCGCGAAAATCGAGGCCGATATCCGCAAATTCGACCGCATCTACCAGCAAGGCCAGGCTGAGCTCGAGCGGCGCGACTGCTACGATTACTTCCTCTTCAGCCAGTCGGTCCGCGAAACCCCGCAGTGCCTGGGCATCGCCAAGCAGATTGAGCAGGCGCGCAAGCGCCTGTCCCGCCTCGAGAAGCTGCGAGGCGCCGCCATGGACGAGACGGCGCAGCGCACCCGCGAGGATGCGATCATCACCGAGCTGGCGCGCTGGCGCTGCGGACCGCAATATCAACAGGAGGCCCAGAAGCGCTCGGGTGATGGCTTCTCGCTTTGGAACGATTCGGAAGGGGCCGATCCCGGCCTCGACCCCTATAGCGGCGGTACGGGCCTGGGCTACTCCACCTATCGGACAATCTGCGTCCGCCTGTGCGACGGCTACTACTTCCCGATCAGCTACGCGACGGTTCCGGATGCCTTCAGCCGCGATGCCAATGCATGCAGCTCGCAATGCGCCGCGCCGGCCGAGCTCTTCTACTACCAGAACCCCGGTGCCGAGGTGGAGCAGGCGACGTCCTTGGCTGGCGCTCCCTACACGAAGCTCAAGAACGCCTGGCTCTACCGTAAGCAATTCGTCAAGGGCTGCTCCTGCAAGGTCGCTGAGTACACCGACGGCGCCGAGGTCGAAACGACCAGCTCGACGACCGAGCCGAGCACTGCTTCTACGCAAGAGGCCCCTGCGGAGCCCGACGCCATCGGCGCCCTGATCGAGGGCGAGGAGCAGGGCACGTCGACGGAGTAGAAGACTTGTCCTTCCAAGTGCAAACCGGTTGGTCGGAAGAAAGTGCTCAAACCCAACAACCAAGAGCGCTGTACGGTTTCATTCGATCAGATCGAACAGCACTCTTGCCGTCGCGCAAGTGCCACAGTGATGCCGGGAACCGCTCGCGACCCCGGTGACTGCCCAGTCCCTCCGTCATGCAACGGTCGTTTGCGCAATGTAATGTTCGAACATGGTATTGCGTGTTCGCTCATCGACGCTGGCGCTTCCCGGTCTCGCTTTCGAGCCGATGGACCTGTGCCGCTTGCCCGAAATCCGGGCCATGCAGATCGGCGCATTCCGCGTCGCCTCCGCGCGCTGCTACGACGAGGCCGAGGTGCGCGCCTTCGAAAGCTACATCGCAGATGCCAGTCTTGCTGGCCGTCTGCGCTCCCACGATGTCGAGCTGGCCCTGGTCGGCGGGCAGGTCGTAGGAACGGCAGGCTGGGCACAATCCGGCGATGACGGCGCGCTTGCGCGGCTGACCGATCTCTTCGTCGATCCACTGTTCATGCATCTGGGCATCGGCTCGGCCCTCGCGGAAAGAGCCGAGCGGCGCGCCGAGATCGGAGGCTTTACGAAAATCGCGGTACGCGCTCCGTCCCTGCTGACGGTTTTCTTCGAGCGCCTCGGCTACAATCTGTCTTCCTACGGCAGCTTTTCGCCCAAACCGGGCGTCGAGCTTCCGGTCACCTTCCTAAAGAAGCAGCTGGCGCGGCCAATCCGTCGCGAGATGCCACTTCTGAGATTGGGCACCGTCGCGGCCCATCCCCTACCATCGCGCGCCTGACGGATCTGATACCGAATCCGGTTGATCGATTTACGGTTGTAGGGCGCAATAGGCCCCACCTTCGGGGCCGTATTGCGCCGACACGGATCAGCAATTGTCGTCGGCCGTGGCGCCAGAGCACACGCTGTGCCTGCGGCCGGCGCAATACGGCCTGAAGAGCACTACTGTCCGGCTAATTGTCAAACAGGTTCAATTGGTTATCAGTCGGGTGCGGCTGATGGTGCGGTGGGGCTTCGGCAAGTAGTTGATCGAGCGGTGTTTTCTCGAAGATCGTGACGCTCAGCATTTGCAGGATTGTGTAAAGGCTGGCCTCGAGCCGCAAGCGTTTCTTGAGGATCGCTACCAGCACGTAGACCGAAACCGCGATCCATATCTGCGTTTTGACGGCATTCTGGCTCGCGCCGAAGAACGACTTGATGCGCAGGTGCTGCTTGATCCACTTGAAGAAGAGTTCGATCTGCCAACGGCGCTTGTAAAGTTCGGCGATGGCAAGCGGGGTTGCTAGAAAATTGTTGGTCAGGAATTGGAGGGACTTGCCGCTTTCGGGATCTCTATAGCGCACACGCCGGAGCCTTTCGGGATATTTGGCGCGCGTCGCCCTGACTGTGAGCCGCACATCCTGGTCGCAGATGACCCCGCTGCTGCGATCGACCGGCCGGGAGCGCGTGCGTTTGAGCTTCTGCCGCTCCTTGGCGCGCACGACGAAGAAGGCGCCGGCCCCGGCCAACCTGTGAAGGCGAGAAAAATCGAGAAAGCCTCGATCCATCACGTAGATTGCGCCGGGCTCCGGCAGCAGGACATCGAGGATCTCGGTGTCATAGGTCTTGCCGTGGTCGATATGGACGAGAGCCGGAATATTGCCGCGCAAATCCAGCATCGTGTGCAACTTCACGGCGGCCTTGGTGCCTTGGGATGGGGTCCACGGGAACAGCGACAAGCAAAGGTCGATGGTGGTGGTGTCGAGGGCGTAGGCCGCGCTGGCGATATCGGGCAAAAGGGCATCGCCCGCGTACAGCTGGCGCGCCTGAACGATCAGAGCCTGCGCAAAGGTCGCGTAGATGCGCCAATCTCGTTGCTCGTTGGCGTCCGCCAGAGTGGAGCGCGCGACAGCGGCTCGAATGCCCATGTGATAGAGTTTGGGACGCTGAGCGTTCAGGCATGTAATCGTATCGCGCAAACTGTCGCGGTAGGTGAGCTGCGCAAAAGCCATGCAGCGGAACTGATCTTGACAGCTGAAATCCTTGACCGCGTGGTCGCCGTCGAAACGCGCGATGCACCGCCGCAGCGTATGCAGAGGCAAGTGTTCCATCAGCTGCGCAAACACGAGCTTGCCCTCGAACATCCTCCGGCACTCCCAAACACCGCGACCAAGTGGCGGCAGCATCGAAGCCGAGAGAGGCGGAGTTCAAGTCGGTGACAGCCGGGAAAAGACCCGCAAGGCCGCGAAAACGGCATGTTCGGCAAGGTTGACCGTGTGCGGATTCCGGACAGTAGTGCCTGTAGAGGCCTATTGCGCCAGCCGCGGGCACGGCGAGTGCTCCGCCTCCGCCATTGAAAGTCGAACCCGTGGCGGCGCAATAGGCCCCCGAAGCGTGGGCCTATTGCGCCCTACGGCCACGTTGGTTGCCGGAGCCGATCAACCGAAGACGGTATCAATCGCCTGACAAACGCCGCAGCGCCCGCTCGCGTCCGATGAAGGGGAGCAGGAGCTTGAGTTCGGGGCCCTCCTCGCGGCCGGTGAGCGCCAACCGGAGCGGGTGAAAGAGGTCGCGGCCCTTGGCGCCGGTCGCGGCTTTCACAGCGCCCGTCCAGGCGACCCAGGTGGTCTCGTCCCACGGCTCGGCGGGCAGCAGACCTGCCGCCGACTGGCAAAGATCCCGGTTCTCGATCCGGCTCTCGATCTCTCCAGTCACGACGGTCCACCACCGGCCAGCATCTACGAGGCGGACGAGATTGCCTCGAACGGCCAGCCAGAACACGTCGCCACCACCAACTCCGGCGGAAGCAAGGCGCCTCCTCACCGCTTCAAAGGGCGTCTGATGCAGCAGCTTGGCGTTGAGCCCGGCGAGCTCGTCTGGATCGAAGCGTGCGGGCGCGCGCGAGAACTTGCCGAGATCGAACAGCTCCATGAGATCATCGAGCGAAAGGTGCGGCGCAATCGGATCGGAGGTGCCGATGAGCGCGGCATGGCTCGCAACCGCCAGCGGCTCCAATCCATCCTCGCGGAACGAGCGGATCGACAACGCTCCGAGCCGCTTGGAGAGTGCCTCGCCATCGGCGCCGATCAAAAGACTGTGATGAGCGAAGGATGGGCGCGGTGCGTCCAACGCATCGAAAAGCGCGAGCTGCACCGCCGTGTTGGTGACGTGATCCTCGCCGCGGATGATGTCCGTCACGCCGCATTCGGCATCGTCGACCACGCTGGTGAAGGTGTAGAGATAGCTCCTGTCCGCCCGCTGCACGACGGGATCGGAGACGGCCGAGAGCGCGATCTCCTGCGCTCCCCGCACGCCGTCGTCCCAGCGAACGATGGTGCCGCCGGTCTCCCTCGTGCCCAGATCGAACCGCCAGTAGGCCGGCCGGTCAGGATCGCTCGGTTTGGCAAGGGTGCGCTCATAAACCGGAGGCCGGCCGCGCGCGAGCTGACGGCGTCTCAGCCCCTCGAGTTCCGCCTCCGTTTCGGTGCAGGCATAGATGCGATCTGCCTGCTTGAGCTGCTCGGCGGCCGCATCGTAGAGCGCGATACGGTCCGACTGGCGCAGCTCGCGTGCCCAATCCAGTCCAATCCATGAGAGATCCTCGCGAATGGCGGCTTCGTACTCGGGCTTCGAGCGCTCCCGGTCGGTGTCGTCGAAGCGCAACAGAAAGTCGCCGTTGTGCTTGCGGGCAAACAGCCAGTTCACCAAGGCCGTCCGGAGATTGCCGATGTGCAGCAATCCCGTTGGGCTCGGTGCGAAGCGGACGATGGGCGAGCCCTTGCTCAAGTTGCATCTCCTTCAAACTCGAATTCAGCATCGTGCCGTTACAGAGCACACTGAAACACCATCGACGATCCCCAGGCAGAAGGTCTGTTGTGTGCGCACTGTGGACCCTATACCTTTCGATTGGTCACGCAGGCAGAGGGTACAACGTCGTGGACAGGTTCGCACGGCCTACCGTGATCGCTGCAAAGGATTCGCTGGAGTTGATCTTTTGACGGCGAAGCCGCCCAAATCGACTGGCCTGCGGGCTGCTCCGACAGTCATCGATCGCATCTATGCGGTGGCCGTCGATCCGCCCGCTCGACGAGCTCAAGGAGCTGTGGGAGGGCCGCATCGATGCGGCCACATCGGTCGCCGACAAATCCTCGCTCGCCATCCTTCAGCAACCCGAACATCGCGGCCACGTCGAACGGGCCGAGATGGTGCTCGAACGCTTGATCGCCGCCGATTTCGCCTCCGCGGTCAGCCTCAATCAGCAGCTCGAGAGCTTCCGGACCGCCGCATTCGCCGTATCGCCGGGTGGCGAGATCATCGCCGCCAACGCGCCGGCCGAGCGCCTGTTCGCGATCAAGGACGGAATGGCTGCTCGCAAGCTTTCCCTCGCCGGTGACGATCCCGCCGAACTCGCCGCCGCGATCAAGCATCACTTCCTCGCCCGGGATGCCGATCCGGCACTCTACCGCTTCCGGCTGGCGCCGAGCGAGCGGGCCATCCTCATTCAGCTGCGGCCCTTCATGAGCGGGCACGGCATGGTCATGCTGGTGGTGACGACCGAGCTTGCCTGGTCAGCTGAGCTGTCGGTGCTGCTGCAGGCCACTTTCAACCTGACGCTCGCCGAGGTCGATGTACTCCAGCACCTCGTGCAGGGTCATTCGGTAAAAGATGTCGCTGGAGCCGCCGGACGCAGTGTGGCGACGGTCAGAACGCATGTTGCCTCGCTGCTGGCGAAGACGGAGACGCGATCCCAGGCCGAACTCATCCGAATGACCCTCGGTCTGCTCGACGTGACGCGCACGCCGGCCCCGACGCCAGACACGAAAGGCGGCGTGCGGGTCGAGCAACTCCCAACCGTCTACCGGACCATTGCGCTTCCCGATGATCGCCGTCTCGATTATCTCGAGAACGGCGATCCTGACGGGCGGCCATTCCTCTGGCTAGCGAGCGACTACGGCTTCAACCGCCTGCAGGCCACCGCGGAGGCCGAGCTGACGCGCCGGGGCCTCCGGATGATCGTGCCGGTGCGGGCGGGCTACGGGCGCAGCTCTCCCCCACCGCCCGGCGACCCGTCTTCGATCGCGGCTGGCGACAATCTCCACTTGCAGCGCCTGCTCCGCCTGCCGCCCTTGCCGATCGTCAGCATCTGCGACGATTTCCGCATCGCCGTCGAGATGAGTTGCCGGGAGCCGGGCCTCGTCACGCATATCGTCGGCTGCGGCGCGAGCTTCCCTGTGACGCGGCCCGAGCATTACGAACGTATGCCGCCCTGGCACCGCTTCATCCGCGGCAATGCCCGCTTCGCGCCGCTCGTGCTGCCCTTCATCGTCAGGGCCGGCTTCATGCTGGCCCGGCAAGTCGGACGGCAGGGCTTCATCCAGCGCACGCATTCGGGATCGGCGGCCGATCAGGAAGCGATGCGCGATCCCGAGATCATGCAGGCCATCATGCTCGGCACCGAGACGACGCTTTCGGATACTTTCACGGCGCATGCCGCGCTGACGGCCGAGGCCATCGCCTTCCAGAACGACTGGTCGGCGCGGCTCAAGACCAACCAGGCGCCGATCACGCTCCTGATGGGCAAGCAGGACCCGGATGTCCCCTTCGAGACGCTCCGGGAATACGCCGAGCTTTATCCCGGCATGAAGCTCTATCTCTATCCCGACGAAGGCCATTTCGCCTTCTTCCGGCGCTGGCGCGAGCTCATCCGGATCATCGACGAGGCCGTGCCGTCGGCCCGCTCGGCCCGGCCGGCACTAGAGCCCGCCTGATCAACGCGCGCGGATGAGGCCGAGCGTCACCAGGCTTTGAATGGCGCTCGCCGCCGCGTCGTCGGCCGAACGGAACTTCATTCCCAAGAGACGCCGCGCTTTGTCGTTCCTCGTGCGGCGCACAATCCCGAGGTCCGGCAGGACAGGCTTCAGACGCGTGTCGAGGCGGCTATAGGCCCGCACAAAGCCATCGTGCATGACGAATTGCGGCAGCCGCCAGCCCAGATGCGGGCATTCGCGTTTGAGGATCTGCGCGAGATCCATCATCGACAAGTAGCCCTCGGCGGCGATGAAGCGCTCGCCGCCCGCCCCTGGCGCCGTCAGGGCCAGGGCATGCGCGTCCGCCACATCCCGCACATCGACGATCGGATAGCCGACGCCCGGCACCGCCGGATAGGCACCGGCCGCCATGGTCTTGAAAATCTGATGCGAGGAAGAGAGATCGACGTCGAGGGCGGGGCCCAGCACCAGACCCGGATTGATGACCGCGAGCGAGGACTTGCGGCCGAGCCCCTCGACGAAGTCCCAGGCGGCGCGCTCGGCGAGCGTCTTCGAGACGCCATAGGCGCTCACATCCTTGCGTGCCGGTTCGGTCCAGTCGCTTTCGTCGTAGATGCGCGAAGGGGTGTCTGCCGAAGGATAGATCACGGCAATGGTCGAGGAGGTCAGCACCACGCGTTCGATGCCAGCGGTGTCTGCCGCCCGGAGCACGCGCAGCGTCCCCTCCTTGGCCGGGCGGATGAGTTCCTGCGGGTCGCGTGGCGGCTTCAGCGGAAAGGGCGAGGCAACATGCATCAGATACCGGCACCCCCGGAGCGCCGTGGCCCAGCCGGCATCGACCAGGAGATCGGCCTCGACGAGCTCGAGCGCCTTTGGATCGGCGCCTGTCGCGCGGATGGCGGCGTGCACGGCCTCCGTTCGCCCAAGCGAGCGGACCGTGCCACGCACCTCGTAGCCGGCCTGCAAAGCCGTACCGATGCACCACTTGGCGATGAAGCCCGAGGCGCCGGTGACGAGCACCTTACCCTTGCTCATGGCGTTTTCCCTTGGATTTTCGTGCGTGTCCAATGACATGCGCTGATCCGATGGCCTATGCTGAGCGGCACGCCATCACCCACCCGCCGGTCGTTATGCCCAGAACCGACACGCTGTCCATAGCCGAGGCCCGCCGCATCGCGCTGGCCCATCAGGGCTTGGCGGCCGCGCGCCCGGCAAAGGCTGTCACCTCCGGCGCGCTGAATGCGATGTTCGACAAGCTGTCACTGCTGCAGATCGATTCCGTCAACGTTCTCGTCCGCTCGCATTATCTGCCCTTGTTCTCGCGGCTCGGCGACTATGCGCCGGAGGACCTGGATAGCCTAACCGCCGGCAAGCGCCGCAAGACCTTCGAGTATTGGGGGCACGAGGCTTCCCTCATGCCGGTCGAGCTGCAACCGCTGTTCCGCTGGCGCATGGAGGATGCCCGCAAGGGCGAGGCGACCTACTCGGGGCTCTACCGTTTCGCCTGCGCGAAGCAAGATTACATCCGCCGCGTCAAGGACGAGATCCGCGATCGCGGCCCGATGGGCGCTGGTGCCCTTTCCGAGGCTGGCAAGGGGTCGGGTGGCTGGTGGGGCTGGAGCGACGGCAAGCACGCCGTCGAGTGGCTGTTCTGGACGGGCGATCTCACCACCCACGAGCGGCGCAAGTTCGAACGCATCTACGACCTGACCGAGCGCACGCTGCCCTCGCGGGTCGCCAACGCGCCGACGCCAACGCGCGAGGAGGCACAGCGGCAATTGCTGCGGCTTTCGCTCAAGGCCCTGGGGGTCGCGACCGAGCGCGATCTGCGCGACTACTTTCGCTTGGGCGTCGCCGATACGCGCGCGCGCCTCGCCGATCTCGTGGAAGCGGGAGAAGCGCGGCCGGTCAAAGTCGAGGGTTGGAAGGACACGGCTTATCTTACCCCGGGAATCTCGATGCCGAGATCGACGACGGCCACGGCGCTGCTCACCCCCTTCGATTCCCTCATCTTCGATCGCCAGCGCACCGAGCGCCTGTTCGATTTCCGCTATCGCATCGAACTCTACACGCCCGGCCCGAAGCGCACCTACGGCTACTATGTGCTGCCCTTTCTGATGGGCGACCGGCTGGTGGCCCGCGTCGATTTGAAGTCCGACCGGGCCAAGGGCCGGCTGCTGGCGTCGGGCGCTTTCGCGGAACCAAATACGAATGCAGGCGAAGTTGCCGACGCATTGGCCGCGGAGCTGAGGTTGCTCGCCCGCTGGCTCGGTCTCGACCGGGTCGTCGTCGGCCGCCGCGGCGACTTGGTGGGGCCGCTCCGCCAGGCTCTCGCCCGATCCGGTGGCTCGGCGCTATAAGCGAACATCGACTGGAGGAAACAGCAGATGGCAAAGACCACAAAACCCGCAAAGAAACCCGAGAGCATGCTGACGGCAGCCGACAAGAAGTTCCTCAAGCTCGCCTGCGCCGAGGCCAAGGCCGGCTACGAGGAAGGCGGCTGTCCGATCGGCAGCGTCATCGCCCAGGGCAACAAGCTCATCTCCAAGGGCCGCAATCAACGCGTGCAGGGCGGCGACCCGATCGCCCATGGTGAGATGGACGCGCTGCGCAAGGCGGGCCGGCAGAAGAGCTACAAGAAGATGACGCTCTACACCTCGCTCTCGCCTTGCATGATGTGCTCCGGCACGATCGTGCAATTCGGCTTCCCACGCGTCGTCATCGCGGATGTGACGAATTTCGGTGGCAACGAAGACTTCCTGCGCGCGCGCGGCGTCGGGGTTATCGTGGCCGAGGACAAGGGCGCGGTGACCCTCATGAAGCGCTTCATCAAAGAGCGGCCCGATCTGTGGAACGAGGATATCGCGGAGGACTGATGTTTTCTTGGCGCACATTCATTCGGCGAACCGGGGTCCACTTCGCCTGAATGTGCGCTGTTTGCCGCGCACCGGGCGGGTAGCCCCGGGCTCGCACCTGCTCTATGAAGGCCACGCAATCCGCATTGCATGAGAGGGCACACCATGGCCAAGCCGCACTACACCAATGTGACGGTCGTCGACCATCCTCTCGTCGTGCACAAGCTGTCGCTGATGCGGGACAAGACGACGCCGTCGGCCGTGTTCCGCCAGCTGCTCCGCGAGATCAGCCTGCTCTTGGGATACGAGGTGTTGCGCGACCTGCCGATCGAGCAGCGCCGCATCGAGACGCCGCTCTGCCCGATGGACGCGCCGTTCCTCAAGGGCAAGAAGCTGGTCTTCGTGCCGATCCTGCGGGCTGGCATGGGACTGCTCGACGGGCTCCTGGACCTGGTGCCGTCGGCCCGCGTCGGCCATATCGGCCTTTATCGCGATCCCGTAACGCTGCAACCGATCGAGTACTATTTCAAAGTGCCGGAGGACATCACCGAGCGCCTCGTGGTGCTCGTCGATCCGATGCTGGCGACCGGCAACTCGGTATCGGCGGCCATTGCGCGCCTCAAACAGCGCGGCGTGAAGGATATCAAGCTCGTTTGCTTGTTGTCCGCGCCCGAGGGCATCGCGGCGCTCGGCAAAGCGCACCCGGACGTCATGGTCTATACCGCCGCCATCGACAGCCACCTCAATGACCACGGCTACATCGTGCCGGGCTTAGGCGATGCGGGTGATCGAATGTACGGGACGAAGTAGCACCATTCGCCACTAACGCGGATGCCACCACTTTCCGGCGATGACGGTGCCTTTGGAGCGGATGCGCTTGGCACCTTCCATGTGCTCGCCGTCGACATCGACATAGTCGAAGCGCCCCGCCTCGAGGCTGAGCAGCGTCGCATCGCCAACTGCGCCCGTCTTGAACGTTCCGAGCTCCGGCCGCCGCAGCGCCATCGCCGCATTGACGGTAGAACGCCGGATCACCTCCGGGAGCGGCACGCCCAGACACAGGAATTTCGACAGCGTCGTCACCTGGTCGAAAGCCGGACCGTCGATGCACAGAAGGTGGATGTCGGAGGAGATGGTATCCGGCAGGAAGCCGTTGGCCAGCATGGCGCGCGCGGTCTTGAATGAGAAGGACCCCATGCCGTGGCCGATGTCGAAGAGAACGCCGCGCTGGCGGGCCTCGACGACCTCGGGCCAGATCGCCCCTTGCGCCTTGACCGGCGCATTCGGAAACGGGCGGAAGGCGTGGGTGAGAACATCGCCCGGCCGGAGCATCGAGACCACCTCGCGATACGTCGGCGGCGCTTCTCCGACATGCGCCATCAGCGGCAGTCCGGTCGCCTCCGCCACCTCGAGCGCGATTTTCAGGGGCGCGATGCCCTGGTCGCCCGAGGCGTGCCGGCAGACGCGGATCTTGATCCCGACAATGACGTCCTTGTTGGCTTCGGCGACTTCGACCGCCATTTTCGGGTCGAGCAGATCGATATTGGCGCTCTCCCCCACCATGACATTGCGATGGAAGCCCCAGATGCCAGCGTGGCTCACATGCAGATAGGCCAGGATGCGAACCTGGCTCGGCTCGATGACGTGGCGGCGGAACCCGGCGAAATTTCCCGGTCCCGCCGAGCCCGTATCGACCGCCGTCGTCACACCGCTCGTCCGGCAGAACTCCTCGGCATCGATCGAGAGCGAGGAGCCGCCCCAATAGACATGCGTGTGAAGGTCGATCAGCCCGGGCGAGACGATGAGCCCCGAGACGTCGCGGACCTCAGCACCCTTGGCGTCGAGCTTGCCACCGACAGCGGCGACGCGGCCATCCCTAAACGCGACATCGCAGACCCGGTCGATCTCCTGCGAGGGATCGACGACATGGCCATCTTTGAGGATGAGATCGTAGGACGCCATTGCCGCTCCAACAGTGCTGGAGCGGCAGGCAATCACATTCGAGACACGGCGACAATGGGCAGCGGCGGTTTGAGTTTGCCGCCGTACGCAGTCAAACTCAGCCGGTGGCCGGACGGGCGGGCGCCATCAACTCGCCGTTGAGATCGTGGCAGGCCTCCTCGAAACGCTGCTCGACCTCGGTGACGAGGCGGCGGAGATCCTCGGTCTTCTTCTCGTTCGCGGTCCGCTCGAGCGCTCCGCAGGCCGTCGCGAGTGCCTTGGCGCCGACATTGGCGCTGGCGGATTTGAGGCTATGCGCCGCCATGGTGAGCGCAATCATGTCGTCGGCCTCGAGAGCGCCGCGCAATGTCCGGACTGTCTCCGTCGAATGATCGAGATAGGTGCGAATGAGCCGCTCGAGCAGTCCCGGACGTGCAATCCTGAGGCTTGTCAGCAGCTCGCCGTCGAGTGATCCGTGGCCGAGCCGGCCGGTGACCAGCGCATCGGCTTTCGTGCCGGCGGGTTCCACGCTTTTGGCCGGACCGGACTTGGCGCACCAGCGCGCCAGCACGGCGGCGAGCTGACGCTCCGAGAACGGCTTGCTGAGGTAATCATCCATGCCGGCATCGAGGCAACGCTGCCGGTCTTCGGCATAGGCGTGCGCCGTCATGGCGATGATCGGCATGCGCGCCAGACCCTGTACTTCCTCACGCTCACGAATGAGACGCGTCGCGGCTAGGCCGTCGAGATCGGGCATCTGGCAATCCATCAGCACCGCATCGAAGCCTTGCGTTGCGCAGGCCGAGACGGCGTCGCGGCCATTCTTGACGATGTGGACATCACTGCCTATGGCGGTCAGGAATTCGTATGCCACCTCGATATTGACGGGATTGTCCTCGGCCAGCAGCACGCGCGCGTTGATCACCGGCCGGCCGGGTGTCTGCACCTCCGGCTCGTCGGCCGGCAACTCCGGTGCAATCGCGCGGGCAACCGTCGAGATGAGCTCGCCCTCGTTGACCGGCTTCGTCAGCAGGGCGTGCCCCCCGAGCCTGCGCACTTCGTTGATGTCGCCCGCCCAGGACATCGACGTCACAAGGATGCTCTTCAATGCCGAAAGCTCGGGATTGGCGGCAATCGCCTGCAGCAGCTCGAGACCGGACTGATCCGGCATGATGACGTCGAGCAGCGCCGCATCGAAGGGCGAGCCGCTCCTTGCCGCGGCACTGAGCGCGGAGAGCGCTTCGCCTGCTCCCTGGACCGCAACCACGTCCGCGCCCGCCGCGTCGAGGTAGTGACAGAGAATCTCGCGGTTCGTCTCCCGATCATCGACGACCAGCACGCGGCAATCCTTCAGCTGACCCTCCGCAATGCGCCGCATGGCCTTGCGCTCATCACCCCGATCGAGCCCGATCTCGAAGCTGATGGTGGTACCGTCACCGATGGTAGAATCAATGGCGACCTCTCCGCCCATCAACTGGACGAGGTGACGCGTGATCGACAGCCCGAGTCCCGTGCCACCGTAGCGCCGGCTGATCGAGGAATCCGCCTGCACGAACGGCCGGCAGAGCGTGTCCTTGATCTCGGCGTCGATGCCCATGCCGGTATCGCGCACTTCGAAGCGGATTAGCTGAGTGCCCCCGCTCGTGCCGGAGCCTGTCAGCTTGATACAGACCTCTCCCTTGGCCGTGAATTTCACGGCGTTGCCGATGAGGTTGACGAAGATCTGGCGGAGCCGTGCTCGATCACCCCAGACGACCAGCGGCAAACCGTGCTCGACGAAGAGAGAGATGCCGAGCCCCTTGCGCGTCGCCTCGTCGTTGAAAAGATCGACGGCGCCCTCGACGCAGTGCCGCAGATCGAACTCGTGCCGGTCGATCTCGAGCTTGCCCGCCTCGATGCGTGATAGATCCAGAATGTCGTTGATGACGGTCAGGAGATTGCGCGCCGACTGGCTGATGGTGGTCGTCAGGCGATGCTGGCGATCGTTCAGCGGCGTCCTGAGCAGAAGGTCGGTCATGCCGAAGATGCCGTTCATCGGCGTGCGGATCTCGTGACTCATATTGGCGAGGAACTGCGACTTGGCTTTGGTTGCGTCGTCGGCGAACGTCTTGGCTCTCGCGAGGTCGGCGGTCCGCGTTTCAATTCGTGTCTCGAGCTCGGCATTGAGTTTGAGCAGGTCTTTCTCGGCACGATCGCGATGACCTTGCGACTTCTCCAAGCGCGTCGCCATCGACGAGAACGCGGAAGCGAGCCCCCCGATCTCGTCGGCCGACGTATCGAGCAACACATTCGTGAAGCGCCCCTCGGCGATCAGATCGGCCGCGCCTTTGAGCTGCCTGATCCGCCCGACAATGGACCTCATGTACACGAGGCTGGCCACCGCCATCATGGCCAGCGTCAATAAGACGATGCCGAACGCGACCTTGCTCGACCAGCCGATCGCCGCACTCAACGCGGCTTGACGCTCCCGAAGGTTTTCCTGATGCTGCTCGATTGCGTCCGACAGGCCCGAGAGCAGCTTTGTTTCAACCTCCTCGAACTCCTCCTTGCTTTCCACCATGCCAGCAGGCGGAGTCATCGCGTTCATCAGCAATTCCATGCCATCGGCGATTTTCAGCAGCAAGTCGATATCGGCTCGAGTTTCACCTGGCACCGAGGCCTCATCCTGCTCCGAACGCTTGATCAGCAATAGATACTCGGCGTAGGCCGCCTCGATTGCCTGCCGTCCGCCACTAATGAGTTCCGTCTCGCGGTCGATCGCATCGCCAACCGCACCTTCCGTCTTCTCGTTTGGCTCGGAGTCAACCGCTGCCTCGGCCTTGTCTTCGCCGGCGTCGGCGTCGGCGGTCGGCTCGCCCGATGCCGATGCGGCGTACAGGAACATTCTCTCATTGACCGACGAGACGATCCGCATGGTCGAGAAGCGCAGCTGGTGCAGCGCGTCGACGATCGGAAGGGTTTCATGCACGACCCGGCCATACTCGGCCTCGAGTACCGTCTCATTGTGCCGAGTATAGCCAGCGGCCAGACCCAGCGCGGTCAGAACAGCGAGGTTGCCCAGGAGTATTTTGCGTGTGAGCAGCATGGATAGGCCTCTTCAAACTTGCAACAATATGGAGGCGATGCGCTAGGCCCGGGCGGAACTTTGCTCGGCTCGCGGCCTGTGGGATGTAGGCACGGACCGACCGATTTCTGACAGCACGCCACTTAACGGCACGGCAAAACCTCTCGAGCAATTCGACTTGCTGTCGGTGTTTTATCAGGACACGTGTAAACATATATTTTACCGTACCAATTGAATGATTATTCCGCCGCTTTTTACCCTGTCCCCGCAATCAGCATTAGCAATTCGTTCTTGACGCCAGTGCTAGGCTATTTTCAGCAAGCGCCGATCGTGCATTCGCATGCCGGGCGGACGCGACGAATATGCAGCTGGTACAGTTCAAGAGCGCACGTCATGAAGCCAAACTTCTCACTCATGGCCGGGTCGCTTCATCAGCGCATGCTCGACAACCAGACTGGAGCGGCACCCAAGCCGTCGGATCGCAATCCCTTCAAGGGCGCTCGCGTGCTTCTGATCGACGATGACCCGACACAGCGGCTGCTGGCCCGCGACGCGCTCGAAGCTCATGGTTTTCTCGTCGAAGAGGCCGCCGACGGACCCGAGGGCATCGTCAAGACCCTGGTCTTGAAACCGGACCTCGTCATCCTGGACATCGTCATGCCGATTCTCGACGGCTTCACGGTCTGCGATGAGCTTCGTCATCACAAGTCGGCCAGGTCCATTCCCATCCTGATCGTGACGGGACTGGACGATCCCCAGTCGATCGAGCGCGGCTTCCAGCTCGGCGCGACCGACTACATCAGCAAGCCGGTCAATTGGCAGACACTGCCGGTGCGCGCGAAATTCATCCTGCGGAACACCAAGCTCCGCGAAGAGAAGCTCCCGGCCTAGTGTGGCGTCGTGCCTTGGTTGACCAGTACTGCGGCGAGGTTCGTGTCAACTAAGGCGCGTTGAACGCCACACTAAGCCAATGATATCGCTAGTGGCCCTTATGTCGCGCCTAAATCGAAAGCGCTCGCGGCCATGATGCGATTTAGGCGCGACGGGCCACTAGGCTCTGCCAGTGGTGCGGCCGGAGGCGAGGCCGTCGGCCATCCCATCAAGCGCTAACGGCCTGCCTCTTCTGCCGCAAGCCGAGGATGTGCTGGATGTGGTCGCCGAAGGCGCTCCAGTTCAGCGGCTTCAACAGATAGGACGTGGCGCCGGCCGCCAGAGCGCGCTGGAGTGCCTGGATGCTTTCATTGCCCGTGAGCACGACGATCGGCAGGAAGCGGGTTCTGGGATGTCCGCGCACGCAGCCGATGAGATCGTAACCGCTGAGGCCCGGCATATCGAGATCGACGATGGCGAGATCGAACGGCCGGCTCAGCAGCAAAGCCATGGCCTCGGCACCATTGTTGGCTTCCACCACCTCCGCGCCGCTCACGGCAAGCCTGTCGGCTGCCACCATGCGCGCCACCGGCTCGTCGTCAACAACGAGGACGAGCGGCCGCCTCGGCAAGCTGCCTCTTGGGCTTTGCATGGTGGTTACTCAATTCCCCAGTGGCAGCGGCGGATCCATGCCAGCAGACGATGGCTTATAGACCACTTGCGTCACTATCGACTTAATCAGCCGCGCTTTCTTGCGAACCGTCGGGAAACGAAACTCGTGCGATGGTTGCCTATGAACCTAAAGCCGCACCACCTGCTCCTCGCGGATCGATTGATCGGCGGCGAGCACGATCCTCAGGCTCGTCACCGCATCCTTCATGTGATCCGAGAGGTCAATATCCTCCTCGATGGCTTTGAGCAGGAACCGCTGCTCGCGCTCGCACAGCGCGTCGTGGTCGGGCTCGTCGCGAAGATCGATGCGCTCGTCGGGCCGGCCGTCGGCGTGATGCCAGAGGATCTGGTTGGTCTTCGTGTGCCCGGCGATGTCGTCGGAGCGGACGGGACCCGCCGTCTCCGCCATGACGATCGAGACCGAGCCTTTCGGCCCCACCACATCCTTCACGAAGAAGGCCGTTTCGCTCATCATGGGACCCCAGCCGGCCTCGTACCAGCCGACCGAGCCGTCGTCGAACACGACTTGCAGCATTCCGTAGTTCTGCTGCTTGGTCTCATTCGACAGATGCGTGCCGATGGCATGAACCCGCACGGGCTTCGCCTTCGTCATCTGGCACATGACATCGACATAGTGCACGCCGCAATCGACCATCGGCGGGAAGGAGTCCATCAACCGCTTGTGGCTCTCCCAGGTCGCGCCCTTGGACTGTTGGTTCAAGTTCATACGGAAGACGAGCGGGGTGCCGAGCAGCCTCGCGATCTCGATGAAGCGCGTCCAGGAGGGGTGGTGGCGGAGGATGTAGCCGATGACGAGTTTTCGGTTCGTGCGCTTGGCCGTGTCGACAGTCCGTTGCGCTTCCTCGACAGTGAGCGCGAGCGGCTTCTCGACAAAAACGTGAGCGCCGGCTTCCATGGCAGCTATCGCGAATGGAGCATGCGTGTCCGGGAGCGTATTTACAGAAACGACATCGGGTTTCGTCGCCGCGAGTGCGGCCTCGAAGTCATCGAAGCGCCGAGCCCATTTCAGAGCCTCGGGCATCTGGCGTTGCGCGATCCGCCGCTCGCAAACGCCCGCGACCTCGAAGCCGGGAATGCGCGTGTAGGCGAGCGCATGGCTCATGCCCATCGCACCCAATCCGACGACGAGCACGCGCTTTGCTGGCATAGCCTATACTCCCATGCGGTCGAGCACCCGATAGGTGGCAATCGAAGGCGCGAGAAACCAGGGCTTGCCGCCGTAGAGCGGCCGCGTCGGGAAGGCGATCCCATCGAGCGAAGTCTTTCCCTCGGCCTTGCCCACGATCTGCTGGCCGATGCGCGCGCCGAAGTAACTCGCCAGCGTCACGCCCGAGCCGCAATAGCCCATGCAGTAGTGGATGCCGTCCTGCTTGCCCAGATGCGGCAACGTGTCGAAGGTGTAGGCGACAAAGCCGACCCAGGTGTGCGAGATGCCGATGCCCTTGAGGCTCGGGAAGATGTCGGTCATCAGGCCGTGCAGCGCTGGCAGCGCCACGAGCGGATCCTTCTCGGAAAGCCTCGCGCGACCGCCGAACAGAATACGCGAGCCGTCCGGTGAGCCGCGGAAATAGACGACGATGCGTTTGGAATCGCTGACGGCGCGGTCTTTCGGAATATGCTTCTTGGCGCCGCCGGCCAGCGGCTCGGTGGCGAGGATATAGCTGCCAATCGGAATGACGCGGCGGCGATGCCAGGGTGAGAGCGCGCCTGAATAGCCGTTGGTGGCGATGAGCACGTCACGCGCCGCGACATCGCCCTTGGCGGTCCGCACGATGAAGCCCTGCCCGCTCCGCTCGATCGCGGTTGCCGGACAATGCGAGACGAAAGTGACGCCGGCTTTCTCCGCAAGCTTCAGCAAGCCCGCGTGATATTTGCCCGGGTGGATGTGCCCGTGCTTGGCAAAAAGGGCACCGCCGAAATAGCGGTCGCTCGCGATCTCCTTGTGCTGCTCGGAGCGCGGCACGATCTCCATCGGCACCTCGAGGCCCTTGGGCATCGACTTCGAGACTTCGACCAACTCCTTGAAGTATTTCTCGGCATGCGCGCCATGAAAGCGGCCGGCCTCGCGATAGTCGCAGTCTATGCCGCGGCTCCCCACCAGCTCCTTGAACCAGGCGAGGCTCTCGATTCCCTCGCGCCGAATGCGGAAGGCGATGTCCTCGTTGTAGCGGCCGCGCAGCGTATCGAAGTCCGGCTTGATCGAGGTGCCGATCTGCCCGCCATTGCGGCTCGAGCAGCCGAACCCCAAGTCCTCCGCATCGATGACGAGCGTCGAGCGCGCGGCCTCCGCCGTCTCGCGCGCGGCCGAGAGGCCGGTATAGCCCGAGCCAATCACCAGCACATCGACGGATTTCGGCAGCGCCCCCGTCGTCGGCGCCGGCCGCGGCACGTCTTCCCACCAGTAAGGTGTGGTCTTGATCCTGGCCGGCCGGTTGTCGCGCTCGACGAGCTGCTGCATGGGAGGCTCCCTCGATTGGTGAGGGGAGGCTAGCAGGGCTAACGCCCACTCGCTAGCCGATGACGGCAGGCCACGATTGCGTTTGTCGCTAAGGCAGCGGTGCGATGACAGCTCTCGCCCGGATCGCCCCACCCTCGATAATCCGGCAATTGAGGCCCGAGCGGTTGAGCAGGGGCTGGTAGACGGGCTTGCTTGTCAGCAGCTCGAGATACCGGCACGGCACATTCAGCCGGCCCCCTTCGAGGATCGTTGCACCGACGCGGAACCTCCGGCCGACGAGGTGATTGAGCGGAACGCCGCGCGTGGTGAGGTTGCGGCGATGCTCGTGAGGGAAAAGCTCGATTTTCTCGTCGCGCGCCAGCGCCTCCAGCGTCTCGACCTCCATCAGCGTCACCTCGCGGATGTCGGGAAACGCGGAATACTTGCCCTTGCCCGTCGCATAGCGATCGCCCTCGATGCCAGTGCCGGCAATGAGTCTCGCCTCGCCGAGCGCGCGCATCGGCGCGCCCGCCTGGTCCGACAAATGGATATGCAGGAGCTCGCCTTGCCACATGATAGTCACCGCGCCTTACCCATGCAGCGCGCCGAGCTCATCGGCCCGATTCGCCCCATACTCCAACGCGAACACCTCCATCGCCGGCAGCCCCTTAGGCGTGACGGTGCCGCGCGAGTGCCAGCCGTGGCCAGCGCCCGGCGGCAATCCGGCGATCTCGCCATCGCCCACGATCTCGCCCGCCTTGGCGAGGCCGGCGAGGCGGGCGGCGCGAATAACGGTGGCACCGAAGATGTCGCCGTCGCGCAGCAGCACGGACCCGGCCGCCAAGCCGATGCGCAGCGGTGGCGCTTCCCGTTCCGCAATGCCGCGCGCGATCAGCGCGGCGGCACCCGCTGCTTCCGCCGCATCCTTGAAATAAATGAGGAGACCGTCGCCGAGCGATTTGACGATGCGGCCCTGGAACCTCGGCACGATCTCGACCGCGAGCGCCTCGAAACTGCGCGCAATGGCGGTAGCCGCCTCGTCGCCGATCCGGCCCGACAGCTCCGTGAAGCCGACGATGTCGGCGAAGGCTATTGCCGGATAGCGCTGCGGGGGCGAGAGCCGGCCGCTCGCGGCCAAAGCCTCCTCGACTCTCAGCACGACATTCTCGAACACGACCTCCTCCAGGCCGCGCTTGAGCAGCAGATTGGCCGTCTCGATCGCCATTAGCTGCAGCGGCATGCGCATCTCGCCGGCCGCCGCCATCAGATGGTTGAAGGGCACGCCGCGCTTCAACAGCAGCGTCTCGATCTGGCTGCGGAAGATGTCGCGCATGGCGGCGCTGATGGTGCGCGTCGCCTGACCGAAGACACGCGCCAGGTCAGTGACGGCCTTCTCCTCTAGATCGAATTTCAGCGTCAGAGAGAAGATCTCCAACAGCCGCACCTCGTCCTCGCGCGCCACGCGATCGAGTTGGGGCGGCGGCAGGCCCATGGCGGTCATGAACCCCGTCGCACGCTGGTGCTCGAGACCGAAGGCCGTCACGGCTTCACCAAACGTCTTGCCCGAGAGCACGGCCGGAAACGGGATGAGCTTCTGCCAGAAGCCGGGCGCGATTTCGCCCGCGGCCAGCGCCGCGCTCACCACATCGATGCCGATGCCGTTGGCTTCGAGCGTCAGCAGCAGGCGAACGCCTGTGAGGTTCACCGTCGTCAGCGCTTCACGCGTCAGAATGCCGGCCGCGATCAGCCGCTCGATGTCGGCCGGCGCGACACCGGTCAGCGCGGCGACACGATCGATCGGGAGGGGCTGGGCGGCAGTCATGGGAAGACGGCTCCATCACTCGATGCATGCCGCCGACCGTATCGACGGAAAGCAGAGCGAACAAGGCAGCCATCGAATTCCAGTTGACGTGCTGTATCGGCGGATGACGACGATCTTACACCGCTCGTGTGATCCCGCCGTCGACGCGCACACTTTCGCCCGTCACATAGCTCGCCTTGTCCGAGAGCAGGAAGGCAACGACGCGGGCGACCTCCTCCGGGTGGCCATAGCGACCGGCCGGGATGCGGGCGCGCCGCTCGGCGGTCTCCGGCAGATTGTCGATGAAGCCCGGCAGCACCGCATTCATGCGAATGCCGTCCTTGGCATGCAGATCGGCGTAGAGCTTCGTCCAGGCGCCGAGGGCCGCGCGCAAGGTCGTCATCGGAAAGGCGGTCTCGGGTTCCATGGCCGCATAGGAGGAGAGGTTCACCACCGCCCCACCGCCCTGCTTTTTCATGACCGGCGTCACCAGCCGCATCATGCGGATGACGTTCAGAATCACCATGTCGAGGCCCTTGTGCCAGTCGGCATCCGAGATCTCGAGCAGGGCGCCCTTGGGCGGATGGCCGGTGTTGTTCACGACCGCATCGATGCGGCCATAGGTGTCGAGCGCGAGCTTGACCAACTTCTCGATGTCGGCGGCTTCCGCGATGTTGCCACGGATGGCGACGCCGCCGAGCTCCTTGGCGAGGCCTTCGACCGTCTCGCCCGGCGAGAGCAGTGCGAGCTTGTAGCCCTCTTGGCCGAGCTCGCGGGCGATTGCCGCGCCGAGCCCCCGGCCGGCGGCGGTGACAATGGCGACTTTCGACATGGCGGAGACCTCCGTTGGCAACATGTTGCCAAGAAGGTCTCCGCCCGACCGCCCCAAGTCAACCGCCCCCACAGTCAGAGAAAGAGAACATCTGCCGAAGTGATCTGACTAGCCGTGATGCCGGCGAGCGTGATGACATCACCGTCGAAGGTGATACGGGCACCGCCCGTCACGTTTGCAATTGTGAGCTGGGCAAAGCTGGTGAGACCGATCACGTGGTCGAACACGATCTTTTCCTTGCCGTCCAGGAAATCGGTGATGGTGTCGATGCCCCAGCCGGTGGCGAACTGGTAGCGGTCGGTTGCCGCGCCGCCGGTCAAGGCGTCATTGCCCTTGCCGCCGATCAAGGTGTCAACTCCGCCGTTTCCCTTAAGGATATCGTTGCCTTTAACACCGTCGAGACGGTTTGCGGCGCTATTGCCGAGAACCGTGTCGTTGTAGGCCGTGGCGAGGAGATTTTCAGTCGCCAACAGATCGGCGATCCTCACGGTAGCATTGGCAGCCGTCGCCGAGGAGGCGGACGACGTCCAAACCTCGCTCGGGCTCGCGGCCATATTGGCATAGATGGCCGTCTTCATGGCTTGAAAGTCGGCGGCGTCGATCCCCGTTCCGCCATCCATCCTGTCGAAACCGTGGGCATAGAGCATGAGGTCGGAACCCGTACCACCGAAGACAAAATCGGTGCCGATGCCGCCGTCGAGCCGGTCATTCCCATCATTGCCATATAGCACATCGTTCCCGGAACCGCCGAGAAGCTCGTCGTTACCGGTCGCTCCCGACACGCGATCATTGCCGAAGCCGGCGGCGATCCGGTCGCGGCCTAGGCTGCCCGTGACGATGTCGTCGCCCGGCGTGATCCGAAAGGTATACAGCGAATAACCCGCCGGCACCTCCGTAGCAGTGAGCGCTACACCGTCGACGACGACACCAGACGCGACGATCCAGCGATCGTTCAGTGGGTCGGTGTCGCCGAAGTCCTGCAGATAACCAGAAATGCGCATGCCGGGCGCGCCCGGTGGCAGGGTCGATCCGTTGTCGCTGAGAACGTTACCGTCAAGTTGGGCGCCCTCGACGCCCTGCAGCAGGATGCCTTCCATGGCGTTTCGCGCCACCACCACGCCCGAGATCACCACGTCGCTCGCCTGGCGAACCTCGATGCCGGCCCGCCCGTTGTCGTCGTAGCGGCCGCCGCTGACGATGACGCCCGAGGTCCAGGCGCGGATCTCGTTGTCGCCGGTCTGGATGGCGAGCCCCGACCCGCCATTGCCATAGGCCTGGTTGGCAAGCAGCTCCAAATCCGCCGAGCCCGTCACGATGTTGAAGCCGTGCCGGCCATTGCCGTAGGCCTCGCTGTCGACGATCGTCACATCGGAAGACCCGTCGATGGTGAAGCCATCGGCGCCGTTGTCGCGGGCGACGCAGTGGGTGATGACCAGCTGGCGCGTGCCCTCGTGCGGATCGAAGCCATAGCGCGAGACGTTGTAGATCTCGACATGGTCGAGACGGATATCCACGTCATGGGCGCCGGTATCGGGTTTGGGGCCAGAATAAAATCCGTCGACCGATCCGGTGGTGGCGGCGCGATTACCGTCGATCGACAGGTTCGCGACCGTCACATGGCTCGTCGTCACCGGCGTGCCGTCGGCGAGCGTGCCGCCGGAGGCGGTGCGCACGATGCCCGTCACCGAGCCCGAGCCGTCGGCGAGACGCAGCGTCGTGGCGCCCATGCCGGCACCCTCGAGCGTCGTGTTGGAGCCGATCCGCAAGCAGCCGTCGGCGGCATTGCCCGAACCAGCCAGGGTGAACGTGCCGGCCGACAGCAGCACATGGCCGCCGCCCACAGCCGCAACAATGTCGAGGACGGATTGGATCGCCGCCGTCTGCTCGGTGGGCGTTGCCCAGGGATCGAGGATCAGGGTCGTGGGGCCGAGGCCCGCATGCTCGTAGGTAATCGACAACATTTTAACGCCACCTTGAGCTTAATCGAGTGTTAGGAACCGCGAGCCATATGCCGCCCGAGGTGTTAACTCCGGGTAAGAAAGATCGCTAAAATGCTAAGCATCTGCGTAACTTCGACGCCAAGCTTAATGCGGGAACGGACTATCAACCGGCAAGAGGCGAATGCGGTGTTCAAGCCGGCGGGAAGCCCAGTTCTGCCCTGAAACGCACCTGGTTGTAGTGGGCGTCCTTGATGGTCATGGCGCGCGGCGGCTGATCGGGCCTGATCTTCACCACGGCGACACAGGGACCATCGCCTGGCCGGTGAACGCGCGCCTTGAGCGTCGCCAGATCGTTAAAGCTCGTAACGACCCGAACCGCCTCGATGCCCGAGGCCAGGGCGATGCCGGCGAGGTCGGCGACTCTTGGCCGTCGCCGTTGATTGACCTCCGGTCTCGCCATAGAGCCCATTGTCGAGCACGATGATCGACAGGTTCTTGGGAGCTTGCTGGGCGATGGTCGCGAAACTGCCCATGGCCATCAGCATGTCGCCATCGCCGGTGAGCACGAGGACGGATGTTTCCGGCTGAGCCAGCGCGAGACCGAGGCCCAGCATGGCCGTCCCGCCCATGGCGCCCCAGAGATAGAAGTTTCGCGGATGATCGCCGACGGCCGCCACGTCATAGGTTGGCGAGCCGAGCCCGCTGACCAGCAGCGTCTCGCCGCGCCCCTCGAGCAGAATGCGAACCACCTCGCGCCGGTCCAATCCTTCGCGCATCACGGCCCCGCTCACTTGGAAAAGCTCTTGGCGCCGATCAGGCGCTGCGAGAGCAGCACCGCGACCGCCGCACCGCCGTTGAAGGCCATGCCGAGACCGGCTTCCACGGCAGGTGCCACATCGGGCACGCTATCCGCCCGCAAGACATGCACCCCCATGAGCGAGAAGGCGCCCGGCGTCGCCTGCCCCATCGGGTTCTGCCAACCGTTCTCCTCGCCCCACTCGCCCCGCATGGTGACGAGCGTCAGGAAGGGAAACCGCCCATTGGCGATGAGCGAGAGCATGTTGACGCAGTTGCCGACGCCGCTCGACTGCATGAGGAGTACGGCGCGCTGACCGCCGAGCCAGGCGCCGGCCGAGAGCGCGACGCCCTCCTCCTCGGTCGTCAGCGGCACCGTGCGGATGGCAGGGTCGGCGGCACAGCGGCGGATCAGCTCGGCATGGCCGGCGTCCGGCACATAGCTCACCTGTTGGACGCCGAATTTCTGGAACAGCGAGAGAATCTCGCCAGGCCAGCCCGGCACTGTGCTCTTGGTTTCAGACATGGCGGCATCCTTGGCCCACCCTGGCGTGACATTCAAGGCGAGCCTTTACCACAGGACGCATACGGCTTTGCGCGGGCGCTGCTTCGACCTATCTTGCCGGCGATCCCGAATCCTTGAGCCAGCGGCCCCACAGATGCCTCCGACGAGATTGAGCAAATGCGTGCTGATCGGGCTGCTTGCCGTCCTGGTGATGGCAGGTCCAGCCGCGGCCGACCCCTCAGCCATCGCGATCCGGCATGCCAAACAGGCGGTTCGGCTCGTGCGAACGGCCCAGATCGCGCCGCCCATGTCGATGGGTTACTACCTCGACCGGCTGATGATGTCGGAATCGGGCGGCAACGACGAGGCCAAGAACCCGCTGTCGAGTGCGCTCGGCCCCTACCAGTTCATCAGTTCGACCTGGCTCGACATCATGGAACGCCACTTCGCTGACGAGGTGGACGAGCTATCGCGCGAGGAGGTGCTGGCACTCAGAACCGACCGGCGCGTCGCCCGCAAGGCCGCCGAGGTCTATAGCCGAGAGAACGCCCAGCTGCTGGCCAATGCCGGTGTCGCGCCGAGCTTCGCGCATTTGCGGCTCGCTTTTCTCGTCGGCGGCAGCGCGGCGGTGAAGGTGCTGAGCGCCAAGCCGGACGATTCTGTCGCGCTGCTGCTCGATCCGGCGGCGGTCCGCGCGAACCCGTTCCTCAACGACATGACGGTGCAGGATCTCGTCGCCCGTGCCGAGCGCGATCTGAGGCGCGGTGCGCATGGCCGTGTCGCCGTCGGCAGGGGCGCAAAGAAGGAGCGGCTCGGCATCAAGGTTCGCTGTAATCTCGCGCGACCGAGTTGCCGGAAATGGCTGGCGCTGGCCAAGAAACGGCTCAGGGCCCCGGCTGCCAAGAAGGCAGCGACGCCCTGAGCTTGTGCCTGGGAGGGCAGTAGGTGTTTAGAGCAGGAAGTCCACCGCCTTGAGATCGGCCTCACTGACGCCGGTCAGACGGACCGAGTCACCGGCGCCCAGATCGATCAGCACACCCGTGCTCGTGTTGGTCGCGTGCGCCAGCACTTGCGAGAAGCTCGTGAAATCGAAAGCCGCATCGCGCAGGTCGAGCAGATCGGCCGTGCCGCCGGCGACGAAGCCGTTAATGCGGTCATCGCCCTCGCCACTGTCGAAGACGAACCGGTCGTTACCAGCGCCACCATTCATGATGTCGTTGCCTTCGTCGCCGGAGAGAATGTCATTGCCGGCGTCGCCGAACAGCTGATCGGCTCCAAGTCCGCCTTCCATGTTGTCGTTGCCCGTGCCGCCGTGCAGATTGTCATTACCGGCATCGCCGTCCATGATGTCATTGCCGCCCAGGCCGAACAGCACGTCGTTGCCGCCCTTGCCTTCCATGTCGTCGGCCGCGGCCGTGCCGGTGAGGCGGTTGTTGCGGGCATTGCCTTCGATGGTTGCCATGATCCGTGATCCTTCTTCGAGGGGCGCACTCGGACGCCGTTGCGATGGCCCTTGTCTAGCCCGGCGCCGCTGACGCCCAGCTGATACCGGCTGTCAGCGAGTTGTCAGCGAGTTGTCAGCTTGAACGTCAGGCGCCCGCCTGCCAGCCCCGGACGGCCTCGATTGGCCAGAGCAGCATCAACACATTGAGGGTCAGATTGTCGCGGATGACCGCCAGAGCGAGGAGTTCCATCGCAATAGCGAGACCTAAGCTCCAGCGCACCGGCAATCGGCCCGCCAGCCAGAACCCCAGCATCATCATGCCGATATCGGACATCGAGTTGACGACGCTGTCGCCGAAGTAGTCGAGCGAGACCGTTCCCTCCCGGTAGCGATTGATGATCCAAGGAGTGTTCTCGAGGATTTCCCAGAACGCTTCGACCAAGGTCGCGACCGCCAGCCGGTCGCCGAAGCTCCAACTCCGGAAGAGCCACCAGGCGCCGAGATAGAACAGGAAGCCGTGAATCACATGGCTCAGGCTGTACCAGTCGGCGAGATGCTGGGAGTTTTCCGCGCTCATGGTGTCGCCGTGCCAGAGCTTGACGGTGCCACATGCGCAGATCGGTATGCGGCCCATCGAGAGCAGCAGGGCCGCCGCCAAAACCAGCAGCATAAGGACGATGAAGGCGGCTGGAGGAGAAGTGCGTCGCATGATTCCCTCATGACATGCCGGGCGTGGATATCGCCCGCCCCCTTGTACAAGGCCCGGCGAATTCCGCTAACGTGGTGATGCCGGGGATAGCCCGGCCCAGCAATGGACCAGTCCCCATGCCGTCTATCGACCTGACCAGCTCTCCCGCCGGCCGCGCCTTCATTGGCGAGATTGCGCGGACCCACGGCCTCGACGCGGCGCAGGCCGAATCGGCCGTCAACGGCCTCATTCCAGAGCTCATCGCCGGCATCGAGCGCAATACGCTGTCGAAGGGCGGCGTTGCCGATCTCCTGCGGGCTCTCGCCACCGGTGGCCATGCCCGCTACCTCGAGGCGCAAAGCGTCCTGGGCGATCCGCAGATCATGGCCGATGGCCAACGCATTCTGACCCACCTCTTCTCCTCGGAAAGCAGCGCCCAGCGCGCCGCCCGCTTCGTCGAGGGCGAAACCGGCGTGTCGCGCAACATCCTTTGGCAGATCCTTCCGGGCGTCGCCGCGCTACTGTTTGGCTGGCTCGCCCGCTCGGGCAAGGGTCTCATGGGCGACGTCCTCAACAAGTTGCCACAGCCGACCCGCGCCGAGGCATCGGGCGCGCCGCCACGGCCGGTGTTTCCGAGCGATGGCGGCCGCTGGGCGCAACCCAAATCTGGCGGTGACATCTTCCCGCCGACACCGGATTTCAACCGCCTTCCCAAGACCGAGAGTGGCCCCTATGGCGATCTCTCGGACATCCTCAGGAAGGGCGGCGGTAGCGGCGGGGGCGGCGGCGGCTTGGCCTCGATCATCCGCAACATCCTCGGCGGCCTGTTGGGTTTCGGCAGCAAAGGTATTGTCGGGTGGATCATCCGCTTCGTCGTCATGCGCTATGGCTGGCGCATCCTGAGCTGGGTGGTACGTCGCATGTTCCTCGGACGCTGAGGCAAGTTGCGCATGACAGAGGGGGCCGCTGGCGGTCGTGATGGGACCGGCGACCGTCATATGCTCGGCATCTTGCTCGTCTGCGGCGCCGCGCTGCTGTGGAGCACGGGCGGCCTCATCGTGCGCTCGCTCGAAACGACCGACACCTGGACAACGGTCTTCTGGCGCTCGGCGACGGCGAGCCTCTTCCTGCTGTTTTTCATTGTCTGGCGCAACGGCCGCGGCACACCCGCTCTCATTCGCGCCATGGGCCTACCCGGCGTCATCGTCGGCCTCTGCTACACCAGCGCGTCGATTCTCCTGATCATTTCGCTCAGCCTGACTTCCGTCGCCAACACGCTCGTCATCGTCTCGAGCGCGCCGCTGCTGACGGCGCTGCTCGGACGCGCCGTGCTCGGCGAGAAGGTGTCGTGGCTGAGTTGGATCGCGATCCTCGCCTCCGCCGCGGGCATCGCACTGATGGTGTCGGACTCCTACGCGCGCGGCTCGTTGTGGGGCGATCTCGCGGCGTTCGGCATCGCCATCGCCCAAGCCATCGCGGTCGTCACCATGCGGCGCCACCGCGACGTGCCGATGACGCCGGCGATGCTGCTCGCGACCTCGCTCGCGACCCTCATCGCACTGCCGCTCGCCGGAACGCTGTGGGTCACGACGCACGATCTCGTGCTGCTCACCCTTTTCGGCGCCGGTCAGCTCGGTTTGGGTCTGGCCATGTTCTCGGTCGGCGTGCCGCTCATTCCGGCGGCCCAGGCGGCGCTGCTCAACGTGCTCGAGCCAATCCTGGGGCCGCTATGGGTCTGGCTGGCGCTCGGCGAGCGCCCGAGCGATGTGGCGATCCTCGGGGGCTTGATCGTGCTTGCGGCGCTGGCCGTCCACACGGCCGCGGACGTCGCGAGGCGGCGCGCTGCCTGAACGTGCGAAGCGTTTGCTTTGAGCACGTTCTACGGCGAACCGGTATCCACTTCGCCTGAACGTGCTCTACTTCGCAGCCACGCACATGATCTCGATCTTGCATTTGGGGCTGAACATCTTCGCTTCGACGGTCGCCCGCGCCGGGAGATTGTCGGGATCGATCCACTGTTTCCAGACGGCATTGTAGGCAGGCGCCTCCGCCCAGTCGGCGATGTAGACGGTCGCCGAGACGAGCTTGGCCTTCGAGCTCCCGCAGCGGGCGAGCATCTGATCGATATAGGCGAGCGCCTGGCGCGTCTGGCCGGCCATGTCGAGATCGAGGTCGTCCGCCACCGACCCGCGAGGAAGACGAGCCCACCGGCTTCCACCGCGTTCGAGAGAATGCCGCCTTCGGGCTCGTGCCGCTTGATGTCCGTCATGCTCAATTCCGTCCTCAATGCGCCATCAGCACGGGAACCTCGGCATTCCAGAGGATATGCGAGGTGGCGCCGCCGAAGATCATCTGGCGCAGGCGGCTCGTCGTGTAGGCGCCCTTGACGACGAGATCGGCGCCGAAGGCCTTGGCTTCGGCGAGGATGGTCTGCCCCGCATTGCCTCCCGGCTGCGTCACGGTCTTGTGGGCGACGTTGATCCCGTTGGCGTCGAGGTGGCTCGCGAGCATGTGGCCGGGCGGGCCCATCAGCGAGCCGTCGTCGACGGTCAGCACCATCACTTCCTTGGCGCGAGCGAGGAACGGCATCGAGAAGGCGACGATGCGCGCCGATTCCGTCGAGCCGTTCCAGCCGATGAGGATCTTCTCGCCGAGGCTCGATGGCGCCGTGGGCGGGGCGATGAGAACAGGCCTGCCGCTGTCGAAGAGGGTCGCCTCCAGCAAGCTCATGCGTGGGCGGGGCTTGCCGGAGACCGGCCGGGCAAGCATCGCCCCATCGAAGATTCGCGCGCGGGCCGCGAAGGCGAAATCGTTGAGGGAGCCGTCGCTGCGCCAGGCGAAGGAGGCGCCCGATCGGCTCGGGCCGGCCTCGGTCATGGCGCCACCGCGCATGGCGGCTTCGAAGGCGGCTCGCAGCTCGGCGACATCCTTGCTGTCGTCCGGCATCTCGAGCAGCACCGGCGCCGCGCCGGCCGGCGCCATGGCCGCGATCTCGGTGAAGCCCGTGATCGTCGCCGCGCCTTCGGCATAGCATTGGAAACGCTGCATCAGCAGCCGTGCGGTGGCGAGCACCGCCTCTAGCCCATCGTGCTTCTCGCACGCCACGAGTGCTGTTTTCATCAAACCCTCCCAAACGCAGCCTCGTTCTGCCGGGCCGCAGGTTGACCGAAAGCATAGCACGATTTGCCGGCGAGCGACCTAAAACAGCGCCTCGTCGTAGCGGACATTGCCGTCGAGAACGAGGCCCTTGATCGCCGCCTTGCCATTGCCGTCAACGGCGACGATGACACGCAAGTCGCCGGTCCGGACCTTGTCCTCGAGCACCTTGCCCTGGCCTTGCTCGACGAAATAGCTCTCGATGCCGAAGCGGAGCTGCGAGGTGTCACCCGTATCGCCCGGCCAGGTGTTGGTGATCTCTCCGCGGAGCACGACCTGCCCGCTGGCGAGGCTCTGCGGATAGGCCGTGCCGACGGCGGCGACGCTCCACTCGCCCTTTACCTTCTCTTCCAGCGTGACGTAACGGACATCGCCGTTCGCGACTTTCTCGTCCGCCGTTCTCGGCACGCGGGACACGTCGTAATTGAGGATCACATACTCCCCGCGGAACAGCGACATGGGATCGACCGGCTCGGTCTTGAGCACGATCTCCTTGCCATCACGCAGGAGCTGCATGCGGTCAAAAACCATCCAGCCGAGCACGCCGGTCTGGAAGAGGAGGACAATGGCGACGGCGATCCAGGTGTTCACACGCATGGCTCAGCGCGCCTCCAGCGCAGTCGAAGTTTCCGGACGCCGCAGCAACTTGTAGGCGACCACCGAGAGCAGGATCACGAGCACACCGGCGGTGAGGAAAAACAGCGAAGTATCGAGCAGCGTGCCGAACGTTTTGAAGTAGATGCCGAGCAGCTCCATCGACAGGCCAATGTAGGAGATCCACATCAGTCCGCGGTTATCGGTGATGGCGGCGGCGACGAGGCCCGCGATCAGCAGCACCATCGAGGCGGCGCCCAGCACCCATAGCGGCATGCCGTTGCTGGCGTGCCAGGGATCGAGGCCGGTGTCTGTGTAGTAGTTGCCCTCCAGGAACTGGATGCCGAACAGCGCCGCGAAGGCGACGGCGATGCCATAGGCCGCCCCCGGCCGGCTCACGGCAAGGATGCGATCGATGGGCTTCTCGAGAAAGATCGCGAGCAGCGTGATCGCGACGCCGATGCCCAGTGTCAGCCAGTGCCCATCGCCGACGTCCGTGAGATAGCCGATGAGAACCACGAAGGCCGAGAGCGAGAGGGCCAGCAGATGATAGCCCGCGCGCCAGCGTGTGGTCAGCGTCAGGGCCAGGAACAGCACGGCCCAGAAGGCGAGATAGGGCCAGTGCAGCGTGTGTGACAGCGAGGTCTCCCAGCCGGCCCACAATCCCGCGAGCGCAATGGCGAGGGCGTAGGCGGGATTGGAGCGGAAGAGGATCGCGGCAAGCGTAGTGCCCGCGCCCCAGACCAGGACCGCGCCCGGCGGATGGCCTTCCAGATGATACATCTGGGCGATCAGCATGATGCTGGCGCCGAAGATCGCCGAGCCGAGCAGCACGGCGGCATGGCCGAAGGCCGGGTGGTTGCGAACATAGAGCCAGGCGGCGAGGCCATAAGCCGCCCACATGGAGCCGGCGAGGAGGCCAAGCCGCGCCAGCCGCGGCATCTCCTGCCAGTTGGCGCCGACGAACATCATGACGCCGAAGGCGAGAAGGGTCGCCCCGATGACGCCAAGCACGCCGGACAGGCCAAAGCGGGCCGAACCCTGGTGGATTTCGTCGCGGATGGCGGCGAGCCCTGCTTCGGTCACCCAGCCCTTCTCGTGCCAGTGGCCGAGCTGGCGCTCGAGCTTTTGCCGGTTCCAGATCACGCCGCCGCTCCCGGGTTATTGAACGTCGTTTAAATATAGGGCGCCGGCCTTTCCAGTCAAGGCCACCATGCGCCCCGAGATCAAATTGGCCCTGAGTTGTGGCGGCACCATGCGCAACCGCTTTTGCCTTCCTGCCGGGCGCCGATTAGCATTCCCGCAAACCGGAGGGAGGCGTCCATGGCAGATTTCAAAGAGTATGAGAGCTATGACGGGCTTGGGCTCGCGGAGCTCGTCCGCCGTAAGGAGGTGACACCCGCCGAGTTGCTCGATGCGGCGCTCGCTCGCGTTGAACGCTACGACCCAAAGATCGCGGCAACCGTGCATCTGGCCGAGGACGCCGGCCGCAAGCGCATCGCCAAGGGGCTGGGCGAAGGCCCCTTCACCGGGGTACCGTTTCTGCTGAAGGACCTCGGTTGCGAGGCCATGGATTATCCCACTTCGAACGGTTCGCGCCTGTTTGCCAACTATCGCTGGAAATACGATTCCGAGGTCTTCCTCCGCTTCGAGAAGGCCGGCGTCGTCACCTTTGGGCGCACGACGAGCCCGGAAGGCGGCATCGGTCCGGCGACCGAGTCCCAGGTCTACGCCAACCCGACGCGCAATCCCTGGAACTTGAACCACACCTCCGGCGGCTCGAGCGGCGGCTCGGGCGCAGCCGTCGCCGCCGGCATCACCCCTATCGCCCACGGTAGCGACGGCGGCGGCTCGGTGCGCATCCCGGCCTCATGCTGCGGCCTCGTTGGCCTCAAGCCGACGCGCGCGCGCCTGCCCGACGGGCCGGGCTCCGGCGAGGGCTGGGGCGGCATGGCCATCGACGGCTTCCTGACGCGCAGCGTGCGCGATACGGCGGCGCTGCTCGACGCGACCCACGGCCCCGATCAGGGCGCGCCCTACTGGCCGCCGGCGGTCGCCTGGCCGTTCATGGAGGAGATCAAGTCGCCGCCAAAGCGATTGAAGATCGCCATGTCAACGAAGACCTTTGCGGGTGTCGAGACACATGCCGAGTGCCGGGCGGCAGTTGCCCAAACGGCCAAGCTCCTCGCTGGCCTCGGCCACGAGATCGTCGAGGCCCCGGACGCCAAACTCGATGTCATGAAGCTGATGCGGGCCTGGGCGGATGTCGTCGCGGCCGGCACGCAGCTGACGGTCGAGGCGCAGGAGCGGATGCTCGGCCGCAAGGCCGAGGACCACGAGCTCGAAGGCGTGACGTGGGGCGCCATCGAGCATGCCAAGAGCGTGCGCGGCGCCGACTACCTCAACGCCCTCAACATCGTACATGCGACGGGCAGGAAGATGGCGCGCTACCTCTCGGATTTCGACGTGTTGCTGACGCCGACTCTCGCCGAGCCGCCGGCCAAGGTCGGACGCTTCAAGCCGGTGAGCCGCGACTTCCTCGACTATCGCCTAGGCCCCAAGGGCGTGCTGCCCTATTCGCCCTTCACGGCGTTGTTCAACGCCACCGGCCAGCCGGCGATCTCGCTGCCGCTGCACTGGACGGCGGAGGATTTGCCCGTCGGCGTGCACTTCGCCGCTAAGTTCGGCGAGGATGCGCTGCTGTTGAAGCTCGCGGCCGAGCTGGAGCAGGCGGCGCCGTGGTTTGGCAAGAGGCCGAAGCTTGCGGGGTAGCGAGGGCTGCGTTTCACCCCCTGAGCCGCGCATTCTGGGGATCATACACCGCTTCCGCCTCAACCCGCGCTGGCCGCCGCTCACCGAGGATATCGATCTCGAATTTCGTGCCAGGCGCCGTCAGCGCCGGATCGACATAGGCGAAGGCGAGCGACTTGGCCGTTGCGTAGCCGTAGCCGCCCGAGGTCGTGATGCCGACGGCCTTGCCGCCCTGATAGACCGTCTCGGCGCCCAGGCAATCCGCATCCTTGGCATCGACCGACATGTAGACGAGGCTCAGGCGCGGCCCCTGCTGCTTCGACGACAGCGTCGCCGCCTTGCCAATGAAGTCCGCCTTCGAAAAATCGACGAAGCGCTCCATGTCGGCCTCGATCATGGAGATCTCGTTCGTCAGCTCGGCCCCCATGCCGCGATAGGCCTTCTCGATACGCAGCGCGTTCATGGCATAGGTGCCGAAGAGCTTCAGGCCATGCGGCTTGCCGGCGGCGCGCAGCGCGTCGTAGATCGCGGGCAGTCCCGCCATCGGCGCATGCAGCTCGTAGCCAAGCTCGCCGACATAGCCGACGCGGAGCACGCGGGCCGGAACGCCCGCTACCTCCATCTCGCGACCGTTGAGCCATTTGAGGCTCGCATTCGAGATGTCGGCGTTGGTACAGACTGCCAGCACGTCGCGAGACCTCGGCCCCGCAAGCACGAGCGTGCCATAGGCCTCCGTGATGTCGGCGATGGTCACGTTCTCGCCGGGCTTCACGGCGTTCCGGAGCAGCGACAGGTCGTGCATCTGCGCCACCGCCGCTGAGAGAACATAGAAACGGTCGCCAGAAAGCCGGGTCACCGTCATCTCGCTTTCGATGCGGCCGGACTCGGTCAACAAATGCGCCAGCACGATGCCGCCGTCCTTCTTGGGGATGCGGTTGGCGAGCACGCGATCGAGGAAGCTGTAGGCATCCGGCCCCGTCACGTCGTATTTCGAGAAGGTCGAGAGATCCATGAGCCCAACCGCCTCGCGCACCGCCTTGTACTCAGCCCGCACCGGCTCGAACCAGTTCGAGCGGCGGTAGCTGTAGTTCTCCGCGCTCCCCGTCGTGTTGTACCAACGCGCCCGTTCCCAACCGGCGATCTGTGCGAACTCCGCGCCCTCTTTCGCCAGCCGATCGTAGAGCGAGGACACGCGGATCTTGCGGCCAACCTCGTGCTGCATGCCCGGCGGCATGCAAGTGTACATGTGCTGGTAATCGTTGACGGAGGTGATCTTGGCGAAGTCGAGCGTTGCCCAGTCGCCGAAGCGGCGCGGGTCGAACTCGCCCATGCTGATCTCGGCGGCGCCGTGCACCATCCACTCCGCCAAGTATTTGCCCATGCCGGCACCCTGGCACACACCGATGGAAACTCCGGCCGCCATCCAGTAATTTGCCGCGCCGGGCGCCGGGCCCAACAGGAAATTGCCGTCCGGGGTATGCGTGATGGCGCCGGAGATGACGGACTTCAGACCCGCCTTGCCGAACAGCGGCAACCGCTCGGTCGCCCGCTCCAGCCACGGCGTCAGGCGATCGAGCTCCGGGGCCACTAGCTCGCTCTCGAAATCCCAGGCGAGACCGTCCTCGAAGCAGGTGTGCGCCGTCTCCTGCTCGTAGGGGCCGACCAGAATGCCGTGCGTCTCCTCGCGCAGATAGGAATGGCAATACGGATCGCGGACGACCGGCAGCTCTTTCGCCATATCGATGAGCTCTTGGATCGGCTCGGTGATGACATAGTGGTGCAGCATGTTGGCGATCGGCACGTTGTGGCCGGTCCAACGTCCGACGACATCCGCATAGCTGCCGGCGGCGTTCACCACATGCTCGCAGACGATGTTGCCCTGCTCGGTGATGACATTCCATTCGCCGGTCGCAAGCCGCTTGATGTCCGTCACGCGATTGCGGCGCGAAATCTTGGCGCCGAGCTTCCTGGCACCCGCCGCCATCGCGTTCGTCACATCGGCCGGTGCGACATGGCCGTCGGTGACGGTGAGATAGCCGAGCTTGACGCCGAAGGTTTCCAGATAGGGATGGTGCGTCTTGATCTCCTCGGGCGAGATGAGGTGGGCCTCGTAGTTCAAGAGTTTGCTCATGGCATGCACGCGCTTGAACCAGTCGACCTCCGCGTCGGTGAGGCCAAGGCGAATTCCGCCGCAACCATGCCAGGACACTTGGTGGCCAGTCAGCTCCGGCAACTTCGGGTATAGCTCCGTGCCGTAGACATGCATTTTCGAGAGCGAATAGGAGCCGTTGAAGTGCGGGCACTGGCCGGCCGCGTGCCAGGTCGAGCCCGAGGTCAGCTCCCCCTTCTCAACCAGCACCACATCCGTCCAGCCCTCGAGCGCCAGATGATACAGCAGCCCGACGCCGACGATACCGCCGCCGACGATGATGGCGCGGGCGTGGGAGGGAAGGTCGGACATTGGAGGCTCCTCGAAGCTGTGACCGCCCCATTGTCGGAGAGATCGCGCCGTCCTGGCAAGAGCGGCACTGTGTCAGGCGCAGTTGTCCGCAATCCGTCTTACCGAGGTCGCCGATACCTGCTATCGCGGCGCGATTGGCCGGGAAACCAATCGGCTGGGAAACAAGAGGCGGCAGCCGGTGCCCGAGTTGTTCCGCCAGACCATCAGCGACTACATCGACGCCCTCCTCGCCTTCGTCCGGGCGAACGACGCCTATGCCGAGCCGCTGGTTTTCCTGCTCGGTTTTGCCGAATCGATTCCGATCATTGCCTTCTTCGTGCCCTCGACCGTGCTGCTCATCGGCATCGGCGCGGCGCATGGGGCGGCGGGCGAGAGCTTCTGGCACCTCTGGCTCGCAGCCGCCGGAGGCGCGTTCCTCGGCGACTGCTTCGTCTACACACTCGGCCGCGTATTCGAGCATCGCATCATGCATTTCCCGCTGCTGGCCCGGCATCCCGACTGGTGGAAGTTCGGCCACGACTTCTTCGAGCGCTGGGGCATGCTCGGTATTCTGGCAGGCAAGTTTCTCGGGCCGCTCCGATCGGCGCTACCACTGATCGCCGGCGTGGTTGAGATGCCGCTCTGGAAGTTCCTGCCCGCGAGCCTGGTCTCCGCGCTTATCTGGGCCGGCGTGTTCCTGGCGCCGGGTGTGTTCGGGCTCGGATGGCTGGTCGGCAGCGGCGGATAAACGCCGCTACGATCAGCCCGGCAGCAGCACGGTGGAACCGGTCGTCTTGCGCGCCTCCAGATCCCGATGCGCGTCGGCAACCTTCGACAGCGGATAGGTTTGGTTGATCTCGATCTTCACCTTGGCCGTAGTCACCATCTGGAACAGCGCCTCTGCCGAGGCGACGAGATCGGCGCGCTTGGCGGTGTAGGTCATCAGCGTCGGCCGTGTCGCGAAGAGCGAGCCCTTCTGTGCAAGGATCCCCATGTTGAAGGGCGGGATCGAGCCTGACGATTGGCCGAAGCACACCCACATGCCCAGCGGCTTCAGGCAATCGAGCGAGCCGGGGAAGGTGTCCTTGCCGACCGAGTCGTAGACGACATCGCAGAGCTCACCCTTGGTGATCTCCTTCACGCGCTCGACGAAATTCTCCTTGCGATAGTCGATGGTGTGCGTGCAGCCATGTGCCTTGGCGAGTGCCGCCTTCTCCGGCGAGCCGACCGTGCCGATGATGGTCGCCCCCAGCGCCTTCGCCCACTGGCAGGCGATGAGGCCGACGCCGCCAGCCGCCGCATGCAGCAGCATCGTGGTGCCGGGCCCGACCTTGAAGGTGCGGCATATGAGGTACTCGACCGTCATGCCCTGGAGCATCATCGCTGCCGCCGTCTTGTCGTCGATACCGGCGGGGATCTTGACCAACCGATCGGCCGGGATCAGGCGCGCCTCGGCATAGCCACCAAGCGTCCCGGCATAGGCGACGCGGTCACCGGCCTTCAATTCAGTGACGCCCTCGCCGACCGCCTCGACGACACCGGCCCCCTCCATACCCGGCGTGAACGGCATGCTCGACTGCGGATAAAGGCCGGTGCGGTGATAGACGTCGATGAAGTTGAGGCCGATGGCGATCTGGCGGATCAGCGCCTCGCCCTTCGCTGGCCGGCCGGGATCGGCGTCCTCCACCGACAAAGCCTCGGGACCCCCGAATGCATGCACCTTGACCACACGCGCCATTTTATCCTGTCCTCGGTTGGCTTTGAGCACGTTCTACGGCGAACCGGTTTCCACTTCGCCTGACCGTGCTCTAGACTACCCTGCGGCAGGCGAATCGCCGCTTCCGCCGTGGAACGGCCGCATCCCTGCCGCCTTCGGTCTCTATCGCCGGGGCGGTTTCAGACTACTGAGCTGGGCGGTCCGGCTCAAGGGCACTCGATGGCAGGCGGGGACATGGTCCATCACGCATCCTCTCTTTTGACGGCCGTGATGGTCATGGGCTTGGCGCTGGCCGGCTGCGCCAACGGCCCGCCGACCTCAGGCGTCTGCGTCGACGACAGCCAGGGCTGTGTCGACAAACGTGTCTCGCTGGTGAACTCCATGGCGAGCGATCCGAGCCGCAACTGGATCAACCGGCCAGGCTCGGCGGCCGAGCACCACACCGGCGTCCGCCTCTTCGCTTATCAGAAGACCAAGGATCAGCTCTCCTGCGAGGAGCTTGCCAAGGGCGTCACCGATTTGGGCGCAGCCAAGCAAGTCCTCGCCAACGGCCCGCCGCCCGGCGGCTCGGCCGAGCGCACAAACGCCGTCAAGGCCATGACGGATGATGTGCGCGCGCAGCTCGATCGGCTACGGAAGAAGAAGGGGTGTGCGTGAGGTCAGCTCGCGTACGAGGCGTGCCCCGGCAAAAGCGACCTGCCGCCTACCCCTCCAATACCTTCCCCGGATTCATCTGATTGCCGGGATCGAGCGCCCGCTTGATCGCGCGCATGGTGGCAATTCGCGTTCCGGCCCCGATCCGCGCCAACGCCTCGCGCTTGTCGAGGCCGACGCCGTGCTCGGCGGAAAAGGCGCCGCCCATCTTGCGTAAGCCGTCGTACACCAGCTCCTCCACCGCCGCGTCGTCATGGAAGGGTGTTTCACTGGCGATCGAGAGATGGATGTTGCCGTCGCCCAAATGCCCGAGCGCGAGGCAGAACGTGCCGGGAAAGCGCGCCTCGGTCTCCCGGAACAGACGCTCCATGTAGGCGTCGAGCCGGCTGATCGGCACCGATACGTCGTACCAGTGCCGGTAGGCGAGACCGCGATCGGCCTGGTAGGAATCCTCTCGCGGATGCCAGAAGGAGATGCGCTCGCGCTCGCTCTGGGCGATGATCGCGTCGGTTGCGAGGCCCTCCTCCAACACCTGTGCGAGCCCGGCCTCGAGGCCTTCGCGCGCAGCCTCCTCGCTCTCGGCCGACACCTCGAGCAGCAGCGTGACGGGGCTCTGAACGAACTGCGCAAACTGCGTGATGCCGAGCGCCTCGACGGTGCGGCGGAAGTAATCGCGCCACATGGCTTCGGCGGCGGCGAGACGAATGCCCGGCTGGCGCTCGATCCGCTGCATGATTTCTACCGCGCGCCCGGTGCTCTCGACGGCGATCAACGCGGTGGCGCGATGCGGCTCGGCGGGAACAAGTTTCAGGATCGCCTTCGTCACGATTCCGAGCGTGCCCTCGGCGCCGATGAACAGCTGCTTCAGGTCGTAGCCCGTCGCGGCTTTGGTGACAGCGGTCAACTCGTCGAGCACGGCGCCGTCCGCCAGCACGGCCTCGATACCCAACACGCGCTGCCGCATGACGCCGTAGCGGAAGGCCTGGATGCCGCCGGCATTGGTCGAGATCATGCCGCCGATGGTGGCCGAACCGCGCGCCGCGAGATCGATGCCGATCGAAAGGCCATGCGCTGCCGCTGCCGTCTCGGCGCGCTCGAGCGCTACACCGGCCTCGACCGTTAGCGTGCGCGAGGCCACGTCGACCGCGCCGATCTTGTCCAACCGGGTCAACATGACGATGAGCTCGCCCGGCGCCGACACCGAGCCGCCGACAAGTCCCGTGCGCCCGCCTTGCGGGACAATGGCGATGCCGTCCTCGGCGGCGATCCGCAGCACCCCCGACACTTCCGCCGCCGAGCCCGGCAGCACAGCCAATCCCGCGTCGAGATTGTGCTTGTGCAATCCAGGATCGAGCCCGGCGAGGTCGGCTGCGCGCTTGACGTGCGTCGGACCGACGACGGCGCCAAGCCGCTCGCCAAGACGGTCGAGGCTAGCGGAGCTGGCGCTCAAGCGTTCTCCTTCAGAATCTTGGCGATCGCCGGACGCGCTTCCATCCGCTTGGCCAAAGCCGCGATCTTGGGATGCTTCGCATAGAGCGCATCGGGCGAGGGATCCCACCAGGTCGCCAGCATGTAGAGATAGTGGTCGGCGAGCGTCAGCTCGGCGCCGGCTAGGTTGGGCGACAATGCGTTCTCGAGAATTCCGAACTGCTTTTCGAGATCCTTCCCCGCCTGCGCCTTGACCGGTCCCGCGCCCTTCTCGCCATCGGAAGTGTAGCGATCGGAGTAGAAAAACCGCAGATACGTCTCATAGACATTGGCCGACAGGAACACGAGCCACTGCGAGAACTTCGCATGCGCCTGGGTGCCGGGTTTGGGCGCCAGCGCGGACGGATGCGCTGCTGCAAGGTAGGCCACCATCGCCGCGCTCTCGAACATGGCCTCGCCCGAGGGCAGGACCAACGCCGGCACGCGCCCCATCGGATTGAGCTTCAAGAACTCCGGCGACGCCAGATGCTCCTTCTCGACATGCGTGAAGCTGTAGGGCACGCCCAATTCCTCCAGCGCGAAATGCGGCCCGATCGAGCCCGAGCCCTTGCGTCCGATCAGCTTGTACATGCGTTTGCCCCCAAATGAGAGGAGTGCTGAGCGCTATCTGCCGCACCCCAAAGCCCGAACATTGGGAATTTGTATAGTCCAGGCCATCATCTGCCAATGGGTGCTTGCTTACACCATACGCATGGTCAGCCGTAACGGCCATCAAACGAACGAGGACCCAACAATGACATCGAAACTCCGCATGAGCACCGCCGCCGCAGCCCTTCTGATCACCGCCATCTCCGCGAGCGCCACGTTGCGCGCCGATGAGAATGAGGGCGAGATGAAAGCGCTGTCGTCCGCCAAGGTGACGCTGGTCCAGGCCATCGAGGCCGCCGAGGCGAAGTCGGGCGGCAAGGCCTACGACGCCGCGCTCAAATCCGAGGACGGAGCCCCCGTTTACCTCGTCGAGGTGTTCAGCAGCGACAAGGTCGTCAAGGTCGCCGTCGACACGCAGTCCGGTGAGGTCAAGAACGTCGAGACGCTCTCCCAGGACATGGACGGCGACGGCGACGGCCAATAAGACACCCCCCTTCGATCGCAGAGCGGCGCCGCCGGGCTTTCCCCATCCGGCGGCGTCGCGTAACCATTGGGTGAACCTACTTTTCCGAGAGACCGGGCCACCAGTGAAGATCCTGCTCGTAGAGGACGATGCCGAGGTCGCAGGGCACATCGTCAAAAGTCTCCGGCAGCACGGCCATGTGGTCGATCACGCGGCCGACGGCGCCACTGGCTTGATGCTGGCCATCAACGAGCGCTTCGAGGTGATGATCGTCGACCGGATGCTTCCCGGTCTCGACGGCTTGAGCCTCATCAAGGCCGTGCGCAGCGCCAAGAACGGCACGCCCATTCTCATCCTGACGACCAAGGGCGGGATCGACGACCGCGTCGAGGGGCTAGACGCCGGCGCGGACGACTACCTGGTGAAGCCGTTCGCCTTTGCCGAGCTGTTGGCGCGCGTCAATGCGCTCGCACGGCGGCCGGCGATCGCCGCCGAGCAGACCCAACTCGCCGCCGGCGGCCTGGCGATGGATCTTATCAAGCGCACCGTGACGCGCGGCGGCAAGTCCATCGATCTGCAGCCGCAGGAGTTCCGCCTGCTCGAGTACCTCATGCGCAATGCCGGCAAGGCTGTGACCCGCACCATGCTGCTGGAAAATGTCTGGGACTTCCATTTCGATCCGAAAACGAACATCGTCGAAACGCATGTCAGCCGCCTTCGCGCGAAAATCGATCGCGGTTTCGACAGCGAGCTCATAGAGACCATCCGCGGCGTAGGATACCGGCTGCGTGCCCCCGATTAGAGTCCATCGCACCGCCGCCTTCCGTCTCGCGCTCGGCATTGCGCTGCTGTTCAGCATTCTGACGGCTGTTCTGTTTGCCATCGTTTATTGGGATTTCTCCAAGTTCGCCCGTATCCAGCTGCAAACGACAATCGAGGAAGAGGCCATGCAGCTCGCCAAGGAGGCGGAGGAGGAAGGCGTGGCCCACTTGGCCGAGCGGCTCTTAAACGCACAAGCCTATCCGCTGGGGCGCACCTTCGAGTACACTTTGCTCGATGCGTCTGGGGCGCGCGTCATGGGCCAGCTACCCACTCCGGCCGGGGCCATGGGCTGGCTCGATATACCCGTGCCAGGCGACGAGCCGGGCGAGACCGCCGAAACGGCCGTCGCGTTCGGCGTGAGGCTCGCCGATGGATCGACGCTGGTGGTGGCACGCGATACCGACGTGTTTCTTGATTTTCGCGAGCGCGTCGCCAAGACTTTGGCTGCGGGCGCAGGGTTGACCGTGCTGCTCGCGCTTATCGGAGGAGCTTTCATCAGCAGGCGGTCGCTCCGGCGCGTCGACGAGATCAACACGACAGCGGCACGCATCATCGGCGGTGACCTTTCGCAGCGTCTGCCGATCTGGGGCTCGGGCGACGAGTTCGATCGCCTGTCGGAAATTCTCAACCGGATGCTGCAAAGGATCGAACGGCTGATGCTCGGCGTGCGCCACGTCTCGAGCGACATCGCTCATGATTTGAGAACACCGCTCGCCCGGTTGCGGCAGGGCCTGGAGTCGCTCGCGGAAGAAGCAAGCACCGCAGATGAATTTCGCTCCGGCCTCGACAAGGCCCTCTCGGAGGTCGACGGCGTGCTCGGGACGTTCGCCGCGCTCTTGCGCATTTCCGAGGTCGAGGCCGGGAGCCGCGCCGAGGGATTTCGGGGCGTGGACCTCGGTGTGCTGTGTCAAAAGCTCCACGAGGCCTATGCGGCCGCGATCGAGGATGGCGGCCGCACGCTCCTGATCGACGCCGCGCCGGGTCTGCTGGTGCGGGGCGATCCAGAGTTGCTGATCCAGGCCATCGCCAATCTCATCGAGAATGCGGTTCGCCATACGCCTACCGGATCGGCGATAACGGTATCTGCGAGGCGTGGCCCCGAGGCGGCTGAACTCATTGTCGCCGACAACGGCCCCGGCATACCCCAAGAGCTCCGCCAGTCGGTGCTCGGCCGCTTCACGCGCCTCGATCAGAGCCGCGGCTCGCCCGGCCACGGCCTCGGACTTGCTCTCGTCGCAGCCGTAGCGGATCTGCATGGCGCGACACTCCGTCTCGAGGACAACCGGCCGGGCTTGCGCGTTGTCGTGAATATTCCACGCGCCAGCGTTAACTGATCGATGCGGCTCTTGACGGGGCTCGCCAGCTCGTGGCCGATGCGGGTCCGCCCTTTCATCCGGACGCCCATGACCGCCACCGCACTGCCCCGAACCGCCGAGAGCCTCTCCGAGCCCGAGCGGCGGCTGGTTTTCGCCGCGCTGCTGGCGAGCGTCATGGCCTCGGGCTTTGCCATTGGCGGCGTCGTGCCGCTGGTAACCTTCATCCTCGAGCGGCGCGGCGTACCGGCCTCTCTCATTGGCGTCAATGCGGCGGTGCCGGTGCTCGCCGTCATTCTTGTCTCGATTTTCCTCGGCCCCTTGTCGCGCGCCATCGGCATCAAGGCGGTGCTGTTCAGCGGCCTCTTCATCACCGCGCTGTCGACGGCGCTGATGCCCCATTGGACCTCGCTCGAAGCCTGGATGGTGCTGCGCTTCCTTTCCGGTCTCGGCGCCGGCGCGCACTGGATCCTGAGCGAAACCTGGATCAACGCGGTGGCGCCGAACCAGAAGCGCGGGCTCTATGCCGGCCTCTATTCCACGTTGTTCACCGTCGGCTTCGTGATCTCGCCGATCGCGCTCGCCTTCATGGATCTCGATTCGCCGGTGCCGTTCTATCTGATGATCGTGCTCATGCTGTTGAGCGCGGCCCCGCTCTGGCTTGCGCGAAATCTGCTTCCCGACGTCACGGCACATTCCGGATCGCCAGCCTGGAGCATGCTGCTGGCAGCCCCCATCGTGTTCGCGGCGGCGCTCGCCGCTGGCCTCAACAACTCGGCGCTCTGGGCGCTGCTCGGACTCTACGGCTTGCGCAACGGCATCAGCGAGGCGGACGCCTTGGTGCTCTTGAGCATCTTCGCAGGCGGCACCGTGGCGCTGCAGCTGCCGCTCGGCTGGCTCGCCGATCGCGGTGGGCTGGCGCGCTATCTGCTCGCCTCGGCGGCCGCTGGCGCGCTCGGCGCGGCGCTGCTGCCGTTTGCCATCGGCTCGCCCGTGCTGCTCTGGCCGCTGCTATTCATCTGGGGCGGCCTGATGATCGGCCTCTACACGCTAGGATTGGCCCAGCTCGGCGAGCGTTTCCAGGGCGCGCCTCTGGTCGGCGCCAACGCGCTGTTCATCAGCGTCTATGCGGTTGGCAGCATGGCGGGTCCGCCGCTTTATGGCGTCGCTATGGATACCTACGGGCCCAACGCGCTGCCGATCGGCGTACTCGTCTGCTGCCTCTTGATGATGGCGGCAGGATTAGGCGGAGGACGGAAGCCGGGCGTGGGATGACGACTGCCGCTGGAGCAGCTTCTCCAGATCATAGTTGAACACCAGCACCCCGTTCTTTAGATAATCGTTGCGCTTCAGAAGCGAGAACCCGCGGCGCATGAAGAGCCCTTTGGCCGCCTCGCTCGCCTCGACATAGAGCCGCATCCCCCCCTCTGTCTTGGCGACTGTCTCGATGGCATCGAGCAACGCACTCGCGATGCCGGTGCCGGCCGCCTCGGGTAGCGCGAACAAGAGATCGATGTGGCCATCAAACTCGAGATCGACAAAGGCGACAGGCCGGCCGGTGTCATCGCTCGCCACGATCGTGGTTCGGCCGTCCGAACCACGCCTCAGCATGTCCTCCGCATCGGGAGCATCGGCAGCCCAGGCCATCACCTGCTCGGGCGTATAGTGACGGGGCCCGAGCTCAGTGACCGAGCGGCGAAAGATCTCGGCAAGCGCTGGCGCGTCGCCGGGACGATAGTGGCGGAGTTGCATGGCGCAAGCATAGAGCCAGCGCCGCCGTCTGTCCTCGCTATCTTACTCGGCCGCCGCCAGGGTCACCGGGCTCAGCGCATCGAGATGCGGCGGCGGCTTGGGCAGGTCGACCTCCGGAATGACCGCGCGGATTCGGTCATGAAAATCTCTGATCGCGACTTCCAGCGTCGATAGCGGCCCCGGCCGGTAGCCGTGCGAGGAAAGACCCGCCTGCACGCGCTCGCAAAGCTCCTTGTCCTCGCGCATGACCTGCCGGTTGATGCGGGTGTTGAGATAGCGCAACACGCGGGCTTCGCGCCGGTCGTCGCGCGGTTTGAAGACGGGATAGCGCACGAAGCAGGTCGTGGCCGTGCGAGGCAGGATCTGGAACACGTCGGCGCTGTCGGGATAGATGTCGATGCCGATATTGGGCGGCATGGTGAAGAACATCCAGGTGCGCCGAGTCTCTTCCGCCAGGCGGTCGAGCGTCAGACCGGGGCAAGTTTCAGATAGCGCTCTTCGCTCCAGTTGTCCGACTGCGGCCTTGTGGCGGCTGGCGCTGCCGGCGACGCCATGGGCATTCATGAAGCCCTGGAGGTCGTTGTCGAGCATGCGGTGATAGCCCGGATGGCCGATCGGAATGTGGTAGTTCTCCAGATTGTTGTCGACGGCGACTTTCCAGTTACAGTTCCATACCTCCGTATGGATGGCATCCGCCGCCGGCTCGAGCTCCTCGATGCGATAGGGCGCGATGAGCTTCGCCTCCTCGCCCCAGATTTCAGCCAGGCTCGGGCCGCCCGGATACGACGCGCACGAAGACGAGGCCGGCCAGCACCTCGAGCTCGACCGGCTCGAGGCCGTGCTTGCCGAGATCGAGGCCCGGAAACGTCTTCCTTGCGGGCGTCGCGCGCAGAGACCCGTCGAGCTTGTAGCTCCAGCCGTGATAGGGGCAGACCATGACGCCCTTGCAGGTGCCCGAGCCATCGAGCAGCCGCGCGCCGCGATGGCGGCAGACATTCTTGAAGGCGCGCAAGTAGGCCGTCATCGCCGCGGACAAGGAGAATCGAATCCCGCAGCATATCGAGCGTGGCGTAGCTGCCGGGCGTCTTCACCTGGTTGACGTGGCAAGCGAACTGCCAGGAGGGCAGGATCACCCGCTCGTATTCGAGCACGGTCAGCGCCGGGCTCTGGTAGGTCCAGGCCGGCAGCCCCGTCATCTCGCCGGGGCCGTCGTAGGTCGATCGTATAGGAATGGGAGTGTTCATGCAGGGTACTCGCAAACTCGAAGATGAAAAGGATTCGGAAACAAGAGGCCTTGCGGATAGCTTTTCGAAGTACGCGGCTGCGCTCAGGATCGTGCGGGACTTCGTTCCAAAAAGCTCGCCAGATGTGCCCGCGCCATGCGAATGGCTTCGCGCCGATCGAAGCGTTCGCCCCTCGACGAGCAGCTCCTGCCAGAGCCATTCGAGGAGGCCGGCGAAGGTGCGGGCGGCGAGTTGCGGCGCGATGCCTGCGTTGGTCTCCGGCGAGCTTCGCAAAGAGCCTGCTCGAGCTCCTCGAGATAGGTCCGGTCGCGATTCGCCGACGCGGCTCATGTAGACGCGCCGGGCCGGCGCCTCGCCCCAGAAGGCGTACCAGACGGCGACCTTCTCGGGCGCGGCGATGGTCTCATCGAACAGCGCGAGGATGACGGCGTCGAGCGCCGTTCGCAGCGTCGCCGCCGGCCGAGGCGATGGCCGCACGCCGTGCCTACTCGAACTCCTCGCGAAACGGCATCGAGCGCGGCGAGCAGCAGCTCGTTCTTCGAGCGGAAATGGAAGGTGACCGTGCCGGGCGAGACGCCCGCCTGGCGCGCCACCTTTTCCATGGTCGTGAGCGAGAGGCCTTCTTCGGCGATGACGCGCATGGCGGCATCGATGATCTGCCGCCGCCTTTCGGCCTGCGGCAGGTCGTGGCGGGAAGGAGCGCGCGGGCGCGTGTCGACAGGCATGGCAGCGCCACCGCGGCGGCCCACCCTCACGCTTGCTCGCTGATTGCTGCCGGTAGCTCGCACGGCGGAGCTCCCTATTCCGTCTTCGTCAAATTGACTGAGCATACGTTTAGCGATTGGAGAAGCCTCTGTCAAGAGTATTGACTGAGCATACGTTTAGCACCTGGCGGTGAGCCAAAATGATAATGGGCCGATAAGATTACTCCGCGAGCGGCACGAATCATCGGACGCCAATTGGCGACTGAAGCGCTCGGACCGTGTGTGGGGTGGGGCAGGCACGGCAACGGCAGGCACCGATCGGGCGAACACGCTGGTGCGGACGGAGGGACTCGAACCCTCACGACGTTGCCATCTCAGGATTTTAAGTCCTGTGTGTCTACCGGTTCCACCACGTCCGCAAGAAACTGATTCTAATCAACTCTTTTACGTCGAAATATCTCTTGGCTTCCCATCAGGCCCTAACTCATGCCCCAACGTAAACGGCTAATATAGGCGAATGCGCGTGGATCGATACGGACATTTCCGCCCGTCGTAAAGGACCTGTCCGGCGAAGCCCATCTACTTGTGTTGCCGGGATCGGTTTTTCCCAACCCCGGCCGTGCGGCTCCCGGCAGCATGGCGCGCAATTCCGAGTCGAGAACGACCGCCCGTCGGCGGCTACCCACAGGGCAAATAGTTGATCTGCCGATAACGGTCGCACACTTGCGACCACCCAGGGCAGTCATCTGCCTGGCGCCTGATACGATCGCATTCAGGCGGATGTCCCCATCCGAGTCCAGACCCATGGCTTCCGGCCCAACGGGACTCGGGCGCTCGACCATTTGCCGATGGGCCGCCTCAAGACTGCAGCCAGTCAAGGCGCGCGCGGCAGTCTATTTGCTGCTGTCGGCCGTCCTGAACATCGCCGGCAAGTCCGGAGCTGAGGGAGGAGCGACCGTGCTCGATGCGGCACAACGATCCATGCTCTTGACCCATATCGACCGTGCCGATCGGGAGGCTTGCACACCGCTGCTGTGTCCGCTTACGAACATCACATCAAAGTAAGGTTTGGGGACAATGGCCAATTGCGGCCGCATGGCCGCAAGCGTACCGAAGTTGGAGGCGTCGATGATAGGGGGCAGCGGGACACGCCCCCGGGGTGCCTTGCCGAACTAAGCCTACCGCTTGCCTGTTGCTATCCCCGCCGCGGCATTTCTCTCGCCGTTTCCGCAATGTGCTCGGCCGCCCGCAATGCCAGTGCGGTGATCGTCGCGGTCGGATTGACAGCGCCGCTCGTCACCATGACGCTGCCATCGACGATGAAGAGATTGGGCACGTCGTGGGACCGGCCATACGGGTCGACAACCGAGGATTTCGGTTCGCTGCCCATCCGGGCGGTGCCGAGGATATGGCCCGGCGCCTCGCGCCAGAGCGGGTTGCGGGCGATGTGGGCGGCGCCCGCCGCCGCGTGCATCTCGACCATCCGATCGAGTGTGAAATCCAGGTTCCTCTGCGTGTTCTCGCTGATCTTGTAGTCGATCAGGGGCGCTGGGATGCCGTCGCTGTCCTTGAGATCGGGATCGAGGGTCACGCGGTTTCGTTCCTCCGGCAGGTCCTCGATGTTGCCGGCCCAGCTCAGGGCGCGCCCGGCATGCTCGGTGAGATCGTGGACGGCTGGTCCCCAGCGCTCCTCGAACGGCAGGTGCCTGAAGTTTTCGAGCAGCCTGAGGATGCCCGGCACCGGCATCAGATTGATCTTAGAGCCGCGCAGGAAACCGCGGGCGCGATCCGTCTCGTAGAACTCGAGCGAGTAGATGAGCTGGCCCGCCGGTCCCTTCCAGCTTTCAAGGGGTTCGTCGTATAGGCCGAGCGCCTCGTTGTTGGGATGCAGCATGAGACGCCGGCCGACGAGACCCGAGCGATTGGCAAGGCCATCGGGAAAATCCTTCGAGGCCGACAGCAGCAACAGGCGGGCGGTACCGATGCCGTTAGCGGCGAGGACGACGGATTTTGCCTTCTGGCGATGCTCGTGTCCGTGCCGATCGATCCAGAGCACGGCATCGGCCCGGCCCTGGCAATCGGTGGTGATCCGGCGGACACGGGCGCCGGTCACGAGCTTCGCCCCGGCAGCCGTCGCGTGCGGCCAGACCGCGAGGTCGAACGAGGCCTTGGCGCCAGCCGGGCAGCCGGTCTCGCAGACGCCCCAGCGCACGCACTTGGCCATACGCTTATGGGCGGCCGTCGGAATGGCCTGCGTTCCTGGCCACCAGTGCCAGCCGAGCTTGTTCAACGCCTCGGCGGCGCGCATGCCACCCTTGCCGAGCGGGTGCGGGGGCATGTCGAACTCGGTCGGCGGGTAGGCCGGATCGCCGCCGAGCCCGGCCACGCCGATGAGCTTGTCGATCCGCGTGTAGTAGGGCTCGAGATCGAAGTAGTCGATGGGCCAGTCGTCGGCGACACCGTCGAGGGTGCGGACGCGGAAGTCCGATGGCGTGAGGCGCATCCATTGCGCGCCGAACAGCAGGCTCGAGCCGCCGACGCCCGCGAACATGATCGGCGTCACGTCGGCGGCGTCGAGATTGAGCGGGTAGTCCGCGGGGCGCGCGCGCGTGTTTGGGTTCCAGCTCCACTTCCGGTTGAGGAGCAGCTCGTATTCGGGCTGGTTGCCCGGATAGGCGCTCGCATTGACCCAGTCGCCCTGCTCCAGGCAGACGACGCGGAAACCGCGGCTGGCGAGTGTCAGCGCCGTCACCGCGCCCGACGGTCCGGCGCCGACGATCACTACGTCGGCATCGTCGTCCGCAAAGGTCATGATTGCCTCGATGTACCCAAGGAGCGTGCCCGGTCAGGGCACCTGCTCCCGGCAATTTCCTAGACCGCACGAATGCCGCCGTCGATAGCCTTCCCCTCGATAGCGGCCAGAAACCGCCCGAGCGTCGCCGCGGCCATCGAAGGCTTCGGGCGGGATGCCCTTGTCATTTCGCTCGGTCTCGATACGTTCATCGGCGACCCCTATGCCGCCTTCGGCATCACAACGAAGGGCTTCGGGTGCATCGCGTCGAGGATCAACGCTCTCAAGAAACCGTCCGTCGTTCTGCAAGAAGGCGGTTATATCTGCCCTGAGCTCGGGGCCAATCTCGTGTCGTACCCGCAAGGCCGAAAGTCGCGTCGTCAGAAAACATAGGGAGAAGTATCCATGGGAAAGCTACTCGGTAGTCGCATCAGCCGCCGCCGGTTCCTCGGCACCGCGGCCGGCGGCGCGGCCGCTTCGATGATCGCCTCGCCCTACGTCATCCGCTCGGCCAAGGCGGCCGATGAAATCGTGCTCGCCACCTGGGAGACCTATTCGGAGGATCCCTGGATCGAGGAGTTCGGCAAGGCGAACGGTGTCAAGGTCATCGCCAACCGGTTCGGATCGGTCGACGAGATGTTCGCCAAGATCTCTTCCGGCGCACTCGAGCCCGATGTGATCTACATCGACACCAGCACGATCCCCCGCTTCATGCCCTGGCTCGCACCGATCGACATCGCGCGCGTCCCCAATTCCAAGAACATCTCGAAGGCCATCACCTACGAGAAGACGACCATCATCGACGGCAAACTCTTCGCGGTTCCCTACAATTGGGGACCGATCCCGATGATGTACAATACCGATGCGGTGAAGGAAGGCACCGACACTTGGCGGACCCTGTGGGACCCGAAGTACACGGGCCGTGTCAGCGTGTTCGACAATTCGTTCACCAGCCTGCCGATCTTCACGATCCTCGCCGGCGCCAAGAACCCCTACAACATGACGGATGCCGAGTTCGCGGCGACCGCCGAACTCCTGAAGTCGCTCAGGCCCCAGATCAAGACGATGACGACGGGCACGAGCGACGCCGAAACGCTCTTTGGCTCCGGCGAAGTCGACATCGGCGTATGCCACAATCCGCCGATCGTCGTGAACCTGCAGAAGCAGGGCAAGCCCATCGCCTACTCGGTGCCGAAAGAGGGCGTGCCGTCCTGGCTCGACTGCCTGCTGCTGACGAAGAAGGGCGACCGGGACATCGTCTACAAATACATCGACGCCAACTTGTCGCTCGAATGGCAGAAGCGGTTCGTGGAATTCGCGACGAGCCCGGGCGTGCTCGATCCGAAGTCGGCGGCCGCAGTCGGCGTCGGCGAGGATCTCGTCAAGAAAACGGTCATGCCGCTTCTCGATCAGCCCGGCCTCTGGGATGCCCTCAAGTTCTTCCAGGTCGTCGAGGACGCGGATCGCCGGGTGCAGCTCTGGAATGATTTCAAGGCCGGCACGCTCTAAGCCAATCGGGTATTGCAGCACACACGATGGCGGACACCAGTGATAGGATCGTCGAGCTTCGAGGCGTCTCGAAGACCTATCCTGGTGCCGTCACGCCGGCCCTCTCCGTCGATGAACTCTCGATCCGCCGGGGCGAGTTCTTCTCGATCCTGGGTCCGAGCGGGTCCGGAAAGACCACTGCCCTGAAGCTGATCGCCGGCTTCGAGCGGCCGGACACTGGCCGGATCTTGATTGACGGCATCGATGTGACGGACGTTCCCGCCTTCAAGCGGGACGTCCGGACCGTCTTTCAGTCCTATGCGCTGTTTCCGCACATGACGGTTGCAGACAACGTCGAGTACCCGCTGCTGATGGCCGGCGTCGAGCGGAGCGCGCGCAAGCGCCAAGCGCTCGAGGCGCTCGGCCTCGTCGAGATGAGCGGCTTCGAGCGCCGCTATCCCCATCAGCTGAGCGGCGGTCAGAAGCAGCGTGTCGCGCTGGCCCGGGCCTTCGTCGGCAGGCCGAAGATTCTTCTACTCGACGAGCCGCTGTCGGCGCTCGATCTCAATCTACGCCACCAGATGCAGCACCTGCTCGTCGAGCTACAGCGCGAACTCGACCTGACCTTCGTCTATGTGACGCACGATCAGGGCGAGGCCTTGTCGATGTCGAACCGGGTGGCGGTCGTCAACGGCGGCACGCTGCAGCAACTGGATGCGCCGGGCGACATCTACTACGCACCGCGGAACCCCTTCATCGCGCAGTTCATCGGCAAATCGAACTTCTTCCCGGTCGAGATCGCCGGCACGCCGGCTGGGCAGATCGCCAGTCTCGACGGCATCCGCTTTCAGGCCGGCGCGCATTGCCGGCCGGGTGCCGGACGGCTCTGCATGCGCTTCGAGGCGATGGCGGTCGGCCGCCGGGACGCTCCCCCCAACACGCCGGCCCGGCTGGACGGTATCGTCAGCGACGTCCTGTTCCTGGGCTCCAGCATCGAGGTCAAGGTCACTTGTGGGCCGCACAAGGTGATCGCGCTGCTGCCGTCGAGCCGGGTGGTCGCCTTTGGTCCGCTTGAGGAGGTCGTCGTCGGCTTCGATCCGGCCGACGGACACTTGTTCAATGTCTGAGATGTCAGTGTCCTTGCCCGCCAGCCGTTGGGCCGGTCTTACCCCCTCGTCGCTCCTCAAGGGCGCGCCGGTCTATCTCTGGCTCGCCCTGCTGGTGCTGCTGCCGAACCTGCTCATGATCGGCTACAGCGTTCTCGCCATGAAGAGCGGGAAGCTCGATTTCCATCCGACTTTCGCCAACTATCAACGCCTCGCGGGGAGCCAAGGCGTCTGGGTCCTGCTCGGGCGCACGATCGCGGTCTCGATGCTCTCGGCGGCCCTGGCGGCGGTGATCGCTTATCCGATGGCGCTCTATGCGAGCCGGCTCCGGCGTGGCAAGGAGCTGGCGCTGATGCTCGTCATCATCCCGCTCTGGATCAGCCTGCTGATGCGGGTCTACGCTTGGCGGATCATTCTGGGCGAGAACGGGGTCATCAATTCCTCGCTTATATCGCTCGGCCTCATCACCGAGCCGATCCCGGCGCTCCTCTACTCTCCCTTCGCCGTGTTCCTCACCTTCGCCTATGTCGCGCTGCCGTTCGTGTTCGTCAGCGTCTTCACCATCCTCGATCGAATTCCGCGCAGTCTCATCCAAGCCGCCAACGACTGCGGCGCGAGCGATCTCCGGGCGTTCTGGACGATCGTGTGGCCACTGTCGCGTCCGGGCCTCGCCATCGGACTCGCCCTGGGTTTCCTGATCGCCATCGGCGACTACGTGACGCCTGCCATGGTCGGCGGCATCGACGGCACCATGATCGGCAGCCTGATCGCGACGCAGTTCGGCATCGCCGGCAACTGGTCCTACGGCTCGGCGCTCGCCGTGACGCTGCTCGCAGTCGTGTCGGTGTTGATGGGCCTCTTGCTCTGGGCGACGCGGATACGCGGCTCGGCCGAGGGCGATGCCACCGGCGAGCCTATCCACGTGCTCCCGCCCGAGGGAGGAGCGGCGCGGCTACGCCGCTGGCTCGGCTTCCTGCTGTTCTGCCTGCCCTATGCGTTCCTCTACGCACCGCTCTTGATGCTCGCCGTTTTCTCTTTCAATGATTCGAAAGTGCAAGCGTTGCCGCTCTCCGGCTGGACGCTCGACTGGTACAGGGGCATGGCCGACAACGTACCGATGCTGGCCGCCTTGCAGCATTCGCTCATCGTCGGCCTGTCGACGCTGGTGGTTTCGGCCGTCGCCGGCACCGCGTTCGCCGTTCTGCTCGTCGTTGGCCGGCTCAAATTCAGTGGGACCACGGAGCGGCTTCTTCTTCTGCCGCTAGCGCTTCCGGGCGTCATCCTCGGCATCACGCTGGTGCTGGCCTTCCAGCTCTTGCAGGTTCCACCCGGATACTTCCGTCTGGTGCTCGGCCACTCGACGTTCGTCATGCCGGTCATCATGTCGATCGTGATCGACCGTTTGCGGCGGCTCGACCCGTCGTTGATCGATGCCTCGATGGATCTCGGCGCCTCCCCGGTCGCGACATTCTTTCGTATCCTCCTGCCGCTTGTCGGCAGCGCCGTCTTCGGTGGCGCGCTTCTCGGCTTCACGCTGTCGGTCGACGAGGTTGTCGTGTCCGCCTTCCTCGTCGATCACCGGCCGACGCTGCCGGTATGGGTCTGGAACCAGACGCGCTACGGCTTCACGCCTTCGGTCAATGCCATCTTCGTCTGCATCGGTCTGGCGACGTTCGCGCTCGTCGCGCTGTCGCGGGCGTTGATCGTCCGAAAGTAGGCCACGCGCAGTATTCCCTTAGGAGCACGCATGCGCAGAACGTTCGACTACATCGTCATCGGCTCGGGCGCGGCCGGCTCGATTGTCGCGGCGCGTCTGTCAGAAGAGCCGGATGTCAGCGTGCTCGTCCTCGAAGCCGGCATTACGGATCGGACGGTCACCGTCCGCATGCCGGGCGCCCAGGCCTATCCGCTCGAGGATCGCAAGCGCACCTGGCGCTTCGAGACGGGGCCGGAGCCCCATCTCGACGGCCGCACGATATTGCACGTGCGCGGGCGCATGCTCGGCGGCTCGTCCTCCCTCAACGGCATGGTCTATGTCCGCGGCAACCCGCGCGACTTCGACGGCTGGGCGGCGCTCGGCCTGCCGGACTGGTCCTTTGCGCACTGTCTCCCCTATTTCAAAAAACTCGAGACCAACGACCGTGGCGCCAATGCCTATCGCGGCGGCGATGGCCCGATCGGCATCACCACTCACAAGGCCGACTGGCCGATCTTCCAGGCGTTCCTCAAGGCGGGCCCGCAAGCCGGTCATGCCCTAACCGACGACTACAACGGCTTCCGGCAGGAGGGCACCTGCGTCTATCAGGCGAACATCGACCATGGCGTGCGCGCCAGCGCCGGCCTCGCCTATCTGCGTCCGGCGATGCAGCGCGGGCGGGTGGAGCTGCGCCTGGACGCCCTGGTCACCAAGGTCCGCTTCGGCGGCAACAAGCGGGCCGTGGGCCTCGACTACAGCTCTGGTGGACAGCATCACAGCATCGACGCCGAGCGCGAGATCATCCTGTGCGGCGGGGCCTACAATTCTCCCCAAGTGCTGATGCTCTCAGGTGTCGGGCCGAAGGCGCAACTTGCAGCGCATGGCATTCCCGTCGTCGCCGACCTGCCCGGCGTCGGCCGCGACCTGCAGGATCATGTGATCGCGCAGGTTCGCTACTTTGCGGCGCGCCCGGGCGTGTCACCCGGCGTCGGCATGAATGTCCTGCAGATGGGGCTTCAGGGCGCGCAGTGGCTCTTCCTGCGCCGCGGGCTCGGCGCGACCAATTTCTGGGAAACGGGCACCTTCTTCAAGAGCCATCCGGACGTCGACTACTGCAACATCCAGCACGAGTTCGTGCCGCTCGTCTTCGACTACGGGCAGGGTAAGCCAGAGTTCAAGGAAGGCCTCGCCTACCAGACCTGCCTCATGCGTCCGAAGAGCCGTGGCTCGTCGAGCTCCAGTCGGCCGATCCGGCGGCCCACCCGCGCATCGTCAACAACTATCTCGCCGATCCCGACGACCGGCGCGCGATGGTCGCTGCAGTCAAACATACCGACGAGATCGTGCATCAACCGGCCTGGGACGGCATTCGCGGGAGAGGCGATAGTCCGCCGCTGCGCCAGATGAGCGACGGCGATGTACTGGCTTGGCTCCGAAAGACTGCGAGCACCCAGTATCACCCCTCCGCGACCTGCCGCATGGGTACGGACGATCATGCCGTCGCCGATGCCGAGGGGCGCGTCCACGGTGTCGAGGGGCTGCGCGTCGTCGACGCATCGATCATGCCGCGCGTGACGAGCGGCAATCTCAACTGCCCGACCATGATGCTCGCCGAGAAGCTCGCCGACCGCATCCGCGGCCGGGCACTGCCGCCGGAGCCGCAACCCTATGCGGACATGGTGAAAACATAGCCGTACCGCCGGAAGGAGATTTCCAATGACCATGGACAGCCGGTACGCCATCCTGTTCGAACCCGTCAATGTCGGCCCGAAGACGATGCGGAATCGCTTCTACAAGGCCCCGCATTGCACCGGTTTCGGCGCCGAGCGGCCTGGCGCCCAGGCCGCCATTCGCGAGATCGCCGCCGAAGGCGGCTGGGCGGTGGTCAACACGGAGCAATTCTCAACGAGATGACCTTTCGTCTGAGCGTGACATCGCACCAGCATTCATGAGCGCTGATGCGATATGGCCTCGCACACCTCATAGCTCCTGCGCGTCAATCAAGGGAGAAGGCTTGGCATAGCGCTCTAGCACATCGTGCCGATCGATCCGAATGTCGGCACCATCAACGACCACCCCATAGGGCTCAAGCGCCGCGAAGGCGCGAGACAGGTTCTCGGGGGTCATACCGAGCAAAGAGGCCAGCGTGCGCTTCTCGATGGGGAGCGAGAACGACCTTGCATTGCCATGCTGGCGCCGAAGCTTGAGCAGGCAGTTGGCCAGTCGCTCGGTGCCGGTGCGAAGTTTTTGATCCTTAATGTTCCGGACGAGACCTCGATAGCCTGTCGCAAGCTCACTCACCACCGCTCGGGCAAAGACATGATCGCGGTCGAAAACCGAACGGATGCTCGGCGATGGAGTCATGAGAATCCGGCTCGGCGCCAGCGTCCGCGCCGACATGAGATAGATGTTGTCTTTGACCGCAGCGGCGAGAATGAAAGTTGCAACTGGCTCGACGAGCGCGATTGTCGTCTGACGGCTACTAGCTTGCGCGAACAGCTCGACGCGCCCCTCGATGACGACATGCAGGAAGTCACATGGCTCGCCCTCGGCGATAAGCTGGACGCCTGGCGGAAAGCGCTGCAAAAACGAGGCTCGCATGAGTTCCTCGAAGCTCGATTCAGCCATACCCTGAAAGAGATCGAGGTCGCGGACAAGCTGGTGGTCGCTGTGGCGCATTGATTTTTCTGTTTCGTGGGCGTTCGCCCAAACCGATACTTGATAATTATCAAGTGCTCAATGGGCGTGGTCAATCCGGCAAGCGGACTCTGCGGTCTCGCCGCAAGTATTTGGTCAAACGGGTATAAATTTATCTTCCCCTGCCGCTCCCCATTGACCTGCGTCAAGCGTGAGGCAAGCGCCATCGACGCAATCTGCGCGTCGACATCGAGGCCAACGAGCCTCGTTGGAAGAGAGCCACAGGGGAATGGCTATGGCCACCAGCACCACCACAACGCGACCCGAACAAACTCAAGCACTCGCCCTTTCGACCGTCGCGTTCACTGTCTGCTTCGCGGTCTGGACGATCTTTTCCATCATCGGCATCCAGATCAAGCAGGACCTGGGATTGAACGAGAACTCAATTCGGGCTTCTCGTCGGTACGCCGATCCTGACGGGCTCGCTGACGCGCGTCTTCCTAGGCATCTGGACCGACCAGTACGGCGGACGCATTGTCTACGTGCTGGTGATGCTGGCGGCGGCTGTCGCGACCTTCCTGCTCTCCTACGCCACCACCTATCCGCAGATGCTGATTGCCGCTCTCGGCGTCGGCATCGCCGGCGGCTCCTTCGCCGTCGGCATCGCCTATGTCTCGCGCTGGTATCCGAAAGAGAAGCAGGGCACCGCGCTCGGAATCTTCGGGGTCGGTAACGTCGGCGCCGCCGTCACCAAGTTTCTCGCCCCCTTCGTGCTCGTCGCCTATGGCTGGCCGATGGTGGCGCAGATCTGGGCGGCCGGGCTCGTCATCATGGCGATCTTCTTCTGGCTCCTGACCAAGGACGATCCGCTCACCGTCGAGCGCCGCCGCAGGCAAGAGAAACCGGTCTCGGCCTGGCTGCAGCTCGAACCGTTGAAGAACGTCCAGGTCTGGCGCTTCGCGCTCTACTACTTCTTCGTCTTCGGCGGCTTCGTCGCGCTCGCGCTTTGGCTGCCGCGCTACCTCATCGGTGTCTACGGCCTCGACATCACGACGGCCGGCATGATCGGCGCGCTCTACTCGATCCCGGCGAGCCTCTTCCGCGCCTATGGCGGTCATCTTTCCGACCGCTATGGCGCGCGCACCATCATGTACTGGACCTTCCTCGTCAGCGCGGTCTGCACATTCCTACTCTCCTATCCGCCGACCGACTACACGGTGCGCGGCATCCAGGGGCCGATCACATTCCATCTCGAGACGGGTCTCGTCGGCTTCGTCGTCATCGCCTTCGTGCTCGGCTTCTTCATGAGCCTCGGTAAAGCCGCGGTTTATAAGCACATCCCCGTCTACTATCCCGATCGCGTTGGCGCCGTCGGCGGTCTGGTCGGCATGATCGGCGGCCTGGGCGGATTCATCCTGCCGTTGCTGTTCGGCGTCCTCAACGATCTGACGGGCGTCTGGCAGAGCTGCTTCATGGCGCTCTTTGGTGTCGTGACCGCCTCGCTCGTCTGGATGCATTTCGCCGTCCGCGCCATGGAGCGCGAGAAGATGGGCGAGGTGCTGGGCAAGCTCCCAGAGCTCCCGGAGATGGCGGAGATTCACACGCCCGAGAAGGCGGCCGCTCTCAAGGGTCATGTCATCCTGGATTGGCGGCCGGAGGATGCGGGTTTCTGGCAGAACACCGGCCGTGCCATCGCCCGCCGGAACCTGATGATCTCTATTCCGGCGCTGCTGCTGTCATTCGCGGTGTGGATGGTATGGTCAGTGGTCGTCGCCAAGCTGCCCTCGATCGGCTTTGCCTACTCGACCGATCAGCTGTTCTGGCTCGCGGCGCTGCCCGGGCTTTCCGGGGCGACGCTCAGGATCTTCTACTCCTTCATGGTGCCGATCTTCGGCGGCAGGCTCTGGACGACACTCACCACCTGGTCGCTCCTCATCCCGGCGATCGGCATCGGCATGGCGGTGCAGAACCCGGATACGCCCTATGTCGTGTTCCTCGGCCTCGCCCTGCTCTGCGGGTTCGGCGGCGGCAACTTCGCTTCCTCGATGTCGAACATTTCCTTCTTCTTCCCGAAGGCGGAGAAGGGGAACGCGCTGGCGCTCAATGCGGGGCTCGGCAATCTCGGTGTCAGCGTCGTGCAATTTGTGGTGCCGCTCGCTATCACGGCTGGCGTGTTCGGCTGGCTCGGCGGCGACCCGCAGACGGTGACCGATGCGGCGGCCGGCACGACATCTCGGATGTGGTTGCAGAACGCCGGCTTCATCTTCGTACCCTTCATCATCGTCTCGGCTTTCATGGCGTGGTTCGGTATGAACGACCTCGCGACGGCGAGGGCTTCCTTCGCCGAGCAGTCGGTGATCTTCACGCGCCAGCACAACTGGATCATGTGCTGGCTCTACACCGGCACCTTCGGCTCCTTCATCGGCTACTCGGCGGGCTTCCCGCTACTCGCCAAAACCCAGTTCCCTGAGGTCAACGCGCTCGCCTACGCCTTCCTCGGGCCCATGGTCGGCGCGCTCTCGCGCTCGCTCACCGGCTGGGTTTCGGACAAATGGGGCGGCGGGCGCGTCACCTTCTGGGTTTTCATCGGCATGATGGTGGGCGTCGCCGGCGTCATCTATTTCCTCAACGCCCACAGTTTCACCGGCTTCTTCCTGAGCTTCTTGGTCCTGTTCTGCATGAGTGGGGTCGGCAACGCCTCGACCTTCCAGATGATCCCGGTGATCATGCGCAGCGAGATGCCGCGATTGATGCCCGGCCTGGATGCGGCGGCGCGCGTGCGGCAGGCGGAAAAAAGTCCGCCGCCATCATCGGCTTCACCTCGGCGATTGCGGCCTACGGCGCCTTCTTCATCCCGAAAGGCTACGGCACCTCGATTGCCCTGACCGGCGGACCGCAGGCGGCGCTCTGGGGCTTCTTCATCTTCTACATCACCTGCGTCGCCATCACCTGGTGGGTCTACACGCGGCCGGGTGGCGTCCTGCACGACATCGAGCGCGGCCGTGGTGGCACCGCCGGCAGAGCGCAGACGGTTTGAGAGGACACTAGACTCATGAGCCATTTTCTCGATCGTCTGATGTTCTTCAAGAAGAACTCCGGCAGCTTCTCCAACGGCCACGGCATCGTCACCAAGGAGGACCGGAGCTGGGAGGACGGCTATCGCCACCGCTGGCAGCACGACAAGGTGGTGCGCTCGACGCACGGCGCCAACTGCACGGGTTCCTGCTCGTGGAAGATCTACGTCAAGGGCGGCATCGTCACTTGGGAGACGCAGCAGACGGACTATCCCCGCACGCGTCCCGAACTGCCCAATCACGAGCCGCGCGGCTGCTCGCGCGGTGCCTCCTACAGCTGGTATCTCTACTCCGGCAACCGCGTGAAGTACCCGCTCGTCCGCTCACGGCTCTTGAAGCTGTGGCGAGAGGCCCGGGCGCTCCGCTCCCCCGTGGCGGCTTGGGCTGCAATCGTCGAGAGCCCGGAGAAGCGCGCGGCCTATACGAAAAAGCGCGGCCTCGGTGGGTTCGTGCGCGCGACCTGGGACGAGGTCAACGAGATCATCGCGGCGGCGAATGCTTATACGGTGAAGACCTACGGTCCTGATCGCGTCATCGGCTTCTCGCCGATCCCGGCCATGTCGATGGTCTCCTATGCGGCGGGCTCGCGCTATCTCTCGTTGCTCGGCGGCGTCTGCATGTCGTTCTACGACTGGTATTGCGATCTGCCGCCGGCCTCGCCCCAGACCTGGGGCGAGCAGACGGACGTTCCCGAAAGCGCCGACTGGTATAACTCAGGATTCCTGATCCTATGGGGCTCGAACGTTCCCCAAACGCGGACGCCGGACGCGCACTTCTATACCGAGGCCCGCTATCGCGGCGCCAAGAGTGTCGTCATCTGTCCCGACTATTCGGAAGCCTCCAAATTCGCCGACATGTGGCTCTCCGTGAAGCAGGGTACGGACGCCGCTCTCGCCATGGCCATGGGGCACGTCATTCTCAAGGAGTATTACGTCGACCGCCAGGTGCCCTACTTTATCGACTATGTCCGAAAGTACACTGACATGCCGATGGTCGTTCGCCTCGACCGGCAGGATGGAAAGCTCGTACCTGGCCGCTTCCTGCGGGCGTCAGACCTCGCTGGCGGGCTCGGCCAAACAAACAATCCCGACTGGAAGACGCTCGCCTTCGACACCAAGAGCGGCAATCTCGTTGTGCCGAACGGCTCGGTCGGTTTCCGCTGGGGTGAGCAGGGCAAGTGGAACCTCGAGGAGAAGGCGGCGACCGGCGACGAGACCGAACTCCGCCTCTCGCTCGCCGGTGACGATAGCGAGATGGCCGATGTAGCGATGCCCTACTACGGCAACATCGCTCACGACCACTTCACCGGCACGAGCCATCCGAGCGTCATCGAGCGTCGCATCCCCGTGCGTCGCGTCGCGACGAGCGAGGGCGAGGTCACGGTTGCGACCGTCTACGACCTTCTGCTCGCTAACTACGGCGTCGATCGCGGCTTCGGCGGCTCGTACCTGGGCAAGTCGTATCAGGATGTCGAACCCTACACGCCGGCCTGGGCCGAGCGCATCACCGGCGTGCCCGCGGATCAGATCATCATGGTGGCGCGCGAGTTCGCCACCAACGCCGAGAAGACCGGCGGCAAGTCGATGATCATCATCGGTGCGGCCATGAACCACTGGTACCACGCCGACATGAACTACCGCGGCGTCATCAACATGCTGGTGATGTGCGGCTGTATCGGACAGTCGGGTGGTGGCTGGTCGCACTATGTGGGGCAAGAGAAGCTGCGCCCCCAATCGGGCTGGTTGCCGCTTGCCTTCGGTCTCGACTGGTCGCGCCCTCCGCGCCAGCAGAACTCGACTTCCTTCTTCTACGCCCACACCGATCAATGGCGCTACGAGACGCTCGATGTCTCCGAGATCGTCTCGCCGCTGGCACCCAAGGCCGCCATGGGTGGAACGCTCATCGACTTCAACGCGCGTGCCGAGCGCATGGGTTGGCTGCCGTCGGCGCCGCAGCTGGAGACCAATCCGCTCGAAGTCGGGAAGAAGGCCTCTGCCTCGGGCATGGAGGCGAAGGACTACGTTGTGCAGGAACTCAAGGCGGGATCGCTGAAGCTCTCCTGCCACGATCCGGACAATCCCAAGAACTGGCCACGCAACTTGTTCGTTTGGCGCTCGAACCTGCTCGGCTCCTCCGGCAAGGGCCATGAGTATTTCCTGAAGCACCTGCTCGGCACCTCGCACGGCGTCATGGGCAAGGACCTGGGCGAGACCGGCCGGCAGAAACCCTCGGATATCGTCTGGCATGACGAGGCGCCCGAGGGAAAGCTCGATCTTCTCGTCACCCTCGACTTCCGCATGTCGACGACCTGCATGTACTCCGACATCGTGCTGCCGACCGCCACCTGGTACGAGAAGAACGATCTCAACACGTCCGACATGCATCCCTTCATCCATCCGCTGACGGCGGCAGTCGATCCCGTCTGGGGCGCCCGCAGCGACTGGGACATCTACAAGGGCATTGCGCGAAAATTCTCGGAGGTCGCGCCCGAGGTGCTGGGCGTCGAGAAGGACGTGGTGCTGACGCCCATCATGCACGACAGTCCCGGTGAGATCGCCCAGGCCCTCGACGTCAAGGATTGGACGCTCGGCCAATGCGAGCCTATCCCAGGCAAGACCATGCCGGCCGTAACCCTCATCGAGCGCGACTATCCCAATCTCTACAGGCAGTTCACGGCACTAGGGCCGCTGTTGTCGAAAGTGGGCAATGGCGGCAAGGGCCTCGCCTGGAACACCGAGCACGAGGTGGAGCTGCTGAAGCGCCTCAACGGAGAGGTGGCCGAGGGGCCGACCAAAGGGCTGGCGAAGATCGAGACCGATATCGACGCCGCCGAGGTGATCCTCACACTCGCGCCCGAGACCAATGGTGAAGTCGCCGTCAAGGCCTGGCAGTCGCTCGGCAAAGCCACCGGCCGGGATCACACGCATCTGGCGCTCCCCAAGGAGGACGAGAAGATCCGCTTCCGCGATGTGGTGGCCCAGCCGCGGAAGATCATCTCTTCGCCGATCTGGTCGGGGCTCGAAAGCGAGAAGGTCTGCTACACCGCCGGCTACACGAACGTGCACGAGCTGATCCCCTGGCGCACGTTCACCGGCCGCCAGCAGCTCTACCAGGATCACCTCTGGATGCGCGTCTTCGGCGAGGGGCTCGTCAGCTACCGGCCGCCGATCGACACGCGCTCGGTGAAGCCGGTGATCGATCGGAAGCCCAACGGCGAGAAGCAGATCGTCCTCAACTTCATCACGCCGCACCAGAAGTGGGGCATCCACTCGACCTACACCGACAACCTGATGATGCTAACGCTTTCGCGCGGCGGTCCAATCGTGTGGATCTCGGAGCGCGACGCCAAGAAAGTGGGCATCGTCGATAACGACTGGATCGAGGCCTACAACTCGAACGGTGCGCTCGTCGCCCGCGCCGTCGTCTCGCAGCGCGTCAAGGATGGCATGTGCATGATGTATCACGCGCAAGAGAAGATCGTGAACGTGCCGGGCTCGGAGATGACGGGCAATCGCGGCGGCATCCATAACTCGGTGACACGCACCGTCGTCAAGCCGACACACATGATCGGCGGCTACGCGCAGCAGTCCTACGGCTTCAACTATTACGGAACGATCGGCACCAATCGCGACGAGTTCGTGATTATCCGCAAACTGTCGAAGGTCGACTGGCTCGACCGTCCCCTCAACACTGCCTCGGAGGCTGCCGAATGAAAGTCCGCGCCCAAATCGGCATGGTGCTCAATCTCGACAAGTGCATCGGCTGCCATACCTGCTCCGTCACCTGCAAGAACGTCTGGACGAGCCGCGAAGGCGTCGAATACGCCTGGTTCAACAATGTCGAGACGAAACCCGGCGTCGGCTATCCCCACCAGTGGGAGAACCAGACGGTGTGGAATGGAGGCTGGAAACTCACGAAAGCGGGCAAGCTCGAACCCAAGATCGGCGGCAAGATGAAGGTGCTGTCGAAAATCTTCGCCAATCCCGACCTGCCGGAGATCGACGACTACTACGAGCCCTTCACCTTCGACTACGAGCACCTGCAGAACGCGCCGGAGATGGAGGCGATGCCCACGGCTCGGCCCCGCTCCCTCATTACCGGTGAGCGCATGGAGAAGATCGAGGGCGGCCCCAACTGGGAGGAAATCCTCGGCGGCGAGTTCGAGAAGCGCTCGCGCGACGTGAACTTCGAAGACGTCGAGAAGGAGATCTACGGCCAGTTCGAGAACACCTTCATGATGTACCTGCCGAGGCTGTGCGAGCACTGTCTCAACCCGACCTGTGTCGCGGCTTGCCCGTCGGGCGCCATCTACAAGCGCGAGGAAGACGGCATCGTTCTCATCGATCAGGACAAGTGCCGCGGCTGGCGCATGTGCGTCTCGGGCTGCCCTTACAAGAAAATCTACTACAACTGGTCGACGGGCAAATCCGAGAAGTGCATCTTCTGCTATCCGCGCATCGAGGCCGGCCAGCCGACGGTGTGCTCGGAAACTTGCGTCGGTCGCATCCGGTATCTCGGCGTCCTGCTCTACGACGCCGATCGAATCTCGGAAGCCGCGTCCGCGCCCGACGAGCAGGACCTTTACGAGGCCCAATGCTCGATCTTCCTCGATCCAAACGACAACACGGTCATCGAGCAGGCGCGCAAAGACGGGGTTCCCGAGGCCTGGCTCGAGGCTGCGAAAAAGTCGCCCGTCTACAAGATGGCGATCGACTGGAAAGTCGCCTTCCCGCTGCATCCGGAATACCGCACGCTACCGATGGTCTGGTACGTGCCGCCGCTCTCCCCCATCAAGGGCGCGGCCAACGCCGGCAAGATGGGCGCCGATCGCGAGATGCCGGATGTTCGTAGCTTACGCATCCCGCTCAAGTACCTCGCCAACATGCTGACCGCCGGCAAGGAGGAGCCCGTCGCCCACGCCTTGGAGCGGATGCTCGCCATGCGCGCCTATATGCGCGCCAAGACCGTCGACAAGGTGACGGACGAGGCGATCGCGAAGAAGGTCGGCATGACCAGCGCCATGGTCGAGGAGATGTACCACGTCATGGCGATCGCCAACTACGAGGACCGTTTCGTCATCCCGACATCGCATCGCGAAGAGACAGAGGACGCCTACGACATCCGCGGCGGCTGCGGCTTCTCCTTCGGCAATGGCTGCTCGGGCGGCACGTCGAGCGCCGACTTGTTCGGCACGCCCAAGCGCAAGCGCGTGCAAACTCCGACGGAGGTGTTCTGATGCGCGCAACGCTCAAGACGCTCGCCGCCCTCCTCACCTATCCGACGCCTGATCTCGTCGCCGCGGTGCCGGAGATGCGCGCGGCGCTGGACGGCGAAGGCTTGCTTGCCGAGCGTCAGCGGAGTCGTCTCGATCGGCTTCTGGAGGAGCTTGCGACACGCGACCTCTATGACCTGCAGGAGCGCTACGTCCTTATGTTCGATCGTTCGCGCGCGCTCTCGCTGCATCTCTTCGAGCATGTGCACGGCGAGGGTCGCGAGCGGGGCCAAGCACTCGTTGACCTCGCGGCCCTCTACGCGCGACACGACCTGGAGATCGGCGAGCGTGAGCTGCCCGATTTTCTGCCGCTGTTTCTGGAGTTCCTATCCGAAATCCCGGAAGCCGAGGCGCGCGAGCATCTGGCCTCGCCTCTGCATGTGCTGGAGGCCATCCGGCAGCGGCTGAAGAAGCGCAAGTCCGTCTATTCCTCGGTCTTCTCGGCCGTCGCGGCGCTGGCGGAGGCCGCGCCCAAGGACGAGGCAGTGAGCGAGCTGCTCGCCCTGCCCGATCCGGACCCGGAGGATTTCGAGGCGCTCGACAAAGCCTGGGAGGATGAGCCGGTCGTGTTCGGGCCGGGAGCCGCAAGCGTAGACGGCTGCACACCGGGGAGCAGTCTTGCCGCCAAGATACGCGCCGCCACCCGTCTGCGTCCCACCGCACCGCGCTGAGGAGACAACCATGCAGTACGCGCTCAACACCGCCGTCTTCGGCATCTATCCCTACATCGCGCTGACCGTATTCCTGATAGGGAGCCTTATCCGTTTCGATCGCGAGCCCTACACGTGGCGCTCCGGCTCGAGCCAGCTGCTCCGCCGTAAGCAGCTGATGTGGGGCTCGAACCTCTTTCACATCGGCATCCTCGTCATCTTCCTCGGGCATCTTTTCGGGCTCTTGACGCCGATCTGGGTCTTCGACGCACTCGGCATTGCGCACGGCGCCAAGCAGGTGCTCGCCATCGTCGCCGGTGGCGTCGCCGGCCTGATGTGCCTCGCCGGCCTCGCGCTGCTTCTCCACCGCCGCCTGACTGACAAGCGCATTCGCAATACGTCGAGCTGGTCAGATCTTCTCGTGCTGTGGCTGCTGCTGGCGCAACTCCTGCTCGGGCTCGCCACCATTACGGTCTCCATGCAGCATCTGGATGGCGAGGAGATGGTGCACCTGATGAGTTGGGCCCAGGGCATCGTCACCTTCCAGGGCGACGCGGCCGGCTATGTCGCGGGCGCCCACCCGCTGTTCAAGGCGCACCTCTTCCTCGGCATGACGATCTTCCTCGTGTTCCCCTTCACGAGGCTGGTCCATATCTGGAGTGCGCCGATCTGGTATCTTGGCCGGCGGGGCTATCAGATCGTGCGATCACGCGGATAAGTCGAGTGGATGGGTGCGCGGTCAGAGGATTGGGCCCAGACTGGTTGCCGCGATTTCGATTCGGTGGGGGGTTGCTCATGAAAGCCCTAGGCCACGTGAACCTCGGATCGGTGCTGTCTTCTTGGATAGCTCCTGCATGAGCGAAGCAATCACCTTGTCCGCTATCCGCTTGGTGCGGTCGTTTGGAGCCGCCTGACACGTTCGGCCGATTTCGGTCGAACGTTTCCCAATCCGCTTTTGTTCTCCGCTGCCGGTTCTGCCATTCGCGGACCTCCTCGAGCACCGCGTCGGTGACGGCCGAGATCAGGCCGAGCGAGACGTCGATGCCGTAGGGCCGTTCCGGATGACCGCGGATCTCGCTAACCGAAAGTCCGCTGTGTCAAACGGTGAAGGATGCTGGCGAACAGAACCACGTGGAATTCTATTGTAGTGACGGGGTTTACCGAATGCCGACGAACGTCAGCGGACAATAAACTCGCGGACACCACGTCCGCGCTCTGGCCTGCATAGTATAAGGTCGGCCTGGGCGGCCAAGGGTGGTCAGGCGCGCGGCGGCCGGGCCATCAGCGCTCGAAGCAGCAGATAGAGCAGCGTGCCGTTGAGGATGTGCCAGAGGAAGTGCGTGCCAATGGCGCGGCCACTTGCGGTCAGGGCGGGACAGTAGGGCATGTCGATTGTCCGGAAAGTGAGTGACACGGCGAACACGGCGAAGCCAGCCCAGAGCCATTTGGCCGAGGGGTGCGATTTCAGACTCATGAGTGGCGCGAAACTTCCCAAGGCCAGGAAGGCCGGCATGTAGGCGATCGAGCCGTTGAGGCAGGGGCCATCGCCGCAACGCACGCCACCGATCCATTGCGAGAGGCCGAGGAAGGCAACCAGCAGTACGGCGACAGCGATCCACGGCACGCCGGCCAGCGTTCTCAAAGCCACGGCCAGAAAGGTCACGATGAATATCGTGATCGGCAGAACGTCGGCGAGCTCGGCCCAGGATTCCGCGAAGGTGTGAAACAGGAAGCTGCCGACGCCGATGACGAAGACGACCGCGGTCAGGAACCAGACGTCGGCGCCACGATCGATATCGCGCCGGTTACTAAGGTGGTGAAATGCCAGCAAGGCCGCGACAATGAAAGCCGCATTGCTGAGCGCATTGAGCGGCTCGGCCCAGAACGCCGGGTCGAGTCCTCGCTCGCAATAGATGTAGACCTTGTCGCGCCAACCCATGAGATGCATCCGATCGTGATTGCGCCCCGCACTGAAGCACGATTCAACGATCGGGCGAAGCCGGACTGGCGCAACGTGCGCGGTTTGTGCCTACTTGCGCAGCCGCCGGCAAACTCGCGACGAAATCGTGCAGCCCCACAGGCCGCTACTGTCGTTGGCACAATCAACCGACTTGCCGACAGAGGCCTTCCAACTCGCGTAGGCACTGCCATACTCGAAGTCGACGAAGCTCGACCAGGAGGCGATCGCCTCGGCCTCGGCGGCCTTCTTAGATGTCATGCCCTTACTCGAGCCGAAGTGATAGTGATCGGTCATGCAACTGAACTTGCCGACGCGAACCTCGTCATGGAGCGTCTGCTGCGCCGTAGCCAACGGCAACCCGATAACCATGCCAAACCCTGCGGCCATCGCCGCCGCAACCAACCTTGCCGACATTCAATCCCCCATTCTCCATGCGAGCGGATCGCTCGAATCCCGCTGCCGCGAAGCTTAGTCGACGGCTGGGCTGTCAGGCAGCAGCAGGCATGTCGCGGCCAGCATTTTTGCCTTCGCTGTAGACACCCGGCCACAGCGCCTTGGTGCTGACCGGGTTTTTGGCGTTGCCGCTTCCTGAGAGCCGCTCGCTGCGGTAGAGTCGTTGACGGGTGCGGCGGGATCTGGAGACCAACGCGATGATTGTTGCTCTGCGACTTGCGACCCTCGCCATGGGCCTTGCCTGGATGACCTCCGTGGCCTCGGCCAGCTCCCTTCCCGACGGCGCCCATCGCCTCCTATCGGTGACGGCCATCGGCGGCTCCGAACCCATCACGGTGCCGGTTCGCTACGATGATCGGGGCGATGAGGAAGTCTATGTGCCCGAACACGGCTGGGAGCGGTGCATCTACGGCTCCTGCACCTACACAGTCCGGGCCTACTATTTCGACCGGTGGGAATCGGCCCCCGGCGGGCGTGGCATGGGCCGCGGCATCCTCGGCGGGCTTCTCGGCCTCGACTAGAGTGCTACCGGAAAAGTGCGAAGCGGTTTTCCGATAAGAAGCACGACAAACCAAGAATCAAGAGCTCAGCTTCTGAGTTCGGCCAGATCCTTGTAGAGATCGAGCGCTTCCGGATTGGCGAGCGCCTCCCTGTTCTGGACCTCGCGCCCGTGGATGATGTCGCGGACGGCGAGTTCCGTGATCTTGCCGGATTTCGTGCGCGGGATATCCCGGACGGCGACGATCTTGGCAGGCACGTGCCTGGGCGTCGTGCCGGATCGGATGCGGGATTTGATCTTGTCCTCGAGCGCCTGGTCGAGTGCGAAGCCCGGCTTCAGCACCACGAACAGCACGACGCGCACATCGTTGTCGAAATCCTGGCCGACGACGATGGCCTCCTGGATTTCGGGCAGACTCTCGACCTGACGATAGATCTCGGCCGTGCCGATGCGGACACCGCCCGGGTTGAGCGTCGCATCCGAGCGGCCATAGATGATCATACCGCCGTGCTCGGTCATGGCTGCGTAATCGCCGTGATGCCAGACGCCGGGAAAGCGTGCGAAATAGGCTTTGTGATACTTCGCGCCGTCGGGGTCGTTCCAGAACTTGAGCGGCATCGAGGGGAAGGGCTTCACACAGACGAGCTCGCCCTTGCCGGTTTCGAGCTTACTTCCCGACTCGTCCCACACCTCGACCGCCATGCCCGGCACCGGCCCCTGGATCTCGCCGCGCCAGACCGGCTTCGTCGGCACGCCCGCGACGAAGCAGCCGCAGATGTCGGTGCCGCCGGAGATGGAGGCGAGGTGAAGGTCGTCCTTGATGGCGTCATACACGTAGTCGAAGCTCTCGGCGACGAGCGGCGAGCCGGTCGAGCACATCGCGCGGAGTGTTGAGAGCTTGTGCGTGTCTTTCGGGCGAAGTCCCGCTTTCTTGGCGGCATCGATGTATTTGGCGGACGTGCCGAAAACCGTCATGCCCTCGGCATCGGCATAGTCGAACAGCACGTTGCCGTTGGGATGGAACGGCGAGCCGTCGTAGAGCAACAACGTCGCGCCGGCCGCCAGTCCCGAGACGAGCCAGTTCCACATCATCCAGCCACAGGTCGAGAAATAGAAGAGGCGATCCTCGACGTGCACATCGGTCGAGAGCAGATGCTCCGACAGATGCTTCATCAGGATGCCGCCGGCCGTGTGCACGATGCATTTGGGAATGCCCGTCGTGCCGGAGGAATAGAGAATGTAGAGCGGGTGATCGAAAGGGAGCCGCGCGAAGTCGGGCCTTGCCGAAGCTTCCGGCTGACGCCATGCGACGGCCTTCGGCAGGTCGGCGGCGGCCGCATCGGCTTCGCCGAGATAGGGGACGATGATCACCCGCTCGAGCGAAGGGAGCTTGGCGACGATCTCGGCGAGCTTCTGCAAAAGCCGGTGCGGCTTGCCGTTGTAGTGGTAGCCATCGACCGCGACAAGCACCTTGGGCTCGATCTGGCCGAAGCGGTCGAGCACGCCGGACGCACCAAAATCTGGCGAGCAGGACGACCAGATGGCGCCCGTCGCCGCCGCGCCCAGCATGCCCGCGATGGCTTCCGGCATGTTGGGCATGATGGCGGCGACGCGGTCGCCCGCAACGACCCCGGCTTCGCGATAGAGCGCTTGAAATCCGGCGGTCGCGGTGTTGAGCTCGCGCCACGAAACCCTCCGGCGGACCTTGTCCTCGCCCCAGAAAACGAGTGCCGTGGTATCGCCGGTTTTGACGAGAAGGTTTTCAGCGTAGTTGAGGCGGGCGCCCGGGAAAAATCTCGCGCCAGGCATTCTTTCCGCATCAATGAGGAAGGGCGAGGCACCTTTCTCTCCACGCACGCCGGCATAATCCCAGAGTGCCGACCAGAATGCCGCCGGATCGTCCAGAGAGAAGCCGTGGATACCGTCGTAGCCCTCGATCAGCCGGCCCGGCGCCTCGCTCAACCGGCGCGCGAAAGCCGAGATATGACTTTGTCTAATTCTCGTCGCATCCGGTTGCCAGAGTGGGGTCGTCATCTTCTCGGATCCAGTCATCAAAATGTCAGCCGACATGGAATAATTGGATCGTTGTCTTAACCGCAGGGGCGGGCTAAGGCTAGTCGCAAGGCCAGCGAGGGACCGTTCGCAAGGACGGCGCGGCCTGATCTACCGGCGGGGGCCGGGTCGAGGGAACGATCACGGCAAGGATCTGCGTTTGGTGCAGCCCTGGCTGGTGTACGACGTGCGTTTGTTGCGTGACATTCTTCGCTTCTGGCCCGGCCGCGTGCTCGGGCCGATAGCTGCTATCGCGGCCGTGGTGCTCGTGGGTGCGAGCCTGCAATTCCAACGGGTTTGGCAAGCTGCGCCGCCGCCGCTTCAGGACCTCGTCCTGACGGCAACGCCGATCCCCATCACGACGCCCGTGCAGATACACGATGCCCCGGCGATCACCCTATTGAAGGGCGAGCTGGTTGGCCCACGTTCGATAGCCGAGCTTGTCGAGAGCTGGATCTCCGGCGAAAGCGCCCCCGCGCCGCTCGGCCTCAGATCGCCCGAGATCGTGATCGGCGGATCGGCCCACGAGGCGGTGGCAATGATCGAGAGATTGCCATCCCGCGGGTCTTCGATCGTGGCGATCTCCAATGGCACGGTGCGTTGGCCGTTTGTGGCAGGCGGCGAGCTGCGTTTCGAATTTGTCGAGGCCCGGATCGAGCTGGGGCCCGGCGGAGCGGTCCGGATACCCAACGCAGCCGCCATGCTCGCCGGGCGCAAAGTTGCATTTACGATCGAGGCCAGTCCGTCGAGTGCTGGCGCCCACGAGCACAGCTTCCGGCTGACCCTCACCGGCAAGGGTCTACACGCCGGCCTGACGGGCGTTCTGGCCGCAAACGGCACGGCACTGAAGGCGGGCTCGCTGCGGGTCGCGGCGGATGACTTCGCTGACATCGCAACCTGGCTCGGTCTGTCGCTCGATGGCATTGGTGGCGCTCCCCTCGTCGCAGAGGGTGCGCTCTCGGCGGAGGCGGGCCTCGTCAGCCTCGAGGAGGCGCGCGTCGTGATCGGCGGCAATCGGGGAGAGGGTAGCGTACGCTTGCAGGTGACGCGCGGACGCCCACTCGTCGATGCAACGCTGGCGTTCGGTCATCTCGACCTGGGCGGGGCCGAGACATGGTTGCGATCCCGTTTCGCCGAGCCTGCCGAGGCCTTGGCGCGCAAGCCGGCCGGCTCGACCGCCAAGCTCCTCGAGGCAATCGATATCGATCTTCGCCTCTCCGCCGATACCATCCGCGTTGGTGAGCTTGCCACCGGCCATGGCGCGATCTCGGCGACCTGGCGCAACAATGGGCTCACGGTTCAGCTGGCCGGGCTCGACATTTATGGAGGCGGTGCCAGTGGCCAGCTCGATCTCCGACCGCGTTTGGGAGATCCCACGGCCGAGCTGGCGCTGAAGCTCGACAACGTCGATCTGCGGACACTGCTGACGGCGTTGGGCCTGGAGGCGCCGCTAGATGCCAACGGACATGTGGCGGTGGCGCTCACGGCCGCCGGTCGCAGCTGGCGGGAGGCTCGCGAACGTTTCTCCGGCAAGGTCGCGGTTCAAGCAACCGAGCGTGCATTGATGCGCGGCGGGCTCCAGCGTGCGGCGCTGGCGGCGATGGGTCGGGAGGGCGAGTTGCGGGTGGGCGGGCAGTCTGTGGACGGTCTCGATTGGAAAATTGCAATCGAGAACGGGATTATGACCCGGCAGAGCCTAGCCTTCGATGTCAATGGAATACGCTATGGCGCGGGCGTCGAGGTCTCGAAAGACGAGAACGCGACACCGGTCACCGCCGACGCCCGTTTGCTCAGCTCCCGGTGACGGCGAAGCACCAGCAACCTGTTCGCGACCTCGCCCGCCCGTGGTCCGATCGCTTGCCGGCCGAGGGTCGGATGTGCAAAGTCCTGCAAATCCGATTTGCGGATGGACGAGAGTGGAACGCGCTGACATGAGGCTTTTCTTTCCAGGCATTCTCGCATTGATTGTGGTAGCAGCCGAACCAGCCGTGGCGGGTGATCCGGCGCAGCCAGATGGTGTCGAGCTTGCCCTGACGATCGAGACGACGCCTTCCGCCATTGGGAGCACGCTCCAACCTCCGGTCGCCGCTTCTGCCGTCGAGCTGCCGCAAGCCGATTCCCAGGGCCGGACCTTGTCGCATGCGCCGAAGGCCTCACCGGGCGCAGCGGCATCCTCTTTCGCGGAAGAGGCCGATCCTTCCGAAACCGGATCGACGACGGCGCCGGAACCGGTCGAGCCGCCCGTGACGAAGCTGATCGTTGCCGGTTGGGGCGGCGCCTACGGACAAGCCCTCCGCAAAGCGATATTGGACCCGTTTCGCGACACCGGGAAGATCGAGATCGAATCCATCGCCGCCGTGAGCGGCACGAGCCTGCCACCGCCGGCCAGCGACTGGGATGTCGCTGACGTCTCGGCCGCCGTCGCCCGGCGCGCCTGCAGTGCAGGCGAGCTCGCCCTGCTCGATCAGGTTCAGCCGAGAGCCGAGGAGTTCATTCCCGGCAGCATCGGCCGCTGCGGCATCGGCAGCCTCGCCTGGTCCTCGCTGGTCCTCGTCGACCCAAAGGCGTTCCGCAAGGGTTTGCCGGAAACTCTCGCCGACGTGTTCGACGGCCGGCGCTTCAAACAGAAGCGTGCCTTCGCCCGCTCCCCCCGCTATCTGCTCGAAATGGCGCTGCTGGCCGACGGCGTGCCGCCCGGGCGTGTGTATGGAGAGCTTTCGACACGCGAAGGCATGAAGCGCGCGTTCAAGAAGCTCGATGGCATCCGCAAGCTCATCGTTTGGGCGGACAAGCCGGAAGCTGCCGTGAAGTTGCTTGGACGCGGCGAGGTTGGCATGGCGACCGCCTTCAGCGGCCGGGCGTTCTATGCGATCGCCAGCGAGCTCAAGCCCTACCGGATGATCTGGGACGGCCAGATTTATGATTTGAGTGTATGGGTCGTCTCCAATCGCTCACGAGCCAAGGCGGAAGCGCTCGACTTCGTATCCTTCGCGACCAAGGCCGACCGCTTAGCCGCCTTCGCGCGCTGGTATCCCTATGGCCCGCTGCGGCTGTCGGCCGTCGGAATGGTCGGCCGGCATCCAACGCTCGGCATCGATCTCGCCCCGTTCCTACCGACGGCCGAAGCCAACATGACGAGCGCTCTGCGCTTCAACGAGCTGTTCTGGCAGCACAATGAGGCACCGTTGAAACAGAGCCTCGAAGCCTGGATCAAGGGTGAGCCGCACCTGCCGAAGGCCGCGCCCCCGACAGGCGCGGAGGCGCGCGAGTTCTGAGGTTGCCGATCTGGCTAGTGTGGCGTCGCGCCATAGTTGACCAGTAGCGCTGCACGGCCGGAGTTCAACTATGGCGCGATGAACGCCACACCAAGCTCATGATATTGCTCGTGGCCCTCATGTCGCGCCAAAATCGGATGGACTCTCGGCAAGCATGCGAATTTGGCGCGGCGGGCCACTAGTCGATCCCACACCTGGATTGCAGCGCACGAGCGCCACAGTCGGCCGCGAAATTTGCCTCTGGCAAACAGAGACTTGCCGTGCACGGTCAATGCAGGCAAGTTCCTCCTGAGGATCCGCTTGGGGACTGGGCTCCACGGACCAATGTATGAGTGAGTGTGGGAATGTGCGGTCGCGTTGCGGCGCTGGGTTGGTTGTTGCCGGCGATGTTGATGTGCGCGGGGCTTGCGGTCTGGGGTTCCAGCCAGAGAGCGCTGGCGTCGCCGTTTGCTGCTGGCGCGCCGACCGGGCTATTCGCCCAGACTTCCGATCTCGTTGTCGAAGTCGCCAAGAAACGAAAGCGCAAAACCCGCGCCCGTCGGGAAGCCGAGGAGCCCGAGCCTCAAGCCTTCCAGCCAGGCCCGGATGACCGTCTTATCGTCGCCGACGGCGTTCAGATCCTGATTCAGCCACTGACCCCCGCCGAAACCTATCGCGCCGGGCAAAGCGTTTTCTTATCGGTGACAGTCGGCCGGCGCAAAGGCGCGCGCGCCAAAGCCGCGAGCATCAGGCTGTATGGCGATGCCAAAGGGGTCAAAACCGCCGAGGTCAAGGGCGTCTCCGCCAGGACGAAGGAGGCTCAGACGGTGCTGACGGTGCCGCTCACGGGGAGCCGCCAATCGTTTGCGATGGAGCTGCAGTTGCTTCAACCGGCAACAGCCCCTGGCGCCGCGCAGTCGCTCGTCAGCCAGCTCCATATTGCGCTCAGTACCGATGCGAAGGATGCCAAGGCCTCAGAGGCCATCCTCGCATTCCCGCTGGCCGACTGCTCAACGGCCTATCACCAGGCCTTGGGACGTCTCTACGCCGAGCGTCAATCGGGCCTGGACACCGCCGTCAAAGCCGCCGCTCTCGAGGACGATAGCCTGCCCGGAGACTGGCTGTTTCCGCCGCGCAAGCTGAGCAAGGCTGAGCTCGAGCCTCAGCTCGCCGTCGTGGCGCCTCCCAGGCGCGAATGCCGGTGGGCGATCGAGACCGTGAGCTTTTCGACGAAAAAGCACGAGCGGCTTTGCAAGAAATGGGAGCTGGTGGAAGTCGCAACCCTGCCGTCAGGCCCCAAGATGCCGTTGGTGGATGAAGCGCGAGCCCAGGCGATCAACAAGCGGGCGGGTGTGTTCATCGCAAGCCGCGCGGCAGCCAGCTATTTCGGCAAGTCGGGCAAGCTCGAGTGGATCTCGAAGCGCATCGTAGCCGACATGAAAAACTATATGCAGCAAGAGCCGCATCCAGCGCTCTGCGCCGGCACCGACGTCATGACGAGCTATTTCGTCGACAACGCCGTGACCTTGAGAAAGGAGCTCACCGCTTCTGACGAGGCCCTCATCGAGGCGCGCCAGATCGGCCGCACCCGTCTGGCTGCGCTTGAGTATCTCATCGGCAAGCCGCTCGAGGATCCGGCAGAAACCGCATCCATTTCGCTCGTCTCCGCAGCCCAAGCGGCGCCTGTCGCGGACATTGGTGGCAGCGCCGAGCTGATCGTCGAGGCGAGCCGCATGCTGCTGTCCGAGCCGCTGCGTTCGGTCGTTGCGGCCGAGCCGCTGAGCTTCGCGAAACTCAGACTGCTGCGCGACAGCCTCACGACCGCCCCCGGCCGGCCCGAGGCCGAGCAGCGCGCGATTGCCGATGCTCTGACGGCGATCGAGGCGGCCGCCTATCTGGAGGCAGCGGCCGAGCGCTACGCCCGTGTCGGCGATACCATCTTCGGCTCGATCTCCTCCATCAACAAAGCCCATGGCGAGACCTGCACCTGCGCGCCCTGAAGGGAACGACACGGCCTGGGCGATCGGCCTGTGCGTCGCGCTGCTCGGTTTGATCGCACTGCTCGCGGCCAGCCCGGACGATGTTCCGTGCATACTCCTCCCGATCTTCGCAGCACCAGTCGCGCGTGCCATCGCCGTCCCGCCGCTGGGGGCTCTGTCGCGCCGTTTGGCAGAACCCCACATCGGCCGTGTCGCCGCCCTCGTGCTCGACGAGGCGGCCATGCGGGTGGCCTACACATGCTGCTGGCTCATTGCGCTAGCCGGCGCCGTCGCGCTGGTATTGCTCGGCGGCGCATCTGCGCTGAATGGGTTTCCCCCAGGCGGGATTGCCGGCAAAGCGGCTGTCTCGAATTGGACGAGCCCCTCAGGGCTCGGACCACTGTCGGGATTGGGGATTGCGGCGGGCGTTGCCGCTCTCGCGCTTCCCAGGCACTTCGGTCCTCGACCCTGGCTCGCCGGTCTCGACGCCGCCGATTGCGTGTTCGTGCTCGGTGCTGGCCTGCTGCTCGCGCTCGTGCCGCCGCTCGATCACATCGCGGGACTTTCGACCGCCGCAGTGCTGATGCCGGCGCAGATTCTGCCGTCTGTCCTCGCCGTAATTGCCCTGCCATGGCTGCGCGGCCCGGCGGTCTTGATGGGTGTTGCCATCGGCGGGCCGGTGTCGCTGGTTGCCGCGGGGTGGGGCGCCTTCGATGGCCCGTCGGCCGCATTGGCGGGCCTCATCGTCAATCTCGCTGTCGCCGTGATGTTCAGCGGGCCTGCCCACGCACCGCAAAGCGCTGCCCGCGCCCGGATGCAATCGACGCTGCCGCCGCCACAAGTTCCGCTCAATCACCCCGCTGTTTGGACGGGCGGCGTGCTCTGGGTCTTTCTCGCCCTCGGACCCGGCTGGCCGCTGCTACGCGACGCATTGGGAGGTCCGTGGACTGCAGGGTTGGCGGCGGCAGTAACCGCTTGCACCGGCCTGCTTTGGCTTCGGCTCAGAAGCGAACGAGCCAACTCATTCGACCGTAGGGCGTAGAGGGATCCTCATAGTCGCCGGAGACGCCGCCCGCAGCCGTCAGCTCGCCATAGGCGGTATCCCATTTGAGGAGCGCGCCGAGCCGGCCTGCATCAAGCGTCTCGTTGCCGAAGGCGCCGGCCTCGACACCGATCGACAGTTCCGGGAGCAGCCGGTAGCCGGCCGAGGCATAGGCGGAATAGCTCGAGAAGACCGTGTCGTAGGACGCGCCGAGCGAGGCCCAGCTGCTGTCGTTGAGGTCTGCCCAGAGGTCGACCGCAGCGATCGCCCCATACGCAACACCCGAGACGGTGTTGAAGACGTCATTGGGCTCGATCCGGTGATCCTGATAGCTCGCGCCGAGAAAGGCCTTGGCGATCACTGGCCCGAAGCGCTGCTGATAGCCAATGGCAATATCAGCTGCCGCCGAGTTGCCTGAGAAGAGCACGTCCGGGCTGTCGAGCGGCTGTAGCGGCAAACGCCCCTGATACGAGTAGTTGCCGCCGCCGCCGGTTGCCCGAAGCCTCCAGCCATCGGCGAAGATGTCGCCACCGAAGGCATAGATGACGCCCGAATAAGCGTACCAGCTGTTCTCGGTGGCTTGGACGCCCGACCAGACTTCGGCAAACTCGCTATCTGCTTGTGCAAAACTTGGAAACGCCAGCACAAATGCCCCTGCCAGAACGGCAAGGGTGCGTCCCACCCCAATGACGCGGCCCACCAGACCCAACACGATACGCACACCAGACGCAGGAAATACTCGTGCCGACGATAGCTGAGTGTATACACGTACCAGTTGAAATGAGAAACACAAATATTCGCGATAACGCGTAAATCATCTGCATGCGGGGTAGCGGCTAGTGTTCCGGCGTCGGTATTTGCTCCCCCTCCGGGCTATGTTCCGTGCAAATGCCGGCGCCATGAGGAACACTAGCAACTATATGTTTCTAGTGTAGTTTTTTCACCTGACGTTTGGTTGCGAGGCTAAACGCACGGGGGACCAAACGTCAGGTGTGCTACACTTGCTCGAGGCTCCCTCTCGCAATCGCATGCATTCCGCTTTGCCTGCACCCGCACTGTTGCTAAGCTGTCGTCTTCCCCCCATCGCCGGTCTATACCGGCCAAGAACATGAAAGCTGTGTCCATGTCCCGCGTCGACGAGAAGAAGTTCGAGATACCGAATGCGGCCAAGGCGATATCGCAGATGCCACAGACCACCCAAGCGATGCTCGGCGGGTTGTGCCAGAGCCAGGCGGAAGCTGCGCAGTTTGTGAGCCGCAGCGCCCGCGCCTGTCTGGAGCTGCCGGCGACCTTGTCGGCCTCCCGTTCCCTTCCAGATGTGGTCCGCGCCCAGACCGAATTCATGCAAACTTACTGGTCGGATTGGCTGAGCACCGGCCAGCGCATGATCGCCGCCTGGACAAACCTCGTGCCCGTCGAGGCGAAGCCGGCTTCGATCACCGAGCCGCAAGCTTCGCGGACGGCGCCGGACGAGACTGATCCAATGGCCGTCTGGCAATGGTGGCGCACCGACATGAAGGGCATCGTTCCACGCCGCAACGAGGGCGGTGGCCCGGCGAACGGCCGCAACGGCACGCACTGAGCTCGCCGAACGTCAGCGGGCGATATCGCCGAGATCATGGGTCTTGAGATAGTCCCGAAGTGCGATGGCTGCCGGCCCCTCCGGCAGCGCCGTCACTAGCGGCCGCCAGATGTCGCGGCGGTGCTGCTGGAACCGGCGGGCCGCGACAGGGGTGGCGGCCAGTGAGCGAGGTGGCTGCTTGGCGAGCCAGCCATAGGCCGCCTGCCAGATCTCCGCGCCGACCCGGCGATTGGCCGGCCCCCTGAGCTGCTCGATGACCGGCATGCCGGCATCGTCGTCGTGCGGGGCGATCTCGATATCGGCAACGGGTTTGCCGTCCCGGCGGATCGAGAATACCCGCGTCGCCTGCCGGATCATCTTCGGGGCGAACTGGTCGAGGCAGTTGTCCATGCGGCAGGCTTCGCCGATGAACGCCTCGATGCTGGCCAGCGGCACGAAGCGGAACCCGCCATGCTCGCTCTCGGCGTACCAGGGGTCGGCAATGCCGGGACCGAGGGCAGCGGCAAGGTCGATGCGCTTGCGCCAGGCATCCGCCTCCTCGATGGCCGCCTTCAGGCTCATGGCGGGCTCGAAGGGGCAGCGTACGAGCGCATGGCCCGCCGTCTCCTGATGGGCCGAATACCAGGCCCAGGCCGCGAGCGGCACCAGGCGATCGCCGGTGCGCGGCCGGATTTTGAGGCGTGAAGCGAGCCAGAGCGCAAAACTCTCGCCGGCGATGGCATTGGCAAGCAGCACCGCGCGCAGCCATACGTGCACGAACACCGTATCGGCGGGTATGTGGTTGGTGATACGGCGCTGGACGTCCGGGCCGTCGAACAGCGAATGCAGCGGCTCGGCGAAGGCCTCCGGCGGCAGCGCTCGTGTCCACCAGGGAAGGCCGAGCGTCCGCGCGGCGAGCTTGAGATTGGCCCCCTGGTCGATGAGGTCGAGGGCCGCCTCGCGCGCCTCGAGTCTGCCATAGCCGGTCGCGACGGCGAACAGGAGGGCCGGAAAGCTCGCCACCAGGTCTTCCAGGCGCGGCTCTCCCTGGGTCAGCCGCCGGATCGCCTGGCGGTAAGGCGGGCGGAAGCGCAAGGCGTTACGAGCCGGTGCGACGCGCTGGCCGGCGGCCGCTTGGGCCTGGCTTGCTTGAGATATGGTGCTCACGATGTGGACCCACAGACTGACACCTGCCGATGACGCCTGTGGAAAGTGGCGAAAGGCGGAATTCAATTGTGCTGCCGCCGGGATATCGGCGGGGCTCTTCGATGGCTCCACGGAGACGTCTCCATGACGACCGCATGGCGAGGCCGCGCGATAGGTGAAATGTTGCCGGCGCGACACGAGCGTTTTCGCCCGGCCCGTGCTATCGCAGCGGCGCGCAATTCGCGCGAATCTCTGCATCTCTCGGACCGGGCTTTGTCCGGTCTCACGGAGTGCTTCCGGAAAAGCCTGTCCCGGCGGAGGCCGGGATCCGAAGCGGTTTTCCGATGAGAAGCACGACAAACCAAAAAGCTAGGGTGTCGGAGTGTTTCAGCCAAGACCGAAAACACCCTAGGGGAGCAAGCCTTGTCCGGTCCCTTCGTGCTCGGCTGGGAGGAATGGGTGGCGTTGCCCGACCTCGGGTTGCCCGCGCTCAAGGCTAAGGTCGACACCGGCGCGCGCACTTCGGCGCTGCACGCCTTCGCCATCGAGCCGTTCGGTCCGGCGAGCAGGCCGATGGTTCGCTTCGGCATCCACCCCGTGCCCGAGAAGAGCGACATCGCCGTCTTCTGCTCGGCCGCCGTCGTCGACCGTCGCGAGGTCACGAGCTCCAACGGCGAGGCCGAGTTCCGCTACGTCATCGCCACCACGCTCGACATCGGCGGCCGGCAATGGCCGATCGAGGTTTCCCTCACCAATCGCGAGGCCATGAGCTACCGGATGCTGATCGGCCGCCAGGCCATCGGCGAGGATATGTCGGTGAGGCCGAGCCTCTCGTTTCAGCAGCAGGTACTGTCCTACGCGCCCTACGACGAGATTCCGCCGCCCAAGCTCAACCGGGCGCTGCGCATCTGCCTGTTGACGCGCGAGCCCGGCAACTATTCGTCCTCTCGCCTCAAGGCCGCCGCCGAGGCGCGCGGCCATACGCTGGAAATGATCGACACGGCCCGCTGCTACATCGCCATCACCGAGGACACTCCCTCGATCTACTATGACGGCCGGCCGCTGCCGCTCTACGACGCGGTCATCCCGCGCATCGGCGCCTCGATGACCTTCTACGGCATGGCGGTGGTGCGCCAGTTCGAAATGCTCGGCTGCTATTGCCTCGCCCGGGCCGAAGCCATCGGCCTCGCCCGCGACAAGCTGCTGGCGCATCAAACGCTCGCCCGCCATCGCGTGCCGACGCCGCCGACCGCCTTCGCCCATTCGCCGAAGGACACGCGCCACATCATCGATCTCATCGGCGGCGTGCCGCTGGTGTTGAAGCTGCTCGCCTCGACGCAAGGCAAAGGCGTGGTGCTGGCGGAAACCCGGAAGGCTGCCGAGAGCGTCGTCTCCGCCTTCCGCGATCTCGATGCCTACTTTCTCGTGCAGGACTTCATCGAGGAGGCGGCAGGCGCCGACGTTCGCTGCATCGTCATCGGCGGCAAGGTGGTGGCGGCCATGCAGCGGCAGGCGGCGGATGGCGATTTCCGCGCCAATCTGCATCAGGGCGGACAGGCGCAGCGCCGTCAAGCTCACGCGCGAGGAGCGGCGTCTGGCGATCAAGGCCGCCCAGGTGATCGGCCTCGGCGTCGCCGGTGTCGATCTGCTGCGCGCCAAGGACGGGCCCAAGGTGCTCGAGGTCAACGCGTCGCCCGGGTTCGAAGGCATCGAGAAAGCCTCGGGCAAGGACATCGCCGGCGCCATCATCGAGCACCTGGCCGCCAACGTGACCTCGCTCGTGCATCTGGCGCTGCCGGATCAGGAGGCGGATGCGGCGGAAGGGGAGCTTCAGGCGGGGGAGGATTGATTTTGGAGAACGATGCCTCCGCTGGGCTTGTGACCCGAAGCTGTCATTGACCATGCCGGTGACAAAGAGCGAACGGAATTGGTCGACGTGGCTCAACGAAATGAAAATTGAAAGTTGTCAACCTTCAATCGTGCACGCTCACAGTCCCGCCTTCGCCTGGCTCGCACGATTACTTCTGTTTAATTCGTCTTCGCGCTGCCAATTGCGAATTGCCTTCACGATGTCCCCTTTTTTCATCTTCGCACCGACATCGTACCCCAAAAAGCGATCAGCGATAGCCTTGAGTTCCGTGCCCTTGTGGCGCTTTTCGTATTCCGCCAAGAGAGCATCAAACTGAGAGCGCTCCCAAGAGGCTAGCGCCAACCTTTGGGCCAGTAGTGGAACCTGGTCTGCGAACTTTGGTTTGGTGGGCTTAGGCGGTTTGGGTGCCGGTGCTTTCTTGACACGCGCCTCGATGACCTCCTGAATGAAGCTGTCCAAATCTTGATCAACCGCGCCGGACAAAATCGTTGCAACTTTCCCGAATGCAACTGCTTGTGATTTGGCGCCCGTTAGCGCCAAAGCATTTTCGATGCGTCGGACAGCTCTTTCCAACTGGACGGGCCTTTTCGGAAGCCGCTTCTCGGTCTTCCAGTTCTTTGTCACCTGTGTAACGACCGCCGTCACTTTCGCTTCACCTAAGCCATCGAAGACCTTCGCGAACTTGGCAAGCGACTCACCTTCGCTGCCTACCAGCATGCCGCCAAACGTCTTGAGGGCTGCCGTCATCTGCTTCGTGTTCATGTCCCGCTCCCGCCGATGCGCCCAAGGATTGCCTGGGCGATCAGATCAAACATGGGCTGCGTCTTCGGTACTTGCCAGTACCCAATACCTAGTCGGTGGACTGGGCGAGAGGCGCATTGCTCGTCATGACTGCTTCTCGGATGAACAGGGGCCGGTTATGCCCAAGTTCCTGTTGTGCCTGCGCCTCTGCAAGGTTCGCAACGAGTGTGTTGACATTCGGCAGCTTCGGGCCGTCGTTCGTCATGGTCCCGATGATGCCGCTGAATTCGAGCAATGGGTTGATCGTGGGGACCAATCTCCGAAACTGTTGAGCAAATCGCCCAACCGCGCGCGCCGAAGCAAAATCCACTACGGTGGGTACGAAGAGGTACGTGCTCGAACAAAATCCGTTCAAGAATGCGAGCGTCATGCGCGGGGGCGCATCGAGCAACACAATGTCGAGATTGAACTTGGTTTTCAAACGGTCGGATAGAAGAAATCTGGCGAGGCGATACCGGACGTCATCCGGTGTGTCGTCGATTGCCCATCTGTATTCCTCGCGTCGTTCGACAGCCTCAAGACCGTAGTCGGCCGGAATGAAATACAGGTTTGGCCGCACCCGCAAAACCTCGTTTTCCTCAGGTTCCTTTTCGAGCAAGAGTTTGTCGACAGACGCACCTTCACCGGGTTCCAAGTCGCCTTCCCGTGTCATTTGCGCCGACATCGTCCCCTGATAGTCCAAATCAACTGCGAGGACACGCTTGCCCATCTGCACAAGTGCTGCCGCTACATTCGTCGTCAGGGTGCTCTTGCCGACACCGCCTTTCTGTGCGGCCATCAATACTATCGGGATGCTCTTTTTCAATCTCTCTTCATAGTCGGCCATTCGGCGATTGGCCTCCGGCTTGCGAGACCAAAATGCAGCGTCGCCACCGTTGGACATCGAGCGCACCAAGTCGAACCGCGACTGCAGGCTCTGGTTTTTGAGGAGCGCAGCTTCCAAATTTTTGCCCATCTCATTTGCATCTCCGCTTCGTGCGGTCTGACACATAGTCAATTGATATTGAACTGCGCCCAGCTGTCTCGTGGTGTCATCCAACCTCAATTCGGATTTCTGCTTGTCGGCCAGCGCTTCATCGTATGCTTTGGTCGCTCTGTCGTTCGCATCGTTGAATTTCTTCACGACCGCCAGGAGCACCGTCACAACCGCGAACGTTCCAATGCCCATCACCCCGAGGATTAGCTCGATCCAAGGCTTTGCGACGGCAATGCAGTCGGCCAACCCACTAGGCAAATCAAAACACGACAAGTCTCACCCCCCTTGCGACCAAACGCCCGCATTCGGACAAAAGTCTGCCTGCGCATTTCAACAATAGGCACGGCTACTTTGATTTACTACTTCGAAACGAGATAGTCGCCTACGAACGATCTTGAGGCGGATACGACAGCACTTGGCCCACAACAGCCCTTCCAATCGAGCCACTCACCTCCCCTCGCTCCCGACCAACCGATCCAGCCTCAGCCGGTGCCTCGGATCGGTGAGCAGCATCACGCCGCCCAGGCCCGCGGCGAGCACGCCGAGCGTCGAGGCGCCGGCCAGCACGAGCAGAATCAGCATCTGATACTTCGCCGCCTGCATGGGATCGGCGCCGGCGAGGATCTGGCCCGTCATCATGCCCGGCAGCGATACGACGCCCGCCACCGCCATGGTGTTGAGAATGGGCATGGTGCCGCTCCTCAACGCATCGGCGAGCACCCGCTCGAAGGCTTCGAAGCGCGTGCCCCCTTCGGCGAGACGCGCCTCGATCGCGCGCCGCTCGCGAAGTGCCGCCGTCGTCAGCGCATCGAAGGTCAAGCTCATGGCGGTCAGCACATTGCCGAGCACCATGCCGAGGATCGGCAGGAGGTAGCGCGCGTCATACCAGGGCGCCGGACGAATGATCCCCCCGACTGTGAACAGCGTGGCGAGCAAGCCGATCAGCAGCAGCGTGCCGCCGCCGAGGCCAACCGCCCACCAGCCCTCCGGGCGATGCGCCGGCCGGCTCATCAGCTCGTAGGCGGCGACCGCGCCCATGACGAGGATGACGAGGATCGTCAGCGGAATCGAGGATTGCCGGAGCACGAAGCTCAGCACCAGGCCGGCGAGCGCGAGCTGGGCGAGCATACGGACAGCGGCGATGGCGAGCTTTTTCTCGAGCCCTAAGTTGAAGGCGATCGAAAGCGCCGCGTTGAGCAGCAACAGCAGCGCTGCGATCGCCAACTCCAGACATGCCAATCGGTTGCGCGCTCATCGCGGGCCCCTCCCGGCGAGCCCGGTGCCGTCCTCGCTCCAGGAAATTTGCGGTGACGCCGCCGGCCGGGCGAGTGCGAGTCAAGCCGGAAGGTGCCCGCCTCGATGTGCAGCTCGGCGCGGGCGCGGCGCAGGAGCGCGGTCTGCCTGATGCGAGACCAGCACGACGATGCGGCCGAGGTCGAGTTCGGCGCCGATCAGCGCCTCGACGCGTGCGACCGCCTCCTTGTCGAGGCCGGCGAGCGGCTCGTCGAGAAGCAGCACCTTCGGGCTTGCCGCAAACGGCGCGGATGAGGCCGAGCCGCGAGCGCTCGCCCGTCGACAGTTCCGCGACCGGCTGGTCGAGTGTTTCGCGCGCGAGGCCGAGCGCCTCCACGATCGGCGCTACGGCCTCGATATCGGCCGGAAAGTGCGGACGCGGCGTCGGCGCCCACCAGCCCGGCTCGGCGGAGACGTAGCGGACGAGGCGGCGCCATTCCGGTCCGGTCATCTCGCCCCGCTCGGCCCCCTCGAGCATGACGGTGCCTTCGGCCGGATCGAGATCGGCGAGCGCGCGGAGCAGCCGTGTCTTGCCGGAGCCGGATGCGCCGGTCACGGCGAGGCACTGGCCGGAGGCGAGCGCAAAGCTCACCGGCGACAGCGCGCCTACGCGTAAGTGATCGACCTTGAGCACGTTTCCCCGCTGCGTCCCCTTATCCCGATCGCCGGTAGATGGCCTTGACGTGCCGGATCTGCCGCTCGTCGTCGAACAGCTCCTGGTCCTCGGAGGGTGAGACCCGCCGTCTCGAACACCGCGAGATCATCGAGCGTGACCGGAATGGGCGGCCCCTCGATGGTCTCGCCCGCGTTGCGCCGGCGGGCAAGCACCAGCAGCGTGCCGCCCTTTGCAACCAAGCCGGCAATCGCGCGCGCTGCCTCCGCCCGCAGCTCGAGCGGGAGTGCTTGCATATTGTAGGTCTCGTGTACGAGGTCGAAACGTCCCTGCCAATCGGCCGGCAGTCGAAAGATATCGCCCACATGGAAATCGATGCCCTTGCCGGCCTGCTGCTTCGGTTGCCCAGGCGACCGCCGTTGGCGAGAGATCGAAGGCCGTCACGCGATAGCCGGCGCCGGCGATCAGCGCCGCATTGTCGCCGAGCCCGCAGCCGACATCGATGGCCAGCCGGCCGCTGCCTGGATGGGCGTCGAGAAAATCGGCGAGCTTCCCGCGCGGCGCCTTGTCCGCCCAGGGGACGCCGGCGACATCGCCTTGGGCGTTGCGATAGATCTCCTCGAACCGGACGAGGGCTTCCGATGGATTGTTGCTCATGCCTTCTTCACCCAGCGCCCGCTCTGGTCCTGTTGCCAATAGGTGACCTCGCAACCCTGGTCCTTCGCCCGCTTCCATTCGCGGCGCGCGCGGGCGAGTGCCTCCTCGCTCGTCTCGAACATGTGGACGATGCGCGTGTAGCCGTCCGGGTCCTCGATGGTTGCTCCGTCGACGAGGAAACGCACGGTCGCGCCGTTGGGATTGTCCTCGGCGGTGGTGATGAGGACGGGCTGGCGCGCGACGTCGCCCGCGCGCGCCGTGCCGTGCGGCAGGAAGCTCGCCTCGTCATAGGTCCACAGCTCGGTGTCGAGAGCATCCGCCCGCTCCTCGGAACCGACCTGCACGATCGCCCGCCAACCCCGCTCGAGCGTGCGCTCGAGGAGCTGCGGCAGCACGCGCTCCAGCGGCTGGCGGTCGAGCTGGTAGAAAAGGACTTCGGCGGGCATGGCGGCTCAAGTTGTTGCAGTGCCGAAGCATGGTTCATCGAGGCGGCGATCACAAGGGGGCGGTGGGTTTTAGGCACCGGGCTTTGGTGATCCGAGTGAGCGACAAAGAAGTGCGTTCACAAGCCTGCGTTCCTCATGCCTGAAGCCCAGAGCCCAGTGCCTCTCATTCTTCATGTGCGCACGTTCGTACGGCGAACCGGTGTCCGCTTCGCCTGAACGTGCTGGGTCTTGGCCTGCGCACGTTCCAACGGCGAACCGGTGTCCATCCCGGCCTTCGCCGGGACAGGCTTTCGCCGGAATGTGCGCCGGCCAACGCTCCGCCCGCACCGCGGCTCGTTCCCGAGCCCGAGAGCATGATCAATCCAGAGGGACGGAGTGGCCGGCCCGTGATAGATTCGTTCGGATGTGGCACGCGCCACTCCGTCGTCGCCGAGGGTTTGCCGCCGCCATGGGTTTCCGGGACCGAAGCCCAATGTGGAAACCCCTCGCTCACATCCGGGGCGAGAGTAGCTTGGGTCAGGTGTTTCCCATCCCAAGCGGCAGGTTGGCGCCGGATAGCTTATGTCCGGCCTCCTCGACGCTCCCCGCTACCGGCTCACCAGCGCGCGTTCCGGTCCTCTGGCGACGGGGTTGGGCAGAGTATGCGGGTGGTGGCAATGGGCGGGGATAAGTTCTTTGCGGGTATGGTGAATGGAACGGAAACGCTTGTGGGATCGCGCTCGCTGCCGGCCGGGGGAGAGGCGAAACGCGGTGTATCCCTGACGCTTGAGGTGCGCAGGGCGTCCGGTTCGACGATTATTGACTGATCAGTCAATCAAGATAATGTAGGCTCCACTCGAACATTATGAGGAGCCTTGCATGCCCCGCCGCGGGATGGAGCAGCAGCGCCGCTTGGAGCTGGTCGAGGCCACCATCGAGGCGATCCATGCGACCGGCTCGCTCGACGTGACCGTCGGGCAGATCGCCCGGCGCGCAGGCGTCTCCTCGGCGCTCGCGCATCACTATTTCGGCGGCAAGGACGATCTCATCGTCGCGACCATGCGGCATCTGATGGGCGTGTTCGCCGGCCATGTGAGGCGGCGGCTGCGCACCGCAAAGACCCCCCGTGCGCGGCTCACCGCGATCATCCACGGCTCATTCACCGCGGATCAGCTGCAACCGGCGGCGATGTCGTCCTGGCTCGTCTTCTACGCGATGGCGCAGGCGTCGCCCGGCGCCAAGCGGTTGCATCGCGTCTACACGGCGCGGCTCCACTCGACGCTCGTGCACGCGCTTTGCCAACTGATGCCCCGCGCGAATGCCATCGAGACCGCGCGCGGCATCGCGGCGCTGATCGACGGTATCTATCTCAGATGCGCGCTTGGTGACGAGACGCCGGACACCAAGCAAGCGGTTGCCCTCGTCGAGGGTTACGTCGAAGCGATGCTGAATAGGAAGACGCGCCGTGGCTGAGACCGATTACATCGTCGTCGGCGCGGGCTCGGCTGGCTCGGCGCTCGCTTACCGCCTGGCGGAAGCGGGTGGGCACCGCATCACCATCGTCGAGCACGGCGGCACTGACATCGGCCCCTTCATCCAGATGCCCTCGGCCCTCTCCTATCCCATGAACATGAGCCTCTACGACTGGGGCTTCCAGTCCGAGCCCGAGCCGCATCTGGGCGGGCGCCGGCTCGTGACACCGCGGGGCAAGGTGATCGGCGGCTCGTCTTCGATCAACGGCATGGTCTATGTGCGCGGTCACTCGGAAGATTTCGACACCTGGGAGCAGATGGGCGCCAAGGGCTGGGGCTACCGGCATGTCGCGCCCTATTTCAAGCGGCAGGAAACGTCCCACGGCGGCGAGGCTGGCTGGCGGGGCGATGGTGGGCCGATGCATGTCCGCCGCGGGTTGCAGAAGAACCCGCTCTACAAGGCCTTCATCGAGGCGGGGCGCGAGGCCGGCTATGGCGTGACGGCCGACTACAACGGCGAGCGCCAGGAGGGTTTCGGCGCCATGGAGATGACGGTCCACAAGGGCCGGCGCTGGTCGGTGGCAAATGCGTATCTCAGACCCGCCTTCAAGACAGGCCGCGTGCAGCTGGTGCGCGCGTTCGCGCGCCGCGTGGTGTTCGAGGGGCGCAAGGCCATCGGCCTCGAGATCGAACGCGGCGGCCGGGTCGAGGTGCTGAGGGCCGCCAAGGAGGTCATTGTCTCGGCCTCGGCCATCAATTCGCCGAAGCTGCTTAAGCTATCGGGCATCGGGTCGGGTGCCGAGTTGCAGCGCTTCGGCATTCCCGTCGTTGCCGACCGGCCCGGCGTCGGCGAGAATTTGCAGGATCATCTGGAAATCTATCTGCAGGCCGCCTGCAAGCAGCCGATCACGCTCAACGGGCAACTCAACCTGGTCTCGAAAGGCCTCATCGGCCTGCAATGGCTGCTCTTCAAGAACGGCCTCGGCGCGACAAACCATTTCGAGAGCTGCGGGTTCATTCGATCGGCGGCGGGCGTGAAATATCCCGACGTCCAGTACCACTTCCTGCCGGCCGCGATCCGATACGACGGGAAATCGGCCGCCAAGGGCCACGGCTTCCAGGTGCATGTCGGACCGATGCGCTCGAAGTCTCGCGGACATGTCCGCCTGAAATCGCCCGATCCGAAGGCGCCGCCCGCCATCCAGTTCAACTACATGTCGCATGCCGACGACTGGCGCGACTTCCGCACCTGCATCAACTTGACCCGCGAACTCTTCAAGCAGCCGTCGATGGCGGCCTACTACGACTACGAGATCCAGCCGGGTGCCCACGCCGATACCGACGAGGAACTCGACCAGTTCATCAAGGAGCATGTCGAGAGCGCCTATCATCCATGCGGCACCTGCCGGATGGGTGAAGCGGAGGACCGACACGCCGTCGTCGATCCCGAATGCCGCGTCATCGGCGTCGAGGGCCTGCGTGTCGCCGATAGCTCGCTCTTCCCGCAGGTGACGAACGGCAATCTCAACGCCCCCTCGATCATGACTGGCGAAAAAGCCGCCGACCACATCCTCGGCCGCGAGCCCCTGCCCGCGTCGAACCAGGTGCCGTGGGTGCATCCGGAGTGGGAGAGGGTGCAGCGGTGAAGCTATCAGGCATCACCCCACCTCCCCCTTCACCCACGCCCTGAACCCCGCCGCTTCCGCCGACAGAGGCCGCGATCTCGGCCAGGCAAAGGAGTAGCCGAAACGCGTCTTGACCTCGGCGGCGAGCGGGCGGACGAGGGCGCCGGAGGCGAGGTCGTCGTCGACATGGCCCTGCCAGCCGAGCGCCACGCCGTGGCCCTGCCGCGCCGCCTCGACGACGAGCGGATAGTTGCTGATGGTGAGCGCGCGGCCGGCAAGCGGTAGGCTGACACCATGCTCGGTGAGCCACGCCCGCCAATTGATCCAGGTCCAATTGTCGTCATCGAGCTCGATCAAGCGCGCACCCGCGAGATCAGCCGGAGTCTCGATGCGGCCATGCCGCGCGAGATACTCCGGACTGCAGACAGGAAAGACCACCTCGGCATGCAGCAGCTCTGCCTCATGCTGCGGCCAATGCCCTTCGCCATGGAGGATGGCGAGATCGACCTCCTCGGCGAGCATGCGCGAGGCGGAATCGGAGACGACCAGATGCAGCGCAGTCCTGGGTTGCAGGGCGAAGAAGCGCTTCAAGCGCGGCATCAAGATCAGCGCGGCGACGGAATGATCGGCCGCGACACGCAAGCGGCCCCCGGCGGGCTCGGATTTGATCTCCCGCGTCGCGTGCTGAATGTGGGCCAACGCGGTGACGACCGTGTGCAGATACTCGCGGCCCCCGGCCGTCAGTTGCACGGCCCGGTGCGAGCGTGAGAAGAGCGCAACACCCAGATTGCGTTCCAGCGCGCGGATCTGCTTGGAGATCGCGGCCTGCGTCAGATGCAGCTCCTTCGCGGCCTTGGTGAAGCTCAAATGCCGGCCGGCCGCCTCGAAGGCGATGAGGGTTGCGAGCGGCGGGAGGGTATTATTCATAACTTGCCGTTGGTCAAAACACTGAAAATTCCTCGGTTGAGCGTGCGAGCCAGAACGATAGGTTATGCGGATCAACTCCTCAAGCCGGGAGGCACGCCGCCCATGACCCTCGATGTCCTTCGACCCCGCGACGGCGATGGCCGCGTCTGCACCCGGCCCGAGCGCTCCCACACGCTGCCCGCCCGCGCCTACTGGGATCCGGCCGTGCTCGAGGCCGAGAAAGCCGCGATCTTCATGAAGAGCTGGTGGTGCGCCGGGCACAAGAGCCGCCTCGCCGAGCCAGGCGACTACATCAGTGCGCAGATTTTCGACCAGGGCGTGTTCGTCGTGCGCGGCAAGGATCGGGCGCTCAGGGCCTTCTACAATGTCTGCCAGCATCGCGGGCACGAGCTCGTCAAGGGCGACGGCTCGGCCAAGGCGCTGGTCTGCCCCTATCACGCCTGGACCTACAACATCGACGGCACGCTCAAGACCGCGCGGCTGACGAAATCGATGCCGGACTTCGAGCGCTGCCGCTTCGACCTGAAGCCTGTGCGCGTCGAGGAGATGTGCGGCTTCGTCTTCGTCAATCTCGACTCGAAGGCGCAGCCGCTGCGCGAGCAGATGGGCGGGCTCGAGGCCGAGATCAGGCGATACTGTCCCAAGGTCGACGATCTCGTCTTCGCGCGGCGCGACAAGTTCGAAATCGCCGCTAATTGGAAGGTCGTGATCGACAATTTCCTGGAATGCTACCACTGCCATACGGCCCACAAGGACTTCGTGGACCTGGTCGACATGGAGAGCTACCGCAACATCATCAACGGTTCCTATGTCAGCCAGATATCGGAGTCCGCCCGCGCCTCGAGTAAGGCCTATACGTTCACACCGGGTGACGTCGATTTCGGCTATGCCGGCTGGTTCGTCTGGCCAAACCTCACGATCTGGGCCTATCCGGGCGATCCCAATATTTCCTCTCTGATCATGATGCCGTCAGGGCCCGAGCGCACGATCGAGCATCTCGATTGGTTCCTGCCATCGACGGAGCCGACCGAGCAGATCAAGGCCGCGATCCACTACATGAACGAGACGCTGCAGCCCGAGGACATCGCGCTCTGCGAGAGCGTGCAGCGCGGTCTCAAGTCGAACGGCTACAACCAGGGCCGCTTCATCATCGATCCTGCCAACCCGGCATTGAGCGAGCATGGCGTGCATCACTTCCAGTCGATGATCGCGCGCGCGCTCGGCATGGATGTCGAAGCCGCATGAAACTTCAATAGAGAGACATCGACATGCCCGGACACCTGAAACGCAACGTCATTGCCTCCTTCGACGAGGGCGGGTGGAACTATGGGCTCTGGGGCGGGCCCTATCATCACCTGCACCAGCAGCGGGGCGCGAAATTCTGCGTCTACAACAACCGCCTCATGGCGGTCGACCAAGGCGGCGACCGCTTCGAGGAGTACTGGAAGCAGCGGCGCGAGGCCGGCCTCGTCGATACCGGCGAGCGGCCGACCGAGATCGCCGGGCCCGATGCCGAGGCCTTCTGCAACAAGCTCTTCACCCGCAATTGCTCGACGCTGAAGCCCGGCCGCGCCGGCTATGGGCTCCTGCTCTATCCCGACGGCGGCATTCTTTGCGACGGCATTCTGATGCGGCTCGCGCCCGACAAATTCTGGTACGTGCAGGCCGATGGTCCGGTCTATTCCTGGTTCGTGGCACAGGCGCAAGGCATGGATGTCCGCATCCGCGATCCCAAGTCCTGGGTCTCCCAAGTGCAAGGCCCGCGCGCGCTCGACGTGCTGGCGGCGGCCTGCGACGACGGCATGCCGGAGGACTTCTCCTATTTCGCCGTGGCACGCGCCCGTTTCGGCGGCCAGCCGGTCATCGTCTCGCGCACGGGCTGGACGGGCGAGGTCGGCTTCGAGTGGTACACGCTGCCGGAGGAGGCGCCCATCGACGGCGAGAAGCTCTGGAACCATGTTCTTGGGGCAGGACGTCCTTACGGGCTTGGCGTGTGCGGTCTCGATTCCATGGACATCCGCCGCATCGAGGCCGGTATCCTCAACAACATCTCCGACATGGACGACACCATGAACCCCTATCAGGCGGGGCTCGGCGGCTTCGTCGACATGCGCAAGGCGGATTTCATCGGCAAGGCCGCGCTGGCGAATGCCGATCGCGGGCTGCTGCTGCACGGCCTCAAAAGTCCGAAGGGAGAGCCGCTGGTCGAAGGCGAGGTTGCGCGCGGCGGCAAGCGCATCGGCCGCGTCACGGCGGCGGCCTGGTCGCCTTTCCTCAAATGCGGCACGGCGATCGTTCGCCTCGACCGGGCGAGCGATGCGGCGCCGGCCGAGGTCTCGGTGCGGCTGCGCGATGACCAGATGGCCGCGGCCCAGCTCGTCAGCCTGCCGATGTATGACGCGGACAAGGCCATCCCGCGCGGCATCGACAAGAGCATTCCGGAGCGGGCTTGAGTTGCCCAAGAGCTACCTCACCAGCGCGGCCACGCCCGGCAGCTCGCGGCCCTCGAGCCATTCGAGGAACGCGCCGCCGGCGGTGGAAACATAGGTGAGGCTGTCGGCGACGCCCGCCATGTTGAGAGCTGCGACAGTATCGCCGCCGCCAGCAACCGACACGAGCGTGCCGGCCATGGTGAGCCTCGCCGCCTCCTTGGCAATGGCGAATGTGCCCGCGCCGAAAGGGGCGATCTCGAAGGCGCCGACGGGGCCGTTCCAGAGCAGCGTGCGGCATTGGCTAAGCGCTGCCGTGATCGTCGCAACCGACTTCGGCCCGATATCGAGGATCATCTCGTCCGCGCCGACGGCATCGAGTCCGGCGGTGCGCGGCGCCACACCCGCTTCAAGCTTGGTGGCCAGCACCGCATCGACGGGAATATGGATGGTACAGCCGGCCGCCTTTGCGGCGGCCTTGATCTCGGCCACCGTTGCAACGAAATCCGGCTCGGCGAGCGATTTACCGATTTTCACGCCCCCGGCCAGCAGGAACGTGTTTGCCATGCCTCCGCCGATCACGAGATGCTGCACGCGTCTCGAAAGATTCGTCAGAACCGGAATCTTGGTGGAAACCTTCGAACCGCCGACGATGGCCATCACCGGGCGCTGTGGATTTTCCAGCGCGGTGCGCAAAGCCGTGATCTCGGCCATCATCTGTGCGCCCGCGTACGCAGGCAACACATGCGCAAGACCCTCGGTCGAGGCATGAGCGCGATGTGCGCAGGAGAAGGCATCGTTGACGTAGAGATCACCTTGCGCCGCCAGCGCCTTCGTAAACCCCGCCTCGTTCTCCTCCTCGCCCGCATGAAAACGTGTGTTCTCCAGCACGACGACATCGCCATCGCGCATGGCGCCGACGGCTGCCTTCGCAGCCTCCCCTATGCAGTCCTCGCCGAAGCCGACGGGCTTGCCGCGCATGACCGTCATAGCCTCCGCAATCGGCTTCAGCGACATCTTCGAAACGCGCTGCCCGTCGGGCCGGCCGAAATGGGCGAGCACGATCACCTTTGCGCCGCGCCCCGCCAAATCCTCGACCGTCGGCAGGAAGCGCTCGATGCGGGTGGCGTCCCCGACCTTGCCGTCCTTCACCGGCACGTTGAGGTCGGCGCGGACGAGCACGCGTTTGCCGCGAACGTCGGCCGTGGCGGCGGGCTGCATGCGGTCGAGGTCGATTGAGGTCATGGACGTATTCCAAATGAGTGGGATGAGTCGCCCCACCATAGTTCGCCGCGGGTCTCTCGAACATCGGACCCCGGGACGCGCCCCGGCTACAATGTTAATCTTGTCACCCGTCATCGGCCGGGCCAATCTCTGATCTTCCACTGAGCTTCCCTCTGGGAGCGGTACGGCATGCGGCCAATTCTCTTACTCTTCGTCATCTTGGTGAGCCTTTCAGGCCTCGTCCCGGCCGGGGCTGCGTCCTGCCCGAGCCTCGCCGGCAACGGTCCGGTTCTGGCTCTGACCCCCGACGGCCGTCCCGGCTACGCGCCGGATTGCGCGGAGCCCATCGAAGCCAAGCGCTACGAGCAGGCGAGCTTCGAGGGCCTGGCGTCTGGCACCCAGATCCAGCTTCTGCCCTCGACGCCCGGCGCCAAGGATGTCGCGTACTTCGAGGGACAGATCCTGCTCAAGGATCTCGAGCGCGTGACGGTCCGCGGCCTCGGCCGGCGGACCATCATTCGCGGCCTCTCGCTCGACGGCATCCGAGGTTGCCCGGCGCCACCAACCAACGCACGTGGCTGCAAGCAGAAGGTGGCCTCGAGCAACGAGATTTCCCACTACGCCGCGCACAATCTCTTCGAGTCGCTGCTCGATGCCGGGCCGCAAGGCACGTCGGATGCGGCCGAAGGCTTTGGTGTGAAGCCAAAAAGCGACAAGCTCGATGGCGCCACTTGCATCGACATCAAGGGTTCGAGCAGGATCACCATCGAGGATGTCGATTTCGATTCCTGCTGGCTTGCCGCCATCCGCGTGAAAACCAGCCGCGACGTCACGCTCAGTCGCGCCTTCATCACGCGCGGCAGCTACGGCGTCGTCGTGCGCGGACAGAAGCCCGGTCAGCCGCCGGAGCGCCAGTCGAGCGGCATCACGGTCGAGGACACGACCTGGGTGCAGGACCCCTCTGGCTATGAGGCCGACGATGCGCGCTTTGGCGCCTGCAAGCCGGAACGGCGCTGGAAGAACGGCTGCCCCGGCGACATGTGGCGGACGATCCCCTGGGGCAGCGTGCATCACGGCAGCTACGATCATTTGAACGGCGCGTTGCTCACGACCTCGCACGTCGCTGGCCCCATCATCTTCCGCCGCAACAGCGTATTCAACGCCTACAACGGCGTGAGACTGACCGCGCGCCAGTGCTCGAATGCCATTAGGGACGGCGAGGGCGATGCGGTCTGCCAGGACTACAACAAGGGCATCTACGTCTACGGCAATCGCTTCTCCTACATCCGCGACAATCCGGTGGAGCTCGAGGACTGGGCGGTCGAAGCCTATGTCTACGACAACGAGTTCCATAATTCGCACGCCTGGCTGTCGCTCGATGGCGCGGGCGGCGGGCCGATCTACGCCTTCGCCAATCGCGGCTGGTTCGACGACATGCCGGCGATCCGCTGGACGGGTAAGATGACGGCGCCCGAATGCAAGCGGGTCACCGACTATGGCGATTTCTACGACAGCCGCTTCGACCGGCGCTTCGATTACAGCGAGGGCGGCTGGTACGAGGTCGGGATCGAGGAATACACCGAGGACGCCGCCAAGCCGCAGCGCATGAATCCGGCCGAAATGGCGTGCCGGCGCGGCATGACGGGGCGTGTCCTCAAGCTCGGCATGCCCGACGCCAACGCCAATCCGGAGGACTTCGATCGCTATCCTTATCTGACGAAAGGCCCGCTCTATCTCTTCAACAATTCCTGGTACGTCCGCGGGCCGGTCTCGGGCATCGGCATGGCCAAGAACATCCGGCACTGGAACAACGCCATCTTGTTCTGCGAGCCGGGCGTCGAGGGCTACGATCCCGAGCTCTGCAAGCCGCCGCCGGACCCCGCGCGCGGCGATCCGCAGTGCGGCGCGGATTCCGGCTGGGGCCTGGCGCAGTACCAGAGCGAGGTTGGCGAAATTCCCTTCTTCACCTGCTTCCGCTGGTACCCGCGCGACGGCCGAGGCCAGGAGATGACGGACGGCCCCAACGCCTTCGACTACGACGTTTCGAGCAACGGGTTTCCGCTCGCTCTGACCTCGGCCTACGGCATGAACAAAAACGGCCGTCGCGCCGATCCGGGTTTCAAGGCGCCCTCGCGTGGCGATCTGCGGCTGAAGGCGAATGCGGCCGCGGCAACGTCGCCCTGTGTGGTGCGCCTCGATCCCGATCACCGGCTGTTTTGCAGGACGGACGGCGCGGGCGGGTTTGCAGGCGCCTATGCGCCGGATGGGACACTCTATGCAGGACCGGAAGGGTTGGCCGTGGTGCCGTAGGAACAGGCATCAGTGATCAGGCATCAGGCACCCGGCACCAAGCGTAGATACATTGTTTGATGCCTGCTGCCCGACAACCGATGCCTAGTTCAATTCTGCACGCGCTTCGTGTAGCCGCCATCGACGACAACGTTTGCACCCGTAACGAAGCTCGCGCGCGAGCTCGCCAGGAACGCGACCACGTCGGCGACCTCCTCCGGCCGGCCGAGGCGGCCGATGGGTGTCTTCTGCACGGTCGCCTCGTAGAATTTCGGCTGGTTGATCTCGACGTCGTGCCAGAAGCCGCCGGGAAAGTGGATCGGGCCGGGGCTCACGCAATTGGCGCGGATGCCGAGTGGGGCGACCTCGGCCGCGAGCGACTTCACGTAGTAGAGCAGCGCCGCCTTGAGCGAGCCGTAAGCCACTTCCGGAAAGCCGTAATCCTCCACGCCCGACACGGAGGCGATGGCGATGACCGAGCCTTCGCGCGCGGATTCGAGAAACGGCCGCGCGGCGTCGACCGCGTTGACCGTGTGCATCAGGTCGACGTCGAAGGCCTTCTTGAATTCTTCCGGTGCCGGGCTCGCGGCAAGGCCGCTGGCATTGGCGACGAGAATGTCGATACCGCCCATGGCCTTGCCCGATTGTTCCACCCAGGCTTTGAGCGCGGCCGCGTCGCCCACGTCGACGACGGCGCCGGACGCCCTCACCTTGCGCTTCTTCAAGCTCTCGACCGCGGCCTCGACCTCGTTCGCCTTGCGGGCGCAAATCGCGACATCCGCGCCTTCTTCCGCCAGCCGCTCGGCGATGGCGCGACCGATGCCGCGCGTGCCACCGGTGATGAGCGCACGCTTGCCTCTGATGCCGAGTTCCATCGCACTTTCCTCGTTTCGAAATTGAGTAGTAGGCGCTAGGGTGTTTCCGTTTTTCGTTAAATCACTTCAACACCCTAATTTCTTGGTTTGTCGTGCTTCTTTTCGGAAAACCGCTTCGCACTTTTCCGGAAGCACTCTAATCAGCCCCGCGCCGACACATGCACGGGAGGAACACGATCCCGCCAGGGCATCGCCTCCTCGAGGCGGGCCCCGAGCGCGATCAGCAGATGCTCTTCCGCCGGACGGGCGCCCAGCTGCACGCCGATCGGCAGACCGCTCGAATGCATGGCGAGCGGCAGCGACAAGGCTGGCGCGCCCGAGACATTGAAGGGCAGCGGATACTGGCAGGGCCGCTCGACGGCAACGATGTGGTCCTCGGCCTTCTCGTTCGGGCGGTGCATGCCGTAGAGGCCGTGCCTCGGCGCAACCTGCACGGTCGAGGGCGTTAGCCAGATGTCGTAACGCTCGAAGAAGGCGCCGATCGTGCGGCGGACGGTGTTCATGTAAGTGATGGCGGCGAGGAAGCGGGCGCCATCGACGCAACGCGCATAGTCGTAGAGCTCGAGCGTGATGCTTTCGAGCGTCTCCGGGCCGATTTTGCGGCCGGTGCGCTTGGCAAAGCCTTCGAGCCGAAGGTCGAAGCCGAAGAACCAGACGTCGAGGAAGCGGCTGTTCAACGCATCGATGTCGAAGGGGAACAAATCTTCCTCGACATGATGGCCCATGCTCGCGAGCTGCTTGGCGGTCGAGCCGACGGCGGCGGCGACTTCCGCGTCGACCGGGCCGTCCTTCATCATGGACTTCGCCGTCCAGGCAATCCGCAACGGCTTCACCTCGCCGGTGAGGAAACTCTCGTAGCTCCGCTCAGGCTTTGCCACGACGAAGGGATCGCCCGGCTGCGGCACCGACAAGCAATCGAGCAGCCGCGCCGTATCGCGCATCGTCTTCGACTGCACGAAATTCATGGCCATGCCCCAGCCGCCCTCGTCGACCGAGGGGCCGAAGGAGATGCGCCCGCGCGAGGGCTTGAGGCCCACGCCCCCACACCAGCTCGCCGGAATGCGGATCGAGCCGCCGATGTCGGAGCCATGCGCCACCGGCACCATGCCGGAGGTGACAGCTGCCGCACCCCCGCCCGTCGACCCGCCCGCCGAATAGCCGCGCATCCAGGGGTTGTGCGTGTTGCCGTAGAGCAGGTTCTCGGTGGTCGAGGAGAGCGAATACTCGGGCGTGTTCGTGCGGCCGAGGATGTTGAATCCAGTCGCCTTCAGAAGCTTGGCGAAATTCGTCTCGACGTCTCCGATCATGCCTTCGCAGAGCCGGCTGCCGAATTCAATTCTGCGGCCCTTCAAATGGCCGAACACGTCCTTGATGAGGAACGGCACGCCGCGATAGGGGCCGCCGCCGAGCGCGCCCTCGTCGAGATCATCGATCCGGTCGTCGTAGATCTCGACGACCGCATTGAGATCGCCGTTGACGGCGCCGATGGCGGCGAGCGCGGTGCGGGCCAGCTCCTTTGGACTCACTTCGCCTTTGGCGACGAGATCGGCAAGACCCGTGGCGTCATAGGCGGCATACTCGGCAAGCTTCATGCGGCGATCCTCGGTTCTTTCGCTCAAGCGAGAATGCACCGAAGCCTGGCCGAGCACCAGCCTGCCACCGCTGTTGTTTGCGCATGGCCGCTCCGATAGCCTGCGGCGGCTCCGACGTTAACGATTGCGATTGGCCCGGCCCATGCAATTCCCCAATCTCTTCTCGCCCTACACGCTCAAATCGCTGACGCTCCGCAACCGGATCTTCATCACCGGCCACGACACCTATCTGCCGGAGCGCTACCTGCCGTCGCAGGCCTACCTCGCCTACCAGAAGGCGCGCGCAAAAGGCGGCGCCGGGCTCATCATCGTTCAGGTGGTCGGCGTGCACGAGACGGCGCGCTACACGGACTCCCTCCTCATGGCTGTCGACGATGGATGCATCCCCGCCTACGCCAAACTCGTCGACACGATCCATGCCGAGGGCGCGAAGGTTTTCATCCAGCTCTTCCATCCGGGACGCGAGGTGCTGGGCCGTCCCGAGGGCGTGGCGCAGGCGGCCTTCGCCCCCTCCTTCAGCCCGGCCGAGCGATTCCGCACGGCGCCCGCGCCGATGTCGACGGATTTGATCGGGGAGATCGTCGAGGGCTTCGGGGAGGCTGCGCGGCGCATGGCGGAGGCCGGTGCCGACGGAGTTGAGATCGTCGGCAGCCATGGCTATCTGCCAGCGCAGTTCTGGAGCGAGAAAGTCAACCGCCGCGAGGACCAGTATGGCGGATCACCCGAAAATCGATTGAGGTTCACCCGCGAGGTTATCGCTGCCATCCGAAAGCGCGTGCCGGCCAAGACGATCGTCGGCCTGCGCATGTCGGGCGACGAGATGAGCGACACGGATCTCTCCGAGGACGAGGGCTTCACGGTTGCGCGCGCATTGGCACCCGACCTCGACTATCTCAACGTCATCGCGGGCACCTCGGCGACGGCCAGCGGCGCCATCCACATCGTGCCGGCCATGCAGATACCGAACGCCTATGTCGCCCCGTTCGCCGCCAAGGTGAAGCAGGCGACGGGAAAAACCGTACTGGTCGCCGGCCGCATCAACCAGCCGCACGATGCGGAAAGGATTGTCGCCGAGGGCCAAGCCGATCTCTGCGGCATGACGCGGGCGACGATTTGCGATCCCGAGATGCCGAACAAGGCGCGCGAGGGCCGCACCGACGATATCCGCGCCTGCATCGCTTGCAACCAAGCCTGCATCGGACATTTCCAATTGGGGTTGTCAATCTCCTGCATCCAGCATCCCGAGACAGGGCGGGAGATTGTCTACGGGACGAAGTCGCGCGCGGCGAAGCGCAAGCGCATCCTCATTGCCGGTGGCGGCCCCGGCGGGCTCAAGGCCGCCGCTGTCGCCGCCGAGCGCGGCCATAACGTGACGTTGTACGAGAAAGAGCGCCAACTCGGCGGACAGGCGCTCCTGGCGCAGCTCTTGCCCAGTCGCGCCGAGTTCGGCGGCATCGTCACGAACCTGACGCGAGAGGCGGAGCAGGCCGGCGCCCGGATCGTCAAGGGCACGGCCGTCACCGCTGAATTGCTGAAACGCGAGAATCCCGACGAGATCATCATTGCCACCGGCAGCCATCCCATCCGTCCGCCCATCGAGACCGAAGGTGACACCAACATCGTCCACGCGGCCGATGTGCTTGCCGGCCGTGCCACGACGGGTGCGAGCGTCGTCATCTACGACTGGCTGTCGGACTGGATCGGGCTCGGCATGGCCGAGCGCTGCGCGCGCGAGGGCGCCCGCGTTCGCCTCTGCGTCAACGGCCCGATGCCCGGCGCGGCGATCCAGAACTATATCCGCGACGCCAAGATGGGCGTGCTGTTCGATCTCGGCGTCGAGGTGATCCCGCTGATGCGCCTCTACGGCTACGACGGCGAGACGGCCTACTTCCAGCACACGGCGGCGAGGAAGCCGCTCGTCATCGAAGGCGTCGACACCATCGTGCTCGCTTGCCCGAATGCGCCCAACGCCGATCTGGCGCGTGACGCCCAGGCGCTCGGCATCCCCCATCACCTCATCGGTGACGCGGTGACGGCGCGGACGTGCGAGGAGGCGGTGTACGAGGCGCTGAAGGTGGCGGCGATCATCTAGAGCGTTTCCGATTTAAGTGGAACCATAGCCTGCGTTTCTGAAGTAGTTGGTACATTCGTTCGGCGAGAAGTGCTGAAGCAGTTCGCCGGTCCTGCACCAAAGGGCTTCGAGGGTTCTCTCTTCCGCCTTTCGCAGCAGGGTCTTCATCTTGGCGAAGACCTGCTCGATCGGATTGAGATCGGGCGAGTAGGGCGGGAGAAACGCCAGGCGCGCTCCGGCCGAGCGGATCGCCTTGCGGATCGCATCGCCTTTGTGGGAGCCGAGATTGTCGATGACGACGATGTCGCCCGCATGGAGTGTCGGCATCAGGATTTGCTCGACATAGGCGAGGAAGCTTTCGCCGTTGATCGGGCCGTCGATGACGCATGGCGCAGTGATACCGTCATGCCGGAGCGCGGCCAGGAAGGTCGTCGTCTGCCAATGACCGTGCGGCACCTTTGCGAGTAGCCGCTCGCCGCGACGCCACCAGCCATGAGTGCGGGTCATGTTCGTCTTCGTCCAGGTCTCGTCGATGAAGACCAGGCGCTCGATGGCCAACCGTGGCTGGAAGCGCCGCCACCAGTGGCGACGGCGCGCAACGTCAGGCCGATCCTGTTCACTGGCGTGCAGCGTTTTTTTTGAAGCTGACACCGGCCCGCTTGAGAAAGCGCCAAAGCGTGTCGCACGACACGGTCACGCCGCGCACCGCGGCAAGCTCACCCAAAAGGTCATGCAGCGTCAGATCGGGCTTCTCTTGCAGGCGGGCCAGTAACCAACCGCGCTGCTCTTCAAGGAGATACGGCCGCTTGCCGCCCATCGGTTTGGCGGCAGGGCTTCCGGTCTGGCGCTGCCGCTGCGTCCACTTGACGACCGTAGAGGGGACGAGGCTGTTCAACTCGGCGACCTCGTGGCAGCTCATGCCACCGTCAACTTGCGCCACGACGCGCTCACGCAGATCGAGGGAATAGGGTCGAGCCATGCAGGCTGGCCTCCAACTCCAGCATGTAGCTTGAATCAGATCCTGGCTGATTTGGGAATCCCGCCGATTCCACTAAAGTCGGAAGTGCTCTAGGTTTTTGGCTTTGAGCACTTTCTTCCGACCAACCGGCATCCACTTGAACGGACAAGCGCTCTGGTTGTACGCACCGCAAGCTTGTTGCGACTTTTCCTTCCCGAATCAGTTATACACAGGCAATCCACAGGCTGAGACAAGGACTTAAGCTCATGACCGACCGAACGCAGCTGGCCATCGGCCGCAACTCGATCTCGGTGCCCAAGTTCACGAAGCGCGCGCTGCAGATTGCCTACGCCGTCATCATCACGGCCGCGATCGCGCTTGTTATCATCGTGCTCAACAACGTGCTGACGGCCAAGGGCGGCTGGATGCAGGGCGTGACGGCCTGGACGAATTTCATTCAGCGCTCGGACATCCTCGGCACCATGATCCTGACCGCGCTCGTGACGGTTGCGACGCTCAACTGGCCGCGCGGGACGGGCAAGTAGCTCATCGGCGACTGCAACAGTCCTCACGACCGTCATGCCAGCGTCATGGCGTAGCCATGCTCCGCATGGACGGCTGGCATCCCTCCAAGCTGATTTGTTTCGCGGTCTCGCCGAGCGGCGAGGTTCAGTGAAATTCGATGGCCGGGTGGATTCCGGCCTTCGCCGGAATGACGAATTGGATGGGTGACGGACCTGTCCACGACCGCAAACATGAGCTAGAGCACTTTCCGACCAAGTGGATACCGGTTGGTCGAAAGAAAGTGCTCAAAGCCAATAACTTAGACCGGCTTTCCGATTCCGTAGGATCGGAAAACGGTCTAGCGTTGACGCCTCGTCACAACGGCGTGCCGTCCTTCCGCGTGAAGCGGAACGTGCCGTCGGGGCCATAGACGCCCTTCATGTCGACATCGGGATAGCTGACCTCGTCGCCAGCGGAGCGGTCGCCTACGACGAGGAGCAGCGCGTCCTTTGCCGTGTGATTGACGAAGCGGTGCGCATCGCCGGTGCCCGCCAGAAAGCCCGCGCACATGCCGCTCTCGAGCACCTGCGATCCGGCATTCGTTTCCAACGTCACCGGACCTTCCAGTACATAGACGAACTCGTCCTGCCGCGAATGCGCGTGGCGATAGGACGATTGCCCGCCGGGAATGATGCGAGTCAGATTGACGCCGAAATTCTTCAGCCCCGCATGATCGCCGAGCCGGCGGTTGAACCGGTTCTGGTTGTCACGCTGATATGGCGGCGGGATCGCGGTCGCGTTGCTTTCCGGCACATCCTTCGGATCGAAGGCGGGTGATCCGGCCATCGTCACACGGGCTCCTTTCCTTGCCGCCGCGACGGTCGCAGCCGCATCCGCAGCCGATAGCTCTGGAACGCCTTCTGATAGGCGTGCCCCTTGAGCCAGCGCGCCTTAATGTCGGGAAGCGGTTGCGGCCGGATCGGCAATCGCTCGACATCGCCGTGCTCGACCCAATCGGCGAGGACCGTACCCCAGAAAGTGCCCGGCCCGATGCCTCGGCCATTGAATCCGCCGACCATGTAGACGCCCGGCATCGGCTCGGCGAGCCAGGGCATGTGATCGTCCGTCATGTCGAGGACGCCACTCCAACCGTGCGTGAACGTGATCTCGCCGAGCGCCGGAAACAGCTCGCGCAGGACATGGCGCGCCCAGGCCTGCCCGCTCTTCTCGGGCGGCAGCCAGCCGAGATTGCCGAGCACCAGCCGATGCTCGCGGTTGTAGCGCACCGCGACGAGCGATGGCTGCGTGTCGTAGAGCGCCTGCTTCTCGGGCAGGATGCGGGCGCGCAGATTGTGCGAGAGCGGCTCGGTCGCGACCATGAAGTAGCCGGCCGGCACGAAGGCGCGCTCGAGGCCGGGGATCAGCGAACGGTCATATGCGCCGGTCGCCACGATCGCGCGCCGCGCGGTCACAGAACCGTGGTCCGTCTCGACGCGAATGCCATCGGCGCCGGAGGTGATACGCGTCGCTCGCGACCCGGTGTGGAGACGCGCGCCAGCTTTCACGGCGGCCGTCGCGAGCCCGCGCACATAGCCGAGTGGCTCGATGGTGAAGCTGCGCTTGTCGACGAGGCCGCCTTTGTACCAGCTTGTTCCCGTGCGCTTCGCCACGTCGGCAGCGCTCAGGAGCTCGACCGGCTCGCCAAGCGCTCGCCATTGCCGCACCGTCTCGGCGAGCCCGCGAAGCGCGGCTTCCGAATGCGCCGCCTTGACGATCCCTCGGTTGCCTGCATCGCAATCGATGCTATGCTTGTCTATGAGACTGCGCACGAGCAGCGGCGCATTGCCGAGAAGCTTCGTGATGCCGGGCCCGTGCTGCTCGCCATAGTGCGCCACGATGGCGGAGGGATCGAAAAAGAGCCCGGCATTGACGAGCCCGGCATTGCGCCCCGATCCGCCCCAGCCGATCTCATCGGCCTCCAGCAGCACCACGTCCTTGCCGCGCTCAGCCAGATGCAGCGCCGCCGACGTTCCCGAAAACCCGCCACCGACGACAACAACATCGGCTTCCACGTCACCCGTGAGTTCGGTGTTTTTCGGAGCCGGTGGCGCCGTGCGCATCCAAAGCGTGCGATCGAGGGGAAGGTATTGGGGCATGCAGCCTCGCTGACGGATGTTCGCAACCTAAGGCCACTCACGTTCGCCAGCAATGAGGCGCGGTGCAAAGCTCCATCGCAAGACATGACGGTTGGAAATCTCGCACCGGTCCTCCAATGACAGCTGGGCATAGGTTCGTTCCATTGCAACACCTCGCGGGCAAGGTGTTGCATTTCGTTTGTGCGTTTGGGGCATCCACGGGAGCAATTATTGATCCGAGGCCGTGCCATCCGGCGCGGCCTTTGTTCTCACCACGGCCTCCCCTGGATCCTGACTTTCGTCAGCATGACGGTGTGAGGGATGAGCAAGAAGCAAACTGGCAAATCGGCGCCATGCATCGAGGTTCGGGCATCCAGCGGTCGCCCCTACTGGTCGGTTCTAGGAGCGAAATCTTCGCTGGTGACGATGGCAAGTCGCCCGCTCTTGCCGCAACCCGCTCAATCCATGAACGTCTTGTAGTTAGAGACGAAATCGAACAGTGCCGGCTCGACATCCGATCCGATGGGTCCCGGCGCGAAGTACCGCGAGTTGATGCCGCGCTGCGTTCTCTCGATGAGGATGTTATCTTCGGTCTGGGTGTTGTCGCCGATCTCGATGAGCCGCGCGACATTGTAATCCTCGCCCTCCATCGCGTCCTCTCTGACGTACCAGGAGTACACCAGCTCCGTCTCGAGCGCCGACTTGGGGCGGATCGCGATGGTCCACCAGTGATCGACATAGATCATCGCGTAGAACGGATTGGGCGCCAGCATGATGCCGCCCGTGACGCCATTCTCGGCATCGGCGGGCCCGAGCTCGCCCATCAGCTTCGGGGAGATCAGGCTGCCGTCTCCCGAAAGCGTCTTCATCCCCGTCTTGACGCGCATACCGCTGGCCCCCAGCGTGTTCGCGGCCTTGTTGTCCTCATCGGCGAACCACGTTTTCAGGTCGGCCATCAGGCCCGGCACATCGACCACCCCGCACAAAGACGGGTGATTGGATGCGCAGTGATAGCATTCGAGCGCATTCTCGACCGCGACCTTCCAGTTGCCGGCTATGCTGTACTTGATCTCGTGCGCCAGCTTGGATTTCGCGATGCCGAATTTCGAGGCTGTCGGTTGCAATGCCGCGAACCTCTCCCGCAGTGACTCGATCGGGCCCTCGCCGAGGTGAACGAACATCAGCCCGTTCCAAACCTCGGTCTTCGCGGTTCGCAGGCCATACTTGCAATAGTCGAAGTAGACGCCATCCGGCATCTGCGGCACATGCCGCAAGCTGCCATCCAGATTGAACGACCATTTGTGATAGCCGCACAGGAATGTCCGGACGTGGCCCTTCTCCTCCGCGCACAGCCGGTAGCCGCGATGCCGGCAGACGTTCAAATTCGCATGCACGGTCTCGCCCTCGCCGCGCACGACGACGATTTCCTCGCGGCCGTAGGTGAACATCAGATAGTCACCTGTTTTGGGTAATTGCGAAATGTGGCCGGCGTAGACCCAGTCGCGGGTAAACACCCGCTCGACCTCACGCTCGAAAATCGCCTCCGACTTATAGTAGTCGCCATCGAGCAGGAAGAACGCCGTCTTGCCTGTCTTGGGCGAAGGGCCGGTATCGATCTTGGCTTGCGACGTCATGTGGATCTCCCCAAGCTCGCCAGTGTGGCGGTTCAGAAGCTCGCCCCAACATCGCGGCGAGTTCCGAAGGCGAGCTTCTGAACATAACGCCACACTAAACTATTGACGCGTCTAGTGTCCTTATCGATCCCGAAGTTCGCGCCGAGCCCGCAACTTGATCTGACGAACTTCGGGATCGGGACACTAGGTGATCGGCGACCACCTGGGCAAAGGATGTCATCCGACGTCATGGGGCGCAAGCTGTTGGCGCGGCATATCCGTCAGGCGCCCATCGCGCCCTTTTCCAGCACCGGCACGCGCACTGCCGGTGGCGTGTTGCGGCTCCTGCCGATGCGCGGAATGCCGTCGATGACGGCCATGCCGAGGCCCGGCAGATCGCCGAGATTAATGCTGTCGAGCACATCGCGGCCGGCCGAATGCTGGGCCTTGTCGATGAAGATGAGATCGGCCGGACGGCCCACCTCGATCAGTCCGCAATCGAGCTTACGGAGCTTTGCCGTGTTGCCGGTCGCGCAGGCGATCGACTGCTCGGCCGGCAAGCCACCAATGCCGGAGAGCAGTGCGATCATGCGCAAGATTCCAAGAGGCTGCACGCCCGAGCCCGCGGGGCTGTCGGTGCCGAGAATGACGCGGTGGAGGTTCTTCGTTTCATTGGCGGTCTTGAGCGCCGCGATCGCCACCCGCTCGTTGCCGTTGTGCACGAGTTCGATGGCCCGCTTCGAGACCTCGCACAACTCGCAGACATGCGCCTCCGGCAGCGCCGTGTGGCCGCCATTGATGTGCCCGATGACATCGGCGTCGGCCTCGAGCACGGTGTCCTTGTCGATGAGGCCCGACCCCGGGATCGAGGGGCCGCCGGTATGGATGGTCGACTGGATGCCATGCTTGCGCGCCCAGGCGACCATCTCCTTCGCCTCGTAGCCGGCCTTGACGCTGCCGAGGCCAACCTCGCCCAAGAGCGTCACACCGGCTTTCGCCAGCTCCGCGAAATCGGCCTCGACCATGCCCTTCTCGAGCACCGGGGCGCCGGCGAGAAGCTTCACGCCGCCTGGCCTGAAGCCCGTGAAGGCGCGCTGCGCGGTGATGGCGAGCGCCTTCAAGCCGACGATGTCCTTGGGCCGGCCCGGCAGATGCACCTCGCCAGCCGAGACCATGCAGGTGACGCCGCCATGCAGGAAGGACTCGATCCAGCCGAGCTGGTTCTGCCGGGGCGTCCAGTCGCCGAAGACGGGGTGCACGTGACTATCGATCAGGCCGGGCGCGACAGCGACACCGGCCGCGTCGATGACAGTCGTCGCGCCGTCGAGGTCGAGGTCTTTCGCCTTGCCGATGCCGGTGATGCGGCCATTGACGGCGACAATCGCATCGCCGTCGATGATCGGCGTGTCGAGATCGCCGGTCAGGATCATGCCGATGTTCCTGACGGCGAGTTTTGTCGTGCCACCTGCGGCGGCGGGAGCGTCGTGGGCCATCGGGTCGTCTCCATTCGGAGGCTGGTTCGAACGGTAGCTTAACCAAGCCGCCGGGTCCGCGTCGAGTGACGGCAAGCCCCACCTCGGATAGCTTGGAGGCTGGAGGGAATGATGCCCAAGCGCACCATCATCATCGACTGCGATCCGGGTCTCGACGACGCGGTCGCCATTGCACTGGCGCGGTCGGCGCCGGAGCTGGAGCTGGCCGCTGTGACGACGGTCGCCGGCAATGCCGGGATCGAGATGGTCACCCGCAACGCACTCGGCATCGCAGCCAGCCTCGGCGGCGGCATTCCGGTGCACCGGGGGTGCGCGCAGTCGCTGGTGCTGCCGCCGCCGCGAAGCTCCGCCGAACTTTGGGGCGGCGATGGCGATCTACACCTGACCGCTCGCGGCAAGCCCAGACCGGAGCATGCCGTCAACCGCCTCATTCGCCATATCGAGGCGAGCGGCCGCTCGGGCGCGACCATCGTCGCCATCGGGCCGCTGACCAATCTCGCCGCCGTGCTGACGATGCGGCCCGATCTCAAGCGCAAGATCGCAGAGCTCGTCGTCATGGGCGGCGGCATCGATCACGGGAATGCGACAGCCAAGGCCGAACTCAACATCTGGGTCGATCCGCACGCGGCGCATACAGTGTTCGCCTCGGGCGTGCCGATCGTGCTCGCACCGCTCGATATCACCGAGCCGCTCAAGGTGCCGCCCCAGCTCGTGGCCGAGCTGGCGAAGTCGAAGGCGAAAGCGGCGCGCCTTGTCGCGCGCCTGATGCCGCTCGCCGGGCAAGAGAGCCATCCGGCCTCCATCTACGACGCGGCGACGATCGCCTGGCTCCTCTGGCCCGATCTGTTCAAGACCAAGCAAGGAACCATCGCCGTCGATCTCGATTCCGGCGCGCGCCTCGGACAGACGGCATTCAAGCCCAGCAAGTCCGGCCCGCACCGCCTGTTGACGGCGGTCGACGACGAGCGTTTCTTCCAGCGCTTCACGGCACAACTGACGAGCGGGGCCTAGGGTATGTCCATCACCGTCTTCGGCAGCATCAACATCGATGTCACCGCCTATGCCGAGCGCATCCCGGCGATCGGCGAGACGCTGCACGGCACGGCCTACAAGACCGGCCTCGGCGGCAAGGGGGCGAACCAGGCGGTGGCGGCAGCGAGGCTGGGCGTTGACACAGCCTTCGTCGGCCGCGTCGGCGGCGATGGCTTCGCGGACGAGGCCGCCCGGCAAATCGCGGGCTATGGCGTCGATGCGAGCCTGCTGCTCCGCGACAAGGACGCGGCGACCGGCATCGCCGTCATCGGTGTCGATGCCAAGGGGCAGAACGTCATCTGGGTAATCGCCGGGGCGAACGGGCGGCTCGATCAAAGCGATGTCGTGCGGGCCAGCACGCGCCTCAAGTCCTCGAAGGTGCTGCTGCTCCAGATCGAGGTTCCGCTGAAGGCAAGCCTCGCCGCAGCGGCCACGACGCGCACCGGCGGCGGCATCGTCGTGTTCGACCCCGCACCCGTGCCGCCGTCCGGCGTTCCCAAGGAGGTCTATGCAGCGGTCGATGTCATCACACCGAACGAGGTCGAGACCGGCATGCTGCTCGGCAGCACGCCTAGATCCGCGGACGATGCGCTCGCAGCGGCCCAGGCCCTTCGCAACCGGGGCACAAAGACCGCGATCGTCAAAATGGGCGCACTCGGCGCCGCCTACTCCGGTCCCGAGGGCGAGGAATTCGTCCCGGCCTTCAAGGTCAAGGCGATCGACACGGTCGCGGCCGGGGACTGCTTCAACGGCGGCCTCGCCGCTGGCCTGGCACGCGGTCTGCCGCTCGGCGAGGCGGTGCGCATGGCCTCCGCGACTGGCGCGCTTGCCACCACCCGGCAAGGCTCCGCCGAGGCGGCCCCCGCAGCTGCCGAGGTCGAGGCGCTGCTGAAAAGCGCCTGAGGCCGTCAAGCCCTTGCCTCGCCTCTGCAAACCACTATGCTCACCGCCTCGAGGACGCGCACGGGTATTGGGTTGCCGATCCATCGCTTTCGCCGGATAACCGGACCGATCTGACATATGGCAACACCGCTCGTGATAGCGCTCGATGCGATGGGTGGCGACCATGGGCCGGATGTCGTCGTGCCCGGCGCCAGGCTTTCCCTCATCCGCCATCCAGAAATCAGCTTTAGGATGTTCGGCGACCATGCGAAGATCGCGCCACTCCTCGAGGCTCATCCGAAACTCAAGGACCGGACGCGAGATCGTCCATACCGATGTCGTCGTCGCCATGGACGAGAAGCCGAGCCAGGCGCTCAAACGCGGCCGGCATGGTTCGAGCATGTGGCTTGCCATCGAAGCGGTGAAGAAGGGCGAGGCGACCGTCGCGGTCTCGGGTGGCAACACCGGTGCGCTGATGGCGATGTCGAAGGTCGCGCTCAAAACCATTCCCGGCATCGAGCGCCCGGTCATCTCGGCCATCTGGCCGACGGTCGATGCCGAATGCATCGTGCTCGACGTCGGCGCGAATGTGGGCGCGACCGCCGAGCAACTCGTAGGCTCCGCGCTTCTCGGCGCGGCGATGGCGCGGGCGCTGTTCGATATCGAGAAACCAACGGTCGGCCTCCTCAACATCGGCGTGGAGGAAGTGAAGGGACTCGACGAGATCAAGCGTGCCCATGTCTGGCTGAGAGAGACCGCGCCCCCCTTCGACTATCGGGGCTTCGTCGAGGGCGACGAGATCGGCCAGGGCAAGGTCGATGTGGTGGTGACGGATGGCTTCACCGGCAACATCGCGCTCAAGACCGCCGAAGGAACCGCCAAACAGATCGGCGAATATCTGAGGCAGGCCATGCGCCGCTCGCTGCTCTCCAAGCTAGGCGCGGCTCTCGCCCAAGGCGCGTTTACCGTGTTGAAGCGCAAAATGGACCCGCGGCGGCTCAATGGCGGCGTTTTCCTCGGCCTCAACGGTCTCGTGATAAAGAGTCACGGCGGCACCGACGCGATGGGCTTTGCGAGCGCCATCGATCTCGGCTACGACATCGCACGGGCCGGCCTCCTCGCGAGGATCGGCAACGATCTCAAGGGTTTCGACCGTTCCTCGCTCACGTCCCTGGCGAGCTGACGGACCCCGAAAGCGAGGCACCCCGTGGCGGTCATCCGTTCCGTGATCAGAAGCTGCGGCGCCTATCTGCCGGCGCGGTGCGTGACCAATCGCGAGCTGGCGGAAACCGTCGACACCAGCGACGAGTGGATCAAGGAGCGCACCGGCATCAGCGCGCGCCACATCGCGGCCGAGGGCGAGCTCACCTCCGATCTCGGCACGCATGCGGCCAAGCAAGCGCTCGTACGCGCCGGCGTCGATGCCTCCGAGGTCGATCTCATCGTCTGCGCGACCTCGACGCCGGATCTGACCTTCCCCGCGACCGCCGTCGCCATCCAGGCCAAGCTCGGCGTCAAGCCCGGCGCCGCCGCCTTCGACATCCAGGCGGTGTGCTCGGGCTTCGTCTATGCCCTGGCGGTTGCCGACGGTTTGCTCAAGGGCGGGCCCTACAAGCGTGCGCTCGTCATCGGCGCGGAAACCTTCTCGCGCATCATCGACTGGAACGACCGCACGACCTGCGTGCTGTTCGGCGATGGCGCGGGCGCGCTGCTGCTCGAGGCGCAGCCGCAACACGGCACCATCGCCGATCGCGGCATTCACGTCTCCCGTCTGCATGCCGATGGGCGCTATGCCGACAAGCTCTATGTCGATGGCGGACCGTCCACGACGAAGACGGTCGGCCACTTGCGCATGAACGGGCGTGAGGTGTTCCGCCACGCCGTTTCCAACATCGCGAGCGTGGTGCTCGAGACTTTGGTCGACACTGGACTTGCCGCCGACGAGATCGACTGGTTCGTGCCGCATCAGGCCAACGAGCGAATCCTCGACGGCACGGCCAAGAAAATCGGCATTCCACTCAGCAAAGTCGTCATTACCGTCGACCGGCACGCCAACACATCCGCCGCCTCGATCCCGCTCGCCCTCAATACAGCGGTCGAGGACGGCCGCATCAAGGAAGGCCAGCTGGTGCTGATGGAGGCCATGGGCGGCGGATTTACATGGGGCGCCGTGCTGGCGCGCTGGTGATGTCAAGTATCGATTCGCCAGATCGATAGAAAAGCCGTTGGATTTCATGGGTTTGTTGCGATTGCGATATTGACCTCGCAGCGGCCCCTGCGCCAGTATGGTTAATATGTGCAGCTAGGGAGTTGCTGGCGGCGATGGGTAGCAAAACGCTGACACGAGCTGATCTCGCCGAGGCCTTGGTGCAGAAGGTCGGCTTGCCGCGCAATGAGAGCCAGGAGCTCGTCGAGCGCGTGCTGGATGAGATCACGGGAACGCTGGAGCGTGGCGAGACAGTCAAGCTCTCGTCCTTCGGCTCATTCTCGATCCGCGCCAAGGGGCAGCGCGTCGGGCGCAATCCGAAGACCGGTCAGGAAGTACCAATCACACCGAGGCGCGTACTCGTCTTCCGCGCCAGCAACATCATGAAGACAAAAATCAACAGTACTCTGGCTGGCCGAAAGAAGCCGGCGGCGAAGTAAGCGGCGAGCGCTCGTTCGGCACGGGCGGTGGCGTGCATCATGCCGCACCACCTCTCGCGAGAAGAGGGGTTGGCCCGATTCAGGCGAGAGTTGCGGGGTAGTGGGAGGCTTCTGGAAGGCAGCGTATAGCAGCGGCCGGTGACGCGGCCTGGCCAGCAGGTGATTGCACTTGCGGCTGAGGACGATTGTCGCGGCGCGGAGCCTTTCAAAAACCAGCCCGGGGTGGTTCAGCGCGGTTATCGTTGGTTTTCTGTGGCTGCCTGGGAGCAGGCGCAGATCGTAGAGTCATGCGGTGGTGGTTAGCGCCGGACCAACGTCCGGTCGAGCAAGACGAGGACGAACTTGGCCAAGGCGGTCGACGCGTTCAGGACCATCAGCGAGGTCGCTGACGAGCTCAATGTGCCCAAGCACGTTCTGCGATTCTGGGAAGGCAAGTTTCCGCAGCTGCGCCCCATGAAGCGTGGCGGTGGCCGGCGGCTTTACCGGCCGGAGGATGTCGATCTGCTCACCGGCATCCGGCATCTGCTCTATGAGGAAGGCTACACCATCAAAGGCGTCCAGAAGGTCATGCGCGAGCAGGGCCTCGATTGGGTGAAGGGACAGACGTCGAGATCCGCCGCACCGGCTGGTGAACGGAAATCAAGAGCCATCTCAATCCTGCGCAAGCGCGGCGGAGGGGCGACCGCGGTGCTGAGTGCCGAACAGCGTCGGGAGCTGCAGACCGTACTGGCCGAACTCGAGTCTCTGAAGCGTCTGCTGGGGTCGACCGCTAGCTGAAGCCTTACTGATATCGCCAGAAGGCGTAGGCCGTCATGACGACGGCCCAGAGGAGTATGCCTCTGCGGATCGCCGCATGCGGCAAGGTCTTGGCGATCCTGATCATGCCGTAGCCGCCGATCCAGGCGCCCGCCATCATCACGAGCGCGGGCCCCCAGCGAATGACCCCGAGCCGACGAACACCGCGATGCTGATGAACGTCATCAGCGTGATGGTGGCGTTGCGGATCGCGTTCGACTGATGAATGTCGAGCGAAGAAAAGATGGCGTGGATCGCGAACAGCACGATCGACATGCCGAGGCCGAAGTAGCCGCCATAGATGTAGACGGCGAACTCCATCGTCAGCGACAACCACATCCAGCGTTTGCCGTCGAAGGCGTAGTCGCGCTCGAGGATGCGCTTGATCGTTGGCCCGGCCGCGAAGGCAAGCGTTGCGAAAAGAAGCAGCCAGGGTATGGCCGCGTGAAAGTTGGCCTCACCCAACGTGATGAGTAGCATCGAGCCGATGATGCCGCCCAACGCCGCGAGCACGAGCCTCGCAGGGAGCAGCGGCCTCACCTGCGCGATCTCGTGCCGGTAGACATAGGTGCCGACGATGTTGGCCGGAACGACCGCGACGAAATTCGCGGCGTTGGCCTCCATCTCCGACAGTCCCGCCGCCATCAGCAGCGGAAAGGTCATGAAGCCCGCGCCGCCCGCCATGACGTTGATCATGCCGGCGATGAGCCCGCCCGCGAACAGCAAGAGGATCGTCGCCAGATCCATGTCCCAGCCCAGCAGGCTCATCGCGCCCCGATCTCGGGTTGCTCGACCCGCGCCAGATACACACCGATCAGGCAGATCGCAAATCCGGCGGCCCCAGCGAGTGTCATCGGCTGGCCGAACATGGCCCAGGCCCAAAGCATGGTGACGGGCGGCGTCAGGTAGATGAGGCTGCCGACGCGAACCGCCCCCATGCGCTGGACGGCGAGGTAGTAGAAGGCATAGCCGCCCGCGGTCGAGATCAGGATCGCCCAGGCGACGGCGGCGCCGAAGCGCCAATCCCAAGTCGGCAGGAGAGCGCCATCGGCCCAAGCGAAGGGCGCCGTGCAGATCACCATGACAAGCGATTGAAAGGCGAAGGAGGCGAGGAAATCGCTGCCGTCCCACTTCGCTTTGGTCAGCAAGGTCGCGATGACGATGCTGAGCGTCGAGCCGAAGGCCAGCACATAGCCGAGTGTATCAGCGGGGCTTGGCGCGCCGACGGCGATCACGACACCGGCCAAGCCGACGAGAAGTCCGAGCCACTGCCGCCAGACGACCCGCTCGCCGAGCACCGGCCCCGCGAGCACCGCCGTCATCAAGGGTTGCAGCGCGCCAATCAGGGCCGCGGTGCCGGCCGGCGCGCCAATGTCGATCGCCTTGATGCCGAGCGAGAGGCAACAGAACATGCCGATGAAGCCGATGGCGCCGTGCAGTGCGAACCAGCGCCAGCCCGGCGGGTTGCGGATGATCGGCCACAGCCAGGGCAGCAACACGAGCGTCACGAGGACAAACCGCCAGAGCAGCACGGAGAAGATCGATACCGTGGTCGCGGCGAGAATCGCCCCGACGAATCCCGAGCTCCAGCCGATGACGACGCCGGCTTCGAGCAGAACATTCGGAATACGCGCGCCGATCCGGCCCACCGGTGTCGTCTCAGCCGTCACGTGAGCCCTCGCTGGTCCAAAGCAATCGCACTTGTTCTAGTGGCCCGTCGCGCCTAAATCGCATCATGGCCGCGAGCGCTTTCGATTTAGGCGCGACATAAGGGCCACTAGCGATATCGTTGGCTTAGTGTGGCGTTCAACGCGCCTGAGTTGACACGAACCTCGCCGCGGTACTGGTCAACTAAGGCGCGACGCCACAACTAGAGCGGGTTCAGCCTGAGCGGAATCAAGAACCCGCTCTAGTTTTTTTGTTTTGAGCACGTTCTACGGCGAACCGGCGTCCACTTCGCCTGAACGTGCTCTGTGTTTGCTTTGAGCACGTTCCACGACGAACCGGCGTCCACTTCGCCTGAACGTGCTCTCGTACCCACAATGACTTGCCATTGCCCCGCGAGGCATTGACGGTCGTGCAGGTCGCGCGGTCTACTCAGGCGGGATCGCATCGGATGCGGAGCGCGGGGGGCATGAGGAGCAGGCGTCAACTCACATTGACGGGCGAGCTCGTGGCGCTCGTCGATCGGACCGAGCCCGATCCGGGTCCGCTCGCCGGGCGCACGCAGATGACAGACGAGGACTATGAGGTTGCGGCGGATTTGATCCTTGCCCGCAACGACGAACGCCCGCTCTGGCTCTTCGCTTATGGCTCGCTCATCTGGAAGCCGGACTTCGACCATGTCGAGCATCGCCTGGGAAAGGCCTATGGCTGGCGCCGGTCGTTCTGTCTCGACCTCAAACGCTGGCGCGGCACGCCGGAGCAACCCGGACTGATGCTGGCGCTCGAGGCCGGGGGGTGTTGCCAGGGCGTCCTCTACCGGCTACCGGACGGGCGGGATCACGCGCAGATGGTGCGGCTCCTGAAGCGCGAGACCAGCTATAGGGAAAATCTCGTGACGGTGCGCTGGATCAACGTGCATACGGACTGCCGGCAAGGTGCGGGCGCTAACCTTCTGGGTGGTGCCGAAGTCGCTCGAATACTACATCAACCTGCCGATGGCTGAACAGGCGCGCAGGCTCGCGCGCGCCGCCGGTCATGTCGGTAGCTGCGCCGAGTATCTGCACAAGACCGTCGTCAATCTTGCAGAGCTCGGCATCAACGATTCCTATCTCTGGCGGCTCCAGCACATGGTGGCCGAGGAGATCCGGGGGATGCATACCAAAGAACCGAAGGGCAAGAAACCGATGACCAACACACCCACCAAGACGAATTGGAGCTACCCGACGCGCATCCTGTTCGGGCCGGGGCGTATCGCCGAGCTGGGCGAGGCCGCCAAGGGGGCGGGCTTCAAGAAGCCGTTGATCGTCACCGATCCGGGGCTCGCCAAGCTGCCGGTCATCGCCCAGGCTCAAGCGAGCCTCGAGAAGGCGGGCATCCCCTCGGCGGTCTGGGCCGACGTCGTGCCGAACCCGACCGAGAGCAATCTCAAGGAGGGCATCGCCGTCTTCAAGAAGGGCGGCCATGACAGCGTCATCGCCATCGGCGGCGGCTCGGGGCTAGACCAGGGCAAGCTCGTCGCCTTCATGCACGGCCAGACGCGCTCGGTCTTCGACTTCGAGGATATCGGCGACTGGTGGACGCGCGCGGATGCCTCCAAGATTTCGCCCATCATCGCCATCCCGACGACGGCGGGCACCGGCTCCGAGGTCGGCCGCGCGGCGGTCGTGACGAAGGAGGACACGCACGACAAGAAGATCATCTTCCATCCGAAGCTGCTGCCCGTCGTCGTCATCTGCGATCCGGAGCTGACGGTGCCGCTGCCGGCCAAGCTCACGGCCGGCACCGGCATGGACGCGCTCGCGCATTGTCTCGAAGCCTATTGCGCGCCGACCTATCACCCGATGGGCGCCGGCATCGCCATCGAGGGCATGTATCTCGTCAAGGAGTATCTGGTGCGGGCCGTGAAGACGCCGGGCGATCTCGAAGCGCGCGGCAACATGATGACGGCGGCCGCCATGGGCGCCACCGCCTTCCAGAAGGGCCTCGGCGCCATCCACTCGCTGTCGCATCCGGTGGGCGGGCTCTACAATACCCATCACGGCCTGACGAACGGCGTCTACATGCCCTACGTGCTCGCCTTCAACCGCAAGGCCATCGAGGAGAAGATCGAGCGGCTGGCGCGCGTCGCTGGGCATCTCCGGCGGCTTCGACGGCTTCCAGAAATGGATCCTGGAGCTGCGCAAGGAGATCGGCGTGCCGCACACGCTGAAGGAGCTCGGCGTGCCGGACACCTCGAAGGTGGATCAGTATCGCGAAGATGGCGGTGGCCGATCCCTCGACGGGAACTAATCCCGTGCCGCTCGACGAGAAGGGCGCGAAGGCGATTTTCCTGGCGGCGTTCGAGGGGCGGTTGTAGGGGGCAGCGGGCGGGGAGGGGCCTCGTTACTCTCAAATCGGCACGAGCCCGTCGGAAAACTGTAGCGTCTCGATGCCGATCAGCGTGTCGGCTTCGTTGGTGGCGATGTCGCGGACGGTCGTCGTCCCGTTCGCCGTCGTCACCGTGTAGGCCGCCGCAGCCTTCGCATAGAAGGCCGTGTCGTCGCCGGCGCCGCCGCGCAGGTCGTCGTTGCCCGCGCCGCCGTTGAAGACGTCATTGCCGGCCTGACCGATCAGCAGATCATTTCCAAGGCTACCGTTCAGCACATCATGGCCCGTCGCCCCGTCTAGCCGGTCCGCGCCCAGCCCCCCGAACAGCTTGTCGTCGCCTGCCATGCCGAGCAGAACGTCGTTGCCAGACGCGCCCGAACAGCACGTTGACCGCCTGGTTCCCAACGACCTTGTCGTCGCCACGTCCCGCTTGCACATTTTCGATCAGGGAGCGCGTGTCGCCGTTGTGGAGAAGCGCGTTGAAGACATTGCCGCGGGCAAGCGGCCGTCGCCGAGATCGGCGCGCTGACCCGCGAGAACAGCGACCATTGGCCGGGCGCGAGGTTCACGTGCAGGTCGCCGGCGTAGGCTGCGCAGATTGAAGGTATCGACGCCGCCGCCGTCCCAGATCGTGCTGAAGATCGTATCGCCGAGCGGATCGCCTGTGCCGGCACCATTGACGACATCTCGCCCGTGGTCGGGCTGAATTTGTACACCGTGTCGCTGGCCCGGAGATGCCGAAATCCGCGCCGTACATGTGCTGCAGCGCCGCGATATCGAGCATCATGAAGGACTGCGGCGCGCTGTCCTCGGCATACGGATCGCAAACCTCGTATGGGCTCGCCGACATAGCTGCGATAGGACATCACCGAGAATTCGAGACTGTCTCGAGCTCACGACGGCAGTCGTTGCCGAACTTCATCGAGCTCGATGCGGATGCTTCAGCCCCATCGCATGACCGATCTCGTGCAGATCGTGTGATAGGCATAGTTGCCGAGCCGGGGGTTGTTGTAGTCGACTTTGTTGAACCAGGACATCTCCGCCCGCTGCGAAGGCCGGGATAGTCCGCATAGGCCGTCGGCGGGACATCGGATTCGCGCGAATCCAGATGCCGACGAACGGATTCGTGTCGACTCTCGCCACCTGTTTGAAGGTCAGGCGTTGGTGAACGAGTTCGATCGCAGCGAAACGCTTGCGTGGCGGCGATTCTGTCTGAGCGTAATGGAAGCGCTTGAACGTGTCTTCTCCGCCCGTACTCGTAGAAGGCGCCGGTGCACCGGGAAGCTGTAGGTCAGGCGCAAGACATTCCAGCGCCAGCCGGAAAGCAACCCGTCGACGCTCTGATCGCCGAGCGCGAGACATCCGAACGTGCTGTGGCGGCCATGCGCACCTCCACCATACGGTACGTGCAGTGGAGCATGACTTTATGCTGAGAGTCTCCACGGATCAAGCCGATGACGGCCCCCGGCAAGACAAATCGCAAACCTGCGACTGAGACGGTCCACCGCAAACCACGGCGACACTCGCACCGCCACGTCTGCACCCCGGTCGCTCAATGCAAGCTGCGCCCTGCTCCGATCGCGCGATTCAACCCATAATGAACGTATCGGTGAAAACGATCTTCTCGACGCCCACGAACTGGTCGACCTCGCCACTCGAAAGTCGCGGACCTGCACGCAATTGGACGAGCGCGAGACCGCATAGTGGCCGCGGGCCTCGTTCAGATAGGCGGTATCATAGCCGCTGCCGCCAAAGATCGTGTCCGTTGCCGGCATTGCCATAGAGCTTGTCGTCGCCGATATCGCCGTACAGCCTGTCGTCGCCGCCGCCGCCGTTGATCTTGTCGTTTCCGGCGTTGCCGCGCAGCGTGTTGGCAACCGATTGCCCGCAATGTTGTCCGCGCCGCGCCCGCCATAGGCGTTCTCGATCCGGCACTGATAGGCGATGCCGAGATTGTTCGTCATGATAGCCGACGGACGAGTAGCTGCCGGGCGCGAGCTTGATGACCTGATTGTTGCTGAAGCCCGAGAGGTTGAGCAGGTCCGTGCCGCCGCCATCCCAGATCGTCACGATGGGATCGCGATTGACGGCGAAATTGAAAACATCGTTGCCGAGCCGTGGAGCCGAAGCCGTAGAGTCGTGTGGCCCGAACGGGTGGTCATGTCACGGCCGTAGATCTCCTGGATCGCCGCCACGTCGTGCACCATCGGCGTCTGCGGGAAGAGCCAATCGCCATCGCGGTCATAGTGATCGGTGCGGCTGCCGTCGGCGTCGGCATCGAAGTAGGACATGATCGTAGTAGCGGTGCGTGTCCTGCTTGTAGACGGCATCCGATGCATAATTCCCGAGCCGTTATAGGGGCCGGGATGCTCGAGCCCGAGCGCATGGCCGATCTCGTGCATGTAGGTCATGTTGCCGTAGCTGCCGAAGAAGAAGTCGGAGTTGTCATCGTGCGACCACCAGCTCGATGCCATCCAGATCTCGGCATCCGACAGCATCCAGCGACCGTCGGCGTAGCCGCCCGTCGCGGTCATGGCGTAGGTGCCGCCACCGGTGTTGGAGGAGTGGCCCATGTTGATGTCGGCGCCGCTGGCGATCCGCGTCATGTCCGGGGCGATGAGGTCGTCCCAGAGCTCGAAGGACTTCTCGCCCGCCTCGCGCATGGCGGTGCCCATCGGTCCGGAAGCCCGACCCTTCGCCGCCCGAGCCAAAGGCCGACATCGGCATCGCGTAGGTGATGGTGGAGCCGGCCCAGCTCGCACCGGAATCGAGGCTGCCCGATGACCTGCGTCAGCGTAAATGCCGGCTTCGCCATGCCACTCTCCCCCCGTGTTCTTGCGCCTCGCCAGCTCGCAAGGCCGATGCGCGGCGACCAGACCGCGGCTATCTTGGGAGAGAAGATAGGAGCGACACGCTCAAAGAAAATTGAGATTGATGATTCGCGAATGTGAAGTTCAATCTCAGGGAAAACGATGAGTTAATCGCTGGATTGCGGCGACGCGGACCGGCGGCGGATAGCTAAAATTTTAGTCGAATTCTCGGACTAGTGGCCGTCGCGCCAAAATCGCATGCTCGCCAGGCGTCCGTCCGATTTTGGCGCGACATCAGGGCCACTAGCAATATCATGAACTTGGTGTGGCGTTCATCGCGCCATCGTTGACTCCGACTGTGCAGCGCGACTGGTCAACTATGGCGCGACGCCACACTTGTGCGCGGCGCGCGATGCCGCTCAATGCTCGTGCCCGCAGCCCTCGCCATGCTCGTGGTGATGATGCGCGGGCTCGTCGTGGGAGTGGCGATGGCCGGGCATCATCAGCGCACGGGCGAGCGTCTGCTCAGTCTGGCGGGCATCCGTCTCGAGCACCATCGCGGCAATCTCGGCGCCGAGGACCATGTCGTCGGCGCGGCCGAAATAGTGCCGGCGCAGACGGCCCTGGCGGTCGTAGATCAGAAGCGTCGGCGTGCCGCGCATCTCATAGGCGAGCATGGTCTCTGGGATACTCGCCCCATTGGGCTTGTCGATGCCGATGGGGAAGGAAAATTTGTACTCGTGCAGGAACGCTTCCAGCGCCTTCGGCGTCATCACGTCATGGTGCTCGAAAACAGTGTGGAGGCCGAGCACGGCGACGTCCTCTTCATTGAACCGCTCCCTGAGCTTCTGAACTTGCGGCAGCGCATGGCTGACGCAGCCTGGACAGAGCATCTGGAAGGCGAGCACGACGACGACCTTGCCTTTGAGGTCTGCGAGCGCCGGCGTCTCTCTGGCATTGAGCCAGCGGGTGACGGAGAGCTCTGGTGGCTTCTCGAGGTCGAACATGTCGGGCTCCTTGGCGTATGATATCGTCTCGATACAATCGAGGTCATAGCCTGTCAACATCAGTCGCGAGAGGCTATGCATCTGTCGAAGGCGATTGGGAAGGAGGGCAGGTTCATGCAGGCAGAACGCGATGCGGCAGCGGCACGGCTACGGCTGATCGAGATCGTGCGCAAGAAATCCTTCCGGTCGGGTGAGGTGTTCAAGCTCGCCTCCGGCAAGACTTCGACACTTTACTTCAACATGAAGCCGACTTTGCTCGATGCCGAGGGCGCGCGGCTGTCGGCTTCGCTCATATTGGATCTTCTCGGCGACGATCGCGCGGATCTCGTCGGCGGATTGGAGCTCGGGGCCGTGCCGATCGCGGCGTCGGTCGCGGCGATTTCGGCGGTCGAGGGCCGGCCGGTCGCGGGTTTCATCGTCCGCAAGCAGGCGAAGGATCACGGCACGCAGAGCCTCGTCGAGGGATTGGTCAAGGGCGAGACGCTCAAGGGCAAGCGCGTCGTCATCGTCGAGGACGTGACGACGACGGGCGGCTCGGCGATCAAGGCCGCGGAGGTCGTGCGCGCGGAAGGCGGCGAGGTCGTGCGCGTGGTGACCGTGCTCGATCGCCAGGAGGGGGCGGCGGACGCATTCAAGGCGGCTGGCCTTGCCTTCTCATCGGTGTTGAGAGCGGAGGATTTCACCGGGGCGACGTCGTAGCGGGACGAGCCGCGGACGATACGGTGCGATCGCGGCTGTCACTTCTTGAACTTGCCCGCTTTCTCGAAGGCTTTGACGCCGGTGTCGATCAGCTGCCCCATTTCCTCGAACAGAACCGGCTCGATCGATCTGAAGTTGAAGCAGTTCTTGCCCTGCATGCGCTTCTTCAGCGCGGGCGAGATATCGTCGAGCAAGGAAGGATCGGCATAGACGGGCACGAGATGCACCGCGACGTAGTTCTTCTTGATCTCGATGCCGCCGAGCCACGTCCGGTAGCCGTCCTTCGCCCGCACCTCATGGGTGCCGAGATAGTATTTGCCCGGCTCGTCGTGGAGCACGACGCCCTTCTTGGCATGGCGCGTGTAGAGCGGTTTTAGCGCGGCGAAGACGGCGGCGAAATCGCTCGGCATGGACGCCCGGCCTCTTGATTGCCACTCTCACATGGTGCTGAGCTTATCACTTATCAGAAGAAGGCCGGCCCGGAGAATAACCGTCATGAGCCGATACCCCGAGACCTACGCCGCATGGCAGGCGGACCCCGAGCGGTTCTGGGCCGAGGCCGCGACGGCCGTTGAGTGGTACAAGCCCTATGACAAGGTGTTCGACGCCTATGCGGGGCAGTATGGCCGCTGGTTCACGGGCGGCTTGTGCAATACGGTCCACAATTGCCTCGACCGGCATGTAAGTGCGGGGCGGGGCACCCAGAAGGCCCTCGATCTACGACAGCCCGATGACCGGCACGGGCCGCAGCTTCACCTATGAGGAGCTGCTCGACGAGGTCGCTACCTTCGCGGCCGTGCTCGCGCAGCGCGGCGTGACGAAGGGCGATCGCGTCATCGTCTACATGCCGATGGTGCCGGAAGCGGTCATTGCCATGCTGGCGGTGGCGCGGTTGGGCGCGGTGCATTCCGTCGTCTTCGGGGGCTTTGCGGCGAACGAGCTGGCGACGCGGATCGACGATGCCAAGCCCGTCGCGATCGTTTCGGCTTCCTGCGGCCTCGAGCCCGGCCGCGTCGTCGCCTACAAGCCGCTGCTCGACAAGGCGATCGAGCTTTCCGCTCACAAGCCGAAGTCCTGCATCATCCTGCAGCGGCCGCAGGAGGTGGCGCCGCTCAGTCTGGGGCGCGATTTCGACTGGTCCGCACTTGTTGGGAAAGCCGCGCGCGGCAAATCTAAAGGCGCCCTGCGTGCCGGTCGCCTCGACCGATCCGCTCTACATCCTCTACACCTCCGGCACGACCGGCCAGCCGAAAGGCGTCGTCCGCGATCACGGCGGGCACATGGTGGCGCTCGCCTGGTCGATGCCCAACATCTACGGCTGCTCGACGGGCGATGTGTTCTGGGCCGCCTCCGATGTCGGTTGGGTGGTCGGCCACTCCTACATCGTCTACGCGCCGCTCTTGGCCGGCTGCACGGCGATCCTCTACGAGGGCAAGCCGGTCGGCACGCCCGATGCCGGCGCCTTCTGGCGCGTCGTCGCCGAGCACAATGTGAAAGCGTTGTTCACGGCACCGACCGCCTTTCGGGCCATCAAGAAGGAGGATCCGAAGGGCGAGCTGATCGGGAAGTATGATCTATCGCAGTTCCAAACGCTCTTCCTCGCCGGCGAGCGCGCCGATCCCGACACCGTGCAGTGGGCCGAGCAGCAACTGAAGGTTCCTGTCATCGATCACTGGTGGCAGACGGAAACCGGCTGGTCCATCGCCGCCAATCCCGTGGGGCTTGGCGCCCTGCCGGTGAAGCATGGCTCGCCGACCGTCGCGATGCCCGGCTACGACGTGCAGGTACTCGACGACGCCGGCCATCCAGTCGAAGCCGGCAAGCTCGGCAACATCGTCATGCGCCTGCCGTTGCCGCCTGCCTGCCTGCCGACGCTCTGGAATGCGGATGAGCGCTTCCGCGCCGAGCTACCTCGCGGAGTTCCCGGGCTACTACAAAACGGCGGATGCCGGCTTCAAGGACGCGGACGGCTATCTCTTCATCATGGGCCGCACCGACGACATCATCAATGTCGCGGGCCATCGCCTGTCGACGGGCGCCATGGAGGAGGTGCTGGCCTCCCACAAGGATGTCGCCGAATGCGCGGTGATCGGTGCCGCCGATCCGATGAAGGGTGAGGTGCCGGTCGGCTTCCTCGTGCTGAAGGCCGGCGTCGTCCGGCCGTCCGCGGAGATCGAGGCGGAGACGGTGTCGCTCGTGCGCGAGCGCATCGGCCCGGTCGCGGCCTTCAAAACGGCGATCGTGGTGCCGCGGCTCCCCAAGACGCGCTCAGGCAAGATCCTGCGCGGCACCATGAAGAAGATCGCCGACGGCGAGGACTACAAGATGCCCGCGACCATCGACGATCCGGCGATCCTGACCGAGATCGGTGCGGCGATTGCGGCCAAGCGCGGCGGGTGAGGTGGCATTGGCTCGCCAGTCCGCTCGCATTCGACCATCGCATTCCACCGCGACGCACACGGGTCGCGGCCAGCATGCGAAGCACGCGTGGGCCGGGACTCGTGTGCGCTAGCTAGAGCGTTTCCGATTTAAGTGGAACCATAGCCTGCGTTTCTGAAGTAGTTGGTACATTCGTTCGGCGAGAAGTGCTGAAGCAGTTCGCCGGTCCTGCACCAAAGGGCTTCGAGGGTTCTCTCTTCCGCCTTTCGCAGCAGGGTCTTCATCTTGGCGAAGACCTGCTCGATCGGATTGAGATCGGGCGAGTAGGGCGGGAGAAACGCCAGGCGCGCTCCGGCCGAGCGGATCGCCTTGCGGATCGCATCGCCTTTGTGGGAGCCGAGATTGTCGATGACGACGATGTCGCCCGCATGGAGTGTCGGCATCAGGATTTGCTCGACATAGGCGAGGAAGCTTTCGCCGTTGATCGGGCCGTCGATGACGCATGGCGCAGTGATACCGTCATGCCGGAGCGCGGCCAGGAAGGTCGTCGTCTGCCAATGACCGTGCGGCACCTTTGTGAGTAGCCGCTCGCCGCGACGCCACCAGCCATGAGTGCGGGTCATGTTCGTCTTCGTCCAGGTCTCGTCGATGAAGACCAGGCGCTCGATGGCCAACCGTGGCTGGAAGCGCCGCCACCAGTGGCGACGGCGCGCAACGTTAGGCCGATCCTGTTCACTGGCGTGCAGCGTTTTTTTTGAAGCTGACACCGGCCCGCTTGAGAAAGCGCCAAAGCGTGTCGCACGACACGGTCACGCCGCGCACCGCGGCAAGCTCACCCAAAAGGTCATGCAGCGTCAGATCGGGCTTCTCTTGCAGGCGGGCCAGTAACCAACCGCGCTGCTCTTCAAGGAGATACGGCCGCTTGCCGCCCATCGGTTTGGCGGCAGGGCTTCCGGTCTGGCGCTGCCGCTGCGTCCACTTGACGACCGTAGAGGGGACGAGGCTGTTCAACTCGGCGACCTCGTGGCAGCTCATGCCGCCGGCAACTTGCGCCACCACGCGCTCACGCAGATCGAGGGAATAGGGTCGAGCCATGCAGGCTGGCCTCCAACTCCAGCATGCAGCTTGAATCAGATCCTGGCTGATTTGGGAATCCCGCCGATTCCACTAAAGTCGGAAGAACTCTAGGCGAGCGCTTCCACCATCCGGTCGAGCGCTTGTGTGAGCGCCTTCGGGTCCTTGCAGACACACATCCTGAGGAACCGCTCGGCCGGCTTGCCGAAAAGGTGGCCGGGGGCGAGGCCGACGCGCGCTTTCTCCAATACCTGCCGGCACGCCTCCGTCGAGGATACGACGCCCTTGAGCGAGAAGAACACATACATACCGCCCGGCGGTTTCTCGGGCAACTCGATGAGTTCCAAGCCGCCGAGCTTCTCGTAAGCGAGATCGCGGCCCGTCCGGCAGCGCTCCATGGTCGCCTCGGCCAACGCCTCGCCGTCAACGAGCGCGGCGCGTGCCGCCGCCTGCATGATGCCCGGCGTGCCTGAGTTCATGTACTGCGTCATGGCGGCGATCTTGTCGCCGACGGCCGGCGGGTGCGTCAGCCAGCCGACGCGCCAGCCCGTCATCGCCCAGGCCTTCGAGAAGGTGTTGATGGTCATGACGAGATCGTCGGGCTCGGCGACCTTGAGGATCGACGGCGCGACGCCGCCTGCCTCGAAATAGAGCCGGTTGTAGCATTCGTCGGAAATGATCCAGATGCCGCGCGACCGGCCGAAATCGAGCAGCGCACGGAGCTCATCGAGAGAGGCCGTCCAGCCGAGCGGGTTCGACGGCGTCGAGAACACGATGGCGCGCGTACGATTGTCTGCGGCGGCGAACAGCCGGTCGAGATCGAGCGACCAGTTGCGCCCGTCGAAAGTCATCGGCACGGTGCGCGCCTCGCCGCCGACCATATGGACGGCGCGCTTGATGTTGGGCCATTGCGGCTCCGGCACCAGCACGTTCTGCCCGAGGTCGAGAATGGCGGAGAGGCCGAGATAAAGCGCCTGCATGCCACCCGGCGTGATGGTCGAGCGCTCGGTGCCGATTGGGGTGCCGTGGATGCGCGTCTGATAGCCGCTAAGCGCCTCCGTCAGCGGCGGATAGCCCTTCATGTCGGGAATGTAGAAGGTGAGACCGTCGTCGATCGCCTGCTTGGCCGCCGCGCCGATGAAGGCCGGCGTCGTCATGTCACCCTCGCCGTACCAGAGCGGCAGCACATTGCCGAGCTTGTTGGCGAGCCGGGCGAGTTCGGCGATGGTCTCGGTCGACAGGTCCTGGATTTGCGGACGAAGAGCGTCGGCGGCTAAAGAGGCGGAGAGGTTGGGGCGGGTCATCGGTCAGGCCTCGCTGGGAGCAGTGCTCGACGCAAGCGAAAAGCAGCCTTAGCGTCAACCCCCACGATTGGACGATGGCGCATTATCTTTGATCATCGGGATGGCTTTGACTTGGTGGCTGTCCCCGGCAATATCCCGCTTCCCGCAGTGCAGCCGTGCAACGGAGCCAAGCCGTGAGATCGATTTTCCCCTTCGCCACAATCGGTTTTCTGATGCCGGCCATGGCGGCCGCCCAGGCCGGCGAGGCCGCCCACTACGCGGGCGAAATGATCTGTTCGGATCGCATTTTCGTCCATCTCGACATTGCCGCTGGCGGCAGCGCGCGCCTGTCGAGCCGGTCCCGGGGCAGCGACTACTTTACCGAGATGGGTCAGGGCCAGGCCGAGATCGCCGGCGACGCGCTCAGGCTCTTCGATGGCGATCAGCCGCGCTGGCTCCAGGGCACGCTCGATGCGGGCGGCAAGGAACTCGCGGTGACGCTCCTCGACTACAACGCGGCGCCGGACCCGGCCTGCCGGCCAGGCATCCTGACGCGCCTGGACGGAACCGCGCAAGCCCACAACGAGGCCTTGCTGGCTTTGCTCGAGAACGGTGCGCCGAGCCTCGAGGACGCCGAGGCCGTCGCGATAATGCAGCGCCTGAGATACGACCTCTTCTATCTGCCGGAAATCGAGCGGCCTGCCATGGCTGATCGCCTGCGGGAGAAGATCGGCGGATTCTGGGAGCGCTTTTGGGCAGGCGAGGCCGCCCGGCTCGAGGCCATGCCGGCGTCGTCGGCTGCCGACATCGCGGCACTGGAGAAGCGCATGAAGGCGGCCAGCGCCGATGGCCTGTCGCCCGAGGACACGACGATCCGCATGCCGATGCTCTGGTTCGATCAGCCGGGTGGGAGCGCCGGAAACTTCGCGTTGTGGTCGGCGAAGCTCCTCGCCGACCGCCGTCATGCCATCGGTGAAACACCGGCGCCGCTCGATTTCAGTGCCGCCGACGCCAACTGCGATCGCATCACGCTGGCTGGTCTGATCTACGATCTCAACGGCCTCGAGATGGTGTTCCGCTTTCCGGCGGATTACTGGACGCCGGCAGAAGTGGACAAGATGCGCGCCTCGCTGAAAGCGTGCGAGCAACGGGTACCGGAAGTGCGTCGCGGCCTCTACGCCGAGGCGTACCGGGCGCTGGAGCAGGCGATCCCCGAGGCCGAAAAGCGCGCAGCCAACCGGCAGTGGCTCGAAGCCGAGCGCGATCGGATGCTGTCGCTTCCGCGCGACGTCGAAACCCTGATCTCGACCAATGGCTACGAGCTGTCGCGGGACGTTGTGCAACAGCGCGACATCCGTGAAGGGGAGATGCCGGCCGCTTTGCGGTGCGGCCGCTCGCCAGCGTTCGCGACGAAACCATGGCCGCGGCCAGGGCCGACATCGACAGCCAACTCGCTCAGGTTGAATCCGGGCGACGCCGGCGAGGCGGAGGTCGCCGCGCTCTGCAACAGGCTGATGTCGCTGACGGACCTCTCGCAGCACTGCAACGAGGCCGTCGAGAGCTATGTCGCGCGGATCAGCGAGGCACACCTCGCCAAATTGATCGAGACGATAAGGCGGCGCCGCGCAGCATCGCTGGCCTGAAGGCGACCCGGGCTATGCTTTGCCGCCGATCGTCTCCGAAACCTATGGCGACAAGATCGACTGGGCGGTTCGGAAGGCCTCCGAGAGGTTCGAAAGCGCGGTCGCACCATTACGTGGCGAAGCTATCGCGGCCGGGCAGGGCGAGATCGAGGCGGCCTATTCTGGCGCGAAGCCGGGCGAGCCGAGCGAGACAGCCGCGCGCGAACTGTGTGCGCCGAGCGAATTCAGGCATCGAGATGTTGAACGAGGCCTGCACCAAGGCCGAGTTGGGGTACCTGGAACGCCGCAAGGTCATGCTCTGCGATCAGGCAGTGGCCGCTTCCGCACCTCCGCCGGAACTGCTCGAGGCGCGCTACAATCTGGCGAAGGCGGGCGAGCCGGCCAGCATCGCCGGCGGCCGCGACTTGCTGTGCGGATTGCGGCAGCTCGGTCTCAAGGCAGTGTTCGAGGACGATAGCGGGCTCTTTTCGTCGGGCGCGAAAGTCACGTTGACGGCGCTACCGAAATCGGCCGGTGCGGACGTTTTCACCGAACCCTATGCCGGCACGGGCATGCCGCCCATCACCATCACCTTTTCCAGCGAGGACGACGCGAACGGGCCCTACTGGCAATCCTCCGGTATGGAAGCCGACGGCGCCCCCGTGCCCGCCGGGTTCGATTTCAGCCGCAGCTTGGGGTGCGTGGTAGCGGGGAACTGTTGAGTGGGGGCTTCCTCAACGTATGTAGCCGAATACGAATACCCGGATCGCCCGTCACGTGCGCTGCGTCCTGTGGGATTTGCCACAGCGCGCTCAGAATCGGTGCGGCATACTTCCTGCAATTGGCAAAGGTCAGACCCGTTAACGGCCTGTTGAGCGGGCTGAAGCGGGCGCAGACCCCGGTGCGGGAATAGGAGACTGACCGATGGCAAACGCTGGCGACATCATCATCACCGAGATCATGGCCAATCCGGCTGCGGTTCCGGATGCAGACGGCGAGTGGTTCGAGATCCACAACACGACAAGTTCGGCCATGAATCTCAGCGGCTGGACCATCAGCGACGCGGGCGCCGATACGCATACGATCGGATCGCTGATCATTCCGGCTGGTGGGTTCGCGGTGCTCGGCCGCAATGCCGTCGTTGCCATAAACGGCGGCGTCGTTCTTGACTATGTTTTTTCTGGCTTCGTGCTGGGCAACACATCAGACGAGATCATCCTCAAAGACAATCTCGGCGCGACGATCGACCAGGTCGCCTACGCTTCCATTCCGCTCGGGGCATCTCTGGAATTGAATGCCGGCAGCTACGACGCCGTCAGCAATGACAATGCCGCGAACTGGTCGACCGCCACGCTGCCCTATGGATCGGGCGATCTTGGAACGCCTGGAACGGGCCACGCACCCCCCAACGATCCGCCGACCGACATCGCGCTTTCGAACACGCTCGTGCAGGAGTTTCGAGCCAACAGTACTGTAATCGGAAACTTGTCTGCGACCGATCCTGATGTAAGCGACACCTTCACATTTGCCCTTTTGGACAACGCGGGCGGGCGTTTCTCTATCGCCGGCAATCAGCTTCGCGTCGCAAATGGTCTGTTGCTCGACTTCGAGCAGAATGGCTCGCATGCCGTCGATGTCCGGGTCACCGATAACGGCGGCAACATCTTCACGAAGAATTTCGTCATCACGATCGGCGATGTGAACCCGGAGGTCGTGACGGGGAATGCCAGCGCCAACACGCTCTTCGGCGGCGCGCTGGCCGATACGCTCAAAGGCGTTGCGGGCAACGACACGCTGCGCGGCAACGCCGGCAACGACGAACTGACCGGTGGCGTGGGCCGGGATACCCTGACCGGTAACGCCGGTCTCGACGACTTCAATTTCAACGCCTTGAACGAGATGGGCAAGACGGCTTCGACGCGCGATCGCATCACCGACTTTACTCACCTCCAGGACGACATCGATCTACGCACTCTCGATGCGAAGTCGACGGTCGGCGGCAATCAGGCGTTCACCTTCATCGGCACATCCGCGTTCCATAAAATCGCGGGCGAGCTGCACGCCGTGAAGATCAACGTCGCAGGCACCGCCGGCGACAAGACGATCGTCGAAGGCGACGTCAATGGTGATGGCAAGGCGGATTTCCAGATCGAGCTCACGGGGCTCAAGACGCTGACGGCAGCGGACTTCTTGCTGTAGTGTCGAGGGGCGATCAGTAGGTCATGGCAGCATTTTGAATTTGCTACCCACCGCCCGCTCGAACAACCACACGCGGATCGCGCTCGACAACCCCGCCTCGCCGCGCATCTCGTCGATGCCGGAGACGATCTCGGCCATCGGTTGGCCTGCAGCATCGGCATGCGCCTTCAGCGCATCCCAGAACGCGCGCTCGAGCGAAATCGAGGTGCGGTGGCCGGCGATCGTCAGCGAGCGCTTGACCGGCCGGCCGGCCTTCACGGCTTGGGCTCGTCCTCGGAGGAGCGAATCCGCGCACCGTCGAGGCGGCGCTTGATCAGCTGATCGAGCGCCGACTTCTGCTCGCGCTCGGCTTTCTTGCGGCCGAACTGCACGCGGTTCTCTTCCGCCTTCGTCTCGGCTTCCGCTCGCGCCTTCTGCTTGCGGTACTGCCTCAGATTGATGACTTCACCCACAGCCCTATCCTACGCGTCTGGACCAATCATCTTGCTCGGATCGACCAGCCGGTCGAACTCTTCCGCCGTTACATACCCGCCGCCGACCGCCTCTTCGCGCAGCGTCGTGCCGTTCTTGTGCGCGGTCTTGGCGATCTTTGCCGCCGCATCATAGCCGATTTTGGGCGCCAGCGCCGTGACTAACATGAGCGAGCGGTCGAGCGCCGACTTGATGTTGTCCTCGCGCGGCTTCGATGCCGGCGACGCAATGATCGGTGAAGCTGACGGCCGCGTCGGCGATGAGGCGCACCGACTGTAGGAAATTGTAGGCCATCACGGGATTGAAGACGTTGAGCTCGAAATGGCCCTGGCTGCCCGCGAAGGTCAACGTGGCGTGATTGCCAAAGACTTGCGCGCAGACCATCGTCAGCGCCTCCGACTGCGTCGGGTTCACCTTGCCGGGCATGATCGAGGAGCCGGGCTCGTTCTCGGGCAGCGACAGCTCGCCGAGGCCGGAGCGGGGGCCCGAGCCCAGGAAGCGGATGTCGTTGGCGATCTTGAACAGCGATGCGGCGACCGTGTTGATCGCGCCATGCGTCATGATCATCGCGTCATGGGCGGCGAGTGCCTCGAACTTGTTCGGCGCCGTGGTGAAGGGGAGGCCGGTGATCGCCGCGATCCGCTCGGCGACCTTTTCGGCGAAGCCCTTGGGGGCATTGAGGCCGGTGCCGACGGCCGTGCCGCCCTGCGCCAATTCCATCAGCATCGGCAAGGTCTGCTCGATGCGCGCGATGCCGTTCTTGACCTGCTGCGTGTAGCCCGAAAACTCCTGGCCGAGCGTCAGCGGCGTCGCGTCCTGGGTATGCGTACGGCCGATCTTGATGATGTGAGCCCACGCCTTGGCCTTAGCATCGAGCGCCCCATGCAGTTTCTTCAGGGCCGGCAACAGCCGGTGCACGACCTCCTCGGCGGCGGCGACGTGCATCGCCGTCGGATAGGTGTCGTTCGACGACTGGCTCATGTTGACGTGGTCGTTCGGGTGCACGGGCTGCTTGGAGCCCATGACGCCGCCGAGCATCTCGATCGCCCGGTTCGAGATCACCTCGTTGGCGTTCATGTTGGATTGCGTGCCCGAGCCGGTCTGCCAGACCACCAGCGGAAAGTGATCGTCGAGCTTGCCCTCGATCACCTCTTGCGCGGCCTTGACGATGGTTTCAGCGATCGTCTTGTCGAGGCGGCCGAGCGCCATGTTGGTCTCGGCGGCGGCGCGCTTGACGATGCCGAGCGCGCGGACCACCGGCTGGGGCTGGCGCTCCCAGCCGATCTTGAAGTTGCCGCGGCTCCGCTCGGCCTGCGCGCCCCAATACTTGTCCGCCGGAACCTCGATGGGTCCGAAGGTATCAGTCTCGGTGCGCTTGGCCATCGCGGTAAAGTTTCCAAGGCTCTAGAGTGCTTCCGGAAAAGTGCGAAGCGGTTTTCCGAAAAGAAGCACGACAAAACAGGGAACTAGGGTGTTGAAGTGATTCAACGAAGAACGGAAACACCCTAGGTTTTGCGCACGTTCTTCACGGCGAACCGGATTCCAGCTCGGCCTTTGCCGGGAAAGGCTTTCGCCGGAACGTGCTTGT
>CAVUIW010000028.1:0-641769 GCA_963741525.1 uncultured Alphaproteobacteria bacterium
CATCCGCTTCGTAAGCGGGTGGCCGGGGGTTCTAATCCCTCCTGCGGCACCAATGACTTAGCTCAATCCACAACTTGGCTATTACAACTATAGTACCGCTAAAACAGCGCCCTTCCGCTCATGACCCAAATCACGGCATCGTCTCCCCCGACACGGTGGGGAGGGCGCATGCACGCGCTTTGGAACCAGGCATGATGACGAGCCCGATGACCTTGAACCTGACGAGCTTCGACAAGCTCTCGTGCGCTGCACTGAGGAGCTGACCAAGCGTGTCCGGCAATTGGTCAATGCCGAGCGGGCGTCGGCCGACGATGCAATGCAGCTGGCGGGCACTATCATGGCTGCAAGCCCGTCAACGGCGATTGCCCTCGCCGCGCACGCGAACGCTACTGCCCGGCTTGCCGAGCGAGATTGCCGAGGGCCTGATGCTCACGGCTCAGCACGAGTACGGGGCGGACCTCGCACAACGGTACCAGCTGGATGCCAGTAGAGCGCCCGAGCAGCACAACGAACTGAGGCAGGGAGTTTTCCGCCGAGCGGGGCATTCAGTACGAGCCGCCCTATGCCGCGACCCAGCACCTTCAACAGTGGCCCGATGATGCCATGCTCAACATTCGCGAGATTGTGAACTTCACGACGCTTAGCGAGAGCACGATTGATCGCATGATCGAGCGTGGCGAATTGGCGGCAGGCGTGAAAATCGGCGAGCGTCGCGTTGCATGGCGCTGGGGTAACGTGCGCCAGAAGGTGTTCAAGCTGGTAGACGAGGCGCGCAAGCGGGAGCGTTCAACAACGGCGACTTCGGTCAGCCTGAGCTTGAGCACGATCCTGAAGTGCACGACGAAAAGGCCATGGTCGCCGGGCCGTCTGCGTCGACGCCCAGCCCTGCCGGCCGTGGTTTCCCTACCGACTTCCCGCTGGTAGGCTCCGTTCGCGAGCGTCGCAACGGCTGCGCCGTGGTTTCCCTACCGACTTCCCGCTGGTAGGCTTTCCGCCAGACGCAGTGAACTGCACTCGCGCCGTGGTTTCCCTCCGACTTCCCGCTGGTAGGCTTGCCGCCTGCCGCAACATCGACTCCAGGGTCGCCGTGGTTTCCCTACCGACTTCCCGCTGGTAGGCTCTCAGCGTCGGCGAATGCCACAGCAGCCGTGGCCGTGGTTTCCCTACCGACTTCCCGCTGGTAGGCTCGGCGTCGCGGACCAGCGTCTGATTAAGTTGCCGTGGTTTCCCTACCGACTTCCCGCTGGTAGGCTTCGCGCCTTGCGAGCTGCCATCGCCAAGCGGCCGTGGTTTCCCTACCGACTTCCCGCTGGTAGGCTTCAGCCGTCTGAGGCCAGCTTCGGAATGCGCCGTGGTTTCCCTACCGACTTCCCGCTGGTAGGCTATGGCGGCGATTCGCACTGCTGACGCAGGCCGTGGTTTCCCTACCGACTTCCCGCTGGTAGGCTAGATGGCGGCGTGTGCGCGATATTGAGCCGTGGTTTCCCTACCGACTTCCCGCTGGTAGGCTCGCCGCTGCCGGTACTGCGCCATAGATTCGGCCGTGGTTTCCCTACCGACTTCCCGCTGGTAGGCTAGAACGGTTCGTCAGCAGTTCGACAGTGGCCGTGGTTTCCCTACCGACTTCCCGCTGGTAGGCTGGGCGAGATCGTCGAGGCATCAAGCCGTGCGCCGTGGTTTCCCTACCGACTTCCCGCTGGTAGGCTTGTGCCGCGAGCCGGAGCCGACATGGCGCGCCGTGGTTTCCCTACCGACTTCCCGCTGGTAGGCTTCGAACCTTTGACGCGCAGATTACAATGAGGCCGTGGTTTCCCTACCGACTTCCCGCTGGTAGGCTGCTGTCGACGGTGCCGAGCATGAAGAAGGGGCCGTGGTTTCCCTACCGACTTCCCGCTGGTAGGCTAGCTGCATTGATGCCACCGCTATCGGCCGTGGTTTCCCTACCGACTTCCCGCTGGTAGGCTGACGACTACGACCGGGGCGCGTATCGTGCTCGCCGTGGTTTCCCTACCGACTTCCCGCTGGTAGGCTCCGCGATGCATGGTCCGAGCAGTGCGCCCGGGCCGTGGTTTCCCTACCGACTTCCCGCTGGTAGGCTGCACCATCGTCCGGCAACATCACCGTCGCCGCCGTGGTTTCCCTACCGACTTCCCGCTGGTAGGCTATTTCGCCTCGCGTATTGCCTGACGATAATGCCGTGGTTTCCCTACCGACTTCCCGCTGGTAGGCTGAGATGGCGTGATGACAGGCTGCCAATCTCGGCCGTGGTTTCCCTACCGACTTCCCGCTGGTAGGCTAGATCGCACGCAACTTTCTGAAAGCTCTTGTGATTTTCGCCTTCTTGCCGAGACGAAAATCAGAGCAGTAGCAACTGCTGGGATGCGACCTTTTCATTTTTTTTGCGCTCTCCGACCAGCAGCTTCATTCGGCCATATTGCCGTTCGGTGACTTGTAGCGTTCGAACACTGCCCTTCCTCGGCAGGTTCTTCGTCACCCGCGTGACGTGCTTGTCGACCGCCTCCTCGCCTCGGCAAACCCGAGCATACACCGAGAACTAAATCATCATGTAGCCATCTCCCTTCAGAAAATTCCGAAAGCGCGTCGCCTCGCCACGCTCGGATTTGGTCCCGACCGGCAAGTCGAAGAACACGAACAACCACATAATCCGTACATCCTCAGTCTTCATCGAGGGCTGGCTCCTCGAATTCGCACATCGCGGCAAGTCCAATTCGGTAACCGACTTCTGCTCGACGGCGCGGACGAGCGATGACGCCGCCATTTCGGATGCAACCAGGAGCGATACCGTCTCGCGACCAACGCGCGCATTGTCGAGCAATATGGCAGCCAGCGCGCTCCGATCATCGACTGTCAGATCGTCGCGCCAGGTGGTCGCGGGGCCTGCAAGCTCAGCGACCCGCCGGTCGACGAATGGGCGAAACGGCTCAACCAGATCGTCCGCGAGATTGAACGCGTTGGTCGCGCTCTCATGGTTCAGGCCAAGCGCGGGAAGGAAGCCAGATGCGACAAGAGTGCGAGCAACTGCCGCACGCACGACCGCGTAGCCATAGTTGAGAAGTTTGTTGCGCCTGTCTGCTTCGTTGCCACGGGTGAATTCCGGGAACAGGCGTGACCAATAGTGACGCGCCGCGCGAGCCTCGACATTGTCTGGGTCGCCCGACCGGACCCATCGGATCATTTCGCTGAGTGCAGCGCCTTCAACCTGATCACGTTCGGACAGCACGGCTGCCTGGTTTTCGATCTTTCGCTGCACGATTGTCTGCCAGAGTCGCTTTTTATGGGGCTCTCTCATTGCGAGCTGCGCCTGCGCGACGGCGAGTTGACGGTGGTGGCCATGAAACGGCAGAGCGACACCGCATGGCGTATGTTTGGAGTCGCAGGCGATGACTGCTACTCCGGCTTCCAGGCATGCCGTGAGAACCGCACCAGACAGCGACACTTGGGGCGTGTCCAGTATGATCCATGCCACATCCTCGATGGGCATGCGGACTTCACCGTCGTCTTGAGCGATGACGATTTGCCGATCCGCCAGACTAAGACGCGACGGTCGCGTCAGGTGCAAACCTCGCCATGCCATGTTCGCTTCTCACGCGGTACATCAGAGACACGACCAAGCCGATCGACGGCAAATTTTCGAAAGTCGACGAGTGTTCTGGCCCCAATGCCCTTTTTGATCGCTCTAGAGCTGTTCACTGCGGAAACAGTCAGCGCGCCCGTATTGCGATCAAGACTGCGATGATAGCCGGTGATCACTTCTCCGTCCGCCTTCGTCACCTCTAAAAGAGACATAGGGTAAATCGACCATAGAAACTCAAAACTCTCGTCGATCAACGGCCAACGAAGGTTATCGCCGCCGCCTTGGACGGCTCGGCATGGTGGCTTCGTGAGAGTCGCAACCTCGTGCGGATAGATCGGCACCAAAAAGTATTGCCGCTTTCCCTTGGAATTTGCTTTCTGGAACACGTCGATACGAACCATGTCTCCGCGATCCGCCGTGCCATCGCGGACGAGTACGGCGATATTGTCAGTGGTCGCAACTCGTACTTTTCGAATGATGTCGCCTTTCGGCGATCTCGGCAGCGCGTCCTTTGGCTTTCCTGCCTCAATCCATGTACGCAACGCCGCAACTGTCGCATCCCTTAGCTTCTGAGGTTCCGCCACTTCGCCGTATGGCACTGGAATGGGAATGCGATCAAGATCAGCCTCGGTGAGCTTGTCTATGGCCTTGCGCTCATAGACCACTCGTTCGCCCTCGATTTCGCGCACTTGCTTGATCGTTGCGTCATGAGCCTTGCCGCGCGCACGGCGGCGCTCGGCACGCGAGACGAATACACTCTGGTGAGCCGTGCGTGCATCTTCGACAAATCCCGGCCATGGCAATTCGAAGTTTGCAAACTCGCGCGCGATGCCTCGATGTTCGGCCTCCTTGAAAGCACGCGTCAATCTCTGCAGTGCGCTTTCGCTCGTGGCGGCAAGCACGATTGCATCGAGTGCGTGGTGGCGATCATCTTTGACGCGATTTCCGGCAACGTCCTTCTTCAAGTCGTTGATGCCCCAGGCCCGGCGCAATTTTGCTGTGAGCGCGCCCGGTCTCGCAAAAACGCGTCGTTCGCCGGGTCGAGCGGGGTAGAGTTGTTCTAGTCGACCGTGAAGTGCGCGTGCGATATAGCGCGCATCGTTCAGGTTCCTCGTTCTGAAGCCTTCTTCGACCTCATCGGCATTTTGAAGGAGATAGTTGCGCTTCTTGAGCCCACGAAGGCCCACACAGCTTTCGACTCGCGCTCGAAATGCCTCCCAGTCTGCCTCAGACCTCGACTTCCCGAACCATTCGAACGGCGTTTTGTCTCGTTTCTCTTGGTTGGCGGCGGCATGACAAAGCGTCCGATTGTGAAAACTGTCATCGCCGAATTGGCTCCACGGCAAGATGTGGTCGATCTGAACGGAGTTGTCCGTTGAGATGATCTGATGGGGGTGAATGATGCGATCCGTGTAGAGGCAGCGACCATTCTGCTCCTTCCATAGCTCAAACCGCATGAGGTCCTCAGCGCCTTGCGGTGGTCGCCCCACGACCTCGGGAAACTCAACGTCTCTCAAGCGATCCTTTTGCCGATTGCGCTTCTCGATACCGCGCTCAATCTCAGATCGCTCCTCGGCGCTCTTGCCGATGTCACGAGCAAGCTCAATATGGACGCGATCAGGAACACCGTACTCCCGCACGATCGCTCGAACTTGCTTCTCAGCTTCGAGCAACGCTTTGCGTGCAACCGGATTGGTGATCTCCATTTCAGCTCTGTCAGTGTGCCGATAGCCGGCTTCGAGACACGCCTTGTCGTAGGTCAGGCCGCGCAACAGGTGTGGAATGATGTTGCGTGCGGCCATTGCCGAGATATGTCCCGCACCTCCGAAGCGTGCGAACACGCCGCTTTCCACCCCCGCCATGATCGCTGCACTAACTGAGGAATCCAGTTGTAGTACTTCAATTTCGCGCTTGATGCTGTCTGGTGACTCAAGGAATGTCAGCGCCTCCGCAATTCGATCGAGCTTCTCTGGTGAGGCAAGCAATGAATCCCAAGATGAGTCACCCAGACACTTCTTGAGTATCACGATGCCCTCCGCCGCTGCGCCCGATCGCGCGACAACGTCCCGCTTCCCCTCGTCGACTGGGGAGACACCCTGAAAGCGTTCTTCAGAAAGGCCAATTGCGCTTCGCAATCGATGAAACGTTAGAGACTTTGCCTTTCCAAACACTGAGGCGGCTGTCCTGATTTCATCCTCCGTCAACGGCCGATAGCTACGCCCGCTGCCCACTCGCAATGTCGTCAATCGCGCCAGGAAGCGAAACAGTTCAAACGAACGCGCCCGCTTAGCGGTGCGCTGTTCGGTCGGCTCAAAGGGACAGGGTCCGACTTTGTCCCAGCTATCGGCCAATGGCCGCTGAAAGAATGCAAGCTCTCGAAAAGATGTCTCCAAGCTCTGTGAGGCGAAGACAGACCCAAGGTCTCGTTGCCGACGGAAGAGCAGCGATACCTCTGCTTCATTGTCGTCGCGAAGCAACGTTCTTGAGTAATCGCCGTCTCGGTTTCGCTTGCGCACCGAGAACTCGGGATCGGTTGCAAGCAATTCTCCGATCGAACGATACTTACTCAACTTCTCTCGTGTGCCCTCCAATGCCTTGAGCATGCTTGACGTATCGCTTGGAGCGTTCGCCCCGCGATCTCGTTTGCTGTTCGAACGGAATCCTCGATGCTTTGCGATATGGCCCAGGGCAACTGCAAATTCTATCGGTTCAAGCCGCCGGTCGAGGGCATCTGCTCTGATTCGCCAAGGGTCGAGACCCGCGACATGGAATGCGTTGGCCTCGGACGAAGTAAGAAGCCCTTGCTCACACAATAGCAGTCGTATGCTGTTCATACGCTGTTTGCGCCGTCGGATAACTCGGCGTTGTCCTCGATGGAGACGGCGCTGTTGGTTCTTCGGCTCGCGAGTTTTTGGGACTTCAGGCGCCTCCCAGCACCTCACTCCTGCCGCGATGATCTTGCCACGGTCATGACCAACATCCAGCACGGCCCAGCCGCAACTCGCAATACCAACATCAAGACCAAGAACGCGCTCGCTTCTGGACATGACCAGACCTCCACGCAAATCACTACTTATCCACTCCGCCAACAGACAGTAATTGATTTCCGAACGGCAGTGTGCAATTCATTCAGTGGGAAGTCGGTTGGCAAACCACGGCAAGATGGTTTTCCATCGAAGGATTACCCCCGGCAGCGAAAGCTGTCGGGGGATTCCATTTTAGCCACTGGTCCATTCGGGGCGAACGACTTCGATAGCAGCCTCATTTAGCTGCACAGCACACCACACGTCATTTGTTTGCGGAAACTCTTGCCCATCTGGTTGGGCGTTCGCAAAGTATTGCCGCGCCGTTGTCAACGATTTCAAGTGCAACGCATCGGTAATCACGTGTGCCTTAGGCCCTGCCTAGGCAGTGGTCTCAGCGACGCCGACGGTCCAACTGTAGCTCGCGAATGCCGTAGCCGCATCGGCGGCTCTCTCATGCGGGCGAAACCGATCATCTGAAATCAGACTCGATGCGAACTCGAACCGAAACACGCCTTCGTCAAGGTGCAAGCCCGAGCCATCGGACGGCCGAGCGTGCAGATAGGCGCTCGTGACCGCGATGCTGGCATGCCCGAGCGTATCGCGCACTGTCGCAAGCGACGCTCCCCTGTCGAGTGCATGCGATGCGTGGCAATGCCGAAACCAATGCGCCGACGTTCGCTCGTTCACGCCAGCGCGACGCGCAACGACCTTGATCATCTGATTGACCGCTCGCGTGCTGAGCGCATTTGGATGCGTGCCCCTTCGTCCGGCCGTGCATCTGCGGGACCGGAACACCGGCAGGTCATCTGGCGCGCCGTTGCGGAGCGCGAGCACTGCGGAGGCGACCGCGCTGGGTAGCAAGACCTCGCGTCGCTTCGATCCCTTGCCGAGCACCGATAGCTGCACTCGCCCGCCGTCTCGCGCGATCACGTCCGCCCATGTGAGAGCGACAATTTCGCTCACGCGAAGTCCGCCAGCATAGGCGACGGCCAACAGTGTGCGGTCCCGGCCAGTGCTCGCGGATCGCAAGAGCAAGCCGACTTCGACCTCGGATAGGATGCGCTGGGCAAGCTGCGACTGCGCGGTCCCGACCTTGATCACGGCAGCGGCGTTGAAGGTCAGGAAGCCGAGCCGATGCCCGTAGCCAATCAGCGAGCGAACACGCTGCACATACTGGCGGCCTGTCGAAGCACTGACGCCCCTCGTGAGCGTGCCCAGCGCGTCGCGAATGTCTTCAACGGTCGCCGTCCGCAACGGCATCCCGAGCGCCGTCAGGAACCGCTCTGCCGTAGCGCCGAAGTTCCGCCGCGTCCGTGGTGATGCCAGCCCTGCGAGCCAACTCGCCACAAGCTCGTCATCGCTACTTGCCCGCGTCGCCCGCGTGACCGTCACCGCTGGCTGCGTTGCAGCCGCGACTACGGCAATCTGTCGTTCATCTTCGAACATGTTCGCCCCCTCAGAGTCTATCGTCCGCCACTACTGATTAGATTGGTAATCGGAAGTTCATTCGCAAGATCATCCGAAGTAGAATTCGCACGTTTGACTCCGGCTGTTGCTCGGCTGCCCGGCCGATCCGCTCGCCGGAATGCACGTCTCTGCAACTCGAGCCTGATCCTGATCCGCGTTGCCGGTCACCGCGTTGCGCTGGGCCAGACATGGGAAGGGCCCGGCCTTGCTGTGCCGAGCCCCCGTGTACGTCTGTGGTCTACCGTCCGTACCCGTCAGGGTAGGAATACCGCACCCTGTGCAACGTCGTGCATAATCCTGATCGCCCATAGCCATGCCACCACGTGGAAGATCAGCCTCACGCTACGACCTCCCACTCGCGATGACGGTTCCAGCTTTCGGGTATCTGGCGCATTTCGAGCAACCACGAGTGTAGGGCGATGAACTCCCGTGCCAACCGATGTGTGTTGTCGCCCCGTTGGATCACGCGGAGTAGACGCCCTGCCTCGCGGGCATCACCCCCTGCCACGAGCAGAGTGCCTTGCTGCATCATGGCGGCGACCATGCTCACAAGTATTCGTTGTGCAGCCCTGATCTGAGCTTCCACCCTCGGCCTTGCCTTCCGCTTCGCCGCGTTGCCCTGCTTGGCCTTAGCCTTCTGTGTTCGTCTCTTCATGTCCGCAGTCCCCCGTTGTTGGTGCGATCAGTATGCCCCGAATCGCATTGCCACGTAGTTAATCTGTAGACTTATCATAAACGTATATCATGCTGTTATGCAATGATAAATGTTTCTGTTGTATTCGTAAGAACGCCCCCGTCATTTCCCAATTAGGTACCATCCGGCACCTCCTGGCCCCCACCTCACTCCCGAGATGCAGGCCCGAAAGCCCCGCCGGACCCCCACCCCCCTTTATGCCATCGACCCGCCACGGAGCGGCCCGGCAGAAAAACCCCGCAAAAGGGCTCCCCAGGCTGATCCAAAGCAACGTTCCACTGGTATGCCCTTCTTGTACATGGTATGATCTTGGATCGACTAAAGATCGTGGCTGTCAGCGGGGTTGACGTAAGTACACCCTGGAAAATATGCCGAATAGCCCGAGTATACGGGCAATCAGGAGTAACGAGCATGGCGAGTAAGTTGGGGGTTTCCGCCCCTCGCGGACACAAAGAAAGGGCCGCCAGCGAGGGCCCTCCGGCCAAGCCTGCGCGGCGGCCTCGCAAACCCCGCCTCAGCATGACCTACGAACAGTTCCTCGCCGATCCCATTGGCGCGCTGGACCTGCCCCGAGAGCGGTACGAAGAGCTGGCGGATCGAGAGATGCGAGAGCAGGCCGAGCGTGAGCACGAGCGTCTACTGGAATGTGCCGAGCGACGTGATGCCCGCAACGCTGCCCGACGTGCCCAACGGTCTGAGGAGCGCGGCGGCCGACCATCCCGTCGTGGCGGGGCTCGCCCCGGCGCTGGGCGCAAGCCAGGCCCCCGGACACTCGCCCGCCGTGCCGCCCTTGCCCACGTGTTCCTGTAGGAGACCCCCACCATGCCGAACTCTGGAAAGCCCCGCCCCGAATCCTGGCGGCTTGCCATCCCGTTGTCCGCTCAAGGCTTCCCGTCCGACCTGATCAGACGCCTTCGTGAGCAGGTCACCGCTGGCGATCTATCGAGCATCGCGCACGGTCTGGCGCTCCACGAGCGCGAGCTGAACCAGTCGAGCCTCGGGGCCAGCGATCCGTTCGTGGGCATGCTCGTCGAGCGTGAGACCAACGCCTCGAATTTCCACCGCCCACCAGCCCGCAGACGCCAGCGGGATACGTGAGTTTGTGCATTCTGGCCTGAGCGGATGATTGCGACAGTTCCGTTGTGATCTGGCAGCGGACACGGACGCGCTAGCGCGAATGACCCCCAGCTGACTCCGTGCCCAGGCGCCACACCAGCGTGGCGATTATGCAGACGGGTTGGAACACCTTTCTTCTCGATGCTAGCCGTTCCTAAAGGATGAAATCGGCTGACGTCAGGTTGACTAGACCAGTCAGCTTGATCTGGAACTCGCTTGTGGTGTCGCCGTCGGTGTCTCCGTATACGATCGTATAGTCGTTGGTGGTACCGGCGTTGTTGAACTTTTGGAAGCGCACCTCTCCCGCCTTAGAGGTCGTGAACTCACCGGTACCGCGCCAGATAAAATTGTTGTTGCCCGCCAGCAACGTGCTCGCGTCGATAGTCCTGAGGTCAATGTCATCGACAAGGTGCCGGAAGTCCATGATGATGTCGCGCGTTGTGGAAGTAACGCCGGACTCCGTCCTCAGATTGAAGTCGAAGACATCACGGTCGGCTCCGCCGATCATAACGTCACGACCGAGGCCGCCGGTAATGGTATCGTTGCCAAGGTCTCCGGTGATTGAGTCTTTACCACTCCCGCCCGCGAGCCTGTTGGCGCCCGTGTTGCCAGTTAACAGGTTTGCACCGGCATTGCCGGTGAGGTTTAGTGCCAGCGTCCCCAACAGTGTGAGGTTCTCGACGTTGGCATAGCTCGCGAGACTTAGGCTAATCGTGGATGAGTGGACCGTGTCGGTGCCTTGTCCCACAAGCTCCGCCACAATGTCGCCCACCACGTCGACGTCGAACGTGTCGTCTCCCATCCCCCCGAGCAACGTGTCGATGCCGCCGCCGCCTTTCAATGCGTCGGCGCCTTCACCGCCATCCAGAAAGTCACTACCAAGGCCGCCAACTAATAAGTCATTCTCCGTGCCTCCGTACAGATCGTCATTGCCACCCTCACCTATTAAGATGTCATTTCCGGCGTCGCCAAAGATTACGTCTCGCGACTCTGTTCCAGTGACATTGTCGCTGCCGCCAAGCGCGTGCCACGTACCGTCAGGCAGCGTAAGCGCAACCACGTCCTGCGCCTCAGTGAAGAGTCCACTGGACGCGGACAGCGTGTAAGTGCCCGCATGCGTACCGAAACCGCTTGCGGCTAGGTAGTGGCTACCGGTCGATGTTGCTAAGAACGCAATATGCGAATTAAGGGTGCTCCCCCAGTCATCGTTGGAAGTGATGAAGTTACCCGCGCTGTTATAGAGTGTCAGGATCGTGTCGCCAAGGGTTCCGCCGATAAGATCGAATTCATAGCTTGTGCCTGCCACAAGTGAGACTTGAAACCAATCCTGGTCTCCCGATACCTCGAGGTTACCTGTCGACGAACCGGTGACGCTGACTTGGCCGAGCGGCGCTGTCGAATCGGCGAAACTGTCGGCGAAATCGTCGGGCCCGGGGTTGATCGTTATGGCTAGGCCGCTGCCAGCGTTGTTGGTTTCACTAGTCTCGTTAATGGCATTCAAAAGATCAGCGAATGCGCCGATATAATAAAACCCAGGAACTACAGTGTTCGGTATGTTGACAAGAACACTGTCGATTACAAAGCCGCCGCCAGTGACTGCGGCGGTGACATCGGTCGTGAGGAGAAGGTCTGAGGCGTTGATTATGTTGTCGGGAGACAGATAGATCGCTGTTGTCGATGATCCTGCAGGACTGGAGCTGAAATTATCGAGCTCGTATGTCAGGGTTGCAGAGCTGCCCACGACTATCGTCGATGTTGAGATGCCTGTCGGAAACGCTTGGAGATCAGCCAATTCCCCATCATCGTTGGTAATAGTGCCGATGCCCAGGTTGTCGCTAATCGCGGCCCCGTTGGTGGCCCCCGATAGATTGACGAAGAAGGCCTCGTCCGACTCGAGGCTCGTATCGCCATTGATGGTGACCGAGATCGTCTGCGAGTTCACTCCGGTCCCGAAGTTGAGGGTGCCCGAGGTCCCGACGTAATCGCCGTTGGCCGTCGTGGCCCCCCCGTCGGAGGTCCCGTAGTTGACGGCGAACGCCGCCGTTCCGCCTGTGCGGGTCACCGTGAAGGTCGCCAGCTTCGTGCCGCTGTTGCCTTCGGTGATCGATAGGTCTGATATCGACACCGAGCCAGGCGGTGACGAATCATCATTGAGGATGGTGCCGATGCCCAGGTTGTCGCTAATCGCGGCCCCGTTGGTGGCCCCCGATAGATTGACGAAGAAGGCCTCGTCCGACTCGAGGCTCGTATCGCCATTGATGGTGACCGAGATCGTCTGCGAGTTCACTCCGGTCCCGAAGTTGAGGGTGCCCGAGGTCCCGACGTAATCGCCGTTGGCCGTCGTGGCCCCCCCGTCGGAGGTCCCGTAGTTGACGGCGAACGCCGCCGTTCCGCCTGTGCGGGTCACCGTGAAGGTCGCCAGCTTCGTGCCGCTGTTGCCTTCGGTGATCGATAGGTCTGATATCGACACCGAGCCAGGCGGTGACGAATCATCATTGAGGATGGTGCCGATGCCCAGGTTGTCGCTAATCGCGGCCCCGTTGGTGGCCCCCGATAGATTGACGAAGAAGGCCTCGTCCGACTCGAGGCTCGTATCGCCATTGATGGTGACCGAGATCGTCTGCGAGTTCACTCCGGTCCCGAAGTTGAGGGTGCCCGAGGTCCCGACGTAATCGCCGTTGGCCGTCGTGGCCCCCCCGTCGGAGGTCCCGTAGTTGACGGCGAACGCCGCCGTTCCGCCTGTGCGGGTCACCGTGAAGGTCGCCAGCTTCGTGCCGCTGTTGCCTTCGGTGATCGATAGGTCTGATATCGACACCGAGCCAGGCGGTGACGAATCATCATTGAGGATGGTGCCGATGCCCAGGTTGTCGCTAATCGCGGCCCCGTTGGTGGCCCCCGATAGATTGACGAAGAAGGCCTCGTCCGACTCGAGGCTCGTATCGCCATTGATGGTGACCGAGATCGTCTGCGAGTTCACTCCGGTCCCGAAGTTGAGGGTGCCCGAGGTCCCGACGTAATCGCCGTTGGCCGTCGTGGCCCCCCCGTCGGAGGTCCCGTAGTTGACGGCGAACGCCGCCGTTCCGCCTGTGCGGGTCACCGTGAAGGTCGCCAGCTTCGTGCCGCTGTTGCCTTCGGTGATCGATAGGTCTGATATCGACACCGAGCCAGGCGGTGACGAATCATCATTGAGGATGGTGCCGATGCCCAGGTTGTCGCTAATCGCGGCCCCGTTGGTGGCCCCCGATAGATTGACGAAGAAGGCCTCGTCCGACTCGAGGCTCGTATCGCCATTGATGGTGACCGAGATCGTCTGCGAGTTCACTCCGGTCCCGAAGTTGAGGGTGCCCGAGGTCCCGACGTAATCGCCGTTGGCCGTCGTGGCCCCCCCGTCGGAGGTCCCGTAGTTGACGGCGAACGCCGCCGTTCCGCCTGTGCGGGTCACCGTGAAGGTCGCCAGCTTCGTGCCGCTGTTGCCTTCGGTGATCGATAGGTCTGATATCGACACCGAGCCAGGCGTCTGCGGGGAGAGCAACCCTTGCGACTGCCATAACTGCAACCGCTCCAGTGACACTTCGAAATGCATGCTGTCTTCACGGGTTGGGATGAGACTGGCCCATCCCGCCCCCGTAACCCACCCGGCAGCTTGGAAATAAGGAATGAGCGCAGCAAGCCCCGCTTCTGCGTGGTTATCAAATTGAACGTCCCGCGTGCTGTCCATAAATAAATCGACAGCGATTCCCCAGGAGTGATTTGAAATTACCGATGTGCCTGCAATATTTCTAACATTTAGCATTCCATCTGTGTTGACGTGACTCATAAAACCCGGCATGTCGGCATTAATTGCACTAAAAATCTGCTCCAGACTATCGAGCGCCGGACGAATTCCTTGAACCGTAACGAAGTCAATTGTGGGATCGACATCGCGGGTCTCCAACAAGCCGCTGACTTGGGAGCTAGGAGTTCCTGTCGCAATATTCGGAGCTCCCAAGAGTGACTGCATTTGTGTATTATCAGCCTCATGAATTCCTACATTCAGAGTATCTGGAATGTCGACAAGGCGCGTCCAATCGGTCGCAAGGGCAGTGGCCGTTAGCCGATAAGTGCCGATGCCAGATACAGCCGACCCGACAGAAAGATGATATGTGCCGCTTGATGGAGCATAAAATGTAACAAATGAATTCAGGCCTGTACCATCGTCGTCATCACTCAGAATGCTAACGCCGCTGCTGTCGCGTAGTCGCAGGAAAGGGTCTGTTAAGGTTCCGCCGCCAGTGGCGCTTCCCTCAAGATCGAATTTATAAGTTACGCCCCGCGACAGAGTGATTGCGAACCAATCAGTATCTCCGACAACTTCTATACTATTACTAATTGAACCGTTAACACTGATCGATCCAGCTGTGCCAGGTGTACTGCCGACATCCACCAAAAGCAGGCCTAGACCGTCAAGTACTTCTTGCTCGATTAGCATTGTTGTGGAGATATCGCCGAACGTGATCTCCAAGTCGGAATCACCTCCCAGGAACGAGGCTCCCGTCAGATTGTTGGAGGCCGCCACATCGGCACCAGTCAGCAGGGCTAGTCGCTCTACAAGCGCTCGCCCTTCTGGCCCGCTTGCGAGGTCGCACCCATAGAGGAGAATGTCAGCCTTGCTGCTAAGCGCAGAGCCGATCTTGGAAAGTAGGGCTGCATAGGTCGGCAACGTCGAGGTGTTAAGCTCCGCCGACCCCAGTTGAAGGCTCGCCTCCGCCCCATGCGAGACGATGTGAACCGCGTCAATGCCGCTACGGCCGTCGAGCCAGTCGGCGATTTGCTGCACGCCATCCTCGCTGGCATCGAGGAAAACGACCTCCACGCTCGGGTCGAAAGTTGCGGCGAGCTCCAGATAGTTCGCTACGCGCAAGTCAATGAACGCAACGGTGCGTATGATTGGGTTGCTGTCCGCATCCGTGATAAATTCAGAACTCTGTCTCTCCAAAACGTCTGCAAGAACGGCGTCGGCAACCACCTGGGGAGAATTCGCGAGGCTCAGAGTGGTGCATTTGATTTCACCCAATTGCGTCGGGTCATCGAGCTGTGCCCTAGACCCTGACACAATGGTGTCCACGGGGGATGTGAGAAGCACACCCAGATCGTCGAAGGCCGCGCGTTTGAACAGCATTGGCTTCCGAGCTTCGCCGAGAGCGCTCGCTGTTGCCGTCACAGACTCTGGTGAAATCGTGTATGCCATCGATATCTCCCGCTACGCAGATTCACGCCTTCTGAGCAATACCTCAGTAGGCGCCGTTGTTGCACAAGCGGCGGGACGACGAATGATGTGTCTGACTGAGCATGCGACCCACCCCGCCTACGCTATGGTCGCCTGAGTGCTGATGCCGAGACTTCGCCTGTAGACCAATTGAAAAGCTCTTTGCAGCAAAGGTCATGCTATTGCATAGCTCGGCTGACGTGAAGACATATTTGAATCGGTATACGTGGAGAACTCAGAATTCTAAAAAATCTTTGATATGCAGCTGGTTACGATGCGCCGGCCAGAGTTCACCCGTTTCCGCCACGCATGTTTAGGTTTAGCGCTGGTGGCAGCAACATCTAGATCGCCCCTATGGCAGCGACGACGGGGCACGGGAGTCGCGATCAGCGCCGGAACAGTTCCGACTGCAATTTCAAGGTAGTTGGTGCGCCCCGAAGAAAACACTACGTCTGATCGTCCTTCGTCGGCTTATGTCGATAATGGCCCATGTCGAATTGGCTCCCCGGCCACGTGTCAGCTCAGAACTGGAAGCCGACGCATGACGGCCGCCGCCATTGCGGTGCGGCTGACCCAGCAGAGTTGATGGCTGAAATCCGACGGCCGTGCAGGACTTTAGTCAACTCGCCACTTCCCTCGGTCAATGTCGGCTACGTGGAGAAGCGCGTCTGGGTCGGGAACAACTGCTTGCCGTGTCGAGAGCAAGCCGCGAGGGCCGCATTCTCTGCTCGACGACAAACCATTCGACGGGTCATGTTATTGAACAACTTCCAACCGTTGAACGTCGGCCGGAGCAGCAACGCTTCACGGCTAAGTTGTGGTCTAAGCGGCAGTGTCCCATTTACAGCAGTTGATCTTTACCTGGTGTTAGCCGCTTTTGGCTCATGACTTCAAGGTGTTAATTCGGCTTTGGCTCGCCTGACTGTCCCGTTCAGAGGCATTTATGGGACAGTTGGCAGCATACCATGATCCTGCCTGAAGTCGACATTTGCCGCTGATCGGGTAGGTGATGGGATTTCTCTAACCGTCTTCCCACACCACCGGTCTCACCCGCTTAGGGCTCGTCGGCTCCATTGCACCGCAACACTTTATCGGCGCTTGCTCATTTTCACTGTTTGCAATCGCTTCTCCTCGGGTCAATATCTCCTCATTGATACCATTCCTTCAAACGCTGGGAGGGTCGAATGTCGGGATACCTTCGGCTCGTTGGTCTTGTCCTGTCACTGGTCGGCGTGATGGCGTCGCCAGCCCAAGCGACCAAGCGCGTGGCGCTGGTCATCGGCAACGACGACTATCCGAAACTCCCGGCAGAGGCGCAGCTGAAGAAGGCGGTCAACGACGCCCGGGCGATGGCCGGCAAGCTCGGCGAGCTCGGTTACTCCGTCACGGCCGGCGAGAATGCCGACGTCCGCCAGTTCTATGCGCTGTGGGAGGAATTCAGCGCCGCCGTCGCACCGGGCGACGAGGTCGCGATCTTCTTTTCCGGCCATGGCGTCGAGATCAAGGGGCAGAATTTCCTCGTGCCTGTCGATGCGGTGCCGCCGAACGCGGGCGAGCAGACGGCGTTTCGCAAGCAGCTGATCGACCTCGGCGAGCTGGCGGAGGTTCTGAAGGACGAGCGCCAGCCACGCGTCGCCCTCTTCATCATCGATGCGTGCCGCAACAACCCGTTCCGCTCGGCCGACGGCACGCGCGCGTTCGGCGGCGCCAAGGGCCTCGCCATGGTCGAGCCGCCCAAGGGTACGTTCATGATGTTCTCGGCGGGCTCCGGCGAATTGGCGCTCGATCGCCTCTCCGACACCGATCCCGATCCCAACTCGATCTACACACGCAATCTCCTGCCACTCCTGGGGCAGAAGGGCCTGACGATCCAGGACGTCGCACAGAAAGTACGGGCGGAAGTGAGCGCGCTCGCCCGCGCCGCACGCAACCACGATCAGAACCCTGGCTATCGCGACGAGCTGTTGGGTGAGCGCGGGCCGTTGTGTCTGGCGGGGTGCGACGGGGAGGTGGAGGTGCCGACGGCTGTCGAACCACAGACGCCGCTCTCCGAGGCGGCCGCCGCCTGGGCGGAGGTCAAGGACAGTGGCAATCGCGGCATGTTGGAGGCGATCGTCAAACGTTTCCCAGGCAGCGTCTTTGCCGATTTCGCCGCGGCGAAGCTGAGGGAGCTGGAACCGCAGGTCGCCGTTGTGGCGCCGCCACCCGCGCCGGCCGATCCATCCGGTTGCGATGCTCTCCTCGTCAAGGTCGGCACCGGAGAAGAGTGCTTGAAGCCCGGCGACGTGTTCCGCGATCTCGACGTTGCGCCGGAGATGGTGGTGGTGCCGGCGGGGACCTTCACCATGGGCTCGCCGGCCAACGAGGCGGATCGCTCGAGCGACGAAGGCCCGCAGCACGATGTGACGATCGCCAAGCCGTTCGCGGTCGGCAAATTCGAGGTGACGTTCGCGGAGTGGGACGCCTGCGCCGACGATGGCGGCTGCACGTCGAATAGCCACCCGGACGACAGGGGCTGGGGCCGCGACCGGCAACCGGTGATCAATGTGTCCTGGGACGATGCCAAGGAATATGTGTCCTGGCTGTCAAAGAAGACGGAGCGGGAGTACCGGCTGCTGAGCGAAGCGGAATGGGAATACGCCGCACGGGCGGGCACCACGACGCCGTTCTCGACGGGCCTGACTATCACGACCGATCAGGCGAACTTCAACGGCAACGAAACATACGGCGGCAGTGTGGCGGGGCAATACCGGAAAAAGACCATTGCCGTTGGCTCTTTCAACCCCAACGCCTTCGGCTTGCACGACATGCATGGCAATGTGTTGGAGTGGGTCGAGGACTGCTATGCGGATAACTACAATGGAGCGCCGAGCAATGGCGAGGCTTCAGCAACCGGAGATTGCAGTCACCGTGTCCTTCGCGGCGGTTCCTGGTACAACTATCCGTGGTACCTTCGCGCGGCCGTCCGCAGCCGGAACTCCACCTTCGTCCCGAACTACGACTACGGCTTCCGGCTCGGGAGGACGCTTACGCCCTGATCCTTTACCCCTTTACCTCCTGGGTCCAGGGCGCAGCCCTGGTCCGGTTTTTTGATCGGGCTGGCGCCTTGACCGACAACGCCAAACGCACCGGTGCTGCCATCAAGGTGCACCAATTGCATAGCCCTTAACAAAATGCGTGAACCGAAAAAACGACAGCACGACATCGTAACCGTGCCATCGCTCTGGAGCCACTGTCCCATGAAAGGACATAAATGGGACAGTTGGGCGACCGCCGCTCGTACCGGTCAATGTCCGCTATTTTAGGTCGTGTCGAGCCACTCACCCGCTCTCACAAATCGTTGAGGAAAGCCCGGCCCGATGTCTTCAATCTCTACGAATCGACCGCTGCGGCCACAGGCAGTCCGTCCACTCGATGCTCCGCCACGCATGCATCTCCCATCACGCATCGCCTATGGCTGGTCGAAGCTGCACGTGGCTCTCTCGGCATCTCTTCGACAGATCACACCCCTTGCACGTCAGGATCGCCGCTTGAGGCGACCTGCGTTAACGACCTGCGGCGCGAACCGCCGAGCATTGAGGTGTAAGTCTCTTAGTTGCTCCGACTGCCAGTTCAACTCGGCTTGGCTATCCAAGAGCTATTCCTCGGCCTTGTTCGGCCCGTGAGCGCCTTCTACGGCATGCTGGTAGAGCAGCCCGTCACTGCCGAGAATTTCAGTAGGCCGCCTGCCAGACAACTCCGCCCGGACACATGAGGCGCGCGAACCAACCGCCAAATCGTCAACCGTGTCAAGTAACGATTGCGTTTTTCGTAAACAGTGTGTATACTCAGTGAATTGGGCTCTCTCGTTCACGTGTGACAGGAGCCCAAGACGGCAACAGCCCGCCAGGGGAGGGAAATCCCGTGGCGAGCCGTTGAATTCATGAGCCGGGTCCGGTTCCCGCCGGACCCTATGTCAGCAAAGCATCAAGCTGGGGAGCGAAGATGCGTGTCAGTAGAGGTGACCCATGCAATGGGCCAATGCGGGTAATGTAGTGTCGAATGAACTGACTGTCAAGTCAAATTCTCAGACTTGGCAAGATTTAACCCCAAACCTTGTTCGGGAAATTCACGTAGCGGCCAAGAGAACGAACGCCAGAGCGGGAGCTAATGCTTTCAAGGCGTTCGTTGAACTGCGAAAACTCTTGAAGCGTGTCGGGTTCTGCGTCGAACGCCTGATCATCTCGGGCCTCGATGCGCGGGTTGACGGCGAAGAGCGCGATGTCATCGTGGCCGCCCTGGAAGCTCTCGCAGTCCCGGCCCAGCCCGATCCCACCCCGCCCACGTCCCCCCAGGCCCGAGCGCTTGCCGACCGCCTTGCCCGGAGTGCGCGTGACCTGTCGGGCTCCAAGAGACAACGGGCGAGCGCCGCTGACACGATCTCAAAGGAACTCACTGCGCTGGGGCTCGACTGGCAGAGAGTCGTCTCCGATGGCTTGCTTGCCGGGCTCGCTCGTCAAGCAAGCCAGGGCGTCGCCGCCGCACCACGACAGACCGGGCTCGACTTCGACGGCGAGCAGCCCGTGCGCGATCACAAGGCCATCATCAAGCGCCTGCTCGATACCGCGCCGAACGCTTGGGATGACCGCGAAGTGGCCATCCTCGAGTCCTTGTACGGCTTCAAGGTTCTGTCCCAAAGGCAATGGCAGGTCGTGGACGACAAGGAACAGCGGCTCGCTCGGATCATGGCCCGGTATCCCGAGAGGTTCGCCGATGTCTGATCGCGCCCTCGCCTTCGATGTGTCCGCCGCGTCCCCGCTTGACGAGGCCGTGGAGCGTGCGCTTGACGCGCTGGGCCTTCGGGTCTTTGGCCTCAGCCGCGAAATGGCTTACCGGTTCTTCGAAGAGACGCCGCTCGAATGGCGGCGCTCCCGGCTCCTCGGATTGATCCGCGATGCAGCGTCTGACGAGACGTGCGCCGCCATCGATGCGAAGGCTTTTTTGCTGGAAGTCACGAGCGACCACGCGTTCATCGGACTAACCGGCAGTGCGATGACAGCTATCGAAATCGAATGGCTCATCAATCAAGAGTTCCCGGCTGCTCGCCAAGACTTCAAGAGGAAGTCCGCTGATCGGAAGCGCCGGCATCATCGTGAGCGCGTCCGTCTTCGGATTGTGCACTTCCTGATCCGAGATGCCGAGCGGGAGGAGAAGCAAAATTGCAGCCCACCGTCACTCAGCGCGATCCTTCGCTTCATAGAGGCGATCCGATTCGGAATTGACCTTCCGATCTGGTTCAAGGTGCCGCCTGATTGGGCCGAACCGCCGAGAGAGGATGGCGAGCACCACGAGCAGCTTATTCCACTCAACGACATGGCCAGAGCACTGCCTCAGCTTGTCGGCCAGTCGGACATATGGATGGCGATCAATCCTACGAGCACTTATCTGATCGATCCGAAGGCGGGGCGCGAGCGCCGGATCAACAAACACGTTGCCGGACTCGTCGCAATTCGTGTCGATCTTGATCCAATCGGCAACTTGAAACACCGCAAAGGGCCGTTCTTCGAGGCGACGCCTCGGGAAGTATACAAGGAGGCGCTGCGCAGGCTGAAAGAGAGGGGCCTCCCGAATCCAGATGTTGTCGTCTGTTCGGGCTCGAAAGGGTTCCATCTCTATTGGTTGCATGAGTTCGTGAAGCCCGGCGCGGCCAATCGGTGGAAGCTCGCGACGCGGAAGCTCTGCGATATCTTCGTCCCCGACCTTTGCCCAGATCGCGGCGCGAGCACTCGGGCCAATGGCATGATGCGGCTTCCCGGAACCTATCATCCAAAATCGGGTCGCATGGTTGAGCTTTGGAAATGCCCGAAGCCTGGCTTCAAGCGGCACAACTTCGACAAGCTCTGCACCAAGTTTGGCGTGCCGAACCTTCGTGACGAAGGTGCTGGGCCAAAGAGGGCTCGGGAGACGCAACGTAAGAAGATCGAGAGTGCATCTGCGGATCGGCCAAAATCGCCGACCTACGCTCCCAAGGGGTACCCCGGTCGAGTGCTTTGGGACCTGCGTTTGCTCGCTGCCAACAATCGAGAGACGCCGGGCTATCTGTACTCGGGGGTGCGTGGAAACATTGGGCCGATCGTGGCCAGCATGTTGGCAACGACGCCTGCCAACGTCCCGCACCTTGCGGACATGACCGCCAGGGTGTGCATCGAGTTGTGCGGGCCAGATATCGAGGATGAGGCCCGAGCCGCCGTGCCGGCAATCATGAGCTACGTCGGTGAGGCCAAGGCGAAGGGGGAGAAGTACAAGCCGTTCTCTCGCGAAACGATCCTCGATATGCTCGGCATCTCTCGCGAGGAGGCTGAGGCCTGCGGCATGACCTATCTCGTGCCGATGCCAGAGGCCGAGTGGACGGCGCACCGGCGGGGGGAGCGCAACGCCAGCAAGCGGGCAAGCAAGGCCCGGATCAGCACGGCGGCCGGGAAACTCACCCAGTACGATCGGGAGACACGCGGTCTGCTTTGGAAGGAGGTCGTTAACCTTTCAGCAAAAGGCGACCGCACCCTTCGGGACAAGCTTGGTCGAGCCGAACAGGACCGCATCATCCGCTACATTGTCGAGTATGGACATGAGGCCACCCGGATCATGGTGGCCGCCCAGAGTGCTAGTGGCTTCGCCCCCGCGCTCAAATCGGGGATCGCCATCCCTGCCCACCTGATCCAAGCCGAGTATAATCCACCGTCCCGACCCGCCGAGGACTACGTCACCATCGGCTGTAGCGACGGTGAGCCGGTGGAAATTGTGTGGACGCCAGACGGCTGGATCGAAGCCCCACTCGGCGAACTGGCGTTGGCACCTTGGCCACGGCTCGCATGGAGCGGGTACGCGGTCAATCCTGAGGCCGTACCCTGACGGACACGACATTGCCATCTCGTGGCGACCGATACCAGGGTTGTCCGAAGGACTATGTAGGTCAGTGTGTACTTGCTTCCCGCCTCCACCTTGTTGCCCACTCGGATGTTCTTGTCAGCAGTTCCATGGGGCCATCGATGCGGGAGCCCATGAGTTACAGCTTCAAGGTTCCCATCCTGCCCGAGCTGTTCAACGCCAAGCCCCGTTCACGCCTCAAACGGACCTATGACCGCTCAGCCGCGTCATCCGGGCATGCCCCATTCACCCAACTTCGCACCCCCCAAGCCGTCCGGGGCACCGCCACATGTCGACTCCGCCAAAGCTCAATCGCACGAATCCCATCATCGACATGTGGTCGCTCAAAAAATTGAGGGCTTCGTCGGGCAGTCATGCACATGCAACGACGTTAACGCAATTGAGAACCGTTTGCATATAAGGTTCGGATCGGGTAGGTTGCTTCCCAAGATAATCAGCGGAACAGGGACGATCATGGACCGTGCAGCGCGTGACCTAATGTGGCTTTCGCAGCTCGGGCTTTGCGAGCAGCGTGGTTGGACAAGGCGGCTCGTTGCCCGGTTCCTCGCAGCCCCGGATCGGCAGATCGTGAACCCGCATTACCCCACAGGCGCACCGGTCAAGCTGTACCGCCTGGATCGCGTCGCCATGATTGAGCAGTCGCCCGAGTTCCGCATAGCCATGGCCAAGGCCGAGAGCCGTAGGGCGGCCTCCAGGAAGGGGGCGGCTACCGTCCGTGCCCGAGAGACCGATCAGCGGGCCACAGCCGCCCTGACGCGGCGAGCATCGTTCGCGGTCATCCCTGGTGGCATGGCGGCCTGACGACTCCCTCTTCACCGCGGAATCGCCCCCGTCCGCGACGAGCTCGTTCCACATGCCGGCGACCTCCCGGCCGTGTCCGGCGGTCAACGGCGGCCCCGTGGGGCTGGGGGTACGGGGGCGAGCATGGGAACGGGTTGGCCGGATCGGACGGCTGATTGCCGGGCGTAGGCATTCACGGGCCTCCAAAGAACACGGGCGCGCGACCCTGAACTCGAGAGCCGTGTTGCATGTACGCCACGCCTGCATGGCCTGACAGGCCTGGACGAACCCGGATCATCGGTGCACCCCGCAGAACCGCATCAGGAGCCCCCAGGACGGCCGAGAGCCGTTCCCGGCCACATGGAGAGCCCCGAACACAAAAAGGGCCGCCCCTGACCGCCCCTCGCAGCGCGGCGGGCCTTCCTCGGGCACCCCCTCGCCCTGGTAACCAAACTGGCGAATAGGATCGACACCGGCACCGGCACGGCTACGGCGGGCGGACGGCCCTGCCCACATCAAGCCTGCCTTTGTGGCGTCCGGCATCACCTTGGCCGATGTCCGCGCCGGTCGCCACGAGGGGGCGGGCGCGCGGCAGCGAGGATGCTTGCCAGCGGCCAAGGGGCGGCAACCCGCAAGGCACCGGCGGGGCCATGACCAGTCAATCCAGCCACCTATGACGTAGCCACCACATAGCAGCTTTGAGTTCTGCTACGTGGTTGACACATGCCTGCCTTATCATATATACGTAGCAGACACGTAGCTGCTACGTGTTTGGCGCATACACATAGCGGGAGGCAGGGCCAAATGAGGATCATCGCGTTTTCGAGTGCCAAGGGCGGCAGCGGGAAGACGACGCTCGCCAGCGCCATGGCTGTAGCGGCAACTCGAGAGGGCGAGCAGGTCGCCGTTGCCGACCTGGACCCACAGGCAAGCCTGGAAGCTTGGCACAGCCTGCGCGGCGCGTCAGACATTCTGCTTTTCCGCCTCTCGGAGCCAGACGATCTGGACGCCATTCGTGAGGCAGCTGACGAGCGCGGCATTGGGTTCGTCATCCTGGATTGTCCGCCAACAGCATCCGACCTCGCCGAGCGGGCCGTCGCGCTCGCCGATCTGGTGATCCTCCCGGTCAAGGTCTCGCCTCTCGACATGCTCTCGATTGACGCCACCATTGAGTTGGCCCGGAAGCACGGGAAGCTCGTGCTCGCAGTCATCAACGAGACGCCGGACGAAGCCAAGCAGCACGTCGCGGAAGCCCGCCACGCCTTGGAAGCGGAAGGCGTGAAAGTCGCCACCACGTCCGTCAGTTCGCGGTTCACGATCCGTGAAGCGATGAAGATCGGGCGAAGCGCACAAGAAATCAAAACCGCGCGCGACAAGAGCGCATCGGAGTTGCGGCGTCTCTGGATCGAGATTGCCGAGCAGCTGAAAGCGCTCGATGCCAAGCCTGCCCGGCGGAAGGCACGGTGATCACCGATGACCGAGTCCGAGAGAGAGAAACTTGCCCAGAGCCTGGAAGCGCTCGCTAAGCGCGCGTCGATCAAGCCCACCGTCAACACCGGAGTGACCAAGGCCATGAGTGAAGAGAAGCCGAGCATCGTCGAGTTGCGGCGCAAGAAAGAGCGTGCATCCTACACAAGCCGCGCCGTCCCGGATGGCCGCCGTCGCCGGAGCAAGCTGGTTGCCCCGCTCAATGCTCGGATCAGCGAGGAAGCCAAGGCGATGTTGGTAGGGCTGTCCATTGAGGACGGCGTAACCATGGGCCAGTGGCTTGACGATGCGATCCGCGCACATGCGGCCAACCGCAAAGCGAAGGGCTGATCCGATGCGTCGCATTCTCGTGACCTCATTGATCGCACTCGGCATCGGAGCCGTCGCGTTGTCCGTCTGGATCAACGTGACTGCCGGACACGCATCGGGTGTCACCGATGAAGCGTCTCACCAGCTGGCAGCATTGTTCGGCTTGGTCGATCTGGCGAAGGTCGGTTTTCTCACGGCCGCGACCGTCCTGCTCGCGTTGAAGGCCCGCACGTTTTCTGCCGGTTTGGCGCTTGCCGGAGGGATCATGCTGGCCCTCAGCTTCGCGAATGTCTCGGGCCGCATTGCTCAGCTGCGAGCCACGTCCGCCGCTGCTATCGAGACGAGTGCAGAGCTTGCAGGCGATAGCCGTGCCGAGCTGTCCCGGTCGCGTGAGCGCCTTGCCGCGCTGGGCACTATCGAACCGCCAGCCGCCATCGAGGCTCGCCTGTCCGCCCTTCGAACTGACAAGCGTTGGCAAAAGACGGCCGGGTGCACAGACGCCACGCTGTCCGATAGCCGCTCGTGGTGCGCCGATTACCGCAAGACGCAAGCCGAACTTGCTCGCAGCGAGGAAGCCCAGCGCCTTGAAGCCCGCATAACCGAGCTGAGGACGGCCGTGGCAGCCACGGGGAGCGCGGCGGGAGCACAAGAGGGCGACTGGCTCGCCGGGCTCGTGGCGCGGCTCTCTGGCCTTGGCGATGTGCTGGTCCGCGACGTGTTCGCCCTCGTGGCCGCCGCAGCTATCGAGTTGACGGCCTCGCTGTCTTTCCCGGCAGCTGTTCGTCTCTCGCAGCTGTCAGCCCTGGCAATGGGTCGCGACGCAATCGCAGTCACACCGGATGCCACCGGCACCAGCTACTCGACTGCCGAGCCCTCTCCCGAGCTGCCCATTGGCAGCGTGCTCCGGTTCGCCGTCGAATGCCTGGACCACGAGCCCGGCGGCAACGTGATCATCGCTCGCCTGCATGAGCCGTATCGTCGCTGGTGCGAGGCGCGGTCAGAGCGAGCATTATCGGAACTCGAGTTCGCAAAGGAGTTCCGCCAGCACGCCAAGCAAGCGGGTTTCGCGATCCAGAGGCGAGACGGCTCAATCAGCATTGCGAACGTCACTCTGCGAGCCGCCGCATAAGTCGTCCAGTGTATCTGCAATTTGTGGAGTATCGCAGTGCAAGCAGGACTCGATCCACCGAATCCTACATGCTGATTGCAGACGGCCATTTGGGCCACCGAAAGGACGTGAGACATGTCTATGAAACTTGCGAAAGCGATCGATGAGAAGCGATTTGCGAAGTTGCGCCAAGAGGCCGATGACATTGCCAAAATTGAGGCCGATGACCTGCGGCGCGAGCGTGCAAGACGGCATTGGGTGGATGTGTTGTCTCCTGAACTCGAGACCGCCATTCTGTCCGCGAATGAGACATTTGCGGAGAAGAGTGCGTCGCTTCGATATCGTTGGTCGGCCAACCCCCAGGCTGGCGGCAGTATAGCTTTTGGAAAGCTCTACTTAGAGCCGGTGGCAGCGAACGGCGCAGGCCAACTTCCGATTGGTATGTGGGACTTAATCGTTAGCTACGACTGTCGGGTTACCTTCGTCGGTACCGGAGGCAACAGCCCTTGCCCCTTCGCAGATATTGGAAATTGGGACGAAATCCTCAGTCGTTTGTATGGCCGTATTTCCGCATAGCCACAAGTCAAGATACCTACGTCAACACTGCGTTGGGCGGATCAGCTCGTCAACGTGATCTGCCCAGCGCTGTAGAGCGGCGCGGACCTCTGGCTCTCTCCGGCTGAAATCATAGTGCGTCCGTGTGATCCCGCCGCCCGCATGGCCGAGCACTGTTTCGATGATCACCGGGTCCGTCCCTTGCTCGCCGAGCCACGTCGCCACGATCTTGCGGAAGTCGTGAACGCGAACATCATCGATACCTACTGCAATCCGCAGTTTGCCACCGGCCCGGCTAACGGATTGCTGATTGACGTGCGGTGTTCGCGGTTGCTTCGTCCGCTTGCCCGATGTGGATAGCGGCGTCCGGGTCAGATCGGCGGGGAACACGTAGGCACTGCTCCCCGATAGCTCCACTGCTCGCCGCAAGGCCTCGCACGCCTGCCGTGACAACGGAATGACCTTCGCGCGCTTTGACTTCGTGCGGCCCTCCACGAGCTTGCCCGCCGCTGAATGCGTGGCTTCAATCCTGAGTACCGGCCGATCACCTTCAAGCGTCAACTCGCTTTTGGTGGACCCGACTATCTCGCCAAGTCGAGCACCGGTTAGCAATGTCAGCATGAGCACAAGGCGGACGGCTTCACCGATGCCGGGCGCGCTCTCGATGCCATTCGCGATGGCCTTGACCTCATCCGGTGTGTACTCGCGAATGCGGGGCGGGCTCTGGTAGGAGAAACCGAGCCCCACGAGCGGATTGCTCGTGACGAGCTTTCGCTTCGCGGCCCATCGATAACTTGCACTCAATGCGGACTTGACTTGGTGTGCGCCCGTCTTGCTTCGGGTTTCGATCCGCACAAGCTGCGTAGCGATTTGCTCGGCCGTGATCGAGCTTGCAGGCAGATGCCCAATCTCCGGCATCAACGTGCGGTCCAGGAGTTGGGCGTAGTTGACCCGGCTCCGATACGATAGCTCCTCTGGCCTCGCCAACCGCTGCTCAACAAGCTCGCGTAGCGTGATCCCCTGGCGCTGGGTCTGCCGCTCGCCCATTGGATCGCGGCCATCGCTGATCTGGCTTTGCAGGTTCTGCGCGCGGGCAAAGGCCGTTCGCGCCGGGAACTCGGATCGCAGGAACAGCCGCATGGTGCGCTCCCGCCGAACCTTCCCCGTGCCGGATTGATATCGAAAGAGCCAGGTCGCATCGTCGTCGTAGCGATGGCATCGAAGCACGAGCCCACGCACCCCCTCGATACGCCAATCCGTGCCGCCGTCGCCTCGCGGCTTTGCGGCTTCGATCTTCGCGACGTTGCGAGGTAGGATGTGTGCTGATCGCAAACCCATGCGCCTGTGAAATCCCTCGTGAGAGCCACGAGCGACTTAGCACATGCGGTCAGACCGCTCCACCATTCTGTACCGCTACCGTACCGCTGAAATCTGACCTCACCCGGAACAAACCAGGGGTATTTTCTCTCATCCAAAGTGCGAGAAAAATCCAATAAAATCCTAAAAACATACGGATATCCTCCGTCGTACAGCATCATTGAAACGTCAAGAGAAGTCGCCTGATCGGAATTCGTAAGCGGGTGGCCGGGGGTTCAAATCCCTCCTGCGGCACCAGATTTTCGTATCAACGTAGATCGAGCGACAGGATGGCCTCGATGCGGGCCAGCACCTCGTGCACGAGATCATCGCTCGCCCGGCTGTGCAGCTCGGCGCGGCGCACGAGCCAATCGGCGGTGCGGAACTAGTGCGCGAGGACGACGCCCTTGAGTTTGATAAAGCATACTTGCGTCGTCAATTGAGCTGCGGTTCGAGTGTTAGCATCTCGCCATCGATTGTAACCTTGAACCGCGACAGATACGTTTGCCCCAACAATCCATCGACTCCAGTCAATCCATCGTCGGCACTCGCCACGAGCACGCGCACATCGGTTTCGACTCGATTTCCCAAGCCGACTTCGCGGGCTACAGTAAAGTACGCGGGCCCGCTGCCATACACGCCTTGAACCCGCACCATCGAAGATTGTTCGAGCGTGATACCGGCGCGCTCCGCAAATTTCCTTGTCAAGTGTACGGCGCTCGCTCCAGTATCGACAATAAGCTTTGCCGGGGCGCCGTTTACTACGGCATTCACTATCAGGATGTTATCACGGCGAGAAAGCGGAACGTCAAATCTGCCAGCTTCTCCGATACCGCATTTTCCCAGAGCGCCGAGCTCCCCGAGTGTTGCCTTTACGTCGGCGGTAAATCGCCCCGCTGGGTCGAATGCAGCGAACTGCTCCAGCGGTCTCATCGCCTTGCAGTACTGCCTCGCAGCCTTGTAAGCACGAGTAGCGTAGTAAAATTGCACACCGCCGACCTGTGATAGGTCCGTGAAAGTATACAGGGCGCGCTCGAAGGCTTCTGCTGCTTCGAGATTGCGACCGAGACGCTCAAGCACAAAGCCCCGCCACGTCGCCAGATCGCTGTAGTATCCCGCCTCGTCAGGAAACTGATCGATCACGGCCATTGATTTGTTAAATTCAGAACTCGAAACCAACTCTCCATTGTCGTGAAGCCAATCTCGGCATTTTTGTCGCATTGATCCAAGAATGTCTGCCCTAAGTTGGCTGCCGAGCCAAAATCTAACCGGTCGTAAAGCTGCTTCATTTTTTCCAGGACAGCTGGCTGATTACACGCCTGCTGGCCGATAAGATGATCAAGTTGCTGCTCTGCCTCGGAGACCACTTGCTGCGCCGTTTTCGCAGTCTCGGGAGACGTGACCTCAGTTGGTGTAGGCTTTGCAGCTGGTACAGAACTCGCAGACTTCAATAGATTGTTGAGGTCGTTGAGTACTGAGCGTCCCAAAATACCGAATGTGAGGTGGAGCAGCGTTGCAAGAATTAACACGCCCGCCAAAACGCGCAAAATTGGCCCGGCGATGCTTCTTGACCGACCGATATGTTGCGGAACGATGCCATCGACCCGAAGCGGCGCAATGCCGTCTGGGTGGCTTTCAACCCTCAAAACAAGTGGTTCGTCGTCCTTGGACAAAGCTGCCCCCGCGCCATAAGCGAGAGTTTAGCGCAGTTCTTGCAACGCTTCGAGTCAGCCTACCTCGTCGGCACCGGCACTTCGCCGCGGTAATCGTAGAACCCGCGCTTCGACTTGCGGCCGAGCCAGCCGGCTTCGACGTATTTCACCAGCAGCGGGCAGGGGCGGTACTTGGAATCGGCCAAGCCCTCGTAGAGCACCTGCATCACCGACAGGCACGTATCCAGACCGATGAAGTCGGCCAACTCCAGCGGCCCCATCGGGTGGTTGGCGCCGAGCCGCATGGCCTTGTCGATGGCTTCCACGCCGCCGACGCCCTCGTAGAGCGTGTAGACCGCCTCGTTGATCATCGGCAGCAGGATGCGGTTGACGATGAAGGCCGGGAAATCCTCCGACACGGCGATGGTCTTGCCGAGGCTCTCGACGAAGCCGCGTGAGGTGTTGAACGTCTCGTCCTCGGTGGCGATGCCGCGGATCAGCTCGACCAGCACCATCACCGGCACTGGGTTCATGAAGTGCATGCCGATGAAGCGGTCTGGACGGTCGGTGACGGCGGCAAGGCGCGTGATCGAGATCGACGAGGTGTTCGTCGCCAGCATCGCATCCTTCTTCAGATGCGGGCAGAGCGCCAAGAAAATCTTCTTCTTGACGTCCTCGTCCTCGGTGGCGGCTTCCACCACCAGATCGGCGTCGCCAAAATCGTCGAGCTTCGGGGCGAAGGTGATGCGCTTGATCGCGGCGATCTTGTCGGTCTCGCTGATTTTGCCGCGCGTGACCTGCCGCATCATGTTCTTCTCGATCAGGCCCAAGGAGGTATCGAAGCGCTCCTTGGCAATGTCGTTGATGGCGACCTTGTAGCCCGACAGCGCCACCACATGGGCGATTCCGGAGCCCATCTGGCCGGCGCCAATGATGCCGACCTTCCTGACCTTCCCCCGGGCCGCGCGAATGCTCTCGCTTTCCGCGCTGCTGCCGGTGCCGTTGCTGCCGGCTTGGGCCGGGCTCACCTGCTTGTCCATCACGGAAACCCCTTGCATTGTAGCGGTCATGGCGGTCAGCCTCGGGCTTTGTCGAGCTCGGCCGCCAGCTCCGGCAGGGCCTGGAAGAGATCGGCGACGAGGCCGTAGTCGGCGACCTGGAAGATCGGCGCCTCCTCGTCCTTGTTGATGGCGACGATCACCTTGGAGTCCTTCATGCCGGCGAGATGCTGGATCGCGCCCGAGATGCCGACGGCGATGTAGAGGTCGGGCGCCACCACCTTGCCGGTCTGGCCGACCTGATAGTCGTTTGGTGCATAGCCCGCATCGACCGCGGCGCGGCTGGCCCCGACGGCCGCGCGCAGCTTGTCGGCGACCGGCTCGAGGTACTTGCCGAAATTCTCGGCCGCCTGCATGCCGCGACCGCCCGAGATGACGATCTTGGCGGATGTCAGCTCCGGCCGGTCGGATTTCGACAGCTCGTTGCGCTCCCACTTGGAGACGCCAGCGGCACCCGGGATCGACACGGCTTCGACTGGAGCCGACCCGCCCTCGCCTGCCGCCGCGAAGGATGCGGTGCGGACAGTCACGACCTTCTTGGGGTCCGTCGACTGCACGGTCTGGATGGCGTTGCCGGCATAGATTGGCCGTTCGAAGGTGTCGGCCGAGTGTACGCCGGTGATGTCGGAGACCTGCGCCACGTCGAGGGTGGCGGCGAGGCGCGGCATGAAGCTCTTGGAGGAAGCCGTCGAGGCGGCGACGATGGCGTCGTATCCTGCCATCATCGGCTGAAGCAGCGCCACCAATTCCTCGGCGAGGCCATGTTCGAGCTGCGGGCTTTCCGCAAGCAACACGCGCTTGACGCCGTCGAGCCTGGCGGCGGCATCGGCGACCGCGCTGCAGCCATTGCCGGCGACGAGGATGTGAACCTCCCCGCCCATCGCCCTGGCGGCGGTCAGCGCTTTCGCCGTGACGCCGTTCAGCGCCTTGTTGTCGTGCTCGGCTACGAGAAGAACGGCCATGGCTCAGATTACCCCTGCCTCGGTTTTCAACTTCTGGACCAGTTCAGCCACGCTCTTGACCTTGACGCCGGCCTTGCGCGATGGCGGCTCGACCGTCTTCAGCACCTTGAGGCGCGGCGTGATGTCGACGCCCAAGTCCGCCGGCTTCTTGATGTCGAGCGGTTTCTTCTTCGCCTTCATGATATTCGGCAGCGAGGCATAGCGCGGCTCGTTGAGGCGCAGATCCGAGGTGACGACGCAGGGCATGTTGACGGTGATGGTTTGCAGACCGCCGTCGACTTCGCGCGTGACGGTCGCCTTGCCGCCTTCCAGCACAATCTTGGAGGCGAAGGTCGCCTGCGGCCAGCCGAGCATGGCGGCGAGCATCTGGCCGGTCTGATTGCAGTCGTCGTCGATCGCCTGCTTGCCGACGATGACGAGGCCGGGCTGCTCGGCCACAACCACCGCCTTCAGGATCTTGGCGACGTTGATCGGCTCGATGATGTCGTCGACCTGCACGAGAATGCCGCGGTCGGCGCCCATGGCGAGTGCGGTGCGGATGGTCTCCTGCGCCTTCTCGGGACCTATCGAGACGGCAACGATTTCCGTCGCCTGACCGGCTTCCTTCATGCGGATAGCCTGCTCGATGGATATCTCGTCGAACGGGTTCATGCTCATCTTGACGTTGGCGAGTTCGACGCCCGACCCGTCAGACTTGACTCGGATCTTGACGTTGTAGTCGACCACCCGCTTGACCGGGACGAGGATCTTCATCAGTGCCCTGCTCCGTGTGAATCCAGGCGTCTCTCGGCCGCCTTAAAAACCTTGCTGGCTGAGGTCTCGGGCGCTGGCCGTTTCCCCCGAATTGGTGCGCCGCGGCCGCTCTTTCGCACTCGCGAAATGAGCAGTTGCGGACGGTAAGACCGGGTTTTGGGCGAGTCAATGGGCGCCCGCTCCGCTGCACTGCGACACGAGTGCGACATGTCCGATCATGGTCAATGGTCAGGCCGTTCCCTTGCCGAAGAGCGGCACGCCGGGGCGTCGCATGATCAGGACCAGCAGTACGCCAGCGATGATGCCCCCGACATGGGCCCACCAGGCGACGAGTGGATCGATACCGAACACCGCGAAAGCGATGTTCATCAGCACCCAGGCGCCCAACACCCATAGCGCTCGTATCTTCAGCGGGAAGAAGCGCATGACGAGTACCCAGACGCTCACATTGGGATGCAGGACGAGATAGGCGCCGACGACCCCCGCTATGGCGGCACTCGCCCCAATCAACGGTGCGCTCGGCTCGCCCGTCATCATGACATGGGCCAGCGCCCCTGCGATGCCGCAGGCGAGATAGAAGATGAGGTACTTCACGTGCCCCAGCGCATCCTCGACATTGTCGCCGAAGACCCACAGGAACAACATGTTGCCGATGAGATGCAGAATGTCGCCGTGGAGGAACTGGTAGGTAATGAGGGTCAAGGGCTCGGGGATCGAGAGCGCACCCGATGGTGCGCAGCCTTCGATGGTCGTCTGCGTGCCTGAAAGCTCGATCGGTACGACGCCGAAAAGCTTGGCGAGCGTCATTTGCCCGCAGACATCGGATTGCAGGAGATCGGGAAGCTGTAGCCCGAGGAACACGGCCGCATTGATGGCGATCAGCCCAAGCGTCACATATTGGAAGGGTATGGACCGGAGCCGATTCTCGTCGCGGATCGGGACGAACATGGAGGCTCCCTTTGAGCTGAGAACGGGCTAGCGGTTCTGGCCTGGTACCCAGAGCACGTCGCGGGCGCCCTTGTCGTTCACGTAACGCGCTGCGACGAACAGGAAATCGGAAAGCCGGTTGATGTATTTGATGGCGGCCGGGCTCACCACCTCACCGGGCTCCCGCGACAGCTCGACCATCAACCGCTCGGCCCGGCGCGTCACCGTGCGCGCGACATGCAGGTGGGCGGCGGCCGCCGAGCCGCCCGGCAGGATGAAAGAGCGGAGCGGCGAAAGCTCGGCATTGAGCGTGTCGATCTCGCTTTCGAGGCGGTCGACCTGGGCCTCGGTGATGCGGAGCGGCTCGTAGTCGAGCTTCTGACCCCGGTCGGGTGTGCAAAGGTCGGCGCCCAGATCGAACATGTCGTTTTGGATGCGGCCGAGCATGGCGTCGACCGTCTCCTGGCCGATGCCGACATGCAGCCGCGCGACGCCAATCGACGAGTTGGCCTCGTCGACCGTGCCGTAGGAGGCGATGCGAAGCTGGAATTTCGGCACACGCTCGCCGGTGCCCAGCGCCGTATCGCCGGCGTCACCGGTCTTCGTGTAGATTTTGTTGAGGACGACCATCAAACCACCTGGCGACGCCAGGGGCCGCCGCTAATCGAGGCTGTAACCTAGACGGACGCCAGCATTGGTCAAGCCGCGATTGTAGTCGCAGAAATCGGCGTTCGACATGTGCTCGAAGGTGCCGAGAAGGCTCCAATCCTCGGTGATGTTGAGCCCGAGCGAGAGCGTCTCGCGAAAGGCCCAGCTGCACCCATAGGAGGCGACGCCAGGCGCCTCGAGTGGCCCGTTATGGAGGGCGCCGCCGATCGACGCCTCGGCGAACAGCCAATCGCGATAGAGCGGGATCGTCCAGGCGAGACCTGCATAGGCGAGGCTCGTGTCGCCGCCGGTATTGATGGTCGCCCCGATATGGGGACGCGGCTGGATCACCCGATCAAGTGCCGGAAAGCCCGAGGACCACGGCAGCGGCTGAAACAACGCCTCGGCATTGAGGGCGACACCGGTCTCCGAATTGGCGCCATCGACGCTCTGGTCGAAGAGGCCGAGGCGGAGTTCGCTCAAGTACGGCGGATCCTCGCCGGCCTGGCAGGCGCCGCTCGTCGCAGCGAGGGCAATGAGCAAGGCAATGGATCGCATGCGCTGCTGTCTTTCGGACTAACGGCGAGTGCCCACACGCGATAGCGGGCGGGACGCCGCGCCGACAGAGGCTTGCAGCGTTCGGTTGAGGAAGCGTTAACTCTTCGCCAATTGGGTGCCGCAGCGCAGCACCGCCACGCTGGCATCGATCGCGAACAGCAATATGGCTATCACCGACAACGCGATCGACTGATGCCCGAAGCGAAAATCGAAGAGTGACGCGATCCAGATGATGCCGAGGAAGTGGGTGACCGCGGCCAGGGCCGTCACCATCATTAGAGGCGCGGCCGGCAATCGCAGTGCGAATGCCAGCAAGCCTAACACAATCGACAGTGTCATGATCGGCAAGGGATTGCGAACCAGCGCGGGCTGAACGAGTTTCGACCAGGTACGGAGGAATTTTTCCGAAGCTTCCGGTACGGCCGTCGGCCAGTTGATGTCGAGTGCAAGCTCGGTCCCATCCGGCGAAGTTACCTTGAATACGCCGGACGGCTGATTTTTCACATAGTAGGAACCGGTGGGTGCTCGCCACCAGTCGAAGTAGGACCACATCTCTCTCAAGGAAATTGTCGCGAAGGTCGCCGGATGCTCGATCACGGCGTCAGAGAACGCCTTGGAAAGCACCCGATACTGCTCGGGAGTGTTGATAACGGGAAGCAAGTCGTTGTTTGCGCGGGAGTAGGCCGTCCAGAAGATGCTGCGGTACGGAGAGTCAGATGCGTCCATCAAAGCCTCCAGCTCCGGCACGCCGACTTTCGGGTAGAGCGCCGGAGGTAGGAGGTTCTTCTGCAACTCGACCGACATCTGGGTCAGCCGGTAGAGATTCCAGGCCTGCATCGAATAGACAGGTCGCGTGATGGCAGACGACAGAGCGAATGCGATCATGCTCGCCGCAACGAGAATGAGTAGAGCCCCAAGCATGGAACCCAGGAGGGGCAGCAGGCCGGATCGGCCCAGGTAGCGCTGCATGATGGGATAGAGCGGCAAAGCCACCAGCGGCAGCACACCGGCCGCGTGGTTCGCCCGGAAAAACGCACCGGCGACGCCGAGCGCCAGAATGCCGGCCCATATCAGGCCGCGATTGCCGCCGTCGTACGCGCCGCGCTCGATGTTCCAGAGGCGGAGCGCAAGTGCCAGTGTCAGGATGGTGAGTGCGAGGCCGGTGATGTCTCGCCAGGCGACCGGCAGTATCGTCAGCACTGCCGGATAGGAGAGCACAGTTAGTGAGGCGGCAATTGCCGTGGCCACCGATCGCAGCCACTGGCCCCAGAAAATCATCAAGCCGAAGCACAACAGCACGAGGTTGATCGCGACCAAGCTGAATGGGCCAGGCCAAACTGAATCGAAGATCGACAACAGCAACGGCGCGCCCGGCGGCTGGACATCGACGATGTCGTGCCGCCGGACCTGCAGCAACCAACCTAAAGTGTCGTTCGTGGCGCGACCGGGATAGGCGAGTGCGATGATGGCGAGGCTCAACCCTGCCGCGGCAAACGATCCACGCAGCTTCGATGACGGTATCCCCACCGATGCGATATGCGTGGTTTCGGTTTCCTGACTCATCGGCAACTAGGCTCACCCGACGCGACGCATTGCCGGCACCGGGACACCGCACAGAAAGTCCGATGCGCCGGCCGCTACCGCCCCGTCAGGTACAGGGTTGCCATCAAAACGACAATGGCCACAAACTGCAATCCGACGCGCCAGCGCATGAACATCTGGCTCTTGTTGGCCGGACCGCCGCGCATCATGTTCCAGAGGCCGAGCAGCAGCACGACGGCCACCGCGCCGATCGCGATCGCTGACACACTGGTCGTCGCAAAATCCATTCGGCCCGCCCTTCCTCTGTCAGACCGGCTTCGCCGTATCGCCTGTCGCCGGGAGCTTGTCGGCGAGCGCATGCCGGGCGGCCTCGCGATGCTTCGGCTTTATGTGCGAGGCAACCATTTTAACGGCAATGGCCAGTACTGCCGCATCGTCGGTGAAGCCTAAACCGGCGATGATATCCGGGATGCCATCGATTGGCAGGATGAAATAAGCGAGCGCCCCGAGCAAGGTGGCGCGAACGCGGAGTGGTGTGCCGTCGTCCATGGCGCAGTAGTAGGCGGCGACGAGATCTCTTGAGAACGGTATCCGGCGCGCCACCTTACGCAGTTTCGGCCAGAACCCTTTGTCGACAGTGACGGAGCGCGCGCGAATGTCCTCGGGCGTCAGCACCTCGCCGTCGATTGGCGCGTCCGCTGCGGAATTCGGCTTCACCCGTTCGTCCCTCCACGACCAAGTCCGCCTCGCCGCACCCTTGCCCGGAGCGCACGCAAGGCTACAAGACCTAAGATAGGAACCGTGCGGCCCCACCTCAAGCCGCATCTTGGGGAAAGGTAAGGCTTATGCAGCTCGACGGCGATATCTCGGCGGTCGTAACCGGTGGCGCTTCCGGGCTTGGCGGGGCGACGGTCAAGCTCCTGAGGAGCAAGGGTGTCAAGGTCGCCATTCTCGACCTGGACGATGCCGCCGGAGCGCGCATGGCCACAGAGACCGGGGCGCTCTATATCCGGGCTGATGTGACTAGCGACGACGCCGTGGCCCAGGCGCTTGGCGAAGCCCGAGAGCACCATGGTCAGGAGCGGCTCGCCGTCGCTTGCGCAGGCATCGTCATCGGCAAGCGCACGGTGCGCCGTAGCCGTGATACCGGCGAGACCGCCCCGCACGACCTCGCAAGCTTCGCCAAGGTCGTCGCCGTCAACCTCGTCGGGACCTTCAACCTCATGGCCCAGTCGGCCACCGGCATGGCGCGCCTCTCCCCGCTCGGCCCCGACGGCGAGCGCGGCGTGATCGTGACAACCTCCTCGATTGCCGCAGAGGATGGTCAGGTGGGGCAGGCGGCCTATGCGGCCTCCAAGGGCGGGGTTGCGGCCCTGACCCTTCCCGTCGCTCGTGATCTTGCCCCCTCCGGCATCCGCGTCGTCAGCATACTGCCAGGACTATTCGACACACCCATGTTTGCCAGCCTGCCCGAGGAGGGGCGCAAGGCTCTTGCCGCCGGCGTGCCGTTTCCCTCCCGCCTGGGCCGGCCGGAGGAGTACGCAATGATGGTGCGCCAGATCTGCGAAAACCCAATGTTGAATGGGGTTTCGATCCGTCTGGATGGCGGCGCGAGATTGACAGCCAACTGACTGTCTTCTGTCGTCGTTGCCCCAAAACGACCCGGAATGGCCGCTAATCGTTAGTGCACAAGCTCGGGTAAGCGCGTGAAATCCTGGTTGGAATTGATCCGGTACCCGATTAGAGTGCAAAAGGTCCGTTAACCGAGTTTGGGAGTGTAAGGTCGTGTCGCGTCTGGGGCAAAGGAAGCGTTGGCATCGTAGCGGGGCGAGCGATCTCGTCGCGCTGATCGCCTTGACCGCAATGCCGCTCTTTGCCGGAGCCGCCGAGAGCGGCTTCTTCGGCGCCCGCGATACCGCATCCGTCGAGAAGGCCGAGACCGTGGCCGTGGCCGGCCTCGCTGCGGAAGGCGAAGTTGGCTTCGAAGGATCTCTGCTGCTGACTGAATCCCCGGCAACAAACGAGTTCGTTACGCGGTCGGTGAAGCGCTCCAAGCAGCGAGCCCAGAAAAACAAGTCCGTCTCCGAGTTCGATCGGAAGCAATGGTTCCGGCCTCACCAAGACCAAGCAGACGTCGATCTTCACCTTGTTCCCGTCGGAGGAGTTTGGTGGTTCGGTGTCAGTGTTCCCGGCCATCCCCGGAGAGTCGAAGAAGGCGCGTCCGCGTCTCGGCCCCTCCGGCACCTATCGAACCCTCTGCGTACGTCTGTGCGACGGTTTCTACTGGCCCGTCAGCTATTCAACAACGCGTGACGGCCTAGCCGAGGACAAGGATACCTGTGAGTCGAGCTGCGGCGTGCCGGTCAAGCTCTTCTACTATCAGAACCCCGATGGCACGCCCGAAGACGCGGTCGACCTCAAGGGCCAGCGTTACGCGAGCCTTGCCAATGCTTTCCGCTACCGGAATGAATATGTCGACAGCTGCAAGTGTCAGCCCGATCCCTGGGAAGCGGCTTCACTCCAGCGGCATCAGAAGTATGCCGAGCTGGTCCAGGACGGAAAGCTGGCGCTCTACGACAACCGCAAGCCCAAGAAAGGCCGGCGGAAACAAATTCTCGTCGGCTTCGAAGGGCCGACGGTCACGACGTTGATCAATCCGCAGGCGGCGACCTCGGCAGCCGTCGTCAGCACGCCGAAGACGACGATCAACTCGACAAAGAAGAAGCGTAAGTCGACGCTGGCCATCAAAAAGAAGGGCAGCGTGCAGGTGCGGTTCGGCTCTGCGATGGGCATCACCAAGGTCGGCCAGTCGGCCAGCGGCAAGAACTACAGCGCGAAGAAAAAGTCCGCGGGCTCGGCTGGCTTCACGAACCGGAAGTAGAGCTGCGACTGTCGTGGGCGCCGGCACTCTGCAATCGGGCACACGCTAACGGTCCATTATCCAATCTGACCGCATAACTCTTGCCGAGCGTCGGCTCGGACGGTGGGTCCGGGCGCGCGTTGTGCCCGAGTTCATTAGTAGCGTCATGTGTATCGCCGATGCGGCCAAGGCCGCCTGGGGCCGCCGGTGGAGCCGGTCGGTGCCAATTTCACTCCTGGTTGTCTTGCTGTCCGCGTCGGCCGATGTGCCTTGCGCGCTGGCGGCACTATCGAACCCCATCGGTTTTGCGAGCGGTGAGAAAAATCTCGATACCATACTGGCCGATCCGTCCTCGCCCAGCGAGGCACCCGTCCGGTTCGCCCAGTCGAGCGGCGGCCCACTCGATGGTTTGTTCTCCATCTTCAAGCCGAAGAAGCCGAAAACCCGGCCGCCCTTGAATGTCGAGGCACCGGCGGCTCAGCTCAGGAAGCCAAGGATCATTCGTTCGATTCCCCAATCCAGTACTGAGGATTCGGATTTCGATCCACCGAAAGTATCCGTCCGCCCATCCGCTCCGAAGGCGCGCAGCTACGCGAGCTACCGGACCATGTGCGTGCGCCTCTGCGACGGCTACTACTGGCCGGTGAACAGCGGCACGCGCTCCTCGAGTATCTCGCGCGATAGAAACGTCTGCGAACAGAGCTGCCAGTCGGAAGCGAAACTCTACGTCCAGTACAGCCTCGCCGCCGATGCAGGCGACATGCGGGACCTTTCGGGTAAGCCCTATCGCAAGCTGAAGACCGCCTTCCTCTATCGCAAGAGCTACGATCCCGAGTGCAAGTGCAAACCCGACCCATGGTCTAAGCCGGAGCTGTCGCGGCACGAGGAGTACCGTGCGGCGGAACGCGGCGAAACGCTGGACGAGGCGTCGATGAGCGCCAATCCGGATCAGACCGAGGTCGATGCCGCTGTCATTCGCGACACGCTCTCGAGCGAGACAGATACGCCAACCGAACTCGACCTCGTCACCGTCGATGGGAGCTCGGTCGGTGAAGAGCCGGTTGTCGAAGCGCCGTCGATTGCCGACGGTATGAAGACGTTGCTGCAACAAACGTCCTTGAAGACGTCAATCGAGTTGGGCGCCAAGCCAGCGGACAACCCGAAAAAGAAGAAACTCTTGCCGAAGTCCGTCGCGCCCGTTCTCGCGCCGGCCGGTGCAGGTGCGCAAGCGAAGGCCAAGCCGGCGAAGAAGCGTCGCGACATCAACGCCCGGGCGAGCCGGTAGCCTCCGCTGCGACCGCTTCGCAATGCTTGGCGAGGGCCACGTCGAGCTCCGTCAGGCCCTTGGCGCTGTGCGTCGTCAGTACGACGTCGACGCGGTTCCAGACATTCGTCCATTCGGGATGATGGTCGAGTTGTTCCGCCTTGAGCGCAACGCGGGTCATCCAGGCGAAGGCCTGGCCGAAATCCTTGAACTTGAACGACTTGGCGATGGCCTCGCGGCCATCGACCAATGTCCAGCCTGGCAGCTCAGCGAACGCAGCCTGACGTTCCTTCCCGGTCAATCTTGCGCGTTCCATGCTTCGGCCTCCTCGCTGTAATCGATACCGCCGAGATCGAAGGCTTCCTCGACGGCATAGGGTCCCCCACCGCTCGGCTTCGACGACATCAGCACGAACCTTGTCACCGCAAAGGGCGGCAACTCGAGACTTCCCATATGCCCCAGAACCTCGGCCGCCATGCGCGCACTGGTACCGGAGAGCCGGGCCAGCGTGATGTGGGGCGTGTACTTCCGCGCCTCGACCGAAATGCCGGCGCGGCGCGCGGCGAGATCGGTATCGCGCTGGAGGCCGTCGAGCATCCGCTCTGGCCGGATCGCGGCATAGAGGGTCCGAGGCCGGTCGCCACCGAAAATGCCGAGACCGTCGACCACGAGCGAGAAGGGCTCAGCCGCAATCTCGCAGAGCGCATCCGAGAAGGCGCGCATCTGATGCCCGTCGATGTCGCCGGCGAAGGTGAGCGTCAGATGATAGTTCTCCTTGTCGATCCAGCGCGCGCCAGGAAGGTTGCCGCGAATGAGCGACAACCTCATGCCGATCGTCTCTGGAATTTCGATCGCTGTGAAGAGACGCGGCATAGCCCTAGCCCTTCTTCGCCTTGACCTTGGCGATGAGCTCCTCGATCTTCGGCAGTATGCGCTCCACGATCACGTCCACGCCCTTGGCGTTCGGGTGAATGCCGTCCGGCTGGTTGAGGGTAGGATCGAGCGCCACGCCGTCGAGGAAGAAATCGTAGAGGAGCGCGCCGTGCTTCCCGGCCGCCTTCGGGAACATGGTGCCAAAGGTCTCGACATAGGCTTGTCCCAGCGACCGCGAGGCCTCCATGCCGGTGATGAGCACCTCGAGCCTGCGGTCGCGCAGCCGCCCAACCAGCTTATCGAGCGCCTCGCCCGCCGCCGACGGATCCATGCCGCGCATCGCGTTATTGGCTCCGAGCTCGACGATGACCGCATTGGCGTTCTCCGGCACCGACCAGTCTAGGCGGGCGAGGCCTTCCTCGATCGTGTCGCCGGAGACGCCCGCGTTGATGATCGTGACGTCGTGACCGCGCCCTCGGAGTGCCGCTTCGAGCTTCACTGGAAAGCTATCGGCGTCTGCAAGACCGTAGCCGGCCGTCAGGCTGTCGCCGAAGGCCACGATGGTGATCGCAGAATCGGCCATGGTGCGCATGGGAAAAAAGAGAACGAGAGTGATCGAGGCGATCAGCAATCCGCTTATCGCGAGGAGAGCAAGTGGTGTCTTTGGGCTCATGCTCAGACTCATGGAGCGGAAGCCTAAGCGAAGGCAAGTCACGAGAGTATGACGGCCGCAACCCTTGACGGGGTGGGCGGAGCCACCAGATAGAACAGACCCATGACCGCCATTCTCCTCGACAAGGTGCAGTTGACGCTGACGAGCCGCGCCGGGCCGGTCGCGATCCTTAGGGATATAGACCTCGCCATCGAGGCAGGCGAGACCATTGGCATTGTCGGTCCCTCGGGCTCGGGCAAGAGTTCGCTGCTAATGGTGGCGGCCGGATTGGAGCGCGCGAGCGCCGGGCGCGTGGTCGTGGCTGGCGAGGATATCACCAGCACGAGCGAGGACGAGCGGGCGGCCGTCCGGGCCCGCGCCATCGGCATCGTCTTCCAATCCTTCCATCTGATGCCGACCATGACGGCGCGCGAGAACGTCGCCTTGCCGCTCGAGCTGATCGGTGCACCCGATGCCCTCGCTCGTGCCGATGCGGCACTTGCCGACGTCGGTCTCGGCCGTCGCGCCGAGCATTTTCCGGCCGAAATGTCGGGCGGCGAGCAGCAGCGCGTCGCTATCGCCCGCGCCATCGTGGGCGCGCCGCGAATTCTCTTCGCCGACGAGCCGACCGGCAATCTCGATCAGAAAACCGGGCAGGAGGTGATGGACCTCCTGATCCGGCTTGCCGCCGATCGCGGCACGACGCTCGTTCTCGTCACGCATGATCCCGTCCTGGCCGGCCGGTGCCGGCGGCGGATCACGCTCGGTGACGGACGGATCGTCGCCGACGAGCGGAAACCGCCGGTATGACGGTGGCAAAGCTCGCGCGGCTCGGAAAACTCGCGCTGCGCGATCTGCGCGGCAATCTCCGCTCATTCTGGGTGTTTCTCGCCTGTCTGGCGCTCGGCGTCACGACGCTGACCGGTGTCGGCACGGTGGCCGATGCGGTCCGCGCCAGCCTCGATAGCAACGGGCGCATGATGCTCGGCGGCGATGTCGCCGTCAGTCGGATGCATCTGAGAGCAAGCCCCGAGGAGCGGCGATGGCTCGAGGGCAAGGGGCATATCTCCGAGATTGCGACGCTCCGGGCCATGGCCCGCAAGCCGGGCGCGGAAGCCATTTCGGCGAGTGCGCTCGCGGAGGTGAAGGCCGTCGATGCCCTCTATCCGTTGACCGGCCGACTGACGACAGAGGACGGCGCAGACGCGTCAAACCTCCTCCACCAGGGCCCCAATGCCATCGTCGATCGCCTGCTCGGCGAGCGGCTTGGCCTCAAGGTCGGCGACCGGCTGACGCTGGGCGACGGCGAGGTGGTGATCCGTGGTTTCACGGGGCGGGAGCCGGACAAGCTCGCAGGCCAGGCGGCCTTCGGTCCTCGCGTGCTGATCTCGCTCGATACTCTCACCGCAACTGGCCTCGCCAAGCCAGGCAGTCTGACGCGCTGGACTTATCGGATTCTCATTCCCGGCGGCGAGCGGCTCCGTGCGCCGGAGTTCGAAGGTGTTCGTAAGGAGGTGCTCGCGGCGTTCCCCGATGCCGGCTTCGGCGTCTCCGATCGCCGCGATCCGGCGCCGGGCGCGCGCCGAGCGGTCGACCGGCTCGGGCAATTCCTGACGCTCGTCGGATTGACGACGCTGCTCATCGGTGGCGCGGGCGTTGCCAATGCGGTTTCGAGCTATCTCGACAAAAAGCGGCGGACGATCGCCGTGTTCCGCGCGTTGGGCGCGTCGAGCCGGGACATCCTCACGATCTATCTCATCGAGATCTTGATGCTGTCGGCCCTTGGCATCGCTGCCGGCCTCGTCCTCGGACCAGTCCTGACGCTTGCAGGCAACACTCTGTTCGGCCATCTCCTGCCATTCCCGCTGGACATCCGGATCGAGGCCACGACGTTACTGGCTGCCACGGCCTATGGCCTGCTCGTGGCGCTGCTGTTTGCGCTCTGGCCGATTGGGCGGACCGAGGAGGTAAGCGCGGCGCTGCTGTTCCGTGACGAGGTCAACACGGGAAAGCGGCGGCCGCGCTGGCCGTTCGTGGCGGCGATGCTGGCGGCACTCGCGCTCATCGCGGCAATCGCCTTCTTCACCGCCGAGGACCGTCGCCTCGCGCTCTACTTCATCGGCGGGCTTTCGGCGCTGTTTGCCGTGTTCCTGGGATTGGGCGCGGCTGTACCATGGCTCGCGCGCCAAATTCCGGCCCCGCGCCGGCCGGAGTTGCGGCTGGCCCGCCAGAACCTCGGAGGCCCCAGCTCGCTCGCGCGTCAGGCAATGCTGTCGCTCGGCACGGGATTGAGCTTGCTCGTCGCCATTGCCCTCGTCGATCGCTCGCTGGTTGCCGAGCTCGAAGGGCGGATTGCCGGAGCGGGCGCCGAGCTACTTCTTCCTCGATATCGGCAAGGACGAGCTGGCGCCGCTGACGGCCATGCTCGCCGAGAGCGGTAAAGGGGCGACAGTCGAAACCGCACCGATGCTGCGCGGGCGGTTGGTATCGCTCAAGGGCGTGTCGGTCGAGGAGATCGAGGCGCCACCGGAAGCCGAGTGGGTGCTGACCGGCGACCGGGGCCTGACCTTCTCCGAGGACCCGCCCGCCAGCTCGAAAATCATGGAAGGCGAATGGTGGCCGAAGGGCCACCAGGGCGAGCCGCTCGTCTCCTTCGACATCGAGCTGGCGCGGGCGCTCGACCTCGGGGTCGGCGATCCGGTCACCGTCAACGTGCTCGGCCGCAACGTCACCGCGAAAATCGCCAATCTCCGCACCGTCGACTGGGACCGGCTCGCCATCAACTTCGTAATGATCTTCTCGCCAAACACGCTCGAGAAGGCGCCGTACAACGTTCTCGCCACGCTGAGCTATCCCCAGCCGCAGCCGATCGCCGAGGAGGCGAAACTCATTCAGCGCGTCAGCACGGAGTTCCCGAGCATCACCGCCATTCGCGTCAAGGATGCCATCGAGGCGGTCGGCGGTGTGTTGGCCCAGGTCATGACGGCGATCCGGGCGACGGCGAGCATAACCCTGCTTGCGGGCGCCCTGGTGCTCGCCGGTGCCATGGCGACCGCCGAGCGGAGGCGCATCTACGAGGCAGTGCTGCTGAAGACTCTCGGCGCCCGGCGGCGGCAGGTTCTCACGACCCATCTCGTCGAGTATGTAACGCTCGCCGGCATCGCCGGGATCGTGGCGGCGGGCCTCGGGACGTTGGCGGCCTGGATCATCACGCGGCAAGTGATGGAAATTGCCTTCGCATTCTCGATTTGGTCGGTGCTGGGAGCACTTGGCCTTGCTGCCGCCCTGGTCCTGGGCTTCGGTCTCATCGGCAGCTGGCGGGTGCTTTCGGAGCGGCCGGTGCCCTACCTCAGGGCCGAGTAGATTTCTCGGGCTCAGGGCCTCGTGGCATCTTGAATCCCGAGCCCGGGGCTCACATATTATGATCAAACCGATTTGCCGCGCCTTGGGGGCGCTACCGGTTGGCTTTGAGAGGACGAGACACACCATGGCACAATACGACAAGCGGTACGCGGCCCAAGCCGGCACGCGCCCCGAGACGGTCGAGGTCGACGAGGGTCTGCGCAGCTATATGTTGCGTGTTTACAACTATATGGCCGCTGGCATCGCCATCACCGGCGTGGTCGCCTATGCGACATACCTGATGGCCGCCAGCAACCCGGCCTTCCAGCAGCTCCTGTTCGCCAGCCCGCTGCGCTGGGTGATCATCCTCGCCCCGCTCGCCATGGTCTTTTTCATGGCCGCCCGCATCAACCATATGAGCGTCGGCGCTGCCCAGACGACATTCTGGATATACGCCGCGCTGGTCGGCCTTTCGCTGTCGAGTCTGTTCGTGGTCTACACCGGCCAGAGCTTGGCACGCGTGTTCTTCATCACGGCCGCCATGTTCGGCGCGATCAGCCTCTGGGGCTACACGACCAAGAAGGATCTGTCCGGCTGGGGTTCGTTCTTGATCATGGGCGTGATCGGCTTGATCATTGCCTCGGTCGTGAACATCTTCCTTGCCTCCTCGGCGATGCAGTTCGCGCTGTCCGTGCTGTGCGTCGTGATTTTTTCTGGTCTCACCGCCTACGATACCCAGAAGCTCAAGGGGATCTACTACTCCGTTCAGGGCGACACGCTCGCCATGGGCCGGAGTGCGATCATGGGCGCCCTGAACCTTTATCTCGACTTCCTGAACATCTTCCTCGCGTTGATGAGCCTGTTCGGAAATCGCGAGTAGTCGAGGCACTGCAACAAGACTTCGAGGGCCGTGGGCAATCTTGCTCGCGGCCCTCGTGTATTTCGGGGCGCTCCATGACGGGAATTGTCACAATTCGCCGGTACTGATCGCCGGCTCGCAACACCGGGGGCGTTGACCCGCTCTCGCACTCCTGCTCATGATACGCCCTGACCGCCGGGTGACGTTTCTCGATTGGGCGACCAAGCCCAGCACTCCGGCAAACCGCCGCGCGCAACGAGCGCCCGAGGACCGAACCCCATGACATCTTCCGCCTCGCCGTCAGCGGTGCACCCGTCGCGGTCGCGCAATGTGACGGCCGTGCTCGGCCCGACGAACACCGGCAAGACGCATCTGGCCATCGAGCGCATGCTCGGACATGGCACCGGCATGATTGGCCTGCCGCTACGCCTGCTCGCCCGCGAGGTCTACGACAAGATCGTGGCCCGCATCGGCGCCGATGCCGTTGCCCTCATCACCGGCGAGGAGAAGATCAGGCCGGCCTCGCCGCGCTACTATGTGGCGACGGTGGAGGCCATGCCGCGCGATATCGAGGTCGACTTCCTCGCCATCGACGAGGTCCAGCTCGCCGCCGACCCCGAGCGCGGCCACGTTTTCACCGATCGCGTCTTCCACGCCCGTGGCACCCAGGAGACCCTGCTGCTCGGCGCCGGCACCATGCGCGAGGCGATCAAGGATCTCCTGCCGGGCGCCAACTTCGTCACCCGTCCGCGCTTGTCGAAACTCACCTATGCGGGCCAGAAGAAGATTTCGCGCCTGCCGCGCCGGACGGCCATCGTCGCCTTCTCGGCCGCCGAGGTCTACGAGATCGCCGAGCTGATCCGCCGCCAGCGCGGAGGTGCTGCCGTCGTTCTGGGCGCACTCTCGCCCCGCACGCGCAATGCCCAGGTCGCCCTCTACCAGTCGGGCGATGTCGAGTATCTGGTGGCGACAGACGCCATCGGCATGGGTCTCAACCTCGACCTCGATCACGTGGCTTTCTCGGCGACCCGGAAGTTCGACGGCCGCGTGCACCGCAATCTGACACCGGGCGAGATCGGCCAGATCGCCGGCCGCGCCGGACGGCACATGAACGATGGCTCCTTCGGCGTCACCGGCGACGCCGAGCCCTTCGAACTCCGAAACCATCGACCGTCTCGAGAAGCACGAGTTCGAGCCGATCAAGACGCTGCCGTGGCGCAATAGCGCGCTCGATTTCTCCTCGATCGCCGCGCTGAAGGAGAGCCTAAAGACCTCCCCGTCGAACCCGCGCCTCGTCCGCGCCCGCACGGCCGACGATCTCCTGGCGCTGGAGACGCTGGCCGAGGAGGCGTCGGTCAGGGATCATGCGCGTTCCCGCGATGCCGTCTCAAGGCTCTGGGACGTCTGCCAGATCCCGGATTATCGCAAGATCTCGTCAACGACCCATTCCGAGCTCATCGGCACGCTCTATCAGCATCTGATGCAGGACGGGCGTATCCCCGAGGACTGGTTTGCCGAGCAGGTCGCGCGCTCCAACCGCACCGACGGCGATCTCGACACGCTCTCGACCCGCATCGCCCATACCCGCACCTGGACCTTCGTCGCCAACCGCGCCGATTGGCTCGCCGACCCCGAGCACTGGCGCAACCAGACCCGCGAGATCGAGGACAAGCTCTCGGACGCGCTGCACGAGCAGCTGACGCAGCGCTTCGTCGACAAGCGGACGAGCGTGCTGATGCGGCGGCTGCGCGATGAGGACGATCTGGCGGCAACGGTCGCCGACGACGGCAAGATTACGGTGGAAGAGCACTATGTCGGCCGCATTTCGGGCTTCGTTTACGAACCCGATCTCGCCGCCGAAGGCGTGCACGGCAAGGCAGCGCGCAACGCGGCGCAGCCCGCGGTCGTCAAGGAGATGGCGATGCGCACGCGCCGCGTCGCTTCCGCCAAAGGCGATGCCTTCAAGATCGCCAAGAACGCCCGCGTGCTCTGGCGGGCTGAGGAGATCGCGCGGCTAGAGAAGAGCGACGAGCCGCTCCGGCCCACTTTGATTCTCATCGCCGACGAAAGTCTCCAGCCGGGCGACCGCGAGCGCGTCGAGCAGCGGCTCAATGCCTGGTTCGACGAGCACCTGAACGAAAAACTCAAGCCGCTCGTCGAGCTGTCGAAGGCCGAGGATGTGGCGGGCATGGCGCGCGGCATCGCCTTCCGCATGAAAGAGAGTTTCGGTATTCTCAAGCGCGAGGCGGTGGCGAACGAGATCAAGCAGCTCGACCAGGAGGCGCGCGCGCAGCTTCGCAAGTACGGCGTGCGCTTCGGCGCCTTCAACATCCATTTCCCGCTGCTGCTGAAGCCGGCGAGCTCGGAGCTGCTGCTGCTGCTCTGGGCGATCTGGCAAGGCGAGCGGGAGAGCAAGGGTCTCGAGGGGCATCCCGAGCCGCCGCGGCCGGGCCTGACCTCGGTTCCGGCGGCGGCCGGTGTTCCCGACACCTTCTATCGTGTCGCCGGATATCACCTCTGTGGCCCGCGTGCGGTTCGCATCGACATGCTCGAGCGGCTCGCCGACATGATCCGCCCGCTCATCGCCTGGCGCGCGAGAGAAGACGCACCCACGCCGCCGCCCAAGGGCGCGAGCGGTGATGGCGGCTTCACGATCCTGCCCGAGATGATGTCGATCCTCGGCTGCAATTACGGCGAGCTTGGCGAGGTCTTGAAGGCGCTGGGCTTCCGGCTTGATCGAAAGCTGGCGCCGCTGAAGCCTGCGGAGCCCGTGGCCGAGGCTGCGCCCGCCGAAGCCGCGACTGCCGAAACGCAGATCGAGGAACAAGTTATTGGCGCCTCAGTCGCCACGGCTGAGGCGGTGCCCGCTGATCAAGCACCGCCTGCGGAAGCTGTTGCCGAGACGCCTCCGGCTGAAGGCGCCGTTGAAGCGCCTGCGTCGGCCGAAGCTGCCACACCTGCGCCTGCCGAGCCGGTCTACATCGATGTCTGGCGCCCGCGCCGGCGCTACGACGAGAACCGCGGCGAGCAGCGGCATCGGCCGCCCCGCCGGCATCAGCACAACCGGCGTCCGCAGCCGGGCCAGCAGACGGATTCGGCGACTGCGGCGCCTGCAGCCGAGGCGACGGACGGTGCACCCGCACCCGAGCGTAAGCCGGACGAAGGCGACCGCCGTCCGCAACAGGGCAAGCGGCATCGTCCCCGCCGTCACGACGGGCCGCGCCGCGATGCGCCGCAAGGCGATGGCGCCCAGCAGAATGCCGCGCCGCGTCACGATCGTCAAAACCGCCAGGATCGCCCGCCGCGCCGTCCCGACCGTCCACCGCGCGAGGAGAAGCGCACCGTGATCGATCCGAACTCACCCTTCGCGGCGTTGATCGCGCTCAAGGAAAAACTCGAGGCGGAAGCCCGCAAGCCGGGGTCGTCGAGCTCAGAGTGCTTTCCGGCAATGAGCGAAGCGTGGTTTTCCGATCAGAAGCACGGCAAACCAACTGAGTGCTTCCGGAAAAGTGCGAAGCGGTTTTCCGATCAGAAGCACGGCAAACCAAGAATTGGCAGGTTTGGCGATTGAGCGGCCATGACGACGAGAAGCCGGCCACGAGCGGTGCGCAACGCATCGACAAATGGCTCTGGTACGCGCGCGCCGCCAAGTCGCGCAGTTTGGCCGCAAGGCTCGTCATCGATGGCTCGGTCAGGGTCAATCGCGAGAAAATCCGCAAGGCCAGTGACACCGTGAAGCCTGGCGACGTCGTGACCGTCACCGTGCAGCATCACGTGCGAGTGCTCGAAGTAAAGCTGCCGGGCGCGCGCCGTGGCCCCGCGACCGAGGCAGCGACGCTCTACAAGGACCTGACGCCGCCGCCGCCACCCAAGGAGGAAAAAGTGATCTCGGGCCCCGTTCGCGACCAGGGAGCGGGCCGCCCGACGAAGCGCGAGCGCCGCCTGATCGACAGGCTGCGCGACCGCGATTGAAACACCGCTGCGTTTCGAGCCTGAGACTACCGCCCGCTCGGACTATCCGACATGCTCAAGCCCGTCCGCTTGTTGATCTTGAAGCGGGGCGCAGTCCCGTACTCGCGCAGCGCGACGCCGGCGGCGAAGTCGCCCATGACCGGGCCGTGCTTGAACAAATGCCCCGAACAGCCACCGATCAAGAGCACGTTCTTGTGCTCGGGATGGTGGTCGATGATGAAATGGGTGTCGGGCGTCATGGCGATCTGACACGCTTTCTGGTCGACGGCCCGCTCACCGACGAGACCGGGGAAGCGATTGCGGATGTATTGGCGGGTGCGCGTGAAGGTAGCCTGATCGACGACGCGCTCGTCATTGTCGAGATCGATTATGACGTCGGTCCAGGCGATCGCCGCCTTGACGCCGGTGCCGTCGATCGAGGGGATGCCGTAGGCGCCGAAGCCATGGTCGACCCAGCAGGGCATGTTGGCATGGTCGTAGGCCGTCGTGCCCTCGGGCGTCGACGTATAGATAATGTTCTGCCGCACGACGTTGGAGATCGGCCGGATCGTGCGGCGGTACATCTCGCCGAGCCAGGCCCCGGTTGCGACGACGACAATGTCGGCCTCGAGGGGCTTGCCCTCGAAGGTGAGCTGCTCACGCTCGTCGCACATGACCCGGCCGCGCTTCACCACGCCGCCCAGGCGCTGGATGAGCTTCGTCACCTCGACGATGGAGCGATGCGCCATGACCATACCGGCCTCGGGCTCCCAGATGCCGTAGGCGACGTTGCGGGTCGAGAATTGCGGGAAGCGTTTCGAAAGCTCGTCCGTGCCGAACTTGAAATGCGGAATGCCGAGTTTCTGGAAGGTCGGCAAGGTCGCGTCCTCCCAGGCCGTGTGGCCTTCGCCCGCGAGGATGAGCGCGCCGCACTCGACATAGAGCTCGGTCTTGAGCTCGGCCTGCAGCTCCATCCACTGCAGGCGGGATGCGCGCACCCACTCCGTATACATCTCGTCCTTGCCGTGGATCGAGCGCAGGATGCGGTTCGTATCCGCGGAGGCCGAGCGCGGATGCCCCGGCTCCCAACGGTCGATGAGCGTCACCTTGCAGCCGCGCCGCAACAGCGACAGCGCCGTCATGACACCGGCGACGCCTGCTCCGGCGACAATGGCCTCCGGCTTGCTCATCTTGTTGCACCACGCCTCGTTGAGCGGTCTAGAAGTCTTGGCTTTGAGCACGTTCTTTCGATCAACCGGTAGCCACTTGATCGGAAAGTGCTCTGGTTGCATACTGTATTCAGGATACAGTCTCACCACAAGGCTTGCGGCTTGCCCGCGCCTTGCGAGAAAAAGGGGCTGGCTGCCCGGCTCGCGCCTGGGCGGACCTGAAAATATCCTCGGGAGGGAAAGCATGTCTGGAGCATCTGCCGCCGATTTCAGCCTGCCGGCGGGAACCCATACGGTGGCCTTGGGCCTAGGCGATCTGAACGGCATCATGCGCGGCAAGCGCGTGCCGGCCTCGCACTGGGACGCGGTCTGCAAGCACGGCAATGCGCTCTCCATCGCGCTGTTTGCCATCGACATGACCTCCGACGTCTGGAACACGCCCTATGTCAACTTCGACAACGGCTATCCGGACTTTCACATGTTTCCGATGTCGAAGCCGGTGGCCTCGCCATGGGAGCCTGGGCTGGCGGTATGCATGGCCCGTGCCGAGGGAACGGACCACAAGCCGGTGCCGATCGACCCGCGAAACGCGCTGCTGGCGCAGATCGCGCGCGCCACCCGCATGGGCTACACGGTCAAGGTCGGCACCGAGCTCGAGTTTTATCTGCTCGATCCGAAGACCAAGCTACCGAAGGACGAGGGCATCCAGGTCTACTCGATGGTGCGGGCCGCGGAGGTCGAGCATGTCCTCGGGCCGATCCGCCAGCAGATCAACGAGATGGGCATCCCGATCGAGCAGTCGAACCCGGAGTATGCCGCCGGCCAGTTCGAGGTGAACATCCGCTACGACGAGGCGCTTCTGGCCTCCGACCGGGTGGTGATGTTCCGCTCGCTGGTCAAGGAGCTGGCGGGCAAGCACGGTTACCTTGCGACGTTCATGGCCAAGCCCTTCATCGACCGGTCCGGCAGCGGCTTCCACACGCATCATTCGTTGTGGAAGGACGGCCGGAACGCCTTCGCGGAAGGCGGCAAACTCAATGCGCTCGGCCTCAACTACCTCGCCGGCATGCAGCGGCGGATGGCAGAGACGGCGATCACCGGCTCGACGACGCCCAACGCTTATCGCCGCCGCCAACCGTTCACCTTCTGCCCGACGAACACCACCTGGGGCATCGACAACCGAACGGTCGGCCTGCGCGTCATCGAGGGCCACGATAGCGCCGTCAGAGTCGAGAAGCGCGACGCTGCCGCCGACTGCAATCCCTATTTCCTGATCGCCTGCGAGCTCGCCGCCGGACTCGACGGCATCGAGCAGAAGCTTGAGCCAACGCCGATCACGACCGGCAACGGCTATCTCGTCGAGGACGCCGAGGCGATTCCGACCGATCTCGGCACGGCCATTGCAAGGGCCAGGGCATCTGAGTTCATGAAGGACGTTTGCGGCGCCGATGCCCTGGAGATTCTGATCCAGCAGTCGGAGCGCGAGCTGGCTTTCGTGGCGGCGCAAGTCACGCCGGTCGAAATGCAGCGTTATCTCGGGAACTTCTGAGCAATGAAAATCGGGCGCGTGATCGGGCATGTGAACGCCACCATCAAGGACACGCAGCTCGCGGGCCTGAAGCTCCTCATGGTTAACATCGAGAACGGTGAGGGCGAGGTTTTGGAGCCGGCCGTCGTCGCCGCCGATACGTGCTCGGCTGGTCCCGGCGACATGGTTCTGGTGCTGATGGGTTCCGCCGCGCGGCTTCCGGCCGCCGTCGCGGGCCTCGCGATCGATGCGACCATCACCGCCGTCCTCGACGACATCAAGATCACCGTCCCCAAAAACGGCGGACGACAACGTAAGTAAACCGGTTGAGTGAAAGGTAGAGTACAATGGCGAAAGCACCCATGGGCCAGACGGCCCTCGGCATGATCGAGACCCGCGGCATCGTCGCGGCGCTCGAGGCGGCGGATGCGATGGTGAAGGCGGCGAGCGTCACCATCGTCTGCCAGTCGAAGGCCGGCGGCGGCCTCATCTCGACGCTGATCCGCGGCGAGGTCGGAGCCGTCAAGGCCGCGACGGACGCCGGCGCCGTTGCCGCCAACAAGATCGGCGAAGTGATCGCGGTGCATGTCATCCCGCGCCCGCACGACGAGCTCGAGGCATTGATCTCGGCGCTGAGCGGCAAAAGCTCGGGCGACTGATCGCACACTCAGCTTGGGGTCAGACCTACGGGTCTGACCCATTATCGAGGTCCATCCAAAGGGTCAGACCCGCAGGGTCTGACCCTAAGCAGGCGCATACAGCGCGAACGAAACGTTCGGCGACCCAACATGAGTGCCACCGCGTTCGAGAAATTCACCGAAGCCGTCGCGGCGCAGGGCCGGTCTACGGCGCCGTCCGCCGTACCCGCGCTCGGCAAGGTGACGGTACTCGGTGGTGGGCCTGATGCGCGCTTGCTCGCTGCGCTCTGCCTTGCCGAGGGCGCCGAGGTGACGCTGTTCTCGGCCTACGGCGCCGAGATCGAGGCCATGGCGGCAGCCGGCGGCGTGTCGATCCGGGGCCAAGGTCCCGTCGGTACCTACCAGATACAACCAGCCGGCGATCCCCTCGATCAAGACGACCGCCGAGATTGATCGGGCGGTCGCGAGCGCGAATCTGATTTTCCTGACCGGACCGGTTCACAAGCAGCGCACCTACGCCATGGTGCTCGCCGATCATGCCCGCGACGGACAGGTACTGGTCGTGGCGCCGGGACGCTCGCTCGGTGCGGTCGAGGCGGCATGGCTGCTCCGGGTCGGCGGCTGCAAGGCCGACGTGACAGTCGTTGAGGTGCAGGGCTTACCTTACTGGCATCAGGCCAGCGGATCGACGCTCTATCTGACTTCGGTCGGCCCAGCCTGGGCGGCGACGCTGCCGAGCAACCGGCCGCAGGTGCTCGAAGCGCTCAAGCGCTATCTGCCAAACCTTCGTCCGGCGCTCTCGCCTGTACAGTCCGGTTTCGCCGACGGCTCCGGCCTCGTCGAGGTACCGGCGCTCGCGCTCGGCGGCCCTGCCGCGCCTTCGGGCCGCAAGGAGCTGCCGAAGGGTGGTGTCGCCCTCCCGGAAAACGAGAACTTTCGCGTGCTCATCGGCGCCGGCCATCGCGCCGTCATGGCCGAGATGGCCGAGGAGCGGCATCGGGTGGCGGCACGCTTCGGCATCCGCGATCTCCCCTCGCTCGACGAGTGGCTGGATATCCATGCCGGGACGTCCGAGCAAACCAAGGCCCGGCCCATACCCTCGACCCAACACGCGACCGCACTCGTGCGCTGCGCGACTATCGGCTCGCTGGTGCCGCTTGCCTCGGCGGCACGTGTCGCTGGCATCGAAGCCAAGGCGACGGAAGCCATGATCGCCCTCGTGTCCGCGCTGCTCGGCAGCGACATCGCCAAGGCCGGCCGACGGCTCGACACCATCGGCATCACTGCGGGTACGATCGACGATGCCCGTCAGCTCATCGATGCCATTGCCAACGGGTTCCGCTGATGGACGCTGATCTCCAATCTATCGCCCAGGCCCGCCAGTGCGCCGACACGGCGTTCGAGGCCTATCGCAGGTTTCTCGGCACGCCGCCTGAGCGCATCGACGAGATCGTGCAGGCGATGGCGCGCGCCATCGTGCCGGAGGCGCTGCGCCTCGGCGAGATGGCGGTCGAGGAGACCGGCTACGGCAATGCCCGCGACAAGCGCCTCAAGAACATGTTCAACGCGCTCTCGGTCGCCGAGTATCTGCGCGATATCACAACACTCGGCCTCCTCTGGAAGGACGATGTCACCAAGATCGCCGCCATTGGCGAGCCGATGGGCGTGGTCGCCGCACTGATCCCCGTGACGAACCCGACATCGACCATCATCTACAAGGTGCTCTCGGCCGTGAAGGCTGGCAACGCCATCGTCTGCGCGCCGCATCCGCGCGGCGTTCGCTGCGGCATGGCGACCGTCAAGGTCATGGCGGATGTCGCCGAGCAGATGGGCGCGCCCAAGGGTCTCATCCAGTGCCTCGATCAGGTGACGATCCAGGGCACGGCCGAGCTGATGAAGCATCGCCGCACCTCCGTCGTGATGGCGACTGGCGGCCCGGGCATGGTGCGCGCGGCGTATTCTTCCGGCAAGCCAACGCTCGCCGTCGGTGCCGGCAACGTGCCCTGCTATGTCGATGCCTCGAAGGCGCGCGACATCGGCGAGGTGGCCGAGCAGATCGTCGTTTCGAAGTGCTTCGACTATGGCACGGCTTGCGTCTCCGAGCAGGCGGTTATCGCCGATCGCGCCATTGCCCGCGAATTGCGTCACGAGCTGAAACTGCAGCGGCGCCTATTTCTGCTCCGCAGCCGAGGCGGACCGGTTGGCGCATGTGATCTTCCGCGGCGAGCAAGCAATGGACCCGGAGAATGTCGGGCAGTCGCCGCAGGTGCTCGCCTCGAAGTCCGGCTTCGACATTCCGCCCCGCACGCGTATCCTGGTCGCCGAGGAGACCGAGGTCGGCTGGCAGCGGCCGCTGTCGGCAGAGAAGCTCAATCCGGTGCTGGCCTTCTACGAGGCGCGCGATCGGGCGCATGGCATCGATATCTCGCGCCAGATCGTCGGCTTCGGCGGTTGGGGGCATACGGCCGTCATCCACTCCGATGATCCGGCAGCGGTCGCAGCCTTCTCGACGCTTCCCGTCGGCCGCGTGCTCGTCAACACGCCGGCCATCATGGGCGGCATGGGCTATTCGACCGACCTCGAGCCAAGCTTCATGCTCGGCACCGGCACCTGGTCGGGCTCGATCACCTCCGACAACGTGACGGCGCTGCACCTCATCAACATCAAGCGCGTCGCCTACGAGAAGCGGCCCTGGCGCGACATCTACGAAGAATATGGAGAATAAACGTGTCCCCTGCGATCACCATTCGCGCGCTGATGCAGATCGACAATCTGCAGCCGAAATTCGCCGCCTACAACGGCGCCACCGTTCAAGGCTCGATCCCGCTCGCCGGCGACACGATCCTGATCGGTGAGCTGGCGCCCGGCAACGGCGTGTTCACGCTGATCGATCGCGCACTGAAGGCGAGCGCGGTCGAGGCGACCTCGCAGATCGTCGAGCGCGAGTTCGGGTTTTTCATCCTGCGCTCGCCCTCGAATTCCGAGGTTTCCGCCGCGCGTGACGCCATTCTCGCCGAGCTCGGCGCCAAGATGAGCGACCGGACGAAGCCGTCGGTGGCGTCCACCCAGATCATCACCTCCGTCGAGCCCTATCAGGCGCAACTACTGAACAAGTGGCGCAAGGGCGCGCTCGTCGTGCCGGGGCAGACGCTCGGCATCGTCGAATGCGCGCCGGCCGCCTACATCGCGGTGGCCGCGAACGAAGCGGAGAAGGCGGCCGATATCGACATTGTCGAGGTGAGGGCGGTTGGCCGCTACGGCCGCCTGTTCTTCTCCGGCTCCGAGGATTCGGTCAAGAACGCCGTCGAGGCCGCGGTCGGCGCCATCAATGCGCTCGACGGGAAACCCGAGGCATGAGCCGCCGCCGCGTCATCGGCTCGGAGCATGTGCGCGAGGCCCGGCAGAAGGGCCGCCGCTCGATCGAGGTGATGCCAGGCGATCTCGTGACTTCGGAAGCCAAGGACACCGCCGACAATCTCGGCATCAAGCTGCTCGATGGGCCGGTGGAGAAACCGGCTGCGGTCAAGACCGATGGGGTGACCGCCATGCGCCGGGCGATGCATCGGCGTTCGCCGAAGTGGATGGCGCCGAAGCCGTCGCTGTCGTCCTCGGCGCGCAAGCTCGGCAAGCTCGCGCTCGTGGGCGCGGGGGGCGTTGGGCAGAACATCGCTCTGCTGGCGGCCAATGGCGATATCGCCGAACGCATTGCGGTGATCGACGTCGTTCCTGGTCTTGCGGCTGCTGTGGCGCTCGACCTGACGCATGCATCCGGCATCTCTCGCTCGGGTGCCCGCATCTCGGGTTCGACGGATCTCGCCGACGTGGCGGGCGCAGACGTCGTGGTCGTCACCGCCGGCCGCCCCCGCACGCCCGGGATGACGCGGGCCGATCTCCTCGACATCAACCGGCGCGTCATCCGTGGCGTCGCCGAGGCCATTCGTGCACAAGCGCCCAGAGCGATCGTCATCGTCGTGACCAATCCGCTGGACGAGATGACGATGGAGATGCTGCGGGCGACCGGTTTCCCGCGCAATCAGGTGCTCGGCATGGCAGGCACGCTAGACAGCAGCCGCTTCCGCAATGCGCTGGCGCTCGCCGCCGGCGTATCACCCGCCGATGTCGAGGCGACGACGCTCGGCTCGCATGGCGAGGAGATGGTGCCGGTGGCCTCCCGTGCCCGCATCAAGGGCCTGCCCCTCGAAATGTTTCTCACACCTCAGAAGATCGAGGCCTGTGTGAAGGACGCAGTCACCGGCGGCGGCCAGGTGGTGGCACTCCGCAAGACCGGTTCAGCGACGATCGCGCCGGCACTCTCGACCATCGAGGTGATCGACCACATTCGCGGCGCGCGCGCCGGGACGGTTCCGGTCTCGGTCAAACTCGACGGCGAGTACGGCATCAAGGACGTGGTGCTCGGCGTGCCCTGCCATCTCGGCGCCTCGGGCCTCATCTCCATCGACGAACTCACTCTGACCGACGCCGAGCAAGCCGCCCTGAAGCGCGCCGCCGCAGCCATCGCCGAACGGCTCAAAGGCTGATTGCGATGACGCTCAAGACCATCAAGACCGGCGGCCGGTTCGAGGAGATCGGCTCGTATTCACGCGCAAAGCGCGTCGGCCCCTTCGTCTTCGTCGCCGGCACGACGGCGATCGAGCCCTCCGGCAAGCTGCATGCGCCGGGCGACACCTACGCGCAGGCGATCTACATCTTCAAGCGCATCGAGGCGGCGCTCGCCGAGGCCGGCGCGGAGCTGCGCCATGTGGTCAGAACCCGCGCTTTCCTCACCGACATGGCGACGGGCGGCCGTGATTTCGTCCGCGCCCATGGCGAGATGTTCCGCGGCATCGATCCGGTGACGAGCGGCGTCGAAGCCGGCCTCACGACACCCGGCATGATGATCGAGATCGAGGCCGATGCGCTGATCCACGACGTCGATGGCCGGGTCGAATTCAGCTAGCTCTCCCTCCTGAAGTTTGATTGACTTGGATCAGACCCGAATGCTAGCGTTCGGGCCGTTGAATACTGAATACAGTCCGGCCGGGCCACTGCCTGCAACCGGACGTGTCGGGTCAGGGAGGAATGGATGAAACGTCGTCACTTCGTGACAGGTTTGGCATTGCTGGGCGCCACCATGCTCGCGCCCGCGGGCATTGCGACGGTCGCGGCTGAGGAGGAGGTGAAGGTCGGCTTCATCGGCTCTTTCGCCTCGGATGTCGGAAAAAGCACGCTGCGCGGCGCCGAGATCGCCATCGAGGAACTGAACGCCGCGGGCGGTGTGCTCGGCGGCAAGAAGATCAAGCTCGTCACGGCCGATGACCGCGACGACGTGCAGGAAGGCGTCAAGGCCTACGAGTATCTGGCTGAGACCGAGAAGGTCGATTTCATCATCTCAGGCTCGATCGATGACGTCTCGCTCGGCTGGCTGCCGCGCATGGTCGAGTACAAGACGCCGACGCTCGACACCTGGACGTCTTCGATTTCCATCATCGACAAGGTCGTCAACGAGTACGACACCTACAAAATGTACTTCATGAATGTCGCCTCGGACGAAGCCCTGGCGACGCTCTATGTCGACTTCGGCAAGGACGTGCTGGTCAAGAAGCTCGGCTGGAAGAAAACCATCATCCTGCAGGAGGACACCTCCTTCGGCGGTGCCATCAATGGTCTCGTGACACAGTTGCTGGCACCCGAGGCTGGCCTCGAGGTTCTCGGCACCGTGGTTTTTGATCCAAACACGGTCGATTTCGCACCTCTCTTCGCGAAATGCGTCGAAAGCGGCGCCGACTTCATCTACCTGATCTCTTCGGTCAACAGCCAGACGGTCTCCGCGCAGTACGTGAAGCTGCAGGTCCAGCTGCCGATGACCGGGGTCAACACCGGCGCACTCTCGACCGAGTACTGGGATGACACTGGCGGGGCTGGCGGCGGCATGTCGACATTGGCACCCCTCCCCTCGGTCGGTATGGCTCTGGACGATGCCTCGGCGGCTTTTGTCGAGAAGTGGAAGGCGAAGTATGGCGATAGCCGCCCGAAGTATCCCCATTTCAACGGCTTCAATGCCTATTGGGGGATCAAGGGCGCCTTTGCGGCGGCCGGACGGGCTGGCGGTTTCGCCCCCCTCGATAAGTGGGTGGCCGAGTATGAGAACGAAGATCTCGTGCTCATGAAGGACGGCAAGCCGTGGCTTCGCTACGGCTATTGGAAGCCGGGCGAGATCGAGCCGCGGACCAAGCGCCAATACACGCACAACCTCAGGTTCGACCTGACCGATCCCTATGACGATGGTGGCCCGTCCATGGTCGTCATTCAGTGGTACGACGACGGCTCGGCCAAGGTCGTCTACCCGCCGAAGTACGCGACGGGCGAGTATCAGCTCCCGTCCTGGATCAAAAAATAGATTTAAAGCCGGCGCCCACTCGATATCTTGCCAGCCGAGCCAACCACTGGTGCGGTGTGGCAGGTATCGAGTGGGTCGCCGGCGTCTGCATGATCACCAGCAGCTCGGATGATCGAGAAGAAGCCAAGCAGGAGGTATGTCGTGGCCTGGATCAAGACAGTCCCCTACGAAGAGGCGACCGGGCGACTAAAGACGCTCTATGACCGGGTCAAAGGCCCAGAAGGCGCGATCGACAACATCCTGAAGGCGCACAGCCTGCGGCCGCATAGCATGGAGGGTCATATGACCCTCTATAAGAATGTGCTCTATCATTCCGGCAACAAGCTTCCGAGCTGGTTCCTGGAGTCGATCGGTGCCTATGTCAGCGTTCTCAACGGCTGTACTTACTGCACGGCGCACCATTTCGAGGGTCTGATACGGCTCATCAAGGATCACGATCGGGCAATCAGCATCTGCGCGGCGCTGGCGGCGGACGATCCGGCACACGCGTTCGACGGCTGGGAGCTGGCGGCAATGCTATATGCGCGCGCTCTGACCTTGGCGCCGAAGAGCGTCAACGAGCAGTCAATCCGGGATCTGCGTGATGCCGGCCTTGATGACGGAAAGATCCTGGAGGTGAACCAGGTCGCGAGCTATTTCGCATACGCTAACCGCATGGTCATGGGACTGGGGGTCTCGACACGAGGCGAAGTCGTCGGGATGTCGCCGAATGTGTCGGATGAGTCCGACAGCTGGTCGCACTCCATGGCGCATTCCTCATCATGACCCGAGGCAGTGCACTCGTGTAAGCCGCGCCGGCTCCGGCGATCTCAATCACCACCCCGTTCACCTTCGAGCCCCGGACAATGAGCCAAATCCTGATCCAGGGCCTGCTGATCAGTGGCCTGTACGCGCTTATTGCCGTCGGCTTCACGATGATTTTCAGCGTCGGGCGCGTGCTCGATCTTTCCTACGGCATCTACATCATGTTCGGCGGCTACGCCTACTACTCGGCTGTCCAGCTGTGGGGCTTGCCGAAGATCGTGGGCGTGGCTTTTGCGATCGCGGTCGGCGTGACGTTCGCGATCCTGAAGTACCAGCTCCTCGTCAAGCGGCTGAAGGGCGATCACGTCGCCGTCGAGATATCGACACTGATCTTGGCTGTCGTCATGCAAGCTGGATTAATCCTGATCTTCGATGCGGCCGCCAAGACGATGTGGCCACTCGTCGATGGTGTCTGGCATTTCGGCAGCGTTTCGGTCACCTACAACATCGTCGCCGCGACGGTGATCAGCTGGATCGTGCTCGCGGGCCTGATGCTCTTCATCGAGCGCACTCACATTGGCCGCGCCATCAGGGCCGTTTCGATGGATCGCAAGGGCGCGGTGATCTCAGGCATCGATCCCGACCGCATCAATCTTCTGACCTGGGCCATCTCGGGCGGGCTCGGTGCGCTCGCCGGCGTGTTCTTCGCGACCTACACGCAGTTGAGTCCGGCGATGTGGGTGGCGCCGCTCATCATCGCCGTTGCGGTCGTCATCGTCGGCGGCATCGGCAGCATCATCGGCTCGCTGATCGTTGCCCACTTGATCGGTTTCATGGAGACGATCTCCTCGAGCCTCATCGCGCCTGAGCTCAACGGCGTTTTCACGATGCTCCTCATCATTGGTGTGCTCCTGATCTCGCCTAAGGGGCTCTTCGGCCGGGCGGATCTCTGACATGGCGATTGAGCGAAGCTTCAATCCCTATTTCGGCTGGGCGATCTTCGCGGTGCTGCTGGCGCTGTTTCCGATTGTCGCCTCGGGTGGCACGCTGCGCATCTTCATCATGGCCTTCTATCTCGCGATCTTCGCCATGAGCTGGGACTTCCTCTCCGGCCGCACCGGCTATGTGAGTTTCGGCCATCCCTTCCTCATCGGCATCGGCAGCTACACTTCGGCGATTCTCTCGTATCGGTACGGCGTGCCGCTGTTCGTTAGTATCCCGGCGGCCGTCATCGTCACCCTGGTGGCCGGCACGTTGTTCTTCCTGCCGGCGCTACGCGTTCGCGGTTCCTACTTCGCGCTCGTGACGCTCGCCTTCATGGAGATGACCTACCGCCTGACCCAGGTCATAAGGCCCGATCTCACCGGTGGCACGCGCGGCATATCTGGTTTGCCGCCGATCACGACGGGTGCCTTCAACAACTACTACCTGGCGCTTGCGCTGATGCTCGCGATAGCGATCCTCCTCTGGGGCCTCAGCCGGACGCGGTTAGGACTTGCCTTGAGCGCCATCGGCATGGACGAGGACGCGGTCAGCGGTTCCGGCCTCGATGCGACGAAGCTCAAGCTCTTCGCCTTCATGACGAGCGCTTTCGTCGCCGGAGTGGGCGGGGCGTTCTATACGCACTATCTGCAATCGATCGCACCACGCGCGATGTTCGACATCAGCTTCGTCTTCACCATCATCGTTGCTGTGCTGATCGGCGGCGCCGGCACTATTATCGGACCGATCATCGGCGCGTTCTTTCTGACTTTTCTGCTCGAGTATCTGAGACCGGTTTTCCCCGGCACCGAGCGCTATTTCATCTACGGCACCATCGCACTCCTTCTCTACGTCTACCGGCCCAAGGGCATTGTCTCGATCCTCGATGAGCTGTGGGGGCGCTGGCGTGGTCGCGCGCCTGCGCCCGAGAAGGCATCGGCCCATGGCTAAGCTGCTCGAGGTCGATAACGTCACGAAGCGCTTCGGCGGCCTCGTCGCTGTCAACGGGTTTTCGTTCCATGTCGAGGAAGGCGAGTCGCTCGCCCTCATCGGCCCCAACGGCGCTGGCAAGACGACCGCTTTCCGCCTCGTCGTCGGCGATCACAGGCCCAACTCCGGGGCGGTCCGCCTCAAGGGCGAGGATATCACGCGGCAACCCGTGCATGCCCGCATCAACCGGGGCATCGGCCGCACCTATCAGGTGCCGCGCCCCTTCCATGGCATGCCGGTCTCCGACAACATTCGTATCGGCATGATGCCGAATCGTCTCTGGCAGATGCTTCGCCATGGCCCCGACACCGTGAAAGAGCGTGAGATCGCGGCCCGCGTGGGCTTCAAGCCCGGCGAGGAGGCAAAGAGTCCTGGCGAGCTGTCGATGGGCGATCTGCGCAAGCTCGAGCTCGCCCGCGCGCTCGCGGCCGGGCCGTCGATAATGCTGCTCGACGAGGTGTTCGCGGGTTTGACCGTCGGCGAGATCGCCCTGATCTCCGATCTCCTCGCCGAGGAGCGTAAGCGCGGCATGACACTCATCATCGTCAGCCACGATCTGAGATCGCTCGGCCCCCTCGTCGATCGCGCTGTCGTCATGTCCTTTGGCTCGGTCATCGCCGAAGGCCCGTTCGACAAGGTGATGGCGGACAAAGCCGTTCGCGACGCCTATCTCGGCACCTGAGGAGCTGACTATGGCGCTGCTCGAGATTTCCGCTCTCCACGCTTTCCATGGCAAGGCCGAGGCGTTGCATGGCGTCACCTTCGCCGTCGAGAAGGGCACGATGGCCGGCATCGTCGGGCCAAACGGTGCGGGCAAGTCGACGCTCCTGGACTCGATCGTCGGCCTCGTCACGACGACGGGTACCATCGCCTTCGATGGTCAGTCGATCGCTGGCCTCTCCTCCGCCGAGATTATCCGGCGCGGCGTCGGCTATGCGCCGGAGCGCGGACATTTGTTTCCATATATGGGCGTGAAGGATAATCTCCTCGTCGGCAGCTACACCGCGCGCGACGACATCGAGAAAAACCTCCGCCTCGTTTATGATCTCTTTCCCGTCCTCGAGCAGCGCCAGACCCAGGAGACGAGCACGCTTTCTGGTGGCGAGCGGCAGATGGTGTCGCTCGGACGCGCCTTGATGACGAGTCCGCGCCTGCTTCTCGTCGACGAGCCGACCATCGGCCTGGCTCCAAAAGTTTGCCTCGACATCGCTGCGGCGCTCCGCCGGCTCAACGCGGAAACCGGCCTCACGATCCTCATCACCGAGCAAAACGTGAATTTCGCCATGAGCCTCGCCAGCACCGTCCACATCATCGAGACGGGCGAGATCCGCATGAGCGGCGCGGTCGAGGAGCTGAAGCACCAGGAGGCGCTCAAAGAGGCCTATTTCGGCACATAGCCGAAGGTGGTGTTAACACCCATTTTACGCGATCGAAAACATTCGATGCGACGATGCTTCGACGAACCGTGCGGCCTTTGCGGGACTGCATGGCGGGTAAAGCATTAGGGGCAGGGGTGAGCGTCGTGACCGTAGCAACAAGCCGTTTCTGGACTGACATCAACTCCGACATCGCTCAATCGCTGTCCGCCGAGCAACGCGCCGAGATCGAGCGGGCGCTGGCGTTGGGCGGCGCGCCCCGGCCGAGCACCATCGGCGATATCCGCCTCTCCTTTTACTTCTTCTTCCTCAGAATCATGTGGGGTCGCGAGAAGCGGAGCTACGACCGGTTGAAGCAGGAGCAGGCGCTCTATCCGGCGGTGACCAAGCGGAACATTCCCGCGATCCTCACCATGGGCATCGCATACACCGCCTTCTGGTACATGATCGTCGGCCTCGGCGCGTACATGTTCACGGACTTCATCATTGGTTGAAGGTGACGGGGCAGACGCTTACTGACCGAGCACGCCGCCGATCAGGTTCTCGACATCTGACCCGGCTTTGCCGCCAGTGAGGTTCTCGAGAACCTTCTTGACCTTTTTCTTGTCGCCGTCTTTCAACTTCTTGCCGAGCTGTTTGACCGTCTCGACCACGGCCTCGGGATTCTTCGCGAGGCCTTCCAGGTCGGGCACAATCTTGGGCTTGGCCCATGGCCCCTGTATGCGAAGGGGAATAGTAAACCCGGTTGAGTCTTCCCCGCCCTGGCCTTCTAGAGACGCGACGATCTTCGGCATTGCGGCATAGTCGAGGCTGCGTGCGGGCATGTCGATCGTGCCGGCGCCGGCCACGCGGATCAACGGTCCGACGAGACTGAGATCCTTGTTGGTGACGATGCCCTTGTTGATGCTGAGCGTGCCGGACAGCTCGCTGAAATCGGTCTTCATGGTCTTGTCGCGTTGCAGTCCGCCGGCTTTGCCCTCGCCAAGCCCACGGACCATCTGCGGGATGTTCAAACCGACGATCGCGCCATCGGTAAAGGCGAAGCGGCCCTGACCTGTGAGCGTCTGCACGAGCGCCTTCTGGCTGCGGCCCCGCGCCGTGAAGCCGAGCGAGATCGAGCCGTTGCCGGCGACCCAGTCGAGCGCCATGGCATCCGTCAGGAGCGGCAGGGCCGAGACGCCATTGATCGTTGCATTGCCCTTCACGCGCGGCACAGTCGACTGGCCGTCGATCTCGATGGTGCCAAGCCCCTTGCCACCGTAGGCCTGAATCTCGGGTAGTCTCGACTTCAAGAGACCATCCTTCAGCACCAGCACGACACGGCTCTTGCCGAGCTTGATGTCCTGATAGAAGAGCGCTCCGGCCGCGATCGTCACATCGGCATCAATGGCTTTCAGACCCGTGACATCGATGGGCGCGTTGCTCCAGCCGGCGGAGACCTTCTTTGACTTGACCGGCTCTGCGGTCTCGGAAACGCTGGCCGTCTCGTCGACATCTGAGATGGCACCGGCCTCAGTCACATCGGACGTGGCTTCTTCGTCCTTCGCCATTTTCTTCTTTTTCGGCTTCGCAGCGACTTTGCCGGAGGGGGCGGCATCCGCGAGATAGACATTGAGATCGAGCTTATCGATCGTGAGCTTGCCTTTCAGCATCGGACGTACGCCGCCGGCATCGAGCGCGAGATCGCCGGTCGCGGTGGCACCGTCGAGCACGAGCTTCGCCTTGGTGAGCGTGTAGCTCGGACCGGCGATCGTCAGGTGGGTCTGGAGATCGAGCGGTCCCAGACCGCCGACCGGCGGCAGCTTCACTTGCGCCCATTGCGCGACCTTGCGGACAGAGGTCGTCTTGAGTGCGAGCTTGCCGTCGAGCAACGCGATGCCGGCAAGGTCGAGCTTACCGTCGTACCTGGCATCGAGGTGCTCGGCATCGAGGGCGAGGACAAGCCGGGCGGGCGCACCGTCGAGGAAAGATTTCAAGGTCTCGAGCTTCGCGGTGAAAGGCAGCCGCTCCTTGCGCCAGACGAGACTGCCTGTCGCCTCGAAGGGTGCATCGATGGCCGAGAGCGAGAGTTTGACGTCGACTTGGGTGAATCGCTGCGTGCTCTTGGTGAGAAGATTGGCGTAGCGCACCTCGCCGCCCTCGATGCGGACATTGCCAAGCGAAAAGCCTTGGAGCATGTCGGTCAGCTTGCGATTGGCGTCGGGAGCCTCGGAAGTTGCCACGGTGACGCTCGCAGGTTCAGCGGCGTTGCTGCCAGCGGTATCGCCTTCGAGCTTCGCGCCCCGGATCGGCACTTCCCGCGCCGTGACCTTGGCGGAGGCTGGCGGCGTGAAATCCCAGGTCCGCCGGCCCTTCTCATCAACGGCAAGTTGGATGATCGGCTTGACGAGCAGAAACTCGTCGATGGCGAGCTCCCGCTTCATGAGCGGCAACAGCGGAATGGCGAGCTTGAGCTTCTCCATCCGGACGAAGAACTCTTTCTCGAGGCCCGGCGGGCCAGAGAGGGAGACGTCCTTCAGCTCGACACCGAGCCTTGGATAAACCGTGAAGGTGGCGCTACCGCGCACGATGAGGTCGCGGCCGGTGCGCTGCTTGACCTCGGCGACCAGCCGGTCACGGACGTAGCCCGTCGGGGCGGCCATATAGATGAAGACCCCGCCCGCGAAGGCGGCGAGGACGAGGCCGATCAGGCCGTAGAGCACATAGCGCATAGTCCGTCTCCTCGCCGCAGCTCCCGCGCCGGCGGTTGTGGACACGATTCGCAACCCCATGGTGCAGGGTATTGACCGCAATGTCATCACTCGTGCGATGGGTCGCAAATGCCGGTCGGCTGTTCAGCGGGCTCAGACGGCATTTGCGACCCTGAATCGCACGAGAAAGCCTTTGGTCTCTAGTGTCCCTTTTGTCCCGCAAATGCCGAAAGCGCCTGCTGAGAACTGGTCGGCATTTGCGGGACGGGACACTAGGGGCGGCACCCGGTCCCTTGTGGCCGGGGATAATGACGCCATATCAAGCCGGTAGGAATAAGGCCACTGGCGGCCGAGGCTAAAGCGGCGCTTACGGCGCATTTCTCGCGACGTTTGAGCGCATCAACTAACCAGTGGCGGCGCCCATCGAAGATGGCTACGCATGCTCGGTTCCGGCGGTTGGCCGGGCCGACCAGGAGAAATCATGGAGCTCGGATCCTTCGCCGCTGGCCTGACGCAGATCATTTGGCTCGACATCGTCCTTTCGGGCGATAACGCGCTGGTGATCGGTCTGGCTGCTTCGACGCTCAAGCCCGAGCTTCGCCAAAAGGCAGTCATATTCGGTCTGGTGCTTGCCACGACGCTGCGCATCATTTTCGCGGCCATGGCGACCTTCCTCTACGACGTTCCCGGGCTGCTGTTCGCCGGCGGCCTGCTACTGCTCTGGGTCTCCTGGCGGCTCTTCGCCGATCTCTATTGGCACCAGGCCGAGCCGGAGATGGTCAAGGTGGAGGGGGATGGCGCGGCGGCCATACCGGAAGGCGGCGGCAGCTCGCTCTTCAAGGCGCTGGTCTCAATCACCATCGCGGACGTCTCGATGTCGATCGACAACGTCTTGGCGGTCGCCGGCATCGCCAAGATGCAGGAGAGCGTGTTCCTGCTCATTTTCGGCCTCGTGCTGTCGATCCTGCTGATGGGCATCGCCGCTTCGCTGATCGTCAAGGTCCTGACGAAGTACCGTTGGATCTCCTATGTCGGTGTGGCGCTGCTCGTCTACATCTCGGCCGAGATGCTCGTGCACGGTTATCCGAAGCTCAAGGAGTTCTCTGACGGTATGGGGTGGACGACTTGAGGGTCAGGCGCGCTGGGCAGTTCCCGCCAGGCGCCGCCAGAGCATCGAGGCGAGTGCCCAGCCGGCGAGTCCCAGTACTTCGAGCGCCTTGACCGAGGTCCTGGCGGTCCATGCGCTGGTCCTGGCGATGAGTCGGCGCACGCGGCTAGCCCGAGGCATCTGCGCGGCCTCATGCCAGGCGAGCAGCCCTAGGGCCACCAGAAAGGGCAGGAAGTAGTAGACGAACCGGAAGACGAGCAGGCTCGCCAGCAGCTCGCTCGTGGCGGCCCCGGGAATGGCGAGCAGGATCACCGTCTCGAACACGCCGATGCCACCCGGCACATGGCTTAACAGCCCGAGCGTCATGGCGACCGCGAAGACACCGACAAAAAGCAGGAATCCGACATCGGCGCTGGCTGGCAGCAGCAGATAGAGCGCCGCTGAGGCAAACAGCATGTCGGCGAGACCGACACCCAGCTGGGCGACCGTCGAGCGGGCTCCGGGGAGCGGCAACTCGCGCAGCCCCCATTTGAGCGCGCGCGGCTCCGTGCCCACCCAGCCGATGTAGATCCCAAGCGCGCCTACGATGGCGAGGCCGAGGACAAGCGTCAGCCATGGCGAGAGGCCGATGAGCTGGCCAAGCGCCGACGGTTCGAACACGAGACATAAGGCGGCGACCAGCGAGCCGCTCAAGGCGAAGGTCAGACCGCAGATCAGCGTCAGCAGGGCGATGTCGCCGGTGCCGAGCCCGGCCGGCGCATAGACCCGGTAGCGGGCCGTGCCCCCGGTCAGTAGCGCAAATCCGAGATTGTTCGCGAAGGTGTAGCTCAGGAACGAGCCGAGCGCGACGCGTGAATAGGAGAGGCGCTTGCCGAGATAGCTCAGCCCCAGCAAGTCGTAGCCTGTCAGCGCCAGATAGCTCAAGGCCGTGCAGAGGAGGCTCAAGAGCACATATCCGGCCGGGATGGCTGCGAGTGCCGCCGCAACATCGGTCCAAGAGATCGCCTGCAGGGTTTTCCCGAGCGTCACGATCGACAGCACCATCAGCCCGATCGCGACGGCGGCACCGGCGAGCTTGCCGAGGATCTGTGGCTGTGTCCGCTTGAGCGGTGCGTAGGTCGTGGTCTCGAGCCCATAGGGCACGGCATGCCCCGACAGCGGCTCGCCGCGTCCGGCTTCGCTGTCGAGAAATTGGAACAAGCCCCGGTCGAACCGCATGCTGCACCGAACCCGAGTTTCCGGCTTTCCCCGTCAGAGCCGTTACACCTTACCGGCTCCAAAGGAGCCTGCAGCCGGTGCAACGCTAGGGCTGCATTGTGTCATTGGCCTGACGGCAATCGGAACTCAGTCAATACCGGGCCATGGGTCGGCGAATTATTCTCCCCGTGGATATAGGGGCGGAAAGGTGATTCGCAATTGCTGGTTATGCGTCGGAACCCGGATCAGGCGGAGCGTTACTGCTTTGCACCACTACTCCGGCCGGGCGATCGCGAAGATGCCGTCGGTCTCGGGCGTTGCCACGCAGCTTTCGAGGGGCGTGGTCAAGCGGATGAGTTCTTTGCGGGTCGCATCGGCGAGGACGATTCCAGATTTGCGGGTACTCTTAAATCTCCCCCTGCACCATGCTCGTTGACCCGAGCACACCCCAGGTGTCCGCCACGCGGTATCCTTCCGGCCAGGGATCGGCGGGATCGAGGAAATAGGTCATGTTGCCGGTGAGGAAGGCGCGGCCCTCGATGGTCGGAAGGATCGCCTTCAAGCTGCCGACGGTCGTCTCGCCGATGATGCGTCCCGTGAACTGCGAGCCGATGAGCGATTCGTGAATCAACGTGTCGCCGACTTTCATGGCCCCCTTCGCGTGGAGCACCGCCATGCGCGCCGAGGTGCCGGTGCCGGTCGGACTGCGGTCGGAGCGGCCCGGTGAGACGATGCAGGTGTTGCGCGTCGGCTTGCCGGAGCCCGCGTAGGGCCGGTTGAGCTGCACGATCGAGACGCCGCTGATGCCGGGATTTTCGGGGTGCACGGCGGTCAATTGCGCGCGCGCGGCCAGGCGGACTTTCTCGCCGAGCATGGCCAGCTCGCGCGCTTCATCTGCCGTCACCTGGAAGCCGAGTATCGTCGCATCGACAATGGCGTAAATCATGCCGCCGTAGGCTATATCGAGCGCAATCGTGCCATGACCCGCGACCTCGACCTTGGCATCGAGCGCCAGCGCAAAGCACGGCACATTGCCGATCTCGACCGAAACGCAGCGCCCATCGCGGCAGGTGGCGCGGGCGCGCACCGGGCCGGCCGGCGTCTCGAGCATGACGATGGTCTCGGGCTCTTGCATCGGCACGATACCGGTTTCCAGCAGCACCGTCACCGTCGTCATGGTGTTGGAGCCCGACATCGGCGGATACTCCGTCGGCTCCATGATGATCACGCCGGCATCGCAATCCTTGCGGGTCGGCGGTACGAGCAGATTGACGTGCCGGGCGACGCTGCCGCGCGGCTCGGAAATCAGAAAGCGGCGGATATGATCGTGATCGCGCTCGAAGTTGCGCATCTTCTCGTACATGGTCGCGCCCTTCGGCACCGGCACGCCGCCAACAATGACGTCGCCGATCTCCCCCTCGGCATGACAGCCGACGACTTGAATGACACGGGATGTTCGCATGGGCTGACAACTCGCTCTTATTGTTCGCCAATCGAGTTGGCCTGGGTTCTCTGCGTCCTTGGAACCGCACACCGGAACGACTGCTGCTTTTGCGGCGTCGGTTGATGAGGAAGCATCTGCCCAGGTTGTCAAGTTGATCCGGGCTTCCACAGGCTGCCCCTGGCGATGAGGCTGCTGGTGGCGAGGGGCCGATCGCGGGCAATCGCGGCGCGCGCAAGGACGTTCGGGGTCGCGCCCCCCGACAACGAAAAGGGCCCGGCATTTGCCAGGCCCTTCGTCTTTCGCGGCTTCAGAGTGCTTCCGGAAAAGCCTGTCCCGGCGAAGGCCGGGATCCGAAGCGGTTTTCCGAAAAGAAGCACGACAAACCAAGGAATTAGGGTGTTGAAGTAATTCAACGAAAAACGGAAACACCCTAGGTAACGCTCAATAGTGGGCGAGGACCGCCAGCATCAACAGCGCGACGATGTTGGTGATCTTGATCATCGGGTTGACGGCGGGGCCAGCCGTGTCCTTGTAGGGATCGCCGACTGTGTCGCCCGTCACGGCTGCCTTGTGGGCTTCCGAGCCCTTGCCGCCGAAATGGCCATCCTCGATGTACTTCTTGGCGTTGTCCCAGGCGCCGCCGCCAGCCGTCATCGAGATGGCGACAAACAAGCCGTTGACGATGACGCCCAAGAGCATCGCGCCGACCGCGGCGAAGGCGTTGCCCGGACCCGCGATCCAGTTGATGACGACGAAGCAGACGATCGGCGAGAGCACCGGCAGCAACGAGGGGATGATCATTTCCTTGATCGCCGCCTTCGTCAGCATGTCGACGGCGCGGCCGTAGTCGGGCCGCTCCGTGCCCTTCATGATGCCGGGCTTCTCCTTGAACTGACGCCTGACCTCCTCGACGACGGCAGCGCCCGCCCGGCCAACGGCGGTCATCGCCATGCCACCGAACAGATAGGGCAATAGGCCGCCGAACAAGAGACCGACGACGACGTAAGGGTTCGCCAGCGAGAAGTCGACGGTGATGCCGTGGAAGAATGAACCCGGCACCGCGTTGGCGGCGAAGAACTTCAGGTCCTCCGTGTAGGCCGCGAACAGCACGAGGGCACCCAAGCCCGCCGAGCCGATCGCGTAACCCTTGGTCACCGCCTTCGTCGTGTTGCCGACGGCGTCGAGTGCGTCGGTGGTCTTGCGGACCTCCTTCGGCAGGCCCGCCATCTCGGCGATGCCACCGGCATTGTCGGTGACGGGGCCGAAGGCGTCGAGCGCCACCACGAGGCCGGCAAGCGCCAGCATGGTCGTCACCGCGATGGCGATGCCGAGCAGGCCCGCCAGCTTGAAGGTGATGATAATGCCCGCGATGATGACGAGCGCCGGCAGCGCCGTGCTCTCGAGCGATACCGCCAAGCCCTGGATCACGTTGGTGCCGTGGCCGGTTTGCGAGGCGATTGCGATCGAGCGCACCGGCCGGTAGTTGGTGCCGGTGTAGTACTCGGTGATGATGATGATGAGCGCCGTCACCACGAGGCCGATGGCGCCGCACCAGAACAGATCCTGACCGGTGAAGGTCATGCCGTTGACGGTCATGGCCGTCGACATGCCGACGAACTTGTCGGTGATTGGCCAGAGCGCCGCGAGCGACAGCACGCCGGTGGCGATCAGGCCCTTGTAGAGCGCGCCCATGATCGAGTTGTTCGAGCCGAGCCGGACGAAGAAGGTGCCGATGATCGAGGTCAGCACGCAGACCGCGCCGATCGCCAGCGGATACATCATGAGCGGCATGATGTTCGGGCTGGCCGCGAAGTAGATCGAGATCAGCACCATGGTGGCGACGACGGTCACCGCGTAGGTCTCGAACAGGTCGGCCGCCATGCCGGCGCAGTCGCCGACATTGTCACCGACGTTGTCGGCGATGGTGGCCGGATTGCGCGGATCGTCCTCGGGGATGCCGGCTTCCACCTTGCCGACGAGATCGCCGCCGACATCGGCGCCCTTCGTGAAGATGCCGCCGCCCAGACGAGCGAAGATCGAGATCAGCGAGGCGCCGAAGCCCAAGGCCACCAGCGCGTCGATGACGGGCCGCGAGGCCGGCTCCAGCCCAAGGCCACGGGTGAGGATGAAGAAGTAGATGGCGACGCCCAGGAGTGCCAAGCCCGCGACGAGCAGGCCCGTCACGGCGCCCGCCTTGAAGGCGATGCCGAGGCCGTCGGCGAGGCTCACCGTCGAAGCCTGGGCGGTGCGGACGTTGGCGCGCACCGAGACGAGCATGCCGATGAAGCCGGCGGCGCCCGAGAGGATAGCGCCGACCGCGAAGCCCAAGGCCTGCAGCCAGCCGAGCAACAGCCCGACGATGACGAAGATCACCGCACCGGCGATGCCGATGGTCGTGTATTGACGCGTGAGATAGGCCTGCGCGCCTTCCTGGATGGCGCCGGCGATCTCCTGCATTCTGGCGTTGCCGGCATCCGCCGACATCAGCGACTGGGTGGCCCAGATCCCGTACAGGATCGAAAGCGCACCGCCGGCGATGATGAGCCACATGGCCATCGTCATATCCATGACCGGTAGTCCCCCTTGTTTTGGAAACGAATCAAAGAAAGCGCCCCGAATACCGTCAGGAACAGGGGCGCGCAAAACCTGTCAATCCCGGATTTTTGGTCCCGGCAAAGCGGGCGGACCATGCCAAAATCGCTCTCGCGAGGCAATCGGTTCGGGGGGCGGGCTCGGCGCCTGAGGCAGGGCGAAGCGTCGCGGGTGTTGTTTCAACCGGCCGGCTTGGCCACAATTCGAGCACGACCCGGCCCTAGTGTGCCCCCGGCTGTTGCGTAAAGGGGGAGTAATTACCACCATGTTCAATCGTTCCGGTTCCGACAGGTCTAGCGCCGACCGTTTCCAGCGGCCCGAGCCGTCCAAGACGATCGAAGGCCAGGCTCTCGTCAGGAGCGTGCTGCCGAGCGCACCTGCATCCACCACCGGTTTCGACGGCAATGTCTCGGTCATTGGCCGGGATCTCAAGATCATCGGCGGCGACATCACCATTCTTTCGGCGGGCGCCTTGCAGATCGACGCCGAGATCCAGGGCAACATCGGCGGTGTGTCGATCGTGGTGGGCGAGAATGCCCGGATCACGGGGACGGTCGCGGCCGACACCGTGCTCGTCAAGGGCGAGGTCTTGGGCGCCGTCAAAGGCACCGACGTCACCTTGCAGGCCGGTTCCAAGGTCGATGGCGACATCACCTACAAAACGCTCTCGATCGAACAGGGCGCCTTGTTCGATGGCCGCGTCAAGCGCTCGAGCAACCCGGCCGAGCTCAAGCTCGAAGTGCAGCTGACCGAGCCCGGTTTCGGCGGCAATGCCGAAGGGCAGGGCGGCGACAACACCGTCGGCTTTACGACCTCGCAGCGGCGCGGGTTCGGGGCGTAAACGTCTGGTCGCACGGCAGATTTGACGCCCGGCCCCATTGGAGCCGGGCTTTTTCATGTGTTGGTGCGTCGCCTCAATCAGCTTTCGAATTTACTTGATGCGTTGGCGCCGGATTTCGGCCAATTTGGTCGCGGGTCACAGGTCAGGCACGCTGAGGTCACGAGGCAATGGCAACCATCTCTGGCGACAATCTGCGCAACCGTCTCCAGGGCACGGTCGTGGCTGACACGATCCGGGGCCTGGGTGGGAATGATACGCTGATCGGCCTCGCCGGCAACGATTTGCTGGATGGCGGCGTCGGCGGCGACGCGATGGCGGGCGGCAAAGGCGATGACACCTACATCGTCGACAATGCCGCCGACCGCACGATCGAGTTGGCCGGCCAGGGGATCGATACCGTCAAGTCGTCGATCACTTGGACGATGCGCAATCACACCGAGAAGCTACTACTGACGGGGTCGAGCAACCGCGACGGCACCGGCAACGCGCGGGCCAACACCCTCACCGGCAATTCGGGCGACAATCGCCTGAGAGGCCTCGACGGCAACGATCAGCTGTTTGGTGGTTCGGGCGACGATCATCTCGCTGGTGGCTCGGGGCGTGACAAGCTCAATGGCGGCGGCGGCCTGGACGAGGCGGACTATTCCTTTGCGGCAACTGCCGGCGTAACCGTCAATCTCGCGACGGGCACCGGCGTTGGCGGCGCGGCTCAGGGCGATACGTTGAGCGGCATCGAGGATGTCACCGGCACTGGCTTCGTCGATGTCCTGACCGGCAACGGCCTGGCCAACCGTCTCGACGGGCTGGCTGGCACGGACACGCTGACGGGCGGCGGTGGCGCTGATTTCCTCAACGGCGGCGCGGACGACGATACGCTGATCGGCGGCACGGGTGGCGATTCGCTCGATGGCGGCGGTGGCGTGGATACGGCGAGCTATGCGACGTCGGTCGGCTCAGTGAATGTGTTTTTGGCCAACCCCGGCTCTAACACCGGCGATGCCGTGGGCGACAGCTACGACAGCATCGAGAATCTGATTGGCACGAATGAGGAAGGTTTTGGCGATGATCTGACGGGCGATGCCAACGATAATCGCATCGAGGGACTGAAGGGTGCCGACATTATCTTCGGTGACAGCGGTCTGTTCGATACGGGTGACGACACACTTCTGGGTGGTGACGGCAACGACTACTTGGAAGGTGGAGGCGGCGACGATACGCTGGATGGCGGGAACGACAACGATTTCGCCATCATCGGCGGCGGTGGCATCGACACGATGACGGGTGGAACAGGTGCGGACGGCTTCCGCTACAGTGACCTTACCGACACCAGCGTTGGCGCCGGCAATCGCGACACGATCACTGACTTCGAGGTCGGCGTCGATCACATCGAACTGTGGCGCATATTCAATGGTTTTCAGTTCTCTCCGGATCTCGCCGGGACCGGTTTCAGCGGTGGTGGTGTCCGTCAAGTCGGGTTCACTCTTCCCGATCTCGACACGACGCTCGTGCAAATCGACAGCGACGGCAATGGCGCGGCCGACATGGAGATCCTGCTCGCCAACGGCAATTTGGTGCTGACGGCCGGAGATTTCGTGTTGGCATTTCCGTAGCCGCCTTGCGGTGCTCAACTCCCGAAAATCCGCGACAGCAGCGAGGGTTTCGCGGCGGGCTCTTCGACGTCCGCCATCGCCTCCGCGACCACCGGCACCGACGGCATCGGCTCCGCCACGGCCGGCTTCACCACATCCTTCAGCACCTTCGCGACCGCCATGGCATCGCCATTCCAGTCGATCCAGCGCTTTGCCGCGGATCAACGGGAGCTTGGACAAGTCCGGCTTGCCGACCATCACCGGCACCACCGTCTTGGCGCCGGAGGCTTCCATGCCGAGCGCCGTGTTCATCTCGAGCAGCGGCCAGTCCTTCGTCACTGAGTTTGAGGACACGATGCACACGATGGTGCGAGCCGCGCCCAAGGCCGTGTTGATCTTCTTCGTGAAGCTCTGCCCCCAGGCGATGTGCTCCTCGTCGAGGAAGGCCTTCAGGCCATAGCGCTCGCAGGCCTCGAAGATCGGCCGCGCGATCGCCGCCTTGTCCTCGCTGGCATGGGAAATGAAAATCTCGTAGTCGTCCGCGCCGAACACCATCTGTCTGACGAAGCGCGAGGGGTTCGGATCGAGGTCGATGAGCTTGGCGCAGAGCTTCAGGAACACCGGATCGGTCGCGCCCCGCACCATCTTCACGAAGGCGAGCTGGCCGTAGACGACGCTGCGGAACACGGCGGCCGGATGATCCGGCTGGCCGCCGCTTGGGGCCTTGCCGTATTTGGCGAAATGCTCCGCGCCCGCCGCCTCGATCCCGTGCTTCTCCCAGGCATGCAGCATGGCGCGGATCTTGCGGATGCGCGTGCGCTCGACATTGACCGTGCGATTGACGGCGAGGCCCGTGACGCTTTGATGCCGGTGACGCCCTGCAACCGCACCTTCTTGGCATTGATGGCGAAGCCGCAAACCCGGATCGCCTCCTCGAGCGCGTCGCCGGCTTTCACTTGCTGCTCCAGCCTTGCCGAGACATCGAGGGTCGCGAGCGCGGGCGGGAAAACGGTGTGATCGCAGGAGAAGGTGATGTCGTCGGCATAGCGCGAGTAACGGCACTTCTGCTCTTTCGCCAGCCGCGTCAGCCGCCGGTCGAGTTGGCCAGCGACGAAATTCGACAAGGCTGGCGAGGTCGGCGCGCCTTGCGGCAGGCCGTTGCGATAGGTGCAAAGTTGCGCCATGACGGTCGCGGCCTTGGCACCCATGCGGAAGGGCGGCGCCATGAACAGCCCGCGTACGCGGCCAAAATTGATGGTCGGGAAGAAGTCGTAAAGGTCGACGTTCAGCACCCAGTGCCGGCCGACATGACCGCTCGCATTGGTGACGACGCTCCTCTCCTTGATGAAGCCGTGCGCGCTCGGATGGGCGTCGTAGATCGCCTGCAGAAGGGGTGCGAGCTTCTGCTGGCAGTCGCGCACGACACCGCGCGGCGACGAAATCAGCCGCATGCCGCCGGTGCGCTTGGGGATTTCGAAATGCCGGTAGCGCTCGTCGGGCGGCGCCTTGTAGAGCGAGTAAATGAGATGGCCCGGATGCATCTCGAAAAATTCGGCGACGTCGTTCGAGGTTTCCAGCGCGCGACCCTCGATGGTGAGGGCGGGAGCCGTATCGGGCAGGGAGGAAGGCATCTCGTCCCTCGTTCCTTACGCACACCCCTCCGGGCTTGCCCGGAGGGGTGTGATGATGAGCATTTCTTCTTCTGTCGCAGGATCAACAACAGACGTAGAAGGACGAGATGCTTAGGCGAACCCTGCGCCAGCGAATTGTGGCCGTCAACGTCCAAAGGGATTGGGGCGTAGGCGTGGCAATGCTTGCGGCCATGCCGTAGTGACGGCCGGTGGTCAACGAAGCCTCACTGGTCTAGAAATGCGTGACACTGGATGGGTGCCAGGGGCTTATGTTCGGTTGGCTTACAAGGCTGGGTGAGGTGCGGCCATGCGTGGCGGGCGCCGTCGTGGTGGCTATGCTGCTCACGGCCTGTGCCTCCGCGCTGCCGCGTGAGATCCTGCCTGAGGAGTTGGCGGCCGGAGCGACGGTTTCGGGCTATGAGGATGTCCGCTCCTGGGGCGACGAGAAGTCGGCCGCGCTCGATGCCTCGCTTAGCCAGCGCGTCGAACAAATTCAAACCTCGGGACGGCTCGATGCGCTCAAGTCGGGCAAGCCGGTCGATATCAGCTTCCTTGTGCTGTCGGGCGGCGGCGGCGATGGCGCTTATGGCGCCGGGTTGCTCGCGGGCTGGTCGGAAGCGGGCACACGCCCCGAGTTCGAGCTCGTCACCGGCGTTTCGACCGGCGCGCTCATCGCGCCCTTCGCGTTTCTGGGCACGGCCTACGATCCGCAACTGACGGAAATCTACACCACCATCGGCACGAGGGACGTTGCCACACCGCAGATCCTCTCCGGCGTCCTCGGTGGCGACGCGGTGGCCGACAGCGCGCCGCTCCGCGCCCAGATCGCCCGCTTCGTGGACGGCCGGCTGCTGGCGGCGGTGGCGGCAGAGCACGATCGCGGCCGGCGGCTATTCGTGGCGACGACGAACCTCGACGCGCAGCGCCCGGTGATCTGGGATATGGGCGCAATCGCCAAGCGTGGCACCGGAGAGGGCCTCGAGCTGTTCCGCGACGTGCTGTTGGCATCGGCCTCGATCCCGGGCGTCTTCCCGCCGGTCCGGATCGAGGTGACGGCAGGGGGAAAAACCTATCAGGAGCTGCACGTCGACGGCGGCACGGTCAACCAGCTGTTCCTCCTGCCGCTCGATGTGAAGCTCGACTCCTATGCCGCCAAGAAGATCAATCCCAAACTGCTCCGCCGCCATCTCTACGTCGTCCGCAACACCAAGATCGCGCCGGAGTACAAGGCGGTCGAGGACAAGACCTTCGACCTCGTCGGCCGCTCCGTGTCGACGCTCATCAAGGCGCAAGGCATCGGCGACGTCTATCGCGTCTATCTCGAGGCGCGCGCCCAGCGGATGGCGTTCAACTTCGGCGCCATCCCGCCGGAGTTCCGGCTCGAGAGCAAGGAGCCCTTCGACAAGGCCTACATGCAGCAGCTGTTCCGGCTCGGATACGAGAGCGGGCGTGTGGGATATCCCTGGCAGAAGTTGCCGCCGGGGATGACGGAAGAATGGCGCGGGCGGAGTAGCTCACGGACCCTTCCGGTCGATAAGGCCATTAGCTCTAGCTCGGGAAGCTTCTTGTGGGCCGGCCGCCGAATGAGCATATGATGAACACTCAATGGCTCCCAGGGCCGCTCACGATCAATCTGCCAGTGCGGTCGAGATGTTGCGCATCAATGGCCGCCGCCGCATATAGTTACGTCAGGGCAAGGGCAGCCAGGGATAATGGCTTCGCTATAGTCTCAATCACCGAAAGTATCGCAGCATGGCTCGAATAACAGGCACAAACCTCCGCAACCGCCTCTTCGGAACATCGTCTGCCGATGTCATTCTCGGCCTGGGCGGGAATGATGATCTATTCGGTAAGTCCGGCAATGATCGCCTCGAAGGCGGAACAGGCAATGACCTCCTGGATGGCGGCTTGGGTAACGACACGATGCTCGGTGGGACGGGCAACGATACCTACGTGGTCAACTCAACGCTCGACCGAGCGATCGAGCTGAGCAACCAGGGTATCGACACCGTCAAAAGCTCAGCAAGCTTCACGCTCGGCAATCACGTCGAGAAACTGACTTTGACTGGTACGGCCAATATCAGCGGGACCGGCAATGCCCTCGCCAACACGCTGACCGGAAACTCCGGGAGCAACACGCTCAACGGCAAGGCTGGAGTGAACATTCTGAATGGCGCATCCGGAAACGATGTCCTGATTGGTGTCGATGGTGTCAACAGTTTCTTCGGCGGCGCTGGCACCGATACCGTCAGCTATGCCGGTGGTGGCCCATTCGGCACTCTCGTCGACGGCAAGCAATTCGGTATCGGCGTCGAGATCGGGGGTGGCGATAATTTTGCCGGCTTCAGTTTCAGCGGCGCGGCCGTCGACGGCACATACGGTATCGCGCTCGGCGACCAGTTCTCGTCGATTGAAACCGTCACGGGCACCAATCACTTCGATATCATCCGGTTCTTCGTCAGCGGCACGGCGAATGGAGGCGGCGGCGACGACAATATCCGGTTGGCAAGCGGCGGAACCGCCAATGGCGGGCTCGGCAACGATACGATCATTTTGGACGTCGGTGGCGTCGCCAACGGGGGCGCGGGCAACGACCAGATAGGCGTTCTCGCAGGCGTCGCCACGATCAATGGCGGCTCCGGCGACGATGGACTGGGGACGTTCCTCACCAGCACCGCGACCTTTATCTTCGAGGCTTTCGGAACAACGGATGCTACGGGTGCTTTGACGAGCGGCGTCACCAGCGGTTCCGACGTAATCGTGGACTTCGGCCGCGTTGCTGGAGCAGGTGGCGATTCGATAATGCTGTACAATACGATTATCACCTCAGCCGGGCACATCGTGAACTGGGCGTATAGCGAGACGAACCCTGGGACCCCGTTTGCCGAAGGCCTGTTTCGGCTGGTGAATTCGTCGACCGGACACGTGTATGCCCGTATCGAAATCGACTCTGTTGCTGGGCTGGTCGAAGGGGATGATTATTTTATCCTGTAAAGGTCGCACGTTTTGTGGAGCGACTGTTTGCCTGCACGCGCCGGGCCCGGTTGCCTTGTTCGAGGGATGAACCTTATCGAGCTGTTGCCTACGGGACCTCGGCTTGGGGTCTGACCCTAGTCTCACTTTGCCAGGCGCTCGGGTTGCCGAATGACACCAGCGCGATCCAACCGGAACTCCGTAACCCCACCTTAACCCTGTTCCCGTAGCACTTCGGAGTTGCTGGGGCAGGTCGCTGCCATCCGGTGTTGGTGCCCGTGTGCGCGTATGAGCGAGCTGCGTCCCGAGCTGTCGATCCTCGTCGTGAGCTACAACACGGCGGCGATGACGCTTGCCTGCCTGTCCTCCATCAAATCCGGCGCGCCCCGCACCAGCTACGAGACCATCGTCGTCGACAATGCCTCGACCGACGGCTCCGCCGATGCCATCGCCCAACACGGCGATGTCACGCATTTCATTCCCTCGCCCAAAAACCTCGGCTTCGCCGCCGCCAACAATCTGGCGGCCGAGCAGGCGCGCGGCGATTACATTCTCCTCCTCAACCCCGACACCGTGGTGCTCGAGGGTGCGATCTCCAACCTCGTTGATTTCGCCAAGCGTACGCCCGAGGCGCGGCTGTGGGGCGGGCGGACGCTCTTCGCCGATGGCAGCCTCAATCCCACGAACTGTTTCCGGCGCATGACACTATGGAATCTGTTCTGCCGGACAAGCGGTCTCTCCGGCGTCTTCCCAGGCAGCCCACTCTTCGACTCCGAGCAGTATGGCGGCTGGGACCGCTCGACGGAACGCGAAGTCGACGTCGTGACCGGGTGTTTTCTGCTGATCCCGGCGAGCCTCTGGCGCAAGATTGGCGGCTTTGATCCTGCCTTCTTCATGTATGGCGAGGAGGCCCATCTCTCAGCGATGGCGCGCCAGCACGGCGCGCGGCCGCGCGTCACGCCCACGGCCACCATCATCCACCACGGCGGCGCCTCGGAAGCGACGCGCACGGATAAGATCGTGAAGCTCATGAGGGCCAGGGCGACGCTGATCCGCCGGCATTTCGCAAAGCCGCTCGTGCCCGTCGCGCTGGCGCTCAATGCCCTCTGGCCGCTGTCGCGTGCGATCGTCTTCTCGGCGGCGAGCGGCCTTCTCAAGACGCCGGGAATTGGTGGCCAGGCCGGGGCCTGGAGCGCAGTTTGGGCGCGCCGGGCGGAGTGGCGCCACGGCTACGACGAGGCGGTGTCTCAGCCTGTGCCAGCGCTCGCGGTGGAAGGCCAACATGCTCAATCCTGATACGCGCGTCTCCGTCATCATCCCGCACTACAACGACCTCATCGCCTTGCAGGTCTGCATCGCGAAACTCGATGCTCAAACATTTCCCCGCGACCGCTTCGAGATCATCGTCGCCGACAACGGCTCGACCGCGAGCCTCGCCGAGATCGAGGCGGCGGCTCCGGGTGCGCGCGTCGTGCGCATCGAGGAGCGCGGTGCTGGGCCTGCGCGAAACGGCGGCGTTGCGTTGAGCCGTCACGAGATCCTCGCCTTCACCGACAGCGATTGCGTGCCGGAGCCGCAGTGGTTGGAGGCCGGGCTTCGTTTGCTGCAAACGGCCGATCTCGTCGGCGGCGCGGTCAAGGTCTCGGTCGCCGAGCCAGGCCGGCCGACGCCGGCCGAAGCCTTCGAGGTCGTGTTTGCCTTCGACAATCGCAGCTATGTCGAGAAGAAGGGTTTTTCCGGCTCCGGCAATTTTTTCACGACGCGCGCCGTGTTCGATGCCGTCGGCGGCTTCAGGACGAGCGTGGCGGAGGATATCGACTGGTGCCATCGCGCGCGAGGCCTGGGCTACCGCCTCGTCTTCGCCGCGGACGCCGTTGTCTGGCATCCGGGGCGCCGGTCATGGAGCGAACTCCGCCGGCGCTGGCGGCGTCTGACGAGCGAAGCCGTGGCGCTCGATCGCGACAAGGGCACGAGCGCCGCCCGTATCGCCTTTCGGGCTGTTGCGATCGCGCTCTCGCCCGCTGCCGATGTTGGTCGCGTGCTCCGCCACGATCGCTTGGGCCTATCGGGTAAGCTCGGTGCGCTCGGCGTGCTGTTCCGTCTCCGGCTGCTGCGCGCCTGGTGGCTGTTGACGGCTCTGATGAGCCCGTCGGCCAGCCGCGCTTGAGCTTCTAAAGGCCCCGCAGTCGGCGGATCATGATGCGCTAATCATCGTACGTCCGCAGCCGCTCGAGGAGCCGGCTGCGGCGGTCGCCGGTGGTCTCCTCGCCCTCGGACGTTTGGGGCGGGGTCGCATCCGTGGCGGTCTCGGCGGCAATGATCTCAGGTGCCGCTTCGGCCACGACCGTGAGCGTAGGTGGCGTCGCCGGCTCTGCCTCGGCGTTATGATCCGCAGCATCGCCATTGGCGGCGGCACCCGCCGACAACGCGCGGTTCAGCTCGCGCGCGCGAACCGATGATGGCGCGCGAAACGCGGTCAGCACCTGGGCTGGCCGCGCCGGTGCGCTGGCATTGGCGTCTTCGGGTGCGCTCGCGCGGAACGCCCTTACCGTGACGCTTCCGTTCGGTTGCGCCGGCCGCTGCGTCGCGCCACGCGCGCCGAGCCGCCGCATCTCCTCCATATGGGAGGCAGCCTGGCGGGCCGCACGCTCGTTGGCGGCGGTGAGCTCAGCCTTGAGCCGCTGGGTTGTCTGGCGCTCGCGATCGAGCTCGCCGGCGATGCGCTCGAGACGGGCCTTCAAGAGCATGCGCGACTCGCGCACGCCGCCTTCGGCATCGGCATCCGCGCCCTTGCGCGTCAGATCGAGCTCACGGCGGATCTGCTCGGTCTCTTCCGTCTGGCGCTGCAGGCGGGCTTCGGTCGACCGGAGCTTCTCCATGAGCGTCGGCGCGTGTACGGGCTCTGGCGGCGCCTCGGCGGTTCTGCCGTGGGAACCGGTGAGCGCCTCGAGGCGCGTGATCTCGGCGGCCTGCTCGGCGAGGCGCAGACGCAGCGCCGTGACATCCTCGTCTCCCGCGTTGACGGTCACAATGCCGGCTTCGCCCGTGCCGAGGCGGGCCTGCAGGCTGGCGACAACCTGCGCCTGCTCGCGGGTACGGGCCCTCAGCGTGTCGATCTCGCTGCGGAGCGCATACTCCGTCTCGACACCGACATCGGACGCGCGGCGGCGGTCCCGTGAGCCCAGATCCGAAAGATAGGTCTTTAGGCGCTCGACTTCGCCACTCATCTGCGCATTGATCGCCCGGGCCTCTTCGAGGCTAGCCTCCTGGCGATTGGCCGCCTCGTTGAGCTCGCCGATCGCCTGGTCGCGGGCGCGCAGCAGCTGGCGCGCCTCGTCGAGCCGGCCCTCGAGCTTGGGAAGGCGATCGTTGACGGTCTGCTCAAGGACGCGGCGGGCGTTGTGATGCTCGTCGCGGTCCGCCGTCAACGCTTCGAAATCGCGCTGCAACTTCGTCACGGCGGCGTCGCGGCGATTGATCTCGATGAATTGGCGGTGGGCCGAGAGCTTCGATTTCTCGATCTGCCGCTCGAGCTGGTGGACCTTGACCGCGTATTCCGCGCGCATCAGGTCCTTGTCGGCGCGGATCTCGGCCTCGCTGATCGGCGTCGTGTTGCGGATGCGCTGGCTCGTCAAGCGCACCGCGCGCGCCCAGAAGGCGGGCGCGACGATGAGCGCGAGCAGCGTCGCCGCCAGGAAACCCAGCACGACCAGCATGACCGTCTCGATCATGTCTGCTGGCTCCCCCTTCCCACGTCGATCGGGACCAATCCTCAACCTACTCCAAACTCGCGTCCGGAGAGGCCAAACTGTCGTGACCCTCTTAGATCAGATTCAGAACGGGTTCCAGGTCGGCGCCTGAGTGTATTTGAGATAGCCGATATTGGCACCGAGCCGCAGCCCGATCCCCGAGCGGATGGGCGCCAGCGTCACATGCTCATTGGCGAGAAAGGTCAGTCCCACGCCGCCGACCACATAGACCGAGCCGTCGACGCCGCCGAAGGTCGCGAAGATGTCGTTGGGGCTCTGGAGATTGTAAACGAGAATCATGGTCTTGGAGCCTTCGGCGCCGAAATCGTAGCCAACCGATGGACCTTGCCAGAACACCTTGTGCTGGCCGGCGTTGCGGGTGACGAGCGTGCCCTCGCCATAGCGCAGGCCCGCGATGAAGGCGCCGCCGCCCTCTTCACCCAGGATGTAGCCGTTCGGGCGGCCGCCCTGCTGGAAGGCGTATTCGATGACGCTAGCGAGATTCTCGGTGATGCGGCCAAAGAAGCGGTGGCCGGCGCCCTTGATCTCATCGGGAGAGAAGGTGTCGTCCTCGGCCACATAGGGTGGCGGCGCGGAATTCGTAGGTTTGCGCCGGCGGCTGGTAGGCATCGTCGTCGTAAGTTGGTGCCGGAGCGACATATTTTTTCTTCTTCGGCGGCTGATAGGTTTCCTCCGAAGGCGCCGAATAATCGTCGGAGGGCGGCTCGTAGGCCGGCGCCTCCTCCTCGTAGGCGGGCTCGGAGGTAACCGGCGCCCCGGCATAGGGGTCCGGCTCGTAGAGATTGCCATCCTGCTCATTGTCGGTGCTGGCGGCGAAGGCCGGGGCCGAAACGCCTGCAAGGCCACCGATCAGCAGGGCTGCCAGCAGCAGTGATCGCGATCGCGTCATCTCTTTTTTGTCTCTTGTTTGGCCGTCGGACAAAGCGTCTGCCCCGGCTCATCCCTCGAACGCGCTCACCCGAACCGATCCGCGTGCATGTTCCCGAGCAAATTCAACGAAACTATGGCCTGTCAGCCGTGGGCTCATGGGCCCTCTGCCACCCATTCTGACTGATTCGCTGTAGAGTACGCACCGTCTGGGCGTCGCGTCGAATATTCCCGGTGTCCCGAAAGCCTCAGCGAAAAGAGAGTGTTATCCGCGCACGCGGCGAGTGCTTGGCATCGGCGGGGCAAAGCAGGTATTGCCAGTGGATCGGCGGCACGCGCCCCGCTCGCCCATCCCTCGTAGTGCGTCACGGACGGAGCGGCAGAGATCGGCAGCGAGGAGAGAGATTGATGGGCGACGCGGCATCGATCGACGACATGGAGCTCGCAGCCCTCATCTCGAGCAAAATCTGCCACGACGTCATCGGTCCGGTCGGTGCCATCTACAACGGCCTCGAGGTGCTGGACGAGGACAACGACGAGGATAGCAGGGCCTACGCCCTCGACGTCATCCGCAGCTTCACCGAGCAGGCCTCCGCCAAGCTGCAATTCGCCCGCTTCGCCTTCGGGGCGGCGGGCTCGGCCGGCTCCGTCATCGACCTCTCGAACGCCGAAGCCATCACCCGGGGTTTCTTCGGCTCCGGCAAGCAGCAGCTCACCTGGCACGTGCCGCCCGGGCACATGGGCAAGGACTATGTGAAGCTGCTGCTCAACATGATCGCCGTTGCACAAACGGCGCTTCCCCACGGCGGCGACATCGCCGTGACGCTCAAGGGCAAGCTCGAACGGCCGGAGCTGCACATCCGCTGCAAAGGGCCGAAGGCGCGCCTGCCGGCGCATTTGCCGGATTTCCTGTCGGGCGCCCGCAAGAACGGCCTCGATCCACTCTCGATCCAGTCCTACTACACCACCCGTCTCGCCCAGACGGCCCACATGCGGCTGACAGTGCTGATAGACGGTGCGGATATCGTCATGGCCGCGGTTCCGGCAACCTGAAATTGCCGATAGCCTCTCAACCTTAGATACTTGTTAATCGTTCTCTCCGACACTCCGCTCATCGCTGGGAAGGCCGTCTCGCATTTTGGGCGGCTGCCGATCTATCATTTCGAGGGCCGTGATGAAGCATTGCCTGGTTGTCGACGACAGTGACGTGATCCGCCGCGTCGCCAAGCGTCTGCTCGAGGACTTGAATTTCACCTCGACGGAAGCCGAGAATGGCCATGAGGCGCTCGAGCGCTGCCGCCGGGCCATGCCCGATTTCATCATGCTCGACTGGCAGATGCCGAACATGATCTCGGCCGATTTCGTCTACTTGCTCCGCAAGGAGCCGGGCGGCGACCAGCCGATCGTCTTCTATTGCACGAGCGAGAACGACGTCGAGGACATCACGCGCGCGCTCAACGCCGGGGCCGACGATTACATCCTCAAGCCCTTCGACAGGGACGATCTCGCCGCCCGCCTCGTCGCCAACGGCCTGATTTAGCCGCAATTTGCATAAGTGGCGGTCTTTCATTTGCCGCCTTGGGGCTGATAAGCTCTCCCTCCGGATAACCGGGGAGCCCTCGGCATGTCAGGCGACGCCGGCACACCGGAGCCAAGATTGTTCTTCCTCTCCCGCAGCGGCGCGGACGCCGATGTGGCGCTGGCGGTTGCGCGCCTCCTCCAGGACGCCGGCCAGAAGACGATCCTCCAGGACGATGATTTCACGCATCAGGACTTCATGGCCGCCATGGAGCGGGCCTTCGCGGCGGGCGAAGAGGGTGCCGTGACGGTTGCGTTCCTGTCGGCGGGGTATCTGGAGTCGTCTGAGTGTGAGTCAGAGTTTCGGCAGGCCCGGAAGGCCCAGCCCCAAGGCGCGGCGGAAGGACTGGTGATCTTCCGGATAGGCGACGTCGCGAATGCAGACCTTGCCGAGCCCATCGACTATTTCGATCTTGTTCCTGTCTTGTCGATCGAGGACGATGCGCGCCGTGGCCGGGCCTTCGCTTCGACGGCGCTTGGAGCGCTGGGTCTCTCGGATGAAATCTGGCATCGGGCTTATTTGCGTCACGCCGACGGGACTGCGGCGACGCCGGAAGGTCGGGCGGCGCTCGGCTTGCGGGAAGCCTCTGGCCGCGCCGACATCGATCTTGGAGCCTTTGCCGGTTTGGCGGATGCGTTGGCGAATGAGCCGCTGGCGCTTCGCCTCGCCTCGCGCCTGCTCGCCGAGCGCAGGAGCGCGCATGTGGAAACCTATCGCGAGGCGCTTTCCGAACATGCCGCGCCGGTGCCTGCCGGGAACTCCTATTCGCCTCAAGTGCGCGCTGCACTTTTGACCTCCTTCGAGGTGGTCGAGAGCGACAGCGCCATGCAGGGGCACTCGGCGACAAGCCTATTGGCTCTGGCGGCCTTCACGCCGTCGGGGCAAGTCCCGGCAGCGGCCTTCCGAGACGTGCCGGATGCCTATCCGCCGGAGCTTGCGCCGTTCGTCGCCGATCCGGTATTGCGGGAGCAAGCGCTCGATCTGCTGGCGCGGCTATCGCTCGTTTCGTATGCGGGCGTCGCCGGCAATTATGTGGCCGAGCCGGACGTTCGCGCCATTGTGCGCGACCTGCTGACCGAGGCGGAGAGCGCCGAGGTGTGGATCGAGGCCGCGGCGCGGTTCGGCGCGGAGCCGGTGGAGGATCGGCCGGCTGTTTCTGCCGACGCCGATGTCGTCGTGACGCCTGCCTCCGCTCATCGATCGCTTTCGGGCAACGGCGATAATGTCACGCGCGCGCCGATGGCCGACCCGGTGGCGCTGCCGATTGCGTCGCATTCGAACCCCTCCCGCGACTCCGCCTTCGCCGCCTTCGAGCAGGGCGAGGCGCTCGCCAAGGACGGTCGGGCGGGCGATGCGCTCAAGGCGTTCGAAATCCTCCCGCGCGATCTTCCAGGCTCTGTCCGGCGCCGCGCCGGACGACACCCAGGCCCAGGCCGATCTCGCGGCGAGCCATGCGAAGATCGGGTTGACCCACATCGCGGCGGGGCAGACGCACGAGGGCGAGCACTGGCTGAAATCGTGCCGGGGGCTGATTGCGGGGCTCAAGCAGCGCGAGCCCGGGAACGAGGTCTGGCCGCGGTATCTCGAGTCGCTCGATGTGCAGCTGGCGGAGATCAGTCGCCCGAATGCCTCGCCGTCGCCCGCGCCGCCGAAGCCGCGGGCGGCCGTATCCTCTTCCGCGCCGACCGATGGCGATACCGTCCGCCGCCTCGTCAACGCCTTGAAGGAGCCGGCGTCCGATCTGCTGGATCCGCCCGCCGAGGCCTTGAATGCCGAAGAGCCGCCCCCGCTCGTCATCGAGACGGAGCGCGCGCCGCCGAAAGTGTTCGCAGATGACGATGACGAGCCGGTCGCGCTCGAGACGGACGCGGTGGTCCTCAAGCCCAAGCGCCGCATCCTGCCGCTGGCGGTCAATGGCCATGGGCACGATAGGCTCAATGGCGGTGCGCAATCTTCGCCGGACACGCTCGGCCCCGCGACCGATCCCTTGGTGCCGCCGCGCAAGGCCGGGTTTCTGAAGCGCCTGTTCGGGCGGTGAGACGGCGCGACAGGGATCTGCCTCCCGGCCACCGCATTTGACCCAGCCGCGCCCCATCCGCTACATCCCCGCCATGCCGCATTCCCTCACCATCCGCGACTACGAGCCCCGTGACGAGGCGGCGCTGCTCGATCTCGTGCGCCAGCTGCAGGTGCACGAGGGCCAAGTCTACGACCGAATGAAGCGGCCGGAGGAAATCGGCCCCTGGTACATCGCCGGGCTCGAGAGGCAATGCGCCGAAAGCGCCGGCCGCATTCTCGTTGCCCTGAGCGACGGCGCGATCGTCGCCTATGCGACGATCCTGACGAAGGTCGAAAACAACTCCATCGACGAGGTGCCCAATACCTACGCCCTGGTCAGTGATCTCGCTGTGACGACGGACAGGCGCGGCCAAGGTATCGGCAAGCAGATGCTCGCCGAATGCGAGCGGATCGCGCACGCGGCCGGCGCCCGCTGGCTTCGCATCAATGCGCTTGCTCGAAATACACAAGCGCGTGCGACCTACAGCTCGCATGGCTTCGACGAGCTGTTCACCGGCTTCGAGAAGAAGCTCGGGTAGTCACCCCCGCGCATCCCCCAGGATCAGGTCCGCGCCCTTCTCGCCGACCATGATGGAGGGCGCGTTGAGATTGCCCGAGATGATCGCCGGGAACACGGACGCATCGACCACGCGCAAGCCGGTGACGCCGTGCACGCGCAGTTTCGGATCGACCGCTGCGGTCTTGGGATCGATGCCCATGCGGGCCGAGCCGCAGGGGTGATAGATCGTCGAAGCCTTGGCGCGGATGTCGGCGATGAAGGCCTGATCGTCCTGCACCTCGGTGCCGGGCATCGTTTCGTGATCGATGATGCGGGCGAGCGCTTCCGTCGAGCGGAGCTGGCGCAGGAAGCGCGCGCCTTCCAGCATCTCGGCGACATCGCGCTCTTCGCCCAGCAGATTGGGCTGGATGGCCGGTGGCTCGTCAGGGCTCGCCGAGCGGATGCGCACCCATCCCCGGCTCACCGGCCGGCAGGGCGAGACTGAAAGCGAAAATCCCGACTGCCGGTCCGGCAGAATGAAGGCCGACGATCCCGCCGGCGCCTTCTGGAACGACATCGGACAGTAATAGAGTTGGATGTTCGGCCGCTTCCGCTCAGGAGATGAGCGCACGAAACCGCCGCCCTGGTTGATGGAGAGCGCCAGCGGCCCGCGCCGGAAGGCGAGATAGACCGCGCCCCAGAAGGCCTGGCCCCACCAGCGATTGAGCGACGCATTCAAGGTGCGCACCTTGGAGCGGTAGTAGTGATCGTAGGCCGCGTGATCCTGCATATTCGCGCCGACCGCCTCGTTTCCCTCGATCACCTCGATGCCATGCTCCTTGAGGAGCGCCGCCGGACCGACGCCGGAGATCTGAAGGAGCTGAGGCGTGTTGATGGCGCCGGCCGCCAGGATCACCTCGCGCTGGGCGCGCAGGAACTTCGTCTCGCCGCCCTTGCGGACATCGACGCCGACCGCGCGCCGGCCCTCGAAGACGATGCGCGTCGCGAGCGCCTCCGTCTCGACGAAGAGGTTCTTACGTCCCTGCGAGGGCCATAGGTAAGCGCGCGCCGCCGAGCAGCGTAAGCCCCCCCGCGTCGTCAGATGGTAGGGGCCGACGCCTTCCTGTGTCTCGCCGTTGAAGTCGGGATTGTAGGGAAGCCCAAGCTCGGCCGCTCCGTCGTAGTAAGCTTTCACAGTCCGGTGCGCGGCGCGCGAGGGATCGGTGACGGCGACCGGCCCGCCCTTGCCGTGCAAGTCGGAGGCGCCGTGCTGGTAGTCTTCCATCCGCCGGAAATAGGGGAGAACGTCGCGCCATCCCCAGCCCGTCGCGCCCATGTCGCGCCAGTCGTCGTAGTCGGCGGCCTGGCCGCGGATGTAGACGAGGGCGTTGATCGAGGAGGACCCACCCAGCACTTTCCCGCGCGGCACCGGCACGGTCCGCCCGCCCAGCCCCGGATTGGGCTCGGAGGTGTACATCCAGTTGACCGACGTGTCGTTGAAGGTCTTGGCGTAGCCGATCGGCGTCTGGATCCAGAAACGGCGATCCGATGGGCCGGCCTCGATGAGCGCCACCCTGTACCGGCCATTGGCACTGAGGCGCGCGGCCACTGCCGAGCCTGCCGATCCCGCACCGACGATGATGTAGTCGAACAGCATCCGATCCCCGTCTGCGGCCATTGTCGCTTCAACCGGGCACACTTCTAGCCCGCCCGGGCATGCCACAGGAAGCGGCAACCGTGCCACAGTTAAGGCCAGGGCCAGCGCTCTTCCCACCGTCATGGTCGCGAACGCGACCATCCACGAGGGGTAAGAGGCGATCCGGGATCGTGCCACCCGGCTCGGTCTATGTTCTCACCACAACCACCCGTGGATGCTGACTTCCGTCAGCAGGTAGGATGTTGGGGGCGATACTCGCGACACAGCTCGTGGGGCCGTGACGCTGGCGCGAGGCCAATGCTAGAAAGCTCACAACTGACAACCCGAAGCTCGAGGCAGAGACTCATGAAATCCCATACCCGCGTGGTGGTCATCGGTGGCGGCGTCGTCGGCTGCTCGGTCGCCTATCACCTGACGAAGGCCGGCTGGAAGGACGTCATACTGATTGAGCGGGCGCGGCTGGCGGCCGGCTCCACCTGGCATGCGGCGGGCGGTTTCCACACGCTGAACGGCGACCCCAACGTCGCCAAGCTCCAGGGCTACACCATCGGTCTCTACGCGGAGCTGGAGCGCATCTCGGGCCAGTCTTGCGGACTGCACCAGTCGGGCGGCGTCATCCTCGCCGACAACCAGGACCGCATGGACTGGTGCCGGATGGCGCATGCCCGCGCCCGCTATCTCAACCTCGACACCGAGCTGCTGACGCCGTCGGAGGCCAAGAAACTCTTCCCGTTGATGGAGGAGAAATACTTCGTCGGCGCGCTTTGGGACAAGGCCGACGGCAATCTCAATCCGGAAGACACGACCCAGGCCTATGCGAAGTCCGCGCAGATTGGCGGCGCCGAAATCGTGCTGCAGAATCGTGTACTCGAATTGAAGCCGCGCCCCGACGGCACCTGGGATGTCGTCACGGAGAAAGGCACGATCCACGCCGAGCATGTCGTCAACTGCGGCGGCCTGTGGGCGCGCGAGGTCGGGCGCATGGTCGGGCTCGAGCTGCCCGTGCTCGCCATGGAGCACATGTATTTCGTCACCGAGGACATCCCGGAGGTCGCCGCCTACAACAAGGAGCACGGCCGCGAGGTCACCCACGCGCTCGACTTCAAGGCCGAGATCTACACGCGCCAGGAGCGTAACGGCATGGTGCTCGGCACCTATGAGAAAGCCTGCGTGCCGTTCCAGCCTCGGACCATGCCATGGAGCTTCGGGCAGGAACTGCTGCCGGACGATTTGGATCGCATCGCGCCGTCCTTGGAGATTGCCTACAAGCATTTTCCGGCGCTCGGCCGCGCCGGCATCAAGCGCGTCATCAACGGGCCGTTCACGTTTACACCCGACGGTAATCCGCTGGTCGGGCCCGTGCAGGGATTGAAGAATTTTTGGGTCGCCTGCGGTGTCATGGCTGGATTTTCGCAGGGCGGCGGCGTCGGCCTCGCGCTCTCGCAATGGATGGTCAATGGCGATCCGGGCTTCGATGTCTGGGGCATGGATGTCTCCCGCTTCGGCGAGTGGGCGACGCGCAGCTATACCAACGAGAAGGTGCGTGAGAACTATTCGCGGCGTTTCTCGATCCGCTTCCCCAACGAGGAGCTGCCCGCCGCCCGTCCGCAACAGACGACGGCGCTCTACGATACGATGCTCGCCAATGGCGCGGTGATGGGCGATTCCTGGGGTTTGGAAACGCCGCTGTGGTTCGCGCCGAAGGGGGTGGAACCCAAGGATGTCGTCTCCTTCCACCGCTCCAACGATTTCCCGCATGTGAAGGCGGAGGTGCTCGGCTGCCGCAACGCCGTCGGCGTCACCGAGATCGCGAATTTCGCGAAGTATGCGTTCGAGGGGCCGGGCGCGGAGGCGTTCCTGTCACGGCTGATGACCAACAAGATGCCGCGTACCGGTCGCATTATCCTGACGCCGATGCTCAATCCGGCCGGCCGCCTCATCGGTGATTTCACGATCGCGAAAGCGGCGGATGAGCGCTTCGTCATGTGGGGCTCGAGCCAAGCGCAGAAGTACCACATGCGCTGGTTCGAGCTGCATCTGCCGGCGGACGGATCGGTGCGTATTCACCGCTACGACATGGGGCTCGTCGGCTTGTCGATCGCCGGGCCGCGCTCGCGTGAGCTGCTGGCCCGCCTGACCGACGAGGACGTATCGAACGCGGGCTTCAAGTTCATGGAGCATCGCTCGATGGACATCGCCCATGTGCCGGCCATGATCAATCGCGTCACCTACACGGGCGACCTTGGTTATGAAATCTGGGTGCGGCCGGAGTATCAGCGCCGCCTCTATGCCGAGATCAAGTCGGCCGGCCGTGACTTGGGCCTCGTCGATTTCGGCATGCGCGCGCTGCTCGCCATGCGCCTCGAGAAGAACTTCCCGACCTGGTATCGCGAGCTGCGTCCGATCTACGGCGCCTACGAGGCCGGTCTCGACCGCTTCGTCGACCTCACGAAGAACGACTTCATCGGCCGCGAGGCGGTGGCGAAAGAGAAGGCATCCGGCGGTACACTCCGTCGCGTTACCTTCGTGGTAGATGCCGCAACTGCCGACGTGCTGGGCGACGAGCCCATCTGGCACGGTGGCAAGGTCGTCGGCTGGGTGACGTCCGGTGGCTACGCCCACTTCGTCGACCGCTCGCTGGCTCAAGGCTACGTGCCCAAAGAGCTTGCAGGGGATTTGGGTCAAGGTGCCTTCGAGATCGAGATCCTCGGCGACAACCGCAAGGCAACCATCATCACCGAGCCGCTGTTCGATCCGGAGGGGCGGAGGATGCGGGGGTAGGGGCATGGCTGGTCACAGAATCTACACAACAAGCTTCGCCAGCGTGTATCCATACTATCTTGCGAAAGCTGAGAAGAAGGGCCGATCCAAAGCGGAAGTCGATGAGATCATAAGCTGGCTGACTGGCTATACTCAGAAGGGCCTCGAAGCCCAGCTCGCAGCGAAGACGAACTTCGAGACCTTCTTTGCGCAGGGTCCCAGACCGAACCCGTCACGGACGTTGATCAAGGGCGTCATCTGCGGTGTCCGCGTCGAGGAGATCGAGGAGCTGACGATGCGAGAAATCCGTTACCTCGACAAGCTGATCGACGAATTGGCAAAGGGGCGGCCAATGGCGAAGATACTGCGGACGACGCCTGGCCCCAAAACGCTTGACGACCTTCGCGCGGACAGGAATCGCGACGGATGATCTTCGTCGATGCGTCGGAGACTGGATCAGATCGGGCGCTTTAATGGGTTGACTACGTGGGGTTATCCCACCTTTCGAAAAGGTGGGATAACCAAGGGGTGTGGAGATACCACCGGTTTTGTATGCGGTGGCAACTCGCCCGCCATGGCCGCATCCGACCGGTTTCCCACGGATCCCAGATCCGGGGGTAACACAACCCCACCCCACCCCCGTCATGGTCGCGGACGCGACCATCCACGGAAGCAGAGTTGATCTGAAGCCGTGCCACCCGGCGCGGTCTCGTTCGCATCACGGGCTCCCGTGGATGCTGACTTTCGTCAGCAGGACGGTGTGGGGAGGTGTGTGCTCGCAACGGGCCGGGTGATTTGTGGAGGCGCGGATTGTGTCGTAACTCGAAATCACAAAAGCCCGCGGATCGCTCCGCGGGCCTTCGTGTTCGTTCAGGCGTTGGACCTGATGCAAGGCGCGAGCCTTGCATCATGCCGCCGCCGCCGCCCATTCCGCCACCCGCAGCCGGGCTTGCCCGGTTTCGGCAGCAAAGATCATGGGCGGGCAGTGACTACATCATGTCGTCCATGCCGCCCATGCCGCCCATTCCGCCGCCATGCGAATGGCCGCCGCCGGCTTCCTTCTTCTTCGGAGCCTCGGCGACGCCGGCCTCCGTCGTGATGAGGAGGCCCGCGATCGAGGCGGCATCCTGCAGGGCGGTGCGTACGACCTTGGCCGGGTCGATGATGCCCTTGTCGAACATGTCGCCATACTCGTCGTTCTGCGCATCGTAGCCAAAGGCAACACCCTTCGCCTCGAGCACCTTGCCGACGACGATCGAGCCCTCGACGCCTGCGTTTTGGGCGATCTGGCGGATCGGCGACTGGAGCGCGCGGCGCACGATGTTGATGCCGGCCTCCTCGTCGTCGTTCAAGCCCTTGATGCTGATGGCCTTGGAGGCCTTGAGCAGGCAAACGCCACCACCGGCGACGACGCCTTCCTCGACGGCCGCGCGCGTGGCATTCAGCGCATCATCGACGCGGTCCTTCTTCTCCTTCACCTCGACCTCGGTGGCGCCGCCGACCTTGATCACCGCCACGCCGCCGGCGAGCTTCGCCAACCGCTCCTGCAGCTTCTCACGGTCGTAGTCGGAGGTCGTCTCCTCGATCTGGGCCTTGATCTGCGATACGCGGCCCTCGATGTCCTTCTTCTTGCCGGCGCCGTCAACGAGCGTCGTATTGTCCTTGTCGATCGAGACCTTCTTGGCCTTGCCGAGCATGTCGAGGGTGACATTCTCGAGCTTGATGCCCAAGTCCTCGGCGATCATCTCGCCACCGGTGAGGATGGCGATGTCCTGCAGCATGGCTTTACGGCGATCGCCGAAGCCCGGCGCCTTGACGGCCGCTACTTTCAGGCCACCGCGCAGCTTGTTGACGACCAGCGTCGCCAACGCCTCACCCTCGACATCCTCGGCGATGATGAGGAGCGGACGGCCGGTCTGCACCACAGCCTCGAGCAGGGGCAGCATCGGCTGCAGGCCGGAGAGCTTCTTCTCGTGGATGAGGATATAGGGGTCCTCGAGATCGCAGAGCATCTTCTCGGCATTGGTGATGAAGTAGGGCGAGAGATAGCCGCGATCGAACTGCATGCCTTCCACGACGTCGAGCTCAGAACTCGAGGCTCTTCGCCTCCTCGACCGTGATGACGCCCTCGTTGCCGACCTTCTGCATGGCCTTGGCGATCATATCGCCGATGGCGCGGTCGCCGTTGGCGGAGATGGTGCCGACCTGGGCGATCTCCTCCGACTTGCCGACCTTCTTCGACTGCTTCTTGATCTCGCCGACGACCTGGATCACGGCCTTCTCGACACCACGCTTCAGATCCATCGGGTTCATGCCGGCGGCGACCGCCTTCATGCCCTCGCGGACGATCGCCTGCGTCAGCACGCAAGCGGTGGTGGTGCCGTCACCGGCGGCGTCGTTGGTCTTGGACGCGGCCTCGCGGACCATCTGTGCGCCCATGTTCTCGAACTTGTCCTCGAGCTCGATCTCCTTGGCGACGGTGACGCCGTCCTTGGTCGAGCGCGGGGCGCCGAACGACTTCTCGATGACGACGTTGCGGCCCTTGGGACCCAGCGTCACCTTGACTGCGTTGGAGAGGATGTCGACGCCGCGGAGAATTCTCTCCCGGGCTTCGGCGGCAAAACGAACTTCTTTAGCGGCCATTGTGGTTAGTTCCTTGGATTTGGTCGGGGGATGATGGGTGAGTGGCGAGTGGCGAATGGCGAATGGTTGAGAGCAGCAGGCTCAGCGGGGACGTCCCCACTCGCCATTCGCCACTCCCCATTCGCGCCTTCCTCACGCTGCCTTCTTCGAGGCGACCTTGCCGCCCTCGATGATGCCCATGATGTCGCTTTCCTTCATGATCAGGAACTCGGTGCCGTCGATCTTCACCTCGGTACCCGACCACTTGCCGAACAGCACCTGGTCGCCGGCCTTGACGTCGAGGGCGACGCGCTCGCCCTTTTCGTCGCGGGCGCCCGGGCCAACGGCGATGATTTCGCCCTTCATGGGCTTCTCGGCTGCCGAGTCCGGAATGATGATGCCACCAGCGGACTTCAGGTCCTCTTCGACGCGCTTCACGACCACACGGTCATGCAACGGACGGAACTTCATGGAGTAGACTCCCGTTCGATTGGGGGGCAGGGGCGCCCCGGGGTTTTGAAAGCCCGTTAGCACTCGACAATGCCAAGTGCTAGCAGATACCTGGAGGACATAGGGAAGAGGCTGTGGATTGTCAAGGAAATTTAGCAGCCGATAGTCGAGAGTGCTAACGGACAAATTCCATTATCTAACGAGAGTGCTTCCGGAGAAAGCCTGTCCCGGCGAAGGCCGGGATCCGAAGCGGTTTTCCGAAAAGAAGCACGACAAACCAAGGAATTAGGGTGTTGGATTGATTCAACGAAGAACGGAAACATCCTAAAGGATTTGGCGGTTTCAAGGCCGCGGCGGGCAACGCTCCGCGCCCAGTTCCGGGGAGCTTAGCCCAGAATAGCAGAAGTAGCGTCACGCTCCAAGAATTTCAAAGGGTTAACGTCTGCCCCGATAGAAACTGGTTACCGCCGCCGGCGAGCGCCAGCACGGTCTCGGCGATCTGCCGGCTGCGGCCGGTGCGGGCAATGCCCGGATCGTCCAAGCCGCGCCCGGCCATAGCTGCCACCAGAGGCTCGGCGGCGATGCCGAACGCGCGGATGCCATAGGGTGCAAGCTCCTCAGCCTGGCGGCGGACGAGGGTCGCAAGCGCCCCGGCAAGCAGGGTCCGGCCGGCCGAGCCTTCTGGGCCCGCGGCCGGCAAGGCGGCGACCGTGATCAGGGCGCCACGAATGTTCTTGATCTTCATGCGCTCGGCGACCCGGCGATGGGCGAGGAAGGGCAGGCTCATCGCCTCGGCCCCGGGCGCCTCATCGTCCAGGGCGAGCATCTCTTGCCAGCCCTTGGGGAGGGACGTCACCGCCACCGAGATGTCGAGACCGGCATGGGCGGTCGCCGCCGCATCCGCCAGGCGCTCGATTTCTCCGAGTGTCCGTGGTTTGCACTCGAACACGCGCAGGCCATTACCGCCAATCCGGCGCGCGCCTTCGTTGCGGCCGGTCTGCACGACGAGCCGGGCCCCGATCCGCGCGAAAGCCTTGGTGATAGCGAAGCCGAGACTATGTTCGGCTCCGGCGATCAGCACGCGCTTTTGTGCGAGCTCCGGGAAACGCTTCACATCAGCTTCAACGGCGACTGCGGGACTTTGCAACATCATTTGACCATACGCTCTCTGGCGGCTGAGGTAGCCGCGACACTCATGCCGAATCGGTAAAGCAAGACTTAAGTGGCGCCAGGGCAGCTTTGCGGCGGCAAAGCCGCATGCCAAGGAAGAATTGTGGATTTCCCTCGCCAAACAGAATTCTGAGGAAAAGAGTTCTGCTGCCATTGCAACATGAGCCGCGATTGCGAACCCTGGCTCCAACAGTGTCACGAGTGAGTCGCGTCGGCGTCATCGGGGGACACGCGAGCCGTTATAAGGCATCGCGCGGAGTGGAAGTGGGGATATGCCGAACGCCAACCGGGAAACCTTTCTGAGGGACGCGCCACCTCGGCCGAGCCGCGCGCGCGATCTCGTCATCGTCATCTCGATGGCGATCGTGTCGCTCGCCTTCGGCGCCGGCTTGCTCGTCAATGGCGGGTTTGGCTTCGGGCCGTCGATCATCGGGGGCCTCGGCCTGTTTGTCCTGTCGATGTTCATCCACACGATGATGCGCCGTTTGCAATCGCTCTCGTCTCATGCTCACGAACAGAGCGACGCTGACTTGGCAATGGAGGAGGCGGAAGTCTCGATCGCCCTGCATCCGGAGGCTCAGGTATCTGGCGGGACGGCAAATGCCAAGCTGGGCGCACCAGAAGATGATGTGGCGCATGGCTGGGGCGAGCCCGAATCCGTCAATGACCTCGTCCGTCAACTCGCCACCGAATTGCAGAAATCGCCCGAGCCGGTGCCTGCATCCGCATCACGTGCACAGCCGGCACGGCCTATGCCGAAGCCGGCCGAGCCGCTCGCCGCCGATCCGCCGCCGCCCGTTCTCGAGCGGGCGCAGCCGCGTCCGGTGCCCTCGCGTGCTCCAGCCCCGCCGGCTGCCGCGCGCGAGGACCTCGCCGAGGTGTTGCGCCGTGCTGTCTCGGCCGAGGACATCGAGATTCATCTCCAGCCGGTGATGACGCTCGCCGATCGGCGCACGCAGCTGTACGAGGCTTTCCCGCGCGTTCGCGATGGCCGTGGCGGCTTGATCCGTCCGGAAATCTATCAACGGCCGGCGGCCGTGACGGGTCTTCTTGCGGACATTGATCGCATGGCCTTCCGCCGCACCGTGCAGATCCTCGGCCGCTTGATCGAGCGCGGCAAACAACGGCCGATGTTTACGCCGCTTGCCGCCGATGCGCTGCGGGATGGTACATTCTTGCGCGCCTTCCACGAGACGCTGAAGGCCGGTCCCGCCTTCGCCGCAAACCTCGTCTTCGAGTTGCCGGAAGCCGATCTTAGCCGCCTCGGGCCATCGGAACGCGATGCCATCCACGCGCTCGCCAATGCCGGTTTCCGTTTCTCATTGCAAGATGTGGTGCAGCTGGACATGGGTCTCATCGGCGATCTGCCGATCGCTTTTGTGAAGCTGCTGCCGATCGCGATCTCCGGCCAGCCTGGGCACGCCGCCGGGCTCGTCGCGCGCATCCGCAGTATCGGCGCCGAGCCGGTCGTCGACAATGTCCAGGACGAGCGCGACATCGCCGTGGCGCAGGCGCTCGGCATCGTGCTTGGCCAGGGTGGCTTCCTCTCCGAGCCGCGTCCCCTCAAGGCGGATGTGGTGGGCGATGCGCGCACGGGGACGTGAGGTCTGTCAAAGATCGGTTGATCGAATAAGCTCCGCGCGTTTTTCCGCGAGGGTTGCTCCATGTTCGTCGCCGTCTACCGCTACAGACTGAAACCGGGCACCGAGGAGCAGTTCGCCAAGGACTGGGCCGAGGTGACTTGGCGCGGCATCACCGAGGGGAAGAGCCTCGGCTCCACGTTGGGCAAGGCCCAGGATGGCAGCTGGGTCGCCATCGCGCGATGGCAAACAAAGCAGCGGGACGACTGGTTCGCTTCGATCCCTGTCGAGGGAGCGAGAGCCTGCATGCGCGCGGCGATCGAGACGTGGATCGACGACCTCGAGGTCGAGATCGTCAATGACATGAGCGTGCCGGGTTAAAGCAGGTTCCAGTCCGACAGACACTTTCAGCGAACTCTGCCGCAGTTCCACGCCGAGCGACGAGACCTCGCATTGTCACTGGCGCGCACGGGTCCCGGACCCGCGGGGCGTTGCCCCGCGTCCGGGATGACGACATAAGTGAAACCGCCCGAGTCCTTGCCCTTACCCTCTCGACGTTCTGCACTGCCAGCGTTCTGAAACACGCCCTCCACGGCGTCATCCCGGCCAACGCGCGAAGCGCGTGTGGGCCGGGACCCGTGTGCGATTGTGAGTGAGCGAGATTTCACCACTCGGCACGTATTGCCCCTGTGCCGCATTGGCTTGGGTCGTGCGATCGTGGCAAGCCTCGCCGATGCAAATCCTCTCTACCGCCTCCGCACTCGCCGGCGACTACGATCTCTGGCTCTCCGACATCTGGGGCGTCGTGCACAATGGCGTCGCCGCCTATCCGCACGCGGTCGATGCGTTGCAGAGCTTCCGCCGCCAGGGCGGGCGCGTCGTGCTCATCACCAATGCGCCGAGGCCCCGCGCGTCGGTCATCGATCAGTTGGCGCGGCTGCGGGTTCCAACGGACGCCTACGACGCCATCGTCACCTCGGGCGACGTCACGCGGGCGCTCGTGGCCAAGCTCGGCGGCAAGGTGATCTATCAGCTCGGGCCCGAGAAGGATTTGGGCATCTATGCCGGGTCGAGCGTGACGCTCGGAGAAGCGCGCGAAGCGGAGGCCGTCGTCTGCACGGGCCTGCTCGACGACTCCACCGAAACGCCCGAGAACTATCGCGATCTGCTGATGGACTTCCAGCATCGCGGCCTCGAGATGATCTGTGCCAATCCCGACCTCGTTGTCGAATACGGTGACCGCATCCTCTATTGCGCAGGCTCGCTCGCCAAACTCTACGAGGAGGTCGGTGGGACGGTCGTGTACGCGGGGAAACCCTATCCGCCCATCTACGAGATGGCGCTGGGTGAAGCTGCAGCGCTCGGCGGCCGGCCGGTCGACAGGACGAAGGTTCTCGCCATCGGCGATGGCGTCCGCACCGATATCGCTGGCGCGCACCGCTTCGGAATACCCTCGGTCTTCATCCCCTCCGCCGTCGACGCGGGCGCGGGCCGCGCGCTTGATGAGGGCTTGCTCGACGAGCTGTTCGCGGGTTTGCCTCACAGGCCGTCCTGGGCGCTGCCGGGGCTGAGGTGGTAGGGGCTTTGGGTCAGACCCTGCGGGTCTGACCCCACTTTCCCGTCATCCTCACGCGCGAGCGCGAAGCGGCGAGCAAGCGTGGGGATCCAGCGTAAGACTCCGGCCAAAGGCCGGCAAAGATACTAAGGCTCAGAGAGTCTCTCCTGGATCCCCGTCCAGCGCTCGCTTCGCTCACTTGGACGAGGATGACGGAGTAAAGGAAGTTTGGTGGCGATGTCAGCCAGTCCGCCGTCTGCCGATCGATCCCTTGGGATTTAGGCTTTTGCAATTCCCTGCTCTGACGCCAAAACGCTCATTTGATATCCCGGCTCCAATTCCGCCGCGTCTTCTTCTTGGCCGGTTCGGCGAGGTTGGGGACTCGCGCGCGGCGGTCGGTGTCGTAGAGTTCTCCGCCGTAGTTGCGGTTGTAGATTTTCGAGGCATCGATCCTGGGTTCGTAGTCCCAGGGATGGATGCGGCCCGTGACGAGCGCATCCTGCACCAGGAGCCGCGCGCGCTGGGTGCGGACGACATCGGCTCGGATGGCGTCGCTGTCCCAACGCTCTTGCGCGGCTTTCTTGAATACCCCTGCGCGCTTGTCCTTCTCCGCCAGATTGTCGAGCTCGTTTGGATCCTTCGCCGTGTCGTAGAGTTGATCCGGATCGCCTTTGGCAGCGATGTATTTGAGGGCGCCGCGCTTGATCATGAAGGCCGGCTCGAAAGTTCCTTCCGCCATGTACTCGCCATAGACGGTGTCGGACCAGCCCTTCGCCTCCCCGCGCGCGAGCGGCATCAGACTCGCGCCGCCGATCGGCGCCGCGGGCTCGAACGGCTTGCCGCCGGTCGCGATGTCAACCAGCGTTGGCAGGATATCGATGAGCGAGGCATTCTCCTCGACGCGCCGCCGCTTCAGATGACCCGGCCAGCTCATGATCAGCGGCACGCGGATCGAGCGCTCGAAATAGACCATCTTGAACCACAAGCCCCGCTCGCCCAGCATATCGCCGTGATCGGCCGTGACGATGACGACGGTGTTGTCGATGAGGCCGGTGCGCTTCAGGGGCTCGAGCACGCGGCCCATCAACTCGTCGGCATAGGTCACCATGGAATAGTACCCGTGGCGCGCGGAGCGGATGTGATCCTGCGTCACCTCGTATTCGTCGCGGTCGTAGGTATCCCACATGCGCTTGGAGAACGGGTCGCGCTTCTCCGGCGCGATGTATGGCACCGTCGGCATGTCGATGTCGTCGTCCCGGTAGCGATCCCACAATTGGCGAGGCGCCATGTAGGGATCGTGCGGATGCATGAGCGAGAGGCACATCATGAAGGGCCGCTCGTCCTTGCTCGCGCGCGTGATCCCACAGCCAGCGCGACGCGTGCCAGGCGACCTCCTCGTCGAAATCGATTTCGAGAGTACGGTCGTAAGCGCCGGCCTCCGTCACCGACAGCATGTTGTGGAACCACCAGTGGACTTTCTTGGGGTCGTCCCAGGTCGGCGTCCAGCCGAAGTCGCCCGGATACATATCGGTGGTGACCCGATCCTCGAAGCCGTGCAGCTGGTCGGCGCCGACGAAATGCATCTTGCCGGAGAGGCAGGTGCGGTAGCCCGCGAGCCTGAGATAATGCGCGAAGGTCGGGATCGAGGCTGGGAATTCGGATGCGTTGTCGTAGGCGCCGATTTTGTGGTTGGCCTGGCCGGTCATGAAGGAGAAGCGCGAGGGGCCGCAGAGCGCCGAGTTGCAATAGAAGTTGTCGAACACAACTCCCTTGTCCGCGACCTCCGAGATGTTCGGCGTCTGGACCAGCTTGTGACCGTAGTCCGGCAATGACTGCGGTGCCAGCTGGTCGAGCATGACAAGGAGGATGTTGGGCTGCTTGGCGGGCATTGATTGATCCTACGGGTGAGCGAGCGGAGGTTTGTAGGCTGGACTGAGCCATTGGCGAAGCCCAGCGCGACGCGGCGAATTGTCAATGCCGGTCCTCTGGCCGCGTTTCGGCTCTCAGCGCCAGCCTACGTTGCCGCCAGCTTCATCCGCCGGCAGAGTAACATCAGACACTCATAGACGACATCGACACACAGGCTTGCGGCGGCGTTGCCGGTATCCTGCGGCGGGCTGACCGTGTTGACGTCGACGGCGACGATGTCGAGATCGGTCAGCGAGCGAATGAGATCGAGGCCCTCCCGCGCCGTGAGGCCGCCCCAGGTCGGTGTCGCAACGCCCGGCGCGACGGAGGGATCGAAGGTATCCATGTCGAAGCACAGATAGACCGGCCGCCCGCGCGCCACCTGCCGGAACTCCTCCATGCGCTGCGCAAAGCCGCTCCGCATCAGCTCGTCCTGCGAGACGACCGTGTAGCCGAGCGCTTTCGCCTTGGACATCACGCCATCGAAGTAGGTCGTGCCGCGAATGCCGACATGCCAGGAGGAGGACGTATCGATCAGCCCTTCCGTGGCAATGTGGGTGAACTGCGTCGAGGCGTTGAAGGCGTCGGCGGGATCGATGTCGTAGGCATCCGTGTGGGCATCGATGTGGAGCGCCACCATGCCCTTGTGGCGCTTGGCCATGGCGCGCGCAACCGGCACGCTGATGGAGCCGTCGCCGCCAATGGTCACCGGAATCGCACCGTGCTCCGTGATCCGCGTGACGGCCGCCTCGATCCGCTCGTAGGCATCGAGAATGCGTCCCGGCGTCAGGCGGACATTGCCGCAGTCGACGGCGCCGAGCGCCGAGATGGCATCGACATTCTCCTTGGTCGGGTTGAACCGGCGTTTCAGCTGCGAGGCCTGTCGAACGGCATCCGGCCCGCCACGCGCGCCGACGCGCAAGGGATGGATGCCGCAATCGAAGGGAAGGCCAAGGACGGCGGCCTTGCAACTCTGGCCTGGCAAACCCGAAGGCGCGCCCATGAAGGTCAGCGGCGCTGTAAACAGTTCGGTGTCAGTGAAGATGGGCATGTGGCGGCCTCTGGTTTGCAATCTATGGTCGGTGTGACATCAGCGCGCGAACTCGTTCCCGTCTTCGCCCTCGCTTTTGCCGGCCTTTCCCTTGGAGAGAATGTGGCGCGGTCCATGCGGGACGCATGGCTCCGCCATGACTGCGCCGGATGAGGGTTTGAGCTACGCTGGAATCTCTCCTCGTCGTGTTGTCGGGCTCGTCGAAATTCGACCCCTCTCCCGCCTGCCGGCACCCTCCCCCCAAAGGGCAGGGCCGCAAGGCAACCGGCCTTGAAGCGGAATAGGGTGCAAACCGAAAGTGTCGCCGAGATTTGCGCCCGCACCTGTAACATGCCGCAAGCAGCGGCGCAGCCTGCGTTGCCCGACGGCAACCCTGTTACACGATGTTTTCTGGGATGGCTTCCTCCGGCCGCAGTTCCAGTGTTGCATACGGTGAGATCTCCAGGGGAGAGCGTTCATGCTCCGGCAAGCCGCTGTTGCGTGTCTCTGCGCGGTACTGACCTTCGTGGTGCTGACCGGCGCCCACGCCCAGCAACGCCGCGTCGCCCTCGTCATCGGCAATGACACCTATGAGAACGTGGCGCCCTTGCAGAAGGCGCGCAACGATGCTCGCGCCATGGCAACAGAGCTCGAGCGGCTCGGTTTCGACGTCGTGAAGGCGGAGGATCTCGGGCGGCGTGCCATCAGCCGGGCGGTGCTCGAGTTGGAGAAGCGCATCCAGCCGGGCGACGTGGCGCTTTTCTTCTACGCTGGCCACGGCTTTTCGATCGAGGGGCGCAACTACCTGCTCCCCGTCGACATCCCGGCGCCCGAGCCCGGCGAGGAGGCGATCGTGCAGGACGAGGCCTTCCTCGCCGACGAGCTGGCCGACCGGTTCCGCCAAGCCGGCGCCTCGACGGCGATCCTGGTGCTCGACGCCTGCCGCGACAATCCGTTTGCAACCGCTGGCAAGCGCTCGCTCGCCGGCACGCGGGGCCTCGCGCGCATGTCGCCCTCGGAGGGCGTGTTCGTGCTGTTCTCGGCCGGGCTCAATCAGTCTGCGCTCGATCGGCTGAGCGACAACGATGCCGATCCGAATTCGGTGTTCACGCGGACGCTGCTCGAGCAGTTGAAGTCGCCCGGCAAGACCATCGTCGAGATCGCCAAGGAAACGCAGGTCAAGGTCAAGTCGCTCGCCGCCAAGGTCGGGCACGATCAGGCGCCGGCCTACTACGATCAGATCATCGGCAATGTCGTGCTGAACGATGGCCCCGTCGAAGGCGGCAGCACGGGCGGATTTTCCGAGGGGCAATCCGAGGTGGCGCTGCTGCCGGTGCCCGAATCGCCGTCGGTTACCGGCAAGGCGAGCCCCATCGCGAGCTTCACGCGCTCGAACGCGGGCTGGATCGTCAGCGTGTCGCTGCCTGAAGCCGCGATCCAGTTCGGCTACCGGGTGGGGGAGGCGGGCGACTTCACCGACAACGGCACGCTCGACGTGCTCGACGAGCGCACCGGCAAGCGCATGCCGAAGACAAATTTCGAGCTCGACGGCGATCAGGCGACGACGACCCTCTACGTCACCTGGCGCGACAAGCGCGGCGAGGAGGCGGGCATTTTCCCGATTCTCTTCGATCCCGATGCCGAGCTGAAAGCCGGGCAGAAATCGATCCTCAAGGATACGGCAAGTTCCTGGATCGCCTTCCGCGACTATGAGGGCCTGCTCGTCTACTTCTCGCACTTGATGAGCTATCGCTGCGCCATCAAGTCTGTCCGCTACGGCCTCGACGGCGCAGCCCCGGATACGGCTTACGCACTCCCGCCCTGCGATCCGGACAACCCTTACGCGCTCCCCGCCGATGTGCTGCCCTACGAGAAGCTGCCGAAGGGTACGAAAACCATGGGCCTCGTTGTCGAGTTCTTCGACGGCGAGCAGGTGGCGAAGACGTACAAGGTGAAGTTCTGAGGTGTACCACAGCCCACGAATGAGCCCGCATCCGTCGGCATCGCACCACTTTAGCGGGTTCAGTCCAACCGGAATCAAGAACCTGCGCTAGAAGTCTTGGTTTCGAGCACGTTCTACGGCGAACCGGTGTCCACTTCGCCTGAACGTGCTCTAGCAGCAGCCAGCTGCCGGGCAGAAAGTCGACGGCCGCGCCTACTCTCGCCGCCTGCGCGACCGAAGCTCGCGCTCGACATGCGCCAGGTCGTCATCGATCAACGGGGCATACTTGTCGCGTAGCTGCGCGAACTCCCGTTGCACGACCTCGAGCTCCTCGTCCGACATGTGATCGAGTTGAACCAGCCCGGTCCGCGCGCCCTCGACGCCACGCAAGAGCTCGTCGAGCTTCAAGGCGACAATGCGCGTTTCCCGGTTCTGAGTATTCTGGATGAGAAACACCACCAGAAACGTGACGACCGTCGTTCCGGTGTTGATGACGAGCTGCCAGGTGTTCGAGTAGTCGAAGTAGGGGCCCGTGACGCCCCAGATGAGGACCGTCAGCACGGCCAGCACGAACGCCCATGGCGAGCCGATGGCATGGGCGGTTCGCTCGGCTAGATGATGGAACAGGTCTCGCATCGATCACCTCTCCGTCCTTGCCGCGGCGTTCGAGTTTGCCTACTCCGCCGCCTGCTTCAACGTCTCGAAGCGCCGAAGCGGCTCCGCCGCACTGCGATCGGGCTCCGGCCAGGGCGCCGTTGCGTAGGTCCCGAGCTGCCGGGTGAGGCGGCGGAGCGTGCGGCGGTAGTCGAAATAGTTTGCTTCGAGATTGTGCCGCTCCGAGCGGACGAAGTGGCCGACCGGCAGCGTTTCCTGGCGCTTGACGGCGTCGAGGAATGTCACCGCCTTGGGATCGAGCTTCCTTGCCACCAGATAGCTCGCGATCAATTGCGACTGATAGTCGGCCAGCCGCCAGATACTGCCATTGGCCTGGATGAGGCCTGCCGCGAACAGCGTGTCGTGCTGCTGGTGCAGCACGTTCTGGAAGAAGCGCGGCCGGCCATCGGCGCCGAAGGCCATCGCCTCATCGAGAAACGGCATCTTCGTGCGATAGCCGGTCGCGGCGATGACGATATCGGCTTCGACACTGCTGCCGTCCTGGAACACGACTTTGTTGCCAGCGAAGGTGCGGATCGCCGGCCGGATCTTGATGCGGCCATGCGAAGCGAGCCGCGGGATCTCGTCGCTCATCGTCGGATGCGCGGCGTCGATCGGATAGTCGGGCGCGGGCAGTCCGTAGCGATAGTTGGTGCCGACATGCACGAGATGCGCGAGACCGTAGAGGTGCCGCCGGATCACCCGCGGAAAGGGCACGAACTCGAGGAATTGCACGATGTCGTAGGTCGGAAAGCCGATGAAGAATTTCGGCACGAACCAGTAGCCGCGCCTGAGGCAGAGATTGACCTCGGCGCCGTTGTGCACCGCGTCCGAGACGATGTCGCAAGCGGAGTTGCCGCCGCCGATGACGACGACGCGTTTGTCGCGGAGTTGGCGCGGGCTCTTGTAGGCGCGCGAGTGAATATAGGTTCCCGCGAAGTCGCCGGGGATGTCGGGCAGGCGTGGCTCGCTCAAATGGCCATTGGCGACGACGATCCCCGCATACAGGCGCGGCTCGGCTTCGCCCGCAATCAGCACGCGCCAGGTGCCGTCGCCTTCCGGATCGGCGCGAACAACCTCGGCGTTGAAGACGACGTGCCCCATCAGATCGAACGTGTCGGCATAGGCGCGGAAATAGGCGAGGATGCTTTCGTGCGAGGGGTAGGTCGGTTGGCCATCGCGGTGATCGGGCAGTGGGAAATCTTCGAACCCCGTCGAGCGCGCCGAGGAGACGAGATGCGTGGTCTCGTATACGACGCCCGACGGCGTAGAGATGTTCCACAGGCCGCCGATGTCGGAGCTGCGTTCCAGCACCTCGAAGGGAATGCCGCGCACACGAAAATTCTTCGCCGCCGCGAGCCCGGAGGGGCCGGCGCCGACGATGGCGTATTTGAGCTGTCCGGGCGTTCGGTGCATGACCCTTTACTCGTTGCGGCACCGGCCGGCTTGGTTAACACGTCGAGCGTGTGATAGGTCGCATAGCACGGAATTGTAGCGCTTGAACATGGAATTGCCGCAATAGCCTCAGCAACGGGTCGAAAGGCCCCGCGTTCGGCGGGTACCGTTAATTGTCTCCGCGAATGTGGGGTTACACGCCGCCGCCTGGTCGGATAGTCTCCCGGCGGCGGGTCAACATGGGATGGTCTTCAATGTCGATAGTTTCGCGTAGCCTCGTCGCTGCTTTCGTTCTCTTGACGTCTTCCGCGGCTAGTGCACAGACGGCGCGCTGGATCACACCGAACGATACCAAGAATGGCCGCGGTTGCCTGCAGGCGTGCGCGGCGCGCGGCCTGATGCCAGTCATCGTCGGCGTCAGGGATGATTCCAGCAAGGCGCCCTATTTCCTTTGCGTCGGCGATCCGGGCAGCAAGCGGGGCGGCTACCGGCCGGGCTTCAACGTGCTCACGACCGCATCCGATCAGGAGGCCACCTGCAACGTCGTGCACATTCCCGATACGGGCCCGAGCGAGGCCATCGCCTCGACCGAGTTCAAGTGCATGTGCGCCGATCAGCAGCTGTTCCCGATCGAGGGCGCGAGTCCCTGAGGCGGCGGCACGCGGCCCGTTCGCCCGGGTAGATTGTCTGCGCTCATTCGAAAGTCGCACCGATCTGCAGCCTCCCCTTGTTGATGGGGGAGGATGTTTCTCCATGGTTGTATCGATTGCTGTAAGCCGCGATAACGATCGCACCCGAAGCCAAGGGACCTCGGTCAGTCGAGGCGCAGCGTGGAGCAGCGTACGCCAGCCTGCGGACGAATGCTGCTACCGGTCGCCCTTCGCCAGCCGGTCGAGCTGGCGTTGCATGGCGGCGAGCTGATCCTTCAGCTCATTGAGTTCACCGCGGGTCTCCGGCGGCTCGGGAGCTTCCGGCGGCGCGGCCGGCTCATGCCGCTCCTCGGCGCGGCCATTCGGGGCGCCGCCCGGCATGCCGCCCATCCGCCCGAACGGCGTGAACATTGTGAAGGCCTTCTCGAACATGGCCATGTTCTGCTTGGCCTGCTCCTGCATGGCCTCGAACGCCGCCGAGCCGAAGGGCACCTGGCCGAAGGGCGTGCCCGAGAATGGCCCGGCGCCTATCGTATCCGTCATCTGCTTGCGGAACTTTTCCTGCTGCTGGGTCAGCGCGTCGAGGCTCATGGCGAGATACGAGGGGACGAGCCGGCCGACGCTGTCGCCGTAGAAGCGGATGAGCTGGCGCAGGAAGCCAATCGGCAGCAGCGTCTGCCCGCGACTCTCGCGCTCGAGTATGATCTGGGTCAGCACACTGTGCGTCAGGTCATCGCCGGTCTTGGCGTCGTAGACGACGAAATCCCGCTCCTGGCGCACCATCTCGGCCAGGTCGTCCAGCGTCACATAGGTGCTGGTTTCGGTATTGTAGAGACGCCTGTTGGCGTACTTCTTGATGGTTACCGGCTTCTTGGTCTGATCCACCGCGGTAAGGTCCTTGGCCCTGAGCAGCGCGGGGGGATGCGCTGCGCTGCAAAAAAGATAGCATAGATCCAGACGCTGACGCGACCCTTTGTGTCCGCGGTGGTGGACAAACGCTTCATCGCCGCAGATCGAAGCCGGCAATTGCAGGCCGGGCCGACCCTCGCTAGTGTCCGTAAATGCTGCATTGCCGAAGGGGCTCGCCGGCCTCCGGCAAATCCGTTCCTCCCGCCTCTCGGCCCACCTGAGGAGAAGCTCAATGAGCGCAAAGTCCGATCAGATCGTCATCGCAAGTGCCGCCCGCACGCCGGTCGGCTCTTTCAACGGCGCCTTCACCAGTCTCCCCGCCCACGAGCTCGGCCGTGCGGCAATAGTCGAGGCGATCAAGCGCGCGGGCATCGAGGCGGGCGATGTTGGCGAGGTCATCTTGGGTCAAATCCTGACTGCCGGTCAGGGCCAGAACCCGGCGCGGCAGGCCTCCATCAACGCCGGCATTCCCGTCGACAGCCCGGCCTGGGGCATGAATCAGCTCTGCGGCTCCGGTCTCCGGGCGGTCGCTCTCGGCGCCCAGCAGATTCAACTCGGTGCCGCCTCCATCGTCATCGCCGGCGGCCAGGAGAGCATGAGCCAGGCCACTCACTGCGCGCATCTTCGCGACGGCACGAAGATGGGCGACATGAAGATGATCGACACCATGATCAAGGACGGACTGTGGGATGCTTTCAACGGCTATCACATGGGCAACACGGCCGAGAACGTCGCCAAGCAGTGGCAGATCACGCGCGAGGAGCAGGATCGTTTCGCGGTCGCCTCGCAGAACAAGGCGGAAGCCGCCAGGAAGGCCGGCCGCTTCAAGGACGAGATCGTGCCGGTGACGGTCAAGGGCCGGAAGGGCGATGTGATCGTTTCCGACGACGAGTACATCAAGGACGGCGTGACACTCGACGGCATCGCCAAGCTCCGCCCGGCCTTCGACAAGGAAGGCACCGTCACGGCAGCCAACGCATCCGGTATCAATGACGGCGCGGCCGCCATGGTCTTGATGACGGCGGCGGAAGCCAAGAAGCGCGGCATCGCGCCGATTGCCCGGATCGTTTCCTGGGCCCATGCGGGCGTCGACCCCTCGATCATGGGCACAGGGCCGATTCCAGCTTCCAAGAAAGCGCTCGAGAAGGCTGGCTGGACCCACAAGGATCTCGATCTCATCGAGGCGAACGAGGCCTTCGCCGCCCAGGCCTGCGCTGTCAACAAGGGGCTCGGCTGGGATGTCGAGAAGGTCAACGTCAACGGTGGGGCGATCGCCATCGGCCACCCGATCGGAGCGTCCGGCGCGCGCGTGCTGACGACGTTGCTCTTCGAAATGAAGCGCCGCGACGCCAAGAAGGGCCTCGCCACCCTCTGCATCGGCGGTGGCATGGGAATTGCCATGTGCGTCGCACGGGATTAGCGTTCAACGACAAGACGTTGCCATGACGAGCGGCGACGCGTTCGAGTGCCGGGGAAGCCTGGCCGGGGCTGGCACCGGCCGGGCACTGACATTGAGCCAGCGACCCGAGGGAGTTGAAAGGTCATGGCGCGCGTAGCCGTTGTCACGGGTGGAACGAGAGGCATCGGCCACGCGATCTCGATCGGTTTGAAGAAGAAGGGCTACCGGGTCGCCGCCAACTACGGCGGCAACGATGTGGCCGCCCAGGCCTTCCAGGCCGAGACGGGTATTCCCGTCTACAAATGGAACGTCGGCGACTATGCCGCCTGCGACAAAGGCCTGAAGCAGATCGAGCGCGATGTCGGGCCCATCGACGTCGTCGTCAACAATGCCGGCATCACCCGCGACGGCATGATCCACAAGATGACGCCCGAGCAATGGGGCGAGGTCATCGCCGTCAACTTGAACTCGATGTTCAACATGACGCGCCCCGTCATCGACGGCATGCGTAGCCGGAGCTTCGGCCGCATCGTCAACATCTCCTCCATCAACGGCCAGAAGGGCCAGATGGGGCAGACAAACTATTCGGCCGCCAAGGCCGGCGTCATCGGCTTCACCAAGGCGCTGGCGCAGGAAGGTGCCAAGAAGGGCATCACCGTCAACTGCATCGCACCCGGCTACATCGACACCGAGATGGTGCAGGCGGTACCGGAGGCGGTGCTCAAATCCATCGTCGACCAGATCCCCGTCGGCCGGCTCGGAACCGCCGAGGAGATCGCCCGCGCGGTGGTCTTCCTCGCCAGCGAGGAAGCCGGCTTCATCACCGGCGCGACGCTGACGATGAATGGCGGGCAGTACATCTGCTGAGGCCGCGTCAGGACTCGATGCCGAAGCTCTCGCACAGCTTGCGCGTGTCGGCAGCGGCCTCAACCAGCAGCCAATCCCGGAACAGCTTGATCTTCGGACTGTTGCTCGTCGCGCGTGGCGCAACGATCCAATAGACATTCTTGAGCTGCGGTCCTCGATCCAACGGCACGACCACACGGCCTTCGAGGAGGTCCCAGGCCGCCAGAGCCGTGCGCGCCAAGGCAACGCCCTGGCCGTCGGCCGCGGCATCGATGAGCATGCTGGCCCGGTTCAGGATCAGGCCGCCGGAGGCTTTGGGAGGCTCGACACCGGCCGCCCGCAGCCAATGCGTCCAGCCGGCCTCGTCGTCGAGGTGCATCAACGGGAGCTTGGCTAGATCGCCCGGCCCGATTTTACGCCGCCCGGTTTTCAAAATCTTCGGGCTGCACACGGGCAGCAGCCGCTCGGTGCAAAGCCGCACGGCATCGAGACCACTCCAGGTACCATCGCCGTGCCGCACCGCCATGTCGACATCCTCGCGCGAGAAGTCGACATGATGCATCGCAGCCGACACGCGCAGCTCGATGCCGGGATGCAGCGCGGAAAATCGGCCGATGCGGTGCACGAGCCACTTGGCGGCGAAGTCGGGCGAGGTGCTTACGGTCAGCATGCCTGAGTCCTGCCGCTGCAGCACGCGCGCGGTGCCGATCGCGATTCTGTCGAACGCATCCCGGACGACAGTCAAGTAATCCCGCCCGGCTTGCGTGAGGACCAGGCGCTGGCGCTCGCGCAGGAAGAGCTTCAGGCCAAGCTCGGTCTCGAGCGCTTTCACCTGATGGCTGACGGCCCCCTGGGTCACGCACAGCTCCTCGGCGGCCCGCGTGAAACTTTCATGGCGGGCGGCGGCCTCGAAGGCCTTGAGGGCGTTGAGTGCGGGCAGCTTGCGAAGCATGCCATTTCCTAAATCATGAGAAAAACTAAGGCAAGGACGAGAAACGATGCTTTGCGAGCCGAGCGGGTTCGGGCCTATGTGCTCGGCGGCGACAGGCTGATTAGTCTGTATGGAGGCTCATAAAGTGCTACTTCGGACCGACGGTTCTCGCGGCGCTCCATTCTGCCGTAGCATGGTGCATGGGCGGCTCACTTGGCATAGGGTTATGAGGTTGATGATTGATCTTGACCTCGCCCTGCAAAAGGCCGGGCAACGCCACCGCCTGTTGGAACTCGATGACGACCAGCTCTCAGACATCGGCATTACGCGGGAAGACGCCGTGCGGGAGGCCCGCAAGGGCTTCTGGCGGTAGCGGCAGTGCCATTGAGCGCCCTCAGCAGGGGACAGTACATCTGATACAATGAAACCGGTTTCGCCTCGAACACCGGGAGATCACGGGCATGAAAGTCGACGGCGCCTGCTACTGCGGCTACCTCGCGTTCGACGCCGAGATCGACCCGAAGGACGTCGAAATCTGCAACTGCACGGATTGCCAGCGGTTGTCGGGTACCGCCTTTCGCGTGGTCGTCCCCACAGCACAGAGCAGCTTCCGCCTGCAATCCGGCGAGCCTGCGATCTTCATAAAGACCGCCGAGAGCGGCAATCAGCGCAAGCTGGCCTTCTGCCCCAAGTGCGGAACCAACATCTACTCGGCTCCAGGGGACGCCAAGTCGACATTCTTCGGCCTTCGCGTCGGCACGCTGCGCCAGGCCAAGGAGCTGGTGCCGACGCATCAGCTCTGGCGGCAGTCGGCGTTGCCGTGGGTTACCGAAATCGGTGCGATACCAGGCGACGACAAAGAGTAGGGCTGTCCCATCGCCGGCAGTGGCCGCCCGGTCCGTCAAGTCGCTCGGAACCGCCGAGGAGATCGCCCGCGCGGTGGTCTTCCTCGCGAGCGAGGAAGCCGGCTTTATCACCGGCGCGACGCTGACGATGAATGGCGGGCAGTACATCTGCTGAGGCCGGGCCTAAGGCCAAAGGCGATGTCTGGAAGCTTTCGTCATGCAGCCAGCGTGGGGCCAGCCCTATGCCGCCGACTTCACCGGCTTCATGGCCTTGATGGCTTCGAGCGCCAGCGGGTCGAGACCCGCGCCGCCATTGGCGACGTGCTCCACGATGTGCTTGCGCATACGCGGGTCCCAGAAATGCTCGAGGTGATCCGTAATCCCGGGCACGGCGCGATCATGCCCCTGGGCGGCAAAGAACTTGGCGATCTGGTTCGCCATCATCACGAGCTTCTCAGGCTGCATGCTCGGCTATCCTGACTTCGATGGCACGGCCGGCCTTGTCGAGGCCGAGCCGTTCCGGATGGGTGAATATCTCGAACGCGTCGTGGCGCGCCACGGCGATGAGCGTGATGCCGGCGGCTTCGGCCGTCAGGATCGCGAGATCGGTCGGCGCCGACACGGCGACGATGACGGGTGCTCCCGCCATCGCTGTCTTCTGCACCATCTCGACGGAGACGCGGCTTGTCAGCAGCACGAGCCCCGACGCGGGATCTGTCCCCTCGATGGCAAGCTTGCCGACGAGCTTGTCGAGCGCGTTGTGGCGGCCGACATCCTCCGCGATTGCCACGAGGCTCCGGCCCGCCGCCCAGAAACCGGCCCCATGCACGGCATGCGTCTTGAGATTGAGGACCTGACCCGGCGCCAGTGCCCCGAGTGCCTTGGCGACATCGGCCGGCGTGAACTTCGTGGCGCTCGACACCACGGGGGATCGCGCGACCGCCTCGTCCAGGCTCTCGATGCCGCAGAGGCCGCAGCCCGTCGGACCCGCCAGATGCCGCCGCCGCTCGGCGAGCTTGCTCGCGCGGCCCTCGTCGAGCCACATCTGCAGCTCGATGCCCTTGTCGTGGCGGATCACCTCGAGGGACTTGATCTCGTCACGCGACGCGACGATCCCTTCGCTCAGCGAAAATCCCAGGGCGAAAGCGTCCAGATCGTCCGGCGTCGCCATCATCACGGCATAGGTCGTGCCGTTGAAGACGAAGGCGACAGGCGCCTCGACCGGCACCAGCCGCTCGTGCGCGGTAGCATCGCCACCGCTCACCCGGACCGCCGGAAATCTCGCCGCCGCCTCGCCCATGGCTACTCCGCCGCCTCGACGGTGATGCGCCGCGCGGACTTGGAAAACTCCTCGTACTCATCCTGATACTCGGTCGGGCCGTTCGACTTGGAGATCTGCACCGCCGTCACCTTGTACTCCGGGCAGTTGGTCGCCCAATCGGAGAACTCGGTGGTGACGACGTTGGCCTGCGTCAGCGGGTGATGGAAAGTGGTGTAGACGACGCCCGGCGCCACGCGATCGGTCAGGGTCGCGCGCAACGCCGTCTCGCCGGCGCGGCTCGCGAGCTTCACCCAGTCGCCCTCCTTGATGCCGCGCTGCTCGGCATCGTGCGGATTGACCTCGAGCCGGTCCTCGGTGTGCCAGAGCACATTCTCGGTGCGCCGTGTCTGGGCGCCGACATTGTACTGGGAGAGTGTACGCCCGGTGGTGAGCAGCAGCGGATAGCGCGCGCCGGTCCTCTCGTCCGTCGGCACATACTCGGTCAGCATCAGCTTGCCCAGACCGCGCGCGAAGGTATCGATGTGCATAATGGGAGAGCCGACGGGATTTTTGTCATTGCAGGGCCACTGCACGGAACCCATCTCGTCCAGTTTCTGGTAGGTCACTCCGGCGAAACCGGGCGTGAGCTTGGCGACCTCGGCCATGATCTCCGCCGGATGCTGGTAGTCCCAATTGAGGCCGATAGCCTTCGCCATCAGCTGCGTGATCTCCCAATCGGCGTAACCGTTCTTTGGCGTCATCACCTTGCGGACGAGCTGGATGCGCCGCTCGGCATTGGTGAAGGTGCCGTCCTTTTCGAGGAAGGTCGAACCGGGGAGGAAGACATGCGCGTAGTTCGCGGTCTCGTTGAGGAAGAGATCCTGCACGACCACGCATTCCATGGCGGCGAGGCCACTGGCGACGTGCTGCGTGTTGGGATCGGACTGCAGAATGTCCTCGCCCTGCACGTAGAGCGCCTTGAACGTGCCTTCGACGGCGGCGTCCAGCATGTTGGGAATGCGCAGGCCTGGCTCAGCCGAGAGCTTGGCGCCCCACATCGCCTCGAACATCGTGCGCGTCGCGTCGTCCGAGATGTGCCGGTAGCCTGACAGCTCGTGCGGGAAGGAGCCCATGTCGCAGGCGCCCTGCACGTTGTTCTGGCCGCGCAGCGGGTTCACGCCGACGCCGCGGCGGCCCAAATTGCCCGTCGCCATGGCGAGGTTGGCGATCGCCATGACGGTCGTCGAGCCCTGGCTGTGCTCGGTGACGCCGAGGCCGTAGTAGAAGGCGCCGTTGCCACCGGTCGCGTAGAGGCGCGCCGCCTCGCGAACGAGCGTCGGATCGACGCCGGTGTACTTCGCACTACTCTCGGGCGAGTTGCGCTCCTCGGCGACGAAGGCCGCCCACTCCGCGAAGTCCTGCGGCTCGCAGCGCTCGCGCACGAACTTCTCGTCGATGAGCCCTTCCGTGACGATGACGTGCGCCAGCGCGTTCAGCACGGCGACGTTGGTGCCGGGCGTCAGCGGCAGATGATAGGCCGCTTCGATATGCGCCGAGCGCACCATATCGATGCGGCGCGGATCGATGACGATGAGCTTGGCGCCCTGGCGCAGCCGCTTCTTCATGCGGCTCGCGAACACCGGATGGCCATCGGTCGGATTGGCGCCGATGACGATCATGACGTCCGAGTCTTCGACGGAATTGAAGTCCTGCGTGCCGGCGGAGGTGCCGAAGGCGGTCTTCAAGCCATAGCCGGTCGGCGAGTGGCAGACGCGGGCGCAGGTATCGACATTGTTTACACCGAACCCGGCGCGGATGAATTTCTGGACGAGGAAGGTCTCCTCGTTCGTGCAGCGAGATGAGGTGATGCCGCCGATCGCGGTCGAGCCGTACTTCGCCTCGATGCGCTTGAACTCGGAAGCGACATGCCCGATGGCCTCTTCCCAGCTCACCTCGCGCCAGGGATCGGTGATCTTGGCGCGCACCATCGGCTTCAGGATTCGCTCGCGATGCGTGGCATAGCCCCAGGCAAAGCGGCCCTTGACGCAGGAGTGGCCGCGGTTCGCCTTGCCGTCCTTGTAGGGCACCATGCGCACGACTTCCTCGCCGCGCATCTCCGCCTTGAAGGTGCAGCCGACGCCGCAATAGGCACAGGTGGTGATCACGGAATGCTCGGGCTGGCCGATCTCGATCAGCGACTTCTCCGACAGCGTCGCTGTCGGGCAGGCCTGCACGCAGGCGCCACAGGAGACGCACTCCGAGTCGAAGAAGCTCTCCGACATGCCGGGCGACACGCGGCTGTCGAAGCCGCGGCCGGAGATCGTCAGCGCGAAGGTGCCTTGCACCTCCTCGCAGGCGCGGACGCAGCGGTTGCAGACGATGCACTTGGAGGGATCGTAGGTGAAATAGGGATTGCTCTCGTCCTTCGGCATCCACTGAAAGTTTTCAGCCCCATTCTGCTTCGCAACGACGTGGTTCTCGCCCTCGTAGCCGTAGCGCACATCGCGCAGGCCGACCGCGCCCGCCATGTCCTGCAGCTCGCAATCGCCATTGGCGGCGCAGGTGAGGCAATCGAGCGGATGGTCGGAGATGTAGAGCTCCATCACGCCCTTGCGCAGCGCCTTCAAGCGCGGCGATTGCGTGTGGACGACGATGCCTTGCGCCACCGGCGTGGTGCAGGAGGCGGGCGTGCCGGCGCGGCCCTCGACCTCGCAGAGGCACAGGCGGCAGGAGCCGAAGGCCTCGACAGAGTCGGTCGCGCAGAGCTTCGGGATTTTCGTTCCGAGCTCCATGGCGGCGCGCATGATCGACGTGCCTTCGGGGACCGTGATCTCATTGCCATCGATGGTGAGCGTCACCGTCTTCGCCGATTTCGACACGGGCGTTCCGTAGTCGATCTCGGCGATCAGGCTCGTCGGGCGTGGATTGCCGTCGGCAGACATGGGCGTCACTCCGCAGCTTGCAGCCGCTTGGCGCGGCGGAAATCGTCGGGGAAATGGGTGATGGCGCTCCTGACCGGATAGGGCGTGAACCCGCCGAGCGCGCAGAGCGAGCCGAACTTCATGGTGTTGCAGAGGTCATCGACCAAGGCGAGGTTGGCATCGACCGCCGTCGCCGTCCATGATTTTCTGCACGGTCTCGGCGCCGCGCACCGCGCCGATCCGGCAGGGCGTGCACTTGCCGCAGCTCTCGATGGCGCAGAACTCGAAGGCGAAGCGCGCCTGCTTCGCCATGTCGACGGTGTCGTCGAAGACGACGATGCCGCCGTGGCCGACGAGGCCGTCCTTGGCGGCGAAGGCCTCGTAGTCGAAGGGCGTTGCGAACAGCGCGCGCGGGAAGTAGGCGCCGAGCGGGCCGCCGACCTGCACGGCCTTGACCGGACGTCCCGAGGCCGTGCCACCGCCGATGTCGTCGACAAGCTCACCCAACGTCACGCCGAACGCCGTCTCGTAGAGGCCACCGAACTTGACGTTGCCGGCGAGCTGGATCGGCATCGTGCCGCGCGAGCGGCCCATCCCAAAATCGGCATAGGTCTTGGCGCCGTCGGCCAGGATGTGCGGGACGGCCGCAAGCGAGAGCACGTTGTTGATGACGGTCGGCTTGCCGAAGAGGCCTTTGTGGGCCGGGAGCGGCGGCTTGGCGCGCACGATGCCGCGCTTGCCTTCGAGGCTATCGAGGAGTGCCGTCTCCTCGCCGCAGACATAGGCGCCGGCGCCCACGCGGACTTCGAGATCGAAAGCCTGTTTGCTGCCGGCGACGTTGGGCCCAAGCAGGTGTGCCTTCCGCGCGATAACGATCGCCTCGTTCAACGCGTCGATGGCGTGCGGATACTCGGAGCGGACGTAGATGAAGCCCTTGGTGGCGCCGGTTGCGAGGCCCGCGATCGTCATGCCCTCGATGAGCGCGAAGGGATCGCCTTCCATCAGCATGCGATCGGCGAAGGTGCCGCTGTCGCCTTCGTCCGCGTTGCAGACGATGTATTTATGCGGCGCCGTCGTGTCGGCGACGGTCTTCCATTTGATCCCGGTCGGGAAACCCGCGCCACCGCGGCCGCGCAGGCCCGAGGCCGTCACCTCGGCAAGCGTTGCGACAGGGCCGAGCGACGAGCGCCTTGGCGAGACCCTTGGTGCCGCCGGAGCCACGATAGTCGTCGAGCGAGAGCGGATCGGTGCGGCCGGCGCGCGCGAAAGTCAGGCGCGTTTGCTGCGCGAGCCAGGCGTGCTTTTCGACTTCGCCGATGGCAAGCGCGTGCTTGAGGGTCGCGATCTTCCCGGCATCGAAGAGCCCGAGGGCCACAAGGGCAGTGATGTCGCCCGGCGCCACCGGTCCGAAGCCGTAGCGCTTGCCGTTCGCCTCGACCTCGACCAGCGGCTCGAGCCAGAGCATCCCGCGCGAGGAGTTGCGAACGATCTGGACAGAAGCGCCCGCCTGCTTGGCGGCGGTCGCTATCGCGGCCACAACCTCCTCGGCGCCGACGGCGATCGCCGCGGCATCGCGGGGTATGAAAATCTTGATGCTCATCGCATGGCCTCGTCGAGGATGGCGTCGAGCTTCGTCGCATCGAGCCGGCCGACGACACGGCCATCGACGAGCGCGGAAGGCGCGGTCGCGCAGAGACCGAGGCAATAGATCGGCTCGAGCGTGACGCGGCCGTCGGCGCTGGTCGAGCCGCATTTCGTGTCGAGGCGGGCCTCGGCGCGCTGGACCAGGTCCTCGCCGCCCATGGCCTGGCAGGCTTCGGCCCGGCAGAGCTTCACGACATGCTTGCCGGCGGGCTTGGCGCGGTAGTCGTGGTAGAAGGTGACGACGCCATGCACCTCGGCCCGCGACAGGTTCAGCGCCTCGGCCACCATCGGCACGGCATCTTGAGGCACATGGCCAAAGATGTCCTGCAGCGCGTGCAGGATCGGCAGCATCGGGCCCTCGCCTGCCGAATGGGCGGCGATGACCGCCCGACCTCGGGCCTCACTCCACGGTTCCCAACGCGCCATAAGCTCCTCGATCCGTCGCCAAAACAGGCCGTAGAATCGCGAAAGCGGGACGATTTATCAAGGGGACAGACCCGTCAATCGATAGAAAAACCTAATCGATTGACCATGAATTGATTGGGGATTGTGGGGTGATGGAGGGAGATCAGTCGACGCTATCCCGTTCCGAGCTCATGCCTTAAGCTTATGTAATATATAGATTTATTTGGCAAGTCCGCGACCTGAAGGTGTCAGCATTCAGGACTCCTGCCCGCGGTAGCTCGCCGCCCGGACCTTCGCCTACCCGGCTCCGGCGAACTCAGGCTGAAGCCCATTTCCGCCCAACGAGCCGTCAGCGAGCTCGAAGGCAGGGCGGCTACGGCGACCCGCGATCACCGGTTGCCCTGCATGAGAAGCGGGAGGAATGGATTGACCCGATTCCCGCTTTCGCGAATAACCGCCGGGCTGCATTTAGCTTCCAGAGAGCGCCCTTGACCCCGCCCAACGATACCTCGCCCGCGGCCGATGTCGTGCTGGAAGGCACGGCGAAGGGCTTCGTGCGCGATCCGGCACTGTTGAAGCGCCTCAACGAGCATGCCGGCATCGCGACTTTCGGCGAGCCGTTGAAGCTCGACAGCGGCCAGCTGCTCTCTCCCCTCGATGTCGCCTACACGACCTACGGCACGCTCAACGCCGATAAGTCGAACGCGATCCTGGTCTGCCACGCCCTGACCGGCGACCAGTACTCGGCGACACCCAATCCCGAGACCGGCCGCGAGGGCTGGTGGACGACCATGATCGGCCCCGGAAAACCGGTCGATACCGACCGCTATTTCGTCATCACCTCGAACGTGATCGGCGGCTGCATGGGCTCGTCGGGTCCGAGCAAGGTGAACCCGGCAACAGGCCGGCGCTACGGCGTCGACTTTCCCGTTCTCACCATCGCCGACATGGTGAGGGCCCAGGCCCGGCTCGTCGATCATCTCGACATCTCGACGCTGTTCGCCGTGATCGGCGGTTCCATGGGCGGCATGCAGGTGCTGCAATGGGTCGCCGACCACAAGGATCGCGTGTTCGCCGCGCTGCCGATCGCAACGGCCGCGCGTCATTCCTCGCAGAACATCGCTTTCCACGAGGTCGGCCGGCAGGCGATCATGGCCGACCCCGATTGGTTCGGCGGCCGCTACTACGAGCATACGGACTCGGCATTGGCGATCGGCCCCCGCAAGGGTCTCGCCGTCGCGCGCATGGCCGCCCATATCACCTATCTCTCGGAAGAGGCGTTGCACCGAAAATTCGGCCGCAACCTGCAGGACCGTGACGAGAAGACCTTCTCCTTCGACTCCGACTTCCAGGTCGAAAGCTACCTGCGCTATCAGGGCCATGGCTTTGTCGACCGCTTTGATGCCAACAGCTATCTCTACATCACGCGGGCGATGGACTATTTCGACCTCCCGGCCGAGTACGGGGCCAAGCTCGCGAACGCCTTCGCCGGCACCAAGACGCGCTTCTGCGTCGTCTCCTTCACCTCGGACTGGCTTTATCCGACGCGCGAGAACCGGCACATCGTGCAGGCGCTGAACGCGGTCGCGGCCAACGTCTCCTTCGTCGAGGTGACGAGCGACAAGGGCCACGACGCCTTCCTGCTCGACGAGCCGGAGCTGCTGGCGACTGTCCGGGGCTTCCTCGATAGCAGCGCGCGGTTGCGCGGCCTCGGGGCCACCGGCCAGGGAGGGCCAAGCTGATGCCGAGCGAGAGCGGTCATCCCGGCCAGCGCAATCGCCGCGTCGATCATCTGCTGATCGCCGGAATGGTGACGCCGGGCGCGCGTGTGCTCGATGTCGGCTGCGGCGATGGCGAGCTGCTGGCCTTGCTCGCCGAAACCCGTAACGTCGATGGCCGTGGCATCGAAAAAGAACGGGCCGAGGTCTCGGCCTGCGTCGCGCGCGGACTTTCGGTCATCCAGGGCGACGCGGACGTTGATCTCGCCTTCTATCCGGACAAATCCTTCGACTACGCGATCCTCTCGCTCACCATCCAGGCGACCAAAGAACCCAAGCCCGTGCTCGAGCATCTGCTCCGCATCGGCAAGCACGTCATCATTTCGTTTCCGAACTTCGCGCATTGGCGGCCGCGATTGCAGTACACCTTGAAGGGCCGCATGCCGGTGACGGACACACTCCCCTACCGCTGGTACGACACGCCCAACATCCACCTGTGCTCGATCCGCGATTTCCTCGATCTCGCCCGAGAGACCGGCGCCAAGGTCGAGCAGCTCATCGTCCTCGACCGCGCGGGGCGCGCGGTGCCCGGCCGGGTGCCGGCCTTCCTTCAGAATATCGTTGGCGCCCAGGCCGTGTTGCTGCTCACGCGGAGCGGGTGAGGCGGGGTGGCGTCGTGAGCGGGACGTCGCTTTGCTGCTGCTTGGTCAGCCCACTTCGTCCCGTCCCTTGCGGCGCGAGCACCCGCATCCGCGCCCGCCGTCCGCGCACCGGGATAGCCAGACCGCCCATCATCCGCTTCGACGCCTCGACGATGACGAGCCCGGAAAAGGCCGGCCACAACCGCCCGCCGATGCGCTCAAAGCCCGGCGCCGCCCGCTGTAGCGCTCTGAGGCCGAGGGGGGGAACCGCCAGCGCATGGCCGACGCTTTCCACCGATAGCATCGCGCCATCGAGCAGGCGCTCGATCTGGCGGCGGCTGTAGGGCTGCCCGTGACCGAAAGGCGTGCTGTCGCGCTGCGCCCAGAGGCCCCGCCGATTCGGCACGACGATGAGCACCCGTCCCTCAGGCGCCAGCACGCGCCAGATCTCGCGCAGCACCAGCCGGACGTCGCTCGCGAATTCTATCGCGTGGATGGCGAGAACCTTCTCGGCGCAAGAATCGCCGAGCGGTAGCTGGTCCTCCTCGACGAGTGCCGTCCGGTTAGGCGCCGCCTTCGGCCAGCGCCTGACCCCCTGCTCGGCCGGCATCAGGGCGAGTGCGGTACGCGCCTCCTCGCGAAAGGTGCCGAGATAGGGAACAGCGTAGCCGAGGCCGACGATGGTCTCGCCCGTCGCCGACGGCCAATGCTGCCTTATCTCGCGACCGATCACCCGTCGCACCATGATGCCGGCCGGCGTGTCGTAGAAATCGCGGAGCTCGTTGACATCCTGGTGCATTGGCGCGTGACGGCTCCGATCGGCGGGGGTGCCGTCATTCTGGCATCATCGGTCCGCTCCGGAAATGGCAAACTCGTGCGATGGTTCGCAAATGCCGATCAACTGCTTAGCGGGCTCAGAGGGCATTTGCGAAGCTGAATCGCACGAGCAAGCCTATGGTCTCTAGTGTCCCTTTTGTCCCGCAAATGCCGAAAGTGCCTGCTGAGAGTTCGTCGGCATTCGCGGGACGGGACACTAGCTGGGAAAGCTGGCATCGCCCGCTCCAACCGGCTAAAACTGCGCCCACACGACCCCACACCAGCCGAGGAGTCCGTCATGGGTACCCGCATTCCCTTCCCCCGCCCCGATGGAAAAACGGCCGAGGGCTATCTCGCCAAGACGGGCCGCGCTCACGCGCCGGGCATCGTCGTCATCCAGGAGTGGTGGGGCCTGCAGGACCAGATCAAGGGCATTTGCGACCGGCTGGCGCTCGCCGGCTACGACGCGCTGGCACCCGATCTCTACGGTGGCACCGTCGTGCCCTATCACGACAGCGAGGCGGCCAATCGCGAAATGAGCTCGCTCAACTTCCTGGAAGCAACCGACCAGCTCGTGCGCGGGGCGGCCCAGCATCTCAAGAAATCGAGCGCCAAGATCGGCCTGACCGGCTTCTGCCTCGGCGGCGCGGTGACGATCCTGGGTGCCGCGCGCATTCCAGAGTTGTCCGGCGCCGTCTGCTTCTACGGCATCCCGCCGGAGAGTGCCGCCAAGCCCTCCGACCTCAAGGTTCCACTGCAGGGCCATTTCGCCAATCGCGACGACTGGTGCACGCCGGCCGCCGTCGACGGCTTCGAGAAGGCGGCGAAGGCCGCCGGCCGATCGGTCGAGTTCCACCGCTACGACGCCGACCATGGCTTCGTGAACGAGCAGCGCGACTACTATGACCGCAAGTGCGGTGAGGTCGCCTGGGATCGGATGCTCGAGTTCTGGAAGAAGCATCTGGCTTAGCTATTCAATCGCCTGAACTAAACCACAGCCGTGCGCCGATCGTGCCGCATGGTCGCTCGTCCCGGATCAGGAAGTTTGCCCATGCCCGCCCTCGACATCCGCCAGTTCAACTGCCTCTCCGACAATTTCGGCATCATTATCCGCGATCCCGTGACCGGTGCCGTAGCGGCTATCGATGCGCCGGAAGCGGGTGCCGTCGAGGTGGCGTTGAAAGCGGCCGGTTGGAAGCTCACCCACATCCTCGTGACCCACCATCACGCCGATCACACCGACGGCATTCCAGAATTGAAGGCGCGGTACGGCGCCAAGGTCATCGGGCCGAAGGGTGAAGCCTCGAAGATCAAGGACCTCGACGAGACCGTCGGCGGCGGCGATGTCTTCAAGCTTGGCGCCATCGAGGTTCGTGTCATCGATACGCCCGGCCACACGCTGGGCCACATCACCTATTGGATGCCGGAAGCCCATGCCGCCTTCGTCGGCGACACCATGTTCTCGCTCGGCTGCGGCCGAGTGCTCGAGGGCGATATGAAAATGATGTGGGGCTCGCTCGCCAAGCTCGCCGCGCTACCGCCCGAGACGGCTGTCTATTGCGGTCACGAGTACACTGCGGCCAACGCGAAATTCTCGCTGACCATCGAGCCCGAAAACACTGCGCTGCAGGCGCGCGCCCAGGAGGTCGAGCAGCTCCGGGCCGCCGGCAAGCCGACGCTGCCGACGACGATTGGCCGGGAGCTCGCCACCAATCCCTTCATCCGCCCCGGCAGCGTCGCGATCCGCGCGCGGCTCGGTCTTGCCGCCGCCGAGGACTGGCAGGTTTTCGCCGAAGTGCGCGAGCGGAAGAACAAGGGTTGAGCACTCGCGTCCCGATCGCGAAGTTCGTCAGAGCAAACTCCGAACTCGGAACGAACTTCGCGATCGATAGGGACACGAGACGAGTTAGTTGCTTCGTGTGGCATTGTGTTCGGAAGTTCGCTTGCGGAGCCAGCCTCGATGACTGAGCGAACTTCCGAACCGCCACACGGACCCGCGTCGTCAAAACGAATCAATTTGTAAGGCCTTCCATCACGGCGAACTCGGGGCAGCCGTCTCATCCACCTTTCATCCCAAGCCGAAACAAGGCTTACCAATCTGATCCTGTTGGCGAATTCCGGTTGATGCCGGGTTGAGGCCCGCACGCGCTTGCGGGGGCTCTTTCGATCTATACACTCCGCGCGCAACAGAGGACGGCGGGGGTTTTGAAGCCATGAAGCGAGAGTCCGGGGGGCCGAGCCTCAGCGCGGTGTTCGTCGACTACGACAACATCTATTTGTCGCTGAAGCGCAAGGACGAGGACGCGGCCAAGCGGTTCTCGAAGGATGCCTCGACCTGGGTTCGCGCCATCGAAACTGGCAAGCTCATCACACCGACGAGCGGCATTGCCATGGACGGGCCGCGACGCATCGTCATGAACCGGTGCTACGGCAACCCGGTGCCGCGCCGCAATCCGCGCGACAATTCCACCGACATGAGCTCGTTCCCGTTCGTCAGGCACCATTTCCTGCGCGGCGGCTTCGAGATCATCGATTGCCCGCCGCTGACCGCCCAGCTCAAGAACTCCTCCGACATCCGCATGGTCATGGACATCCGGGATTTCCTGACGCACGAGACCTATTTCGACGAGTTCGTCATCCTGTCGAGCGATGCGGACTTCACGCCGGTGCTGCACCGCCTGCGCGCGCACGCCCGCCGCACCGTCATCTACGCGAACGAGCAGACGGCCTCGCCCTACACCGCGATCTGCGACGGCGAAGTGAAGGAGGCCGACCTCATCCGGTTGCTGACGAAGAGCGAGGGCGCAGGCGTCGAGACGACGAGCGCTTCGACGGTGCTGCCGCGGCTGGAAATTCTCGAGCTCATCGCCGAGACGGTCTACGGCGCCGAAAAGCCGGTGCCGCTCGAGATGCTGGCTGACAAGGCGACGCGCACGCTTGGCCATGATCGCACCATCGGCACGAGCTGGGCGGGCCATGGCTCGTTCCGTTCTTTCCTGTCAGCCAATCTGCCGGACGACATCCGACTGACCGAGAACGCGCCGTTCCTGGCCTATGAGCCCAAGCGCCACGGCCAGCCGGGCGTGATCGTCGATCGCCGGTCGACGCCGCCGCAGATCGATTCGCCCATGGTTCCGGCCGCCAAGGCGATCGCGCCGCCGCCGCTCACCATCGAGGTGCCGGAGCTGCCGATGCCACAGGCGCAGCCGACCTTCACGGCGCCCGTTGCCCCGCCCTTGGGCGCGCCGCGCTCGCCGGCCGAGCCGCCGCAACTCACCATGCCGCCACCGGTGTCTGCGCAGCCCCCGGCTCCGCCGCCCGTCATGCCGGCCGCCGCCGCGCCACCGGTCCGCAGGCCCGTGGCCCAGCAGCCCCCGACCCCGCAGGCCGCCAAGGGCCCGGTCAATCTCCAGTCCTCGATCGCGCGCATTCACGAGGCCTGCCAGGCCCCGCCGCTGGCGCCGCAGGATTATCGCGTGCTGTTCGAGGTGATGGCGCAAGAGATCAACGAGAACAATCTGAGCGGTGCGCAGACCATCACGAACATCCAGGATCGCGCCGGAGCGCGTGGCCTCGACGTCAAGCGCGACGATGTGCGCTTCGTGCTCGACGTGGTGAGCGAGGCCGATCCCTGGTTCGAACAGGGCGCCTCCGCCAATCTGTTCGCGGGCCGCTTCCGCAATTTCGCCGTGGCGCGCTGCCGTGGCCAGGGTCTCAATCTGACGGCCGAAGAACTCGACCTGATCGATGCGTGGTTCGCCGGTGGACCGGTCGGCGCGCAAATGGTCCAGCGCCAGCAGAGCTACGCCCAGCAGCAGATCGCGCAGGCGAAGGCCGAGCAGGCGGCCCAGGCCCAGGACATCGGTGGCCAGGACCCTTTGAGCATGCCGCGGTTCGTCAGGCAGCGGTAAGCCGAGCACGTTCAGGCGAAGTGGATTCCGGTTCGCCGTAGAACGTGCTCAAAACCAAAACGTCGCGCGCGGGGCCGTTGTAGGGGCGGCGGCCGGTCGGCCCTCTCGATCGGTGTCCTCAGGCTCAACGAGGAGGCGAGCGCCGCTTGCCCCTACAATCCGTGACGAGCTCGCGCGAGCGCGGCCTTCAGCACAGCAATATCCCCGATCTGATTGGCGAGAATCAGCACGAGCCGGGCGTTGAGGCGCTGGCTGTCTTCTTCGCTCAGGCCCTCGTGCGCGGCGATGAGGGCCGCATAGAAATCGTCGCCCTTGCCGGAGAAGTTCTCGGCGGACTTGAGCGCGGCTTTCGCAGTGTCGGTCATGAGGAAAATCCCAAAGCGCGGCGGCGGGCGGCGCGGATGGCGGCGGCGACATCGTCTCGCTTTGTCGCGATTCCTTTCGACGAACCGGTGTCCACTTCGTCGGAAAATGCTCCAGGCCGGTCGAAGCGCGCGGCGATGTGTTGGTCGGGGCGGATGAGGTAGAGCGCATCGCCGTAGCGTTGGCGGGCGGTGGCATCGCGGGTCGAGATACAGTCGAGGCCGGTTCCATCGGGTGCGTGCGTATCGCCCACGCTGAGCAGATGAAATCGTCCGCCTAGTCGATTGAGCAGCCAGCCGTTCTCCTCCGGCGCATCGAGCGCGGGCGCGCCGGGCGCGAGGCCAGCACTATCATTCACCGGCGTCTGCAGAGACATCCCGGCGAGTGAGCAGGGCAGCGACAGCCTTCCGGAGTTGACGAGCCGGCGCGCGAACGGCAAATCCGTCGCAAGGCCCAGCACCTCGTCGCGGAACAGTCGCTCGACGCCGGGCTTCGGCGACATGAAGTTCGTGGCGCGTGAGGAGTTGAGGATGTTCTCATCCGCTCCGAACGTGCGCTCCTCGTTGTAGCTCTCGAGCAGGCCGGGCCTGCCCTCGCCCTTCAAGATCGCCGCGAGCTTCCAGCAGAGGTTGTCGATGTCCTGGATGCCGCCATTGCCGCCGCGCGCACCGAACGGCGAGACCACATGCGCGCTGTCGCCAGCGAAGATCACCCGGCCATGCACGAAGCGCTCGAGCCGCCGGCACTGGAATGTGTAGACGGAGACCCAGTCGAGCTCGAAGGGCCGGTCGCCGAGCATGGCTTTCAAGCGCGGGATGACGCGCTCGGGCTGCTTCTCTTGCTCGGGATCGGCGTCGGGGCCGAGCTGGAGGTCGATGCGGTAGATGTTGTCCGGCTGCTTGTGCAGCAGCGCCGATTGGCCGGGGTGGAACGGCGGCTCGAACCAGAACCAGCGCTCGGAGGGGAAGTCCGCCGTCATCTCGACATCGGAGATGAGGAAGCGCTCTTCGAAGACGCGGCCCGCGAAATCGAGGCCAAGGGCGTTCCGAACCGTCGAGCGCACTCCGTCGCAGGCGATGAGATAATCGGCTTCGATCGTGTAGGGACCATCCGGCGTCTCGACGGTGGCGCGAACGCCATCGCTGGTTTGCGATACGCCCGTGACTTTGTTCTTCCAGCGGATCTCGATGAGGTCACCGAACTCGGCCGCGCGCTCCACCAGATACTGCTCGACATAGTACTGCTGGAGATTGATGAAGGCCGGCATCTTGTGCCCGGCCTCGGGCAGGAGGTCGAAGGAGTACACCTCTTTGTCGCGATGGAAGAGCCGGCCGACCTTCCAGGTGACGCCCTTCTCGACCATCCGGTCGCCGATGCCGAGCCGGTCGAAAATCTCCAACGTCCGCTTCGACCAGCAGATGGCGCGGCTGCCGACCGAGACGACATTGTTGTCGTCGAGCACAACGGAGGCGATACCGTGGAGGGCGAGATCGATGGCGGCGGCGAGCCCGATCGGCCCGGCGCCGGCGATTACGACCGGCCGGCGCTCGGCCTTGGCGCCGTTCAGCTCCGGCGGCGTCACATAGGGATAGGGCGTGTAGGTGTAGCGCAAGGTCAGCTCTCCGCCGTCACGCCGTGCCGCAGCGTACCGACGCCCTCGACCGTTACCTCAACCGTGTCGCCGGGCTTGAGCCACCTCGGCGGATCGAAACGCGCGCCGGCACCGGTCGGCGTGCCGGTCGCGATGAGATCGCCGGGCATCAGCGTGGTGAAGGACGAGACATAGGCGATGATGGCGGCGATCGGGAATGCCATGTTGGCCGCCGTGTCGGACTGGCGCAGCTCGCCGTTGATGCGCGTCTCGAGCCGCAAGTCCGCCAGGTCGATGGCCGAGAGATCCGTCTCGATCCAGGGACCGATCGCGCCCGAGCGATCGAAATTCTTGCCTTGGGTCACATTGAACTTGCCGTGCTTGATCCAGTCGCGCACGGAGCCTTCGTTCATGATGGTGAGGCCGGCAATGTGGCGATGCGCGTCTGCCTCGAGGATGCGCCGCCCGCTCTTGCCGATGACGGCGACGATCTCGCCTTCGTAGTCGAGCTGCTCGGACTCTTTCGGAATCACCACATTGCGGCCGTGCGGGACTAAGGAGAGCGGCGTCCGCATGAACAGGCTCGGATACTTTGGCGCCTCCGAGCCGTCTTTGTACTCGGCGTTGCGGTCCTGGTAGTTGACGCCGACGCAGAAGATTTTTCCGGGGTCGGGAATCGGCAGGTCGATTTGCGCATCAGTTGGGGCGATCGTGGTGCGCGCCGCCTCCGCTACATCCTCCGCCCGCGCAAGCAAACCATCGGCGATGAGTCGCCGGACGCTCGTGGCCTCACCCATCTCCGCCGTCAGGTCGGCAATGCCGTCCTCGCGCATCGCCCCGACGCGGTTCTCGCCATTCCGCCGGAAGGTCAGGAGGCGCACAGCCGTTTCTCCATTGTTGGATCTGGTCGTACCCGTACACCTTGATCGTCAGCCCTTCCAGCCGAGCCTCGGGTTGGAGTGCGGTCTTGATCGGGGCGACCCAGGTCCGCAGTGATACGTTTTCCCCGCTCGGTGCGTCTTTCCGGCCGCCCTCGCCAGCTTAGGGTGTTTCCGTTTTTCGTTGAATCACTTCAACACCCTAATTCCTTGGTTTGTCGTGCTTCTCTTCGGAAAACCGCTGCGCACTTTTCCGGAAGCACTCTAGCCCCTTGCCCGCCCCTCCCTGCCTCGGCTAGAACCCCTTTATCGCATTTGTGATCACAATTTCCGGCGTTCACCATGTCAGTCCCAACGCAACGCGGCGTTCCGGCGGAGCGGCTTAAGGCCGTGCTCGCAGCCGAGGAGGCGCTCTACGCCCGCCGCAATCCGCGCTCGGCGGCGCTCGCCGAGGAAGGGGCCAGGCACTGGCTTCGTGGCGTTCCCATGCACTGGATGGTCGATTGGCCGACGCCGTTTCCGCTGGCCATCAAGGAAGCCAGGGGCGTCACGCTGACGGATGCCGACGGGAACTCGTATGTCGACTTCTGCTTAGGGGACACCGGCGCCATGTTCGGCCATGCGCCCCCGGCGGTGGTCGAGGCGTTGCAACGCCAGGCCGCGCGCGGCCTCACAACGATGCTGCCGAGCGAGGATGCGGCTGTCGTCGGCCGGCTGCTCGCCGATCACTTCGGGCTGCCGGTCTGGCAGGTGACGGCGACCGCCTCGGACGCCAATCGCTCGGTCATCCGCTGGGCGCGGGCGGCGACAAAGCGCGAGAAGCTGCTCGTCATCAACGGCTGCTATCATGGCGCGGTCGACGACACGTTCGTCGCACTCCAGAACGGCAAGCCGCGTAACCGGCCCGGCCTCGTCGGCGAGGTGCGGGACGTGACGGAGACGACCCGCGTGGTCGAGTTCAATGATCTGGCCGGTCTCGAGAAGGCGTTGGCCGATGGCGAGGTGGCGCTGGTCCTACTCGAGCCTGTCATGACCAATTGCGGCATGGTGCTGCCGGCCGAGGGCTATCACGAGGCGCTGCGCCGCATCACGCGAAAGCATGGCACGCTGCTCGCCATCGACGAGACGCATACGATCTCATCCGGACCCAAGGGTTACACCGGCACGCACGCGCTGGAGCCCGACTTCTTCGTCCTCGGCAAGCCGATTGCCGGCGGACTGCCGGCCGCCGTCTACGGCATGACGGCCGAGGTCGAGCGCGCGATCGAAACGCAGATGGCCGATCGCGAGCCCGGCTACAGCGGCATCGGCACGACGCTCTCGGGCAATGCCTTGCAGCTCGCCGGCATGCGCGTCGTGCTCGAAGAGATCCTGACGGACGAGACCTATGCCAAGGCGCTGCCGCTCGCCGAAGCATTGGAAATCGGTATCGCGAAGATCATCGCCCATCACAGGCTCCCCTGGCATGTGTCGCGCGTCGGCTTGCGCGTCGAGTTCGTCTGTTCGCCCGATCGGCCGCGCAATGGTACCGAGGCCGGTCTCGTCGCCCACAACGAGATCGAGCACACGCTGCACCTGTTCGCACTCAACCGCGGCGTCGTCATCACGCCGTTCCACAACATGATGCTGGTCTGCCCGGCAACGTCGGATGCCGATGTCGAGCGGCTCGTTGCCGTGCTCGACGAAGGCATGGCCGCGCTGACGAGTGTCCCGCTCGCGAAGCTCTCCAACGCCAGCAACGGTCGCCCATGAGCTTCGCGAGCGATAAGGACACTCGTGGTGACATGAGCTTGGTGTGGCGTCATGTTCGCAAGTCCGCAAAGCGAGTCTGCCGCGAGGCGGATGCGGACTTCCGAACCGCCACACCGAGTGTACCCAAGCTCACCTGAACCAACGAGAGTGACCATGCAGAAGGACGCGAAGTCCGCCCGCGCCGCCGAGGCCGAGACGTTTCTGGCCGCCAATCCCGGAATCACCCACATCTCGATCATCGTCGTCGACAATTGCGGCGTGCTGCGCGGCAAGCTGCTGACGCGCGAGGAGCTCGTCTCGGTCTACAAAAACGGCCGCTATCTCCCCGGCTCGTTCCGTGTGCTCGACATCACCGGCGAGGACGTGCCGGAAACCGGCAAGGTCTGGGAGGACGGCGATGCCGACGTCTTGGCTCTTCCCGTTCCGGGCACGCTCGTCGTAACGCCCTGGCTTGCCGAGCCGCAGGGCCAGTTCCTCTCGACCCTGCACGAGCTCGACGGCACGCCCTGCATCGTCGATCCGAGAAATGCGCTGGAGCGCATCGTCACGCGGTTCAAGACGCTCGGCTACAATCCGGTCGCGGCCATCGAACTCGAATTCTATCTGATGGATCGCGACAGCGCGCTCGCCGGCAAGCCGAAGCCGCCGAAAGCGTTGCTCAACGGCGCGCGGCCGCTGCATTACCAGGCCTATCACCTACAGGACCTCGAGGACTTCGCGCCTTTCTTCCGCGATCTCTATACCTGTGCCAAGGCGCAGGGCCTGCCAGTGCAGACCGCCATCTCCGAATACGCCCCGGGACAGATGGAGATCGGCCTCATGCATCGGGAGGATGCGCTGAAGGCCTGCGACGAGGCCATGATGTACAAGCGGCTCGTCAAGGCGGTGGCCGAAAAGCACGGCCTCATCGCGACCTTCATGGCCAAGCCCTACAGCGAATGGACCGGCTCCGGCACGCATGTGCATGTCAGTCTTGCGGGGGCGGACGGCAAGAACGCCTTCGCCACGAAGGACCCGAAGACGCATCCGCTGCTGCTGCACTCGCTCGGCGGTCTCAAGGCCGCGATGGCGGACGGCATGGCGCTCTTCGCGCCGAACGCCAACTCCTACCGCCGCTTCCGTAAGAACAGCTATGCGCCGGTCGCTCCCAACTGGGGCATCAACAATCGCACGGTGTCGCTGCGCGTGCCGGTCGGGCCCGAAGCCTCGACGCATCTGGAGCATCGCGTCGCCGGCGCCGATGCCAATCCCTATCTGGTGCTCGCCGCCGTGCTCGCCGGCATGCATCACGGCATCGCCAACAAGATCGATCCCGGTCCGCCGGCGGAAGGGAACGCTTACGCGCAACCGATGCCGGACAAGATCCCGACCAATTGGTTCGCGGCGCTGGAGCGCTTCCGCGCCTCCAAGCTCATGCGCGATTATTTCTCCGATGAGTTCGTCGAGATCTTCTCGATCGTCAAGGAAACCGAGGCGGACCGCTTCTTCGCCGAGCCAACCGAGCGCGACTTTGAGTGGTATCTGAGGACGATCTGACTGGTTTCCGGTGGGGCGACAACTGAATCGCCACACTGGTCGCCGTCTGTTGCCATCAATCTTGCGGGCGTCTGTGGCTTATCCAATCCTTCGTCATGGCACCGCCGGACACGCGTGGAGCCAAGGTCTGCGCCCGGGATTTGCCGGCGACGGTCACCAAACCGCGACAAGCGAAAATCCCAGATAACCGCGCCACGGCACGGTTTCCGGGAACACGGATCAAGGGAGGGTATGCCTTGGCAGCGCTGCGCCGCCTCAGGCCCCGCCGGACCGCGCCAATGCCTTGAGTTCGCGGAACGAGATCAGCTGCCGGCGGCTCTCGTCCCACAGCGTCAGCCGCACGCTGCGGATGCTCTGCGGAATCGTGATGCGCCCGAGGCTCTTGAGCTCGGGATGATCCGCCAGGACACGGCTGAGGCGATAGTAGGGAATGCGGCTGCACAAATGATGCACGTGATGGATGCCGATGTTGGCCGTCAGCCAACGCAGCACGAGCGGCAGATCATAGTGCGAGCTACCGTGAAGAGCTGCCTCGTGCACGGACCAATCCCTCTCGCGATCCCAACTCGTCTCCTCGAACTGGTGCTGGACATAGAAGAGCCACACGCCAATCGACGCGGCGATGACGACAATCGGTAAATGCACGAGGAGGAACGGCACGAGGCCGACCAGCCAGATGACGGCCATGGCCACCAGGACAACAGCCAGGTTCGTCGCCATCGGTGAAATCCAGGCGCGCCACTCCGTTGGCGGGAGCACGTCCGGCAGCCGGTTGCGGAGCAGGAACAGATAGGTGGGCCCCAGGCCGAACATGACGAACGGATGGCGATAGAGGCGGTAGACCAGGCGCCGCCAGCGCGGCAGGGCCAGATACTCGGCAACCGTCAGGGTGTTGATGTCGCCGATGCCGCGCCGGTCGAGATTGCCCGAGGACGCATGATGCGTGGCGTGGCTGCGCCGCCAGGTGTCGTAGGGCGTCAGCGTCAGCACGCTGATCGCGCGGCCGGTCCAATCGTTGGTGCGCCGGCGGCGGAAGAACGAGCCGTGGCCGCAATCGTGCTGGATCAAGAAGAGCCGCACCAGGAAGCCCGAAGCAACGGCCGCCAACCCGAGGCTCGCCAGCAGGCTCCAGCCTTGCGCGTACCAGGACCCGAGCCACAACAGGACCAACGGCACCAGCGTGACGAGAATTTCGACCGTGCTGCGAGAGAGGCTCGGCGCGCGATAGCCGTCGAGTACCGGCAGCACGTCTCGTGCAGTGAGGGCATTGCCCGCGGGCCCGGAATTGCTCAAGTCGTGAGGTCCCGTTTGGAGGAAACGTCAAACGTGCTGCTGTGGTCCAGCGGCCGAAGGGCATGAGCCCTCTGGAACGAGACGCGACCGCACCGGGCACTCGAAGCAACTAGGATTCGTCCTTTAGCATCCCTCAGTGTAAGTGCGCCAGCGACCTATTGTTGCGGCATGTACGGCCTGCCGGGGGGGTTCTCGCCTCGTCGCCCAGTCACGCCGCGTGGCCTGTGAACATCGGATCGGGATCGGATAGAATCGTTGGCACACTACGTAGAATGAGCCCCAAGTGCGGGGCGCGCGCCCAGCGGCAGTCGGTGGGAACCATCTCGGTTTTGTGATCATGACGCCCAAGCAGTTCTCCGCAGCCGTCGAATCAGCGCTCTCCCCGCTCGCCGATCCCGCGAAGGCCGGGCCGATGGCGGCCTATATGAAGCACCACTTTGCCTTTCTCGGCATCAAGTCGCCTGAGCGGCGGGCGGCGACGCGCGGGCTCATTCGCGACCAGACGGAGAGGGTGGCCGACTGCGCCGAGGGGCTCTGGGCGCTGCCGCATCGCGAGTACCAGTATGTCGCCTGCGACCTACTGGAGCGGCACGCCAAGGCCCTCCCGGCCTCGGCGCTGCCACGGGTCTTGAAGCTGGTCACCGCCAAGTCCTGGTGGGACACGGTCGATGCGCTCGCCAAGGTCGTGGGCACGTTGGCGCGGAATGATCCGAAGCTCGTCGCGCGTGTCGAGAAGCTCTCGACGCATGAAAACATGTGGCTCCGCCGTATCGCCATCCTGCATCAGCTGGGGTACGGCGCCGGGACCGACGTCGAGCGGCTCACCCGCATCTGCCTCACCAACGCCGCCGATACCGAATTCTTCATCCGCAAGGCCATCGGCTGGGCCTTGCGCGAGTACGCCCACCACGATCCCGTTGCTATCCGCCGGTTCGTCGAGCAGCACGGCGCCGCGCTTTCGCCTCTGAGTGTCCGCGAGGCGAGTAAGCATCTGTAACTTTCGTGGACCAAGGCGAAGCCCCTCAAATACGGTATCCCCTCGGCAATCTCTGAAGTAGGCTTGCCCTGTGATATCCGTTCCCTCGGAGGCCCCCATGAACATCGCCACACCGATCACTCCCGACGCCGAGCGCTCACTTCGCGAGCGGGCCCGCGCCGTTATTCCGGGCGGCATGTACGGCCACCAGCGGATCGCCACGCAATGGCCGGGCGCGCCGCAATTCTTTCGCCGCGGCGAGGGCGCCCATATCTGGGACGAGAGCGGTAACCGCTACATCGATCTCATGTGCAGCTATGGCCCGATCCTGCTCGGCCACCGGCATCCCGAGGTCGAGGCGGCAGCCCTCGCCCAGATGCAACTCGCCGACTGCCAGAACACGCCGTCGCATCTGCTGGTCGATCTGGCCGAGCGGCTGGTCGACATCGTCGATCACGCCCAATGGGCGATGCTGATGAAGAACGGCACCGACGCGACGACGCTGGCGCTGACGATCGCGCGCGCCTCGACGGGCCGGAAAAAGATTCTGGTGGCACGCGGCGCCTATCACGGCGCGGCGCCCTGGTGCAATCCGAACGCGACCGGCATCCCCGAGGAGGAGCGGGCGAACCTCGTGTACTACGACTACAATTCCATCCCGAGCGTCGATGCCGCGCTCGACAAGGCCGGGGGCGACCTCGCCGGCATCATCGCCTCACCCTTCCGGCACGACGCCGGCAAGGATCAGGAGGATGTAGACCCGGCCTTTGCAAAGCATCTGCGCGCCGTTTGCGATCGCGCCGATGCGCTGCTCATCCTCGACGATGTGCGCTGCGGTTTTCGTCTGGCCTTCGGCGGCAGCTGGGAGCCGATCGGCGTCAAGCCGGACTTGAGCGCCTGGAGCAAGGCCATCGCCAACGGCTACCCGCTGGCGGCGCTGCTCGGCAATGATCGTGCCCGCGAGGCGGCTTCCAAGATTTTTGCGACAGGCTCCTTCTGGACCTCCTCCGTGCCGATGGCGGCAGCGCTCGCGACGCTCCGTGTGCTCGAGCGCGACAACGGCATCGCCCACATGCACCGTGTCGCCAAGAAGATCACCGACGGCATGGCGGCGCAGGCGAAATCGCTGGGCCTGCGCGTCAACATAACCGGCCATCCGACGATGACCTATCTGCGCTTCGCCGACGACACCGAATGGCAGCAGACCATCCGCTTCGCCGCCGCCTGCGCGCGGAACGGCCTCTACGTCCATCCGCGCCACAACTGGTTCGTCTCGACGGCGATCACGGACGAGGTGGCGACGGAGGTGCTGGCGATCACGGAGAAGGCGTTCGGCGAGGTGCGAAGAGAGGTGGCGTAAAGGCCATCGCCGATCGGCCCTACACCCCCACCACCCTTCCGTCGTCGACGACCAGAAACTGCGCCAGACCCGACAGGCTCTGGAACGGCTCCCGGTCGGTGCCGGTGAGCCAGGCTTGGGAGCCGAGCCCCACCAGCTCGGCGAACAGCTCGCGGCGGCGATGCTCGTCGAGATGGGCGGCAATCTCGTCCAGCAGCAGGATCGGCGCCTCGCCGCCGCGCAGGCGCCGCACCAGCTCGGCATGCGAGAGGATGAGATCGATCAGCAGCGCCTTCTGCTCGCCCGTCGAGCACACCTTTGCCGGCAGCGCCTTCGGCCCGTGACCGACGAGCAGATCGGAGAGATGCGGACCCTCGAGCTGGCGCGAGGCCGCCCGGTCGCGGTCGCGCATGTGGGCGAGCAGGTTCGCGAAACTCTCCTCCACCTCGACAGCCGGCTGGTTAGCGAGATCGCGCTCGATGCGTCCGTCGATGACGATCTCCGTCCAGGGAAAGGCCGAGCGCGGTTTCTCGACGAGCCGGGTTTCGATAGCGCCGCGGATGCGATCAACCGCATCGAGCCGCGCGGCGGCGATCGCAACGCCTGTCTCGGCGATCTGCAGCTCCAAGCCTTCGAGCTCAGCATGCCGGCCGCCCATCTCGAGCAGGCGATTGCGCTGCCGGCCGGCCCGCTCATAGGCGTTGAGGCGCGTGCGGTGAGCGGGATCGAAGCACACAATCAACCGATCGAGAAAGCGGCGGCGATCGCTCGCGGGGCCCGTGAAAAGCCCGTCCATCGCCGGCGTCAGCCAGACCACCTCGACCACCTCGGCGAGCGCCTGGCTGCCGCGTGTTTGGCTGTCGATGCGGATGGTGCGGCCGCTGCCCTCGCCCTCTTCCGAGCGCGCCGATGGGCCTGTGCCGATGTTGATGCGCCCGGCGCCCGTCCGAACGATCGCCGAAACCGCCCAGCGCCCGCCGGCGCCAATGCGGCCGAGCTCGGCATAAGGCGAGCGGCGCAGTCCGCTGCCGGGCGCCATCAGCGACACGGCCTCGAGAAGATTGGTCTTGCCCGCGCCATTGGAGCCGAACAGAACGACGGGCTCGGGCCCCAGTTCGAGCGAGAGATCGGCGTAGCTGCGGAAATCGGTGAGACGCAGCCGCTCGATCGAGGCCGCGGCTTTTGGTGCCGCTTCGGCCGGGAACTCCTGAGCATCGGCCTCGGCGGTCTGTCGGGTCACGAAGCGCTCACACCCGCATCGGCATCAGCACGAACAGCGCGCGCTCGTCGCCGCCGTCGCGCACGGTCGTGGGCGAGCCCGGATCCGCCAGCATGAAATGCGCCGTCTCGCCCTCGAGCTGTTGGGAGATGTCGAGGAGATAGCGTGCATTGAATCCGATCTCCAAGGGATCGGCGTCGTAGTCGACGGCGATCTCCTCGGTGGCGCTGCCGCCATCCGGGTTGGTCACCGTCAACACCAGCTTCTCGGCCTCGATGTTGAGCTTGACGGCGCGGCCCCGGTCGGTCGAGACGGTGGCGACGCGATCGACCGCCGTGGCAAAGGACGCGTTCGTCACGTGCATCGCCTTGTTGTTCCCCTGCGGAATGACGCGCTGATAGTCAGGGAAGGTTCCATCGATCAGCTTCGACGTCATGACGACGGTGCCGATGCGGAACTGGATCTTGGCTGGCGACAGCGCAATGGTGACATCGGCGCCCGCGTCCTCGAGCAGCCGGTGCAGCTCGTGCACGGTTTTGCGAGGCACGATCACGCCCGGCATGCCCTTGGCGCCGGCCGGACACGGCAGCTCGAACTGCGCGAGGCGATGACCGTCGGTCGCGACCGCCCGCAGCATGTCCTGGCCGCCGGTTTGCGCGTTGTGCAGGAAGATGCCGTTGAGATAATAGCGCGTCTCCTCCGTCGAGATGGCGAAGCGCGTTTTCTCGATCATGACCTTCAGGTCGCCGGCGCCGATCTCGAATTCGTGTCCCATCTCGCCGGCGGCAAGGTCGGGAAACTCGTCGGCCGGCAGCACCGGCAGATAGAACCGCGAGCGGCCGGCGGCCAGCGTCATCCTTGAACCGTCGCCGCCGGTATCGAGAGAGATCTGCGCACCTTCCTGCAGCTTGCGGACGATGTCGTGCAGCAGGTGGGCCGAGACCGTGATGGCGCCCGGCTGGGCGACCTCGCAGCCGGCCGTCTCCACCACCTCGCGCTCGAGGTCGGTGCCCTTGACCGCCATGCTGCCAGGCTTGGCGGAGATCAGGATGTTGGAGAGGATCGGAATTGTGGTCCGGCGCTCGACGACGCTCGTCACGTGCGAGAGCGCGCGCATCAGCTCGGTGCGTTCGATCAGCAGTCGCATGCGGCAGGCCGTCCTCTGGTTTCGGGCGGCGCCGGCGGGTCCCGATCCAGCGACGCCAAAGCCCGCGGCGCGGAATCACGCAACGGGCGGGTAAAGTGACGGTTTGAGGCGGGATTGGCAAGTGGCCACAGCAGTTTATCGGGACGCCGTCGGAGGCTTGGCAATTTCCGAAATATTGACCCCCTATGACACGCCTCCCGGCCTCCTGTCGGCGATCTTGAGCCCCCTGAACGGATTGGGCGGCGGCGGCTTGCGCTTGCCCGTCGCGACGCCCGTCAGACCGAGCCCGGCCTTCAAGCGCTTGTACTCCGCCGCCCGCCGTTTCAGCTCCCGGCTGACCCAGGTCTTGGCGCCGCGCTGAGCCTTGATCTCCTTCTCCATGATGGCAAGCAGTCCGCGCTCGACCCGCCGCTCCGCCTTGCCGATGCCGCGCGAGACGGAATCCTGACCCGGCTGCCGCCGCCGCCACTCCCGATCTTGCGCCTTCCGCTCGGCAAGGCTCGCCTGCAGGATTTGCCACAGCTCCTGCTTGGCGATGTCGATGAGCTTGCGCCGCTCCTCCGGGTCCATCGGCGGCAGCTTCTCGGCGATGATCTCGCTGCGGGTGTTTGTGCGGTTGCGCGCTCATATCGTCTCCGATTGAACATCCCGGTTGACCCTCGTCTGAGGGGTAGGCAGTAGGCAATAAGGGCCGATGCGGCGCCACTTGCACAAATTACCACTGCCTACTGCCTCACTGCCTTACTGCCCAATCTTCAAGCCAACGCTCCGCCAGCGTCCCGCACGCTGTCGCGTGCCGGGATTAGACAATTGAGGGGCGCGGGGCGATCGAATGCCACGAGCTAAAATTTATGGGCGGCACACGACCGCCCCGCGACGGCGTTTTCGATGCTTGTCCTGGTCACCTGAAAAGCCGAGCTGCTTCGGGGAGAGGTTTCTCACCCTTTCCGGACCAAGGTGCACCCCGCCGCCCGGGCCTGCGTGAGCCCCAACGGCGGACGCCGTGTCCTCCCGCGCTTCTAAAGACGCCTCTGCAGAAGCGCCCCCCGCCGGGTGACGGAAGACATTATGGGGCATGCGCAATATGCGGGGATAAGTTTTGAGCGGGATTTGTCGGATATGGTGAATGACGGCGACGTGCATGCGGGCAAGACCGCCATCGCCTCGCATGGCTAGGCGGCCGCCTTCGCGGCAACAACTACACACCTCTCATTCAGTGCGGTTGGCAAAACTTACGTCTTGAGAGTTCTTATTTTCTTTATTAATTGGGCTTTCTTTGAGCTTGCAGAGGCGAGTGCTCGATCTGCGACGACAAATCCGGTGCCAAGCGCCGGAGCAGCGTCCATCAACTTGTCGACTTCATTGCAAACAGATATAAATTCCTCCACCAAAGCGCAACTCTTGTCCGGTGGTATTTCGGATTCAACCCACTCCTCCAGCGTCTTGCCTGATTTACTGGCTCTCCGTTCCTCATACTGCCGTTGCGGCGGCTTCATCTCGCGAATGCGCATTGCTGCGTAAGCGCTTGGGCTAGATTCTGAGCGTAGCCGCCATGCGTTTGTTCAAGGGTCGGTTGTCGAAGTCGAAGTCGAAGTCGGAAGTGAAGCTGACATCCGGTAAGAATAGAATTCTCGTCTCCCGCGCCGGCTTTGGAGTTATATCAATAAGTTCGCCATTTGGTGATACCCACACAGAGTGAAACTCCGCCGTAAAAAGTATATCTGGCCATTCCCATATAGCCCACCCAAACCGAATGCTGCCGCCGTCATGTTTGATTTTTCCAAGTACACCGTCGGAGCAATAACCGTAAAGACCGTATGGGTCATGTTTGACTGGAACAAATACTGGCTCCACGGCGGTTAGTATTTGCGATGCAAAAGTCTTGACCAACGCAGAGATTTCCTTCGGCGTAGACTCCTCGATCTTCTGGGCCGCAACCATAGTAAATAGTTGGTTTGATGACGCCTTTTTTTCTCGATAGTCTTGTTCATCTTTATCCGGAAATTCATTGCCATGAACTGAGTGAGTTTTGTAGTTGGCAGGATTCATGATGTTAAGTACTTTTTTGCGCTCTTCGAGGTCTGCGATCAGTCTGTCGGACCACGTTGGCCGTTGCATTAAGATAAGGTCCTCGGATGAACCTGTCTTTTGTTGCGGGTCTGGCGGCTCTGTAGCTATTCCCACGACGCGCTCCAAAGAAGGGTTCGCCTGGTGAAGCGCCAACGCATAGGTTTCCAATAGGGCAATTCGAACTTCACGGTACTCCTGGTAGCCGCCTTCCAACTGCCATTCCGGAGTTTTCACCGTCATGAAGAAAAAACCGGTCGTTCGATCGGCTTCCGTAGGGCCGGGTAGTATTGCGCGAGTGAATCGGTCAGTGGTGTGTCCGCGATGCAGGACGTCGATAAGTGCGTCACCGAAGAGGCGTCGTTTATACCTAGGCACTAGCGCCATCTGGCGTACCGCTTCTTCTGTCTCAGAAATTTCTGACGTCTGCCCGTCGAAGAATACTGATGTGCCTTCAAGCATGTGCGTTGTGAACTGCGTGATTAATCTATCCCATATGTAAGAATTGCGATCAGCATGCTTTTTCGCTAGATATTGCTTATTCTGTCGCATCCGCGAGTAAATGCCACCCTCGAATGCAATATAATCGTTTTCGGCGATGTTTAAGCCATCTGGGAGAGCAAAATCGTGCTCATGCGCCGAGTTTGTATGGGTCATGTAGTAAGCGACCATATCTTCTTCGCCCTCAGCCGAGGCGAGCCGACCGCGGCGAATAAGATGTTCTTTTTTTGTGAGGTATGTTGTCAGATCCGTTATCGTATCCAACTCGCCCAAAACTATATTGAGCGTGGCGTCATCCAAAACGTGAACATAAGAGCGCCCAGGATTAACATCTCCGATAGAAAATGGCGTCGGTGTTTCCCCGCTCCAGTGCGCGTCGCCCTTTATTTCTGGAGCCACCTTCAAACTTCCGATGCCTCCTCGAAAATACTGTTTGCACGCTTCTCCGGCGCCCGACGCGACCGCAATGCCATGAATGCGCCGCCGCTCAGGTGGTGGAAGCGAAATTGGGAGGCGCTTGGTGCACTTTCTATCGAGATATATTCGATCCGGAAACTTCGTAATCCACCTTTCGGCGCCTCGAATTTGATCGACAGACTTGGCAATCGCGCGCTTGTACCAGCGTTTCCATGCGAGCAGCTCATCGCCGCCGGGCCACGCCGCAGTCTTATCGCTGAAGATTAGTATGTCGTCGCCACAGACAACCAATAAATCGCAAAGCTCCTTTCCATCTCCCTTCCCATCAGCCTTGTTGTCGACGAAGGTATTTGGGTATGACCACAGATTTAGGAAGCTCTTTTCTGCTATTCTAGCCAAATACTGCTCTGAAGGCGTGCCACCTTCGCTGCGAATAACTGGTTGGCGCGTGGATTTCATATTGGACAAGGCGCGGATCGTTCGGTTTGGATTTCGAATTTTTCGAATTGTCCATGGGTAGTTTGTTGTGATCTTTGGTCGCGTCGCGTTCCCGGCATCACGACGGCAGCTGAAAGGCAGCGAGGTTCCCCCAACTGCCCTACTGCCGACTGCCTTACTGCCTGAACGCCCTAGGCATTCAACAACTTCTTCAAATCCTCCAGCTCCGCCCGCAACCGCGCATTGCCCTCGAGCTCGCCCTCGATCTTGCGGATCGCATGCAGCACCGTCGTGTGGTCGCGGTTGCCAAAGCGGCGCCCGATCTCGGGCAAGGACCGCTGCGTCAGCGTCTTGGAGAGATACATGCCGATCTGCCGTGGCCAGACGATCGAGCGGTGGCGCCGGGGGGAGAGCAGGTCCGTGCGGCTCACGCCATAGTTCTTGCAGACCGTCCGCTGGATGTCCTCGATCTTGACCCGCTTGTGCTCCTGGCTGCGGATGAGATCGCGGATGATCGGCTCGACCGTTTCCAGATTGATCGGCAACCCCACCATGTGGCAGCCGGCGTAGAGCCGGTTGATGGCGCCGTCGAGCTCGCGGCCGCTCTCGGTCAGCCGCTCGGCGAGGAACTCCAGCACCTCGTGCGGCACGGCGAAGGAGGGATCGGCCGTGCGCCGCTCGATGAGCCGCCGCTCGAGGATTTTCAGTCTGAGATCATAGTCGAGCGTGGAGATTTCCGTGATGAGCCCGCCCGAGAGGCGCGAGCGCATGCGCTGGTCGAGCGATTGCAGATTGACCGGCGCCCGGTCGGCGGCGACGACAATCTGGCGCGCGTTGTCGAACAGCGCGTTGAAGGTGTGCTCGAACTCCTGCTCGGTCCGCTCACCGTGCAGATACTGCATGTCGTCGATGAGGAGGAGATCGATGTTGCGCAGCCACTCCTTGAAGGTGAGCGCGTCCTCTTTCTTGATCGCATCGACGAGGCGGAAGCGGAACAGATCGGCCGTCATATAGACGATCTGCGCATGCGGATTGCGGCTCTTCACCTCCCAGGCGATGGCCTGGAGGAGATGCGATTTGCCCAGGCCCACGGCCGCATGAATGAACAGCGGGTTGAAGCGGACGGGCTCGACCAGCGTCGTCTCCGCCACCTGGCTCGCGGCGGCGTGCGCCAACCGGTTCGAGCCGCCGATGATGAAGCTATCGAAGGTGAAGCGGCGATCGAGGCTGGCGCCGGAGAGCGCATCGCCGTCCATCCGCACGGTCGATTCGGACGCCGGGCGGCGGGTGATGGCGGGCAGCGGCGTCGCCGGCCGGCTCTCGCGCGTCACAGTCTCGCGCGGTTCGGCGGCCTCGGCCTTGCGGGCACCCGCGGCAACCGCGTCGCGCACCATGATGGCCACGCGCTTGGTGCCCTTGATCTCTTGCTTGCAGACCTCGAGCATCGCCTCACCGTAATGCAGCTCGAGCCAGTTCTTGAGGAACCGGGTCGGCACCGTGAGGCTGACCGCGCCGTCGGTGACGTCAGTCAGCTCGAGCCGGCCGAACCAGCTCGAAAATACGTCCTCGCCCACTTTGGCTTTCAACCGCGCCTGGATGCGCGGCCATTTCTCGGCTGAATTTTCCATGGTGCTGCCCCCTGCTGTCCGGTCCTCCGCCACCTGTTGATCGCCCTCGGTGCCGGAAGTTTCCAACTCATCGCTCATCGTCACTGTCGCCCCACACTGTTGTTCACACTCGACACGGCCATGGGCGCGCAGAGCCACGGGAGCCGCGATGATGCGGTCCGGTGCTGCAGCCCTGGCGTCGCCACTCAGAGGATCTGAGTCGTCTGCTTCTGTTGGTTTTGGAGCTGTGCTGGGAGTCGTTGGGCCGCTAGAGCACTATTCGATCTGATGGAATCAGATCGGCGCTCTAGGCTTTTAGCTTTGAGCACTTTCTTTCGACCAACCGGTATCCACTTGGTCGGAAAGTGCTCTAGGCCTGCCTCACTCGCCAGTCTTTGCGGCTCATGCCCCGCTAAGGTCATGAGCTGATGTCGGCCGACCCATGGTCGGTCCGTCACGCCCCCGGATTCCTCCGGGCGGCGCGCAGTGTTCCCGCTGAACATCTGCCCTCGGCTCCCTGTAATCAGTTACTGTCAACGCAAGACAAATCCGGCACGCCCATGCCAAACTTGTCTTCAATCGAAGCATCGGCCGCGGCCGTGCCCCTTATGTTATTGACTGGTTCGAACCGAAAACATCCGGACTCAGCCCAGAGACTGAGAGATGCTCCCGAGAGCCCAGCGTCCCCGATACGCAGTACTTGGGCACAGCGAGGAAGACCTGTTGGTTACCTCGCATTAACTTTGTAGCACACCCATCGTACCTGCACAATCACGCAGGTCGGCGGGGGAGGATCGCAGGGGGTGGCCGGCCAGCGGCGTCGGGAGCTGTGGAAGAACTCAGGTAATCGTGGATAACTTGCTGACTCGACGGATTATTCTTCGGCGGCCAAGGGGCCCGGACAACCAGGGATCGCAGCCCTTTTTTCACCCGCTTGAGCCCGTCTTTTTTCTGGACTCTCCCGCCCCTGGGTGCGCAGTGCACAGCTTGAGCAAAAGCCTACCAGCAACGGGCAGATCAGATAGTCGATTGAATCTTAGTCGATTTGGAGAATGGAGGCTCTTTTAAAGCCTCCTAACCGGCGGATTCCCCCTGGAGACCGTGTGGCAGTAGGGGCACGGTCTCCCGTCAACGCCGGGAGATGACCTCAGCGTGCGGCGCCGGCGGTCTTCACGCGTGCGGCGAGGCGGGACACCTTCCGGGACGCGGCATTCTTGTGGACGAGACCCTTCTGGGCTGTGCGCATGATCACCGGCTCGGCCGCCTTGAGGGCCGCCGTGGCCGCCGCAGCGTCGCCCGTGGCCAGAGCATCCTCGACCTTCTTTACGAAGGTGCGCATGCGGCTCTTGCGGTTCTTGTTGACCACGGTGCGCTTGACGGCCTGGCGGGCCGCCTTCTTGGCAGATTTCGTATTCGCCATGTTGTCCAATCCTCGATGGTAAACGGGTCCCCGGGGCGGGGCTCATCGCCCCATCGCCACGTAAACCCCGCAAATAAGCGGCCGCCCGCAGCGGACTGCGGGCGGCATGGTGTTTGCAGTGTATATCGCCGGCCCTGAAAGGGGTCAACGCGGCGGTGTCGCCGGGCGATAAACGAGGATTACGGCATGAGCGGCAACTTCCACGAGGAGCTCCGGCACGAGGACGTGAAGCCGCCTTCCGAACGGGCGACGGGCATCGTCTTCGTCGTCGTGACCGCGATTATCGCCGCTCTTTGGCGGGACAATCTTGGCGTTGCCATTCCCTTCGCCGGCTTGTCGGTCGCCCTCGGGGTGGTGTCCTGGCGCTGCCCCAAGCTCCTCGGACCCCTCAACATCCTGTGGTTCCGCTTCGGCCTGCTGCTGCACAAAATCGTCAATCCCGTTATCATGCTGGTGCTTTTTGCGATCGCCATCGTGCCGGCCGGCCTCATCATGCAGCGGTTGAGAGACCCGCTGGTCAAGCAGCGCAAGGCGCCCGGCGAAAGCTACTGGGTCGACCTGACGGCCGAGAGCCGTCCGGCTTCCAGCATGACCCGGCAATTCTGACATTGGGTTTTGTTGGCTTGGAGCACGTTCTTGACGGCGAACCGGCTTCCACTTCGCCTGAACGTGCTCTTTGGTTTGGAGCACGTTCTTGACGGCGAACCGGCACCCACTTCGCCTGAACGTGCTCGGCTGGCGCGCCCCTTGCATCGACGCCGTTAACAGATTTGGCGTCCCGGCCCCGATCCGGGATCATCTTGGAGCAAGAGTCATGACAAGCCTGATCAAAGAGCTGTTCGCCTACATGGGCGCCCGCAAGAAGTGGTGGCTGATGCCCATCATCACGATCCTGGTAGCCGTCGGCGGCCTGCTGGTCCTCGCCCAGGGCTCGGCCATCGCCCCCTTCGTCTACACCGTATTCTAATTCTCGAACGGCAGGGACGTTGCTCCAGAAAGCAACGGCCAGCCAAAATAGAGCGACCCCATGCGCATTCTCGGCATCTCCGCCTTCTACCACGACAGCGCCGCGGCCCTGGTCCAGGACGGCCGCATCGTCGCCGCCGCCCAGGAAGAGCGCTTCACGCGCAAGAAGCATGACGCGCGCTTCCCCGAGCATGCGATCGCCTATTGCCTTGATCAGGCCGGGATCGGCCTCGACGATGTCGATCACGTCGCCTTCTTCGAGAAGCCCCTCGTCAAGTTCGAGCGCCTGCTCGAGACCTATCTCGCCAATGCGCCGCAGGGCTTCCGCTCCTTCCAGGCCGCGCTCCCGGTCTGGATCAAGGACAAGCTGTTCCAGAAGTCCAATCTCGAAAAATCACTGAAGCCGTTCTCGGCCTCGGGCGAGGTTGGCGAGAAGCTCCTCTTCGCCGAGCATCACCAGAGCCATGCGGCTTCGGCCTTCTTCGCCTCGCCTTTCGAAGAGGCGATCGTGCTCACCCTCGACGGCGTCGGGGAATGGGCGACGACCTCTGTCTCGATCGGCCGCGGCAATCGCCTGGACATGGTGCGTGAAATCCGATTTCCGCATTCGCTCGGCCTCCTCTACTCGGCCTTCACCTACTACACGGGCTTCCGCGTCAACTCCGGCGAGTACAAAGTCATGGGCCTCGCGCCCTATGGCACGCCGCGCTACGCCGATCTGATCAAGAGTAAGCTCATCGACATTCGCGAGGATGGCTCCTTCTGGCTCGACCAGAGCTACTTCAACTATGCGACTGGCTTGACGATGACGTCGCCGAAGTTCGACGCGCTGTTCGGTGGTCCGCCGCGCAAGCCCGGCGAGCCGCTGACCCAGCGCGAAATGGACTTGGCCGCCTCGGTCCAGAAGGTGACCGAGGACGTGATGCTCAAGATCACGCGCGATCTCGCAAAGACCTACGGTATCAAGAATCTCTGCCTTGCCGGCGGCGTCGCGCTCAATTGCGTCGCCAATGGCAAGATCCTGGGTGAAGGCGCTTTTGAGCGCATCTGGGTGCAGCCGGCCGCAGGCGATGCGGGTGGCGCGCTGGGCGCCGCCTTGGCGGCCTATCACCTCCATCTCAATGAACCACGCCACATCAATGGCGGTCTCGATGCCATGCAAGGTTCCTACTTGGGGCCCGATTTCGCCCAGAGCGACATCGAGCGGCGGCTGGCCGGTGCGGGCGCCCGCTTCGACGTCATGAACTCCGACACGCAAGTCTTCGATCGCACCGTCGGCAGTCTGGTCGAGGGCAATGCGGTCGGCTGGTTCCAGGGCCGCATGGAGTTCGGGCCGCGCGCGTTGGGCGCCCGCTCGATCCTGGGCGATCCGCGCAACCCGGCGATGCAGAAAACCCTAAACCTCAAGATCAAGTATCGCGAGAGCTTCCGCCCCTTCGCGCCTTCGGTGTTGCGCGAGGACGTCGCCGACTATTTCGAGGTCGACGAGGACAGCCCCTACATGCTGCTGGTCGGTGGTGTGAAACGCAATCGCCGCCGGCACATGAGCGAGGCTGAGGAGCAGCTATTCGGTATCGACAAGCTCAACGTGCCGCGCTCGGACATTCCGGCCGTGACGCATGTCGACTATTCGGCGCGCATCCAGACCGTGCACAAAGAGACGAACCCGCGCTATCACGGCCTTATCTCCGCCTTCAAGGAGAAGACCGGCTGCCCGGTGCTCGTCAACACGAGCTTCAATGTTCGCGGCGAACCGATCGTGGGAACGCCGGAGGACGCCTTCCGCTGCTTCATGGGCACCGAGATGGAGACGCTCGTCGTCGGCAACTGCATGCTGAGCAAAGCCGCGCAGAATCCTGCGCTCGCCGAAGACTACAAGTCGAAGTTCGAGCTGGATTAGCCGCCTGCACCTGCCAATATGCCTCATGCTCAACCACCGCGATCCATCGGTCCCGTCCGGTTACGCTCAGCCAACGGAGCAGTCCGATCGGGTCCTGGCGCAAACGCCGCAGCACTCACGACGCCAAGGCTGATCGGCGCGTCACAGCCGCCAGCGCGCAGTGGGCACATCCCTCTCCCTTTGCGTTCCCGGAAGCCGCGCCTGGGCGCGGCTATCCGGGATCATCACCTCTCACCGTCGAATTTTCGGCGCTCACCAATCCGGGGTGAAGACCCCGGCTCTACGCGCGTCCGGCGATGCCGGCCACGCTGCGGCCGGGGACGCAAATGGGTGGGTTGGTGCAAGCCACAGATGACAGCAGCCTGAGGGCCGAGGATGGCGAGCCGTGGCCTGCGAAGCGATGGGCGTGCAAGCCATCGATCCAGCACTCCTCACTTTGGGAGATACAGGCGACTAGCCGCTTCCAATCCGACAGGCATTCCATGCTATAGAAGCGCGCCGAACGACGGAGCGCCCATGCCGCAGCCTTGGACCATTCTCGAAGCGCCGCTTTCGGCAACACCGGACTCGGCTGATACGCGCGGGTTGGCAGCGATGCTCCTGCGAACCGGCCTCGCCACCCGGATTGGCGCGACGAAGACCGGCGCACTCGCTGAGACCGCCACACCTCAGGACCTCGCAACGCGCGTCGGCGCCATGCTCGATTCCGGCGCGCGTCCGATCGTTCTCGGCGGCGATTGCAGTATCGCTCTGGCGGCCATGGCTCTGCAAGGCCGGGGACGTTTCGCGCTCGCCTACATCGACGCGCATTCCGATTTCGCCCATGCGGACAATCTGGAGCCCCATCCATCAACCGCGCGCAGCGAGGCGGCTCGACTGACCGGCCGTGGCGGAGCCGAGGCACTCTGCCTGGACGACGACGCCGCGCTCATCGGTTTCCGCAAGGATGACCCGGCTTTCTATGAGCTGAAGAAAACCCAGCTCCTGCTCTGGCCGATGTTCTGGCTCTACGAGCACTCGCGCGAGGAGCTCGACAAGAGCCTGCTGCGCCGCTTCGACCGGCCTGGGATCGACGGCATCTGGGTGCATCTCGACGCCGACGCGCTCGATCCGGCGCTGATCTCCGCCGTGCCGCATCCGCTTGCCGACGGCCTGACCGGACCGGAGCTCATCGCGATCTTGCGCGTGCTGTTGGGCACCGGCAAAGTCGCCGGCATGAGTATCGCCAATGTCTTGACTGAACAGGGCTCCGATGGGCGGCAAGTAACTGTCATCGCCGATGTTCTGGCGGAGGCACTCGCGCCATGACGGGCTTGCCGCGCTTCGATGACGTTCGGGTTGCCGTCATTGGCCTCGGCTATGTCGGCCTGCCGCTCGCCGTCTACATGGCGCGGCACTTTCCGGTCACCGGCTTCGATATCTCGGCCGCCCGCATCGGCGAGTTGCAGCGCGGCGTCGATCGCACCGGCGAGGTAACGAAGGACGAGTTCGCCGCTGCAAAGGCGCTCTCGTTTTCGGCCGACCCAGCCGCGCTCATGACCGCCAATTTTTTCATCGTCACAGTGCCGACGCCGATCGACGAAGCCAACCGGCCGGACCTCTCCCCGCTCGAGAGCGCAAGCCGGACGGTCGGGGCGGCGCTCAAAGCGGGCGATCTCGTCGTCTACGAAAGCACGGTCTTTCCCGGCGCGACCGAAGAGGTGTGCGTTCCGATCCTTGAGAAAATGTCGGGCATGACCTTCAACCGCGACTTCTTCTGCGGCTACAGCCCCGAGCGGATCAATCCGGGCGATCAGAAGCATCGCCTTCCCGACATCCGCAAGATCACCTCCGGCTCGACACCGGAGGCGGCCGAGCGCGTCGACAAGGTCTATGCAACCGTCATCACGGCGGGCACTCACAAGGCGAGCTCCATCCGCGTCGCGGAGGCCGCCAAGGTCATCGAGAATATCCAGCGCGACGTCAACATCGCGCTCATCAACGAGCTGGCGCAGCTCTTCCGCAAGCTCGGCCTCGACAGCCGCGAGGTGCTGGCGGCGGCGGGGACGAAATGGAACTTCCACGGCTACACGCCGGGCCTCGTCGGCGGCCATTGCATCGGCGTCGATCCCTACTACCTGACGCATAAGGCGCAATCGATCGGCTTCCATCCCGAGATGATTCTCGCCGGCCGGCGCATCAACGACGGCATGGCCGCCTGGGTGGCGCAGGACGTCGTCAAGGCGATGCTCAAGCGGAAGCAGAGGATCGACACGGCGCGCGTGCTGGTCATGGGCTTCACCTTCAAGGAGAACTGCCCTGACACGCGCAACACGAAGGTGGCCGATCTCGTGAACGAGCTCAGCCAGTTCGTCGCGAGTGTCGAGGTTTTCGATCCGCTGGCGGATCGGGCGGAGGCCAAGCACCACTACGGGATCGAGATCGCGGGAGAGCAGCCGGCGGGCCCGTTCGACGCCATCGTGTTGGCGGTGAAGCACAAAGTCTTTGCCGAGCAAGGCCGCAAGGGCCTCGATGGGCTGCTGGCGCCGGGTGGGCTCGTCTACGACCTCAAGGGCGTATTGGCGCCGGCCGAGAGCGATCAACGGTTGTAGAAGATACTCAACAACACGTTACGGCGATAACGGAATATTGGGAATTTGGCGGCAACCTTGCGTTAATCGAGGCTGCGCGCGCTTTGCGTTCACGTGGAGAGCGGTGCTCCAGTTCGCAAGGATTGGATGACGGTCCAGCCTCGTTAGGAATTTGGGCACGGAGGGGCAATATGCGCAAGCGTACAATGGTGGTGTGGATCCTGATACTCGCGATCGCCATCTCGGTGCACGCCGTCACGGCCGCCATGCCGACGATCTGGCTGCATGCGCTGATCTCTGCGATGGTTTCGCTGGTGATCGCGGTGCTCGCGGTCCGCGAGAACGAAAAACCGGTCACGTCGGATGCCGACGTTTTTGCGCTCTCCGCAAGCAACGCACATTACATGGGCGTCGTCTGGTCATGGGCGGCGGTGACGATCGCGCTGACCTACGGTCTCGTCCTGCAGTGGCCGGAATGGTGGCACTTCGTCATGCCCTTCGGCGCGTCGGCGATCCTGTGCCTGTGCTTCGCCAACCTGATGACGAAGGGCGCCGAGAACACCACGCCCGAGCGCGCGCTGAAAATCTCGCGGTTCCTCGCCATCGTGCAGATGGTCGGCGCACTCGCGGCGATGGCCGGTCTCATTCTCGGCAGCAAGCTGCCGTTCCTGAGCGGTACGCCGAGCGCTCAGGCCGCTCGCGAATGGGCGGCCAACGACGTCATCTTCTTCGGCGCGACGGCGCTGTCGGCCATCGGCTTCGCGGCGCTGCGCAGCTACAATCGCGCGCTCGGGGCCGGGCTCGACGAGCCCGCCGCGGCTGCCTCGAAATAGCATTTCTCTTGTCTCGGCCGCCCGGTCCAAGTAGACCGGCGGCCGATGACCACAACGATTGTCACAGGGCCTCTGAAACTCGCTGGCGTGATCGCGCCGGCGAGCTTGCCCGTTATCTGGTGGGCGGCCGATCAGGCCGATCAGACGATGCACGCCGCCGCAGCAGCCGCGGTAGCGATCCTGGCGGTGGTCGTGGCGTGGCTGCTCGGACCAAGCGAGCCGCTGCCAGGCCTCGACCCTGCCCGCCGGGCGGCGGCGCGCTATGCGTTGCTCATCGCCGTTGTCTATCTGTGGGGGAGCGTGGCGCTGCTCGTCTCCTACTATTTGACCGATCAGAGCTGGTATCACGCCTACCAATACGCGATCTATCTGGCGCTTCCCGGCCTGATTTCGCTCTACGTGTTCCGCCGGCATCTTCGCCCGGCGGCCGCCGAGACAATCGTGCGCGATCTCGACACTGGCCATTGGATGGCCTGGGCCCAGCTCGTCGTGATGCTGGGCGTGCTCGTCTACATGTGGCTCTCCCGCGAGGTTGCGATGGGTCTTGCGGGCGAGAACGCCAATTGGGCGGCGGTGAGCATCATGCTGGCCGGCGCGCTCGCGCTGGTGGTGGTTAGCGTGTTGGCGATCATGACCGACAGACGGCTCGGTCGCGGCTGAGGCGCAATCGCTAAGGTTGCGCCGCCACCTTCGTCGACTTGCGCTCGGGCAGCGGTATCTCCGCCAATTCAGGAGCCGATCGCACCATCAGGGCAGGCGCCTCCCAGGCGAGCACGCTCGTGCAATCCTTCGGCAGCGCGGCGACAGTCGTCACCTTGGGTTTGGCTGGTTTGGCCGGCTTATTGTTCGGGTCGGGTGCCGGCTTGGGTTTCTCGGGCTTGGGCGGACGGCTGACGAGCTTCAGCCAATCGTCGAGTTGCTTGCCGCAACCGTCCTCGGCCGGGGGTGGCGCTTGCGGCACGCACCCCTTCGTTCCCTTCGGACAGGCGAGCCGGACGTGGAAGTGGTAGTTGTGCCCCCACATCGGGCGGACCTTGCTCAGCCAGGCGCGATCCTCCTTCGGCGCGATATCGCAGAGCGCCTTCTTCACTGCCGGATGCACCAGGATGCGCTCGACCTCGCCATAGGCGGCGGCGCGTCGCAGCAAACGGAAATAGCCTTCCTTCCAATTGGCCTTGATGACGCGGGTATCGCTCGGGCTTGCGAGCGGCACCGGCTCCTTGAACTCGCGCTCGGTCCAACTCATGCGCTTGTCCGGCATCGCCATGTACCAGATATCGGCGTCGAGGCCGGTCTGGTGGCTCGCATGGCCCGTCAGCATCGGCCCGCCGCGCGGCTGCGACATGTCGCCGACGAGGAGGCCCGGCCAATTCTCCTTGGCCTTGAGATCGCCCGCGAAGCGCTCGAGGAAATCGACGAGCACCGGCAGGCCCCAGTTGCGATTGCGCGAGAGCCGCATCGCCTGCCAGGCCGGACCATCGATCGGCAGCATGGTGCCACCGGCCATGCAGCCCTTGGCATAGGAGCCAATGGCGCGCGCATCGAGCTTGGCGGGGCTCAGCACGAAACCGAACTGGTGCTTGGCGGCAATCGGATCGTCGTCGGCGGCGCGGGCCGGCACGGCGGCGCCAGAAAATATCGCCACGAGCACAAGCCCGCACGCCCCGCGCCAACTTACTGTCCGGCATATCCCGAGCATGAGGTTACGTAGCACGTGCGGCACGGCCTTAGAACCCCACAATTCCGTTACGCGCGCCCCGAGGCAATGGTCTCAGACAGCTTCCGCCGCTCGTCCGCGATCCGCATGCCCGCAAGCACCGCGTCGATGACGAGCCCGGTGCGCTGGAACAGCTCCGAGCCGCGGCGATAGTCGGCTTCCGCATAGAAATCGCAGCGCCCGGCCTCGTAAAGCTCGATGCAGGTCGACGGGTCCCGCTCCGCCCCATGCACGGCAATCGCATGCCCCCCATTCTTGCGCATCACCGCCATCGAGGGAACATCGGTGTCGCCATCGCCGAAGTAGATCATGTTGGCGAAGGGGATCGGGCGGTCGGTCTCCGGCATGTGGTGATTGATGCTCTTCGACTGGTCCTCGATGCCCTTGTTGATGCGAAAGAGGTACTGCGTCTTGCCGGTGTCGGTGATGACGCGCTTGGGGTAGGGCAGGTCGTAGGCGTCGAAGAAGTACTCGGACGCGAAGACATTGTGAAAACGGCCGTAGATCGGCGTGCCCTCGATGATCTCCTTCAGCCCCGATGAAACGAGATAGTGTCTTATCTCGACAGGCAGTTCGGCGCGGAGGCGAATATACTCCTCGATCGTCTCGAACCATTCGATGACGCCCTCGAACAGCCCGACGCTCTTACCCTGGGCGACGAGCTGGGCGCGATCGATCCGCACGCCTTTTGCCTTCGCCTTCTTGTACATGAGGTGCATGTAGGTGATGAGGCCGTCGGCCTCCTCGCGGCGCGCCACCTCGCCGACCTCCGCCCAGAAGGCTTTCGGGTCCTCGCCGATCTGGGGCAGGAAAGAATACTCCTGCATCGGCCGGGGCGAGAGCGTGCCGTCGAAATCATAAATCAGCGCTAGCACGGCTGCTCGCGATTCCGGCCCAGTGGCCACGGCGGTCGCCGAAGTTTTCGTCCGCTTCTTTTGCATTCTCTTCCGCTGCCTTTCGAGGACGGCGATCCGATCGTCCGCAGTTGCGGCAGTATGATGTGAGGACGATTGCGCGTCTAAGCAACGCCCGCATTCGAACTGTGTTTCTTTGGTAACGCAAGCCTTCCATTCAGGGCGTGTTCAGCCATCTGTGTCACGCTTATCCACAGAAACATGCCCGGGATGGCAGGCCGCTAGATACCCTTCGGCGACCACTCGCGGCAGAGTTGAGAAACAGGTCGGGACCTTTGTGTGGGGTGTAACATGTCGCGTTTCGTAAAATTCCTCTCGATTGCCGCAGCTGTGTTGATGCTGGCACTGCCGACAGTGGCCAATGCCGCCGTCGTCGCCAAGATCGACATCTCCTCGCAGCGGATGAACGTCTTCATCGACGGTGAGCTTGCCTACAGCTGGTCCATTTCGTCGGGCCGCAAGGGTTTCAACACGCCGCGCGGCAGCTATCGGCCGACCGTGCTGCGCCGCATGCACTACTCGCGGAAATACGACAACTCGCCGATGCCGCATTCGATTTTCTTCCGCGGCGGATTTGCGATCCATGGCACGGGCTACGTGAAGCAGCTCGGCCGCCCGGCGAGCCACGGTTGCATCCGGTTGCATCCGAGCAATGCGGCGAAGCTGTTCTCGCTGGTGAAGACCTACGGCGCGGGGAATACCCGCATCGTCATCCAGAATTGAACGTTCGCCGGTTTCACGAACGAGTAAAGGCCCGCGCGCGTCGCGGGCCTTTTGCTTTTTAGTGCCGCAACATTCGATTTGGTTGGAATTTGCCCGGTGTTTCCGCCGCAAACCGTATAATTTGTCGCTTCCAGGTTGCAATTCCCCAAACCGTATTCGCAACCTTGGATTGCATTACCCGAGCTCCACGCGCATGCTCCTTCCAACAAGAAAAGACACCCTGGAAGGACAAGAGCCATGCAGTCCGCCGTCATTGCCGCCGTTATCTCGGTCGCGCTCGTCACCTGGTTGCCGGACGCCGCGAGGGCGATGCGTGAGAGCATGCTCGGCGTCACCAAGGAGCTGCACAAAGCGACCGGCGGCGGCCCCCTCATCCTTGCCGAGGATGGCGGTAACTGAGGAGGAATGAACCCCGCCATTGCCTCAAGACCGATCGGCTTCCCCACTTGCCCGATCGGTCGTCTCAGCGGGAGGGATCGGACGCTCGTGCCGGCTATCCAGTCGCCAGCACGCCGCAAGCGCGAGCGTCGAAAATGATCCCTCCCGCTGACGCCTTTTGGCTTTTCGTGCTTCTTATCGGAAAACCGCTTCAGCTCGCCGGCCTCGGCGTTTGCACTCGCTGCCACCCGAGGCTTACGACAATCATCCCACTTTGCGTCCCCGGCCGCAGCGCGGCCGGCACCGCCGGACACGCGAAGAGCCGGGGTCTTCACGTGGGACTGACGAGAGCACGGACAGCGACGGGTGAAGATCCCGGATAGCCGCGCCCACGCGCGGCTTCCGGGAACGCAAGGGGAGAGAGTGTGCATCGGTCCCGCTCGCCAGCGGCGGAACGTGAGTCATTTCGGCGCTGCTGGCCACTAGGCCGCGAATGTAATCTTCCCATCCGCGATCGTCGTCACGGCGCGCGCCTCCGTCAGCGCCTCGGGCACCATTTTTTCGAGGTCGTGGCTCATGACGACCACGTCGGCGAGCATGCCCTTTTTCAGCCGCCCCTTCCGCGCCTCGGCGAATTCCGTATAGGCGCCATCCTTCGTGTATCCTTCGATGCATTGCATCAGCGTCTGCCGGTGATTGGGGAGCCCCGGTTTCATCGGCTCGCGGGTCATTGCCGCGCGGAAGGAGATCATCGGATCGATGGGGGCCACCGGCCAATCGCTCGAGAAGGGCATGGCAGGGCTCACCTCGCGCATGGTCGACCAGGGATAGCAGTAGGGGAGCTGCCGGTCGCGCAGGCGCGACATCACCGGCCAGGGCGGGAAGACGAGCCCCGGCGCATGTGTCGGCTGCATCGAGGCGATGACCCCCAGCTCCTTGAAGCGCGGCACATCGGCCGGATCGATCACCTCGACATGCTCGACGCGATGCCGGCTGTCGCGCCGGCCGTTGGCCTTGCGCGCCGCCTGATAGCCATCGAGCGTGACACGAATGGCGGCATCGGCAATCGCATGCACGTCGATCTGCAGGCCGAGCTTGTCGGCGGCGATTGCGATCTCGTTGAACTGTTCGACCGTGTAGTTCGGCTCGCCGAAGCAGCCGGGCTTGTCCGGATACTCTTCGAGCATCATGGCCGTCCAGCTCTCGCTGACGCCGTCCATGAAGAGCTTCACGCGGCCCGAGTAGACGCGTTCGGAGGCATAGCGCCGCTGCATTTCGATCGCATCCTTCTCCATCTTGGCGACGGAGAAGAAGTTCTTCATGTGGAACGGGCTCTGGCAGCGCACCGAGAACTGGCCTGCCTCGTCGATCTCCTGCAGGAGGTCGAGGGTGTAGAAATTCCCGTCCATGTTGTGCACGGAGGTGAAGCCATAGGAGGCGCAATAGTCGAGACCGCGCCTGAGGATCTTTCGATCCATCTCGCGCTCAGCGGCGGTTGGCGCTGGCTTCGGGTCGGCGGCCTCCGTAAAGCCCAACGTATCTCGCCCGCCAGTCCGGGTATGCGCCAGGATATGGCGGAAGGCGCCGGGCTCGCGGAGTTCCCCGGTCGCCGTGCCGTCCGGCGCCATGACGATCTCGGCGCCCGTCGGCACTTCGCCACCGCGCAAGATTCCGGCGAGCTCGAGGGCTTTCGTGTTGGCCCAAACCGTATGATGGCCCGCGTCCATCATCGCGAAGGGCCGGTCGGGCATCACCTTGTCGAGATCTTGGCGCGTCACGTAGATGCCATCGCCGATGACGTTGTAGAGAACCTTGCTGGCATAAACGAGCTTGTCGTTCGGGCGATCGAGGGCGAAATCGCGCGCGGCCTTCGTGAGATTGTCGATACCGATCGTCGTCGAGAGATCGAGGCTGTCAAGCTCTCCCGCCCCCATGAAAATGTGGACGTGGCTTTCAATGAAGCCCGGCATGACGGTGGCGCCCGCCGCATCGACAACTTTCGTGCCTTTGCTCTTGAGCCCTTCGATATCCGCCTTCGAGCCAACGGCCGCGATCTCGTTGCCCGATATGGCCACGGCCTCGGCGCGGGGATTGGCTTCGTCCATGGTGATGACGCGCCCGTTGGTGACAATGAGATCGATGTTGTCCGGCATGGTTTTTCGCTGCTCCTCCGCGTTCTTCGCCGCGGACAATAGCCAAACCGCGGTCTCCGGCGAAGCCCAGTCCGCGCGCGCCCGAGCATAACCGTATTGCAGGGCCGATCTTGCCCTAAAAGCGTATCCGGCTGATCATTGGCGATCATCATCGCGAGGCCGGAATGCAAACCCACTTCTCCCCCTTCCCCCGCGAGGTCTTCGAGGCACGGATCGCGCGGGCCCGCGCCGCCATGGCCGGTGCCGGGCTCGATGCGCTCATCATTGTCGCGCTGGAGCATCTCTACTACTTCGGCGGCTATGACAGCTGGGTCGGCGTCAACAGCCCGCAGGCCATGATCCTGACCAAGGGCAACGATGCGCCGACGCTTGTTCTCCGCGACGTCGATATCACGCTCGCCCGCGAGACGACCTTCCTCTCCGACATCCGCACCTATCGCCTCAACGTCGACTATTTCCCGGACATCGTGCGCGACATCCTCATCGAAAAGGGCGTTAAGAGCGGCGCGGCCGGCATCGAGATGGGGACTTATGCGTTGCCGATGTCGTTGGGCGAGGCGCTGCGCGGGTCGCTCCACCCCGTTGCGCTCGCCGACACCACCGAGCTGCTCGGGCGCTTGCGCATCCTCAAATCGCCCGCCGAGATCAAGCTGATGGAGCAGGCGGCACGCTATGCCGAGATGGGCCTCGAGGCCTTCCGGCGATTTGCCCGGCCGGGCATTACGGAGATCGCGCTTTCGGCCGAGATCGAGGCCGCTCTGCGCCGGGCCGGCAGCGACTACTGGTCGATCCCGATCGAGCTGACCTCTGGCTACCGCACGCCCGGCGGACACGGCACCGCGCGCGAGAAGGAGATCGCGCCCGGCGACCTCGTGCATGTCGAGCTTGCGGGAGTGAGCCACCGGTATCACGCGGCTGCCATGCAGACGATCGCCGTTGGTCAACCCAGCCAACGCGCGCGCGACATCTATGCGCTCGGTATCGAGTCGCTCGAGGCCGGCGTTGCCGCGATCCGCGTCGGCGCACCCGTCGAGGCGGTGGAGGAAGCATCGCTTGAACCTTTGCGCCGCCGCGGTCTCGAGCACACCGCCATGATGCGCTTCGGCTATGGCATTGGCATCGCCTATCCGCCGATCTGGCTTGAACCGCTGACCATCGCCCGCGGCTTCCCGACCAAGCTCGAGGCCGGCATGACCTTCGTGCTCCACTCCTGCATCGAGCTTCCCGACGAGGGTCTCGGCGTCATCCAGGGGGGAACGTATGGGCTGGATGCCAACGGCCTCCGCATGCTCGCGGGCGCCGGCGATGTCGGACTGCACATAGTGGAAGCTTGATCGCCTTTCTGCTTTTGACCATTTGGTAAAAATTCATTGCCGGCCCCGGCGAACTGGGGCATTCTGCCGGCAAGCGCGGCCGTCGATCAGGAGCCGTGTGCGCCAAGGAGGACACGCATGCCGTCCGACAAGGGACTGGGCAAATCCGGCATCGCCATGGGTCGGCTTTCGGCTTCAGAGCTCAAGGCCAACTTCGGTGATCTGCATCCCCCGCTCTCCGCGCACGAGGCCATGGTCGAGGCCGATCGCTGCTATTTCTGCTACGACGCGCCCTGCATGACCGCGTGCCCGACCGCGATCGACATTCCCCTCTTCATCCGGGAGATCGCCGCCGGTAATCCGAAAGGCGCGGCGAAGACGATCTTCGACCAGAATATCCTTGGCGGCATGTGCGCGCGCGTCTGCCCGACGGAAACGCTTTGCGAGGAGGTCTGCGTCCGCGAGGCGGCCGAGGGAAAGCCCGTCAAGATCGGCGAGCTACAGCGCTACGCGACCGACGCACTCATGCGCTCGGGCGAGAAGGTCTACGCGCGGGCAAAGGCGACAGGGAAGAAGGTGGCGGTTGTTGGCTCGGGGCCGGCGGGCTTGGCTTGCGCGCATCGCCTGGCGCTCAACGGCCACGACGTGACGATCCTGGAATCGCGCGACAAGGCGGGCGGTCTCAACGAGTACGGCATTGCCGCCTATAAAGTCGTTGACCAGTTCGCGGCGCGTGAGATCGAATTCATCCTCTCGGCCGGCGGCATCAAGATCAAGACGGGCAAGCTGCTCGGCAAGCACTTCACATTGGATAGCTTGAAAGAGGACTATGACGCCGTCTTCCTCGGTCTCGGCCTGGCCGGCGTCAACGCGCTCGGCGCCGAGGGCGAGGATGCCGACGGGGTTGCCGACGCCGTCGGCTACATCGCCGAGCTTCGGCAGGCGAAGGATCTCGCCAAGCTTCCCGTAGGCCGCCGCGTTGTTGTCATTGGTGGCGGCATGACGGCGATCGATGCGGCTGTGCAGTCGAAACTGCTCGGCGCCGAGGATGTGACCATTCTCTATCGCCGCGGCAAGGCACAGATGAATGCGAGCGTATTCGAGCAAGACCTCGCGCAGACGAGGGGCGTCAAAATCAAGCACTGGGTGAGGCCGAGGCGCATACTGGCCGAGAAGGGCAAAGTGAAGGGCATCGAGTGCGAGTACACGGCCGTCGAGGCGGGCAAGCTCGGCGGCACCGGCGAGACCTTCAAATTGGACGCCGACATGATCTTCAAGGCCATCGGCCAGACCTTCGAGGCCGGCCCCATCGGCAAGTCGGTCAAGCTCGAGAGCGGCCGGATCAAGGTCGATGCCGAGGGCCGCACGAGCGCCAAGGGCATCTGGGCCGGTGGCGACTGCACGGCCGGTGGCGAAGACCTAACCGTCACCGCAGTCGCCAACGGGCGTGATGCTGCAGAGAGCATGCATCGGGCGCTGATGGATGGTCACTGATGAGTGCCGCCGGCAATTCAGAGCGCGCCGGTCCGGACCCTCGACGATGGGGAGCATTGAACGCACATGGCCTTGTGGCTCTTTCGATTGCTGCTTTTGCTGGCGATCATCGTGAGTGTGGCGATGGTCGCAATGTGGGCCTTCGGGGCCTATCTCTTGTTTCTCGTGAGCGGAGCCGCGGACGCGGAATCGCAGCGATGGGCCACTTCCACGACAATCTTCCTCGCCGTTTCGTCCGGGCTCATCGCGCTCGGCATCTTCGGCATCATCAAAGGATGGAAGCTCGGCAGGGAGCAACACTACGGCAAGGCTGCAAGGTGGATCGGCGTGCCACTCCTGCTTCAAGTCGCCGTGATGGTTTTACTGTAGCCGGGACTTCTCACTCGGCACATGACGACGTGGCAGCACCGGCCACGCCAAACCGGATCTGACGGAGGCTACCATGCCCGACATCCGCAGCGAGTTCCTCGGCATCAAATCGCCGAACCCGTTCTGGCTCGCCTCCGCGCCGCCGACGGACAAGGAGTACAATGTCGTCCGCGCCTTCAAGGCCGGCTGGGGCGGCGTTGTCTGGAAGACGCTCGGCGAGGACCCGCCGATCGTCAATGTCAACGGCCCGCGCTACGGCGCCGTGCATGGCCCCGATCGCTGGCTGCTCGGCCTCAACAATATCGAGCTCATCACCGACAGGCCGCTCGATGTGAACCTTCAGGAGATCAAGCAGGTCAAGAAAGACTGGCCCGATCGCGCCATCGTCGTCTCTTTGATGGTGCCGTGCGAGGAGAAGAACTGGTCGGCCATCCTCAGCCGTGTCGAGGAAACCGGCGCCGACGGAGTCGAGCTCAATTTCGGCTGCCCGCACGGCATGTCCGAGCGCGGCATGGGCGCGGCGGTCGGCCAGGTGCCGGAATACATCGAGATGGTGGCGCGCTGGTGCAAAGCGCACACGCGCATGCCAGTCATCGTGAAGCTCACCCCCAACATCACCGACATCCGCCATCCCGCGCGCGCGGCGAAAAAGGGCGGGGCGGACGCCGTCTCGCTCATCAACACCATCAACTCCATCGTTTCCGTGAACCTGGAAACGATGTCGCCGGAGCCCTCGATCGACGGCAAGGGCACGCATGGCGGCTATTGCGGCCCGGCGGTGAAGCCGATCGCGCTCAACATGGTGGCCGAGATCGCGCGCGACCGGGAGGCGGGTGGCATTCCCATCTCCGCCATCGGCGGCATCACGACCTGGCGAGACGCGGTGGAGTTCATGGCGCTGGGGGCCGGCAATGTGCAGGTCTGCACGGCGGCAATGACCTACGGCTTCAAGATCGTCCAGGAGCTGATCTCAGGCCTGGAAACCTTCATGCGCGAGAGCAACTATTCACGCCTCGACCAGTTCATCGGCCGCGCGGTGCCCAACGTAACGGACTGGCAGTATCTGAATTTGAACTACGTGGCGAAGGCGAAGATCGACCAGGATTTGTGCATCAAATGCGGCCGCTGCCACATCGTCTGCGAGGACACCTCGCATCAGGCGATCACCTCGATGGTCGATGGCAAGCGGCATTTCGAGGTGATCGATGCGGAATGCGTCGGCTGCAATCTGTGCGTCAGCGTGTGCCCGATCGAGAATTGCATCACCATGGAGCCGATGGTGAAGGGCACTGACCCGCGCACCAAGCAGAAGATCAGCCCGAAACACGCGAACTGGACGACTCACCCGAACAATCCGAACCGGAAGGATGCTGCGGAGTAGGCCGAGACGCCCGCGCGTCGCTCACCCCCTCTCCCGGCGCATTCGCGCCACCCTCTCCCAAGGGAGAGGGCCGGCCATAGCGGGCGCCCGTTACGTGGTAAGATTCAATGTGGGGGTCTGTTCGGAGTTTTTGCCACAAGCTCAAATGCGTGTAGAGCGTCATCAGCAGCGCGGCGCTTCTTTCGGCCCTGCCCTTTGGGGGGGGGTGGCGCGGTCCATGCGGAGCATGGCTTCGCCATGACTGCGCCGGGAGAGGGGTCGAGCCTTGCTCCGACGGCACCACGACAATGGAAAGCGAGGGTAATCTGCTCCGGCAACGATGATCTTGAGGGAATCCGCTAACCCCTTACCGCAATCGTCACGCGGCGCGCATCCCCCGACGTCGCGCCCTGCTTGTCGGCGACGACGACGTCGAAGGCGGCCTCGCGGTCGACGCTGCCGTCGTGGACGAACAGGACACGCTCGCTCATGAGGTCGGCCTGGGTGAAATTCTCCACTGGTTGGCTCGAGCTGCCGAGCGAGACGAAGCCGTGCCGGGCGTTCGAGATCGTATAGATCAAGTGCTCCGGCATATCGTCTGGATCATGGGCGGTCAGGTCCCGCGTGGTGATGCGGACGGCGCGGCCTTTGTCGACGCTGAGTTCGAAGTCGCCGCCGAGCGTCGGCGGCACGTTGCGGACATCGGCGGTCAAGTCGGCGCCGCTCTCCATGGCGAGCTCGCCATACAGCACGGAGCCCGCGACCTTGCCCGTCGAGCGGATATGGCAGAGATGCTTGATGACCACATCGCCCTGGACGGTACCCAGCACCTCGATGTTGTCCGCGCGGATCTTGCCGAAAACACGGCCGCCGGGATGGACGAGCAGCGAGCCGGTCTCGACTTCGCCTTCGATGTAGCCTTCGACCTCGAGTTGGCGACAGCGGCGAATGCTGCCCTTGATGATCATGTCCTCGCGGATCACCGTCACATTGTACTGGCCGACCACGGCTTACTCCCCGAAACACCAGAGCACGTTCAGGCGAAGTGGGAACCGGTTCGCCGTACGAACAGTGCTCACAACCTCAAAGACAGAGCACGTTCAGGCGAAGTGGGAACCGGTTCGCCGTAGAACGTGCTCAAAGCGAAAAAAACGCGGCGCGACTAAAGCGGGCGAATGGGGCCCAACTGTGCCCGATCCATTCCTTGCGTGCAGCCGGCCCCCGCCAGAAACAAGCCTAGGCTATCCGCTAGGCCGGCAGCAATAGGCGATTTCCTCAGGCGATCAGGAGGCCCGGCCGTAGCGGTCTTGGACATACTGCTCGACGATCGCCGTGAACTCGGCGGCGATGTTGGGGCCGCGCAGAGTCATCCGCTTTTCGCCGTCGATGAACACGGGCGCCGCCGGGCTCTCGCCAGTGCCCGGTAGCGAGATGCCGATGTCGGCATGCTTGCTTTCGCCGGGGCCGTTGACGATGCAGCCCATGACCGCGAGGTTGAGGCTCTCGACGCCCGGATAGAGCTGTTTCCATTCGACCATCCGCTCCCGGACATGGTCCTGGATGGTCTTGGCGAGCTCCTGGAAAACCGTCGAGGTGGTACGCCCGCAGCCAGGGCAGGCCGCGACGATGGGTACGAAGGCACGCAGACCCATCGTCTGCAGTAGCTCCTGGGCGGCGCGGACCTCGAGCGTCCGGTCCCCGCCGGGCTCGGGCGTCAGCGAATAGCGGATCGTGTCGCCGATGCCCTCCTGCAGCAGGATCGCCATGGCCGCCGAGGAGGCGACGATGCCCTTGGAGCCCATGCCGGCCTCGGTGAGGCCCAGATGCAGCGCGTAGCGGCAGCGAGCGCCCAGCGCGCGGTAGACTGCGATGAGATCCTGCACGGCGCTGACCTTTGCCGATAGGATGATCCGGCCGGGGCTGAGGCCGATCTCCTCCGCGCGGTGCGCTGAAATGAGCGCCGATTGCACGATCGCCTCGTGCAGCACAGCGCGGGCATCCAGCGGATTCGCTGCTTTTGCGTTCTCGTCCATGAGCCGCTTCAGCAGTTCCTGATCGAGCGAACCCCAGTTGACGCCGATGCGGACCGGTTTGCCGTACTTCAGCGCCAGCTCGACGACTGCGCCGAACTGACGGTCGCGCTTTTCCTTGAAGCCGACATTGCCGGGGTTGATGCGGTATTTGTCGAGCGCCTCTGCGGCGGCCGGATGCTCGGTCAGGAGCTTGTGACCGATGTAGTGGAAGTCGCCGACGATGGGGACTTTCACGCCGCGCTTCAAGAGCCGGTCGCGGATGTGCGGCACGGCAGCAGCCGCCTCCGCCCGGTCAACAGTGATGCGGACAAGCTCCGAACCGGCGCGGGCAAGGGATGCGATCTGCTGCGCGGTCGCCTCGATATCGGCCGTGTCCGTGTTCGTCATCGATTGGACGACGATCGGATGGCCGCCACCGACCCTAACTCCGGCGACATCGACGGCGTGGGTTTCCCGGCGAGCGGCAGCCCGGCCCCCGGGCAGACACGATGCGTTCAGCTTGGTCATGGCGCGGTCTTAGCAGATTTAAGTGCGCACTCAATCTGAGCTGCGGGCTGGCTCGATAACCTTACTTGTCGATTTTCTGCAACAGTCGCGCGACGTCCTCGACACGCCCTGGTACAGCCGAAGATTGGTCACCTTTGCCGCGCATGACCTTTGGCAGGTCCGGAGCATTCTCCAACGTGCCACATTCGAGGCGCGGCCGGCGTGGTTTATGCCCAGAGTGAGCGGTTCATGCAGCGCGTTGTGTCCAAAGCCTTCATCATCGCCGCCCGGCGCTCGGCGATCGGCCGTATCGGCGGGCTGCACCGCCTGAGGCGGGTCGAGGATTTGACGGCGCCGATCATCGTCAAGGCGCTCGATGATGCCGGGATCGCCGCCAAGGATGTCGACGAGATCATCCTCGGCAATGCGACGGCAGGCGGCAATCCGGCACGCCTGGTGGCGCTCGCAAGCGGGCTCTCCGACTTGGTGCCTGCCTTGACCGTCGACCGGCAGTGCGCGTCGGGCCTCGAGGCTATCGCTCAAGCCAGCGTCCTCATCGCCTCGGGGGAGGCGAAGATCATCGTTGCCGGCGGCATGGAGAGCCTTTCGACCGCGCCCTGGCGCGTGGCGCGTCCACGCAATCCCTATCTGATGCCGCGTTTCATCGGCCACGACCAAGGCGACGGCATGGACTGTTCGCGCCTCGTGCTCGCGGCAGAGACGGTGGCGCAGCGCTTCCAGATCACGCGCAAGCGCCAGGACGTCTACGCCGCCGAGACGCGGCAGCGGGCGCTGAAGGCGGATGATGCCAGGACCTTCGTCGGCGAGATCGTTGCTTTGAAAAAGGAGCGCAGCGAGACGCGCGACGAGGCCCTTTCGGAAGTTTACGACTTGGACGAGCTTGGCGACCTGCCGGTCTTCCGCGAGCCCGACGGCTCGGTCACGCAAGGCAATGCGGCAAGCATGCATGATGGCGCGGCGATCGTCGTTATGGTGTCGGCGGATGTTCTGAAAGGCCTAGGCAAAGTCCCAGGCCTCGCAGTCATCGGCTGCGTGTCGTCGGGTGCATCGGCCGGCGAGGAAGCGACGGCCTCCATCGAGGCCATGCGCAAGCTGAAGGCCAGGGTCAACGGCGCCCTGCCCGAGAAGCTCCCATTGGTTGAGCTCAATGAGGCGAGCGCGGCCGAGGCGATTGCATTTCGGGACAGCCTGTCGATCAGCGAAGACGCGCTCAATCCTGACGGCGGCGCGCTCGCGCGGGGCTATCCGTTCGGCGCGGGCAGCGCGGTTGCGGCCGTGCGTGTGTTCTCGCGGCTCGCCCGGCAGAAGGATGCGGCGAAGAGCGATGTCGGCGTCGCGGTCTCGGGCGGTCTGGGTGGCGTTGGAACCGCGGTCGCGTTTCAGCGCGTGTGAGCGTCATCCGTGGTCTTCCTGCTGTATTCTGCGGGCGGGGGCGTGCTATGGACGGTCAAGCGCGTAGAGGAGAGCGGCCCAGAGCACTTTCCAGCCAAGTGGATTCCGGTTGGACGGTAGAAAGTGCCCAAAGCCAAAAACCTGGACCCTCTTCCAATCCGCTCGGATCGGAAGACGGTCTAGCGCGGTTTCTGGCGGGGTGTTCGAGAAGGATGTTGCGACAGTCGCGGCGCAGCGCGGCCGGTGGAATGGGCCCATCGGCGGCAATGATGGTGTTGGTCTGGATGGCGACTGCCGTCTGGCCTGCGGTAGCATTGGCGCAGGAGTCTGCGCCCGAGGGGTTGGCCGCCGTATCCGACACCTACCGCTACCTCGCCGACCAGGGCTTCCTCAACGCCTTCGGCTACATCGCCGTGCTCCTTGCCGTCGCCGCCGCCTTCCGCCGGTTCATGCGCACCGAGGTCTGGCACCGGATCGTCCGGGCGCTGACCGAGGACGTCTTCACGAACTGGCGGCTGCTGCTGCTGGGCGCCACCGGCCTGCTTTTGTCGCTCGCCTCGGGTTATACAACCTGGGACGGCATGACGAACTTTACCTGTCCGGCCCGCGGCGCCGACGCCTGCTTTGCGCCGAAAATCCTCTCACTGCTGATCACCTTCGGCATTCAGGGCGTGATGCTGATCGCCGCTTGGCTGATCGGCGAGAGCTTCGCGTCCGGCATGCACACCGGCCAGTCGGCCGAGACGCTAGCGAGGCATCGTGGCAGCTGGGCCTATGTCGGCTTCAAGACGCTGCTCCTCATCGGCATTGTCGCTGCTGCTCTCGTCATCCTGACGCTCGTGCTGCTCAATACCGGAGTCTTGAAATCGGTCGGCCTAGACGCGCGCTTCATCAAGTCCTGGAACAAGACGCTCATCGGTTTCGCCGGCGGCAAGAGCGAGTATCTCGGCTGGTCGATCGCTGCCTTCTTCGGTGTTCTGGCGCTGCTCTATGCCATCTCCGAGCGCGAGATTTTCGGACCCTATGTCCGCGGTCTCAAGATCGTGCTGCGGAGTCTTCCGGTCTGGCTCATGTTCCTCGCCTGCATGGCGACCAGCGTGTTCTTCTCCTTCGACAGCCTGTTCTCGACCATCTTCACCTCCGACGAGCGCGCGCGCGCCGCCGAGCTTCGCACGACGAATCGCATCGCCGGACTCGTCTCGGACGTCGGCGTGCTTGCTTCCAAGCGCCGGTCCGAGGGTATCGAAGCGCTGTTCGAAAGTCCCGAGTGGAAATCCTACGAAGGTCAGCTCGACGGCATTATCGACATGGCGCGGCGGGCGCCCGGCGAGATCGAGGCGCTGCGTGACGCCGAACTCGAAACCGTGCGCTCCAAGCAGGCGTCGCTGCAGGAGCGCAAGGCAACGGCCGAAAGCCAGCGCGTGCGCCTGGCGCAGCGCAAGGAAATTCTGCTGGAGGATGTCAACCGTCTCAAATCCGAGGTGCCGCCCTTGACCGCCGAGGTCGAGCGGCTGAAGGCCGACATCTTCCGCCAGGACAGCGAAATACTCGCCAAGAAGGCCGAGATGGATTCGGAAGCCGGCGGTGTCGGCGGCTCGTTGAAGGCGGGCAAGGGGCCCGAGTTCGCCAAGCGCCGGAAAGAGCTCTCCGACCTTCAGACCAAAAAGCAGATCGTCGAGGATCAGCTCAAGGCCCGCGAGGACCAGCTCAACGCCAAGCGCGATGGCGTCGCCTCGGCCGAATCCGAACTCGCGCAGATCGACGGCGAGATAGGCAAGCTCACGGGCGAATCTCAGCTCGCGGCGCAGCAGCTCGCCGAAGCGACGGCGTCGGGCGCCCAGGCCGAGCCGGCAAGCGATGTGACAAAGGTCTTCGGCTCGCTCGAGACGGCGCTCACTGCCTTCCGACGCGAGCCCGAGCGCGCGTCCTTCGAGGCGATCCAGGTGCAGTGCAACGCGCTTGTCTCCGCCTTCCAGAAGGTGGCGACACTGAAGTCCGAGCAGGATGAGAAGGGCCTCGGGTGCGATCCGAGCGTCGTCGCCGACCGGGTCGGCAGCGTCTTCGCGGCGAACGATGGCATCGTCGCCTTCAAGACCTTGTGCGGGCAGGAGAACAGCCTGCCGCAGACCGGTACGGACGACCTCCTCTCCTTCGGCGAGAAATGTGTGCAGACGGCGGGGCTTGCGAGCGGGGACACGGCGAAGTTCCGCGATGGCCTCAATGCGGTTGCCCTCAACCGGGACGACAAGGCGCACCGCTTCGTCGTCACCATCAACGCCTTCAACGATGGCAACCAGCTCGCCTACCTCGCGCTCGCCATCGCCATTGCCATCGATAGCCTCGTCTTCATGTCGGGCCTGTTCGGCGCCAATGCCGTACGCTCGCCCTTGACCGACGTGCCGCACGGCAAGATGCGCTCGGCCTCGCAGCTGGAAGCCGTGATCATCAGCGCGCTCGAGCCGCACCGCTTCTACAACGCCCGCACCGTCATCGGCGCCATGCGGCCGATCACGCCCGTCGACGGCTTCACGCAGGAGGTCGTGCTCTCCGATATCGACGAGGACACGGCCGCGCGCGTTCGGACCGTCTTGAACGCGGCTTCGACGTTGAGCGCGGTGCGTCGTAACGACGATGCCGGCATCGATGTGGCGACCGGCGCCCGCGTCTATCGCGAGCGTTATCTCGTCCGCTCCGAGCTGTTCGAGTTCCTCTCCGATGTCTGCCAGCGCGAGCTGCGCTCCAACGATGCCGCGCGCGAGTCCGTCGCCGAGGAGCAGCAGGAGGCGAAGCGCTATCGCATCGAAGCCGCGCGCGACAGCTTCGAGAGCGATATGCAGCGGCAGCGCGCCGAACGGCTGGTGCCGTTGATCCGCGCCGCGCTGCTCGCCGGATCTGAAGATCAATCTCGCCTGCCTAGAGGCGGCGCTCCGCCCGGTGAGCGAGCCCGATTACCGCAAGAACGGCTTCGTCACCGAGTCGGAGCCGGCGACGCTGCCGCCGGAGGAGCGCGCCGTCGTGGTGAGTGCGCTCAACGCCGGCGCCACGAAGGAGGCGGTCGAGCACGCGGCGCTGTTCCGGATCGTCCGGGGCGATAGAATCGCCAAGGATGTCTACTTCGTGCGGCCCGAGTTCATGGCGGCGCTGACCTTCATCAAACTGCATGTCTACGATCGCGGCTACCAGCCGGTGCCGGAGATGGCGCAGCCCGAGCTGGCGGCGGAGCGATCGGTCAAGGAGATTACCGCACAGAAGCCGGTCGCCCAGATCGCCGCCTCGCGGAACACAGGTGCCGAGGATCGCGATTCGCTCGAGCGCACCTATCTGCGCCGCTACGCCGAGGCGCTCGACTTCGCCACCGACGATCTGGTGATGGTCGAGCAGGACCTGGAGGCCGAGCGCGCTCAGTTCGATCATGTCGCCAACTCCTCGAGCCCGCTCGCCCACGACGCCCGCGCGAACGAGGAGAACTTCCAGAAAATCATCGAGGAGACGGAGTTCGATCTGCGTCAGGCCTCGGGTGGCGATGTGGCGCTCGAAGCGCTGGCCGCCGTGACCGAGCGCGTGCGGAACCTCGTGCCGTGGCTGGTGAACCGGCGGCTGATGGCGATGGGCGATGACGGGGACGGGCGGGGGATGAGGCAGTAGCTTCAGCGGCGCTGCCGGCGGCGCCGGGGCAGACGAACACGCTGCTTGCGGCATCGGTCCCGGCCGTCGGTGTCCGGCGATCGCTGCCAACGCGGTGGTCAGGCGGGGCCTTCGCGAGGCAATATCCGTGCGTTCGCTCTACCGCGTAAGCTCAGTTACGCTTGCGCTACTGGTGGGTGTCGTCGGCGTGCATGCGCTCCAGTTAGTGCGGCTGAGGTCCCAGTTGTTGTGCTGCAGCCTCCTGGCCTTCCCCTCCACCCGCTGCTACAAATTCCTCTTCGCCCGAGCGCCATCGCCATCTCGTGAGCCGCGCATCCAACCGGCGCTCGCAACGACTGGGAGGACACCCGTATGAAACGCCTTACCCTCGCGCTCGCTGCAACCGCCCTTGCGCTCTCCGCCACCATCGCCGTCGCCACCGAGATCAAGCCGGCCATCGTCTACGACCTGGGCGGCAAGTTCGACAAATCCTTCAACGAGGGCGTCTACAACGGCGCCGAGAAGTTCAAGGCCGACACCGGTGTCGCCTTCCAGGACTTCGAAATCCAGAACGACAGCCAGCGCGAGCAGGCGCTGCGGAATTTCGCAAAGAAGGGCTTCAGCCCGATCGTCGCCGTCGGCTTCTCGCAGGCGCAGGCGGTCGAGAAGGTGGCCGCCGAATTCCCGGACACCAAGTTCGCCATCATCGACATGGTGGTCGACAAGCCGAACGTCTCCTCCATCGTCTTCAAGGAGCATGAGGGCAGCTATCTCGTCGGCATCCTCGCCGCCATGGCCTCGAAGACCGGCAAGGTCGGCTTCGTCGGCGGCATGGACATCGCACTCATCCGCAAATTCGCCTGCGGCTATGTCGGAGGCGTCAAGTCGGTGAAGGCGGACGCGACCGTGTTCCAGAACATGACCGGCACGACGGGCGCCGCCTGGAACGATCCGGCCAAGGGCGGTGAGCTTGCGCGCTCGCAGTTCGACCAGGACGCCGACGTGGTCTATCACGCGGCCGGCGGCACCGGCCTCGGCGTGCTCCAGGCGGCAGCGGACGCCGGCAAGCTCGGCATCGGCGTCGACAGCAACCAGAACCAACTGCATCCCGGCAAGGTGCTGACCTCGATGCTGAAGCGCGTCGACGTCGCAACCTACAAGACCTTCGAATCCGCCATGAAGGACAGCTTCAAGCCGGGTGTGCAGGTTTTGGGACTTGCCGAAGGCGGCGTCGGCTGGGCGCTCGACGACAACAACAAGGCGCTGATCACGCCGGAGATGCAGGCGGCCGTCGACAAGGCGACTGCTGACATCGTTTCGGGCGCGGTCAAGGTGCACGACTACATGGCGGACTCTGCCTGTCCGTATTGAGGTCGACAGCAGTTTGAGCGGCCGGGTGATTCCATGGCAGAAAGCGCGCCTCACCCGGCCGTCGAGCTGATCGGCATCGACAAGCGGTTCGGCTCGGTAATCGCTAACCGGAGCGTCTCGCTCAGCATCGCGCGCGGAACCATCCACGGCATTGTCGGCGAGAACGGCGCCGGCAAGTCGACGCTGACCTCGATCCTCTATGGCTTCTATCAGGCGGATGCTGGTGAGATCCGGGTTGGCGGGATCGCGCGCACGATAAGAACACCGAGCGACGCCATCGCCGCCGGCATCGGCATGGTCCACCAGCACTTCATGCTGGTGGAACCGTTCACGGCCCTCGAGAATGTCGTGCTCGGCGCGGAAGGTGGCGCGCTTCTCGGCCGAGGGATCGACGAGGCCCGCGCCAAGCTCGAGGCGCTCGGTCGCGACTATGGCCTCGCTGTGCCGCTCGATACGCCTGTCGCCGAACTCTCCGTCGGTCTCCGCCAACGCATCGAGATCCTGAAGGCGCTCTATCGCGGCGCCGGCATCCTGATCCTCGACGAGCCGACCGGCGTGCTGACGCCGGGCGAGGCCGAGCATCTCTTCGTCGTGCTCCGTCAATTGCGCGACCAGGGCCGCACGATCATCCTCATCACCCACAAGCTCAAGGAGGTGATGGCGGTCACGGATCGTGTCTCCGTTATGCGGCGCGGCGAGATGGTGGGCACGGTCGAGACGAAGGCGACGAGCCCCGAACAACTCGCCGAGATGATAGTCGGGCGCAGTGTTCGCCTCAAAGTCGAGAAATCACCGCGCGCGGCGGGACCGCCGGTTCTTTCGGTCCGCGATCTCTCGCTGCGCGATGCCGCCGGCATCGAGCGGCTGTCCGCCATCTCCTTCGACGTGCGTGAGGGCGAGATCGTCGGCATCGCCGGTGTCGCCGGCAACGGCCAGAGCGAGCTGCTCGAGGTGCTGGCGGGGATGCGGGGGGCGAGCAGCGGGGAGATCACGATCAACGGCGCGATGATCTCGACGAGCGAGCGCGATCCAAGACGCATGCGCCAACGTCATGTCGCCCACGTGCCCGAAGATCGCCAGCGCGTCGGCCTGGTGATGCCATTCGCGGCCACCGAGAATGCCATCCTCGGCTATCAGGACGACGCATCCTATGGCCGGGGACCATTCCTCGACGCCGGCATAATTGCGCGCGAAACACAGGCTCGCATGACCGCCTACGACGTCCGCCCGCCCGATCCCACTTTGCGAGCCGCCCTCTTCTCCGGCGGCAATCAGCAGAAGCTGGTGCTCGCTCGCGAGATCGAGCGCGACCCCAAGCTGCTCATCGTCGGTCAGCCGACGCGCGGCGTCGACATCGGCGCCATCGAGTTCATCCACAAGCGGCTCGTGTGGCTCCGCGATGCGGGCAAGGCGATCCTGCTCGTTTCCGTCGAGCTCGACGAGGTGCGGGCGCTCTCGGACCGAATCCTCGTCATGTTCGCGGGGCGGATCGTCGGTGAGTGCTCTCCCGATGCGGAGGAACAGTCGATCGGTCTCCTGATGGCCGGCGTCGCAGCCGGGAGCGCGGCGGCATGAGCGGACCGGCGCGCGAGCTTCCCCGCTGGGTGGATTTCGGGCTCCTCCCGGTGCTCAACCTGCTGACGGCGCTCGCCGTGTCGAGCCTCGTGCTGCTCGCGATCGGAGAGTCTCCGCTCGACTGCATCCGCCTCATCCTGATCGGCGCCTTCGGCTTTGGCGAAGGCCTCGGCTATACGCTGTTCTACGCGACGAACTTCATCTTCACGGGCCTCGCCTTCGCCATCGCCTTTCATGCCGGCCTCTTCAACATCGGCGCCGAGGGGCAGGCAAGCATCGCGGGGCTCGGAGTTGCCTTCGTCTGCCTCGGTATGGAGGCGCTGCCGCTGATCCTGCTCATCCCGCTCGCCATTCTCGCCTCGGCGGCGTTCGGCGCGGCTTGGGGGATCGTGCCGGGCTATCTGCAGGCGAAGCGCGGCAGCCACGTCGTCATCACGACGATCATGCTCAATTTTATCGCCTCGGCGCTGATCGTCTATCTCCTCGTCAATCAGCTGTCGCCGCCGGGCTCGATGCAACCCGAGACGCGCACCTTCGTCGAGAGCGCGCGGTTGCCGAAACTCCACGAGGCCGCTGCGGTGCTCGGTCTCGTCCTACCGAGCTCGCCGCTCAATCTCTCGTTTCTCTGGGCGTTGCTCTGTGCCTGGCTGGTGTCGGTCCTCCTCTGGCGGACGCGGCTCGGCTACGCCCTTCGGACACTCGGCACCAATCCCGAGGCTGCGCGCTATGCCGGCATGCGGGTGGACCGCCTCACCATCATCGCCATGGCGATCTCAGGCGGGCTCGCGGGGTTCATGGCGCTGAACGAGATCATGGGCTCGCAGCACCGCATGCTGCTCGAATACACGTCGGGCTATGGCTTCGTCGGCATTGCGGTCGCACTGATGGGCCGCTCTCGCCCCTTGGGAATCGTTCTCGCGGCGATTGTCTTTGGTGCGCTCTATCAAGGCGGCGCCGAGCTCGCCTTCGAGCATCCGGGCGTCACGCGCGACATGGTCGTGTTGATCCAGGGTCTGATCGTGCTGTTCGCCGGCGCGCTCGAGCATCTCTACCGGCCGTGGCTCGGCGCCCTGCTGCATCCCACGGCAAGGGCAGCCTGAGTTATGGACCTCATCCACTCGCTCGCGCTCATCATCGACTCCTCGATCCGGCTGTCCGTGCCGTTGCTGCTCGCCTGCCTCGCCGGTCTCTATTCCGAGCGCGCCGGCGTTTTCGACATAGGCTTGGAAGGCAAGATGCTGGTTGCCGCATTCGCGGCGGGCGCTGTCGCGGCTGTGACGGGCTCGGCCTGGCTCGGGTTGCTTGCTGCCATCTTGGCCGCCATCGCCATGGCGCTGGTGCACGGCTTTGCGACCATCACTCATGGCGGCAATCAGATCGTCTCGGGGCTCGCCATCAACATCATCGCGGCAGGATTGACGGCGCAGATCGGCGTCAGCTGGTTCCAGCGCGGCGGGCAGACGCCGCAGCTCGCACCGGAGCAACGCTTCGGCGAGATCCACTGGCCGCTCGCCGAGACGCTCCGTGACGTGCCGCTCATCGGCGCCGTCTATTCCGAGATCCTCTCCGGGCACAACCTGCTCGTCTACGCGGCCGTCGCGCTGGCACCGATCACCGCCTGGGTGCTCTACCGGACACGCTTCGGATTGCGATTGCGCGCCGTCGGCGAGAACCCAGCGGCCGCCGATACGGCGGGCGTGCGCGTCGAGCGGATGCGCTATCTCGCGGTAATCTGCTGTGGCGCGCTTTGTGGTCTCGCCGGGGCCTATCTGTCGATCGCGCAGGGTGCTGGCTTCATTCGCGATATGACAGCGGGCAAAGGCTATATTGCCCTCGCCGCGCTCGTCTTCGCGAAATGGAAGCCGATGCCGGCGCTCGGCGCCTGCTTCCTGTTCGGCTTCCTGGATGCCGTCGCCATCCGCCTGCAAGGCCAGCCGGTTCCGGGCCTCGGCGTACTGCCGGTGCAACTCATGCAGGCACTGCCCTATGTGCTGACGGTGGCGCTGCTCGCCGGCTTCGTCGGTCGCGCCACGCCGCCTCGCGCCGGCGGCGTGCCCTATCGGAACGAGCGGTGAAAGCCGCCCACCGTGTCACCCTGTCGAACAGCACTGATGCCACTCCGATCGGATCACAGTGCCGCTGTCTTGTGCCGTCCACGCCACCGGGCGGGTCCTGAGGCGTGGACCGAGTTGCCGCGCTGGTCGACCGCGACCGTGACCGGCATATCGCGAACCTTAAGCTCATGGATCGCTTCCATGCCGAGGTCGGGCCACGCCACGACACGAGCCTGCCGAATGGCCTGCGCCACCAGGAACGCAGCGCCACCGACAGCCACAAGATAAGCCGCACCATGCCGCGCGATCGTCTCGATGGCTTCCGGTCCTCGCTCGGCCTTGCCAATCATCACGCGCAATCCGGTGCCCGGAAGAACGGCGCTGAGATACCGGTCCATGCGCGTTGCGGTTGTCGGGCCTGCCGGTCCGATGACCTCATCACGAACGGCGTCGACGGGACCAACATAGTAGATGGCCTTCTCGCGCAGATCGACCGGCAGAGCTTCGCCGCGCGCCAGCAGTTCGGTCATCCGGCGGTGTGCCGCGTCGCGCCCGGTGTAGAGCGTGCCCGAGAGCAACAACGTCTCGCCGACCTGCCATTGCGACACGACGCTGGCATCGAGGCTGTCGAGATCAACTCTGCGCACCGCAAGCCCGGTGTCGTCCGGCAACTCCGGCCAGTCCGCGAGATCGGGCGGCGTGAACACAGCGGGACCACGACCGTCGAGCCGGAAGTTGACATGCCGTGTTGCTGCGCAATTGGGGATCAGGCCGACCGGCAGCGATGCGGCGTGGGCCGGGAATGTTCGAAGCTTCACGTCGAGCACCGCGGTCATTCCACCGAGGCCCTGCGCGCCGATGCCGAGCGCGTTGACGCGGTTGTAGACATCGACCCGCATGGTTTCTTCGGGGGTCGCTGGCCCACGCCTGATCAGCTCCGTCATGTCGAGCGGCTCGTTCAAGGCTTCCTTCGCGAGCTGCATCGCCTTGTCGGCCCCGCCGCCGACACCGATGCCGAGGATGCCTGGGGGACACCAGCCGGCCCCCAATTCCGCAACGGTAGCGACCACCCAATCGGCAACGCTTTCACCGGGATCGAGCACCGTGAACCGCGCCTTGTTCTCGGAGCCGCCGCCCTTGGCCGAGACATCGACCTCGATGCCGTCGCCCTCGACGAGCTCCACCGAGACGATGCCGGGCGCGTTGTCGCCGGTGTTGCGGCGGTCGAAGAGCGGGTCGCGGACCATGGAAGCGCGTAGCGGGTTGTCCGACGCGAGATAGGCATCACGCACCGCATCGTCCACGATCGATTGCAGGCTGCGGCGACTGTCGATCCGCGCCCCCATGCCGACCTTGAGGAAGACATTGGCGACACCGGTATCCTGACAAATCGGACGGCGGCCGAAGGCACACATCCGGGAATTCCGCAAAATCTGGGCGATGGCGCTCCGAGCCGGCGCGCTTTCCTCGCGCCTGTAGGCGGCCGACAGATGACGGATGAAATCCGGTGGATGAAAGTAGCTGATGAATTGCAGCGCATCGGCGATGCTCTGCCGGAGGTCGCTTTCGGAGATCACGGCCACTTGGCGGGCTCCCTTGGTTGCAAGCGATCTCGGTATTGCCCACGGCGCGCGAGATGAGCCTATGCCGCATCGCCACCTCTATAGCATTTGCCGGTGCGAAGGCGAAGCTGCGCGCGATCCCTGGATCGATCCGTCTCTGGCGACGGCGGAGATCTGCGTCGTGCGCGGCGAGATGCTCGCGAAGTGACTTGGCTTTCCTCCACAGAGGCCCGTGCGACAAACCTAGTGGCCCGTCGCGCCAAAATCGCATGCTCGCCGGGCATCCGTCCGATTTTGGCGCGACATGAGGGCCACTAGCAATATCATGAGCTTCGTGTGGCGTTCATCGCGCCATAGTTGACTCCGACCGTGCAGCGCGACTGGTCAGCTATGGCGCGACGCCACACAAGTGGCCCGTCGCGCCAAAATCGCATGCTCGCCGGTCGTCCGTCCGATTTTGGCGCGACATGAGGGCCACTAGCAAGGTGGCGTCCCCGGACGTGGTGTAGCAGCGGAGACAGCGGGGTTTGTCGGCGTGAGGCCGTAGGCCGAGCGGAGAGGAACCCTGCGTGAGCCTTTTCCCCAAGGCGTCCACAGCGGCGCCGGGTGGGGAAGCTGTCATGGTCCGAATCGAGGTTGGCTCGGGTTGCGAAGTCCAAAACGCAACCAGGAGAGCGAACCATGACGATCGACAGAATGAACCTGAAGACCCTCATTGAGAAGGGCTCGGACGATGATCTCCTCAGGGAGATGATGGCCTACGTCGCCAACCGCATGATGGAGATGGAGGTCGAGGGCCTGACGGGCGCCGCGCACGGCGAGCGCTCGGCGTCTCGCACCAACCATCGCAACGGCTATCGCGAGCGGAGCTGGGAGACGCGCGCCGGGACGGTCGAGCTGGAGATCCCCAAGCTTCGCAAAGGCAGCTACTTCCCAGCCTTCCTGGAGCCGCGCCGGGCTTCCGAAAAGGCGCTCACCGCCGTGATCCAGGAAGCCTACGTGCACGGCGTCTCGACGCGATCGGTCGATGATCTCGTCAAAGCCATGGGGATGACCGGCATCTCGAAGAGCCAGGTCTCGCGGCTGTGTGAGGAGATCGACGAGCGCGTGCACGCGTTCCTGTCACGGCCGATCGAAGGCGTCTGGCCGTACTGTGGATCGATGCGACCTATGTGAAGGTCGGCAGGCCGGGAGGATCATCTCGGTTGCCGTGATAATCGCGTCGGCGTCAACATGGACGGGCGCGCGAGGTGCTCGGCATGGCAGATCGGCCCGTCGGAGGCGAGCCGTTCTGGACGGACTTCCTGCGCTCGCTGACACGGCGCGGGCTTCGTGGCGTCAAGCTCGTGATCTCGGATGCCATGAGGGCTTGAAGAAAGCGGCGGCGAAGGTACTTCAGTCAACCTGGCAGCGCTGCCGCGTTCACTTCATGCGGAACGCGCTGGCGCATGTCGGCAAGAAGCAGCGCGCGATGGTGGCGGCCGCGATCCGCACCGCCTTCACGCAGGAGACACAGGAGGCGGCCCGCAAGGAATGGCGCGCGGTGGCCGATCGGCTGCGCGAGCGCTTCCCGAAGCTTGGTGCGTTGATGGACGAGGCCGAGGACGACGTGCTCGCGCATCTCGCCTTCCCAAAAGAGCATTGGCCGCAGCTGCACTCGACCAATCCGCTCGAACGGCTCAACGGCGAGATCAAGCGGCGTACCGACATCGTGGCGATCTTCCCCAACGAGGCGGCGATCGTCCGTCTCGTCGGCGCCATGCTGCTCGAGCAGAACGACGAATGGGCAGCCGCGCGCAGCCGCTACATGAGCCTGGAAAAGCTCGCTCAGATCGGCGATGATCCACAGGCGAAGCCGCACCGCATCGGGGCGGCCTGAGCAACGGCCCGAGCCAACCTCATGCTCAGGCCATGATAGCCGCTCTTACACCACGGGCGGGACACGACCCACTAGCAATATCATGAGCTTCGTGTGGCGTTCATCGCGCCATAGTTGACTCCGACCGTGCAGCGCGACTGGTCAACTATGGCGCGACGCCACACAAGCCCCCTTCACACGCTCCGATCCCGAGGCCATGATGGCATTCCATCCTCGGGGGCCATTACTTGTCCGGCATCCCCACTCACAAATCCACACGAATCAGGATCGATGTGAGGCTGTTTCTCTGACGGCCATAGCCTCAAGGTCAGACATACCGATGTCCTCAGCGCCCAGTGCCGATCGAATACGGAAACTCAATTTGGGCCTCATGGGTTCCGCATGAGCGAGCATCGCGCGCGCCGGATACCGGCCGACCTCAGAGGCTCGGGCTGGTACGAGGTCCTCGACCCACCCGGCCCGGCGAGCGAGCTTGCCGAAGCGCGCACGGCCGACTGGATCATCGTCGGCGCGGGATTTGCCGGCCTCTCCGCGGCGCGGCGGCTGACGAAGCGCCGCCCGGGCGACAAGATTGCCCTGATCGATGCGCAACGCGTCGGTTGGGGTGCATCAGGGCGCAACTCCGGCTTCATGATCGACCTGCCGCATGACATCTCGAGCGAAGCCTATGGCGGCGCCCGCGAGCACAACTTTGCCGAGATCAGACTCAACCGGGCGGCGATCGCCTTCGCCCGCGAGGCCGCGGACGAGATCGGATTGCCGAAGAACGTGTTCGATCCGTGCGGCAAGTACCACGGCGCCACCGACGGCCACGGCATCGAGGCGTTGCGCACGTTCGAGAAACATCTGTCGTCGCTCGGCGAGCCTTACCAGACGCTCAACTCCGCCGATATGAAGCGCATTACCGGCACCGATTACTATGCCGGCGGTAGCCACATGCCGGGCACGGTGATCATCCAGCCGGCGGCCTATGTGCGTGCGCTCGCGGGAAATCTCGGACCCAATGTTACGATCTACGAGAACTCGCCGGTGCTCCGCTTCGAGACCGGCCGGGAACACACGGTTCACACGCCCAAGGGGAAGGTCACCGCACCCCGGCTGATCCTCACCGTCAACGGCCATATCGAGAGCTTCGGCTTCTTCGAGCGGCGCCTCATGCATGTGTTCCTCTACGGCAGCATGACGCGGCGGCTCACGTCATCGGAGGTCCGCAAGCTCGGTGGCGAGCCGGCCTGGGCACTTATCCCGGCGGACCCGCGCGGCTCGACGGTCCGTCGCCTGCACGAAGATCGAATTCTGGTGCGGAACTCGGCCACCTACAATCCGGACATGAGCCCAGCGGCGCACGACATCGAGCGTCTCGGACGCAATCACGACGCCTCCTTCCGCGCGCGTTTTCCCATGCTGCCCGGCGTGACCATGGAGCATCGCTGGAGTGGCCACCTGTGCCTCTCGCTCAACCATGTGCCCGTCTTCGGTGAAATCGCCGAGCGGATCTACTCCGCCTGCTGCTGCAACGGCCTCGGCATCGCCAAGGGCACGCTGGGCGGCATGGCGGTCGCGGATCTTGCAACGGGTGCCGGCGGCCCGCATGTCGACGCGCTGCTCGCGCTGCCCAAGCCAAAGCGCCTCTATCCCGAGCCCTTCATGACGCTCGGCGCCAGGGCGAGAATCTGGTGGATGCAGCGGCAGGCGGGGAAAGACAAGTGACCTCGAAAGGCAACCATCCATGACGGCCTTCTCTCCTCCTGGTCCGCCACCTGGCACCTCACGCCGTGGCGGACGCGAGACCCGGCGCGAGATCAGGTCCGATCGCCGGACGCGGATGCTGCCCGCCTTGAAGCGCAATCTACCGCTCGTCGAGCCGATGACACCCGAGCAGGTCGAGAAGATCGATCGCGCCTCGATGGATATCCTGGAAGAAGTCGGCGTCGTCTTCCGCGACCCTATCGCCATCGAGGATTGGCGCCGGGCGGGCGCTGACATTCGCGATACCTGGCGCGTCCACCTCGACCGCGGCCTCGTGCGCGAGCTGATCGCGTCCATCCCGTCGAGCTTCACCTATCACGCGCGCAACCCGGAGAACAATCTGCCCTTCGGTCATGACAGCGTGATATTCGTGCCGATGACGGGCGCGCCATACTTGCGCGATCTCGACGACAAGCGCCGCAATCCGACGCTCGCGGACCTCGGGACCTTCCACAAGCTCTCGCATATGAGCCCGGCGCTGCATTCGACCGCCCATCACATCGTCGAACCAATGGATTGCGTGGTGGCGCACCGGCACTTGCGCATCACCTATTCTTCGATGAAGTACTCGGACAAGACATTCATGGGCATGACGACCTCGCCCAGGAACGCCGAGGACGTCTTGGAGATGTGCGCCATCCTGTTCGGCGCGGAGTTCATGGAGACGCATGCCGTCGTCACCGGAAATTGCAACGGCAATTCGCCGCTCGTCTGGGACGAGGTGATGCTGGGGGCCATGCGTGCCTTCTGCAAGCGCAACCAGCCGATCCTGTGCTCGCCCTTCGTGCTCGGCGGCGCCAATACGCCGGCCTCGACCGCGCCTGCCGTGGCCCAGCTCAACGCGGAGGCCCTGTCGGCATTGGCCTACACGCAGGTGGTGCGCAAAGGATGCCCGGCGATCTACGGGCACTATTTGTCGACGGTGTCGATGGCGTCGGGCGCGCCGATGGCCGGCACGCCGGAAATCTCGCTCATGAATTTCATGATCGGGCAGATGGCGCGCCACTACAATGTGCCATGGCGCACCTCAAACACGCTCGGCGGCTCGAAACTTCTCGATGCCCAGGCGGGCTATGAAAGCGCCTCGACGATGATGGCCGTGCTATTGGCCGGCGCCAACTATCTCTGGCACTCGGCCGGCTGGAACGAGGGTGGCCTGCACTGTTCCATTGCCAAATTCGTGGTCGATGCCGAGCAGTGCGCCATGGGCTATCGCATGGCCGAAGGCATCCGCTGGGACGATTTCGACGAGGCGCTCGCCGCCGTGCGCGACATCGGCCCCGGCGGCCATTATCTCGGCCACCCGCATACGCAGGCGAATTTCCAGCGCGCCTTCTTCATGCCGAAACTGCTCGACAACAACTCCTTCGAGCAGTGGATCGCCGACGGCGCCAAGGATACGACGGCGCGGGCCCTCATCGAAGCCCGCAAGATCCTCGATGCTTACGAGGAGCCGAAGCTCGAGGAAGCCACCGGCGAGGCGCTTCGCGACTACATTGCGCGTCGCGAGCGCGAGATTCCGGCCGTCGATGCGTTGAACAACGAGTTTTAGGCCGAGACTTACAGCTTCCGCTTGCGATAACCTCCGACGTGGATACGACCGGGCGGTTGCGGGCACAGATGCGCGCCGCGCGATAAGGGGGGCGAGCCCTGGCTATGCGTGCTATCATTCTCAACCAGCCTGGAAGCGCCGGCGAGACCATGGTCATCGGCGATGCGCTCGAGCCGGTCGCCGGTCCAGGTGAGGCGCAGGTGCGCGTGGCCTATGGTGGCCTCAACTTCGCCGATACGATGATGCGGCGGGGCGTCTATCCGCACCCCAAGGGTTATCCGCTGGTGGCGGGGATAGAACTCTCGGGAGAGGTCGCGGCGATCGGCCCTGGCGTCACGTCGGTTTCGGTCGGCGATCGGGTTGCCGGCTTCTCGGAGAATGCCGGTGCGTTCGCCGAGTTTTGTGCTGTGCCGGCAGAGTCTCTTCTTCGCATCCCCGAGGCGATCGGCCTCGACCAGGCCGCTGCCTTTTTCGTTCAGGCGCTGACGGCCTGGCACCTGCTCCACACGGTCAGCCGCACCAACACAGGTGACGTCCTGCTTGTGCACGCCATCGGCGGCGGCGTCGGCCTCTATCTGACACAGCTCGGCGTTGCCGCCGGTGCGACCGTCATCGGCACGGTTGGCACGGCCGGCAAGGAGAAGCGAGCGCTCGAGTTCGGCGCCCGTCGCGTCGTCAACCGGAACGAGGAGGATTTCGGCGCGGTCGTGCTGGAGCTTACGGGTGGCAAAGGCGTTGACAAGATCATCGATTCGACCGGCGGCGGCATCCTCGATCGCAGCTTCGATTGTATTCGCAATCTCGGTCATGTCGTGAGCTACGGAGAAGCAGAGGCGAAGCCCTTTCCCAATCTGTGGGAGCGGCTCGTGCGCCGCTCGCTCACCTTCACGCGCCTCCATATCGGCCATATCGGTGCGCGCTCGCCGGCCTGGCAGGAGGGCGCGCGCCAGGTCGTCGAGGCGATCGCAACAGGCCACCTCAAAGTCCCGATCGAAGGCGTATATACCCTCGATCGGGTGCATGAGATGTTCCAGCGCCTCGAGTTCGCGTACGGTCTCAGGCAAGCTCCTGCTGAAGGTCGGCGGATGACGGTGGGGCGCTGCCAAAGCCGCACGCCAGCGTCGGCCGTCCGCGCCGCGACTCACGTCGAGATCATCTTCTTCTCGATGCCGACGCCCGCGGCAATCGCCCGTTCATACTCGAGCGGCACCGTCGCGGAGTCCTGCAGCGCGATGCCGGTCGAATCGAAAATCGTGATCTCGGAGTCCGACGTGCGGCCCGGCTTCTTGCCCGTGATCACCTCGCCGATCTCTCCCGCGATGTCGGCTTCCGTGATGAGGCCCTGGCTGAGCGGCACATTGATCTCGCCGTCGTTCCGGCATTGCCGGATGTCGTCGACGAAGATGCGCGCGCCCTGGAGCAGCTGGCCTTCCAGCTCCTGATCGCCCTTCTTGTCGGCGCCGACGGCTGCGATGTGCGTGCCGGGCGCAATCCAATCGGCCATGACGATTGGCGCGCGGGCGGGCGTCACGGTCACCACGACATCGGCCCCGCGCACGACCTCCTCCAGATTGGTCGAGGTCCTGATCTTGAAGGTCGAATATTTGGGCTGCTGCTCCTTGACGAAGCTGTCGAGCGTCGCCTGGCTGCGGCTCCACAGGCGGACATCCGTCCAGGGGAACACCTCGTTGCAGGTGGCGAGCGTCCCCTCGGCCATGTGGCCGGCGCCGACGATCGCGAGCACCCGCGAGTTCTTTCGCGCCATCCACTTGGCCGAGACGGCCGCCGCCGCACCCGTGCGCATCACCGTGTGATAGCTGCCGTCGACGATGGCCAGCGGAAAGCCCGTTTCCGGCTCGGTGTAGATGAGGATCGAGAACACCGTCGGGAGGTTGTATCGCTCCCGATTGCGCTCCCGGATCGATACCCATTTGCAAGCCGCCGCATGCGGTTCCTCGATATAGGACGGCATGGCCTCCCATTCGCCCGGGAAGCGGTCGAGCACGATGTGGCCCTTGGGGTCCATGTAGTAGCGGCCCTCGCCATGCATGCGATAAGCCTGCTCGACGCAGGCGTTGTACTCGTGCGGCTTTAAAAGACCGATCATCTCGCTGCGCCCCAGGATGAGCGTCTTGCGATTGGCCCAGTTCTCCATCGTGTCCTCCCTCGGCTGATCCGCCCAACAGGCATAGCTGCCGTCCTGCGTTGGCATCTTTGGCCGGGCAGGACACTAGCATATGCTTCCGCTCCAAGTTGGTCGTTGACAGCGGAGCGGGCGTTCCCTCTAGTCAAGGCTATCAGGCAAATAGGGCTCTGGCGTCGGGTCCCGACGGTCACGGGGAGAAGAAATCAGACGCCAGAAAGACAGATGAGAACATTATCCAAGGGAGTGAACGAAATGAGGCAGACCAACAATTCCCCCGAAAAGCGCAAGATATCGCGCCGCACGGTCCTCAAGGGCGGCGCGGCCATCGCCGCCTCGACAGCCGTAACGGGCTTCCCGACGGTCTGGGCGCAAACCCTCAAGGACGTCGTGCTCAATCACACGGGCATGTCCTATTCGACGCTGTCGCAGATCGCCGAGCAGGCCAGCAAGGATCTGGGCTTCAAGGTCGAGATGACCGTTGTCGATCATCCGGGTCTCACCAACCGCATGATCAATGATCCCAAGTCGATCGACGTCGCCGACATGGAGATCTGGCAGAACAAGCTCATCGTGCCGCAGGGCGCGACCCAGGCGGTCGAGATCGCCAAAGTCAAGAACTGGGGCGAGCTGACCCCGCTCTTCACCGAAGGCAAGTTCGCCGGCGCCGATGTCTCCCGGCAGGGCGACTCGCCCTTCGAGTTCATGTATCGGGAAGCCAAGGACGGCACCACCTTCGCCGCCGCGCCGACCGGCTGGGCAAGCTTCTGCCCTGGCGTCTACAATGCCGACACGCTGGGCATCCGCCCCGACCTCGTCGGCCGTGACATCACCTCCTGGGGCGATCTCCTCTCGCCGGACTTCAAGGGCAAGACGGCCATCCAGAACATTCCGACCATCGGCATCATGGATGCCATCATGGCCTGCGAAGCGGCCGGCTTCGTCAAGTACGGCGACAAGGGCAACCCGACGAAGGAAGAGCTCGACCAGACGATCTCCAAGCTCATCGAGCTCAAGAAGGGCGGCCATTTCCGCGCGCTCTGGAACACCTTCGACGAGTCCGTCAACCTGATGGCCTCGGGCGAGGTGGTGATCCAGTCCATGTGGTCGCCGGCGGTCACCGCCGTTGCCGCACAGGGCGTCAAGTGCACCTATCAGCCACTCAAGGAAGGCTATCGCGGCTGGGGCAACGGCCTCGGCCTGATGGCGCACCTCGAAGGTATCAAGCTCGATGCGGCCTACGAGTACCTCAACTGGTACAACGCCGGCTGGGTCGGCGGCTTCATCGCCAAGCAGGGCTACTACAGCTCCAACCCGAAGTCGGCGATGGCCAATCTCTCGGAGAACGAGCGCGGCTTCTTCTACGAGGGCAAGGCCGCCACGGCCGACATCGTCAGCCCGGCTGGTCAGAAGACCAACTCGGCCGGCGACAAGCGCGACGGCGGCTCCTACGAGGAGCGGTTCTCGAAGGTCGGCGTCTGGAACAACCTCATGGACGAGGCTGAGTTCCTCTTCGCCAAGTGGAACGAGTTCAACGCCGCCTGAGGCTGGGCGACCTATCCGACATACCGCGGCAGCGGCCTTTAGGGCCGCTGCCGTTATCGGCTTGCTGCCCAAGGTTCCTCTTCGATGACCCCGTCGCCTCCCGCCAAGCGGTCGCTCCTGCCGACCTATCTGCAGGTGGCGCCCTTGACGCTTGTGCTGATCCTTTTTTTCGCGATCCCCGTGCTGTTGGTGATCATCGTCAGCTTCTTGAAGTACCAGATGCTCGTCGGCATCGTGGCGCAACCGACGTTCAAGAACTACACCGATCTCCTGACCAACCCGACGACCTGGGCGCTCTATCGCTCGACCATCAAGTTCACGCTCATCGTGCTCGCCATCACACTGGTGCTCGGCTTCTGGATTGCCTACTTCCTCGTCTTCCACGTGCGCAATCTCATCACTGCGATCGGCCTCTTCTTGCTCTGCACCATTCCCTTCTGGACCTCGAACATCATCCGCATGATTTCGTGGAAGCCGGTGCTCGGAAAGGAAGGTCTCATCAACTCGGGGCTGATCAAGGCAGGCATCATCAGCGAGCCGCTGCAGTGGCTGCTGTTCTCCGATTTCGCCGTGGTCGTCGCCTATGTCCACCTCTTCACGCTGTTCATGATCGTGCCGATCTTCAACTCCATGGCGCGCATCGACAAATCGCTGTTGGAGGCCGCTGTCGATGCGGGTGCCACCCGCTGGGGCGTGGTGTGGAACGTGGTGCTGCCCTTGTGCAAGACCGGCATCGCGCTCGGCGCCTTGTTCGTCGTGACTCTCACCATGGGCGACTTCTTCGTCGTCGCCGTCATGAGCGGCGGCATGTCGGGCTCGGCGACGTCCGGCATCTTCAACGACCTGCAACTCCTCAACTACCCTCGCGCGGCGGCGAGCGCTGTCATTCTGCTGGTGATTGTGATGCTGATCGCGACCGCTATCTTCCGGCTCGTCGATGTGAGGAAGGAGCTCGTGAGATAGCCATGGCTTCCCATCCCGCCTCCGGCTCCCGCCCCTGGACCTTCTACGCGCTGGCGACACTCTTCACGTTGTTCGTGATCTTTCTCTATGGGCCCATGATCGCGGTGCTCGTGCTGTCGTTCCAGGGACCATCGGCCTCCCTCGTCTTCCCGCTCCGCGAGCCCTCGCTCATGTGGTTCGACGAGCTGGTCAATCCCAGGCGTCCGGGCGATGTCATGGGCGCCTTCGGCCGATCGATGCCGCTCGCCTTGATCGTGATGGTGCTGACGGTGCTGATCTCGGTCACGGCGGGGTTCGCGTTCCGCCGCCGGTTCTGGGGCTCGACGGCCATCTTCTACATGGCGATCGCGAGCCTCATCGTGCCGGGCCTCGTGCTCTCGATCGGCACGCTGGTGACCTTCCGCTATCTCGGGCTCACCGCCAGCTGGTACGGATCGGCGTTGGGCGCCCATCTTTCCTGGGCGCTGCCGTTCGGGCTCCTCATCATGTTCGCCATCCTCGGGCGGCTGAGTCCCTCCTACGAGGAGGCGGCCTATGACCTCGGCGCCAGCAAATGGCAGTCCGTCAAATCTGTGGTCATTCCCATCGTCTTTCCGGGCATGATCGCGGTGGCGCTGTTCGGCTTCACGCTCTCCTATGACGAGTTCCCGAGAAGCTGGCTCACCGTCGGCAGCAAGAACACCTTGCCGCTCGAGATCTGGACGATGACGACCAACGTCACCTCGCCGGCGCTCTATGCGCTCGGGGCGCTAACGACCTTCGTTTCGGCGATCGTGATCGCCATTGCGCTGACCTCAATTATCTTCATCCAACGCAGACGAGCGGGCCGGACATGAGTACGACAGACGCCACACCTGCGGCCCAGACCTCTGGCGAGATCCGGCTGGTCGATGTCACCAAGACATTCGGCGCCTCGAATGCGGTCGAGAACATCAACCTGACGATCCCGCACGGTTCCTATTGCTGCCTGCTCGGTCCCTCCGGCTGCGGCAAGACGACGATCCTCAGGATGATCGCCGGTCACGAGACGCCGACTTCGGGCGAAATCTACATTGGCGGCGACATGGTGGTCGGCAAGCCGCCGGTCGAGCGCGGCACGGCCATGATGTTCCAGAGCTACGCGCTATTCCCGCATCTCTCCGTGCTCGACAATGTCGCCTTCTATCTCAAGATGCGCGACGTCCCCAAGGATGAGCGGCGCGCGAAGGCCGAGGAGATGCTAAAGCGCGTGCAGCTCCACACCTTGAAGGATCGCATGCCGGCGCAACTTTCGGGTGGCCAGCAGCAACGCGTGGCACTCGCCCGCTCGCTCATCACCAATCCGCGCGTGCTCTTGCTCGATGAGCCGCTCTCGGCGCTGGACGAGTTCCTGCGGCTGCGCATGCGCGGCGAGCTCAAGAACCTGCAGAACGAGCTCGGCATCACCTTCGTACACGTGACGCACACCCAGCCCGAGGCGATCGCCCTCGCCAACATGGTCGTCGTCATGGACACCGGCCGCATCGACCAGGCCGACACCGCCAATGTCATCTTCAACAAGCCGAAGACGCCCTACGTCGCCCGCTTCATGGGCGGGCAGAACGTGCTGACGGGGACGGTTGCCGGAAAGACAGATGGGCACATCAAGCTCAAGGGCGCCAACAGCACGAGCTTCGAGGCGCCCGCCGGCGGCTCATCGGCCAAGGACGGAGAGCCGATGTCGATTGCCGTCCGCCGAGATCGCATCAAGTTACGCAAGAGCCCGGGCGGCAAAGTGGCAACCGCCGCCAATGAGATCCCCGGGATCGTCGAGTCGACCGAGTACCAGGGGAGCTACGTGAAGGTTTCCGTGGATGTCGGTGGCGATACTTTCGTCGCCAACCTCGGCGATGCCGACTATTTCGCCGATCCCGTCGACAAGGGCGATGCGGTGATCGCGAGCTGGAATGCCGGAGATGTCAATGTCCTGGCCAAGGCCGACAGCGGCACGGCGGTCGATGTCTATGCTGGACACGGCAACTGACGGGGTGGCGTAAAGGGAGTGCACCCATGAGCCGGATCGTTCACGTGGCTGCGGCGCAGATGGGCCCCATCGCGAAGTCGGAGACGCGTAAGGATACCGTGAAGCGCCTTGTCGCCATGATGCGCGAGGCCAAGAGCCGTGGCGCCGAGCTTGTCGTGTTCACTGAGCTCGCACTCACCACCTTCTTCCCGCGCTGGCTGCTCGCCGACGAGACCGAACTCGACAGCTACTACGAGAAGAGCATGCCGGGGCCGGAAACCCAGTCGCTGTTCGATGAGGCCAAGAAGCTCGAAGTCGGCTTCTATCTCGGATACGCCGAGCTCTTCGAGGAGAAAGGCAAGAAGCGCCGCTTCAACACCTCGATCCTCGTCGATCGCTCGGCCCGGATCATCGGCAAGTACCGCAAGGTGCATCTGCCGGGACATGCCGAGCCGCAGCCGAACCGAACGCACCAACATCTGGAGAAGCGCTATTTCGAACCCGGCAATCTGGGCTTTCCCGTCTTTCGTGGCTTCGGCGGCGTGATGGGCATGTGCATCTGCAATGACCGCCGCTGGCCGGAAACCTATCGCGTCATGGGGCTGCAGGGCGTTGAGATGGTGCTGCTCGGCTACAACACGCCTTATGGCCACACCGGCCATCCCGACATCGACAGCCTGACCCAGTTCCACAATCATCTTTCCATGCAGGCCGGGGCGTACCAGAATTCGACCTGGGTCATCGGCACCGCCAAGTGCGGGGTCGAGGAGGGTTCGTCCATGGTCGGGCAGAGCGCCATCATCGCGCCGTCGGGCGAGATCGTGGCGCAGGCGGTGACGCTGGGCGACGAGGTGATCACGGCGCGTGCCGATCTCGACATGGGCAAGCGGTACGCAGATACGATCTTCAACTTCGCCAAGCACCGCGAGCCCGAGGCCTATAGACTGATCGTCGAACGCAAGGGCGCGATACCCCCGCCCGAGGCATGAGTGCCGCAACCAAACAAGAGACAACAAAGGAGGAAACGAAATTGTCGACAGTGATCAAGGGCGGCACGATCGTGGCCGCGGACCGGACCTACGAGGCCGATATCCTCGTTGAGGGCGAGCGGATCGCCGGCATCGGACCCAACCTCAAGGGCGACACGACGGTCGATGCCAAGGGTGCCTACATCATGCCGGGCGGCATCGACCCGCACACGCATCTGGAAATGCCGTTCATGGGCACGACCGCGGCCGAGACCTGGGAGAGCGGCACCTTCGCGGCGCTCTCCGGCGGCACGACCACCGTCGTCGACTTCGTGATCCCCGGCCCCGACGGCATGCTTGCCGCTTACGATGCCTGGGCCGAACGTGCCGGGCGGCAGGCTTCGGGCGACTACTCCTTCCACATGTGCGTCAACGGCTGGTCTGAGAAACACTTCACCGAGATGGCGAAGGTCGTTCAACGCGGCGTCAACACCTTCAAGCACTTCATGGCCTACAAGGGCGCCCTGATGGTGAACGACGACGAGATGTTCGCCTCCTTCCAGCGCTGCGCCGCTTTAGGCGCGCTGCCGCTGGTACATGCCGAGAACGGCGACATTGTTGCAGCGCTGCAAGAGAAGTTCATGAAGGACGGCGTGACCGGCCCTGAAGGTCACGCCTACTCGCGCCCGCCCGAGGTCGAGGGCGAGGCGACGAACCGCGCCATCATGATCGCGGATGCGGCGGGTGTTCCCGTCTACATCGTGCACACCTCGTCCGAGCAGGCGCACGAGGCGATCCGGCGCGCCCGCCAGAAGGGCATGCGCGTCTATGGCGAGCCGTTGATCCAGCATCTGACGCTGGATGAGACCGAGTACTTCAACAAGGAGTGGGACTATGCGGCGCGTCGCGTGATGTCGCCGCCCTTCCGCGACAAGAGCCATCAGGATTCGCTCTGGGCGGGCTTGAGCTCCGGCTCGCTTCAGGTGGTAGCGACCGATCACTGCGCCTTCACGACCAAGCAGAAGCGCACCGGCGTCGGCAACTTCATGAAGATCCCGAACGGCACAGGCGGCCTCGAGGATCGGCTCTCGGTGCTGTGGACCAAGGGCGTCGAGACCGGCCGCATCACGCCGAACGAATTCGTGGCGGTGACGTCCACGAACATCGCGCAGATCCTCAATATCTATCCGCAGAAGGGCGCGATCCTGGTCGGCTCGGATGCCGATATCTGCGTCTGGGACCCGAAGCTCGGCAAGACCATCTCGGCGGCGAACCAGAAGTCGATCATCGACTACAATGTCTTCGAGGGCTTCAAGGTCAACGGCCTGCCACGCTACGTGCTCTCGCGCGGCGAGGTGGTTTGGACGCACGGAAAGAACGACACGGCCAAGCCGGGCCGCGGCAAGTTCGTGTCGCGCAAACCCTTCCCGGCCATCAACAGAGCGCTGTCGACGTGGAAGGAGCTGACGGCTCCGCGCGCCGTCTCACGGAGCGCGGAGCACATGCCGATCGGGGTCTGAAAGGGCGAGTGAAGCCGCTGCCCAGGCAGGGACGGCAGCCTGGCTTTTGAAACTCAACAGGCCGCGATGACGGCCAGCAAAGGAAACGGAAATGGCCAAGGAAATCTATTGCGCGTTCGGAACCGACATCGACTCGGTCGCCGGGCAGATCGGCTCATACGCGGGCGGGGAGTTGCCGTCGGACATCCAGCGTGGCGTGTTCGCCAGCGAGGTCGGCAACATCCGCCTCTTGAACCTGTTCAAGAAATACAATCTGCAGACCACCTTCTTCATTCCCGGCCACTCGATCGAATCCTTCCCCAAGGAAGTGATGAAGATCGTCGAGGCGGGGCACGAGATCGGCGCCCACGGCTATCTGCACGAGAACCCGATCGCCATGACGCCGACGCAAGAGGAGGCGGTGCTCGTCAAATCGATCGAGCTCATCGAGAAGTACTCGGGCCGCAAGCCCCGCGGCTACGTCGCGCCCTGGTGGGAGATGTCGAACTCGACGGCGGCCCTCCTGCTGAAATACGGCTTCACCTACGACCACAGCCAGGGCTACCGCGACTTCCAGCCCTTCTACGCCCGCGTCGGCGACAGCTGGAACCTCATCGACTATTCCAAGACGGCCGGCGAATGGATGCGGCCGATGGTTCATGGCAAGGAGATCGACCTCGTCGAGATCGGCGCCAACTGGTATGTCGACGACCTCCCGCCGATGATGTTCATGAAGAAGGTGCCGAACAGCCACGGCTTCGAGAACCCGCGCCAGATCGAGGAGATGTGGCGTGATCAGTTCGACTGGGTCTATCGCGAGATGGACTATGCTGCTTTCTGCTTCACCATCCATCCGGACGTCTCGGGCCGGCCGCAAGTGCTGTTGATGCTCGAGCGGATGATCGAGCACATCAACAAGCACTCGGGCGTGAAGTGGGCGACTTTCGAAGACATCACGAACGATTTCCGCCGCCGCTATCCCTTTGGCGGCGCGGCGCGCCCGCCGGTGATTTGAAATTCATGATGGCGGCTGGCGACACGCCGGCCGCCACTTTGCGTGAAATGCAGGAACGAGCGTCATGTGCGCGAGTTGCGGATATCCGGCAGCGCCCGGCCACTGGACGGAAGCCGGCATCGCCGAGCGGAGCGAAAGGCTGCGCGCCCGCTTCCGCCGTGCCGAGATTTTGAAGTCGGTCCTCAAGTCCTACAGCTTGACTGCCCATGACGGCGGGCTCGTGCCCGGGATTCAAATCGGTTCGCAGACCGGCCATCAGGTCATCGCGGAAGATCTCGCGGACGTTTGGGCCGTGGCCGAAAAACTCGCCGGCCGCCCGGTAGATCCGCTCGACCCCCGGTTCACCGGCGCGGACGAGGCCGCCTGAAGTGGCGAGCCCGCGCGAAGGCCGGATGCAGCTGACGGTGCTCGGTGGCTATCTCGGCTCCGGCAAGACGACCTGGCTCCGCCATCAGCTCCACGACGGCCAATTCAAGGACGCCTTCGTCATCGTCAACGAGGCGGCCGAGACGCCGGTCGATGACGCGCTGCTCGGCGGCTCGTCGCGGCTCGCGGTGCTGGCGGGCGGCTGTGCCTGTTGCGTTGCCCGCGACCAGCTCATTGCGCTTTTGAGGCGCTTGTCGGACGATCGCAGCGCGCTCGACGCACACGAGGACCGGCTGCAGCGTATCGTTCTGGAGACGAGTGGCCTCGCCGATCCAGGCGCCATCGTCGAGGCGATCCGCGCCGATCCCATCCTTGTCCACCACATCGTGGTCAGCGAGATCATCGTGGCAGCCGATGGATTGCATGCCATGGCGCAGCTCCGGAGCGAGCCGCTCGGCCGGGCCCAGATCGAGGTGGCGGACCGGCTCATCGTCACCAAGACCGATGAGGTGGGGGATCGGGGTTCGCTTGCGCGACTGCTCGCGACGTTGCGGCAGCTCAATCCGGGCGCGGAAATTTCAGGCGCGATCAAGGGATCAGACGCCGCCCTGCCAGCCTTCGAGGCAGCAGAGCCGGAGTGTTTGCCTCAACTCTCGGCCAATGCCGACACGCGTCCGATCTTCCCGACCCAGCTGCCTCTCGATGAAACCGTGGACTGGACGGCCTTCAGCGTCTGGCTCTCAGCACTGCTTCACGCTCGCGGCGAGGATGTGTTGCGCGTCAAGGGCGTGGTGCGGACTCCCGCCGGGCGTTTGCTCGTGCAGGCGGTCCGCAAGATCGTTCAGTCGCCCGAGATCATGCCAGAGCACGACATGACGGCTGAGCGCGAGGACAACACCATCGTCGTCATCGGCCGGGGCTATCGCGCGGGAGACCTCGAGCGCTCGCTCAGGTACTTCGCGAGTAGAGGACAAAACTGAACTTCATGCTCTGCCGGACAACACGGCCACGATCTCCGCAACCGTCATCAGATCAGCATATTTCTGCCCGATGTCGAACAGGTTCGCCGAATGCGGCCCGAGCGCGCGATCGCCGACTGCATCGGTTGCGACGACCGAGCGATAGTTCATGCTCATGGCGTCGATGACGCTCGCCCTGACGCAGCCGCTCGTCGTGCACCCGGCGATCACCAGCGTGTCGATGCCCTTGGCTGTCAATACGCTCGCCAGATGCGTACCGAAGAAGGCCGACGCCTGGGTCTTGCGGATGACGAGTTCGCCGGCCAAAGGCGCGAGTTCGGCGACAACTTGGCTCGCCGGAGCGCTGTCTGTCAGGCTCTTGAGGCGCGGGACCTTCTCGCACCAGATGCCGGCATCCGAGCCATCCTCGGCATAGACGATGCGCGTCAGCACGACAGGCAGATTGCGCGCCCTGAAGAAGCCGAGCAGCGGCACGGCAGCTTTGACGGCATCGGCGATGTTGCCGCCGCCGAGAATGCCCGGATCGACGAAGCCGTTGACGAAGTCGATCACCAGCAGAGCCGGCGCGCGGCCGAACCCCGTTTTCCGGCCGAACTGCTGTTTCTGATAGACATCGTCGCTCGTCATGACCGTCGCTCGCTCAAATCTAGATGGAGCTTCGAAGGCCCCAACGGTGCAGTCCCAGCGCCATCTCTAAACGCCGCCACTGAAACGTCCACCTCGTCATTGGCGATACTCGACAAACCGAGCGCGTAAGCGCCATTGGGTCTGGGGCCGCTGAGACAGATCAACAGGGTCGACCTGGACGAGCCTGTTGACCAAGGTTTGTCAAAGACCCCATCGCAACCCGGCCGTGTGCACGGGCGCATCCCAGAGCGTGGCGATGTCGTCGTCGAGGCGGGTGAGGGTTACCGAGCAGCCGGCCATGTCGAGCGAGGTCACATAGTTGCCGACGAGCGAGCGCTTGATCACAAAGCCGTGCTTCTCAGCCACCCGCCGCGCGGCATTGTAGATCAGATAGAGCTCCATCGACGGCGTGCCGCCGAAGCCGTTGAGCAACAACAGGGCGGGACCGCCCGCTTCCGCGCCGAAATCCTTGGCGATGGCGCCGACCAGCTCCTCGGTGATGGCGTCGGCGCCCATGAGCTTGACGCGACGCCGGCCGGGCTCCCCATGGATGCCGACGCCCATCTCCATCTCGTCGCCCCCGAGGTCGAAGGTGGGTTTGCCCGCAGCTGGAACGGTGCAGCTCGTCAGCGCGACACCCATCGAGCGGGTGCGCGCATTGACCTTGTCGCCCAGCGCTTTCAGGCCCGAGAGGTCAAGACCGCGTTCGGCAGCAGCACCTACAATCTTCTCCACGACCAGCGTCCCGGCGACGCCGCGCCGGCCGGTCGTATAGAGGGAATCCTCGACGGCGATGTCGTCATTCGTCAGCACCGTCATGACCGGGCGGCCCGCCATCTCGGAGGCCATCTCGAAGTTCATGACGTCGCCTTCGTAGTTCTTGACGATGAAAAGAACGCCCGCCCCCTGATCGACGGCCTCGGCGGCCGCCAGCATCTGATCCGGCGTCGGCGAGGTAAAAACCTGACCGGGGCAAGCCGCATCCAGCATGCCGAAGCCGACAAAGCCGCCGTGCAGCGGCTCGTGGCCCGAGCCGCCGCCCGAAATGAGCGCCACCTTGCCGGGCTTCAGGTAAGCGCGCCGGACGAACTTGCCCTCGGTCCCGAGTGCGACGACGTCTGAGTGCGCGGCGACGAAGCCCGCAAGGCTTTCGGTCAACACCGCATCGACGCCGTTCATGAACTTCTTCATGGGCTATCTCCCGTTCTTGGTCGGCTTCTTCCGCCGCTCCCTGGCGAAGGTCTGAGCGATCTCGTTGGCAAAGCTCTGCATCAGCCGATCGACTTGGCGGTTCAACTCGTCGTTCCCGAAGTCCGCCATCCGGACCACGACTTGGCGCGATTTGTCGAACTCGCGGCTCCCGGGTGCGACTGGCCGGATGCGCCTCATCGTAGGCTTCGAGAAATTGGCGGCGCTCGTCTGCGGAGAAATGGCAGAGATCGAAGATGGTCTTGATGTGACCTGATGGGATCGGCGTGTCATAGGCCGGATTGGTGATGTGGCTGACGAAGCTGCGGTTCTTTCCCAACGCCTCGGCGAGACGATTTCGCATGCCGGACGGTCGGCCCTCGAGCACGGTCTTGAGGATGCTCTTGTAGGCCGCGATGGCCTCGCGGCGATCGGCGCTCGAGCGGACGGGCTTATCCACGGCGACCATCACTGAGGCCGAGGACGCGGCCGAGACGCTGGGCGAGGCCGGAGCGTGGCGGAGCACTTGCTGCTTTGCGATATGATGCGATGATGCGCTTCGCCTCGGCGAGCCTGGGAGCCGCCACCGAAATGGAGCGCAGACCTGTTGCCAGGAGCTTGGGGAGGACATGCGCATCGCCGGCGGCGTCACCGCACAGGCTCACCGGAATGCCGCGCTCGCGACCCGTGCGGACGACGGTCTCGATCAAATTCAGCACGGCCGGGTTGGCGGCGTCCGAGAGGGCCGCGCCCAGATCGGCATCGCGGCTCGCGGCCAGCGTGTACTGGACGAGGTCGTTGGAGCCGATCGAGACGAAATCGGTTTCGAAGTGATCGAGGGTCAGGGCGGCGGCCGGCACCTCCACCATCATGCCAATCGATGCTGTTCCATGCGGTGTTCCAGTCGACGACAACTCAGCAAGTACCTCTGCGATCATTGTGCGGACACGCACCATCTCCTCGGGCACGCCAACCATCGGGATCATGATCTTGAGATCACCCTCCGGTGCGGCACGCAGGAGTGCGCGGAGCTGCGTACGGAACACATCGGGACGCGCCAGCATAAGCCGGATGCCCCTCAGTCCCAGGAACGGATTGAGCTCAGCCTCGAGAGTCAGTCCTGGAATAGGTTTGTCGCCACCGGCATCGAGCGTGCGGATCGTAACCGGCCGGCCTTTCGCCCAGCGCAGAATGCGCGCGTAAACGGCCGCCTGCTCGTTCTCGCCGGGCAGACCCTTGCGGCCGTGGAAGAGAAGCTCGGTGCGGACGAGACCGATGCCGTCGCACATCGCCGGATCCAGGGGATCGAGCTCGGTCGGATCGGCGATGTTGAGATGCACCTCGACCCGCTCGCCGTCGGCGGTGATTGCTGGCTCGAGCGCCAAGGCGGTGGTGCTTTCGCGGATCGCTTCCGCCTCCGCTTGGCGCGTGCGGAACCGACGCTCCGTGAGATCGTCGGGAGCGATGATGAGCGCGCCGCTCGCGCCATCGATGAGCGCCATCTCGCCGGCTTCGGCGACAACCGGCCCGAGGCCGATAAGCAGCGGTACGTTGCGCGCACGCGCGAGCATCGCGACATGGCTCGTCGGGCTACCGGCTTCGAGTGCGATGCCGCGACCGGTCCAGTCAAGCCCCATGAACACCGATGGCGCCAAGTCCTTCGCCACCACGACGGCGCGCTCCGGGAGATCGATGCGCGCTGCGCCGCCCGCAAGTGCATCGAGCACCCGGCCTTCCAAATCGCGGAGATCGCCAGCGCGGGCGCGGAAGTATTCCTCACTCGGCTAATTCGTAGTCGGCAATGAGCACGCCGACAACTGCATGCCAGGCCGCCTCGGCCGTTTGGCCCGTACTGGTCGCGGACAGTGCCGGATCCGTCAGCGTATCGTCCTCGGCCAGCGCCAATTGGAAGGCCAGAATGTCGGAGGCTTCACCACTCGTTTCCGCAACGAGCGAGGCGAGATCGGCTCTGGACTGTTCGAGGGCGGCTTCGAGGCGGGCTCTCTCGGCTTCAGGCGCAAGCGTCGCCGCCTGTCCGGTTGGCGCCGAGGAGCGCTCGATGCGGAAAAGCGGACCGGCGGCAAAGCCGGGCGAGGCGACGCGTCCGTCGTAGCGGCGCAGCGCGGCCTCGAACCTTGCCTCGCCGCCTGTTGTCATTCCGGCGCGCCCGCAAAATCGTTGGCGACGAGCGCGATGAGCGCCTCCACCGCCGCTTCGGCATCGGGACCTTCGGCGCGGAAATGCAGCATCGTGTTCTGCGGTACCTTGAGGCCCATCACTTTCACGATGCTCTTGGCATCGGTCCAGGGACCCGCCTCCGAGGTCGCAAGCTCGATCTTCGCCGCGAAACTCTTGGCGAGCTTCGTCACGGCGACCGACGGCCGGGCATGCAGGCCGACCGCGTGGGTCAGCAATACCGAATGTGCCGCCATCGTCATCTGAGCCTCGTTGCCTGTCAGCGTCATCGTGTAAGCGTCGAGCTTGAGATCGTCATTTGGGCGACAGCTCCTCGGCCGTCTTGCGCACATCCTCCAAGCTCGACCCACCCCAGGCTTCAGTCGCCGCCATGATCGAGCCCTCGACAATCGGCGCATTGCAAAGCGAGACCTTGCCGCGCTTCTCCTCCGGCAGCATCTCGATCGCCATTTCGCTGTTGGTCTCGGCACCGCCGAGGTCGACGAGAATGGCGACGCCCTTCTCCGACCAGGCCTCGTCGATGGCCTTGAGGATTTTGGCGACGTCGGTGCCGAGCCCACCTTCGGGATTGCCGCCGCAATGGGCGACCTTCAAATCCTTGCCGACCATCTGGCGCACCATGTCTGCGGTGCCGCGGGCAACCTCGGGCGAATGCGAGACGATGACGATACCGACCTTGCTCATGTCTTGCCCTCCAGCACATCGCACACGGCTTCAATGATGAGTTGGCTCGAGCGCGCACCGGGGTCCATGTGACCGACCGAGCGCTCCTTCAGGAACGAGGCGCGGCCGCGGGTTGCCAGCATCGGCGCGGTCGCGGCGGCGGCATCCGCCGCAGCCTTGCGGATCGCGGCAAAGTCGCCGCCCGAGCGCACAACGCCCACAACCGGCACCAGCACGTCGAGCATGGTTTTCTGACCTGTCGTGGACTTGCCGCGCTTCTCGACCTCGGCGATGCCTGCCTCGAAGGCGGCGAGCGCCGCCGCGCGATCGACCGGTTCGGCCAATCCCTTGCCCAATCCCATGAACAGGCTGCCGTAGAGCGGTCCGGACGCGCCACCCACTTTCATGACGAGCTCCATGCCGATCGCCTTCAGCGCCTCGGCCGGGGGCTTCGCCGCGATTTCATCGTGCTTGGCGAGCACGGCCTGGAAGCCGCGCTTCATATTGAGCCCATGGTCGCCGTCGCCTATGGCCTGGTCGAGCGTGGTCAGCTCGTCGGCGTGCGTGATGATCCGGCTGGCGACCGTCTCGATCAACTTCTTCATCAGAGGGCTGTCCATGGCGGCTCTCCTCAAGCAGCTCTGAGCCGGCGGCCGGCGGCATCGAAGAAGAGCGGGCTCTTGAGCCGGATGCCGACCTCGTCGCCCGGCTTGAGCGGGCTCTCAGGATCGACGAGCACGATCAGCTGTTGACCAGACACATCCACGTGCAGATGGCTCTGATCGCCCAGATGCTCGACGCGGACCACCCTGCCGGGGACGCCTTCGCCGGCGCGGGGCGAAACGACGGCATGCTCGGTACGAACACCGATCATATGCGTGCCAGAGGGCGCGCCCTCCGCCTGCAGCACGGCCGCTGGCACCAGATTGATGCGCGGCGAACCCAACCGGGCGGCCACATAGATATCGTCGGGATCGCTGTAGATGCGGCGCGGATCGGCAATCTGCACGAGCTTGCCCTTGGACAGCACGCCGACCTCGGTCGCCATGGTCATGGCTTCGATCTGGTCGTGGGTGACGTAGAGGATGGTCGCGCCGAGATCGGCCTGGATTCGTTTGAGCTCGAGGCGCAGATCGGCCCGGAGCTTGGCGTCGAGCGAGGAGAGCGGCTCGTCCATCAGGAAGATCGACGGCCGGCGAACCAGCGCCCGGCCGATGGCGACGCGCTGCATCTCGCCACCCGAAAGCTGCGTCGCCCGGTTCTGCAGCTTGTGCGGGATGCGGAGCAACTCGGCGATCCCGGTGACGCGCACCTTGATGTCGGCTTCGCTCACGCGGCGCGTCGGCGAACGCAGCGGGAAGGCCAGATTGTCGAAGACGGAAAGATGCGGATAGAGCGAGTACTGCTGGAACACAAAGGCGACATCGCGCACGGCGGGCGGAGCAGCGGTCACATCCTCGCCGCCGATGCTGATGCGGCCTCCATCAGCCTTCTCGAGCCCGGCGACGAGACGCAGCGCGGTCGTCTTGCCAGCGCCTGTCGGCCCGAGCAGCACGACGAAGCCGCCGTCGGGAATGGTGAGTGACAAAGTGTCGACGGCCAGCGTCTTGCCGAAGCGCTTCGAGACGCCCTCGATCCGGACCTCAGCCATGGGTGCCTCCATCGTGGAGGGCGGTACGGACCGCGCGTCCGTTTCCGGCATCGAAGAGCGACAGACGGCTCGAGGCGAGCTTGAGGCCGACCGTTTCGCCTGGCGCCGCCTTGGCGTCGGCTGGAACGCGCGCCTTCAGCGTACCGTGCGCCGTCGTGACGGTGACGATCTGCGTGGTGCCGAGATACTCGGTGCCAAAAACACTGCCGCGCAGCTCGCCCGCATCGTCGAGGCGGATGTGCTCGGGACGGATGCCGAGGGCGAGCGGGCGAGAGGAGAGCCCCTCGCGAACGGCTGGGACGCCGATGCTTGCGCCATTGATGCTGACTGCGCCGGCGCCCGGCTCGATCGCGCCCTCGAATTTTAGGAAGTTCATCGGCGGCGAGCCGATGAACTCGGCGACGAACATGCTGGCCGGCCGGTCATAGATTTCCTTTGGGCTAGCGAACTGCTCGACGACACCGTGATTCATGACGGCGATTTTGTCGGCCATCGACATGGCCTCGAGCTGGTCGTGCGTGACATAAACCGTCGTCGCGCCGATCCGCTCGTGCAGCGCGCGCAGCTCCTGGCACATGATCTCGCGGAACTCGGAGTCGAGTGCGCCCAACGGCTCGTCCATCAGGAAGGCGAGCGGGCGCCGCACGATGGCCCGGCCGAGCGCGACGCGCTGGCGGTCGCCGCCGGCGAGGCCTGAGACCGGTTTGTCGAGCAGGTGATCGATCCTGAGCAGCCGTGCTGTCTCCTCGACGCGCGAGCGCACCTCCGAGGTTGGGACGCCCTGGCAGATCAGCGGGAAGCCGATGTTGCGGCGGACATTCATATGCGGATAGAGCGCGAACAGCTGGAAAACGAAGGCAATGTCGCGCTCGCGGGCCCGCTTGAAGGCCACATCCTCGCCGCCGAGATAGATGGCCCCGGCAGTCGGCAGCTCGAGGCCAGCGATCATGCGAAGCGTCGTCGTCTTGCCGCAGCCGGACGGGCCGAGCATGACGAAGAACTCGCCGTCGGCGACAGTGAAAGAACTCTCCTTCACGGCGACGAAATCGCCGAACTGCTTCTTGAGGGCTTCGATCCTGATCTCAGCCATGAGGAATTTCCTGACCGGCCCGAATGAGATTGCCGTCCAGATCAACGAGAGCGAGTTCGCGCATGCCCCAGGGCTTGTCCTCGGCGGAAACGAAGCGGGGTATTCCTTTCGATGGTAGTCCGAGTTTCGCCAACTCGTCGGAAAGTGCGTCGATATCGGTGGGACGCAGGTAGGCGCCGTGGTCGCTGCGGGCCGGATCGTGACCGGCGCTGAGGAAAAAATGCAGCTCCGCGCCCTCGCGCTTCAAGAGGAGATACTCCTCTTCATCGCGATAGATCGTCTCGAAACCGATCCGCGCGTAGAACCGCTCGGCGGCGAGGATGTCGCGGGTGGGCAAGATCGGGCTGAGCTTCTCGAACATCCGCCTACTCCGGAAACTTGCTGACGACGACGAACATCAGCGTGCCGACGAGCGTCGTGATGAAGGAGTAGGTGTAGAGCGTCATCGAGAAGGGCTGCATCAGCATGAAGACGCCGAGTGCGATGACGATCGTCGCGAGATTTTCCCAGACGCCGCGCCGGAAGGTCATGATCTGCGCGAGAAGACCCGGCTTCTCCTCGGGGGCCTCGGGGGTCTGGTATTGCTCGATCATTTCCTGACCGCCCCGAAGGTGATGCCGCGGAGCAGGTGCTTCCGGAGCAGGATGGTGAACACCAGGATCGGAATGAGGAACAGTGTCGTGCCACCACCGACCGCCGGCCAGTCCATGCCGCCCTCGCCGATAATGGTCGGGATGAACGGCGGGGCCGTCTGCGCGGTGCCGGAGGTGAGCAACACGGCGAACGCGTATTCGTTCCAGGCGAAGATGAGACAGAAGATGGCAGTCGCCGCGATCCCCGTTGCGGCCTGCGGCAGCACCACTTTCCAGAAGGCCTGCAACCGCGTGTAGCCGTCGATCATCGCGGCTTCCTCGTACTCGCGCGGGATCTCGTCGATGAAGCCCTTGAGCAGCCACACCGCGAGCGACACGTTGACGGCGGTGTAGAGCAGGATCATGCCGAGCGCGGTGTCGGAGAGACCTAAGTCGCGATACATGAGGTAAATTGGAATGGCGACCGCGATCGGCGGCATCATGCGCGTCGAAAGGATAAAGAACAGCAGATCGTCCGCCAGCGGCACCTTGAAGCGGGAGAAGCCGTAGGCCGCGAGCACGCCGAGCGCGACCGCGCAGAAGGTCGAGCCGAAGGCGATGATCAGCGAGTTGATGAAGCGCGGCAGGTAGTTCGATCGCCCGGCGATCACCATGTCGCGATCGCGCGTGATGCTATCGCAGGTCGTGGTGGGCGGCCCGAGTGCCTCGATATACTCCTTGGTCTGCCGCGTGCGCGTCGTGAAGAGATTGCAGTAGCCCTCGAGCGAGGGCTCGAACACCACCTTCGGCGGGTAGGAAATGGAATCGGGCGGCGTCTTCAAGCCCGTCATCAGAATCCAGGCGAGCGGGATCATGGTGATGACCGCATAGGCGACGACCAGAACGCCGGCGATCCATTTGGATAGCGGCGAGGGCTCGACGACCGAATGGGCGGTGGTGCGGGCGGCCGTCATCGCTGCTTCACCCGGTTGAGTGCTTTCACATAGATGTTGGCGAGGCCGAAGACGGTGACGAACAGGATAATCGCAAATGCCGAGGAGTAGCCGGTGCGCCACTTCTCGAAGGCCTCGCGCTTGAGCGTGATCGAAGCGACCTCCGTCGTCGAGCCCGGACCGCCACCGGTCAGTAGGTTCACCATGTCGAACATCTTGAAATTCTCGATGCCGCGGAACAGCACCGCCAGCATGATGAAGGGTAGCGCCATCGGCAGCGTGATCGACCAGAACTGCCGCCAGGGACTGGCGCGATCGACCTCGGCGGCCTCGTAGATATAGCCTGGGATCGAGCGCAGGCCGGCGAGGCAGATCAGCATCACGTAGGGCGTCCACATCCAGGTATCGACGATGATGATGGCCCAGGGCGCCAAGCTAACGGAGCCCAGCATCTCGAAGGACGACGGCGGGATGCCTGTGAAGAAGGAGATGATGTAGTTGAAGAGGCCGATCTGCGGCTGATAGAGGAATTTCCAGAAATTACCGACGACGGCCGGCGACAGCATCATCGGGATCAGGATGACGGTCGTCCAGAAGCCGTGGCCGCGGAATTTGCGATCGATGAGATAGGCCAGCGCGAAGCCGATCACCGTCTGCAACACGATCGTCCAGATGACGAAATGGGCCGTCGCCTGCATCGCCTCCCAGACGTCGGACTTCGTCAGGATCGAGACGTAATTGTCGAAGCCGACATACTTGGCTTCCGCCGTCCGGTTGGCGCGATAATTCGTGAAGGAGAGCTGGATCGTCCAGATCAACGGGAAGATGTTGATGGCGAGCAGCAGCAGCATCGTTGGGGCAATGAAGAGCCAGGCGATGGCCCGGTCGGAGAGCCCCCGGACGCGCCGCGCCATCGCGGGCGGTGTCGCCAGTACGGCCCGATCCGCCATGCCTGTTGTGCGCACGTCGCTCATGGAAGCCCGCTGGCGCTCGTGATCCGGGGGGAGCCCCGCGCGCTGAGGCGCGGGGCGTGATTGCACGGAAGGCGTAAGCTTAGAGCTTACCTTCTTCCTTGAAGACCTCGGTCCAGTCGACGATGAGTGCGTCGAGCGCTTCCTTGGCCGTTCCCTTGTCGGCGACGACATAGTCGTGCAGCCGCTTCTGCATGGCCTGCAAGAGCGAGGCGTAGGCCGGCTCCTGCCAGAAGTCCTTGACGCCGCCCATGGCCTCGAGGAACTGGCCCGCGAAGGGCTGGCTGTCCTTGAAAGCCGGGTCGTTCAACACCGTGTTATGGCAGGCATAGCCGCCGAGCGACCACCACTTCTTCTGCACGTCGGGCTGCGCGAACCACTTGATGTAGGCGAGCGCGCCTTCCATGTTGTCGGTGTTGGCGACGACCGAGATACCCTGGCCGCCGAGCGTGGAGGCCGCAACCTTCTCGCCGGGATTGACGAAGAAGCCCGTCACCTTGCCGACCTTCTCGTCCTTGGCCATGCCCGGCATGAAGGCGAACCAGTTCATCATCATGGCGACCTGGCCCGACTTGAAGGCGTCGAGGCCCTCGCCCATGTAGCTATCCGTGTAGCCAGGGGGTGTGCAGCACTTGTAGAGCTCCTTGTAGAACTCGAGGCCCTTGACGGCATCCGGAGAGTTTACAGCCCCTTCCATGTCGTACTTGCCGGGCGTGTTCTCGTAGTTGAAGCCGAAGGAGTAGAGCGCGGAGGTGGCGCCCATTGTGATGCCCTCGGAGGCGCGCTCGGTGAAGATCGCGGCGCCGTAGACCTTCTGCCCGTCGACTTCGCGGCCCTGGAAGAAGCCGGCGATGTCCTTGAGCTCGGTCCAGGTCTTCGGTGGTGCCAGATCGCGATTGAACTTCGCCTTGAACTCGGCCTGGATCTCGGGCTTCTCGAACCAATCCTTGCGATAGAACCAGCCGTTGGCGTCGCCCATCGCCGGCAGCGCCCAGTAGTTTGGCGTGCCCTTGGGCCAGGTCGAGTAGGCGTAGACGGTGGCTGGCGCGAAGTCCTCCATCTTGATTCCTTCCTTGTCGAAGAAATCATTGAGCTTCACGTATTTGCCGCCTTCCGCCGAGCCGCCGATCCACTGGCTGTCGCCGATCAGCAGATCGCACAGCTTGCCGCCCGAGTTGAGCTCGTTCAGCATGCGGTCGGCGAAGTTCGGCCAGGGCACGAACTCGAACTTCATGGTGGTGCCGGAGGCCTTCTCGAAATCCTTCGACAGCTCGACGAGCGCGTTCGCCGGATCCCAGGCCGCCCAGCAGAGGGTGAGCTCGCCGGCTGCGCTGGCACTGGTGGACGCGGCGGCCGAAACGAGGCCCGCGAGCCCAAGCGCCATGGCACTTTTCTTCAGTCTCATCATTGGGTTCCTCCCAGTTGCAGTGCTGCATCGCGACGGCCACTAGGGCGCGCCGGCGATACCTCAGGCGCGCCCGACGCGGGCTGCGGCTGATCTCTCCAATTCTGTTGGCCAGAGCCGGGGTGCGTCCCGGTGGCATGCGTTTCGATCCCAGGCGTTTTGTTTATGAGTTTTGTTTAGTGAAGCCCGTATCACTAAACATTGCAAGCGGATTTTCGAGGCGCCGGCTCACCTATCGACAAGACCCATGAGTACGATAGGCTTGCGTGGATTGATCAAGGGATCTGCGCCGATGAGCTTCGTGTTCAAGCCGGTATGCCCGACAGAGATGAGCATTGCGGGAGCGCACCCGCTCGAGCGCCTCGCCAGCATGGGCCTGTCGTTACCCAAGGCACCCGGCGCGGTCGCGGCCTATGTACCCTGGGCGATAGCCGGCAATGTCATCATGACATCGGGCCAGCTTCCCTGGATCGACGGCAAGCTGCTCTACTCGGGCAAGGTCGGTAGGGACCTGACGCCTGAGCAGGGCTACGAGGCCTGCCAGCTCTCGACCTTGAATGCCATCGCCCAGCTCGCGGAGGCGACGGGCGATCTCGCGCGCATCAAGCGCATTGTCCGGTTGGAGGGTACGCTCAACGTCGCGCCTGGCTTCACGAGCCATCCTTCGATCTTGAACGGCGCTTCCGACCTAATTTTCGCGGCCTTCGGCGAGGCGGGCCGGCACACGCGCATGATCTACACCAATCCCGAGATGCCGCTCGATTGTTTCTGCCTGATCGTACTTTACGCCGAGATTGCGAATTAGGAAGCAAAGATGTCCGAGGCCCCAAAGCTCCCCGATCCCGTCGCCCCCGCGAACTGGCCGGCGGAACTCAAGTCCGAGCTGGATCGTAACAAGCGCAACGGCCGGGTCGGCAGCAGGCTCGTCTCCGAGACGGATCGCGTGCGCGTCTGGCTGATTGCGTTGGAACCCGGCGAGCGCCTGCCACTCCACCGCCACGTGCTCGACTACTTTTGGACCGCGACCTCGCCCGGCAAGGCCAGGAGCCACAGCCTCGATGGTCAAATCAACGAGTGGATCTATGCCGTCGGCGACACGAAACATATGAGCTTTGCTGTGGGGCAGTCGATGATCCATGATTTGGAGAACATCGGCGATACGCTGCTGACGTTCACGACGGTCGAGCACAAAGAGAGCGCCAACGCGCCGCTGCCGCTTTAGTTTCGGACGGACGGGGCGAGTGGGATGACCTCATTCCACAGCGAGCGCACACGGGTCCCGGCCACCCATACGAAGCATGGCTGTGCCATGACGCCGGGATCATGTGTGGCGGCTAAGCCACGAGTTCTCACCTCACGGCGTGGGTCGACATCAAACCGCCGTCCAGCCGCCGCCCGCCGCCGACGAGCGGACGCACGCATCGATGAAGGCCATACCGGCGACGCCGTCATCGATGGTCGGAAACACGACGTCGGCGGGAATCGGCTCGCCGGCACGCGCGGCGCGGATCGCCCTTGCGGCTTCCTGATAGATATTGGCAAAACCTTCGAGGTAGCCCTCGGGATGTCCCGGCGGCACGCGCGTGACGCGGCCAGCCTCTGGCCCAGCGCCCGCGCCGCCTCGCGTGATCAAATGCTTCGGCTCGCCAAAGGGGGTGAACCAGAGGTGGTTTGGCTGCTCTTGCGCCCATTCGAGGCCGCCCCTTTCGCCATAAACGCGAAGGCGCAGCGCGTTCTCGTTGCCGGGGGCCACCTGGCTCGCCCAGAGCAGCCCCTTGGCGCCGCCCTTGAAGCGCAACATCACATGCACATTGTCGTCGAGGCGGCGCTCGGGAACGAAGGCGGTTAGATCGGCGGCGACGCTATCGAGCGTCAGCCCCGAGACGAAGGCCGCGAGATTCATGGCATGCGTGCCGATATCGCCGATGCACCCGCCTGCGCCCGAGCGCGCCGGATCGGTGCGCCAGTCCGCCTGCTTCTGGCCCGTTGCCTCGAGATGCGTCGTCAGCCAGTCCTGTGCGTATTCTGTTTGCACGACACGGATAGGGCCTAGCGCGCCGCTCGCCACCATGGCGCGCGCTTGGCGCACCATCGGATAGCCCGTGTAGTTGTGGGTCAGGATGAAGAGCTTGCCGGATGCCTTGACGACTTCGGCGAGTGCTTTCGCATCGGCGAGCGTCGAGGTCAGAGGTTTGTCGCAGATGACATGGAAGCCGCGTTTCAGGAAGGCCACAGCGGCGGGATAGTGGACGTGGTTCGGCGTGACGATGACGACGGCCTCGATGGCGTCAGGGCGATCGGCTTCCTTCTCTGCCATCTCCTCGAACGAGCCATAGATACGACCGGGCGCCAGTCCGAGCGCAGCGCCCGAGGCCTTCGCCTTCTCGATCGTCGATGCCAAAGCTCCAGCGACCAGCTCGAACTGATCGTCCATCCGTGCCGCGAGCCGGTGCACCGCGCCGATGAACGCGCCCTCCCCACCACCGACCATGCCGTAGCGGATGCGTCCACCGCCGCTTGCGTCGCTGCGTCCTTCGACGGCCATTGATGATCCCTTTCTTCAACCAATCCCTAGCATCTTCCGGTTCGCCGCTTGATCGGTGCCTGAACCCGCGAAGTCGTCGAAAGACTTCTCCGTCACGCGGATGATGTGGCTCTTGATGAACTCGGCACCTTCGCGCGCGCCATCTTCGGGATGCTTCAGGCAGCACTCCCATTCGAGCACGGCCCAGCCACGATAGCCGTAGCTTGTGAGCTTGGAAAAGATCGCGCCGAAATCGACCTGCCCATCCCCCAACGACCGGAAGCGGCCAGCCCGATCGATCCAGCTCTGATAGCCGCCATAGACGCCGACACGACCCGTCGGATTGAACTCGGCGTCCTTCACATGGAACATCTTGATACGCGAATGGTAGATGTCGATGTTGGCGAGATAGTCGAGCGCCTGCAGCACGTAGTGGCTCGGATCGTAGAGCATATTGCAGCGCGGATGATTGCCGACACGCTCCAGGAACATCTCGAAGGTCGCGCCGTCGTGCAGGTCCTCGCCCGGATGGATCTCGTAGCACAGATCGACGCCCGCCTCCTCGAAGGCATCCAGGATCGGCCGCCAGCGCCGCGCCAGCTCGTCGAAAGCGGTCTCGATGAGGCCCGCCGGCCGCTGCGGCCAGGGATAGATGTAAGGCCAGGCCAGCGCGCCCGAAAAGGTCGCGTGCGCATCGAGTCCGAGATTGCGCGAGGCGCGCGCGGCCCGCTTCAGCTGATCGACCGCCCACTCCGCTCGCGCCTGCGGATTGCCTCTGACCTCGAGCGCCGCAAAGCCATCGAAAGTCGCATCGTAGGCCGGATGCACGGCGACGAGCTGGCCCTGCAAATGCGTCGACAACTCGGTAACCGCAACGCCATGCTTGGCCGCCGTTCCACGTATATCATCGCAATAGGACTTCGAGTCCGAGGCAAGCTTCAGATCGAACAGCCGCCCATCCCAGGACGGGATCTGGACACCCTTGTAGCCGAGCGAAGCGGACCAGCCGCAGATGGCGTCGAGCGAGTTGAACGGCGCCACGTCACCGGCAAATTGCGCTAGAAAGATCGCAGGACCCTTGATCGTCGTGGCGGCTGCCATGGTCGTTTCCTTCCTTCGGCCGAATTTTGTTGCTGCTCAATCGGAGATGAAACTTCGCGAGTGCCTCGGTTCGCAGTTTCGCTCTGTGATTGCGGCGAACCCCACAAGTGGACTTCCGTACATAGCGTCACACCACGTCATTGACGAGTCTGATTGTTCACTAGCAGGCTGTTGAAATTCAATCGAGGACCTCCGGAATGGCCTCCGAAATTCGATCTGTCGTCGAGCTGAACGTGTTTGGATGCGCTCGTCCGGATTCTGCTCGACATGGGAACGCGTTTCTGACCGCTCGAAAACCAATTTCAACAGCCTGCTAGAGTGCTTCCGGAAAAGTGCGAAGCGGTTTTCCGATAAGAAGCACGACAAGGCAAGGAGAGTGCTTCCGGAAAAGTGCGAAGCGGTTTTCCGATACGAAGCACGACAGACCAAGGAATTAGAGTGTTGAAGTGATCGAACGAAAAACGGAAACACCCTATGTCGGAAGGCGGTATCCACTCGCCCATGGCGGGGCCCGCTGGCACGGTCGCTCCGCCACCGTCGGCGTTGGCGGCATCGACGGAAAACTGGTTCCGTGCGGCTCACGGTGCGATGCTGCAGGCGAGCACGTTCTGTTTGGCGTATTGCCACGCGACGGTTTTCGTCGCGGCAAGGCTCGCGGTCCGGCGGCAAATGCTACCCCCGCACCCAACGCCGATCTTGCATGCACACGGTCTACGACTGACCGAGCAAGGGCTGCGATGGAGCAACGAACCAGAAGAAGTCGACCTGAACGATTGCGACAGCCTCAGCGCATCAGACATCGGGGTGGGGCGATGCCTTGATTTCCACACTCGACGCCGCCCGCCCGCGTACTTTGGTCTCGTCCTGCCGATCGCAAGATTGCGTGGCTCGGAACTCCGGTGAGGAGCTCCAAGCCACGCGTCGGTGCAAGATTGCCAGCCTTAGATGATGATGAACGTCGCCGTGCTCATGCCTGAGAGGTTGGAGACGTTGTCGAACTCCGTGACCTTGAAGTCGGCCACGCCGTCGCCGGCATCGTCGTACCAGAGGCTGACGCTCTCGCCGACACCGGTGACCGTGTCGATGACGAAGGTCGCGACGCCCGGTGTGCCGCCACCGTAGGCATTGCCGGGACCGATATCGTCGGAGACGAAGTCGAAGGCTGCCACCAGCGACGTGAACGATCCGGCCCCGCTCTGAACCACGAGCTTGTCGTTGCCCGGAACCGAGAAGCCCTTCAGCGTGTCGAAGTCGCCGCCCGAGTGGTTGTCGGCCGCGAGGAAGTAGAAGAAGTCGGCGCCACTGTCGCCCGACATCGCGTCCTTGCCTATGCCGCCGAGCAGATGGTCGGTGTCGTTGCCGCCGAACAGCGTGTCGTCGCCGTCCTCGCCCTTGATCACGTCGACGCCTGCCAGGCCGCTCAGACTGTCGGTGCCGTCGCCGCCAGCCAGGATGTTCGATCCGGTGCTGCCGATGACGTTGTCGTCGAAGTCGGAGCCGGTGACGTTCTCGACACCCGACACGGCATGGGTGAGAAGCGAGCCCGTCTCCTTGAAGGTGCCACCGATGAGCGAAACCGTGACGCCCGTGCCCGAGGTGAGGTCTTTGAAGTACAGCGTGTCACCGCCGTCGTCACTGATGAGCGCGCCGGACCCGGCCGTGGTGATGTCCACCCCGTCGTCGCCGCCGCCGCTCACCGTAAGTGTCGCACCGGTGAGATGATTGACCTCGATCGTATCGTCGCCGAGACCGGCGTTGATGCTGATCCGCTCGAGATTCGAGTAGCCGATGGTCTCGGCATCGATTGCGAGAGTTGCCGAGTTGACCGTGATGGTGTTGCCGCTGCCCGTGGCGGTAACATCGAGCAGGTCGCCGAGCGTCTCGGATCCCGAGCCGCCGTCGATGGTATCGTCGCCGTCACCCGCCGACCAATGGAAGGTGTCGTCGCCGGCACCGCCATTGATGATGTCGGCGCCGAGGCCGCCGGTCAGCACGTCGTCGCCGTCGCCGCCATCGATGGTATCGTCGCCCGCGCCGCCGACGATGGTGTCGATGTCGGCTCCGCCGGAGAGCGTGTTGTCGTTACCATCGCCCGTGATGCTGTCGGCAAAGTCGGAGCCGGTGACGTTCTCGACGCCCGTCAGCGTGTCACTACCGTCGCCCGTTGCCGTGCCGGTACCTAGATCGACGGTCACACCGGAGTCGGCGCCCGCATAGCTGACGGTGTCTCCCGAAGTCTCCCCGGCAGAGCCCGCTGCGAATGTGTCGTCGCCACTTCCGGAGACGAAGGTGTCGTCGCCATCGCCGCCGTTGAAGGTGACGTCGATGTCGTCGGCGTCGCCCGCATCAACGGTGTCAGCGATGGAGCTGCCGTCGATGGCGGCGGCGAGAAGGCCGCTGAGAGCGAAGGCGCCCGTGAGGGTGACTGTGGCGCCGGCTTGGAGTTGAACCCCCAGACGCTCGACCTCATCGGCCGCAATCAACTCGGCATTGTCGTCGAAGGTGAAGCCTGTCATGCCGGCCGTCACAGTCGCGAGAGTGCCGCCCGTCTTGACGATCGCCAGCGTATCGCCAGTTGCGGTGGCGTTTCCGCCGCCGTGGATCGTGTCATCGCCGTCGCCTGTCGTCCAGTTGACGGTATCGTCGCCGTCGCCGCCGGAGACAGTGTCGACGCCGGTGCCGCCCTCGATCGTGTCGTCGCCATCACCGCCGGTGATGGTGTCGGCATTGGCCGAACCGGTGAGCGAGACGCCCGTGGCGTTGCCCGCGTTGGTCAGCGTCCAGCCGTTGGCTCCGCCCGCCGCCGAGACGTCGAGATCGTGCCCGTCGGCCGTGATGGCGGCCGTGCCGTCGTTGTTGGTCGCGACCGAAGCGGTCCAATCTGCCGCCGCTGTGGCGTTGACGGTTGCTCCGGCCGACACGATGAGGTCATCGACGCCGCCTGCGCCGAGGTCGGTCACCTCATCGGTACCGGCATCGACGTTGAACGTATCGGCCGCGCCGCCGCCCGTCATGGTGTCGTCGTCGTCGCCACCCGTCAGTGTGTCGCTGCCTTCGCCGCCAATAATAGTGTCGGCATTGGCGGATCCGGTGAGCGAGACCCCCGTGGCGTTGCCTGCGTTGGTCAGCGTCCAGCCGCTGGCGCCGCCCGCCGCCGAGACGTCGAGATCGTGCCCGTCGGCCGTGATGGTGGCCGTGCCGTCATTGCTGGTCGAGGTCGAGGCGGTCCAGCCATCCGCCGCCGTGGCGTTGACGGTCGCGCCGGCCGAGACGACGAGGACGTCGGTACCGCCCGCGCCGAGATCGGTCACCTCATCGGTGCCGGCTTCGACGTTGAGCGTGTCGGCTGCATCGCCGCCTGTCAGCGTGTCGTCGCCATCGCCGCCGGTGATGGTGTCGACATTGGCCGAACCGGTGAGCGAGACGCCCGTGGCGTTGCCCGCATTTGTCAACGTCCAGCCGCTGCTGCCGCCCGCCAGGGAGACATCGAGATTGTGTCCCTCCGCCGTGACCGTCACGGTCCCATCATTGATGGTCGAGGCCGTTGCCGTCCAGTCCGCCGCGGCCGTGGCGTTCACCGTTGCAAAGATGACTTCGAGAATGTCTGCACCACCCGCGCCGAGGTCGGTCACTGTGGCCGAGTCGAAAACGACGCCAAAGTAGTCGGCAGCATCGCCGCCCGTCAGCGTATCGCTGCCACCGCCGCCCTTGAGTTCGTTGACGGCGGCGTTGCCGATGATGATGTTGTCCTCGCCGTTGCCGGTGACGTCGATCTGCGCGTCGCCTCCAAGGGTCAGGGAGATGACCGTGCCGGCGAGCGTAAGGTCGATATCGGTCGCGGTGGCCGGGCCGGTGATGGTCAGGTCATCGACAAAGACGTTTAGGAATTCCGGTCCCAGATAGTCGCCGGTCAGCACAATGGTGTTGCCGGCGCTCGAGGCCGCCTCGGCATCGACAATCGTGCTGAAGGTGCCGATCAGGTTGGCGCCGTCGAACAGCCGCACGGGGGCGGTGGTGTCGAGCGTGACGTCATTGAAGACGATGTGCTCGATGTCGGCATCCAGCGTGTCGGTGCCGTCGCGAGCGGGTATCGTGTCCGTGACGACGAACTGGCCATCGACATTGATGGTGACGGTGTAGTCCGACAGATCTCCGGTGAAGAGCGCCGAATCGGTGCCGCCGCCACCGGCGATCACATCGTCGCCGCCGCCGCCGCGAATTTCGTTATCCATGCCGTCGCCGGCGATCGTGTCGTCGTGATCCGAACCTATGACGTTCTCGACGCCGGTCAGCATGTCGTTGCCGCCGCCGCCGGTCACATTGACGTCCGGTTGGCTGAGGTCGACCGTGACGCCGCTCGCCGCCATCGCGTAGCTCGCCGTGTCGATGCCGCCGCCGGCATCGAAGATGTCGGAGCCGGCGCCGCTGATGAACTCATCGTCGCCATCGCCTGCATTGAAGACCACGCGATGGCCCGAAGTGATGCCGCCGGCATCGACGCTATCGCTAACAGCATCCGCGCTTCCGTCGATCGTAATCGTCGAAGCGGCGAGGCCCGTTCCCGTGAAGTCACCGCTGATGGTGACGACATCAGCGCCCGTACCCGTGTTGATGATGATGTTGTCGAGCTGAGTTACGACAAGATCTTTGTCCACCGTCGCAACCGCGCCGTTGGCTGCAATCTCGATTTCGATATCGGACAGCACGGCGGCCAGGTTGAACTGATCGTCGCCCGTCGTTCCGGTGATCGTGAGCTGGTCCGTATCGTCGCCGCCGTCAATCGTGTCGGTGTCGCCCTCTTCGGTCGCGAGGTCGTAGGTGAAGCTGTCGGTGCCGAGGCCGCCCGAGAGGCCGTCGTCGCCGTCGCCGCCGACCAGCGTATTGGCCGCATCGTTGCCAATGATGGTGTTGGCGAGATCGTTGCCGGTGCCGTCGATCGCATCGGTGCCGGTCAGCGTCAGGTTGTCGACATTGCCACCGTCCGTGCCTGCGCCATCGGTATCGATCAGGCTATAGGTGATGCTGGAGCGAACTTCGTCGGTGCCTTCGCCCAGCAGCTCGGTGACGATATCGCCGCTGTCATCGACATAGTAGATGTCGTCGTCGATGCCGCCGATGAGCGTATCTGCACCTAGGCCGCCGTCCAGAACATCGTTGCCGGCGCCGCCGTCGATCCTGTCGTCATGCTGGGTGCCGGTGAACGCATCGATGTCGTCCGGATCGGTGACGTCGGCGATCACCTCGACGGAGGCCGTCGCGGGGGCGCTGGTGAGACCGCCCGCATCCGTCACGGTGACCGTGATCGTCCGAGCATCCACATCGAGCGCGAAGGTCGTCTCGTTGTTGACGTAGCGCACCTCGGCCAGCAGCTGCTGCGCCTGGCCGGTCGTGATGTCGCCGGTGGTGGCGATGAACTCGAGCGTGTCGGTGAGATCGGTCGAGATCGTGACGCCGAGCGCGGCGGCAATCGCGGCGCCGGTAGCCGTCAGAGTCAGATAGCCGTTGTCGCCGCCCGCACCGTTGGTATCGGCGACAGCGCCGAGTTCGACGAGCATGCTGTGAATGACATCGCCGAGGTCCGGATCGGAGACGGAGATGCCGCTCTGGATCGCCTCACCGTCGACATCGCCCGAGAGGGCCGCGGCGGACTGGCTGGCGCCGGCATAGTCGATGCCGGCGGACGCGCCGTTCAGATCGACGACCGGCGTGTCGTTTTCGCCCGTGACGTGGACGTAGACCGCCTTCGACACCGAGACCAGGCCGTCGCTCAGCGCGTAGGTGAAGCTATCGACGCCAATCTGGCCCGCGCCGAGGGCGGTGAAGAAAGTACCCGTGCCCGGCGTATAGGTGACGACGCCGTCTACGATGCTGACGGTCCCGCCCTTTGCGGTTGTCGCGGAGGGCAGCGTGGTGGACAGAATTGTCCCCTGGTCGACATCCCTGTCATTGGCGAGCACGTCGATATCGGTCGAGGCCTCCGTCGCGAGGTCGATTGCGCCAACATCAGTGTTGGCAATCGGTGCGTCGTTGATGCCGCCGACAGTGATCGTCAGCAAGGCCGTGCCGGTAAGCGAGCCGTCGGAGACGGTGTAGGAGAAGGTCTCGGTCTCTGTCTGGCCATCAGCCAGCGTCTCGGCGCGAGCGTCGAGCGTGTAGGTCCAGCTGCCGTCGGCGTTGACGGTGACGGAACCGTAGGAGCCCGACACGCTCGCGCCGACGCTGCTGCCGGAGCCGTTGACGGCGGAGACGACGAGGCTCGCATGAGCCGTGTCGACATCCGAGTCGTTGTCGAGCAGACCGGTCGCAGCCAATTGCGACAACGGCCCGCTGCCTTCGCTCGTCGTGTCGCTGTCATCGGCGCCGACGGGCGCATCATTGACCGCGTTGATGGTGATCGAGGCCGTTTCGGCAGCGCTCGTCGCGGTGCCGTCGGTTGCCGTGTAGGTGAAGTCCGTCGAGCCGTTCCAATCCGCGGTGGGCCGGAAGAAGAGTGTCGCGGTGTTGCCGGCAGCGGTTACCACGGCGGACGCACTAAGGGCGTTGATGTTGGCGAGCGCATCCGCGGCAGTCGCATGCAGCGTACCGTTCGCAGGCAGCGTCGATACAGTGAAGCTGTCGATGGCGTCGCCGAGATCGGGATCCGTTCCTGCAAGCTGAACCGCAACGACGGTATCTTCGTTGCCCGTCGAGCTCGAGGCCGAGGCGGACGGGCCGTCGTTGACACCTGTGACGGTGATCTCAGCCGTTTGCGCGACCGGAGCACCGTGGACGTCCTGGACCGTGTAGCTGACGTTGATGATCTGAGTCGCACCCGCCGCCAGGCCGTTGAAGGCGGTATCGTCCGTGTCGACCACGAGCGAGTTGCCCGACAACGTAACGCCCGCGGGCAAGGGGGAAACGCCGGTCACGGCGAGCGTCGCGGTTTCGCCGGTATCAACGTCGGAGGCACCGGCCAGCAGATTGATACTCTGCGATCCGGAGCCCTCGGTGACGCCGGCTGTGATCGGACCGGAAACCGTCGGTGTGTCGTTGACAGGCGTGATGGTGACGCTGACGACCTGCTCGGCCTTCGTTCCGGCGCCGTCGGAAACTTCGATGGTGAAGGTGTCGACGCCATTGGCGTTGGCGTTGGGCGTGTAGACGAAAGCGCCGCCCGCGAACGTGACCGTGCCATTGGCCGGCTCGGAGCCGGACTTCACGGTGTAGGTCAAGGCATCGCCGTCGACGTCAGCGCCACCGATGTTGATGGGGCTCGAGGCGGTGTCCTCGTTCGTCGTCACGCTGTTCGTGCCAGGCGCGGTCGGATTGTCGTCCGCGGCGGTGACCGTCACGGCGATCGAGCCGTTCGACGACATCGAGCCGTCGGAGACCGAGTAGCTGATCGAGGCCGGTCCGTTGAAGTTCAGCGCGGGCGTGAAGGTGATCACCGTTCCAGAGACCGATACCGAGCCCTGAGCCGCAGGAACAGTAGCCGAGACAGTCAGGCTGCCATCGGCGGTTTCAACGTCGGAAATGAGCGAGGCCACGTCGATGGCGATGCCGCCGGCCTGGTCTTCAGCGACGGTGACCGCCCCGTTCGTTGCGACAGGCGCGTCGTTGACAGGCGTGATGGTGACGCTGACGACCTGCTCGGCCTTCGTTCCGGCGCCGTCGGAAACTTCGATGGTGAAGGTGTCGACGCCATTGGCGTTGGTGTTGGGCGTGTAGACGAAAGCGCCGCCCGCGAACGTGACCGTGCCATTGGCCGGCTCGGAGCCGGACTTCACGGTGTAGGTCAAGGCATCGCCGTCGACGTCAGCGCCACCGATGTTGATGGGGCTCGAGGCGGTGTCTTCGTTCGTCGTCACGCTGTTCGTGCCAGGCGCGGTCGGATTGTCGTCCGCGGCGGTGACCGTCACGGCGATCGAGCCGTTCGACGACATCGAGCCGTCGGAGACCGAGTAGCTGATCGAGGCCGGTCCGTTGAAGTTCAGCGCGGGCGTGAAGGTGATCACCGTTCCAGAGACCGATACCGAGCCCTGAGCCGCAGGAACAGTAGCCGAGACAGTCAGGCTGCCATCGGCGGTTTCAACGTCGGAAATGAGCGAGGCCACGTCGATGGCGATGCCGCCGGCCTGGTCTTCAGCGACGGTGACCGCCCCGTTCGTCGCGACAGGCGCGTCGTTGACAGGGGCGACATCGACCGTGACGGTAACTGTGATCGGTGTACGGCCCGATATGTCGCTCAGCGTATAGGTAAACGTGTCGGTGCCGCTGAAGTTCGCGTCCGGGACGTAGGTAAATGTGCCGTCGCCGTTGTCCGTGACAGTGCCATTGGCGCCTTGCGTGAATGCCGTGATGTTTGCGGTCGTCAGATCGACGAAGGCCGACAAGTCGTTCCCGAGCACGTCGAGCGTTACCCGGCCATCCTCGGAGATCTCGGTGTGGTCGGCGCCGCCGGTGAGTGTCGGCAGGCGCAGGTCGATGATCTTGTCGTTGAACCGCAGAAGCTCGACATCCGATGTAACCTGGTCCGTCGACGTTCCGCGCTGGACCAGGAGACGCGTGCCTAGAAGCGAGAAAGTATAGGCGGATGAGTTGCCTGCATAGTCGGCCTTGTCGACGCCGCTACCGCCGCGAATCAAATCGTTGCCGGTACCGCCAACTAACACATCGTTACCTGTACCACCGGAAAGCGTATCGTCGCCCTGCTCACCGACTAGCCTGTCATCCCCATCGCCACCGTTCAGCGTGTCGTCGCCGCGTCCGCCCAGGGCCCAGTCATTGCCATCGCCGCCGGCTAGGACATCATCACCACCGCCACCAGAGAGCGAGTCATCACCATCGCCGCCGATGAGCTTGTCATTGCCCCCGCCACCGGAGAGCACATCGTCGTCGTCCAATCCTAGAATGGTGTCGTTGCCGCTGGTGCCGACCAGGTTGTCTTTCTTCTTCGTACCCTTGAGCAGTGCCATGTCTCGTCCCCTCGAGTTTGCCAGCGGCGTTTGGATTCCCTAGACACACGGCTACACAGTGGCTCGCGCGGCACCTGCCGCACGCGGAAGTCGTGGGAAAACCCAGCGGTTCAGGCATCCAGGCGACGGACTTCACTGCCCGCCTCGAAGGGCGTGCACGGTCCGCGCTGGAAACCAGACAAAGCTATTGCGATCTGACGATCTTGGCGCAGCATCCAAGATCGCCCAAGTCGCGATGCGGCCCGTGTCCCCGATCAGTTCAGTCATATGCGAACCGACCTCGAGACCATGATGGGCCCGCAGTGATTCGCATGGCATATGTTGAGGGACTACAGCGGATCATAACAGGACAGTCTTTGTCCGGAGATGATAATTAGTTCAATATTTCAAGGTGTTGCAGATACCAACCCTTGGTCGATCAATTCTCTAGCTTCAACAGTTCCAGGATGCCGCAGTAGGTCATCTCGAGTGTTTGACCAGCGCTTCCTGCCGGCGATCCGCATCGTTTGGGCTCGATCTGGATCTGCAGCCGGCTTGGAATACAGTATTGATCATACTATTGATAACGAAACGCCTGCGGATACTCTCCCCCGATGTGATTCTTGGCGATGAGGGGCGACGCGAGGATGGACTGGGCCCGTGCAATCCGAGACTATCGATCCATCAACCGCCTCACTCAGGAGGAATTCGCGGCCCAGATAGGGGTTGAGCCGCGGAGCCTTCGCCGATGGGAAACGGGCGACAGTGTACCTGCGCGTTACAAGTCGAGGCAGCTCGCCGAACTGCTTTCCCCCTTCGCCCCGATCATGGAGATTATCGCGGATCTGGTGCGGCTCAGCTCCGGCAATGCCGTCATGATGGCAACGGACTCGATAGTGCTGTCCATCTCGCCGGCCGCCCAAGCAGATCTCCTGCGATGCGGCGTCGTCGCCGAAATCGGACAGGAGTGCCGGTGCGTTCCGGATGACATCCTTGAAGACCAACTCGCATACATCTGTGACGAATCGGTCTCGCGTTTCACCAGCGAGTACATCGCCCATTGGCCCGGCGTATCCGAGCACGTTCGCTCGGACGTCCGGGTGTTCCGAATGTTCACCGTGCCGATTCTGATTGATCATTACAGAACGGACGCGGTCTCCAGCACTTCGCATATGGCTCATCTTCTGCGTGCGGTTTGACTCGACGTCCTAGGATTCGCCCATGAGGTTTGGCGGCGCGAACTTGTCCGGCAGCATCGGGACAGAGCAGATTCCGAGCGGAAAAATATGCTGGCGAAGAGGAAGGTGGCCGTGAACAGATCTCCTCGGGTGTTTCCGTTCTTGGCTGAATCACTCCAACACCCTGCTGTGTTGCAATGTGGACGCGATATGGCCGCCCGGAGCGCCGCCATCGTCTCGACGTGCTCGCTGGCCAGCCTCTCGGCGATCGCCTATCTGCGATCTTGCCGGATGTAAGCCCGCCCGAGGCTCATGGGCTCGGCGGTGCGGCGTGACGTCGAGAGGCTTGAGAACACCAGGACGGCAACGGTCAGCACATAGGGCATTGTGGCCATCAGATAGACGGGTGCGTCGAAGCCGATGGCGAGCAGCCTCGGCAGTAGCGCTTCCATGCCGCCGAAGAGGAGCGCACCGAAAATCGCGCGCAGAGGATGCCAGCGCGAGAAGATTACCAGTGCCAGAGAAATCCAGCCGCGCCCGCTGACCATGCCCTCCACCCACACTTCGCTGCCTGCGAGCGAAAGATAAGCCCCGCCAAATCCCGCCAACGCGCCCGCGGCGACAGCGGCGAACATCTGATGTGCTTGCACATCGGTACCGGCGGCATCCGCTGTCGCCGGATCTTCTCCGATCGCCCTGAGGCGCAGTCCCAAATGGGTTTTCGCCAAGAGCCACCAGACGCCGAAGACGAGCCCAAGCCCGATGTAGGCCAGAACATCCTGTTTGAAGAGCAGCTCGCCGACAATCGGGATATCGGCAAGAGGCCCGAGGTCGAGTGGCTGAAAGCCTGCAAATGTCTGATGCACGTAGTTGCGCCCGAGCACGCCGGCAATGCCGGTGCCCAGCGCGACCGCCGCCAGCCCAGCCAGGATCTGATCGGCACGGAAGATGACAACCGCGATGCCGAAGAGCAGGGCGACCGACGCCCCTGCGCCGACGCCTGCGACGAGGCCGATCACAAGGCTGCCGGTCGTCAGCACACACACGGCCCCGGCCATGGCTCCACAGACCATGTAGCCTTCGACGCCCAGGCTTATGATGCCCGTCCGCTCCGAGAGGATGAGGCCCGCGCAGGTCACGAGCAAGGGAATCGCGAAGGTTGGCACACTGGCGAGCCAGCTCGTGATGAAACTCGCAATCATGCGCCGCGCTCCCGCGCAATGGCGATACGGTAGGTGCTGAAGAACTGGCCGATGAGCAGGCACAGCAGCACGATGCCCTGGATCAGCACGACGATGGCGTCCGAAAGCCCATAGAAGACCTTGAGCGTCGTGCCGGCATTGTAGACACCCGCGACAGCAACGGCGGAGCCCAGGATAGCCAGCGGCTTCAGCCGGGCCAGGAACGCGATCACGATGCCGCTGAACGTGGCGTTCACGCCGATGAATTGGGTGAGGCGGTACTCCGTTCCCGTTACGATGACGCCGCCGGCAAGGCCCGCCAGCGCGCCCGAAAGCAGAACCACCACGATTGTCGTTGCCTTCACGGGCAACCCGGTCGCGTGCGCGGCGGCTGGATTGAGCCCAATAGCCGTTGCATAGAACCCCAGTCGTGATTTTTCGATCAGCACGGCCATCGACAGGATCGCGGCGAGCGCCACCCAAAGACCCCAATGCAGCGAGCCGCCGCCCAGCTGGGGAAGCCGTTCAACGGTGTCGAACCGCGGCGAGACCGGGAAGCTGTTGGTGGGATCACGCCAGGCGCCGAACAGCAGATGTTGCAGGAGCAGGTATGCGACGTTCGAGAGGAGAAGCGACAGCACGATCTCGCTGACGCCGAAGCGCAGCTTGAGCAACAGGGGCAGCGCGATCCAAAGAACACCGAAGGACGCTGCGACCGTCAGCATGACGATCAGCCGGATCGGTTCCGGACCAATGTCATGAATGGCGATACCGGTCGCGCCAATGGCACCGAGCCAAAGTTGGCCTTCGATGCCGATGTTCCAGAACTTGAGCCGCATGGCCACCGCTGACGCAAGGCCGGCAAGCGAAAGCGGGATGGCGATCGTGACTGTCTGCATGAGCCCGGCAGGCGCGATGAACACCTGTACGATCAGATCGTCGAACAGTGTTTGCGCGGGCGCGCCTGCCGCGACAAGAACGATCACAACGATCAGCGCTCCGGCGAGAATGCTTCCAGAAAACACGGCGGCAGTCAGCGCCCGCGGCGGGTTCAGGCGTCTCTGGAGTGTGACGCGGTCAAGCATGATCGAGCATCATGGCGCCAATGTCTGCGCGCGTGGCACCCGCCGGTAGCTCGCCTCGGAACTTTCCTCGACTCATCACGGCAATGCGGTCCGCAAGAGCCAGAACCTCCTCGAGATCCTCGCTGATCAGCAGGCAGGCCGCGCCTCGCGCCGCCGCCTGGCGGATCGCCTCGTGTACGAATGCCGTGGCTTTCACATCAAGGCCACGGGCCGGCGAATGCGCCACTAGAACCTTCACATCCCCACTCAGCTCGCGGGCCAGCAGCAGCTTCTGGGCATTGCCGCCAGAGAGCAGCCGCACCGGCCGGTCCGGAGCAGCACCTGCGATCTCATAGTCGGTGATGGCGCGTGCGCAATCCCGGTGCATGGCCGTTCTGGCGAGCAGGGTCTTGCCATACCGCCCGCCCCTGACCGCAGTCATGGCAAGGTTCTCCGACGCGCTCATTTCGCTGGCGAAGCCCGCCGCAGCGCGGTCGGATGGAATGATCCTCAAGCCACGATCGCGCCGGGCCGCAACGGATGCGGTAGTCATATCGACGCCATCGATTTCCAGCGTGCCACCGGCCATGGCCGTTGTCCCGGCGATGGCATCGGCGAGCTGTTGCTGCCCATTACCTCCAATCCCGGCGATGCCCAAGACCTCGCCACCGCCAACCTCCAAGGAAACTGACGATGCGCCCACGGCACCATCCTTGCGATAGGCCGTCAAACCAGAAACGCGCAACCGCACGGAACCTGTTCGCCTGGCCGGAACAAGGGTGCGTGGAGCGCCCATTGCGCTGCCAACCATCAGCTCGGCAAGGCTCGCAACATCCAGATCCTTTGCGGGCTGGTTGGCCTTCACCGTGATGCCCTGACGCATCACGGTGACGCGGTCGCTGTGCTCGATGACCTCGCGCAGCTTGTGCGTGATCAGGATGACGGTTTTGCCGGCTTTCGCCATCCGCCGCGCCGCGCTGAGCAGAATGCCGGCCTCCTGGTCCGTCAACACCGCCGTCGGCTCATCCAACACGACGATGCGCGCGCCGAGTGCTAGCACTTTGCAGATTTCGATCCGCTGACGCTCGGACACCGACACCTCGCCCACGATGGCTGCTGGATCGATGTGGAGCCCCAACTCCTCGCCCATGACTTTGAGCGCATGCGACGCCGCGCGCCGCGTCGCGAGTTCAGGCCGGTCCTTGGCCGCCAGCATCAGATTCTCGGCGGCGGAGAACCGCTCGACCAGCCTGAAATGCTGGTGCACCATGCCGATCCCGGCCCGGATTGCATCCTGAGGCCCGCGCATCGCCAAGCGTTGGCCGTCGAGCGTCACAACTCCGGAATCGGGCGCATAGATACCGGCCAACACATTCATCAATGTTGATTTGCCGGCGCCATTCTCGCCAAGCAGCGCATGCACCTCGCCAGCAACTACGCTGAGTGACGCAGACAACAGCGCCGGCCGGCCATCAAAGCTTTTGGAGATGCCGCTCAGGGACAGCATGATCGGTCAGTCCGTCCGCGGCCCCTGCGGCGGCTACTGCGCCGCGGGCATCGTGCCGATGGCCCCTTTGACGAAGTAGTTCATGTTCCAGATCAGATCATCGCCAATGGTCTGCCCAGCGGGAACGGCCTCGCTGCCATCCTGCTTCAACACCGGACCGTCGAATGGCGAGAATTTGCCAGCCACCATCTTGGCCTGCGCCTCGTCGATCTTGGCTTTGACATCCACCGGCACGGCCGCGTTGAGCGTCGTGAGGCCGACAGTTCCTTCGGTCATGCCCGGGAACGCTCCGTATTCAGAAGGTGTCCATTCGCCGGCGATGATTTTCTTCATCGTTGGGACCAGATGCTTCTCCCAATGGAAGACGACCGAGGTCAAGTGGCCCTTGGGCGCATGCGCGCTCATGTCGAGCTGGAAGCCGACAGAGCTCGCCCCGCGCTTCTCAGCGGCGGTGAACGGCCCGGCGGAGGACAGGTTGTTGGCGATCACGTCGGCGCCCTGGTCGAGCATTGCTTCCGCCACCTGACCTTCCTTCACTGGGTCCCACCAGGAGTTCGTGTAGATGACGATCACTTCATTGGCGGGATCGACAGCGCGGGCGCCGAGAATGAAAGCATTGACATCCCAGTTGACGACACCAACGGGAAAGCCGCCGAGCATTCCGAGCTTCTTCGTTCTGGTCACGGCGCCCGCTGCCATTCCGGCGAGATACCAGCCCTGATAGGTGCGCGTGTAGAAGCTCTCGAGATTTGCTGAATTCGTGGTCCCCGACGCGCTGAGGAAGGCGACGTCAGGATTGGCCTTCGCCGCCTCCAGCACACCATCGGAGTAGCCGTAGCTGGTGGTCACGATGATGTTGAAGCCGCGCTTCACAAACAAGTCGATCGCGTTTTTGAGTGCCGTCGCCTCTTCGGGAATGCTCTCGGCCACCGCGATCGTGAGGCCGAGCTCTTGCTCTGCCGAGCGGCGCGCATTGTCGATGGCCTCATTCCAACCTCCATCCTTGACGCTGGCCGCATAGATGAAGGCGACCTTGGGCTCGCCCTTGAGCTTGAAGGGTTCCGCCGCGGCTCCTGCGGTGATGCAGAAAATCCCAGTCAAGGCGAGACAGAGAGCCGTCAAACCGCGGACGGCGAAAACAGATTTCGACGGCATCATACTGCTCCTGATTTTGTCATCTGAACGGCACTCGTTTCGGAGGCTTCGTCCTGGCGGTGGGAATAGGTCGCGTCGAATCGGGATCGGACATAATCCCCGGTCGTGATGGGCGGGTACTTTGCCGGACGTCCTGGTCCCTGACAGGTTGGAATCACCTCGATGACGCTCTTCGAATTGGTGCCGAAGAAGAACGGTATTGAATAGCGTCGCTTGCCGGAGCGGTTGATGGCGCGATGCACCGTCGAGGCGAAGTAGCCGTTCGTCCAGCGGGCCATGAGATCGCCGACGTTGACGATGAAGCATCCCGGGACCGGCGGCGCCATGATCCACTGTCCAGCGCTGTTGAGCACTTGTAGCGCCGGCACCTCGTCGGTGCACAGCATCGTGAAACACTCGTAGTCCGAGTGGGCGCCAATGCCGATTTGTCTGTCATCGACCGGCCCATCCTGGCTCGGATAGTGGAGCACGCGCATATGCGGCATCGGCTTGGTGATCAACGGATCGAAAAAGTTCTCGTCGATCTCGAGCGCAAGCGCGAAAGCCCGGAAAATCCGGTGGCCAAAACTCAAGACGGACGCATGATATGTCAACAACGCATCGCGGAAACCCGGCAGGTCGTTTGGCCATTGGTTCGGCCCATAGCCGAACACGGCCGCCATCACGTCGGGATCATCGGGAGGCAGTTCGAGAGAGAGATCAAATCCCTCGTGCATGTCGCCGCGCGCCGTGGGGTCGGTGTTTTCTCCGAGCAGCGGCGTATACCCGCGCAGATTGGGTGAATGACTGATGTTCAACGCGAGTTTCTCTTCGAGCGGCAAATCGAAAAACCGGTGCGCCGCAGCGAACGTGTCAGAGATGATCTTCGGAGGCACGTTGTGGTTCTTGGCGTAGAAAAAACCGACTTCCGTGCAGGCCTCGCGCACGGCCACTCCGACAGCCCGGCGTTGCGCGAGATCGCCTTTGAACATCGGCGCGAAGTCGATGACGGGAATTGACGTGAACGGAACGGTCGCCGCTGCAAGGCCGCTCTCGACGAAGGCCCTCGGACCCAGACCCGTATGGACCGACGTCATGACATCCCCCTTCGTCTAGACACGAATGCTATCCGGAGCGCGCGGGCAATCCCCCCGCATTCATGTCAGAGTAGCCAGCTGGGCCGGCACTGGCAAGGTGGAGCGACGGCGGGACAGCCACCCCAAAATCAGTGGCTTTCCCGATTGTAAGCGCAGACCACCCACACGATGCATGCGACGTCAGATCGGTGCGCACTAGTGGCCCGTCGCGCCAAAAATCGCATGTTCGCCGGGCGTCCGTCCGATTTTGGCGCGACATGAGGGCCACTAGCAATATCATGAGCTTCGTGTGGCGTTCATCGCGCCATAGTTGACTCCGATCGTGCAGCGCTACTGGTCAACTATGGCGCGACGCCACACGAGAGGCTTGTCACAACACCAGTGGAGCCCTCACCACACGCTTCTCTGGAAGCGCTTGCGGCATTGCTTCATGCAGCCTCGCCGGCTGACAATCGCTAGCGGCGTCAATTGGAGCGGCAGCCCGCACCGCCGCCATGCCTAGCCATCGCTGTTGAGCGAAGGCGTGCACGGACGCGCAGAGGGCATATGCAACAATCTGCAATATGCCGGCCACGTGGCAGTTCGGCAACCCTCTTCAACGATGCGAATCAACTATCTCTCCAGGTAAGGCCGTGATTGTCAGTTCATTTTCAACGGCTGTTGAAAAGGCGGGGGTTGGCTGTGGAGAAACTGGCAGGGCCGCTGCGTGGCCGGGGCTGGCGCGTTCTGCGCTGGCTTGCGGCATTGCTCGCCGTCATCGTTGCGATCGGTCTGCCGGACCGCGCCGCATTCGCGGCGGCCTACACGCTCAACTGCTCTACGATGCCCGCAGCGAGCGGCCCAAACTCGCTTGAAAAGAATGGTACCAGTGGCGGCGGAACAGCAGTCGACACGCTCACCATCAACAATCTTGCCAGTGGCAGCGTCGTTACCTTCTCCATGATCGCCACGAACGGCGGCAACAGGCTCGTCGACCTCGCCCTGACGAGTGGCTCGGGCTCAGGACCGACTCCGTCGAGTTTTTCCCTTACGGCCAACAATCAAACGGCCAGCTCAACGTTCAACGCGACTGCGACCGGTACCGCGGCGTTTTCGATCACGCTGACGAACCAAGCGTCCGGCCTGCGCGGCGTCACTTGGACCGCCACGTGTGCGGCCGGCGTCACACTCTCTCCGAGCTCATTGCCCAACGGCACCGTCGGGACATCCTATAGTCAAACCATTACGGCGAGTGGCGGCACCAGCCCGTATAGCTATGCGGTCACCTCGGGGGGGCTGCCGGCCGGTTTGTCGCTGTCGTCTGGCGGCGTTCTATCGGGCACACCAACCGCGGGCGGCACGTTCAACTTCACGGTGACGGCGACCGACAGCACGGCGGCGGGCAGTGGCGGCCCATTCGTAGGGAATCTCGCCTACACGCTGACCATTGCCGCGCCGACGATCACAGTGTCGCCGGCGACACTTCCGTCGGGCACGTTCGGGTCGAGCTACAGTCAGACCATCACGGCGTCCGGCGGCACGAGCACCTATTCGTTCGCGGTGACATCGGGCGCTTTGCCTGGCGGCCTGACGCTGGCAGCCGGCGGGGGGCTGACGGGAACGCCGACGGCGGCCGGGACCTTCAACTTCACGGTGACGGCGACCGACAGCTCGACAGGCACGGGGCCTTACACGGGCGCCCGGGCTTACACGCTGACGATCGCCGCGCCGACGATCACGTTGTCGCCGGCTTCATTGCCTGGCGGCACGGTCGGCACGGCCTATAGCCAAACTGTCACGGCCTCGGGGGGCACGAGCAGCTACAGCTTCGCGGTCACAGCGGGGACGCTGCCGGCGGGCCTCACGCTATCCTCTGGCGGCGGTCTTTCGGGCACGCCGACAGCGGGTGGCACGTTCAATTTCACTGTCACCGCGACCGACAGCACGACGGCGGGCAATGGCGGTCCATTCACGGGGAACAGGGCTTACAGCGTCACGATCGCCGCGCCGGCGATCACGGTTTCGCCGTCGACACTTCCGTCCGGCACATTCGGGTCGAGCTACAGCCAGACCATCACGGCATCTGGCGGCACGAGCACTTATTCGTTCGCGGTGACGTCGGGTGCGTTGCCTGGGGGCTTGACGCTGGCGTCAGGGGGCGGGCTGACGGGAACGCCGACCGCGGCCGGAACCTTCAACTTCACGGTCACGGCGACCGACAGCTCGACGGGCACGGGCCCCTATACAGGCTCCCGCGCCTACGCGCTTACGATTGCCGCGCCGACAATAACGGTGTCGCCCGCGAGTCCGCTCACGTCGGGCTTCGAAGGTGTCGCCTATTCGAACACGATCACGGCGTCGGGCGGTACGAGCTCCTACAGCTTCGCGGTTACCGCAGGTGCGCTCCCAAGCGGGGTGAGTTTGAGCTCCGGCGGCGGACTTTCCGGCACGCCAACCGCAAACGGAACCTTCAACTTCACGGTGACGGCGACCGACAGCACGACGGCCGGAAACGGTGGCCCGTTCTCAGGCAACAGAGCCTATGCGCTGACGATCAACGCAGCGCCGGTGATCACGACGGCGAGCCCGTTGACGTCAGGCACATTCGGCACATCCTACAGCGAGACCATCGCGGCGACGGGTGGGGCGACACCGTACACGTTCACGATCGATAGTGGATCTCTGCCAAGTGGCCTGACGCTAGCGACGGGCGGCGGTCTCACAGGTGCGCCGACGGCGGCTGGGACGTTTAACTTCGTGGCGCGCGTGACCGGCGCGGATGGAGGGACGTCGACCCAAGCATTCTCATTGACGATCGCCGCGCCGACGATCGCGGTATCGCCTGGTAGCTTGCCCGGCGGTACCGTCGGCACGTCCTACAGCCAGACCGTCACGGCCTCGGGCGGCACGAGTTCCTACAGTTTCGCGGTGACGGCGGGCGCGCTGCCACCTGGTATGTCGCTCGCATCCGGTGGCGCTCTCACGGGCACCCCGACCGCGGGCGGGACGTTCAATTTCACGGTGACGGCGACCGACAGCACGACCGCCGGCAATGGCGGGCCGTTCACCGGCAGCCAGGCTTACTCGGTGGCCATTGCCGCACCGACGATCGCGCTCGCGCCGGCAACATTGCCGTCGGGCACATTCGGCTCGAGCTACAGTCAGACCCTCACGGCCTCCGGCGGCACGAGCAGCTATTCTTTCGCGGTGACGTCAGGGGCGTTGCCGGCAGGTCTGACGCTGTCCTCGGGCGGCGTTCTGTCAGGTACGCCGACGGCGTCGGGCTCCTTCAACTTCACGGTCACGGCAACGGACAGTTCCGGCGGCACCGGTCCGTACACGGGCGCGCTCGCCTATTCGTTGGTCATCAATGCCGCGGGCCTCACGGTCTCGCCGAGCACGCTGTCGAACGGGACGGTCGGCGTTGCCTACAGTGACGCGGTGACAGCCAGCGGGGGCACGAGTCCGTACACATTTGCCGTCACTGCAGGAGCGCTGCCGGCGGGTGTAACGCTCTCGCCGGGCGGCGGCCTCTCGGGCACGCCGACGGCGGGCGGCACGTTCAACTTCACGGTGACTGCGACCGATAGCACGGGTGCTGGCAGCGGCGGTCCGTTCTCGGGCAGCAGGGCCTATACTGTGACAATCGCGTCGCCAACGATCGCCGTGTCGCCGGCCACCCTGCCGGCGGGCACGTTCGGGTCGAGCTACAGCCAGTCGATCACGGCATCCGGTGGTACGGCGCCATATACCTTCGCGGTGACTTCGGGATCGTTGCCGGCGGGGCTGACATTGGCGACCGGCGGTGTGCTCTCGGGCACGCCGGTGGCTTCAGGCACATTCAACTTTACCGTCACGGCCACCGACAGCTCGACAGGCACAGGGCCCTACACCGGTGCGCGCGCTTACACACTGACGATCGGCGTCCCAACCATTTCGGTCTCGCCTGGATCTGTGGCGAATGGAACCGTCGGCACGTCGTACACCCAGACTCTCACCGGCTCGGGCGGGACAAGTCCGTACACTTTCTCGGTGACCGCAGGCGCGCTGCCGCCAGGATTGTCGCTGACGGCGGGGGGTAGTCTCTCGGGCACGCCGACGGCCGGTGGCACGTTCAATTTTACGGCGACAGCGACCGATAGCACGACGGCCGGCGATGGTGGGCCATACTCGGGCAGTCAAGCGTACTCGGTGACGATTGCATCGCCGACCATTACGGTATCGCCCGGCACGTTGCCGTCCGGCACCTTCGGTTCGAGCTATAGTCAGACGATCACCGCCTTGGGTGGGACCGCTTCCTACTCGTTTGCCGTCACGTCGGGCACGCTGCCACCAGGGTTGTCGCTCGCCTCGGGTGGCGGACTGACCGGCACGCCAACAGCGGCCGGCACGTTCAACTTCACGGTCACGGCGACCGACAACTCGACTGGCACGGGTCCGTACACCGGCGCGCGCGCCTACGCGCTGACGATCGGCCCACCGACGATTGCCGTCTCGCCTGCGACGCTCGCTGACGGCACGGTCGGCACGTCGTATAGTCAAACGGTCACGGCGTCGGGCGGTACGAGCGCCTACGGCTTCGCAGTGACGGCGGGCGCGCTGCCACCGGGGTTGTCGCTGGCGTCCGGCGGCGGACTCACAGGGACACCGACGGCCGGTGGCACGTTCAATTTCACAGTGACGGCGACCGACAGCACGACGGCCGGCAATGGGGGGCCGTTCACGAGCAGCCAAGCTTACACGGTGGCCATCGCCGCGCCAACGATCACGCTCGCGCCGGCAACTCTACCGTCGGGCACATTCGGCTCGAGTTACAGCCAGTCGATCACCGCGTCCGGCGGAGCGGGTTCCTACACTTTCGCGGTGACATCGGGATCTCTGCCGGGAGGCGTGACGCTGCTGCCGGATGGGACGCTCTCAGGGACACCGACAGCAGCCGGCGCCTTCAACTTCACGGTGACGGCGACAGATAGCTCGACAGGCACGGGACCCTATACGGGCTCGCTCGCCTACGCGCTGACGATCGGCGCGCCGGCCATCGCGGTGTCGCCGGGAACGCTGCCGGGCGGTACCGTTGGCTCGGCCTATAGCCAAACGGTGACGGCATCGGGTGGAACGTCGCCCTACGCCTTCACAGTGACCGCTGGATCGCTGCCGCCCGGCCTCACTCTGGCGACAGGCGGCGGGTTGTCAGGCACGCCGACGGCGGGCGGCACGTTCAACTTCACAGTGACGGCGACCGACAGCACGACAGCGGGCAACGGCGGCCCCTTCTCCGGCAACCAGGCCTACACGGTGACAATCGCGTCGCCGACGATTGCCGTCGCGCCTGGATCGCTGCCATCGGCATCTTTCGGATCGAGCTACAGCCAGTCGATCACGGCCAGCGGAGGAACCGGCCCCTACACCTTCGCCGTGACGTCCGGCGCGCTGCCTGCCGGCGTGACACTGGCACCGGACGGAACGCTATCGGGCACGCCAGCTGCGAGCGGAAACTTCAATTTCACTGTCACAGCAACGGATGCCTCTGGCGGCACGGGCCCTTACACAGGCGCGCAAGCCTACGCACTGACGATAGCCGCGCCGACGATCGCGGTATCGCCTGGTAGCTTGCCCGGCGGTACCGTCGGCACGTCCTACAGCCAGACCGTCACGGCCTCGGGCGGCACGAGTTCCTACAGTTTCGCGGTGACGGCGGGCGCGCTGCCACCTGGTATGTCGCTCGCATCCGGTGGCGCTCTCACGGGCACCCCGACCGCGGGCGGAACGTTCAATTTCACGGTGACGGCGACCGACAGCACGACCGCCGGCAATGGCGGGCCGTTCACCGGCAGCCAGGCTTACTCGGTGGCCATTGCCGCACCGACGATCGCGCTCGCGCCGGCAACATTGCCGTCGGGCACATTCGGCTCGAGCTATAGCCAGACAGTCACGGCCTCAGGAGGCACGGGATCCTACAGCTTCGCGGTGACGGCAGGTGCGTTGCCGGCTGGCGTAACGCTGCTGCCGGATGGAACCTTGTCGGGCACGCCGACGGCAACCGGAACGTTCAATTTCACGGTCACGGCAACCGACAGCTCCGGCGGCACCGGCCCGTATACGGGCAGCTTGGCCTACGCGTTGGTCATCAATGCTGCTGGCCTGACGGTCTCGCCGAACACCTTGGCGAATGGGACCGTCGGTGTTGCCTATAGCGACGCGGTCGCGGCGAGCGGGGGCACCAGTCCCTACTCATTTGCCGTTACGGCGGGCGCATTGCCGCCGGGCGTGACGCTCGCGCCGGGCGGCGGCCTCTCGGGAACGCCGACGGCGGGCGGCACGTTCAACTTCACGGTGACCGCGACCGATAGCACGGGTGCTGGCAGCGGCGGTCCATTCTCGGGCAGCCAAGCCTACACGGTGACGGTCGCGTCGCCGACGGTCGCGGTCGCGCCGGGTTCGTTGCCATCGGGCACATTCGGCGCGAACTACAGCGAGACGATCACGGCATCTGGTGGCACCAGCGCGTACAGCTTTGCCATCACGTCGGGCGCGTTACCGGCGGGCCTGACGCTGGCGCCGGGTGGCCTTCTCTCAGGCACGCCGACGGCTTCGGGCACGTTCAACTTCACGGTCACCGCGACGGACAGCTCGACGGGGACAGGACCGTACACCGGTGTGCAGGCCTATACGCTGACGATTGCGGCGCCGACGATTGCGCTGTCGCCAGCGAGCCCGCTCACGTCGGGGTTCGAGGGTGTCGCCTATTCGGACACCATCACCGCAACGGGCGGAACCAGCACCTACACCTTTGCGGTGACATCCGGCGCGTTGCCGGCGGGATTGAGCTTGAGCTCGAGTGGCGCACTCTCCGGTACGCCGACGGCATCGGGCACTTTCAACTTCACGGTGACGGCGACGGACAGCACGACGGCCGGCGATGGCGGTCCGTTCACGGGGAACAGGGCCTACGCCCTGACGATCGATGCGGCGCCGTCCATCACGACCGCAAGTCCGTTGACCGGCGGCACCTTCGGCGCCTCCTACAGCGCGACGATCGCGGCGACCGGCGGCACGACACCCTACACCTTCACGGTCGATAGCGGGTCGCTGCCGGGCGGCTTGACGCTGGCCACCGATGGCACGCTTTCGGGAACGCCGACAGCGGCCGGCACATTCAATTTCGCCGTACGCGTGACCGGCGCGGATGGCGCGACGTCGACCGCGGCTTTCGCTCTGACGATCGCATCACCGACGATTACCGTTTCGCCTGGCTTGCTGCCCGACAGCACTGTCGGTGCGTCCTACAGTCAAACCATCTCCGCTTCAGGCGGTACGAGCTCTTACGGTTTCGCGGTCACGGCGGGAACGCTGCCGACGGGCTTGTCGCTGACGTCGGGCGGTGCGCTCTCCGGCACACCGACCGCGACCGGCACGTTCAATTTCACGGTGACTGCAACTGACAGCACGACGGCCGGCAACGGCGGTCCGTTCTCTGGCAGCCAGGCCTACACGGTGACTGTCGGCGCGCCGACGATCGCGGTCTTGCCTGGCAGCTTGCCCGGCGGTACCGTTGGCACGTCCTACAGCCAGACCGTCACGGCGTCGGGCGGTACGAGTTCACGCACCTTCGCGGTGACGGCGGGCACGTTGCCGCCGGGATTGTCGCTGGCGTCAGGCGGTGCGGTCACCGGCACACCGACCGCGGGTGGCACCTTCAACTTCACGGTGACGGCGACCGACAGCACAGCAGTCGGTGACGGCGGTCCGTTCACCGGCAGCCAGGCCTACGCGGTAACCATCGCCGCGCCGACGATTGCAATCGGACCAGGCGCGCTGCCGTCGGGATCGTTCGGCTCCAGCTACAGCCAGTCAATCACCGCATCGGGCGGTACAGGCCCCTACAGCTTCGCGGTGACGTCCGGGGCGTTACCTGCCGGCGTGACGCTGCTGCCGGATGGAACCTTGTCAGGTACGCCAACGGCCTCGGGCTCCTTCAACTTCACGGTTGCGGCAACCGACAGCTCCGGTGGCACAGGCCCGTACACGGGCTCGCTGGCGTACACGCTGACCATCAATGCGGCAGGTCTGACAGTCTCGCCGAACACACTGGCGAACGGGACGGTCGGCGCGGCCTATAGCGGTACGGTGACAGCGAGCGGGGGAACCAGCCCCTACACATTTGCCATTACGGCCGGCGCATTGCCGCCGGGTGTCACGCTCGCGTCGGGTGGCGGCCTCTCCGGTACGCCGACGGCGGGTGGCACCTTTAACTTTACGGTGACGGCGACCGACGACACAGGCGCGGGCAGCGGCGGTCCGTTCTCGGGCAGCAATGCTTACACGGTGACGGTCGCGTCGCCGACGATCGCGGTCGCGCCGGGATCACTGCCACCGGGCACATTTGGCGCGAGCTACAACGAGACGATCACGGCGTTGGGCGGCACGGGGCCATACACGTTTGCGGTCACGTCGGGATCGTTGCCGGGAGGTCTGACGCTGGCGACTGGCGGTGCACTCACCGGCACACCGACGGCCAGCGGCACCTTCAATTTCACCGTCACTGCGACGGATGCGTCGACGGGCACGGGTCCGTACACGGCCGCTCAGGCTTACACACTGACGATCGGTGCTCCAACCATCGCGGTGTCGCCGGGCTCTCTCACGAGCGGTACCGTTGGCACGTCTTACAGTCAGACGCTCACTGGTTCCGGCGGGACCGGTCCCTACGGCTTCGCGGTGACGGCTGGAGCGTTGCCGCCCGGAGTGACGTTGCTGCCGGACGGCACGCTGTCGGGTACGCCGACGGCGGGTGGCACGTTCAACTTTACCGTGACGGCGACAGACGGCACGGCCATCGGCGACGGTGGACCATTCTCGGGAAGCCAGGCGTACTCGGTGACGATGGCCGCACCGACGCTCACCGTGTCACCGGGCTTGCTGCCGCCAGCGACGTTCGGCTCGAACTACAACCAGACGATCACAGCGTCGGGTGGAACGGGCCCATACAGCTTCGCCGTGACATCCGGCGCGTTGCCGCCGGGTGTGACGCTATTGCCCGACGGTACGCTATCAGGAACGCCCACATCGGCGGGCACGTTCAACTTCACGATCACGGCAACGGACAGCTCGACGGGCACCGGACCCTTCACTGGCGCGCTCGCTTTCACGCTGACCAGCAATGCACCCGCGGTCGCCGTGTCACCGGGTTCACTGCCGGGTGGCACCGTCGGCACCTCCTACAGCCAGACCGTCACGGCCTCTGGTGGGACGGGGCCCTACACCTTCGCGGTGACGGCAGGTGCGCTGCCGCCGGGTCTCACTTTGACAGCTGCCGGAGGGCTCGCAGGCACGCCGACCGCGGGTGGCGCGTTCAACTTCACGGTCACAGCCACCGACAACACAAGCGCAGGCAGTGGTGGTCCGTTCGCTGGAAGCCAAGCCTTTGCCGTGACGATTGCCGCGCCGACCCTCACCGTGTCGCCAGGGTCGCTGCCCGCCGGCACATTCGGTTCGGGCTTCAACCAGACGATCACGGCGAGCGGCGGCACGGGTCCATACACCTTCGCGGTAACGGGCGGAGCGCTGCCACCGGGCGTAACGCTACTACCGGATGGCACGCTCTCCGGCACACCGACAGCATCGGGGGCATTCAACTTTACGATCACGGCGACGGACAGCTCCGGCGGCACAGGCCCGTTCTCCGGATCGGCCACCTATTCGCTGACGGTCAACGCGCCGACAGTTGCCGTTTCGCCTGGATCTCTGCCCGGCGGCACGGTCGGTTCACCGTACAATCAGACAGTGACAGCGAGCGGCGGAACGGGGCCATACAGTTTCGCGGTCACCGGAGGGGCGCTGCCTGGAGGGCTGACACTGGCGTCTGGCGGCGGGTTAACGGGCACGCCGACGACCGGCGGCACCTTCAACTTCACAGTCACTGCTACGGACAGCACCAGCCCGGGCAATGGCGGCCCGTTCTCCGGTAGCCAAGCCTATACAGTATCCATTGGCGCGACGAGCCAGACGATTTCCGCAACGAACCCCGGAACGGTACCGCTCGTCCCCGGCGGCACCGTCACGTTGAGCGCATCGGCGTCCTCCGGGCTGCCGCTCACCTATGTCTCGACGACGCCGGGCGTCTGCACGGTTTCCGGCGCGACCGTCACCATGCTGACCGCCGGTACCTGCAGCATCACCATCTCGCAGCCGGGAGACGGCAGCTTTGGCCCCGCGCCCGGTGTCGTCGTTACCTTCGGCATCGGCAAGGTGCCGCAGTCGGCATTCACGGCGACCGCAAATCCGCCGGTCATTCCGGTTGGTGGCAACACGCGGATCGTGACCAGCGGCGGGTCGGGAACGGGTAAAGTGACTATCGCGATCACTTCGGGGGCGCGGAATTGCCGGCTCCAGGGCAACAAGATCATCGCCACCCGCCCGGGCACGTGCATCGTGAAAGTGACGAAGGCCGGGGACGGAACCTACCTGCCGTCAACCGACACGGTGACGATCACGATCGAGAAACCTGAAACGGTGACGACGCTCGCCACCGCGCCGAACCCGAGCAATGAAGGGCAAAGGGTCACGCTGACGGCCGTTATCTCGCCGAAAGTTCCGAACGGTACCCTCATCACCTTCAAGTCCGGCAGCACGGTCATCGGCACCGCGCAGACGAAGAATGGCAAAGCCCGCCTCGCCACCGCGGACCTGCCGGCGGGAAGGTACACCATCAAGGCCGTGACGCCAGAGACCGAACTCTATCTCGGCTCAGTGTCGGATCCGGTCACTCAAGTGGTGACGTCGGGCTCCCGCAAGAAGACGGTCGAGACCATTGCGAGCTTCCTCGAGCGCCGCAACGATCTGATCCTGAAGCACGATCCCGATACGCCGCGCCAGATCGATCGCCTCAAGGACTTCAACGATGCCGAGGCCGCCGCGGGCGAAACGGGCTTCGCTGCCGCGCCGATGGCGCCGGCCGGGTGGTCGGGTTCGTCGATCGTCGGTGTGCCGGGCCTTGCGCCGAGCGATTATGGTTTCGATGCCGCGAGCTCTGCTCCCAATGTCGCTCACATGCCTTTGGCGCTGATGGGGCGGTCGGATGGCGGCACGGAGCTCTCCTTCTCGACGAGCCTCAGCTCCCTCAGCAAATACACTGCGGAGCACGAGGTCGAGCGGGTCGCGGCCGCGCTCGACAGCGGCACGCCGATTGCCGTCCCGAGTGGCGGCAAGATGAAGCCGAGCCGCTTCGACGCGTGGATCGAAGGACATCTGAGCGATATCGATGATCAAGACTTCGAGCAGGGATCTCGATGGCCGGTTTGGCGTGCTCTATGCCGGCGCCGATTGGGTGGTGAACTCCTCGCTTCTCGTCGGCTTCATGGTCCAGTACGACTGGTTGTCGCTTCAGTCCGACAGCGCCAAGAGCGAGATCGAAGGCGGCGGCTGGATGGCAGGACCCTATGCGACGCTGCGGCTCAGAGAGAACCTCTACTTCCAAGGCCGCGCGGCGTGGGGGGCATCCGAGAATGAGGTGAGCCCCTATCTCACCTACCGCGACACCTTCGATAGCGAGCGCTGGCTCGTGACGGGCAAGCTCGTTGGCGATTGGCAATTCGACAAGCTGACCATCCGGCCGACCGTCGGCGTCAGCTTCATCGAGGATCAGACCGAGGCCTATACGGACTCGCTCGGTGTCGACATTCCGAGCGTCAGAGCCTCGCTCGGCCAGGCCGTGTTTGGACCCGAGTTCATCTATCGCATGCTGACACCGGATGGCGTGTTCGAGCCGCGCCTGAGCATCCAGGGGGTCTGGAACTTCGACGTCGACCACCAGGCGACCGGAGTTTCGCTGGCGGACAGCCTTGACGAAGAGCTCAGGGCAAAAATCGAGCTCGGCTTCCGCTACACAGGCGGAGACGGTGTCTCAATCGACGTATCTGGCGTCGCCGACGGGCTGGGTTCCTCGGACTATCAGGAGATTGGTGGTAAGGCGGCGATCCGAATTCCACTCAACTGACGGAATGCCGAGTTTCGCCGATCGGCCGCGAATCCAGCTGAGCGTGGCGTTGCTGCTCGAATGTCAGCTAGAGCGTTTTCCGATCCTACGGAATCGGAAAGCCGGTCTAAGTTATTGGCTTTGAGCACTTTCTTTCGACCAACCGCACTTGGTCGGAAAGTGCTCAGTGCATTTGTCCTTCCAAGTGGATACTGAACCGCCCCGGGTTTGCCGGAGGCTCATTGGTTTGAGTTCAGGCGGCGAGTTTGGTGGGCTCCTCCAGGCCCGCGTAGTAGGCGGCTTCCGCTTCGGCCGGCGGCCTGTTGCCGATGGACACCCGAAGCCTGCGGTTATGCGCTCATGAGCAGTCAGCTCATTCCGCAACGGCCGATCGCAGACAGATCATTCCCCATTGCTGGATTTGGGCGGTCTGGCCGACTGGCACGACCGTCGTGCTGGCGTCCTCCTCGACGAGAAATGGGCCTGCGAGGGTTTGTCCCTCGGCAAGCTTGGAACGCACGATGACCGGCCATGGCTCTGGCGAAACTCCGGTGTCCGTCAAGGTCGGATGAATATGCGCATAGACCAGGCGGTGTCCTGATGGCTGAGAGCCCTGCCCGGCCGGCTGTGGCGACGGCGCCGTGAAGCCGATGAGCGGCACGTCGGCCGTCGCCTCGATGCCAAGACCGGTGATCTCGATGGCCGTGTCTGGCATGGCATAGGAGTAGTGGCGCTCGTGGGCCTCGTGGAACTGGATGGCGATCGTGGCGGGCGCAAAGGCCTCATCGATCGTGACCGATACGCTGTGTTCTTGACCGGCATAGCGCATGTCGAGTGTATGCCGCAGGTGCAGTGATCTCTGCTCTTGCGCATCCCCGCCGAGGTAGGCCGTCGCCTCGTGCTCGAGCTCACGAAAGACGTTGGAGGTCATGTGCCGGCTCTCGGCCGACAACGGTAGCAGCAGGCTCCGCTTCAGATGAAACTTCGGCGCCGCCGCCAGCATGCCCCAGGCCGAGAAATTGCCGGGAAGCGGTGGAATGATCGTCTGCTTGCAGCCGAGCATGCGGCCGAGCTCGCCGGCAAACAGCGGGCCTGCGCCGCCGCTGACAACGAGTGAAAGCCGCCGCGGATCGTGACCCCGCTCGATCGTGACGAGCTTCAGCGCGCTGATCATGTTGGAGAGCGCGATCCGCCAGGCACCGGCGGCAAGCTGTTGTGCGGTGAGCCCGAGCGGTGCTCCGGCGCGCGCGAGGCTTTCTTCTGCTGCCCCGGCATCGAGGCGCAGGCGGCCACCGGCGAAGGTCTCCGGATCGAGATAGCCGAGGACGACGGCGGCGTCAGTGAGCGTCGGCTCGGTGCCGCCGAGGCCGTAGCAGGCCGGCCCGGGGCTTGCACCGGCGCTTTCGGGCCCGACCTTCAGCCGGCCGGACGCGTCGGAACGGATGAACGAGCCGCCGCCGGCGCCGATCTCGACAATATCCACCACCGGGACTTGGATGGCATGCCCGGGCGATGTTCGTGTGCGCTCGATCCGATAGAGCGACAGCACATCCGGCCGCCGATCGCGGATCAGGCAACACTTGGCCGTCGTGCCACCGACGTCCAGATACAAGACATCATCGAGGCCGAGGGCTTCACCAATGCGCACGGCGCCGGCCACACCGCCGGCGGGCCCGGACTCGACCAGCGTCAATGGGCGCTCGATGGCCTGGTCGAACCGGGCAACGCCGCCGTGCGATTGCATGACATAGTGGGGCTCGCGCACGTGTCGCCCAGCAAGCGCGGCCGAGAGGTCCTTCAGATAGTGCGAGGCGATCGGCTGCACATAGGCATTGAGGACTGTCGTGCTCGAGCGCTCGTACTCGCGCCACTCACGCGAGATCTCGTGACTGGCCGAGACCGATAGACCGGGCAAGAGCGCGCTGAGGAGCTGCGCGGCGCGAAGCTCGTGCGCCGGATTGCGGTAGGCATGCAGGAAGCAAATGGCAACGGCCTCGACGCCCGCGTCCCGGCAGGCCTCGGCGACGGCGCCGAGTTCGTCCTCGGCCAGTGGCGTGATGACCTCGCCCTTGGCCGAAAGCCGCTCGGCCACCTCGAAGCGGAGCGCACGCGTCACGAAGGGCGACGGAGTGCGGGCGCGAAGATTGTAGAGATCAGGGCGATTGCCGCGGCCGATTTCGAGGACATCGCGGAAGCCGCGCGTCGTCACCAGAGCCGTCTTGACGCCTTTGCGCTCGAGCAGTGCGTTGATGACGGTGGTGCCGCCATGCACGAAATAGGCGACACGTGTTGGATCAAGGCCGTGTTCGGTTTCAGCCCGGCCGATGACCTCGAGCACGCCGCGCGATTGAGCATCCGGCGTCGTCAGGCCCTTGGCCGTAATGAGCCGCCCGGTCGCCTCGTCGAAGCCGACGAGATCGGTGAAGGTTCCGCCGACATCGACGGCGAGGCGGATCATGGGAATGTTCCGTACCGGGCTCGGGCCTGGGCTTCGGTCAGCAGGCCATCCTGGATATCGCGCGCAACATCCAGGCGGTCGCGATCCTCCGGAGCGCCCCAGCCGCCACCGCCGCCGGTGACGATACGGACGATGTCGCCTTTGTGCAATTCATAGTGCGGCGAGCGGCTGAGCCGCTCTGTGTTGCCATTCTTGCGAATGATCTCGACATAATTGAGCGTGCCGGGATTGCCGTCGCCCATGCTCCATGGTGCGACGGCGGTTCGTCCGATCCCACAATAGCCCTGAGCCGTTTCGGTCAGAATGCGATACTCGCGGATGAGGCCATATCCGCCCCGGTGGCGCCCCGCGCCAACGCCACCCTCGACGTTGAACCCATAGCGCTCCGTCAGCAGCGGGAACTTCGCCTCCAGGAGCTCGACGGAGTAGTTGTAGGTATCGCCGTCGGTCAGCGAGATGAGCCCTGAGGCGCCGTCCCGGTCGCGACAAGCGCCCCAGCCGCCATGTTGGGGCTCGATGTGCACGAGGTCCGAGCCGTCGCCGGCCGGCATCATCAGATAGGTGACGCAGAGGCTCGCATAGGAGCCGGCCGACAGGCGATCGGGCGCGAGTGGCGCCAGCGCTTTCCAGACGAGTTCCGAGGCATGCACGGAGCCTTCATAGTACCAGCCGGTCGGCGCAGGCTTGCGGGCACTGAAGATAGTATCGGGCGGAAGCACGACACGGAGCGGCCGGAACCAGCCTTCGTTGGACGGCGCGCTCGGACCGACCAGAGCCTTGAACACCGTTTTGACCGCAGAGCGGGCAGCACCTTTCGAGCAGTTGATCGGCCCGGCGACAGTTGGCGCGGAGCCCGAGAAGTCGACGGTCAGACTATCCGCCTGTTTGATGACTTTGCATCGCACCGGAATTGGATTGGCGCTCACACCATCTCCATCGATCACATCGGTGCTCTCATAGGTTCCATCCGGCAGACGCAGCAAGGCGTCCCGGCTCTCCTGCTCCGCCAGATCGAGGATGGCGGCAAAGGCCCGCTCGACAGACCCGAGGCCGTAGTCGGCGATCGCCTCCTCGATGCGCGTCGAGGCGCGCGACACGGAGGCCATCTGAGCATTGAGGTCGCCGAGCGCGAGCTTCGGCAGGCGGACATTCTCGGAAATCAGTGTCCGGATATCGGGGATGAGTTGGTCGTTCCGGGCAAGGCGCACACCCGAGAGCCGCAAACCCTCCTGGAAGATCGAGGTCGCATTGACGGGAATGCTGCCGGGCACGGCGCCGCCGACATCGAGCCAATGCGCGACATTGATGGCGAAGGCGACGCACCTGCCGCCATGAAAAACGGGCTTCACCACCGCCATGTCGCAGGCGTGCGTGCCGCCCTCGTAAGGGTCATTGGTGATGAAGACGTCGCCGGGCACCATGTCATCACCGAAGCGGCGCATGATGAAGCGCACCTGGTCGGAGAAGGTGCCGGTGAAAAGCGTGATGCCGTTCGCCTGCGCGACGAGGTCGCCATCGGCGCGGCAGATACCGCAGGCATAGTCGAGCACCTCGTAGATGACGGGGCTCATGCTCGTCTTGGCCGTGATGATCGCCATCTCGTCGACGGCGGCGATGAGCTTACCGTGTATGATCTCGAGCGTCGCCGGGTCGAGCCCGTAATCGGAGACGGTGCGCGGCCGGCGCTCAGTCATCGTTCACGCCTGCGCTCGCTTGAGCGACCGCGACAGCAGCCAGATATAGATGGCGACCACCGCAAAGGACATGAGCGTGGTGATCGATCCCAGCGCATAGAGCGTTGGCGTGATTCGTGTCGTGACCGAGGCCATGATCATGAGTGGCATCGTCTGCTCGACACCTGTGATGAGGAGGCTCCGTTGGAACTCGTCGAGCGACAGTGTGAAGGCAAAGAGCAGCGAGGTCAGGACCGCCGGCTGCATCACCGGCAAGGTCACGTGCCTGAACGTGCGCCAATGATCGGCGCCGAGCGTGAGTGCGGCGTCCTCGAGCGAGGTATCGAAGCGGTTGTAGAACATCAGGAAGATGACGAGCGAGAAGGGCAGCGCCCACATCACATGCACCGCGAGGCCCGTGGTCATCCAGTGCATCGGGATGCCCAACCGGTTGAAGATGAGGGCGAGGCCGAGGCTGACTGTCGTGCCAGGCACGATGATGCCAAGCAGCCAGAGATAGAACACCGGCGAGGAGCCACGAAACGATTTGCGGAATGCTTGCGCCGCCATCATGCCGAGGACGGTCGAGATGATCGCAGTGACGACTGCGAGGATGAGAGAACGCCGGAACGCGCCGAGATAGTCGCCGAGGAACTCGCCGACATCGCTGTACTCGGTCAGCGCCCCCGGATTGAAGAGCTTCCAGTACCAGATGGTGGACGTGCCGTTGAGCGGGAAGGTGTGTCCGCCGCGTGGCCCCTGGAACGACAGGATCGCCATGATCACGAACGGAAAGTAGAGCATGACGAGGATCAGGCCCAGGTAGAGAAAGTAGAGGCTGCGGGTGATCCTGCTCATGGCCGGGCCTCAGATCCTCTTCAAATCGAAGAAGCGCAGCATGATGGTGACGGTCACGAGCGTCATGAGAGTCAAAAGGACGGCCATCGCCGAGGCCGAGGCCCACTGGAAGATATCGACCTGCCGGAGCACGAGGCCGGCGAGCATCGGGTTCTGGGCGCCGCCGATGACCCGCTCGGTAAAGAACTCGCCGAGACCGAGCACCACGATGAAGAGCGAGCCCGCCATCAGGCCCGGGCGCGTCAGTGGCAACACCACACTGATGAAGGTCCGGATCGGATTGGCGCCGAGGACGGCCGAGGCCGACATCACATCCTCGTCGATCTTCGTCATGGAGTGATAGATCGGCCCGATCATGAAGACGATGTAGAGGAACCAAAGCGCCACCATCATCGAATAAGGTGTATAGAGCAGGCTCTCCAGCGGCTGGTCGATGAGGCCTACTGTCGTGAGCGTCTTGTTGACAACGCCCTCGCGTCCGAACATCGGCAACCAGGTGATGGCGCGCGTCAGGTAGCTCGTCCAGAACGGCACGACGCAGAGGAGTAGGATCGCCGTCTTCCAGCGCTCGTCCTTGATCGCGCGCCAGATGGCGTAGGCCGCGGGATAGGCAAGGACGATGACGCCGAGCAAGGTGAAGATGACGATGCCATAGGTCCACATCGTGATCTTCCAGAAGGTCGGGCGGCCGAGAATCTGGATGTAGTTGATGAAGTTGAAGTCAGGCTGCAGACCGGCGAAGCCCGACTTCCAGAACCCGAAGATGAGGATGGCGACGAGCGGCGCGCCGACGAACAGCGCGATCCAAAGTGTTCCCGGGAGCAAAAGCAGCCAGGTCGACCAACCGCCACCGCCCATGGCGGACGGCTCGGACTTGGTCGCGCTCGCCTGTCCGGCGGTCTCGATGGCTGCGCTCATTTGACGGGTTGCTGCTTTGTGGTCATTGGAACCGGGTGCCACCGTGACAGCACCCGGCTTCAGTTTCGTTGTTCCGGCTATGCCGACAGGAAATCGTTCCAACGCTGCGCATAGTAGTCCGGATCGTCCGGCCAGGTCATCCAGTGCATGATGTTGCCCCAGCGCTTGTTGAACGAGCCGGTGTCGCGGCCGTTGATCGGCCAGCCGGCCTTGGCGTCCTCGGAGCCGCCGCCGTTGTACCACCAATCGTAGTCGTTGATCTTGCCTTCGGGATCGGACTTGGTCGAGTTCTTGAGGTAGTTCTCGCAGGTGGTCGTCGGCGAGTAGTAGCCTTGCGGGGCCACCTGCGCGCCCCACCAGCCTTCGAGGCAGAAGTTCACATAGTCGAGGGCCGCCTGCAGGTTCGGCGTGTCCTTGGCGATCGCGACGCCGTGATACCAGGCCGTGAAGCCCTCCTTCGGCGTCGCGTATTTGCAGACGACGCCCTGCTTCTTGACGTCTTCGATCACCGGGTTCCAGGCGTCGGCGAGCCAGATTTCGCCGGAGGCGAGCATGTTCACGCACTGGCCGTAGTCTTCCCAGATGACGCGGAATTGGCCGTCCTTCTTGCGCCCGATCATGAAGTCGATGACCTTGTCGAGCTCCTCATGCGTCAGGTTATGCGACTGCTTGATGTCGGCCAAGCCGTTCTTCTTCATGTAGCCGGCGCACCAGCCGGGCGTCAGCAGGCTGTCGTTGAGGATGCCGACCTTGCCCTTGAACTTGGGATCGACGAGCGCGCCCCAGGTATCGATGTCGCCGCCGATGAGATCCTGGCGGTAGCCGATCGAATCGCAGTTGAAGAACTGCGGCACGAGCTTGAATTCCTTCTGCGTCGCCGGATCGACCCAGAGCTCTTTCAGCGGCCAGCCCGTCTCGGTGTCGTAGCCGATCGCCTTGTCGCTGGTGAAGAGATCGCGGGCGCTTCCCCAGGACGTGATCTTCTCGACTGGGATCGGTTGCAGCAGGCCGGCATTCCACAACGCCGAGTTCCGATTGGCGTTGGTTTCGTTGGTGTCGTAGTTGGCATTGCCGCCGGCGAGCCACTCGGTGATCATCGGCGTCAGGCCGGTGACTTTGCCGGCCGTCTTGTGGCCCGAGCGGCGCTCGAACTCTTTCAGGAACCGATCCTGCACGGAGACGCCGAGGCCGATGGTTCTCAGTTGCAGGCCGCTCGCCGGTGCGGTCTCGCCGGCCGGCAGGTCCTCGTAAGCCATGCGGGCGCTGGCGGGACCGCCGAGCAGCGTCATGCCGCCCATGCCGGCCATCCCGAAAGCGGCGCCGGCTTGCAGACTGGATTTCAAAACGTCACGGCGTGAGGGATGCTTTGTCTTGTCTGTCACTTCAGTTTCCTCCTCTACGTGTGGGGGCCGCCCCGTGCCGGGGTCGGGTATGCGTCGTCAAGAGGTCGGCAGGAAGTAGACATCGTCCGGCGCCCAAGTCGCCGTCAGAGAGTTGCCATGGCGCGGCGCGCCATCGCCGCGCGTGAGGCTTTCGTGTTGCTCGAGCTTCAGCTCTTTTCCGGCACCCAGATCGAGCACGATCAGGATGACGCTCCCGGCATATTCGAGGCCCTTGATGACCCCGGTGATCTTGTTTTCGGGCGGCGCGGCGCTTGCCGCGACCGGCTTCACGAGATCCGCGCGGACGACCATCGAGACGTTTTGGCCGGCGACGAGTTGCCGGCCGCCGGTTCGGGCCCTCAGCATGCCATGCACAGAGTCGATGCTGGCGAGATCGCCGCTGACGGATTTGACGGCGCCCTCCATGATGTTGTTGCGGCCGACGAAATCGGCGACGAAGCGGGTCGCCGGCCGCTGATAGACGGCTTGCGGCGTATCGATTTGCTCGAAACGGCCAAGATTCATCACAGCGATCCGGTCCGCCATGACGAGAGCCTCACCCTGGTTGTGCGAGACGTGAATGAAGGTGATGCCCATCTGCCGCTGCAGGGACTTGAGCTCGCTCTGCATCTCGATGCGGAGCCTGGCATCGAGCGCGCCCAGCGGCTCGTCCAGCAGGATCAGCGCCGGCTCGACGACGAGGGCGCGCGCCAGCGCCACACGTTGCTTCTGTCCGCCCGACAATTGATCGATGCGCCTTCTGTCGTAGCCCTCGAGGCCGACGACCTTGAGGGCGCGCTGCGCCTTTGTCAGCCGCTCGGCCTCGGCCACATTGCGCATCTTGAGGCCGAACTGGACATTGTCGAGCACGTTGAGATGAGGGAACAGCGCAAACGACTGGAAGACCATGCCCACATTGCGCTTGTAGGGCGGCACGCCTTCCATATGCGCGCCGCGAATGATCACTTGCCCGGTGTCGGGTTGGTCCAATCCGGCGATGAGGCGCATGGTCGTCGTCTTGCCGCAGCCGCTTGGACCGATGATGGATAGGAACTCGCCCCGGTAGACATCGAGGCTGACATTGTCGACCGCAAGCACGCTTCCGAAGCGCTTGCTGGCTCCGACGATCTCGACGTCCTTGTCCGCCACGGCGCATTCACTCCAACGAGCTGGACGACTTCATACCAGGATCGATGCTTTGAGTTTGGACGATCGCGCTTCGGGTGCTCCCAACCATTCAGACGGTCTTAGGCGCGAACTACCTTCTAAAAGCAGAAGCGGAAGCCAATGAGAGATTTGGCGTCTTGATCAGTCGTCACTGCGAGCAAAGCACTGTCGCCAAGTCGCCGTCAAGAACATGATCCGTGACTACGGGACATGACTGCCTTGCGGGTATAGGGGATGGTGGCTGGCATCCACGATGAACCGCCCCGGATTGTCCGGAGGCTCGTTGGCTTGAGTCAGGCGGCGAGTTTCTGTGGGCTCCTCCAGGCCCGCGTAGTAGGTGGCTTCGGCCTCGGCAGGCGGTCTGTTGCCGATGGGCTCCAGAAGCCGGCGGTTATTGTACCAGTCGACCCATTCGAGCGTCGCATACTCGACGGCATCCGGCGAGCGCCAGGGGCCACGCCGCCAGATGACCTCGGCTTTTTAGAGCCCGTTGATCGTCTCGGGTCGTGTCGAAGACGCGCCTCCGGCACGAGCGCGTTGTCGTAGCAGTCGCCGACGCTGCCGACCGACGGCACGAGACCGGCCTCGGCCAATCGCTCGCTATATTTGATCGAGACGTACTGCACGCCGCGATCAGAGTGGTTGACGAGGCCGCCGCCAACCGGACGGCGCTCGTGCAGTGCCTGCTCCAGCGCATCGTGCTGAAAGCGCGCCTCCGGCACGACGAGAACAAGGCCCGCATGCGCCGACCGGCTGACCCGCCAGCCGACGATGCGTCGTGCGAACGCATCGATGACGAAGGCGACGTAGACAAAGCCGGCCGTCCATTGCGAAGCATGGCTTTGCCATGACGTCGCCACGTAGGTGAAGTCGGACACCCACAACAGGTTCGGCCGCGAGGCTTGGAACTGCCGGTTGACGTGATCGAGCGGACAGGGAGCGCTCCTATCCGGCACCGTCGTCTTCACGGATTTGCCGCGAATGACGCCGGAAAGGCCCATTTTGCGCATCAATCTGGCCACCGTGCAGCGGGCGACCTCGATCCCCTCCCGCAGCAATTGCCGCCAGACCTTGCGCACCCAGTTCGACAGCGTCTGGGCCGTGCAGCCGATCTTGGTCGCTATCGAGACGATCGCCGCCCACGGCGACGTGTGCTCCGTGCGGTGATCGAACACCATCCGCACCGCGCGCTCACGCACCTCGGCCGAGAGCTTCGGAAACGTCTTGTGATTCTCCATGGCTCCAATCTCTCAATATCTGGAGCCTCCGGCAAACCCGGGGCGGTTCACAACTCCTCAAGTGTATTGGATCGCGCTGCGACTTGAACAGAACCTGTCATGCGCCTGTTGCGAGAATCCATTAGCCGCTTCCGGCATGAAGGATTTTGAGCCAGCATCTGGGACTAGAAAAGACTCCACCCGGTACCGGGCAGTTTTCCTCTCCGATGTCCACCTCGGCACTCGCAATGCCCAAGCGGAAGCGCTCCTCGAATTCCTGCGATGCACGGATGCGGACACCATCTATCTTGTCGGCGATATCGTCGACTTCTGGAAGGTGAAGCGCGGAGGTCACTGGCCGCAGAGCCACAATGACGTGCTCCAGAAACTGCTGCGAAAAGTCCGCAAAGGCTCTCGGATCATCTTCGTACCCGGCAATCACGATGATGCTCTCAGACAGTACGCCGGTAGCACTTTCGGCGGTATCGAGATCGCAAAGACGTCCGCTCACCAGACCGCCTCCGGCAAGACCTATCTCGTGATGCACGGCGACGAGTTCGACCTGGTGATTCGCAATGCCCGTTGGCTCGCGAAGCTCGGCGACATCGGCTACGACGCGGCGATGTGGGCCAACACGCCACTCAATTGGGTGCGGCAGCGCCTCGGGCTTCAATACTGGTCGCTGTCGGCCTTCCTCAAGTATCGCGTCAAGCAGGCGGTCAGCTTCATCGGCACCTTCGAAGCGGCGCTTGCCGCCGAGGCCGAGCGCGAAGGCTACGACGGCGTCATTTGCGGCCACATCCATCATGCGTCCGATCGCCAAGTCGGCCACGTGCACTATCTCAACTGTGGCGACTGGGTCGAGAGCTGTACGGCCCTCGTCGAGAACGACAGCGGGCAATTGCGGATCGTTCGCTGGAGCGCAACTACCCAACGCGAGCTCGTCCCAGGCGTGGCCATGCGACAGGCGAACCGCACGGCCGCCTAGGCCGACAGGAGACTGCTGGTGATGACAAAGACCATGGATGGCGCAAGCCACGTCGAAGCGCCGAGCAAGCTTCACCTCAAGCGGGCGGTTCACCGGCACAAGTGGAGATCTCGACAAGGTCTCTCGGAGCGCGCGTTTACATGGGTTTTTCGAGGTCTGGTCTACCCGCAGATCTGGGAGGACCCGCTCGTCGATCTCGAAGCGCTGGAGGTCGAGCCGGGCTCGCGCATAGCCGCCATCGCCTCCGGCGGCTGCAACGTCATGAGCTATCTCTCTGCCGACCCCGGCTCCATTCTCGCGGTCGACCTCAACACTGCGCATATCGCGCTCAATCGTCTCAAGATCGCCGCAGCGGCTGCCCTTCCCGGCTACGAGGAGTTCTATGCCTTCTTCGGCAAGGCCGATGATCGGCGGAATGTCAACCGATACGACCGCTTCATTGCTCCCCGTCTTGACCAGGAGACTCGCCGCTACTGGGAGACCCGCAGCCTCGCAGGGGGACGGCGCATCGCGCAATTCTCCAGAAACTTCTACCGGAGTGGAGCGCTCGGCCGTTGCATTGGGGCCGGTCATGTCCTTGCACGGTTGCTCGGTGGCAACCCAGCAAAGTTGATGATGGCCCACTCGATCGGGGAGCAGAAACGCATCTTCGACCGGGATCTGGCGCCGATCTTCGATCGCCCGGTCGTGCGCTGGCTCATGGATCGGCCCTCCGCCCTTTTCGGCCTCGGTATTCCACCAATGCAGCACAAGGCGTTGGCTGCGGGACGGCCCATGTCGGCGGTGGTTCGCGAGCGGCTCGAGCGGTTGGCGTGTGATTTCCCGCTGGCCGAGAGCTACTTCGCGCAGCAAGCCTTCGGCCGCCGCTATTTGGGCTCGAGCGAAGCCGGCCTGCCGCCGTATCTGACTCCCTCCGGCTACCGCGCTCTGAAGGAGCGCAGCGATCGCGTGATGCTCAAGCTGATGCCGCTGACAGATGCACTTGCGGCAGAGCCGGCCCGCAGCATCGACCGTTTCGTGCTGCTCGACGCCCAGGACTGGATGACGGATGACGATCTGACAGATCTTTGGTGGCAGATCACGAGGACCGCCTCGCCCCTGGCGCGTGTCATCTTTCGGACAGCCGCGGTGCCTACTCTTCTGCCCGGCCGCCTACCCTCGGAGCTCCTCGGGCAATGGACCTACGACGAGGAGCGTTCGCTGCGGCTTGGAGGCAAAGACCGATCTGCGATTTATGGCGGTTTCCACCTCTACATCCGGCGCAGCTAGATCCAATCGTGGAGAGCACGACATGCACACGACGCTCGATGACGCGACCCGCATGGATCGCCACTACCGGTTCCAGCGCCACATCTACGACGCGACCCGCACCCACTACCTCATCGGCCGGCAACCGATGCTGGCGAAGCTGTCACCGCCCTCGGGCGGCAGCGTGCTCGAGATCGGCTGCGGCACAGCCTGGAATCTCATTCGCGCCGCAAAGCTATACCCGGATGCGCGGCTCTACGGCGTCGATGTATCGGCGGCGATGCTGGCGACGGCCGGCAATGCCATCGTGCGAAAGGGTCTGACGCATCGCATCAGATTGGCTCATGCGGACGCGACGCACTTCGACGCGGCCAGGGCTTTCGGCATTCCCGCCTTCGATCGCATCTTCATCTCCTACGCACTGTCGATGATCCCCGGCTGGCCGCAGGCACTTGCCGCCGCCGAGCGCGCGGTCGGGCCGCGCGGCGAGCTGCACATCGTCGATTTTGGACAATGCGAGCAACTACCGAAGCTCTTCAAGGGCGGGCTAGAGCGCTTTCTCGCGCACTATACGGTGACGCCGCGCACGGATCTGGAGCCGGTTCTCAAAAGGCTCGCCGGCGAGCGCGGGCTCAACCTGGCGTTTGCGCGTCTGCACCGCGGCTATACGGTGCGGGCCGTGCTCTCCCGGGGTTAGGTTTTCCGTGCCTTCTGCCAGCGCCTTTATCTGCCCGCCGCGTCGTTGTGCCGGAGGGACAGCGAGCAATGCTGGCTGCCAGTTTACGGACGTCTGTTCACACGACAACAGTTATGTGTTTAAAAACAGATATTTAAACTGTCACACTCGCGTTGTGTGGATGGCCTAGAAGGACGGCGAGCGAGGATCGCTCGTGGCCGCACTTCAGAAAACAGAGGACTGCGGCCATCCTCACCTAGCGACAGGGGTAATTCGTGAAATCCTCCACAAAACTCTATGGCATGTCTCTCGGGCTTGCCGTTCTCATCGGCACGACTGGCGGCGCGTTTGCTCGCGACCAGATCAAAATCGTCGGCTCCTCGACGGTCTATCCGTTCACCACAGCCGTTGCAGAACAGTTCGCCAAGTCGACAGGCGCGACGGCCCCCGTCGTCGAGTTCGACCGGCACGGGCGGCGGCATGAAGCTGTTCTGCGCCGGCGTCGGCGTCGACCACCCGGATGCAACGAACGCCTCCCGCCGCATCAAGAAGGGCGAGTTCGAGACGTGCGCGAAGAACGGCGTCACCGAGATCGTCGAGATCATCATCGGCTACGACGGCCTGACACTTGCTCAATCGAAGGGTGGCGCTGACCTCTCCCTGTCGTTGAGCCAGCTCTTCCTGGCGCTCGCCAAAGACGTTCCCGACAAGGATGGCAATCTCGTAGCCAATCCCAACAAGATGTGGTCGGACATCGACGCCAGTCTGCCGGCGAAGAAGATCGAGATCCTGGGGCCCCCGCCGACCTCTGGCACGCGCGACTCCATGCATGAGCTGTTCATGGAGAAGGGTGCCGAGAAGATCGAAGTGCTGAAGGCGCTGAAGGAGAAGGACGCCAAGGCCTTCGAGAAAGTCTGGAAGACCGTCCGCGAGGATGGCGCCTATGTCGAAGCCGGCGAGAACGACAACGTCATCGTCCAGAAGCTCGAGGCCAATCCGGATGCCTTCGGCGTGTTCGGCTTCTCCTTCCTCGAGGAGAACGAGGCGAAGCTCAAGGGCGTTGCCCTCGACAAGATCGCGCCCTCGTTCGAGGCAATCGCTGCTGGCGAGTACAAGGGCGCGCGCTCGATGTATGTCTATGTGAAGAAGGCGCACATCGGCGTCATTCCGAACCTCGACAAGTTCGCCGCCGAGTACGTCTCCGACGCCGCGCTGGGCGAGGACGGGTATCTGGCCGGTAAAGGTTTGGTGACGCTGCCGCCCGACAAGCTCGCCAAGGTCAAGGAAACCGTCGCCTCCATGGCGCCGATGGACGGCTCGGAGTTGAAGTAGCACCGAGTCACGGCGAGCCGCAGCGGCACCCCGCACCGCTGCGGCTCGCTCGCCAGACGACCGGTTTTCTAGCGGCAAAGCCTGCTAAACCAGAATCGGCTGCCTCGCGATACGCTTTCGTCAGCCCGTTGCGACTGCTCGAGGACGACTTCGATCATGACACTGGTCTTCTTTGCAGCGCTGTTGATGCTCATCGGCACGGCGTATCTGGTCGGCCGGAGCCGTGGCTTCGCATTTGCAGGCGAAGGCACCGCGCATTCCCGCCCGGCTTACCATGGCGCCTTTCTCGCCATCGCCCTGCTCGCACCCATGCTGGCGATCTATCTCATCGGCACGCCGCTCGCCGATCGATTTGTCGAGACCCGAGCACTCTCCGGCCTGCCATCCGCGATCACAGGTGACGAGCTCCAGCGCAGCGCCGCGCTTCGCGAAATTGTCTCCTACGCCAATGGACAATTGGCAGGTAGCCCGTCGCCGGAAATCAAGGCCGCCGGTGAGCGCTATGCGAGCGACCGAACGATCGCGGGTTGGTCGATCCTGCTCGGCAGCATCGGCCTTGGCCTTCTGGTGGCCTTGCTGGCATTCCGTAAGCTTTCCCCCGATTTCCGGGCGCGCAATCAGGTTGAGCGCTTCGTGAAGCTGCTGCTGATTTTGTCCGCGACAATCGCGATCCTGACAACCGTCGGTATCGTCTTCTCCGTGCTCTTCGAATCGGCGCGCTTCTTCCAGCGTGTGCCCGTACTGGACTTCCTCTTCGGCACCCAATGGTCGCCGCAAACGGCGATCCGCGAGGACCAGGTCGGCTCCTCCGGCGCCTTCGGCATTATACCGCTGGTCGCAGGAACGCTGCTCATCACGCTTATCGCCATGCTGGTCGCAGGCCCCATCGGTCTCTTCTCGGCGATTTACATGGCGGAGTACGCGAGCCCCCGTTTTCGTGCGTTTGCCAAGCCGCTGCTCGAGATTCTGGCCGGCATCCCTACGGTCGTGCTCGGCTTCTTTGCTGCGCTGACGGTGGCGCCATTGATCCGGGGTTTCGGCGAGTCGCTGGGGCTCAGCGTTGCATCCGAGAGTGCGCTCGCGGCAGGCCTGGTCATGGGCATGATGATCATCCCCTTCGTCTCCTCGCTCTCCGACGATGTCATTACCGCCGTGCCGCAGTCATTGCGCGACGGATCGCTCGCCATGGGCGCAACTCACTCCGAGACGATCAAGCGTGTCGTCCTGCCGGCGGCGCTGCCCGGCATCGTCTCGGCCATGATGCTCGCCATCAGCCGGGCGGTCGGCGAGACGATGATCGTCGTCATGGCGGCGGGCTTGGCCGCGAATCTCACGTTCAATCCGCTCGAGGCGGTGACGACCTTCACGGTCCAGATCAAAACCATCCTTGTCGGCGATCAGGAATTCGACAGCGCCAAGACGCTCGCCGCCTTTGCCCTAGGCCTGGTGCTGTTCCTCTTCACGCTCACCCTCAACGTCATCGCCCTGACGATCGCCAGAAGGTACCGGGAGCAATATGACTGAGGTCGCAGATATCGACGTGTCGCCACCCACCCGGCCGCCCATGACCGCTACGGAGCTCCGCCTGAGAGCCCGGTATCGCTCGGAGGCGCGTTTCCGCGTCTACGGCATGGCGGCGATCGCGATCGCATTGCTCTTCCTTGCCTTCCTCCTGGTCGATATCCTCTCCAAGGGGTTGCCAGCCTTTGTCACGCATCGTCTGGCGCTCGATGTTGCCGTTCCGGCGAACCTTGCGGGCGCCGGGATACCAGCCGAGGCAGCCATTCGCGGCGCCGACTGGCGCAAAGTGCTGCAAGACTCGGTCCGGGCTCTCTTTCCCGATGTCACCGAGCGCAAGGCCAAGAAGCGGCTCGTTCAACTCGTCTCCAGCGGCGCCGAGGATCAGCTGCGCGAGCGCGCCTTGGCCGATCCATCGATCATCGGCACGACCGTGCAAGTGCCGGTCTTGTTGTCGGATCGGATCGACTCCTATCTGAAGGGAAGCACAGGCCGAGTCGATCGCATTTCAGGTTCGTCCCCGTTGTCCATTGTGGTGGAGGGTGACGGCATTCGAATGCAGGCAACGCCAGAAATCGCCGGCGCATTCGCAGGCAAACAGGCGCTTGACGAAAACTCACATTCCCTGCTGGTGGTTGCGGGAGAGAGCGTCGTCAAGCTGACGGAACTCGAAGGCACCGTAGCCAAAGGCGTCGCCCTGGGGTCGGTCTCCGCTTCCGCGTCCGTCGCCGGCGCATGGGCCATCATGACGATTGCCACGCCCGAAAGCCGGCGCGATGTCACCGATCTCGAGATCGCCTGGATCGAGAAACTCTCGGCCAAGGACCGGATCGATCGCGGCTTCAACTGGCGATTTCTCACCTCGGGCGATAGTCGCGAGCCCGAAGATGCCGGCATCCGCGGCGCGCTCATCGGCTCGCTGTTGACGATGCTGGTGACGCTCGCGCTGTGTCTACCGATTGGTGTCGCCGCCGCCGTCTATCTGGAAGAATTCGCGCCGAAAAACCGCCTGACCGATCTCATCGAGGTCAACATCAACAATCTGGCGGCGGTTCCCTCGATTGTCTTCGGGCTCTTAGGGCTTGCCGTGTTCCTCAACTTCTTCGGTCTGCCGCGATCGGCTCCGATCGTCGGCGGTCTTGTCCTGTCGCTCCTCGTCTTGCCGACCATCATCATCGCCAGCCGCTCCGCGCTCGGTGCGGTGCCGCCCTCGATCCGCGAGGCGGCGCTTGGCGTCGGCGCCTCGCAACAGCAGGCTGTCTTTCATCACGTGCTGCCGCTGGCCCTGCCGGGAATACTGACGGGCGCGATCCTCGGCATTGCCCGCTCGCTCGGCGAAACCGCACCGCTCCTCATGATCGGAATGGTCGCCTTCATCATCGAAGTTCCCACGGGCTTCACCTCGCCGGCGACGGTATTGCCCGTGCAGATCTACCTCTGGTCCGACCTCCCCGAGGCTGCCTTCCAATCGAAAACGGCGGCGGCCATCATCGTTTTGCTGGCTGTCCTGCTCGCCATGAATGCCGTCGCCATCTATCTGCGCCGCAAGTTCGAGCGGAAATGGTAACCTGAAGGACACGCCGCCATGGACATGAAGGTTATGACGGCCGCTTCCGGCAACGGCACGGATGCCACGCTTGCACCGAAGATCCTCGCCCGTGGCGTGAACGTCCACTACGGCGAGAAGCATGCGTTGAAGGAGGTCAATGTCGACATTCCCCAACGCAGCGTCATGGCCTTCATCGGCCCGTCCGGCTGTGGCAAGTCGACGTTTCTACGCTGCATCAACCGGATGAACGACACGATCTCCGTCGCCAAGGTGACGGGGAGCATCACTATCGACGGCTCCGACATTCATGATCCGGCGCTCGACGTCGTGCAACTGCGGGCTCGTGTCGGCATGGTCTTCCAGAAGCCGAACCCGTTCCCGAAGTCGATCTACGAGAACGTCGCCTACGGGCCTCGCATTCATGGACTGGCGAGCGGCAAGGACGAGCTCGACGAGATCGTCACGACCAGCCTGAAGAAGGCCGGTCTGATCGCGGAGGTGAAAGACCGGCTGGGCGATTCCGGCACGAGCCTTTCCGGTGGACAGCAGCAGCGGCTCTGCATCGCGCGTGCGATCGCCGTCGGTCCCGAGGTGATTTTGATGGACGAGCCATGCTCGGCGCTCGATCCGATCGCCACCGCTCGCATCGAGGAGCTGATCGACGAGCTTCGCGCCAACTACACCATCATCATCGTGACCCACTCGATGCAGCAAGCCGCGCGCGTCTCGCAGCGGACGGCCTTCTTCCACCTTGGACACCTCGTCGAGGAGGGCGAGACGGCCGACATTTTCACCAATCCGTTCGACAAGCGAACCCAGGACTACATCACCGGCCGGATTGGATAGGGCACGTAAAGGAGCAGTGGAATCCGGTTCGCCGCAAGAACGTGCGCAAGCAAGGAATCAGCATCGACCATGGCATCGCAGTCCCACATCGTCTCCTCCTACGAGGCCGAACTCGCGGACCTCGATAGCAAGATCTCCCGCATGGGAGGTATGACCGAGCAGCTCCTCGCCAACGGCTTCGATGCGCTGATCAAGCGCGATCCGGCTCTGGCCGAGCGCGTCATCTCGAGCGATCGCATGGTCGATGACTACAACCGGGAGATCGAGGAGAAAACGATCCTGGTGATCGCCAAGCGCCAGCCGATGGCCGTCGATCTCCGGCAGATCATGGCGGCGATGCGCGTCGCCAACGACCTCGAGCGTATCGGCGACCTCGCCAAGAACATCGCCAAGCGGGCGCTCGCCGTCGCCAGCGAGCAGCACCCCAGATCGCTCATGGCCGGCCTCGGACACATGGTCGAGCTTGCGCTTCGGCAGCTCAAAGACGTCCTCGACGCCTACACCCATCGTGACGCCGACAAGGCGCTCACGGTCTGGCATTCCGACGCTCAGATCGACGCCATGTACAATTCCGTGTTCCGCGAGCTCCTCACCTACATGATGGAGGATCCTCGCAACATCGGGCTCTGTACGCACCTCCTGTTCGGGGCCAAGAACATCGAGCGCATCGGCGATCATACGACCAACATCGCCGAGACCGTGCACTACCTCGTCAAGGGTACGCCGCTGACCGACGAACGGCCGAAGAACGATCACACGAGCACAACCGTGATCGGGCCTGCCTGATTTCCATCGATCATCTCGGAGGATTTCGCATGGTTGCCAAAGTCCTGATCGTCGAGGACGAGGACGTGCTTGTCGAGCTGCTCCGGTACAATTTTCAATCGGAGGGGTTCTCGGTCGTTTCCGTATCGAGAGGCGACGAGGTCGAGATGCTCGTTTCCGAGGAGTCTCCCGACCTCATCATCCTGGACTGGATGCTGCCAGGGGCTTCCGGAATCGAGGTTTGCCGGAGGCTTAGGGCAAATGCGGCCACCCGTGGCGTTCCGATCATCATGCTGACGGCACGCGTCGAAGAGGGCGACCGTGTCCGCGGTTTGACCACCGGCGCCGACGACTACGTCACCAAGCCATTCTCCGTGCCGGAGCTCATGGCTCGCGCCAAGGCTCTCATACGCCGGGCACATCCGGAACGGATCGAGGATGTCATCCAGGCCGGTGAGTTCCGGTTCGACAGGATCGCCTACCGCGTGACGAGGAACGCCCGGGAGGTCCGGCTCGGCCCCACGGAGTACCGTCTGCTCGAATACTTCATGGAGCGAGCCGGCCGTGTTTTGACGCGCGAGCAACTGCTTGATGGCGTCTGGGGACGTAGCTCGGCGATCGACGAGCGCACCGTCGACGTGCATATCGGCCGGCTGAGGAGAGCGCTCATTCGCGGCCGGGAGACCGACCCGATCAGGACGGTGCGTGGTATCGGCTATGTGTTCGGAAAAGAAGCCGGTGTCGCCGCGGAGGCAAATGCAGAAGAGGCCGAGTCCAACTGAGACGAAGGCTCAGGTCACCGTAAGTTCCCATCGACCCAGCTCTATTCGCCGTTCTCGACCTGCCAAGGCCCAGATGGCGCAACCGAGGCTGCGCCATCTCCCACCGGGTGCGGGGATCCGGCGCGTCACAGTTCGAACGCGGCATGATCTTCCCGCGAACGAAGCAAGTCCCTGATTTCATTGGTGGAGCCGAGGAGGATCGAACTCCTGACCTCTGCAGTGCGATTGCCTGACGGCCATGAGCGAATGAGCCGATCACTGAATTTACCCTGCACACACTACGGAGACAAAATACCTATGAAACAACCAATTGCCCAGTAATCCTCATGCCGAACTCGAGGTTAGGCGCGTCGCCCTGTGGTTGCTGATCACTACCCTGGCTCGAATTCCTGTGGTACCGCTGTGGTACCGAATTTGTGTCCCAACAGGGCAAATCGATCTATCATCGCAATCGCAATTTCGGCGGAGCGGGGGAAGCGGGCATGCCAGAGATCGCACCGAATGCCATCACCATTGAGCGACTGAAACCCGAAGCCAATCGTGTCCGTTACCGATTGAGAGGCGAGCGCGGTCTGCACATCGAGGTTCACCCATCGGGCAAGAAGACTTGGGTGTTGAAATATCAGGTCGGAGCCGGTGCGCGCCGAACACAGCGCGCTCGCCTGCTTGGTGATCAATCGACAATGACGCTCGCGAAGGCTCGGGAAGAAGCGATTGCCGTGCTCATGCGTGCCTCTAAAGGCGATGATCCGGCCGCTCGTGGTGGTCGTGGAGTGTCGTCAGGCCCCATCACTTTCGACGACGCATTTCGGCGCTGGCTTGCTGAGTACGCAAAGGTCAAGTTGCGAGGCTGGCAGGATGAAGAGAAGCGGTACCATAGGCATCTGAGTGCAAAGCTCGGAACGATGCCATTGGCTGAGATCACGCGCGGCGAAATCAAGGATGTTCGCGACTATGTTGCGGAAGCCCGAAAGGTGCGCGTCGAAGGCCGGAATAAACCAGTCAAACGCGGTGGTGGAGCTGAGAGCAATCACGTGCTGGCCCTGATCAACCGTGTTCTGAATTGGGCCGTCGAGGAAGAGCTTTTGAAGTTCAATCCCGGCGCGCTCGTGCATAAGGTTGGCGCTGAACGGCGGCGTGAGCGCTTCCTGGATGATGAAATGATCGTGGCGTTCTGGACTGAGCTGTCCCGAGCGCCCGCAATCGGTCATGAGCGAGGCGGACAGACCGAAGCTGATCTTCGTGACGCCCAGGTCATGGCCCTCGCACTAAGGTTTGCGCTCGTCACCGGCCAGCGGATCGGCGAGTGCTTGGGTCTCAGCGCCAAAGAACTTACCCGCGATGGCAGTCAGGCGATGTGGCGAATTCCCGAGGCGCGCTCAAAGAACAAGCTTCCGCACGAGCTACCGTTGCCGCCGCTTGCTTGCGAGATCATCGCGGAAGCGCAGCGGTTGACCGGCAGCAACCGCATTGTGTTCGTGTCCAGCAAGACGCGCAAAGCATTCGACCGCACGTCGGCCAAGAACCGCATGGAACGCACGATGAAGCGGCTCAGACTGCCCCACGTCACACCGCATGACCTGCGGCGAACGGTTGGACGGCAGATGCGAAAGCTCGGTATCAGCACGGATGATCGCGGGCATGTCTTCAATCACGTGTCAGGCGCGAAGAGCAAAGTCACCTCGTGGAACTACGATCCTGGTGACCACAACGAAGAGAAGCTGGCGGCGCTCACGAAATGGGAAGTCAAGCTGCGGGAGTTGATCGCCGCCGGAGCCGAGCGCAGCGGTTCACGGTACGATCCCGAGCCACGGGATGCCGCCGGGCACACTGCCGAGCATCTGAGCGAGGAAGCCTAGGACAACCAGCCCCGTGCCTAGCCAGAAGCGTTTGCGGCGTACGATCATTTCGCCAGTCGTGCGGACCTTCGCTTGGTCTTGTATCACATGGCGCTCTTCGGCTGGAATGGACCACGACGTGGCGCCCAACATGGAATCCGATCGTGCACGTTCACGCCATTCTTCCATGAAGCAGCGTCGCCATTCGAGCGCGACCATGAGGAACCCCACGATATCCAGTAGCAGCCCGAACACGCTAAGCCAGCCCTGCTTCATCAACCCGCCGGCCGCGTCACCACGCATCTGCCGACGCCATTGCTCGGGCATCATGAACTCGCCTGACCAAATCCCGAGCTTCGCCTTGCGGGCCTGATCTTCACACGGGATGAACTGTTTCGAGTAGCGCCGGAAAGCTACTGCCCATCCCTGGCACACGAGCCATTCATTGAGTGACACCGGATCACCGTTGGCTGTGCAGATTGCGAGCGTGCGTCCATAGCGATCCTTGCCGCTCGGCACGCATGCAACTTCCCGCTTCGCGATCTTGGCATCGAGCGCCTTGACGCCCTCGGCAGCGCAATCCCATGGCTCGCCTTCACGGGTGCAGCGCTGATCGTCCTCGATAGCATCAACGCCATTCAGGCGAATCCGCGTTCCGGCAATTTCGAGCGTGTCCGCATCGATGATCGACGCTGTTCCCGTGATCGGATCATCCGCCAGCGCTGGGGATGGCACGAGTGCGAGCATTAGGATGGCGAGCATGGGCATGAGGCTCAATCGCATGTGGATAGCCTTGTTCTGATATTCCCGGTTCGGCGCAAATCAGTTCCAATTGGCCCGCTCACAAACGCGGGGGGCTGAGCAATGAACGCAATACGCATCATGTTGGCCAGCATGGCCGCCTTGGCATTGTCAGGCTGTGCCTACGAGGCGAAGCCAATTTCGACCGGATCGGTCAGCGTCGTGTCATCCTACACTGAGAAGCTACCGGGGCGGTACGCCCTCTATGTCGAGACGACGGAGCTATCCAAGATCGTGCGAGCGCAGGGCGTCAACTGTGCAGCCCACACGTACCCGCTCGACATGACAGAAGGCTTCCGGTCATCCGTGCGGGCGACGCTCGCCAATCAGATCGAGACTGTAGAGGAAGTCACCGCGCCACTCGATGCGAGCACGCTGCAAGCCCAAGGCTTCAAGGGCCAGATCATTGTTCGCGGCGACGGGCTCGAAGGCAAGCTTGTGGCGATCCCTGGCTTCTGGCAAGCCACGATATCGAGCACGGTTCGTGCGAGTGCATCCGTGATCGTTGACGGTCCCTCGGGTCGCCTTGTCGGCAAGTCCGTTGAAGGCATGGCCGAACGCGAGGCCGAAGCCGGGGCCTTTTGCTCGGGCGGCGCGGCTGCCGTCGATAGTGCGGCTTCCGAAGCGCTCCGCAAGCTCGTGATGCAGCTTGGCGAGACGGTCGCGAACTCGGAACGGCTACGTGGTAGCGGATAGTCATTTCCAAGGTAGGCAAGCCCAAATGCGCAGTACTGGATTGGCTTCCAAACTCCAATTCGGTAGAGTGGGTCTACAAACACTGTCGTGTCACCCCATGCCAGCACGCTGAGGAAGAAATGCGCTTCTTGCTCATCCTGATCGCCATATCTGCAGCGACGCCTGCGGCTGCGCAGGTGGGGACTGCCAGCAAGGGCCCAGTGTTCGTCTTCAAGGGCGATAGCGAGTTCAGAGAGGGGTACGACCTCATCGTCTCGGGAGTTGTGCAGACGCAGCCTGCCGCACTTGCGCCGCTTCTTGCGTGCGCCGTAGAGGACGGAACTGCGATCCACTCACTGAGAGTAGGCGAGTCTGGGGTACGCGCTGGATCATGGTGACCGATGGGCCGCAGGCGGGCTGCAAGGGCGTTATTCTCACATCGCAATTCTATGGCGAATAGTTCGACCTAGCTGTTCCTCAGCCATGTGTAACCTCTACTCGATGACCCGCAACGTCGAAGCAATCCGCGACCTGTTCCGCGTGTCGCACAATCGCGCTGGGTCCGTCCCTTCGTTGTCAGCCATCTTTCCCGGCCACAGCGCGCCAGTGATCCGTCAAGCCGATGACGGCGAGCGCGAGCTATCCATGCTCTCATGGGGCTTCGTCCTGCCACAGCAGGGGAAGGCCCCGCGACGCGTGACCAACGTTCGCGATGATAAGGCGCGCACTTCTACATTCTGGCGCGAGAGCTTTGAGACGCGCCGCTGTCTCGTGCCCGCATCCTCCTTCGCAGAGCCACGGGAGGCCACCCCCGCGACTTGGCACTGGTTCGCGCTCAAGGCTGACGAGCCCCGCCCGCTGTTCGCCTTTGCTGGAATATGGCGGCGCTGGGCTGGTCCTATCAGGAAGGGAGGCGATCCGGTCGAACTTGACGTGTTCGCATTCTTCACGACGACGCCCAACGCGCTCGTGGCGACGATCAATCACGAGCGCATGCCCGTGGTACTGACGGACGAAGCGGACTTCGCGACTTGGCTTACTGGCAGCCGTGACGAAGCTTTCAGCTTGATACGGGAGTACCCACCGGCGAAGATGCGGGTCGTGCAAGAGGGCTTCGACAAGCTGGACAAATTGGAAGCGACTGATGTCTGAACTGGGGGGCGAGATGCTGAGAAGCCCGTGGATAATCGGCCCACTGATATTGTTGGCTGCTGCATCGGTGTTGGGTGTTCTGCTGATGCTCCGCGCGCGGCACAGGCGAAGAAAGCTGGCCGCAAAGGTAAGTGAGTCTGCGGTAGACGCAGATCGAAACGCTGCCATAGACATTCTGCTTGGCGAGAACGAAGAGCTAAAGGAGGCGATCAAGTCAGGTCGTGTCAAGTTCAAAAGCGCGACTGAGAAAGACCCCCGCCAACAGGCACTACCGCGAGTGATGTACTCGTTGGGGCCCTATGCGAAACTAGAGCCCGGCGATCTCCCAACCCCGCACATCGAGCTGCCGCGTGAAGCATTTGCAGAAACCCCATCCGATCTGATGTACGCGCTGGGTGCCGGTAGCGGTCTCGATGATGTAAGTTGCAGCGTGTTCACTAAGCCGAAAATCTATCGTGGTTGGCCAGCCAAAATCCAAGTTCTGCTCCATTTGCGCAGTGAGGTAGTAAGCGCCGCAAAACTAGCTGCGAAAGAAGATGTTGGAACTAACCGGCGAGCAACAGCGATGCTCGATGCATTGATCAGTCGAGGTACTGAGGTAGAGATGTTTATAGATTGCCCCGAAATGGAAATTGAAGAACCACTCAAGTCAATCACGTGGGAAGGCCGAGCTGCAAGTATCGTGTTTCGCGCAAGCGTCCCGAGAAACTCGACAGTGACGAAAGTTCGCCCGGTGGCATACATTCAGGCTGGAAGCGTGCCTATCGGTGAACTCGAATTCAGCATCGGTGTCGAAGATCGATCGTTCTCAGAGCAATCTTCAGCGACTATGCTTTCGGCCGTCGGCGCCCCTGTTGAAATGGCAACTGCAGAAGAATTTGTCGACACAGTATCGACGCCGTACAACAGACCATTCATCTCATACTCCCGAAAGGACTTCGAGCGCGTTTCGTTCTTCGCTCAAGGACTCGAAGAACGTGGAATTGCTCCAATCGTCGACGTGACCAATCTCGAACCTGGCGATGACTGGGCTGAAAAACTCCCAGAGTTTGTGAGAGATGCCGATGTGGTCTACGTCATGTGGTCGAGCAATGCTGCAAGCTCGCGCTGGGTCGATCAAGAGTCGCGGCTTGCGTGCCAGCTCCACGAGGCCTCAGGCGACCGGCGTCCAAGAGTGAAGCCGATGCTAATGGAGCAACTGAGCCCGAAGCTGCCGGACCACCTAGCGCGCTTTCATGCATCGTCGGTGTGGCAAGCCCTGAGGACTGCGCATCAAGTTGGTGTCTTCGAAGACAAGCCAGAGGGTCCATAACCGCTTCGGAACCGCACGATGAACGATGCCAGCCTCCGAGTTCTCGGCAATCAGCCCTGGGAATGGCCGCACATGTGACCTTTTCAGTCGACGCTGGCAGGCGCGATGAGATGCAAGGCCGCCATAGCTTTTGCCATCGTAGCGGTCGCCGGAACCGCGTCTCACAGCTTCGCCTGTGGCACCAAGGTGTACTGCAAAGACATGGCGAACTGCGCCGAGGCGACCTATTACCTTCAAGTCTGCGAGCTAAAGCGCCTCGATGGCGACGGGGACGGCATCCCTTGCGAAGCGCTGTGCGGCAAGTCGGCTGCGACTCACCAAGAACGGCTCATGGCACAGACGAACAGGCAGGGCGTCGCCTACTTCACGTCAAGCGCCGTTGGCCTTGCGACGCCTGCACAGTCCTTAAAGTGTCAGGGCAAGACGACGTGCTCACAGATGACGAGTTGTGAGGAAGCGCGGTTCTACTTGGAACGATGCGGCACCACTGGCCTCGATGGCAACAGCGACGGCGTTCCGTGTAACGGGCTCTGCGGCGAGTGACGCCAATCAACGCCACTCGGCTCTGATACCGCTCGCTTATGGTCGGTATCCTCGTGCGTAACGTGAGGGGCTGTACCCAACGCCCAACGCGCTCGTGGCGACCATCAATCACGAGCGCATGCCCGTGCTGCTGGCAGACGAAGCGGACTTCACAACGTGGCTCGATGGCAGCCCTTACGAAGCGTTCGTGCTCGTGGGTGAACACCCGTCGGACAGGATGAGGATTGTGCAAGCGGGATTCGATAAAGTGGACCGGCTGGCGAGCTAACCGCGTGTCGGCACGTAGAGGAGCGCCACAAGGCACTCGCGGTCAAGATCGAAGCGGCTCGCCGAATCAGCCGCTACTTCCTCGGCAGTCCGTGCGTCGGGCAAGCGAAAGTCCGCTTCCATGCAACTGAGCGCGCTGATCGCATCGGCCACGGCCGCTTGCGGCGTAGGTCCGCCCCCATGGCAACCAGCAACGTCGGGAACCCGCACGCCCCACACATCACCAGCGCCATCGAGGATGCCGATGAAGATCGTCATAGCGGATACCCCGTTCGTATCAACTACCGCGTTGGCTCACAGCGGAACACGCCTTCGTCCAAGTGCAAGCCCGAGCCATCGGACGGCCGGGCATGAAGGTATGTGCTCGTGACCGCGATACTCGCATGCCCGAGTGTATCGCGCACAGTAGCGAGCGACGCTCCCCTGTCGAGCGCATGTGATGCGTGGCAGTGCCGGAGCCAGTGAGCCGACGTGCGCTCATTGACGCCAGCGCGACGGGCAACGGCCTTGATCATCTGATTGACGGCTCGCGTGCTGAGCGCATTCGGATGCGTGCCCCTTCGTCCGGCCGTGCATCTGCGGGACCGGAACACCGGCATGTCATCGGTAGCGCCATTGCGGATCGCGAGCACGGCAGAGCCAACGGTGCTGGGTAGTAAGACCTCCCGCCGCTTTGATCCCTTGCCGAGCACCGATAGCTGCACTCGCCCGCCGTCTCGCGCGATCACGTCCGCCCATGTGAGAGCGACAAGTTCGCTCACGCGAAGTCCGCCAGCATAGGCGACGGCCAACAGTGTACGGTCCCGGCCTGTGCTCGCGGATCGCAAGAGCAGGCCGACTTCGACCTCGGATAGGATGCGCTGGGCAAGCTGCGACGGCGCGGTCCCGACCTTGATCACGGCAGCGGCGTTGAAGGTCAGGAAGCCGAGCCGATGCCCGTAGCCGATGAGCGAGCGAACACGTTGGACATACTGACGGCCCGTCGAAGCACTGACGCCACTCGTGAGCGTGCCCAGTGCGTCGCGAATGTCTTCCACAGTAGCAGTGCGGAGGGACATCCCGAGCGCGGTCAGGAACCGCTTTGCCGTCGCGCCGAAGTTCCGCCGTGTCCGTGGTGATGCCAGCCCTGCGAGCCAACTCGCCACAAGCTCGTCATCGCTGCTCGCTCGTGTCGCCCGCGTGACCGTCACCGCTGGCTGCGTTGCAGCCGCGACTACGGCAATCTGTCGTTCATCTTCGAACATGTTCGCCCCCGCAGAGTCTATCGTCCGTCACTACTGATTAGATGTGTAATCGGAAGTTCGTTTGCAAGATCATCCGAAGTATAATTCGCGCGTTTGACTCCCGCTGTTGCTCGTCTACCTCGCTGATCCGCTCGCCGGAATGCACGTCTCTGCAACTCGAGTTCGATCCGTGATCCGCGTTGCCGGTCATGCCCGATGCGCTGGGTCCGACATGCGAAGGGCCCGGCCTTACTGTGCCGAGCCCCCCCCTGTGTCCGTCCATGATCTGCCGTGCGTACCCGTCAGGGTAGGAGCGGCATCGCGTTCGCAACGTCGTGGACGATGCGGATAAACCATACCCATGCCACGATGTGCAGTAGCAACCTCACGATACGGTCTCCCACGAGCGATGCATGTTCCAGCCTTGGGGTACCTGCCGTGCCTGGATCAACCACGAGTACTGGCCTACGAACTCCCGTGCCAGACAATGTGTGTTGTCACCCCGTTGGATCACGCGAAGTAGCCGCGCTGCCTCGCGGGCATCCCCCTGTGCCACGAGCAGCGCACCTTGAGACAGCATGGCATCGACAGTAGCGACAAGTAATCGTTGCATGGACTTGATCTGAGCTTCGACCCTGGGTCTGGCCTTCCGCTTCGTCCCGTTGCCCTGCTTGGCCTTAGCCTTCTGTGTCCGTCGTTTCATGTCCGTAGTCCCCCGTTGTTGGTGCGATCAGTATGCCCCGAATCGCGTTGCTACCTAGTTAATCTGTAGACTTATAATACACGCATATCATGCTGTTTTACAATGACAAATGTGTCTGTTTGATTCGTACGAACCCCCCCGCCATTTCCCATCTGGGTCCCATGTGCAACCGTCCCTGCCTCCACCTCACTCCCGAGATGCAGGCCAGAAAGCGCACGAAGCCCCCAGCCCCCTAATGGCATCGACCCGCCACGGAGCGGCCCGGCAGAAAAACCCCGCAAAAGGGCTCCCCAAGCTGATCCAAAGCAACGTTCCCCTGGATCGGATTGTCTGTACATGGTATTATCTGTGGATCGACTGTAAAGCAAGGCCGTCAGCAGGGTTGACGGAAGTACACACTGGCAAATCTGCCGATTAGCCCGAGTATCCAAGCGATCAGGAGTAACGAGCATGGCGTCGAAGTCGGGGGTTTCCGCTCCCCAGGGACACGAAAGAAAGCGGGCCGCCAGCGGGGGCAAGCCGAAGGCCGCCAAGCGTGGCCGGGGCGACCGGAAGCGGATCGCGATCCTGACCGATGAAATGGTCGCCGCAGACCCGACTTTGGTACTGACCGCCCCGGAAGCCGTCGTGCAGGCGTGGTCCGACCGGCGCGAGGAAGCCGAGGCCGAGCGACATGCCCAACGCCTACGCGACCATGCCGACAAGCGAGTCGCCTACGACGCCAGACGCCGTGCCGAGCGTACCGAGGAACGTGGTGGCCGGCCGTCTCGCGTCGGTCGTGGCGGCTCTCGCCCTGGCAGCGGTCGCAAGCCAGGCCCCAGGACACTCGCCCGCCGCGCTAGCCGTACCCACGTGTTCCTGTAGGAGACCCGCCCATGCCCAACACCGGGAAACCCCGTCCCGCACCCCGGCAGCTTGCCGTCCCGCTGTCCGCCCAAAGCCTCCAGCCCGAGCTGATCCGACGCCTTCGCGAGCATGTCATGGCTGGCGACCTATCGAGCGTCGCGCACGGCCTGGCACTCCACGAGCGCGAGTTGAACCAGTCGAGCTTGGGGGCGGCAAACCCGTTCGCGGGCATGCTCGTGGAACGTGAGACCCATGCCTCGAATTTTCATCGACCCCCTGGCCGCAAGCTCCGGCGGCACACTTGAAATTGTGGCTCGCGACCTGTTCGGACGACTGCGAAAATTCCGGTTCGGTCTAGCGGCGGACACTCACCTGCCGACGCGGATGACCCACTGCCGACCTCGCGACTGTCGTGAGCGAGGCAGCCATCCATGACCGCTTCGCGGACCTTCTCCACCAACTCGCCAGATACCGCCGGCGACTGCAATACTCCCGACAGCAGAACTCCGATCCGGTGCGCAACAGCGTGTTGCGGGAATGCGGGCAGCAACGTATTTGACCGGAAGAGTACGGTCGCGGTTGATGCCGTCCGCAACCCGAGCATGCAGGCGCCATCGTGCTTCCCTCACCGCTTCTCATCCGCCACTCCAAGCGCCAGCCGCCTCGGGCTCCATCGAACCGACAGGACTCCCGGTTGACGCTTGCAAGCGGGCGCCGCCTGCCGCACCTTCAACAGGAGCTGCAACAAATCCTGCCTTCTTGAGTGGTCTCTGTGATAAACGTCACACTTGTGCGACAGCTTTTCCGGCGCCTGGTTGGTCGAAACCAACAGACAAATGTTCAGTATGGTAAATTCCATCTTGAGCAATTCACTGATCTATGATTGTCTGCCTTCAGATTGCAGGTTGCGGGGCTTCCACTGGTCCAGCAGGCGCTTCAGGACCAGATCCCCAATACAGTGACGTTTCAGATGCGGGGTCATGGCATGCAATTGCTCTTTTCGGCACAGGTGTGCCCGGCTTCCTCTCGTCGCGAGCGCGCTGATCTTGGGTGGTTACCGCCGCCACGCCAGGCGTTGATGCACCTGCGAGACTTCGTCACGGGTCACATTCCTGATTTCGAAAATTGCCTAAACACTGACGTCGAGAGGGCACGCTATGGCTTCGCCAACAGACATTTTCTTCGCCACGGGCGGAACAATCCGCGAGGCGGCCCCAGCGGGCACGGTGGTGGGCACGCTCGCCGCCCTTGATGACGACGTAGGCGATACCTTCACATTCGTCGATGCCGGCGTTCCGCAGTCGACTGTGTTCGAGATCGTAGGCAATCAGTTTCGGCTGCGCCCAGGCGCGACGCTCGATTACGAGACGCTGAGCTCCTACACCATACTGGTGCAAGTGACGGACTCCACCGGCAATGTGTACCAGGAGACCATCACAATCACTGTTTCGGACGGCAATGAGATCACGGGCACATCTGGCAATGACCAGGGTGCGGCGCAGATCAACGGGACATTGGGCAACGACATCATCGATGCGTTGGCGGGCCACGATGTGGTGCTGGGCGATGCGGGAGATGATACGATTTATGGCCGGGCGGGTTCTGATAACCTGCAAGGTGGGTTCGGTGCCGACACGATCTACGGCGGCACTGAGAATGACTCGATCTCAGGCCAATCCGGCACCGACATGCTCTACGGTGAGGATGGCGACGACAACATCGATAGCGGCGGCGGCGGCGGTACGATGGATGGCGGCGCTGGCAACGATAGCCTATATGTGGGAACCAATTCTTCCGATCCTTTCGAAACGCTGATCGGTGGTGACGGCAACGATACGATTTATAACGTTGGCTATAGGCGCGCCGATGTGGTTGATGCCGGCGCAGACAACGACCGTGTCTTTGTTTATGGCTTTGAAAGTGGCGGCACCGCAACGGTGACATTGGGCTCTGGAAGCGATACCATCACGCCCTATGATTATGCGGCTATTTATAACTATGGTAATCAAGCCAACGTGACCGACTTCGCCACCGGAGCGGGCGGCGACAAGATTGATATCGCGGGGCTGTTGAACAATCTCTCGGGCTACGGCGGCAGCAATCCGTTTGGCACTGGCTTCCTGCGCCTGGTTCAAAGCGGCGCCGATACCCTGCTCCAGGTCGACAACGACGCGAGCGGGACCGGTTATAGCTACATCACCATCCTCACCCTCCAGAACACCGCCGCAACAAGCTTCACTGCTGATAACTTCTCGCCAGCGTGGCCGCCGGACGGGAGTAATCCGGCGGGCCAGACGATCACGGGCACATCTGGCAATGACCAGGGTGCGGCGCAGATCAACGGGACATTGGGCAACGACATCATCGATGCGTTGGCGGGCCACGATGTGGTGCTGGGCGATGCGGGAGATGATACGATTTATGGCCGGGCGGGTTCTGATAACCTGCAAGGTGGGTTCGGTGCCGACACGATCTACGGCGGCACTGAGAATGACTCGATCTCAGGCCAATCCGGCACCGACATGCTCTACGGTGAGGATGGCGACGACAACATCGATAGCGGCGGCGGCGGCGGTACGATGGATGGCGGCGCTGGCAACGATAGCCTATATGTGGGAACCAATTCTTCCGATCCTTTCGAAACGCTGATCGGTGGTGACGGCAACGATACGATTTATAACGTTGGCTATAGGCGCGCCGATGTGGTTGATGCCGGCGCAGACAACGACCGTGTCTTTGTTTATGGCTTTGAAAGTGGCGGCACCGCAACGGTGACATTGGGCTCTGGAAGCGATACCATCACGCCCTATGATTATGCGGCTATTTATAACTATGGTAATCAAGCCAACGTGACCGACTTCGCCACCGGAGCGGGCGGCGACAAGATTGATATCGCGGGGCTGTTGAACAATCTCTCGGGCTACGGCGGCAGCAATCCGTTTGGCACTGGCTTCCTGCGCCTGGTTCAAAGCGGCGCCGATACCCTGCTCCAGGTCGACAACGACGCGAGCGGGACCGGTTATAGCTACATCACCATCCTCACCCTCCAGAACACCGCCGCAACAAGCTTCACTGCTGATAACTTCTCGCCAGCGTGGCCGCCGGACGGGAGTAATCCGGCGGGCCAGACGATCACGGGCACATCTGGCAATGACCAGGGTGCGGCGCAGATCAACGGGACATTGGGCAACGACATCATCGATGCGTTGGCGGGCCACGATGTGGTGCTGGGCGATGCGGGAGATGATACGATTTATGGCCGGGCGGGTTCTGATAACCTGCAAGGTGGGTTCGGTGCCGACACGATCTACGGCGGCACTGAGAATGACTCGATCTCAGGCCAATCCGGCACCGACATGCTCTACGGTGAGGATGGCGACGACAACATCGATAGCGGCGGCGGCGGCGGTACGATGGATGGCGGCGCTGGCAACGATAGCCTATATGTGGGAACCAATTCTTCCGATCCTTTCGAAACGCTGATCGGTGGTGACGGCAACGATACGATTTATAACGTTGGCTATAGGCGCGCCGATGTGGTTGATGCCGGCGCAGACAACGACCGTGTCTTTGTTTATGGCTTTGAAAGTGGCGGCACCGCAACGGTGACATTGGGCTCTGGAAGCGATACCATCACGCCCTATGATTATGCGGCTATTTATAACTATGGTAATCAAGCCAACGTGACCGACTTCGCCACCGGAGCGGGCGGCGACAAGATTGATATCGCGGGGCTGTTGAACAATCTCTCGGGCTACGGCGGCAGCAATCCGTTTGGCACTGGCTTCCTGCGCCTGGTTCAAAGCGGCGCCGATACCCTGCTCCAGGTCGACAACGACGCGAGCGGGACCGGTTATAGCTACATCACCATCCTCACCCTCCAGAACACCGCCGCAACAAGCTTCACTGCTGATAACTTCTCGCCAGCGTGGCCGCCCTCCATCAATCTTCCGCCTGAAGCTAGCATTGGGCCGACCAGCTTCGCGTCGACGGAGCAGACCTCAATCAATCTCAAGAACGCCGGATTGTCGGTCGCGGATGCGGACGGGAACAATCTAGTTGTCACGCTCTCGGTGGGCCAAGGCACTCTCTCGGTGACGGCCGGCTCGAGCGGCGCAAGTGTCTCGGGTAGCGGCACGGCCGTAGTCACTGTCACGGGAACCGCATCACAGATCAACGAGCTCCTTTCCCCGAATGCGACGAGTACCGTCAGCTACCTCAACAGTTCCAACACGCCTCCGGCTTCGACAACGCTCACACTGCAGGTGAGCGATGGCGGCAACACGGCGTCCGACACGGCGACGATCAATATCACCTCTGTCAACGACGCACCGACGGGGGCACCCACGGCCACGCTGGCGGGTGGCACGGAGGATGTGTCCTACGTCGTCAGTGCCAGCGACCTGCTCACCGGGTTCTCGGACGTCGACGGCGACACCCTGTCGGTGGCGAACCTGGTTTCGTCCAGCGGCACCGCGACGAACAACGGCGACGGAACCTACACGATCTCGGCTCCTGCCAATGCCAATGGGCTGGTCACGCTGACCTACGACGTGAGTGATGGCAATGGCGGCACGCTCACGGGTCAGACCCGCTCCTTCACCCGCGCGGCCGTGAACGACGCACCGACCGGTGCTCCGACGGCCACTCTGGCGGGTGGCGCGGAGGATGTGGCCTACGTCGTCAATGCCGGCGACCTGCTGGCCGGCTTCTCGGACGTGGATGGCGACACGCTGTCGGTCGCGAACCTGGCCTCATCCAGCGGCACCGTGACGAACAACGGCAATGGCACGTTCACGATCTCGGCGCCTGCGAATGCCAACGGCCTCGTCACGCTGACCTACGACGTGACCGACGGCAACGGCGGCACGCTCACGGGTCAGACCCGCTCCTTCACCCGCGCGGCGGTAAACGACGCGCCGGACGTTTCCGGCCCGGTTACAGGCACTGCGACCGAGGACGGCTCCCCCGTCACCTTGGGTGCACTCGCCAATGCCACGGATGTCGACACTGCGAACCTCACCGTCGTCAACGTGCCCGCCACGTTGCCGGACGGCGTCACCTTCGCGGCCACGTCCGAGATCCCGCTCAGCAACTATCTCAGCATCTCCGTACCCGTGAACAGCCACGACGCCAACAGCGCGGCCCGCGATACCGGAATCTGGAGCGTCACCGCGCCATTCAACGTGACCTCAGGCATAGCCAATCTGATCAATCCTGCGCCTGCTTTCTATGGCCAGTTCGTCATCCACGACCATGTCTATGTGGCGCCTTACGAGCCTGATCCCTCGCGCGCCATCATCACCTTCGAGTTTGCCACGCCGACCATCGTCGACCAAGTCGAGATCGTCGAGCACGCCAACGGGATCACGAAGCTGCATGGTTATGTTGGCAACTCGCTAGGGTCGTTGATGGATATTGGCTCTGCGGTCGGAAGTTTTGGGGACATTACCGGTCCCGGGATCATGACCGAGTTCAGCGTCAACACGTTTGATTTCGACAATACGATCGCTGCGACCTTCTTCCAGGTGGTGCTGGAAAAAAGCAGCTTTGATCTTGGCTACGCGCTGTACCGCCTGGAACCTGAGCAACTTGCCAGCGCCTTCACGCTCGACCCGTCGCATGCGAGCTACCAATACCTCGGAGAGAACGAGCTGACGGTCGTTACCGTCAATTACGGGGTCTCTGACGGCTTTGAGCTCACGCCTGCTTCGGTTTCGTGGACCGTGTTTGGTGTCAACGACGCTCCGACCGTCGTCAACGGCCTGACGGCGTCTCTCGCAGCCGTTGCAGAAGACACGACGAACCCGGCGGGTGAAACCGTCGCTTCCGTCGTAGGAAGCCATTTCAACGACGTCGACACCAGCGATGTATTTGGCGGTATCGCCGTCATGAGCAATGCAGCGACCGGCGCTGAGGGCTCCTGGCAGTACTTCAATGGGAGCAGCTGGGTCGGCGTGGGCTCTCCATCCGTATCCTCGGCGCTCCAGCTTAAATCGACCGACCTCGTCCGCTTCGTTCCTGCCGCCGATTTCAATGGCTCAGTGCCGGCGCTGACAGTCCGGCTAATCGACGATTCGATCTCATTCGCAACCGGCAGTACTGCCAATGTCACGACGGCTGGCGGCGCGACGCCCTACAGCACGGGCACGCTTTCGATCGGAACGATGGTGACCGAGGTCAACGACGAGCCGACAGCGACCTACGACACGTTGTCGAGCGTGACGGAGGACAGCGGCACACGCATCATCTCGTTCGCTTCACTGACTGCCAATGACTCAAATGGTCCGGCCAACGAAAGCGGCCAGTCGCTGGCCATCACCGCATTGTCCAACATCGTGGGCGGAACAGCGGTGATCAACGGCACCAACGTCGAGTTCTCACCGACGGCGAACTTCAACGGCACAGCCTCGTTCGACTACACGGTCGAGGACAACGGCAGCACCAACGGCGTCGGCGACTTCAAGTCTGACATCGGCAGCGCCTCGTTCTCACTGACCCCCGTCAACGACGCACCAACGGCGACCAACCTCAACGCTGCCGAGACCTACACTGAGGACATGCCGAAAAATCTCATCGACATCGTGGTGAACGATGTCGATAGCACGACTGTCACTGCGACACTGACATTGTCGAATACGGCCGCCGGCAGCCTGAGCACGGCCACGTCCGGCGCTGTGACCTCGGCCTATGTCGCCGGCACCGGCGTGTGGATGGCGAGCGGCCCAACCGCCGACGTCAATGCTCTGCTGGCGGGTGTGACATTCACGCCAGCAGCAAACTTCTTTGGCAACTTCGCCATCGCAACGAGCATTAGCGATGGCGTCGCCGCCGCCATCACCGGCAGCAAGTCGATGACCGGAACCCCGGTCAACGACGCGCCGACGGTGGCGAACGCTATCGCCAATCAGAGCGCCACAGAAGACACAGCGTTCAACTTCCAGTTTGCGGCCACTACTTTCGCAGACGCGGATGTGGGTGACACACTGACCTACACGGCGCAGCTGGCCGGCGGCGGGACTCTGCCATCATGGCTGTCGTTCGACCCCGTAACGCGCACGTTCTCGGGTACGCCGCTCAATAGCCATGTCGGGACGACTTCGATTGATGTCATCGCCGACGACGGCAATGGCGGCACGGCGACGGACACCTTTAACATCGTCATTGCCAACACCAACGACGCGCCGACGGGTGCACCGACGACCACTCTGGCGGGCGGCACGGAGGATGTGTCCTACGTCGTCAATGCCAGCGACCTGCTCGCCGGCTTCTCGGATGTGGATGGCGACACGCTGTCGGTTGCGAACCTCGTCTCCTCCGAGCGGCACCGTGATGAACAACGGCGACGGGACCTACACGATCTCGGCACCTGCCAACGTCAACGGCCTCGTGACACTCACCTACGATGTGACCGACGGCAATGGCGGCTCGCTCACGGGTCAGACCCGCTCCTTCACCCGCACGGCCGTGAACGACGCGCCGACGGGTGCACCCACAGCCACTCTGGCGGGTGGCACGGAGGATGTGTCCTACGTCGTCAATGCCAGCGACCTGCTCGCCGGCTTCTCGGACGTGGACGTCGACACGCTGTCGGTTGCGAACCTCAGCTCATCGTCGGGCACGGTCACGGACAATCTCGACGGCACTTTCACGATCTCGGCCCCTGCCAACGTCAACGGCCTCGTGACACTCACCTACGATGTGACCGACGGCAATGGCGGCACGCTCACAGGGCAGTCCCGCTCCTTCACCCGTGCGGCTGTGAACGACGCGCCGACGGGGGCGCCGACGGCCACTCTGACGGGTGGCACAGAGGATGTGGCCTACACCGTCAATGCGAGCGACCTGCTCGCCGGCTTCTCGGACGTGGACGTCGACACGCTGTCGGTTGCGAACCTCGTCTCGTCCAGCGGCACCGTGATGAACAACGGCGACGGGACCTACACGATCTCGGCACCTGCCAACGTCAACGGCCTCGTGACACTCGACCTACGATGTGACCGACGGCAATGGCGGCACGCTCACGGGTCAGACCCGCTCCTTCACCCGCGCGGCCGTGAACGACGCGCCGACGGGTGCACCCACAGCCACTCTGGCGGGTGGCACGGAGGATGTGTCCTACGTCGTCAATGCCAGCGACCTGCTCGCCGGCTTCTCGGACGTGGACGTCGACACGCTGTCGGTTGCGAACCTCAGCTCATCGTCGGGCACGGTCACGGACAATCTCGACGGCACTTTCACGATCTCAGCTCCTGCCAACGTCAACGGCCTCGTGACACTCACCTACGATGTGACCGACGGCAATGGCGGCACGCTCACAGGGCAGTCCCGCTCCTTCACCCGTGCGGCTGTGAACGACGCTCCAACGGGGGCGCCGACGGCCACTCTGACGGGTGGCACAGAGGATGCGGCCTACACCGTCAATGCCAGCGACCTGCTCGCCGGCTTCTCGGACGTGGACGTCGACACGCTGTCGGTTGCGAACCTCGTCTCCTCCAGCGGCACCGTGATGAACAACGGCGACGGGACCTACACGATCTCGGCACCTGCCAACGTCAACGGCCTCGTGACACTGACCTACGATGTGACCGACGGCAATGGCGGCTCGCTCACGGGTCAGACCCGCTCCTTCACCCGCGCGGCCGTGAACGACGCGCCGACGGGTGCACCCACAGCCACTCTGGCGGGTGGCACGGAGGATGTGTCCTACGTCGTCAATGCCAGCGACCTGCTCGCCGGCTTCTCGGATGTGGATGGCGACACGCTGTCGGTTGCGAACCTCGTCTCCTCCAGCGGCACCGTGACGAACAACGGCGACGGGACCTACACGATCTCGGCACCTGCCAACGTCAACGGCCTCGTGACACTCACCTACGATGTGACCGACGGCAATGGCGGCTCGCTCACGGGTCAGACCCGCTCCTTCACCCGCACGGCCGTGAACGACGCGCCGACGGGTGCACCCACAGCCACTCTGGCGGGTGGCACGGAGGATGTGTCCTACGTCGTCAATGCCAGCGACCTGCTCGCCGGCTTCTCGGACGTGGACGTCGACACGCTGTCGGTTGCGAACCTCAGCTCGTCGTCGGGCACGGTCACGGACAATCTGCGACGGCACTTTCACGATCTCAGCCCCTGCCAACGTCAACGGCCTCGTGACACTCACCTACGATGTGACCGACGGCAATGGCGGCTCACTCACCGGCCAGACCCGCTCCTTCACGCGCGCAGCTGTCAACGACGCACCGACTCTGACCGGAGATCTGGCAGGAACGGTGTCGGAAGGCCAGAGCGTCGTCATCGGCGCCTCTGACCTCGGGTTTAGCGACGTGGACGACGCGGCAGGCGAGGTCACTTTCACAGTACCCTCGCTCGTGAACGGAACGGTCCGCGTGAACGGCCTGATCCAAACGACATTTACCGGCACGCAGCTTCAGGCAGGCCAGGTCACCTTCCGGCATAATGGCTCGGAGACCACCACCGCAAGCTTCAGCGTGAGAGTGGAAGATGGCAACGAGGACGGCTCGGTGCCGACTACGTCCACCTTCAACCTCACGGTCGTTCCGGTGGACGATGGCGGGCCGACCGCCCAAGCGGACGCGTTTGCGACGCTTGAGACAACGCTGGTGTCGGGCAACGTTCTATCGAACAATGGCAGCGGCACCGACAGCGATCCCGATGGCGATCCGTTGAATGTCACGCAAGTGAACGGTGCAGCCTTCACATCTGGCGTGGCCTTTGCGCTTGCCTCCGGGGCGCTGCTCACGATGCATACCAACGGAAGCTTCGACTATGATCCCAATGGCGTGTTCGAAGCGCTGCCTGCTGGGTCGACCGCCAGCGACAGCTTCACCTACGCCATCTCCGACGGCGCAGGCGGGACTGACAACGCTACCGTCACTTTCACGATCGGAGGCGTCGACAACGATGACGTTGTGAACGGCACGTCGGGCAATGACTCACTCGACGGCGGCGTCGGCAACGACACGGTGAACGGGCTCGATGGAAACGACATTTTGGACGGTGGGGCGGGGATAGACTCACTGGTAGGCGGCATCGGCAACGACACCTACGTTCTCGCCGACGGTTTCGACAGTGTCACCGACACCGGCGGCATTGATATTCATCACCTCGACCATCTCGCGCAACCTCGGCAGCTACGCTTCGATAGAGAACCTGATGCTACTTGGGGCTTCGGCCATCAATGGTACGGGCAACGGGCTCGCCAACACATCTGACCGGGAATGCTGCCGCAAACCAATTGTTCGGCCTGGGTGGCAACGACACCATCAATGGCGGCCTCGGCAATGACCGGCTGACGGGCGGGGCCGGCCGGGACATTATGTCGGGCGGTGCGGGTGCCGATGACTTCGACTTCAATGCCAGGACCGAGAGCGTTGTAGGAAGCAATCGGGACGTAGATCATCGACTTTCAGCATGGGGTCGACGACATCGATCTATCGACCATCGACGCCAAGACGACGGTGGCGGGAAACCAGGCCTTCAAGTTCATCGGTGTCCAAGCCTTTCACGGCATCGCCGGCGAGCTTCACTACGTTACTAGCGGTGGCTCTCGCATCGTCGAAGGCGACGTCAATGGGGATGGCAAGGCCGATTTCCAGATCAAGATCACCGGGCTTGTCACGCTGACGGGTGGTGATTTTGTGCTGTGAGGGAGGAGGCCCGACGCCGGCGCAGAATGCATGGCTGAAGATTTTGCCGGCCAGCAACGACAATCTGTCCGAACTCGGACCAGTCACGGTAGTCCGTGTCTGCTCGTGAGGCCTGGAGCGGAAATGGCTGCAAGTTGTTTCGACGTCGGTTATCCGCTCCGACCGACCGTTCTTTAGGCCCGGAGGCTTTTGACCACTCACGGCCGCAATGGCCCATGTCGACATGGCTACCCGGTCACGTGTCCGCTCAGAGCAGGAACCCGACGTAGGATGACCGCTGCGATAGTGCTCCTTCTACCGCAGCCTCGTTGATCGAAGCCATCCAGCAGTGTGCATCGGCTGCGGTCTTGGGTACGGCCGTCAAGGTGCAAATGACCACCCCTGACCACAGATCACAATCCGCACCGATGGCTGACCGCGCCAGCATTGCTGACGAGTGATGTCGCGACACCACATACCACCGGCGCGCGAGCTGAAATTCTGACAGATGTTAATGGTGCGTTAATAATCGTCCCTTGAATCATCTGTGTCGCGCGGATCGATGATTCCGCAGTGAGCCGTATCGCTGAAGGAGCCGGATGACCGAGCACGCACACAAGCTCGCCGTTGAGACCGAGCATATGGCGGACAGCGGTGCGATGGCTTCGCTTGGCGAGGTCACACCCGAGCAGGCAGTCGCTCCTGAGCTACCCGTATACCTGCAACCGACCGCCCAAGAGGAGCGACGCCAAGACCTTCAATGGATCATGGAGCTATCTGTCGGTCTCAGGGCCCCGGCGGATGCCATCGATGAAGTGCAAATCGAAGCTCAGTACCTACTTGAAGTGCCGACGCGCAATCCCGACGAGCTTTCCCACTACGATCGGATCATTGCTGTCGCGACCCTCGTGCGACAGCCGGCACACGTCGTCGCTGAGATCGTCGAACTAGCAAAGCAACTTCGCGCCGAGCACCAGCAGCACATTGCGACATTCGTTGATCCCGTGCCCAGCGCCGCGTCATCCAATTCGCAGCCCGAGAACGTAGTGGTGCATTTCGCGCCGGATGCATTGGAAATCGCCAAACAGCGGCGCATCACCGAAGCTCGGGCACGAGAAGAAGAGGCTCGCAAGGTTCTGAAACGAGTCAGTTCCCGGTTCACACCTGAGCAAGCCGCCGCCCTCGACTATCCAGAGCCGGAGCAACTTTTGATTCCAGATCGCATCCCAGAGAATGCAGAAGTCGTGGCGTCTTTGCATCTCGGCATGTTGAGGTCAGGCGGCAAGGACCGCGTGCCCGTGGTCGAAGTCGTTGGCTGGGAGAACTCAGGTGAGCAAGGAAAGCATCATATCGGTCATGAGCCGACGCTCGTCGAGACTAAATTCATTGATGCCTTCGCCAACGGTGACGGGAAGTTCATGGCCGTCAACGAGTTCATCGCTACTTCGCTAGACAAACAATACGACAGTCGCCGTAACGAAGACGTGCTGTGCTTCCGAGCGTTCCATGGCGAGATAGATTTCTTCGGTAAGAACACGCCACCCGAAGAACGGATATCCGAAAGCGAAATGGTGGATCTTCTCCGGCAGCGCATTCGTGACGCGCGCTTCCCCTTTGCGCCGTACGTCAACACGAGCGGTGGGAAGGGCTTGCATTGCTACTGGCCGCTCACCGATCACATCCTCAAAGACGAAGAGTCATTCCTCCGCCATCAGGCGGTTCAGGAAATCATCGTCCACATGCTTGGTGCCGATGCGGGAGCCAAAGACTGCGCTCGCATGCTTCGGGCCGCCGGGTCACGAAGGCTGGCCGAGAAGCCCGGCACCGGTCCGTTCGTCTGGCCGGTCTGCATAACAGGCATGAGTTGCCCATTCGAAGAGGTCGAAGCTGCTGCATGGCGCTGGGCTGGTGAGGTCGAGTTCACACCACCCTCCATCCTCAAGAAGTGTGGTAGGCCAACCGGGCAGAGCAAGGTTGGGACGGCAGGCGCCAAGTCTGCTCCGAAGGCCGAAGCCGTCTCCCCCGCGCTTCATGCCATTCCGCCCGAGGTAGTCTTGCGGCTTGCCGAACAGACGGCCCAGATCGATGCGGAGCTGGCCCGCTCGGGCCACTCCCGCGAAACGCAAGTCGGGCTCGCCCACATGTACGCCAAGTTGCGAGACTTGGAACGTGTTCGGTGGGGTCTCTTCCCTGGCAAGTTCCCCGATACCCGCCAGCGCGCCGCCGTGTTCATCTTTGCCAACCTCTCGGCCAAGATCGCCTCCCTGTCGGGCAACGGGAAGGGCTGGAAAGCCGCCGTCAGGCGCTTTGATGAGGAGGCCTGCCAAGAGCCTTCGTCAGCTCGGGCAGAGAAGGCCATCGCGAGCGTGGCCAGTTACCTAGCAGTCGGTCAGCTCAAAGAGGTCGGCACGGACAGCATGATTGCGAGCTTCGGGGTCACAGACGAGCTGGCCGAGGCGGTCGGCATGGAGTTGACCGGCGAGAAGCTCGGCGACCGGCAAGGGGGTAAGGGGCCGGCGGAATGCAAGCCCAGGACGCCGGGCCAGCAGGCATCCTCAAAATCCCAACGGCACCGCGAGCGCGAGCACGAAGAGAGGCACCAGCCGTACCTCATCCCCACGCGCTATCGGGAGGCCAGGGCGGCACTCTTTTATTTGATCGCCACAGAACTCGGCATCAAGAGCCCCAAGGACTGGTGGGAGAGGAATTTTACAGATGACCAGCGCGACGGCCTGATCCAGGCCTACTTCGAGAGCGGGCAGGATGTGGGAGTTTTTCGAGCCGCCATTGGCGACCCGAAGGGCTTCGCGCCCCCACCCCCGCCGGTCCATGTACAAATCGTTAACAGCCGAAAAGCAATGCAGGGATCACCATTGCGCGGACGCGGGAGCCCACCCCGTAGAATGACCAAACGCCAGAAGGCATGGCGGTCAGGTGGTGGCGGCCCTCCTTCTCCGACTTAACGTCAATGCCGCAAAACGTGCGAACCTACTCCCCGAAGCCCCGCTGGCATCCAGGCCGCAAAACGTGCGAACGTCCCCTATGGTTGAAAAGAAAAGAAGAAAGGAAGCTCCAAGAAAGTAGGAGAGACTGTCTATGAGGTTAGAGCGCGTGTGCGTGCGCGAGAGCCAGGCAACGGGCAAGGTGAGAGTTCGTCGGTCAGAGGGGTAAGTTTTGGATTGCTTTGGAGGCGGGTATCAACCGGCTGCGATTTTCGTTCGGCATGCAGCGACTGGTCGAGAGCTTCGGGTTGTGAGGACTATGACGCTGTGGGGCTGTGTCGTGTTCGCTCCGGCATTTCGAACGGCTAGGGTATCGGCAATGCGTCCTCATGGTGGCCGAGCGGCCTGATCGCCTCCTAGACGCCAGCGAGCCCACCTAGCACCGTCGCGCTCGCCGCACGTCGTCTCCCCCAATGGCCGCCACCCCCAGCCGGCCGATGCCTCTCTGCCCCAGCACGGCACCGCGGCACCCGGATGCCCGCATGGTCATCGACCGAGCTTGTCCCGTGGCCGCGTCGATCCGGCAGCTCCCATAGGCGTGGCGCACCGAGCAATCGGGCGGGCTCGTGGCGCTTGTGCGCTGGGGAGGGGCAGTCCACGTGACGCCTTGCGGGTGAACTGCAAGTCAAGCAAGAGTGATCAGGCGACGGGTCGGGTGCGCAGCTTGATAGTCCAGCGGATACGTCGTCGGGGCAAAGGACAACACGGGCGCGCGCCCGAACTCGAACATCGTGTTGCATATGCGCCACATCTGCATTACTTGATCTGCCTGGACGAACCCGGATCATCGGTGCGCCCCGAAGAACCGCCTCAGGAGCCCCTGGGGCGGCCGAGAGTCCTTTCCGGCCATCCGTGGTCAGCCCCGTTCCCCGCAAGGCCGCTCCCTGACCGCCCTATGTGGCGCGGCGGGCCTTCCTCCGGCTGATCGAACCTCCGGTAACCAAGCTGGCGAACAGGATCGGCACCGGCACGGCTCCGGCGGGCAGACGGCCATCCCCATGCCGAGCGTGCTCTCGTGGCGTCCGGCTTCCCCTTGACCGCTGGCGAGCGTCCTCGCTGCCGCACCCCTGCCCCTCGTGGGGGCCCGCACGGACATCGGCCAAGTGGCCGCGATCCGGTCGGCACCGGCTGTACCGGCCACGCCTTGACCGATCACGATCCAATCATGCCGTCATGAACCATCATGCAACCATGATACGATCTTGTCTCTTGACATAATCTTGTTTCATGATTATATCTGGTTACTAGAAACGATCATGATGCATGATCTAATCGGGATAGGAGCGGAACCGATGAGAACGGTGGCGATCATCGCCTCGAAAGGCGGGGCAGGGAAGTCGACGATTGCTGCTGCAACTGCGGTGGCTGCTGCGGCAGCCGGGGAGCAGGTCGCCGTACTCGACTTCGATCCCCAATGCTCGCTCGATGCATGGTGGCATCGGCGGCTCGCCGAGACGGGGGAGGGCGACAACCCGCATCTGTTCCGAGACGTTCGCCCGGAGCGACTAAAATCTGCCATCGAAAAGATCGCCGCGCGTGACTTCACGCTACTCGTCATCGACGGGCCGCCCGCCTTCCTGGAAACGCAGAGCGCGATAGCCGCCGTCGCGGATTTGATCGTCGTGCCCGTCATGGCAAGCCCGCAGGACGTTGAGGCCATCGAGCCGGTCGTGAAGGTGGCGCAACGGCACCGCCGCCCGCTCGCCTTCCTCGTCAACCGCGTGCCCGCCAAGTCCAATCCGCTTGTTGAAGGCGTCGTGTCGGCTTTGGAGCCTGACGGCCCTGTGCTTGCCACGCGCATTCAGGATCGTGCGGCCCATCCGGCAGCGATGGCGACGGGAAAGACAGCCGCCGAAATTGATCGAGCATCCCGCAAAGAGGCGGCGGCCCTGTGGGGTGAGATCAAGGCTTTGCTCGACAAGCCCCATGCGCCGAGCGCCAAGCGCGCCAGCACAATCGAGTGATGGGCCATGACCAAGGGCGAAGAGTTCGATCTGGCGACGTTCAACCCGAGAGCCATCGCACGGCTGAGAGAGAGGTTTGGTTCCATGAGTGACCGCACGAACAAACGCATGCAGAAAGAGCACGAGTTGGCCGAGTTCGCCATGAATTCCGCCGCAACGAGTTTGAACGATGGCGAGCCAGTGAAGATCGACGGGCGCACCGCTCGGAAGACTGGGCGCACCGAACCCCTGAGCGTCAAGACGAAACCCGAAGTCAAATCCGCGCTGGCCACCATCGCTGCTCATTTCAACAAGTCGCAGATCGATGTGATCGAGCGGCTGATCATGGCCGAGTTGAAGCTGATCGAGGGGAAGGCCTGATCATGCGTTGGCTCGGTATCACACTCGCCTACCTCGGCGCGGTCGCCTGCATCCTGGCAAGCAGCGCGTTCAACGTGCTTGGCAGCCTCGGTAAGTCCGAACTCTGGTATGAGCAGAGCGGGCTCGTGGCCGCCAGTGTCGGCGCGGACCTGCTCAAATGCACGGCCCCACTCGCCATCGCGGCAGCCTTCGCCCGCTTCGATCTGATCCGTGTCGCCGGAGCCTCGCTGCTCTTCCTGGCCGCCCTCGCGTTCAGCACGACGAACGCGATCACGTTCGCCCATGGCACGCGAGACGCACAGACGGCCACGCGCTCAGCGGATGCGGATGCCTACCAGCGTGCGAAACAAGCCCTTGACGAAGCCGAGCGAGACTTCGCAGCTATCCCGGCTGGCCGGTCCGCTGCCGAAGTTCAAACTGCTCTCGAATTCACGTCCTATCCCGGCAGACACGTGGCGCAAGACGAGCGGCTGTCAGGACGTGACGAAGGAGGCGTCGCGGCAATTATGTGGTCCCGTGTTCGCATTGCGAGCCGAACTTGCGACCGCACAGCACCGTGACGAGCTTGCCGCCGCCGTCACAACCGCTCGTGTCGCGCTCGACAAGTTGCCCGCGCCCATCGAGGCCGATCCGGCCGCATCGGCCATCGCGGCCTATCTCGCGCCGTTCGGTATCACTGTTGAGCCCGAGGCCGTATCGCCATGGCTCTCTGCACTCGCCGTCCTGATTGTCGAGCTTGGCAGCGCTCTCGGCTTGCTTGTCGCAACAGCTTTGACGGCGCGTCCTGCCCGGATGCCTCAGAGCATCACAGCGGAGCCAGCAAAGGCCGTTTCGGCTTCGCCCGCCCTGCAAATCGCTCCCGAAGTGACCATGCCCCCACCGCCTTCCGCCGGGCCCCTAGCGACCATCGCGACGGATGTGAAGCCGCCCGGTCGCGTCGAAGAATTCGTCGAAGCACAACTCGAGCCTGCACACTCGGGCTCAATCGCGGTAGCGGACCTTCATCGGTCATACCTCGCATGGTGCGAGACAAGCGGTCGCCGTCCGGCCGATCAGGTCACGTTCCGTCGTGTACTTGCCGCCGTCTGTGGGCAGATCGGATTGACGGTCAGCAAGTCCGGCCGATCCATGGCCGTGCAGGGCGTCACTCTGCGAGCCGTCGCCTAGCCGTTCACACCGGACTACACTCAGCCCTGTAGGGTCGAAAGCGATGGAGCGCAACAATGAACGGGCAGGCAGAGAAGTTCACCGGTTACGTCGAGAGTTTGAACATCAAGGGTGAGGGGCCGAACAGTCATCAATGCCTATTCGCCATTGCCGCCAAGTCGGGTGAGCACAAACCGTTCCTCCTCGATACCGATGCGGAGCAGTCCCGGTACTTGGCAATGGTTTCCCTCCTGGCGACTGCCTACACATCGACCTCAAAGGTTCAAGTCACTCCGAGTTCACGGCAGAACAACGGTGTGCACTATGTGACAGAAATCGAGCTACGGTTCGATCTGGAATGAGGCCCGCCCTGTCCCGAGTAGCCCGCATCGCCGTCGCGCTTATGCGCCTCGTGGAGACCCCAGCAATGGTGGACGGATGTATTCCCGCAAGCCGCATGGTGGCGGGTGCGTTCGTGGCCGATGTGATGCTGGCGTGCGTGCTGTGGATCGTGTGATCAGAGAGTGTCACGTGCGCTGGGCAATGAGCACACGAAGCGCGGCCATGAACTCGCCACGTCGGAACTTCCGCACACGCTCGGAAACCTGCTCGGGCTTGGGCAGCTTCCCTTCCGCGATGTACCGCTTCAACGTCGCCTTCGACTTGCCTGCCAGTCGCTCGGCTTCGTGCCAATCGATCAACTCGCCATCGCGCGGATTGGCTTCGGTCGGTTCTGCCACGTGGAGTGGATCGACGGGCTCCGGTGACTGCGACGTGCGCCAGTAGACGGCATCACCCCGTGCAGACAACTTGCGGAGCCATCGTGGCGTCGGCTCGCCGTCAGGCCCGAGCTTGGCGAACAACAGCACCGTCTTCTGATCGTGCCCGTGCTCCCACGTCTCGCGAAGTCTCTCATGCATGTCATTGAAGAGCTGCAACGGATCGTTGGCCGGGCGCTTCCGACGTGTCGTCGGACCCGTCTCGTTAAGCCCGAGTATGTGCCAGTCGGTTTCGTCGTCGTCGGCCATCCGAACCCCCGCCGGTCGTGGTGCGGCGAGGTTCGGTGATTTGGCTCCCTGGCGTCAATGGCATCCGCATTTCAGTGGTACCGCTGTGGTACGATGAGGGAATTGCCGATTGGATTTTAGCGCCAAATCCTTGATTTCATTGGTGGAGCCGAGGAGGATCGAACTCCTGACCTCTGCAGTGCGATTGCAGCGCTCTCCCAGCTGAGCTACGGCCCCAGGCGGGCGCATTTAGGCGGCGGGGGGAGGCGGTGTCAAGCGAGCGGCCGGTCTTGCGTGGCCCCGGTCGGCCCTCTACACAGACGCGGCGCCAGAGGGATCCCGACCATGACCGCGCTGCTCGACTTCATCAGCTATATTCTTGGCCTGTACACCTGGATCGTGATCGCCAGCGTTGTGTTGAGCTGGCTTGTCGCCTTCAATGTGATCAACCCCTACAACAACTTCGTGCGCAGCCTGATGATGGGTTTCGATGCGGTGACGCGGCCATTCCTCAATCCTATCCGCCGCTTTCTGCCCCGCACGAGCGGCATCGATTTCGCACCCCTGGTGCTGTTGCTCGCCATCTTCTTTATCCAGCGCGTGGTCATCGGCACTTGCGGCTCGGGCTTCCTGATGCCGCTCGCCTGCCAAGCCTAGGCGGTGGCTCCGGCGCAGCTCCCCGCCAAGCCGCTCGACAACGGCCTCCGTTTGCACGTGCGCCTCACGCCAAAATCGCGGATCGACGGTCTCAAGGGTGTTTCGACAGGTCCGGACGGGCCACGCCTGGAACTGCGCGTCCGCGCCATCCCCGAAAATGGGGCCGCCAACGACGCGGCCGTGCGCCTGCTGGCCAAGCTCCTCGAGGTGCCGCGCCAGGCGGTCTCGTTGGCGTCGGGTGGCGCGTCGCGCTACAAGGCCTTCGACATCGCGGGCGATCCCAAGATCTTGGTGGATCGCCTCTCAACATTGATCTCCAAACAGGACGGGTGAAGGACATGACGGGCATGGTCATCGACGGCAAGGCGGTTGCAGCCGAGCTGAGGGGCAACATCGCCAAGGCGGTCGCCGGTCTGCAGTCGGCGCATGGGCTGACACCCGGCCTCGCCGTCGTGCTCGTCGGCGAGGATCCGGCGAGCCAGGTTTATGTCCGCAACAAAGCCAAGCAGACGGTCGAGACCGGCATGGCATCCTGGGAGCACAAGCTCGACGCGGCGACGCCCGAGAAGGAGCTGCTGGCGCTCGTCGACAAGCTCAACCGCGATCCGGCCGTGCACGGCATTCTCGTCCAGCTGCCGCTGCCCAAGCACATCGACAGCCAGAAGGTGCTGAACCTCATCGATTCGGCGAAAGACGTCGACGGGTTCCATCCGATCAACGTCGGCAAGCTCGCGACCGGCGCGGCGGCGCTGGTTCCCTGCACGCCGCTCGGCAGCGTCATCCTCGCCAAGAAAGTGCGACAAGACCTCACGGGGCTCGAGGCCGTCGTGATCGGCCGCTCCAACATCGTCGGCAAGCCGGTGGCGCAGTTGCTGCTGGCAGAAAACTGCACGGTGACGATCGCCCATTCCAAGTCACGCGATTTGCCCGCCATCTGCCGCCGCGCGGATCTGCTCATTGCCGCCGTCGGACGGCCGGAGATGGTCAAGGGCGATTGGGTCAAACCCGGCGCCATCGTCGTCGATGTCGGCATCAACCGCGTCGATCGCGGCGGAAAAAGCGTCATCGTCGGCGATGTCGCCTACGAGGAGGCGGCGAAGGTGGCGGGCGCCATCACGCCGGTTCCGGGCGGGGTCGGGCCGATGACGATTGCTTGCCTTTTACGGAACACGGTGCAGGCGGCGTGTGCCAGTCGTGGGCTGGCGATGCCATCAATCTAAGCCGCGCTGGAAGCCAGCGGTTCCGTCAAAATCGAGTAGAGCGCCGCCTTCTTTTTGGAGGAACGGAGCTTCTCGATGGTCGAGGGCTCGCGCAACAGGCGCGAGATGCGCGCCAGCGCCTTCAGGTGGTCGGCGCCAGCGGCCTCCGGCGCCAGCAGCAGGAAGACGAGATCAACCGGCTCGCGATCGCTCGAACTCGAAGTCGATTGCCTCCTCCAGGCGTGCAAACAGGCAATACATCCGCTCGAGGCCCGACAGGCGGACATGCGGAATGGCAACGCCCTTGCCGATACCCGTCGAGCCGAGGCTCTCGCGCTGCAACAACATCTCGAAGAGGAGTTGTTGACCAGCGCCGACATGCTGAGCGGCGCGGGTGGAAAGCTCCTGGAGCAGTTGTTTCTTACTCTTGGCGCGCAGCGCCGGGATGATCTGGTCCGGCTTGATGAGATCGCCCAAATCCATGATTCGAAAACCCTCAATCGAGTGGCGGGGCGCGGTGCGCCGGAGTATCTGGCAAGAAGATCAGGCGGAGCCGGCGGAGGGGTCGATCCAGCCGATGTTTCCGTCCGACCGGCGGTAGACGACGTTGATGCCGCCATGCCCGGCATTGCGGAACACGACCACGGGCGCGTCGGCGAGATCGAGCGCCATCACGGCCTCGGAGACCGAGAGGCGGCGCACGGGCGTACTCGCCTCCGCAATCGTGACGGGCGTATGGCCGTCCGGTGCGTCGTCCTCGGCGGCGGCCTCATCGATCGTGTAGTCGATGGCCGGCGTCTGCTCCGTCGTCCGGCTGGTGGCGGCGGAATGGTGATCCCGCAGCCGGCGTTTGTAGCGCCGCAAACGTTTCTCCAGCCGCTCGAAGGCGGCCTCGGCGCTCTGATAGGCGTCCGCCGCCTCCGCCTCCGATTGCAGCATCATGCCTGAGCGATGATGCAGAGAGCAGCGGGTGACGAATGCGGACTTGAGCTTCTCGACGACGACGTGCCCCGATACGGTGCCGCCGCCATACTTGCCGCCGATCTCGTCGATGCGCGCGGCAATATGAGCGCGCAGCGACTCGCCGATGTCGAGGTTCTTTCCGGTGATCTGTGTGCTCATTCTCAACCGACCTCGCCGATAGCTCACGCCGGAGCCTGGCCCCGGTGCGGAAACAGCCGCTGTTGAGAGGGTCTACAACGCAACGCGGCAACGAATATGACGCGGCCTGCAGGATAACTTGACCCTAGTCCAGCGACCCCTGGGTGTCAAACGTCACCGCCACACCATGGTTCAAATTTAGGCAATGACCCGGGCGGGCGCGCTCATGCGTTTGGCGCGCCGGCGCTGGACGGAGGACGCAATGTGCATCGCCTCCCGGTACTTGGCGACGGTTCGGCGGGCGATGTCGACACCGTCCGCCTTGAGCTTCTCGACGATCCGGTCGTCGCTCAATACGTCGTTGGCCGTTTCAGCCTCGATCATCTGGCGGATGCGATGGCGAACGGCTTCGGAGGAATGCGCCTCTCCCTCGCTTGCCGATGCAATCGCTGACGTGAAGAAGAATTTCAGCTCGAAGATGCCGCGCGACGTCGCCATGTATTTGTTCGAGGTGACGCGGCTCACCGTGCTCTCGTGCATGCCGATGGCGTCGGCGATGGTTTTGAGATTGAGCGGTCTCAAATGCTGAATGCCGTAGGTCAGGAACGCATCTTGCTGACGAACGATTTCCTCGGCGACCTTGAGTATCGTGCGCGCGCGCTGGTCGAGGCTGCGCACGAGCCAGTTCGCCGTTTGCAGGCAATCCTGCAGATAAGTCTTGTCCTTTGGCGAGGTCGCGCGCTTGCTGACCGTCGTGAGGTAGCTCTGGTTGACGAGCACTTTCGGCAGCGTCTCGCTGTTGAGCTCGATGTGCCAGTTGCCGTCGCTGCGCGGACGGACGATGACGTCGGGTACGACCGTCTGCACCTGGATCGAGCCGAAGGCGAGGCCCGGCTTCGGATTGAGCGCGCGCAGCTCGCCGATCATGTCGGCGAGCTCGTCGGCATCGACACCGCACAAGCGGCGGAGCGCCGGCAGATTGTGCTGGGCGAGCAGATCGAGATTGTCGATCAGCTTGGCGATGACGGGATCGTAGCGATTGCGGTCCTTGAGTTGGAGCACGAGGCACTCGGCGAGATCGCGGGCCATGATGCCGGCGGGCTCGAAGCTCTGCATGACGGCGAGGACGCGCTCGACCTCGGCAAGCGTCGTGCCGAGGCGGTCCGCCAAATCGCCAACTTCGCCGCGCACGTATCCTGCCTCGTCGACCATGTCGATGAGACCGATGCCGATCAGGTGGGAGGCCTGGTCGGTGAAGGCACAGGCCAGCTGCTCCTTCAGGTGATCGGCGAGGGAAACCTGGCTCGCGACGAACTCCTCGAAGTTGACGTCCTCCTCGCCGCCATGGCCGCCGCCGCTGGGGGACCATGTGGTTGACGCCGCGTAAACTTGGGTTTCGTCGTCGGTGCGCTGGCCTTCGTTCGGGCCATAGTCGAGATCAGTGCCGGAGCCTTCGTCGGGCCGCGTCGTGCCTTCCCAGTCCTCATCGCCGCCGCCGTGCTCGAGCGAGGACAGGCCATCGTCATCGGAGGATGAGGCCGCGGGTTCCGGCGCCTCGCCGTCCGCGCCGTCGCGCTCGAGCAACGGATTGCGCTCGATCTCGGCCTCGACGAATGCATTAAGATCGAGATTAGAGAGCTGCAGCAGCTTGATCGCCTGCTGCAACTGCGGGGTCATGACAAGGGCTTGACCCTGCCTCAGCTCGAGCTTTGTGGTTAACGCCATACCAGTGTCCTCGAATTCCTTTCGAAGACTAAACTGGCGGCCTTACGGTTGACTTAAGCTACGGCGTTTCCTGCAAGAACGGCACTAAAGCTGCATGTCGCCCAGATACACACGGCGGACGTCTGGATTGGCGACGATCTCCTCCGGCGTTCCCTGTGTCAGAACGTTACCATCGTAAATGATGTAGGCACGATCGATGAGGTTCAGCGTTTCGCGGACATTGTGATCCGTGATGAGCACGCCGATGCCGCGCTGGGTCAGGTGCCGCACCAACTCCTGAATGTCGCCGACCGCGATCGGGTCGATGCCGGCGAAGGGCTCGTCGAGCAGCATGAAGCTCGGATCGGAGGCGAGCGCGCGCGCGATTTCGCAGCGCCGGCGCTCGCCGCCTGAGAGGCGCAGAGAGGGATATGATCTCAGCCGCGTGATGCGGAATTCCTCGAGCAGGCTGTCGAGCTTGGCCTTGCGTTTCTTCCGGTTGGGTTCGACGAGCTCGAGCACCGCCATGATGTTCTGCTCCACCGTCAAGCCACGGAAGATCGAGGCTTCCTGCGGCAGGTAGCCGACACCGAGCCGGGCGCGGCGATACATCGGATAGCGCGTGACGTCGTGACCATCGATGAAGATGCGGCCTTTGTCGGCGGCAACGAGGCCGGTGATCATGTAGAATACGGTCGTCTTGCCGGCGCCATTGGGCCCGAGCAGCCCCACGGCTTCGCCCCGGCGTAGCGCCAGGCTCACACCCTTGACCACCTGCCGGCTCTTGTAGGCCTTCATCACCTGCTCGACCGAAAGCCAGCCCTCGCCCCGGGGCTGTGGCGCTGCCGAGCGGGCGCCTTGTGCTGCCAAATCGCCCTCGCCAAGCGCCATTGGTCGCTCGCGCCTGCCCTGTACGGACGCGGGATGTTGGGGGCCGCGTGGTGGTTTGAACAGCGAGTTCACGGCAAAATCATTTCCCTGGCGCCGCGGCAGGCGGGCCGGATGATACTACGCCTTGCCCGTATGGCCGCCAATACGGGAGAAAGTGCGACAGGGTCGCCCCCGGAAAACTGATCCAGATCAGAGACGATCGCCTTCCGGTACCGTTGGATTACGCCAAACTTGCAGCCAATGGAGGTCAATCATGCCAGTCAATGTCGGAACCATCGATCGGGGCGCCCGCATCGTTCTGGGCCTCGCGCTCGTACTATGGGCCATCGGCTTGATACCCGGTGTGCAGCCCTCGATCTGGGGCTGGATAGGGGTGGTCCCTCTCGCAACCGCCTTTTTCGGCTACTGCCCGCTTTACTCCCTTATTGGTGTGAGCACCTGCGACAAGCAGGTCTAGGCACTCGGGCTTCCAGACGCCACCGATTCCGAACTGAGCGCGTCAATTTCTGACGCGCTCCAGTCCAGCACCGAGGCGAGGACGTCCTTCGTATCGGCGCCAAGTAGTGGCGGCGGCCGGCGGTAGCTGACGGGCGACTCCGACAGCCGCATCGGGCTGCCGACCAGTGCAATCTCGTCGGCAATGGCATGCGGCATGGTGATCTCGAGGCCGCGGTCCACGACCTGCGGGTCCGTGAACACTTGATCAATCCCGTTGATAGGCCCGACGGGGATACCAGCATCCTCAAGCGCCGAAAGCCACCAGGCGCTCGGTTTTCCAGCGATCATGGCCTCGAGAATCGGCACGATCACCGCCCGGTTGGCGACGCGATCGCTGTTTTTCTTGAAACGCGGATCAGCGGCGAGCTCGGAGCGCCCGGCGGCATGGCAGAAGCTATGGAACTGGCGGTCGTTGCCGACGGCCACGATGATATGGCCGTCACTTGTCTTGAAGGTCTGATAGGGAACGATGTTCTGGTGGGCATTACCCATCCGGCCGGGAACGCGGCCAGAGACGAGATAGTTCGCATTGAGGTTGGCGATCATCGCCACCTGGGTGTCGAGCAAGGCCATGTCGATGTGCTGGCCCTTGCCGGTTTCGCGCTTATGGAGAAGCGCTGCAAGAATGGCCGTCGATGCGTACATGCCGGTCATCAGATCTGAAACCGCAACGCCGACCTTCTGTGGGCCGCCGCCGGGAAGATCGTCCCGCTCTCCCGTCACCGACATGAGGCCACCGAGGCCCTGGATCATGAAATCGTAGCCGGGCCGGTGAGCGTAAGGACCGGTCTGGCCGAAGCCGGTGATGGAGCAGTAGACGAGGCCGGGGTTGAGTTTCGCGAGGCTCGGATAGTCGAGGCCGTAGCGCGCGAGGCCGCCGACCTTGTGGTTCTCCACCAGCACGTCGGCCTTTGCGGCGAGTTCCTTCACCGCGCGTTGTCCGAGCGGCTTCGACAGATCGAGCGCCACCGAGTGCTTGTTGCGGTTGCAGGCAAGGAAGTACGCCGAGTCTCCCCGCGTGCCATCGGCATTCTCGAGGAACGGCGGGCCCCAGTCGCGCGTGTCGTCGCCCGAGCCCGGTCGCTCGATCTTGACGACATCCGCGCCGAGATCGGCCAGCACCTGAGTGCACCATGGACCAGCGAGCACCCGCGTCAGATCGAGCACGAGGATCGAGGCGAGCGGGCCGGGCTCTGCGGACATGAAGGATGGGCTCAATTCGTTGTGCGCGGCACTTCGTTGGGATCGATCAGCATCTTGACGCGCTTCTTGACCTGCTGGACTCCCTCGGCGACGGAGTCTGGCGCGGTATCAAACGCACTCTCGCCGGTCTCGAGGTTGACCACCAGCTTATCGCCCTTGATGACATTCTTGCCCTGCGAAGTGGTTACATTGCCGGTGATGGTAATGATCTGGCTTTTGGCATCGTAGACGAGCTTGTCACCGGTGACGACCTGATCGTCCGGCGCAGAGACGACGACATTGCCCGCGGCGGTGATCCTGCGGATGTTGTCCTGGCCCTCGGGGAGTTTCACGGAATCTCCCGAGACATAGCTCACATCGAGTACCTCGGCCTTGATCTGCTGCCCTCCGCGATTGGCGATGACGTTGCCGCGAAAATAGGCGAGACCCTTTGCATCATGCACCTCGAGGCTGTTGGACTCGATTTTCGTCGGCCCACCTTCGCCGGCCGAGAAGCTCGTGATGTCGCCGATCGCACCTTGCTGTTGCGCGGGTTTTTTCTTCGGTCTCTTGGCTTTGCCCGCCGCCTGGCCCGTACCGAACTGGCCCCGCACCCTGCTGCCCGCCGGAAATCTGCTGATGCTTTTTTCGAGGTCGACGACAAGCTTCTCGCCCTCGATGCGGTTGCCTTGCGCGACGAGCAGCACGCCGCCGCCGAGCGTGATCGTTTGGCCCAGCCGGTCGTACAGGCTCCACTCGCTCTTGGCGCTGCGCTTATCGTCGGTCACGATGACGACGCCGCCTTTCGACTCGATCTTGGAGATTTCGGTTCCGGTGGCGGCGTCACCGCTCTCGCCGCCCAAGCCGGAATTGCCCGAATAGGTCACGTGCATGGTCGGCGCCGTGAAGGTCGAGCCTGATTGACGGCCGCGGACATTGCCGCTGAAGAGCGCCGTCTTCTCGGTGTCCTTGATGTCGAGGAGGTCGGATTGGATAAGGATCGGCCCGTCACCGAAGGCGGCGGCGGAGGCGAAGCCGGTTGTTGCCTTGGGTTTCCCGGCCGCCGCCTTCTTTGGCGGCACGAGGTTTGTTACTACTTTGTTTTTGAAAAGGATGCGCTTCTCCTCGGTGAAAATCTCGAGCTGGCGCGATGTGACCGTTCCGTTCGGCATCTCGACCGCCACCGGTTCTTTGGAGATTATGCGCTTCTTTCTCAGATAGAGCGTGGCGGTCTTGAGCTTCGCCTTGAGCCCGTCGCTCGACTTCACATCGATGCCGCCGCCGAGCTGGAGGATTTCATTTTTGGTGTCGATTTCGCCGGTTGCCGCCGCCATCTCGGCAGTGCCGCCGTCGGCTTCCGTCAACTTCGCGGTGACCGTCTTGAGCCCGACGAGGTCCGGCTTGGCGAGCTGCTGGATGGCGCTCACGGCCTTGACGACGTACTTTCCGTTGTCGTCCGTGAAACCTTCGTAGACTGGGTTTGCCATCCTCAGGTTCTTGGGGTCGATCTTGATCCCCTCGAAACCGAGCTTACCGTCGCCGATCGACAGCGACATCGGCCCACCTAAGACATAGAGGCCGAGGGCGGCCACCGCGCCCAGCGGCATCAATAGCCGGAGCAGGCGCACCCAATGGCTGTGGCGGCGGGCCTTCTGGAATGCACGCATGCGCGTACGATCAGGCCCGGTCTTCCGACGGGGCTGGGTTCGCGGCACGTCGAAATCGCTCGTGACCGTCGCCATGGCTCACATGATAGTCGAGAGGCAGCCTCTCTCGCCAGCGACACACGCGTCGCACGGCGAATTGTCAATGACCGTGGCACGTTAGGTCCGGAAAATGGCCGGAAAGCGTTGGCCTTGAGCCGCCGGGTCAGTGCTCCAGGATATCCGGATCGGTAAAGCCCAACCGGTCGAGCTCGGCGCGGGCCGGCAGGAAGCGGAAGCAGGCCTCGGCCAGACCCGTACGGCCCTCGCGCTCGAGCAGCTTGTCGAGCCCGGCCTTCAGCTTGTGGAGATGGAGGACATCGGCGGCGGCGTAGCCAAGCTGGTCGTTGGAGAGGTTGGGCGCACCCCAGTCAGAGGACTGCTGCTCCTTCGACAGCTCGACGCCGATCAGCTCCTTGCAAAGGTCCTTGAGACCATGCCGGTCGGTGTACGTGCGGACGAGCTTGGAGGCGATCTTCGTGCAATAGACCGGCCGCGGCATGACACCCAGATAATGGGAGAGCGCGGCAAGGTCGAAGCGGGCGAAGTGGAAAATCTTGAGCACGCTTTCGTCGGCGAGCAGCGCCTTGAGGCGCGGCGCTTCGGTTTGCCCCTGACGAATCTGCACCAGGTGCGCGCTGCCGTCGCCGGCGGAGAGCTGGACGAGACAGAGCCTGTCGCGATGCGGGTTGAGGCCGAGCGTCTCGGAGTTTATGGCGACAGAGCCACTGAAAAAGAGGCCGGCGGGTAGGTCGTCTTTGTGGAGCTTGACGCTCATCGGCCGGGTCCCTGCCGCTCGATTGTCAACCGCGGCGGCTGCGCTGAAAACAGAGATGGTGCCCAGAAGAGGACTCGAACCTCCATGCCTCGCGGCGCTAGTACCTGAAACTAGTGCGTCTACCAATTCCGCCATCTGGGCTTCGGGCCGTCGGGCTCGAAGCGCTTGACCTAGTGCGGCGGACAGGGCTTGTCAATTCAAAGGCCCCGCCTTGAGGGGGTGTTTTCCGGCGTGTATCTCTCGGCGGGTTGCGCGAGGAAGAGGTATTGGAGCATGGCGGATCGGGTGAGCGGCAAGGGGCTCGTCACCGTGTTCGGAGGAGCTGGGTTCATCGGCCGGCATGCCATCCGGGCACTAGCGGCCAGTGGCTGGCGCATCCGCGCGGCGAGCCGGCGGCCAGGCCTCGCCGGGCATCTGCAACCTTTGGGCGGCGTCGGCCAGATCCATGCCGTCCAAGCCAACATCCGTGACGACGAGTCAGTCCGCCGTGCGGTCGAAGGCGCCGATGCCGTCGTCAACCTGGTGGCGATCCTGGCGCCGTCGGGCCGCCAGACCTTCGCCGGCCTGCACACCGACGGCGCGCGCCGGATCGCGGAGGCCGCCCGGAAGGCGGGCGCGACGGCGTTCGTCCACATCTCGGCCATTGGCGCCGATCCTCAGTCGCGCTCGGTCTATGCGCGAACCAAAGGCGAGGGCGAGGCGGCCGTGCTCGCTGCCTTTCCATCGGCGGTCATTCTTCGCCCCTCGCTCGTGTTTGGACCCGAGGACCAGCTCTTCAATCGCTTTGCCGCACTGGCGCGGTTCGCCCCGGCGCTTCCGCTCATCGGCGGCGGACGGACGAGGTTCCAGCCGGTCTATGTGGGCGACATCGCGGCGGCGATCGCCAACGCGCTCGATGGCAACGCGAAACCCGGAACGGTCTATGAGCTGGGCGGTCCGGAGATTATGACCTTCCGGGAGATCATGCAGAGAACGCTCGCTTATTCAGGCCGCCGGCGCTGGCTGATGCCGCTGCCATTCGGGCTCGCCAAGCTACTGGCCGCGCTGACGAAGCCACTACCTTCGGGCTTGCGGTCGTTGACGGTCGATCAAGTGCGGCTGCTGCAGGTGGACAATCTCATCAGCGAAGGGGCGCGCAAGGACGGGCGCACGTTGCAGGGCTTGGGAATCGCCGCGCCGAGGAACATCCCATCCGTCGTGCCGGGCTACCTCGAGCGGTTCAAACCAAAGGGTCAGTTCGCGCACTATCGCGGATAGAGTGCTTCCGGAAAAGTGCGAAGCGGTTTTCCGACAAGAAGCACGACAAACCAAGGAGCGAGGGTGTTGGAGTGATTCAACGAAGAACGGAAACACCCTAGCGCCTACAGCCAAAGCAAGCTGAGCACCAGCGTCCCGAGCGCCACGCGGTAGTAGGCGAAGGGCGCGAAGCCGATGCGGCTGACGATCGCGAGGAACGGTTTCACCACGAGCAAGGCCGAGATGAACGAAACGCCGAAGCCGACGGCGATGATGCCGGCCTGGCTGAAGTCGAGCTCGTGGCGGTTCGAGTAAGCCTCGTGCGAGAAGGCCGCGAGCATCGTCGGAATGGCGAGGAAGAAGGAGAACTCGGCCGCCGTCTTGCGCTCGAGCCCCAGAAGCAACCCGCCGATGATGGTCGCCCCCGACCGCGAGGTGCCCGGGATCATCGAGACGGCTTGGGCGAGCCCGATCATCAAGCCGGTCCGGATCGGCATCGAACTCGATGTCGAAGTACCTCGGCGCCAGATGCCGGTGCTCGACGGCAAGTATGATGATGCCGCCGAGGATCAGCGTGATGCCGACGACAAGCGGAGAAAACAGCGCCTCCTTGATCATGCCGCCGAACAGCGCGCCTAGGACGAGCGAAGGGGCGAGTGCCGCCAGGATCACCAGCGCGAACTGGCGCGCTGCCGGGCTGCTGGGGAGGCCGATCAGAACTTTCCACAACCGGCCGAAATAGAGGCAGACGATCGCCAGGATCGCGCCGAGCTGGATCATCACGTCGAAGGTCGCCCAGTCGCGCTCGTTGAGGCCAAGCATTTGATTGGCGAGGATCAGATGGCCGGTCGAGGAGATCGGCAGGAATTCGGTCAGCCCCTCGACGATGCCGAGGATGACGGCCGTCAAATATTCGCTCATGCCTTGCCCCCAGACCTAGTGTCCCGTCCCGCAAATACCGACCAAAATCGCCGCGAGCACTTTCGGTATTTGCCGGACACGAGGGACACTCGATATCATTGGCTTCGTGTGGTGTTCATCTCGCAATTGCCGCCTCCGGGACCGCCGCGGTTTTTGGGCGGCAATTGCAAGACACCACACTTGCGGCGCGAGCGTTAACAGGTTTCGGTTGCCCATCCCGCCGGACAAATCGCCTCGTGACGGGCGTCAGGCCATCACCCAGCCATCCTGTGTGGCAAAGATGGCTGCCAACGTACGAATCAGCGCTTATGCTCGGCTTGGCGATCGTGCCTGAGGAGCGCTCCTAAATCGATCGGCCCAATGCACCGACTTACCCATTTCCGCCTCTGTCCCTTCTCGCGCTCGATCCGCCTGCTCATGGCGGAGCTGAAGCTCGAGACGGAGCTTGCCGAGGAACTGCCCTGGAAACCCTCGCGCCAATTCCTCGAGCTCAATCCGTCCGGCGATCTGCCGGCGCTCGAACTCGACGGCGGGCCGGTCATCTCGGGCGCCTACGCGATTTCGGAGTATCTGGCCGAGACGGTCGATGGCCACCTCTACGAACGCAGCGCCGCCCCCGTCATCCCCGGCAATCGCATCGAGCGCTCGGAGGTCAGGCGGCTCATCGACTGGTTCCAGCGCAAGCTCTACGGCGAAGCGATCTCGCATATCCTCGAGGAGCGGGTCTATGGCGGGCTTCGGCCCGGCTGCTCACATGCGCCCGATGTCGACTTGCTGAAGGTGGTCCGGCAAAATCTCCGCTATCACCTCTCCTATATCTCGTTCCTGGCCGAGCAGCGGAACTGGCTCGGCGGCGAGCAGCTATCCTTCGCGGATCTGGCCGCGGCGGCCCAGCTCTCTGTTGCGGACTATCTTGGCGAGATCGAATGGGACGAGCGACAGGCGGCCAAAGGCTGGTATGCTCGGATGAAGTCGCGGCCCTCGATGCGCGCGATCCTTGCCGAACGCGTGCCGGGCACGCCCATGCCGCCGAGCCACTATGCCAATCCGGACTTCTGAGCCGAAACGGACCGAAGAGAGCGCATCACGCGAACCCTTCAGACAGCGGCTCGAGGCCGAGGCGCGGCGTCAGGGATTCGATTCTGTTGGCATTGCAGCAACCGACGGCCTCCCGGATTTTGGTTCTGGGCTCGCGGCATTCCTGGCCGACGGGCGGCAGGGCGACATGGCTTGGCTCGCCGAGACGGCGGAGCGGCGTAAGCATCCGTCGGCACTTTGGCCCGAGGCGCGTTCGGCCGTGATGCTGGCAGTGCGCTATCCGTCCGAGAGCGATCCGCTGGAGGCGCTGGCCAATCTGGATCACGGCACGATCGCGCTCTATGCCAAGCGCCGCGACTATCACGATGTGATCAAGGGGCGCTTAAAGCACTTGGCGCAATGGCTCGCACGCGAGACCGGGTCTGAGGTGAAGGTGTTCGTCGACACGGCGCCGCTCATGGAGAAACCTTTGGCCCAGGCGGCCGGTCTCGGCTGGCAGGGTAAGCACACGAACCTCGTCTCGCGCGACCTCGGCTCCTGGTTCCTGCTTGGCGCGATCCTGACCACCGCTGCGCTGCAAGCCGATGAGCCTGAAACCGATCACTGCGGCAGCTGCCGCCGCTGTCTCGATATCTGTCCGACCGGCGCGTTTCCGGCGCCTTACCAGCTCGACGCGCGGCGCTGCATCTCGTATCTCACCATCGAGCACAAAGGTCATATTCCCCGAGAGTTCCGCCGTGCCATCGGCAATCGCATCTTCGGCTGCGACGATTGTCTGGCCGTCTGCCCCTGGAATAAGTTCGCCGGCGCCGCGCACGATCAGAAGCTCAGCATCCGGGCAGAGACCGACAATCCGCCGCTCGCTGAGCTGCTGGCGCTCGTCGATGCCGCCTTTCGTGTGCGCTTCGCTGGCACGCCCATCAAGCGCACGGGCCGGGATCGGTTCTTGCGAAACGTTCTGATCGCCGCCGGCAACGCGCGAGATGAGGCGTTGTTGCCGAAGGTTGTGCGGCTGCTCGACGATGATTCACCGCTCGTCCGCGCCATGGCCGTGTGGGCTTTTGCCTCGATCGCGTTAGAGGATCAGATCCAAGCGGAGGCCATGCGGCGTAGATCGCAAGAATCTGATCCCGAAGTCCTGCGGGAATGGGCGGAGGCTTTGAGCCTATGAGCCATCTGCTCTGTGTTGGCCTAGGCTACTCGGCGGAGCGTGTTGCCGCGCGACTTGCCGGCGACGGCTGGCAGGTCACGGGGAGTTCGCGGAGCGATGCGGGCTGCGCGCGTGTCCGCTCGCTCGGCTATCGGGCCGCGCGGTTCGATGGTGCGGCGGCTTCGACTGAGTTGCGCTCCGCGCTGCAGGAAACCACCCACCTTCTTATCTCGGCCGCGCCCGACGCCGAGGACGATCCGCTGCTACGATGGCATCTGGCTGACATCCAGAACGGCCCGCAACTTTGCTGGATCGGCTATCTCTCGACTGTCGGAGTCTATGGCGATCACCAGGGCGCCTGGGTCGACGAAACGACGATACCGGCGCCGATCACCGAGCGCGGCCGGCGCCGGGTCGAGGCGGAGAAGCAGTGGCTGGCACTCTCCACCACATTTCATGGAAATGCCACAGCGGTAGCCCCCCCTCCCGCCTCGTGGGGGAGGGTAGGGGAGGGGGGTGGGTCTCTCGATTTGTCAGAACCACCCGCAACGTTCACCCCCCACCCTGTCCCTCCCCACGTCGTGCCGGAGGCGCGCCTCCGGCACGACGGGGAGGGGACGCCGTGGTTAGACCCAAGTTCGACCGATCGTTTCCGACCTCTGACCGTGCAGGTCTTCCGCCTCGCAGGAATTTACGGTCCCGGACAGAACCAGCTCGCGGCGCTCCGGCGCGGCGAAGCGAGACGCATCGTCAAGGCGGGCCAAGTCTTCAACCGCATCCATGTCGACGACATCGCCGGTGCGGTCATCGCTGGCATCCGGCATCCCGAGGCGGCAGGCCTCTTCAACGTCGCCGACGATCTGCCTGCGCCGCCCGATGAGGTGATCGTCTATGCGGCAGGCCTCCTCGGCATCGCGCCGCCGCCGGTCCTTCCCTTCGAGACGGCCGAGCTCAGCCCCATGGCGAAAAGCTTCTATGGCGAGGTGAAGCGTGTCTCGAACGCGCGCTTGAAAACGGACCTCGGATGGCAGCCGCTCTATCCAACCTATCGCGAGGGGCTTGCCGCGCTCGCTGAAAGATGAGCGTTCCATCAACCACTTACGCTCCGTTCAAATCCCGTTCAGATCGCCTCCCCGATTTTGACGCCATTCGACCTTAAGCTTGTCCCAGTCGCGGCCGAGGCGTGTTGATCATCGGTGCCGCGATTCGGGGGAGATAAGCGGCACTAAACTGGGGTAAGTCATGCGGCCTCTCGCTCTCACCACGCTCCTCGCCTCCCTCATCGGCATCACCTTGAGCCAACCGGCGATCGGCGGCGAAGCGACGCTCGTCCTCGTGCTCGAGCCATCCAAGTTCACCGGCAAATCCTGGGATATCGATCCGGGCGCGGATCCCATTCTGTGCTTTGGAGCAGGCTGCTACCGTTCGGGCGGTCTCGATCGCCCGGCGCGCTACCTGCCCGGCAAACGCGCACTCGGGCCACTGGCCGCGCTCAATCTCGGCGGCAAGGCCGGCGCCTGCGCCGATCGCCTCGGCTGCGTCTTCCGCGGCGTGCCGCTCGAGGACGGCCCGGCGCGCGTGACACCCATCGACGTCGACATCGACCGGCACGATCGCCTCGAGGACCGCTTCATCGCCGCCGACAAGAGCTGCCGCGTGAAAAACGGCGATCTCACCTGCTACAACGGCATCTACACGCGCGAATATTCGCTTTGGGTCGTGCCCGAGGAGGTCGCCGAGGAGGCCGGCTTCGAAGGCCTCGACTACGCGCTCCATGAAGGCATGCGCGAGGGCCGCGCGCGCTTCGCCGAGGAGTTCCTGAGCCAGGAGCGCGAGGCAATGCCGCAGCGGATCTCGGAACTCTACCGTCTCGTGCTCGGCGATGAGATCGACGAGACTTGCCGGACGGACGCCGAGGTGATGGCCGGCACCTTCCGCATCGCCGGCATCGGCACCGCGCCGGGCTCGAGCGCTGGCACCGCGCTAGAACGCTTCATCCGCACCGGTGCCGATGACGATATCCTCGACAGCATCCGCACCGAGCCGCGCGTCTTCTGGGGCCTGCAGCAGGCCATCGACCGCCTGCAGAACCTCGTCTCGGTCGAGCACGTGACCCGAAACACCGAGTTCGGCGGCATTCGAGTCGTCGAGCGCGGCGGCAAGTTGGTCCTCGACATCGGCTGGAAAGCCGAGGAAGCCGCCCGCGACCTCATCGATCAGTGCCAGGGGATCGACTCGACGGACTTGGATTCGATCTTCAGCGGTGCGGACAAGGGTTAGCTTGTCAGCGTCACCGGTTCATACCCGGCGAAATACGGGAAGCGGCGGCAGGCCCTGGCGCTCGCGCCAGGCGACGCTGACCTTGTCCCCGATCGCGGCCGTTTCGGCCTCGATGTTGGTCAGCAGACGGGGCCCTTCGTCGAGATCGACGAGAGCCAGCAGATAGGGCGGCGGCAGCTCCTCGGTCACGGGAAGACGCACGGTCGTCAGCGAGTAGATCGAGCCCGTTCCTTTGGCCTCGACCCAGCTGAGCTCGGTCGCCTCGCAGGCGAGGCAGAAGGGACGCGGATAAAATTGGTGATGGCCGCATGCATTGCATTTCTGAACAACGAGGCGGCGCTCGAGACAGGCCTGCCAGAAGGCTTCCGTGGTCGGATCGGCGATGCCTTGATCGCTGAGGCTGGGTTGCGCTGGCTTACTCACGGGCAAGTACCACGGTTGATGCGGTCGAGAAGGCGAGGCCCCCGGTCCCGTGCGCAACGGCAATCTCGGCATCCTTGACTTGCCGCGCGCCGGCCTCGTGGCGCAGCTGCCGCACGGCCTCGATCAGCAACAAGATTCCGAGCGCGCCAGGATGATTGTAGGAAAGCCCGCCGCCAGACGTGAGCGCCGGCAGCGAGCCGCCCGGCGCCAAGCGTCCCTCAGCCACGAAGTTGCCGGCCTCACCCTTCTTGCAGAAGCCGAGATCCTCCAGATAGAGCAGCACGGCGTGGGTGAAATTGTCGTAGGGTTGCAGCACATCGACGTCGGCTGGCGTGATGCCGGCCATGCCGAACGCCTCGCGGCCGGAGACGACACCGGGCGTCACGGTGAGATCCGGGCACTGCGCGACGTGCCACTGGCAATGGCTTTCGCCAGCCCCTAGCACGCGCACGGGCTTCTTCCGCGCATTACGCGCACGCGCCTTGCTTGTCACGATGACGACACCGCCACCGTCGGTGACGAGGCAGCAATCGACCTTGCGCAAGGGATCGCACAGCATCGGCGAGGCCATGGCTTCGTCCAATGTCAAAGGCTCGCGCGACCAGGCCTTCGGATTGAGTTGCGCCCACTTTCTCGCTGTTACCGCCACATGCGCCAGATGCTCGAGCGTCGTGCCATGCTCGTATATGTGGCGCGCAGCGCTGAGCGCATAGTGGCCGATCGGGAAATGGATGCCGTAGGGCGCTTCGAACTGGGCCGCGAGCGTGCCGTCGGTCGGCGAGATGGCGCGCTTGCGATTGCGGCGGCTGCGCTGGCGCGATGCATAGCCGACGAGCGCCACCTCGCAGCGGCCCGCGGCAATCGCCAGCATGGCGTGGTGGATAAAGAACTCGAAGGAAGCGCCGCCCATGTCCGAAGATTTCGGCATAGCGCGGATGGATGCCCAGATACTCGCCGACCTGGACCGATCCCTCCTCCCCCATGTAGTTGGTGAAGACGGCATCGACGTCCTTGAAACGCAGGCCCGCCTCATCGAGTGCCTCCTTGGCGGCAAGGGCCACCATCGACAACTCGCTCTGGTCGATGACCTTGCCGAGCGGCGTCTCGGCGGCGCCACTGATGTAGACCGGAGTCGCTCCGAGACTATGATTTCATCTGCAAATCCCGGCAGTCTAAGAGCCAGTAAGGGCTGTGTCGGTCTGTTGAAAAAGTATGATATGCTGACACAAGCCGTGTCAATTGGCAGCGGCACTTGGGCTGGTATGCGGGTACATGGCATGCCATCAGACGAGCCGAATGCGACGGCGAGAGGCGAGATGCCGAAAGTCAAGCAGAGCCAAAAATCCGGTAGGCCGCGTCAGGCTCTGCGCAAGGCGCCCACCGCTCCGAACATCTGCCTCCTGCACCCGCACGAGCTGGGCGAGGGGCAAGGCAACTCGGCACAGCGCGCGAGGCAGATGCCGCCCGAGATCGGACGTCGCCTGCGCGAGATCCGGCTCCGCAAGAACATGACCTTGAGCGAAATCGAGGCACTCTCAGGCGTCTCCAAGTCGATGCTCTCCCAGATCGAGCGCGGCAAGGTCAATCCGACCTTCGCCCGCGTCTGGCATCTGACGCGCTCGCTCGGCGTCGGCGTCGGCGAACTGCTCGGCGAGGTTTCCTCGCACTTCGAGGAGACCAAGCAGTTCGAGCATCTGCAGGTTTACCGCACGCCCACCATCACCTCGTCCGACGGCCTCTGCACGACGAAGATCTTGAACCCCATCCGTTTCCAGCTGCCCTTCGAATGGTACGAGATGACCCTGCAGCGGGGCGGCGAATTGAGGGCCAACGCGCATGGTAACGGCGCCTGGGAGCACATGACGGTCGTCTCCGGCCGCGTTGTCGTCGAGATCGGCAAGGCCGAGGTGATGCTCGAGGCCGGCGAGACGGTACGCTACTCGGCGGAGCAGCCGCACGGCGTCCGCAACGACTACCCGGGTATCTCGAAAGTCATGCTCGTGCTCGTGGCGGTCAAGGATCTCGTGGCGGAGAGCATTCCATTCGGGCCGATCAAGCGGAATTGAGCTCACGCGCGGAGGACGACCTCGGCCGTCCCGGTGATGACGGCGGCTCCGCCTTCGCGAAGGAGTTCCAATTCAAGCGCCACGCGGTCGGCGTCATCCGACGCCTTGAAGACATCTCCAGCCACCCCACGCGGAACGAGCACGTCGCCCGGCCAGACCCGATCGGTAAATCGCACCTTGTAGCGGCGGACCGAGCCCGGCCCGAACCAGGTGCTCACGAACGAGCCGAGCAGCCCCGCCGACAGCATGCCGTGGGCCATGACGCTCGGGAGCCCCGCGGCCTTGGCGAACGCGGGATCATGATGCAGCGGGTTGAAGTCGCCAGATGCCCCGGCGTAGCGCACGATGTCGGTCACTGTCAGCGGTCCGAAGCGCATCGAGGGTGGAGATGGCAGGATCATGCTGCCGCCGCCGTTTCGATGGCGGTCGAGCGCTCGTAGCCGATGATTTCACCGGTTGCCGCATCGCTCATCTCGATCTCGGAGACGACGATGCGCATCTGGCCGCCGCGCTTGCCTTGCTTCACCGTGTCGGAGGCGATGCGGGCGCGGCAGCGAACAACATCGCCGGGCGCGAGCGGCCGCAGATACTCGTACTCCTGTTCGCCGTGGACAGTGCGCGTGCGATCGAGCTTCATGATATCCACCACCAGCTGCTCGATATAGCTCGCGTTGAGTACGACAGGAAAAGTCGGCGGCACTACCGGCGGCTCGAGCGCTGCGCCCGGATCATGAACCGAATACCCAAACTCCCGGACCTTTCCCCATTCGACCGGATGCACCCACTCGGCAACAACATCGCTCATGGTCTACGCCAATCCCTTCGCGACCGCGCCTCGGCGCGTCAGCAGGTAAAGAAGCCCGAGTGCCACGAGGTTGAAGGCGATGAGCAGCGTCGCGACCGCCGTGATCGTCGGATTGATCTGCATGATGAGCTCGTTGAACATCCGCTTGGGGATCGTCATGTAGGTGCCGCCGATGAAGAGTGTCACGACCACCTCGTCGAAGGAAATCACGAAGGCGAATATCCAGGCGGCGATTGCGCTGGGTGCGATGTTGGGCAGCACGATTTGCAGGAGCACGCGCGCCTTCGACGCGCCGAGCGTCATCGCCACTTGCTCGATGCGTTCATCGAAACTCTTGATCGCCACCTGCATGATGAGCACCACATAGGGCACCACGAGGATCGTGTGCGCGAGCACGAGCCCCAGGAAGGTGCCGAGCAGTTTCGTTTTCGCGAAAACGATGAAAAGCGCCACGGCGGCGATGATGGTCGGGAAGATCATCGGCGCCATGAAGTTCCCCTCGATGAGCCGGCGTCCCGGGAGTTTCCCGCGCGACAATCCATAGGCCGCCAGCGTGCCGAGCACGAGGGCGATGGTGCTCGAAAGCGTCGCCAGGATCACCGAGTTGACGCCGGCCCGCTGCCAGACCTCGGTGGTGAAGAACGATTCGTACCACCGGAGCGACAGCCCCGGCGGCGGGAACTGCAGCGACTGCGCGCTCGAGAAGGACATCGGCACGACGATCAGGATCGGCAGGCAAAGGAACACCAGTACGGCGCCGGCCACAACGCTGAGCCAGAGCGGCGCGGCGCGTGCCGATTGGACCCCACTTGTCGCTGCGACGCTCATGCGCGCTCCCTCAGCCGCTGATAGACCGCATAAAGCAGCAGCGTCAGCACGAGCAACACCACGGCATTGACCGCCGCCATTTCCCAGCGGGCGAATTTGTTGATGAGGAAGTCCATCATGTTGGCGATCATCGGCACCTTGCCGCCGCCGAGAATGGCCGGCGTGATGTAGAAGCCGAGCGAAAGGATAAAGACGAGCACCATGGCGGCCGACAAGGCCGGGACGGTCAGCGGAAAGAACACGCGCCAGAAAATCGCCATCCGCGAAGCGCCCAGCGTCTCCGCCACCTGCAGCAGCCGCGGATCGATGCGCCGCATGGCGGCCGCCAACGGCAGGATCAGGAATGGCAGCAGCACATTGACCATGCCGAGCAGTACGCCATTCTCGTTATAGAGAAATTCGACGGGCTTCGTGGTCCATCCCGCTGCCTGCAGCCAACGATTGACGATGCCGCCATTGCCGAGGATGACGATCCAGGCGTAGGTGCGGACCAGGACCGAGACCCAGAAGGTCATCACCACGATGCCGAGCATCAGCATCTGCCGGCTCGGCGGGAGCTTGGAGATCCAATAGGCGAGCGGATAGCCCAAGAGCGCACAGAGCAGCGTCACCTCGACGGCGACCAGCGCGGTGCGCCAGATGATTTTGAGGAAGTATCCCGCGTCGACGAACTCGACATAGTTTCCGGTCGTCAGCGCGCCGGTTTCGGGATGCGAAAAGCTCCAGAGCGCGGTGGTGAGGAGGGGCAAGTCGAAGACCAACAGGACGAGCAGAAGCAGCGGCGCGACGAAGATGAAATAGCCCCATCGGCCTTCGCCGCGGCCCAGAGTTGCAGCCGGGGCGGCTTTTTTCGGAACTTCGGCACCGGCTGCAATTGTCATGCGTTCGATCCGTGCGGCCGCAGGAAAGTCTCGCCTCCCTGCGGCGCTTCTCGCGTTACATCTTCAGCATGAACTCGTTCCAGCGCTTCTCGATCTCGGCGGCGTTCTTCAACGCCCATTCGCCGTTCGGAATCCACTGGAGCTTCTTGTTCTCGCTGTAGGTCGGGAACTCGGAGAGCTTCTCCTTGGGCAGCAGCGCCTCGAGATCCGGGCTCGGTCCCGGATATGAGATGTACTGGGCGATGCAGGCCTGGTTCTCAGCAATCGTCTGCTCGTAGAACCAGGTGGCGAGCGCCTTCTTCTGCTCAGGCGTCGCCCCCTTGGTGACGACGAACCAGGACACGTCGAGCATGCCGTCCGTCCAGTTCACCTTGATGCCAGGCTTGCCGACGACACGGCCCGACCAGGAGATCGCGTACTGCACCTCGTTGTCGGCGAGGAGCTGCGGCGGTTGGGCGCCCGCTTCCCACCAGATCGCGTCACCCTTGATCTTCTCGAGCACGGCGAAGGCCTTGTCGAGATCGACGCCGTCCTTGGCGACGCTCGCCGCCGACTGGCCGCCGGCGATGGCCGCGAAGGGCAGCACGTAGTCCGGGTACTTTGGCAGCGCGCGCTTGCCCGGGAAGGCCGCCGTGTCGAAGAACTCGGCCCAATTGGCAGGCGCCTTGGCGTCCTCACGATAGGCCATGACGGTCGAATAGTAAGATGCGCCGAAGCCGTACTTGTTCTTGGCCTCCTCGAACATCGGCTTCGGATTGACGGCCGCCCAGTCGATCTCCTCGACGAGGCCTTCCGAAATCATCCGGTAGAGTTCGGTGGTTCCGGCATCGGCCGCGACATTCGTGATCGTGCCCGACTTCACCTGCGCGGCGAGCTTGGCATAGCCGCCGGGCGTTTCGATGACGACGTTGATGCCGTGCTTGCCCTTCATGATGGGCTCGTCGATGCATTTTACGATGGCATCGCCCCACTGTCCGCCGGCATGCATGACGTGCAGATCCTCGGCGAGCGCCGGCCACGAAAGCGCGGCAAGTGCCGCACCCGAGACCAGTCCGATCGCCGTCCGTTTCAGTTGAGACATCGGCCTTTCCTCCACTCGTTTGGCCCCGCACGATGCGAAGCCTTCGACCCGTTCGAGCAGGTCAACCTTTCACGCTTCGCCCACGTCTCGCGCACATGATCAGGTCTCTCCCGGCAGCAGCCAGACTTGCTCCGGCTCCCAATCGAGATTGACGTGGGCACCTTCCGGAAGCTTCGAACGCGATCCCGGAACATGCGCGATGATTTCAAATCCACTGTCGAGGGCGACCGCGTAGCGGACGCTCTCACCGAAAAAGACGGACTCCTTCACCTTCCCCGACACTCGGCCTCCGCTGCCTTTGGAGACGCGGATGTCCTCTGGGCGGAGTAGGCCGCAGACCGTTCCATTCGCGGACCGCGCCGCGCCGCATGCGATCCTCTCGCCGCTCGCCAGGCGGATCACGGCGCTGGTGCCATTGGCCTGCAACTCGCCTTCGATAAAGTTGGCGAGGCCGAGGAAGCCGGCAACGAACCGGTTGCGAGGTTGATGGTAGGCCGTGAAAGGCGTGTCGATCTGCTGAACGCGGCCCTGGTCGAGCACGACGATGCGATCGGACAGCGAGAGCGCCTCGTCTTGGTCGTGGGTGACCATCAAGGTCGTGATGCCAAGCCGGCGCTGCAGCCCGTGGATTTCCGCACGGACGTCCTCGCGAAGCTTGCGATCGAGAGCGGCTAGTGGCTCGTCCAGCAGAAGAATGTCCGGCTTGAAGACGATGGCGCGGGCCAATGCCACGCGCTGCTGCTGGCCGCCGGAGAGCTGGCTCGGCTTGCGCGCGCCATAGTCCTCGAGGCGGACGAGGGCCAGCGCTTCCTTCACGCGGCTCGCGATCTCGGACTTTGCGACGCGCCGCACCTTCAGCGGAAACGCGACATTGTCGGCGACGCTCATGTGCGGGAACAGCGCGTAGCTCTGGAAGACAAGGCCGACATTGCGATCGGCGGCCTTCAGATTCGTCACGTCCCGGCCACCGATCAGGATCGCCCCGGAGGTCGGCGCCGCAATGCCGGCGATGATCGACAGCATCGTTGTCTTGCCGGAGCCCGAGGGTCCGAGGATGGTTGCAAATTCGCCGGTCTCGACGCGCAACGAGACGCCGTCCACCGCGCGGACGTCGCCATAGTGCTTCGAAACCTCTGCGAACTCGACGGTGGTCATCTCGCTTAAGCTGCCCTCGCCGGCGCCAATCGTATTCCGGCCCGCTCCGCCATACGGCGCGCCGAGGCTTGGGCGGTCGCATAAACCGCCGCCTCATCAAGCCGGGTCAGATGGCCGTGCCGGACGACGACCTCGCCATTGCAGATGACGGTGTCGACCGACTTCGTGCGGCTCACCAGCATGAGCTGGCGGATGACATCCACGTTGGGCTGCGCATCCGGCAGGTCGTTCGTGCGGATGACGATGTCGGCGCGCTTGCCGGCCTCGAGGCTTCCGAGCTCGTCGGATGCACCCATCGCATGGGCGCCGCCGAGCGTGAACATCTCGAGCAGCGTCTCGGAAGAAACGAAATCGCCCCACTCGCGACTGAGGAGATAAGCAATGAAGCCGAGTTCGCCGAAAGCCCAAACCTTGGCGACATCGGTGCCGAAGGTGACCGGCGTTCCGCGCCGCGCGAGTTCCGGAAAACGGCACTTCGCCTGCTGGGAAATGCCGTAGTACATGACGTTGCCGGGATGCCAGACGAGGCCCATGCCGCTCTTGGCGATGGCCTCCACCTCGTCGTCATCGAGGACGTTCATGTGGGTGAAGATCGTGTTGGGGCCGAGGACGCCTTTTTCCGCGAACCGCACGAGCGCCGGCTTGCCGAAGCGCTTGGCATCGAACCCGGCATCGGCCGGCATGAAGCTCTGGTGCTGATGGAATACAGAGTGGGCCTCATCGGCGAGACGTTTGGCTTCGCGAATCAGCTCGAGGCTCGCCGTGCCGTTGCCGTAGAGCGCGACATGGCCTCGAACGAGCCCATCACCGCCGCCGTGCCGCTTCAGCGCGGTACCAAGCAGCTTGCGGGCGCGCTTGGCATCGCACGGGGCCCTCGGGATGAGATCGGCCATCGGCTCGCCGCCGCTCAGATCCCAGAGCATGCAATCGGTCAGCGAGACGCGGATGCCGACCGCCTCGGCGGCCTCGGCTACGGCCTCGGTTGAGAAGGCGGTGGAAGCCTCGACATAGCCGGTGAAGCCGTTCTTCACCATTTCCACGGAAGCCATGAGCGCGCTCGCGTGCTCGTCCTCGTCGGTCAGCGCGTTGATCCAGCGGATGAAGACGCCAGGCCCGCCGCCGCCTTCCGCCGCCGGGGGATTGGGGTTGTCGGTGATCGAGCCGCGCGAGAGATGAAGGCCCGCGTGATAGTGGCCGTCGATGAGGCCCGGATGCACCGGTGCGCCTTGGGCATCGATCGTTCGCATGGCCCGATAGCGGCTTTCGACTTCGCGCGTCGAGCCGACAGCGAGGATGCGTGTGCCGCGAATGGCGATGGCGCCATCCGGGTGCACGCGCCGCTTGTCATCGAGCGTCAGCACATGGCCGTTCCTGACGATGAGGTCGCAAACCTCGGGGCCGTCACCTTTGCCGTTGTCTCCATTCTTCTTGCGCGTCATGGCCTCACCCGACCTTTCCGGTTTCGCGATCCCAGGCGCCTACCCTCAGATCCTTCTTCGCCTCGACGAGCGTCTTCTTCTGCACGCGCATGGAGGGCGTCCGGTCGAAGTCCGCCATATGATATTCGATGTAGCGCGGGATCTTGAAGGCGGCCAGATTGGCTTTACAGAAGGCGATGATCTCCTCGGGCGGAAAGGACGCCTGGCTCTCGCCCGATTTCGGCTGGATATAGGCCTTGACCTCCTCACCGCGCAGCTCGTCGGGGACAGGCACGACGGCAACTTCCAGCACCTTTGAATGCGAGCGCAGCACGGCCTCCACCTCGGCCGCCGAGATGTTCTCGCCGGACCGGCGGATGATCTCCTTCTTGCGGCCGACGAAGTAGAGCAGCCCCCGCTCGTCGCGCCGGACGACATCGCCCGAATGATACCAACCGCCCTTGTTGGCCTCCGCCGTCACTTCCGGCCGGTTGAGATAGCCCTTGTAGAGATCGGGCCCACCGATCAGCGCCTCGCCCGACTTGCCGGTCTCGACATCCTTGTCCTCGTCGTCGACAACGCGAACAAAGACGCCCGGCGGCTCCGTGCCCATGCTGCCCGCGCCGACCAACTCGTCAGCCAGATGATGTGGCACGCGGCTCATGACGCCGCCCTCGGTCGAGCCATACTGGTTGTGCCAGTGGAAGCCGTAGCGCTTCACCATCTCGGCATGCAGCTCCTTCGGCACACCGGCGTGGATGGCGAGGCGGATGCGGTGGTCGCGCTCGCTGGGGCCGGGCTCGCCCTTCAGAAGCAGCGCCGGGATCGAGGCAATCGAGAGGATTTCCGTCGCATCGTATTTGTTGACGACTTCCCAGAAGCGGCTGACGGAGAAACGCCGCATCGCCACCATCGTGCCACGCGAGGCGAGCGAGGTGAGCAGCTGGATGGCTGGATCGGCATAGTAAAACGGCAAGCAGCAGAGCTGGCGATCCTGCCAGCCGCGCCGGAACATCCGCATGTCCAAGTCGACGACACGCAGCCACCAGCCGTGATGCAGCATGCACCCTTTCGGCGCGCCGCTGGTGCCCGAGGTATAGAAGACCGTGATCGGATCCTCGCGCTCGCATTCGACGGTGCCGAAGTCGAGCGGCTCGGCATCGCGTGCGTAAGATTTCGAGGCCATCGGGCTCCTCGCCATCGACGACAATCAAATGCTTGAGCTTTTTCGATTTCTCTCGCGCGCCCTCGACGATCGGCTCCTGCGGCTTTCCGCAGATGACGGCCACCGGCTGGGCGTCCGAGATGATGTGCCCGGCATCGAAGGCCTGAGCTGACGGCGCGATCGAGACCAGCATGCCGCGATTGGCGACGATCCCAAACAGCGCGATCATGAACTCGACGCGGTTGTCGAGCATGACGCAGACATTGTCGCCAGCCTCGACCTTGCCCTTGAGATAGCCCGCGAAGCGCTGACACCGGTCGAGGAAGTCCTTGCGTGTGATGGTGAGCCCGTCCTCGATGATGAGCACGGGACGGTAGGGGTCTTCCAGGCAACCTTTGTGGACGATCTCGATGGTTGTCTGGTGTGGAACGGCGCTCCACGGCGGCGGCACGTCCTCGTGCTTCACCCAATGAGCGGGCCGCCTGGCCGACTTGTAGCCGTCCAGAGTTTCTGGAGCGGTTTTGGATTTTGTCGCTTTGCTGCTCTTGGCCATCAGGACTTCACCTCTGCAAAGCCGTTCTTGATGACGACCGCGCCGTCGCGATCGAGCGTTTCGAAGGAAACAATCTGCCGCCCTTTCGCCGCCGGTCCGATCGAGAAACGGGTCGTCAGGCTCTGCCCCTTGACCATCAGCACCGGATGGGAGAAGCGCGCGCCCAGGCGCAGGAGGCGAGTGACATCGCCATGGCAGGGCTCGTCGACAATGGCCCGGGCGGCGATCCCCAGCGTGCACATGCCATGCACGATCGGCGCCTTGAAACCGAGCTTGGCCGCGGCTTCGGCTTCAAGCGTGTAGGGCGAGTAGTCGCGCGCGGCATCGGCATAGCGGAAGGTCTGGTCGTCGGTCATGGCGTGCGTCACGACGGATGGCGTGTCGCTCTCGGCCTTGGCCGGCGGCTTTGGCGCGGCGTCGCCGGCGGCTTTGGCCACCTTCTCGGTGGTCAACAGCACGGTCGAGAACTGGGACGACACCTCCTGGCCTTCATGCGTCTTGATGTCGGAGCGGATGATCAGCGTCGCACCCGCCTTCGTCGCGCCGATGCCGATGAGCGTCGACAGGCTGAAGAGCCGCTGTCCCGGCACGATTGGCCGATGGAAGTGGACATCATGCTCGCCATGCAGGCCGAACTCACCAGAGGTGGCCTTCAGCACCTCGACCATGCTCTGCATGACGGGCACATGATGGAAGATGGGCGAGGCAATCTTGCCCTCGAGATGCGCCTTGTTCGTATCGTTCAAGGCCCTGGCGAACTGGGCGAGCCGCGCGGTGTTGACGCGGAACTCCTCGCTGTCGCGGCTGAAGCCGATTTTCTTGATGTCGACGCCCACGCGGACGCACTCCCTACAGGTTCAATCCTTCGACGAAATCTCCGAGCCGGACCGGATTCGGTAACTTGCCCTTGAGCGCCGTATCGAGCGCGTCCGTCGTCCATTGTCCCGACGTCCGGACATCGACGGCAATGCTCGATGGTCCGATCACCTCGACGCGGTCGCCATAGGCCTGGAAGACCTGGTTGGTCGCCGGGCAGTTCGCGCGCGCGAGCCAGGCGATCAGCGGCGAGACATTGGCCGGATCGAAAACGTCGAATACGCCGGGCGGTGGCGGTTTCAGGCTCGCCTCGATGCGCGTACGGGCCGACGGCGAAACCGCGTTCGAGCGGACGCCGTATTTGGCGCCCTCGATGGCGATGGTTCGCGACAAGCCGACGATGCCGAGCTTGGCGGCCGCATAATTCGCCTGCCCGAAATTGCCGACGAGACCCGCAAGCGATGTGGTGTGGATGATCGAAGCCGCTACCGGTTTGCCCGCCTTGCTCTGCTCCCGCCAATAGGCCATCGCGTGGCGCGATGGCGCCGCGTGTCCCTTGAGATGTACCCGAATGACTGCGTCCCACTCCTCCTCGCTCATGTTGGCGAACAGGCGGTCGCGCAGGATGCCGGCGTTGTTGACGAGGATGTGGAGGTCGCCGAAGGCTGCAACCGCTTGGGCAACCATCGAGGCCGCTTGGGCCCAGTCGCCGACATCGTGGCCGCTGACGGTGGCCTTGCCGCCGATCGCCTCGATCTCGCGCACAACCTCTTGCGCTGGCGTCAGATCCTGGCCCGCGCCATGCAGATCGCCGCCGAGATCGTTGACGACGACGGCCGCACCTTCGCGCGCGAGCAACAACGCATGCGCGCGCCCGAGCCCGCGCCCGCCACCAGTGACGATCGCAACGCGTCCGGCGAGGCTGCGAGCGCCCATGCCGCTCTCCTCGCTCAGAAATCGTGCGCTAGACAGGAAATCGGCCGGCTGACGACGATCATGGGCGTTCCTCCCGCCGCATCGCGCTTGTTTCGACTTGCGCAAATTGTTTCGTTATCTTGTACATTGAGGCCAGGGACCGTCAAGACCAATGCTTTGAGGCGAGGAGCAGCCATGTCGAGCGTCATGGGGAAAATCGCTGTCCGGCCGACCAACGCCGCGGACGAAGACCATTGGCGGGCGATGTGGGAAGATTTCGTCGCCCTCGACACCGAGAAGTGCCCGCAATCCGCGACCGACTTCATCTGGCGGAATGCGCTCGACGCATCCCATCCCATGCAGTTGCTGATGGCGGTGGTCGGCGAGGAGCGGTTGGGGTTCCTGCTCTACACGACGCACGATTTCTCGCGCTCGATCAGGCCCGTCGCCTATCTGCTGGACTTCTTTGTGATCGAAACAGCGCGCGGCCGGGGCATCGGCAACGCGTTGATCGCGCACCTCGCCGAGCTTGGCCGCGCCAACGGCTGGCTCAAGGTCTACTGGATGACGCAGGTGGAGAACGCGGACGCGCGCCGGCTCTACGACAAGTTCGGCCAGACCTCGCCGCTCGTGCGCTACGACATGCAGCTCAACAGCTACGAGGCGTAGTTTCTAAGGCTCTTCGATACCCTGGCGCATTGCCCAGTCGACGGGATAGAGCGCGTAGAAATAGGCGCAGCGGCCCTTGGATGCATCATATGACAGCGTCGTGCCCTTCGGCAGCCAGATAATGTCGCCGGGCTTGCAGTGCCAGCGCTCAGCCCCCGTGACGATTGTCATCTCGCCGTCGTGGATGAACAGCACCTCGTCGTAGGTCACGGTCCATTCGATGGAGACGTTCTCGAGGATTTCGATGCCAGCGCCGAGGTGGGTGCTGTTGGCGCCGTTGATCACGCGGGCGATGCGGGTGTCGCCGGACTCGGTTTTTGCCGTCGACCAAGGCAGCTCGCCGGACTTGAAGATTCGGGCTTTGGTTTTAGAGCTCATTGCAACTCCCCTACTCCCTATTCGCTACTCCCTACTCCCTACTCCCCATTCGCTACTCCCTACTCCTTACTCACTCTTCAAGTCGTCGAAATGCCGCCCGGCGCCATGCGTACGAAGAAACGGGTGAGCGAGCCTGGCCGTTTGCCAGAGTATCCTAGTGTGTCGTTGCGTTTCACGGCCGCTCTCACGGCAACCGAGCCCACAGTCCGAAACGGCTCCGGCGGCAGCCAGCGCTCGGGTGGACGCACGAGCGGGCAGCCCGACCATTCGTCCTTCTCTTTCAGCACCAGCGAAGCAAGAATGCGTGCGGCCAATGGCGAGGTGGCGATGCCATTGCCCGAGAAGCCGTAGCCGTAGAAGACATCCGGCATGCCGGGCAGCGCGCCGAACAACGGCAGTCCGCTCCGCGTCCGGTCGATCGGACCATACCAGCTGTCGGAAAATCGCACCGCGCCGAGCCGCGGATTGGCCCGTGCGTAGAAGGCATGCATCTCGGCCTCGCGCGGCGAGCGGCCCTCGAAGCGTTCGCCATCGAGCGAGCCGACACCGAGCCGGCCGCCGGTGACGCCGCCGCTGAGGCGCCCATCGGGAGTCGTGCGGAAGCCGGTGACAAAGGTCTGCGAGTCAGTGATTTGAAACTTGTCCCGGCGCCAGAGCGCTTCGATCAGCTCCGGCACCGGCTCGCTGATCTGGTCGTCGCTGGTGATGACGAGAATGGCGGAGCGCAGGGATGGAATCCGCAGCGACCAGGCATTGAGCGCGAGCACGACGCGGCCGGCCGCGAGACTCCCGGCGCGGGTCCGGACAATGGGTCGGCCTTGCCGCTCCAGCCGCGTCATCGGGCTGTTCTCGTAGATGCGCACGCCCTTGGATAGCGCGACGCGGCGCAAACCCCGCACGAGCTTCGCTGGCTGTAGCGTCGCCGTGCCAGACATGATGGCACCGCCAAGCAGACCTGGCATGTCCATCATGCTTTGAATCTCGTCACGCGAAACCGCACGCATCATCGAAAGGCCGCGCGCTTCGAGCATCTTGAGGGTCGAATTCCAGCTGCCGAGCTGCCGCGCATTCGTCGCCGACCAGAGCCAATCTGAGTATTCGAACTCGGCGTCGATGCCGTAGTCGATGCAGAACCGCTCGATCTCGCCGACGATGTCTTGCGAGGCTTGGCAGAAGAAGCGCGCAGGCTCCTTTCCGCCCATCGCCTCCAGCGCTGCGATCTTCAGCCACTGCGGAAGCACCTGCCCCGTGGCGCGACCCGAGGCTCCGCCGCCGCAGATGTCGGCCTCGACGATGGCAACATCGAGAGAGGGTTGTCGCCGTTTGAGCTCGATAGCTGTCCAAAGCCCACAAAATCCGCCGCCGACAATCGCCACATCGGCCCTGGCCTCGCCCGTGAGCGCTGGCGCGTCCACCTCGCCTTCGGCAATCGCCTCTTTCAGCCAATAGCAGCGCCCCTCACGCCGTGTCGGCGGTGCGCTCACGCGACACTCAGCTCCCGGCAGCGCGCACGAATGGCGTCGCTCAGCGGCAGCGCCTTCCGCGCCTTGAGGTCGAACAGCACCGTGATGTTCTCGCTCGTCGCATGCAGCACGCCTGTTTCGGAGTTCAGCATGCTGTGCCGGAACTCCACTGACTTGTTGCCGGTCTTCAGCAACACGCTTTTCACATGCACCAGCGCGCCGGCCCGCGTCTCGTGCTTGTACTCGATGGTCTGCTTGACGTCAGCCCAACCCTGGCCGAGTGGTTCGAGCTCCGCGTAAGGCCCGAACCGGGAGAGCATGTGGAAACTCGCCGCATCGAAGATGCCGCAATAGAACTGCGTGTTCATGTGGCCCATGCTGTCGCACTGCCACGGATAGACAGCACCGCGATAGGTATCGATCTCGACGGCCATTCTCAAAACCCGACCTGATCGCCGCCCTTGAGCTTCAGCATCTGCCGCGCCTCGGCGGGTGTGGCGACCTCGAGCGACAGCTCCTCGATGATGCGGCGGATTTTGGCCACCTGCTCGGCGTTGGACTTCGCCAGACGGCCGGGACCGAGATAGATCGAATCCTCCAAGCCGACGCGTACATTCGCTCCCATCGTCAGCCCGACGGTTGCGAGATTGATCTGATGCTTGCCCGCCGCCAGGATCGACCATTGATAGTCGTTGCCGAAGAGATGATCGGCCGTCCGCCGCATGTGCATGAGATCCTCGTGCCGCGCGCCGATGCCGCCATGGATGCCGAAGATCGTCTGTACGAACAGGGGCGGCTCGAGCAGGCCTTCGTCGAGAAACTTCGCCAGCACATAGAGGTGGCCGATGTCGTAGCACTCGCATTCGAAGCGCGTGCCGTGGCCATGGCCGAGCTCTTTGATGAAGCGCTCGATCTGCGCGAAGGTGTTGGACACGATCAGGTCCTTCGTCTTCGCGATATAGGCCTTCTCCCAATCGTGCTTCCACTCCGTGATCTTTTCGGTCACGTGGTAAAGGCCGAAATTCATCGAGCCCATGTTGAGCGAGCAGAGCTCGGGCTTGGCGCGGAGGGGAGCTGCCAGCCGGTCCTCCATGCTCATGCCGAGCGAACCGCCCGTGGTGATGTTCACGACCGCGTCGGTGTTCTGTTTGATGCGCGGCAGGAACTGCATGAACACGTCGGGGGAGGGCGTCGGCCGGCCGTCGTTCGGATCGCGCGCGTGCAGATGGATGACGGAAGCGCCGGCCTCGGCGGCGGCGATACTCTCGGCGGCGATCTGGTCGGGGGTGATCGGCAGATAGGGCGTCATCGTCGGCGTATGCACCGAGCCCGTGATAGCGCACGTGATGATAACTTTGCGCGCGCCCTTGGAGCCACCTGTTTTCTTGCTTTCGTCGGTCTTCGCGGGCTTCTTCGCCATCGCCGATTCTCCCTTGCCTTTTCGTTCAGCATCCTGGAAAAGTTTCTTGAGATCAAAACATATCGCTTGCACGCTGGGAAGGCGGGGCGCGTGATGGTCGCCCATGCAAGGCCGGAGGAGCAGCCATGGAGCTCAACGTCAAAGGCAAGCGCGTTATCGTCACCGCCGGCGGCTCCGGCATCGGCCGCGCCATTGCCGAGGTGTTTCATGCCGCGGGGGCACGCGTGCATATCTGTGACGTCGACGACGGCTTCCTTGCCGATGTGCGCGCCAAGCATTCCGGGATCGGAGCGACTCATGCCGATGTCGGACTTGCCGGAGACGTCGACCGGTTGTTCAACGAGGCGACCGCAGCCATGGGCGGGGTCGATGTGCTCGTCAACAATGCCGGGATCGCCGGCCCGACGGCCCGCGCCGAGGATACCTCGCCCGCCGACTGGGATCGCGTCATCGCCGTCAATCTGTCTGGAATGTTCTATGGCTGCCGCCGCGCCATCCCGGAGATGAAGCGCGCGGGCGGCGGCCTCATCGTCAACATCTCCTCGACCAGCGGCAAGACCGGCCTGCCGCTGCGCGTCGCCTACGCGGTCTCCAAACACGCCGTCATGGGTTTAACAGAGACGCTCGCCCGCGAGGCCGGGCCGGACAAGATCCGTGTCAATACGATCCTGCCCGGCTGGATGAACAACGAGCGCGGCCGGCGCGTCGCCACGGCGAAGTCGGCGGCGCTCGGCATTCCGCTCGAGGAGTTCGTGAAGCGCGAGTCCGAGTTCATCTCGCTGCGCACCATGATCGAGCCCGAGGAGATCGGCCACATGGCACTCTTCCTCGCCTCCGACCTCGGCCGGCATATCTCCGGCCAGCACATCGGGGTCTGCGGGAACGTTGAGTACGAGCGATAGGCCGTCGCCGCGCTTATTGCCCCTTTAACCGCGCTCGGCTAAGCTTCGCGAATGACCAACGTGATCGACAGGATGACTGCGCGAATTACCGTCCCGGCTGCCTGAGGGCCGTCGGGAACGTTTTGCGTCCTCTTCCCCACTCGATCACCGGATCATTTCCCAAATGCCAACTGAACGAGGCGCCACCGGCGCCGTGCCGCATGCCGCCCTCGGCATGCCGGGCAATTCCCGCGTCAAAGCCTTCTTTCTCGTCACCGGCCCGGCCGAACCAGGCCTCGTGCCGCGGCTGGCAGGTTGTGTCGCCAAACTCGGGCTCGTGCCCTTGCGCCTGCATGCCTCGACGGAATCGGGCGACGGCAGCGAGATCGCCTGCGATCTGCGCGTGGAGGCCATGGCGCCGGATGAGGCGGAGCGCCTCGAAGGGCTCATCCGCCGCTTGACCGGCGTCCGCCAGGTTGTTGCCGTGATCGAGCCGGCCGCTTGACGGAACGAGCGAAAGTGCTGACATGACGGGGGCTTGGCGTTGCGACGCCAAGCATACCCAAATGGAGCGTCCATGCGTTGGATCGGCGCCAAATCCCCATCTCTCGCGGAGATCGAGGCGATTGCCGGCGAGGCCTTCGCGCGACTGCCCCAGGCTTTCCGCGAGATGGCCGAGGCGGTCGTCATCCGCGTGGAGGATTTTCCGACGAATGAGATTCTGGACGAACTCGGTATTGCTTCAGAGCTCGATCTTCTCGGCCTCTATCAAGGGGTTTCGCTCGACCGTAAGAGCGTCAGCGACAGCGCGCTCTCGCCCGACATGGTATTCCTCTACCGTCGGCCGATCCTCGACTACTGGGCCGAGCACACCGAGACGCTCGATCATATCGTCACCCACGTCCTGGTTCACGAGATCGGCCACCATTTCGGGCTATCCGACGACGACATGGCGGCCATCGAGGCGGCCGCCGAGGCTTGATCACTAAAGGGTGACAGCATCACCGTTTCAAAACGGCATGTCATGCAAGGAATTATTTCGTCATACCCCTTGCACGGTTCGTGAACCCAAATGAAAGTATACTCTGGGGTCTCAACCAGTCTCGATGGGATGCGGATAATGAGTGTGCGGTGGGTACGCCTTTTGTGCGCGCAGTGGCTTGCGGTGCTTGCGATCGCGATTTTGGGGCTCTGGCCCGTGGCCGCGTCGGCGGGGACGACAACGGTCGGCGGTGCTCGCGTCAGCTGCTATGCGGCCAAGACGATCATCAAGGATAAGCGTGTTCCCGGGCCGGGCTACGCCTCGCAGGGCGTAATCTATCTCGGTCCCCAATATCTCAAAGCCTATCCGGCCGTCGTGCAGCGCTTTATCTTCCTGCACGAGTGCGGACATCAGTATGTCGGGGCCGACGAGACAGGCGCAGATTGCTGGGCGGCCAAGATCGGCAAGCGCCAGGGCTGGTTCAGCGCGGCCGGAGTCAATTCGGTCTGCAAAGCCTTCTGGAACACCCAGGGTGGCCAGTTCCATTTGCCCGGTCCGCAGCGTTGCCAAGTTCTGAAACAATGCTTCGCCGATGCCCCCGGCCGGACCTATGCGACCAAGTCCTTGAAGCGGACGAGCGCCGTCACCGGCAGTAAGAAAGCCAAGAAGTCCAAGAAAAAGCGCAAGAAAACCTGACGGACGGTAAGGGTGGGTGGGTTTTTCTCCTCCGCCCAAATCTCGCCCGATCCATCGACGAAATCTTGCCTGACAGTGCCCTCTGAGGCATGTTGCGGTCAAGTCAGGGATTTCCAGGTCGGAATTGGAGCGTACCTTGCGGCAGGGGTTTGTTGTCGCCGTGCTACTGGCGCTGCTCTCAGCTCTCAGCACCTCGGCTCGGGCCGAGGAGCTGTCTGCCGAGGCCTATGTCGAGCATGTGGGCGGCGGCGCCTACATCATGGAGTACGGCGAGCTGCTGCTCGCCGGCCGGCGCATGACCTGCGGCAAGCGGCCGGTCGTCATCGATCCCAAGCTCGACGACTACGCGGCTGCCTATCCGGGCTTCCTGATCCTCAACCCGGCGAAAATCGAGCAGGTTGATCCGGTCGTCGCCTGGTGGATCTTCAAGCACGAGTGCGCGCATCAGTTCAAAGGGCCGGACGAGGAGACGGCGGATTGCTGGGCCGTGCAGCGGGGCCGCGCCGAAGGCTGGCTCAATACGGAGGGCGTCGAGAGCATTTGCTCCTTCATCCGGCCGGCCGAGGGCGACTCCATGCACTTCTCCGGTTCCGAGCGCTGCGGCATCGTCCGGCGCTGCTTCGGCGCCAAGCTGCTGCAGTAGCGGCGTGGCGAAGTCGGGGTCGAGCGTCAAACGTCTTGCCTATTGGGCCTTCCTGGCGGCGATCGCGATCGCAGGTTCGTGGCTCGCTTACGATCTCACATCGACGCCGCGCCCTCCGACGGTCGAGGAATACATCGCCAGCGCCGGTCTCGGGGCGAAGCGCGCCGAGCCCGGCTTCCAGCTCTCCGGCGTTACGCCCGCCTGCCATGGCCTGCCGATCGTGCTCGATCCCTCCCTCGACGATGTGGCGGCCGCCCATGCGGGCTTCGTCATCCTCAATGCCGAGCGTATCGCCAAGCTGCCGAAGGTGGTCCAGCTCTACGCCTTCGGGCATGAATGCGGGCATCAGGTGCACGGCCTCAGCGAGGAGAAGGCCGACTGCCAGGCCATCGCCGACGGCAAGGCGGCGGGCTGGCTGGACGAGCCCGGGGTCGGGGCCATCTGCGAGTTCTGGAAGCCCTATCAAGGCGATAGCAATCACCTACCGGGGCCCGAGCGGTGCCTGCTGATGAAGCGCTGTTTTGCCGAGGGCATGGCCGCCACAGGCGGCTGAGGCTTGGCGGCGCGGCCCGATCTGGGCTAAACGACCTGCAAATCAAAGATCGAGGCCAGCCCATGCAGAAATTCACGACCCTCACCGGCATCGCCGCCCCCTTCGCGGAGATCAATGTCGATACCGACAAGATCATCCCGAAGCAGTTCCTGAAGACCATCCTGCGCACGGGCCTCGGCAAGAGCCTGTTCCACGAGATGCGCTACGACGCCTCCGGCAGGGAGATCGCGGACTTCGTGCTGAACAAGCCAGCCTACCGGAAGGCGCAAATCCTCGTCACGGGCGAGAACTTCGGCTGCGGCTCGAGCCGCGAGCACGCGCCGTGGGCGTTGCTCGATTTCGGTATCCGCTGCGTGATCGCGCCGAGCTTTGCCGACATTTTCTACAACAACTGCTTCCAGAACGGCATTCTGCCGATCGTGCTGCCGCAGGAGGACGTCGACAAGCTGCTCGACGATGCGAGCCGCGGCTCGAATGCGACGGTGAGCGTCGATCTCGAGAAACAGGAAATCCGCGGCCCCGACGGCGGCCTCATCCGCTTCGACCTCGATCCCTTCAAGAAGCATTGCCTCTTGAACGGCCTCGACGCCATCGGGCTGACGATGGAGAAGGGCCAGAAGATCGACGCCTTCGAGGCGAAGGCTGCCAAGGCGCGGGCTTGGGCGTAGCTCTCACCCCACGAACCGCGCCACTTCCGCCATCGTCCAAGCGGGAAACTCCCAATTCACCGCATGTCCCGACGTCTCGTGCACGACGAGGCGGGCGCCGGGGATCGCCTTGACGAGGCGGTCCTGCTCGTCGCGGAAGAAGATGCCGTCGTGAACGCCCCAGATGACGAGCGCCGGCGCAGCAACGCGGGCGAGATCGGCGCCGTCGTGATTGGCCGGGCGGTAGCCGATCAGCGCATCGGCCTCCATCTTCCAGACATGGGCCGGGATCTTGGCGCTCTCGTCGACCACGCGCTCGAGCGTCATGCCGGGGCCCATCGGATTGACGCAGGTGCCGGACTGGAAGTCGTGCGAGAATTGCCTGGGCATTGGATCGGTGAGATCGGCGACGGCGGCCTTGAGACCCAGGACCACCTCGTTGTCCGCGGTGGTGGCCGAGGCGATGAGCACCAGATGCGAGATGAGGTCGGGCCGCCTGATGGCGATGTCTTGGGCGATGAAGGAGCCCATGGAGTGGCCGATGATCACCGCCTTGCCGATGCCCTTCGCCGCCATGAAGGCGATCACGTCGTCCGCGTGCTCCCGGACCGTGTAGCGCTCGCGTGGTTTCGAGGTTTCGCCATGCCCCCGCAAGGACGGCGCATAGGCGCGCCAGCCCGAGGGCAAGATCCGCAGCATGCCGTTGTGCGAGTACCAGCTGTCGCCATAGCCGTGGATGAAGATGGCGATCCGCGGACCTTCACCGGCGATCGCGTGCTCCATCGTGACGCCATTCGGCAGTGTGACCGTCGCAAGCTCGACCATGCTCGTCTCCTACTCTGGCAATTTCATCTCGCCCTCGGCGGCCGCAACCACGCGGCCAGACCGGAAGAGTTCAACTTTGCCCGCATAGCGCCCCGCCGGCCAGCGTGCGAGCTTGAGCTTCTTGCCCGCGAACCCGACATAGGTCGCCTTCGCTCGCTCGACCGGCGCCATCGCGTGCTCCTGTTTCCAGTCGCCGGGCCCGTCGAGCACGAAGCGAAGTTGATCGCCCTCGCGCATGTTCATGACGCGGGCGAAGAAGACGAAGCCAGGCGACGTGGGCGAGGCCGCCTTGTCGGGCGAAAGCCCTACTTCGAGGTCCTTCGGCGACAGCGCGGCGCCGGCAAATCCCACTTCCAGAATACGCGACTCGGTCGAGGCCAGCGCGCTCGCGACGTCCGGCCCCCAGAGCGTGCCCGCAGTAGCCTTGCCGGCATCGGCGGCACAAGCGGCACCCGCCTCGCCGCCGGTGAACGGATCAACGAGCTTGCCGTTGTGGCGCACCTCGAAATGGACGTGCGGGAACTGGGTCAGCCCGGACAACCCGACCTCACCGATCGGCGTTCCGGCCGCGACTTGATCGCCCGAGCGGACCTTGAGGCTGCCCTTGCGCATGTGCCCGTAGATCGTCTGCCAGCCATCGCCATGGTCGACGATGACCACATTGCCGAGGCCGTAGGAGGTGACGCGCTTGGCCTCCTCCTCGGTGTCGACAAGATCATCCTCGACGCCCTCGCGCGTTTTGGCGACGACGCCAACGGCAGCCGCTTTGACAGTAACGCCCTCGGATGCCGCGGGCATGTTCAAGACGCGGATGTCCGTCCCGGTGTGCCCGTCATAGGTGGCGCCACCGCACAGATAGTCCTGGCCGGCAGGACCCGGATCGACGTCGACGAAGTTCTGGACATAGCAGGTCGTGCCGGCTTCGCAGTCGAGCGGTAGGGCGAGGCGGGGGGCCTCGGCTGCGGCCGGAGCAGCTGCGAAGGTCAGCAGCCCGGCGATGCCGAACGCTCGTGCGCTCTTGATCATGGTCAGAGCCTACCACGAAACCGTGGCGCTCCCACGGCCCTCGCCAGGATGGTAGCCTTGCGCCCCGGCCTCCCCGGAGCTAGCAATCGGGCCGAAATCCACTCCTATGCTCCCCTCGATCCACAGGACACCCCCATGGCCAGCTTCGACGTGCTCCTTCTCCCCGGCGACGGCATCGGCCCGGAGGTCATGGCCGAGACGAAAAAGGTCATCGGCTGGCTCGCCAAGCAGAAGAAAGGCGTGTTCAACACCGAGGAAGGCCTCGTCGGCGGTTCGGCCTACGACAAGCACAAGGTGGCTGTGACCGAGGAGTGCATGAACCAAGCACTCAAGGCAGATGCCGTGCTGTTCGGCGCGGTCGGCGGTCCGAAGTGGGACAAGGTGCCGTACGACGTGCGTCCCGAGGCAGCGCTGCTGCGGCTCAGGAAAGACCTCAGCCTGTTCGCCAATCTGCGTCCGGCCATCTGCCACGCCTCGCTCGCCGACGCCTCGAGTCTCAAGCGCGAGCTCGTCGAAGGCCTCGACATCATGATCGTGCGCGAGTTGACCGGCGGCGTCTATTTCGGCGCACCGAAGGAGGTCGTCACCCTCGAGAATGGTGAGAAGCGCGCCGTCGATACCCAGATGTACACGACGCACGAGATCGAGCGCATCGCCCGCGTCGCCTTCGACCTCGCCCGCAAGCGCCGCAACCTCGTGCACTCGGCCGACAAGCGCAACGTCATGCGCTCGGGCGTGCTCTGGAACGAGGTGGTGACCCAGGTGCACGCGAAGGACTACAAGGACGTGCAGCTCCAGCATATCCTAGCGGACGCCTGCGCCATGCAGCTCGTGCGCAACCCGAAGCAGTTCGATGTTATCGTCACCGACAACCTGTTCGGCGACATGCTCTCGGATGAGGCCGCGATGCTGACGGGCTCGATCGGCATGTTGCCGTCAGCCTCGTTGGGACAGCCCGACGCCAAGGGCCGGCGGAAATCGCTTTATGAGCCGGTGCATGGCTCGGCCCCCGACATCGCCGGCAAGGGGCTTGCCAATCCGATCGCCATGATCCTCTCGCTAGGCATGGCACTGCGCTATTCCTTCGACATGGGGGAAGCCGCTGACCTCGTCGAGAAGGCGGTGACGGGCGTACTCGGGCAGGGCCTCAGGACCGCCGACATCGCGGAGCCTAACCGGAGGAAGGTCGGCACGGTCGAGATGGGCGCGGCGATCGTCGGAGAGTTGGAGCGGCTGGCGGGGTAGGCTGCCGGAGCAGCCACAATCGCGTCAAAAGCCCGGTGCAGGAGTCCGGCCGCCCGAAACCAAAGCGCCGTCGAGGAGCCCCATGCCGAAGCTGCCGATCCTTCTTGCTGCGATGGTGCTGATGTGCGTTCCAGCCGGCAATGTCCTGGCCGAGGAATCCGTTGCCGCAACGGATGCGACGGCAACCGACTCGGCCATGACCGAGCTCCTCGCCAGGGAGAAGGAGGCCCGCAAGGCCTGCAAGATCGAGATCTGCTCGATCATGCTCGGCAAGAAGGCGGAAGGGAGCGACGTCGCCTGCGGCATCGTCAAGACCTGGCCCAAGGACGACATCACCAAGATGATGAAGCGCACCAAGGTCTCCTGGCCCTGGGGCAACACCACCTGCAAAGTCGAGGTGAAGCTGAAGCGCCAAATGCTCGTCAGCGCCATGACGGAGCCGAAATACGAGGCGGATTTCGGCGAGCACGAGCTCGTTTGCGACGTGCTGCGCGAGGGCGAGGAGAAATACACCTTCAAGATCGCCATGACGCCCAACATCACCTTCGAGAACGGCAAGGCGAGGGAAGGCTACATCACCTGGGGCGCGCTCGAGGCGCCATCGATGGCGAAGAGCGTGTTGTGGCCGGCAACCGCCCTCGACAATAAAGTCAATGCGCTGGGGGGCGAGCTCATCGAGGCCGTCAACGGCTTCGTCGAGAAGAAGTGCCCGGAGGTCAAGGACGAGCTGAAGCTCGATTGACTGGCGGCACCAATATCCCCGAGGATTGCTCTCCCCGCCGGCGCTTCGGGCGGCTAACGCAATTTAAATCAGTTTGCGCTGAAATCAGCCGATTGCGGGTTAGCGACGAGGCATGGAGCCATGGTCGACATCGCATTCGAGCAAGGGCAACTCATTCTCGATACGCCGGAGGCGCAGAGCGCCGGCAGTAGCGGGCTCAATATGCACGCCCTGTCGCCGATCCTGATCGGTCTGGCGGCGCCCTTCGTTCTGCTCTTTGTCATCCAGCCGGCGATGATGGAGCATGTGAGCTTCGTCGCCACGCTGCTGATGATCGCGGTATTCGTCATCTCGGCCGGCATCTACGTACACAGCGTGCTTTCGCCCGGCAAGATCGTCGCCGCCGCCTTCGACCCCGCCGGCCAGACGGTCACGCTCGTGCGCGCCGGCCGCTTCGCGATCTCGAACCGCGAGGTCCACTTCCAGGACATCGCTGGCGTCGGTATGTCGATCGACTACGACGACGACGGTTATCCGACGCGCTCGGCCGAACTCAGGCTCCGCGACGGCCGGATTTTCAACCTTCCCGAAGGTACCGAGGAGAGCCATATCCTCTCCCTCCGCGAGGTCCTGGGCCTCGCCTGATCAGGGTCCCGATTTAGGCTGGGCCTGGCCCGCGAAACCGGCTATGCAGCGCTGCCCGCTCATAGAGCGCTATTCGATCTGATGTGATCAGATCGGCGCTCTAGGTTGTTGGTTTGTCGCATTTTCTTCGACCAACCGGTATCCACTTGGTCGGAAAATGCTCTAGCATCGGATCGCCATGCCCTCGTCCCGCCCCTCGCACATGCACTGGCCCAAGGACGTCGAGGCGACCGGCGATTTCGAGGCGGCTGCCGCCTATGTCGAAACGGGCGATGGTCACCTCTTCGTCACCGGCAAGGCCGGCACGGGAAAGAGCACGTTGCTCCGTGCGCTCCGTGACGAGGATAGCCACGAGATGGTCGTGCTTGCGCCGACCGGGCTCGCGGCCGTTCAGGTCGGCGGACAGACGATCCACTCGTTTTTCGGCCTGCCGCCGCGCCTTATCAAGGCCGAGGACATCCGCCCCAGCCGCCGCCTCGGCTTGATGCGCAAGCTCAAGACCCTCGTCATCGACGAAGTCTCGATGGTGCGCTCCGACCTCATGGACGGCATCGACAAGATGCTGCGCCTCAATCGCAAGCGCCCGAACGATCCCTTCGGCGGCGTTCGCCTCGTCATGTTCGGCGATCTGCACCAGCTGCCGCCGGTTATCGCCGAGGCGGAGCTGCAGACCTATCTCGCCGATCGCTTCGGCGGCCCCTTTTTCTTCGACGCGCCGGCCTTCCGCGAGACCGATGCGAAGCGTATCGAGCTCGGCCGTGTCTTCCGGCAGAAAGACGCGCACTTCCTCGGCGCCCTCAACAACATCCGCGAGGGCGCGCCGCGCCCTGAGGATCTGGAGCTCTTGAACGAGCGTGTGTCGCCGCTCGACACCCTGCCGCGCCGCGACGATTACGTGATCCTGACGCCCACGAACGCCGTGGCGCAGGAGATCAACATGGCCTTCCTGAAGGCGCTACCGGGAAAGATCCATCGGCACGAGGCGCTGGTCACCGGCACCTATGCCGACAGCGCCCAGCCGACCGATCCGATCCTCACCTTGAAGGAAGGCGCCAAGGTCATCCTGCTCCGCAACGATCCGGAGAAGCGCTGGGTCAACGGCACGCTCGCCAAGATCGCCCGCCTCGAGGAGGACCGCGTGTTCGTCGAGATCGACGGCGAGGAGCACGAGGTCGAGCCCGAGATCTGGGAGGCGATCCGCTACGACTACGACGCGAAAGAAGATCGCATCGTCGAGACGCTCGCGGGCTCGTTCCGGCAATTGCCGCTGCGGCTTGCCTGGGCGCTGACCATCCACAAGGCCCAGGGCATGACGCTCGACCGCGTGTTCATCGATTTGCGGCGGGGAACCTTCGCGCACGGCCAGGCCTATGTGGCCCTGTCGCGCGTCCGCACGCTCGAAGGCCTCGCCATGGCGCGACCGCTTCGGCGCTCGGATATCATTTTTGACAGAGCCGTGACGGGGTATCGCGAGGTGTTCGAGGCGTTGGAGTAAGGCAGCTACAGGCCCACGATCTTCGCCAGAACCCAAGGATACGCGTACAGCCACAGGCCAGCGCTGAGCAGCGCCACGGCGACACCCAGGATCAAGGGGTCGAGCCAACTGCGCGACGGGGCCAGAGATTCGATACGCGCCTTGCGCTCCTGAACATCGATACGAACCGATGGCATCCTGCCCTCGAGCGTATCCTTGACGATGTGGGCCAGGATCGGGATCGACAGGGTCCAGGCGCGGCGGGCGAACAGTCCGCTCGGCCAGCGCACCGTCGGATCGTCGATCCAGACGGTCGTTATGGACTGCGTTCCGCTCGCGGGGAATTGCAGGCGAACGAAAGCCGTGTAGCTCGGCGGGAAGTATGCGGCGATGCGCTGGCGCATGTCCTCGCCAAGCTCGCCATTCAAGGCGCCCAGCTCGACGAACAGCTGCTGCCGGACGGCGTCGACGGAGAGGTCGAGCTCGGGATCGAGTGACACCAGCGTCGCCGGCAGGTCGATCTTAAACACACGCATGAGATAACTCCCCCCATACATCACATCACTACCCGAGATGCGTGTTGCACAAGATCACTATCATTAGTTCACTGCATATCGTAATGTGAAAATGTGTTCGAGTATCCATGGGGGGTTAGCATGGCAGGCGTATCAGTAAATCCAAATCCGAGCTTAATGACTCTGCATCCGGCGACGGGACGCACGACCGCATCTTCGTCTTCCTCGCCCTTCGAGCCGGCGCGCAGTGTCGGATCATCCGTGATCGGCACCGATCTGACAATTCTCGGTCAGAATATAACGATCATCTCGAAGAATCAGCTTCAGATCGATGGCGATATCCGCGGCGATGTCACCGGCAAACAGGTGACGATCAGTGCGGAAGGATCGGTGATCGGCACGGTGTCGGCGGAAAGAATAGAGGTGCACGGTGGGGTCCGTGGCGCGATCCGCGCGTCGACCGTAACGCTGCATCCCTCGGCACAGGTCGATGCGGAAATTCTCCATATCAGGCTGGCGATCGCTGAAGGCGCGCAAGTCGAAGGCATGTTGCGCAAGTCGAAGAACGAGAGCGAGCTCGTGCCCAATCTCGATGCGAGCACCTATCTCGATAAGTCGGGCGCAGCGCAAACTCTCGATCTCTCGGAATTGACGTCGACGGCCACCGAGGATCGCTGAGCCTCGGGACACACAACTATTCCGTGCGGCGCCGGGCCAGCACGAAGTCCGACACGCTCGACACATGCGCCTCGGGCAACTGCTTGCCCTTCGTCAGTCGGGCCACTTCCTTGCCGACGAAGGCGGCGAGTTCGCGCGCGTGCACGCGGCCGTCGGCGACGAGATCGGCCTTGCCGCCGAGGCCTTGCAGCATCGCATAAGTGAAAACGCCGTGGCCGAGAGAATTGCGCTCCTCGGCAAGCGTGTCGGCGTCGGTGGCCGTCAGCACGACGATGGAGGCGTCGGCCGCATCCTTGACGAGCCGGGCGTTGAAGGCGTTGCCGGCGTGGCAGGTGTCGACGAGCATGATGCGCCGGCCGCGCGTCGACTGCAGCATCTCCTGGAGCCGCTGCCATTTGACGACATGGGCCGGCTTCCAGACCTTGCCGTCGAGTGCGGCATCGGTTGGCAGGAACAGGTAATCCGGGCCGTCGTTGACGCCATGCCCGGCGAGGAAGACGACGACCGTGTCACGCGGGCCCGCGGCGCGGAGCGCGGCGAGTGCCAACTCGATGTTGGCGGCTGTCGGGCTGGTCGCCTCGCCCTTGACGAGCACGGTCTTAACGATCCGGCGATGCAGCGGTCCGGCGGTCGCCGCGATCTGGTCGGCCATCGCCTTGGCATCGGCTCCCGCGAGCGTCAGATTCTGCCCGAGCGCCGGATAGTCGTCGACGCCGATGGCGAGGATGTAGAGCGTCTCGCGGCGTTCTAGATCGCCTGCGCCCGAGTGGATGACCGACAGTGCCGCCCGCCCTTCCCCGACGGCATTCTTTGCGATGGCCTCGATCTGATTCTCGCCCCGGGCCAGCGGCAGGTCGAGCACGATCTCGTGCGGCCGGCGGCCGTCGAGCGATTGGGCGATGGATTCGATCTGCCTGCCGTTGACGGTGACGGAGTAGCCCTCGATCGGGTCGTCATTGGTCTCGATCCGGAGCGTCAGCCGGAGCGGGCTCGCGGCCGTCGTGGCGCCGTCGTCGATGCCGGAGAGCGACAGATCGGGCGGCCGCCTGCTCAATAGCTCGTCGAGCACGAACTGAGTGTTGTCAGCCTCTGTAACCGCGCGGCTTGCGCTGCCGAGGGTGACCGCGCGCTGCAGGATGTCCGGCCGGTAGAAATGCTGTTTCAGTTGCGCTGCGGTGACGAAACGGGCGGCGCGCCCCGGACCCTGGTTGATCTGCCAGCCGACGTGCCGGTCGCCGTTCGGCGAGGCGGCATAGTAACCCTCGGGCGTCCACATCACCCACTCGCCGTCGCGGCCGTAGAAGAGGGCGAGGATCGGCTCCAATGTTTCCGCGTTCCAAAGGCGAATGGTCTGATCGTCGCCGCCGGAGACGAGGCGGCGTCCGTCCGATGTCGCGGCGACCGACCAGATGTTGCTCGTATGCCCGATGAGATCGCCGAGGCGGTTGCCGGCGAGGTCGAAAAGAGTCAGCCAGCCGTGTCCCGCTCCGCTGGCGATCTTGCCGTCACCAGTGAAAGTGAACGAGTCGTGGCCGTAGCCGTCGCGCTCGGTGCGCTCCATGCGCGCGATGACGTCCTGCCCACGCTCCAGGTCCAGCATTGCGAAATAGCCGAAGTCGCCGCCGCCGCGCCGCGTCAGTACCAGATCGCCGAGCTCGGTGATGGCTCCGGCAAACGACTTGGCATCGGTGGTGATGGCCACGGGATCGGTGGGCGCGCGCTCCGTACCCGGCAGGCGGAGCGCATATTCGAGCGGGCCGCGGCGGTTCGTCGTGCGGGCTGTCTCGCGATGGCCCCAGGCGATCCGCCGGCCATCGGCAGAGATACCGGCCGCCCAGACGCTGCGGCCGGTTCCCGAGAGTGCCTGCAGGACCTTGGCCGTCGCCGCATCCCAGACGTGGATCTCGTTGTTGGAGCCCCCGGCCGACACGGCGAGCGCGCCATCGGGGCTGAAAGCCACCGCATGCGTCAGGCCGTCGTGGCCGCGATACTTGACCAGCACCTCTCCGGTCGAGACGTCGAGGATGTCCTGTTCGAAGGGCGCCTTGTCGGCGGCGGCGAGCAGGCGCTTCCCGTCCGGGCTGAAAGCGAGGCTCATCGCCGAGGTCTTGCGTTTGTCGTAAACAGCAATGGAAGCGCCTGTCTCGGGATTCCAGAGGCGTATGGACTTGTCGAGCGCCGCCGAGGCGATGGTGCCGTCGACGGGCGAGACGGCCAGCGCGATGACGAGGTCGGTATGTCCGGACAGCTGGGCGATGAGATGCCCATCGGCGAGATCCCATAGGCCGATCGCGGCGTCGTCGCTCGCCGTCACCAGCCGCGCGCCGTCGAGGGTGAAGCGCACGGCGTTGACATCGCCATGATGACCTTGGATGCGGTGAACCTCGGAGTAATCCGCCGCCGCCCAGACGATCGCGGTGTCGTCCATGCCGCTCGACGCCAGCAGAGCCCCGTCGGGCGAGAAGGCGAGCGAGAGGATGGCCTCGCTATGCCCTTCCAGCAGGTGCGTAATCTCGCCAGTTTCGATGTCGATGATACGGATGGCACCCTCGCCGCCCTGCGAACCCTGCAGCCGGCCACCCACCGCAAGCGTCCGCCCGTCGGGCGAAAGCGCGAGCGCCATGAGTTTCCCGTCCTCGCCCTCGCCGGCCTCGCCGCGGATGATCGCGTTCGGTCGCCCCCGTCTCGAGGTTCCAGATGCGGATGGTCTTGTCGTCGCTGCCGGAGATCAGCCGCTTGCCATCTGGCGTGAAGGTGACGTTGCGGATGAGCGCCATGTGCCCGCCGGTGTCGAGCATGAGGATCGGCGCCGCGGCGTCCGCCTGAGCGGCCTTTGCTGGACCGGTGCCACAGAGCACGAGAGCCACAAGGACTGCGGCAGCGCCGATCGCGGAAATACGGTTCGCTCGATAGCTCATGACTGATCCTCGCGCGAATCTGCCCGGCGATCCAGGGCAGCCAGAAGAATGGTTACCTGATCATGAAACCCCTGTTCCGCCGGTAACAGACAAGACGGCATATGTTTCGCATTATGCCGGTCAGATGCTCTTGCAGCTTCGAATTGCCTGCACATATCAACGGTCATGCAGGCCGTCGACGGCAGGCGAAAGAGAAGCAGAACAAGAGATCATTCGCCGCCGACGGGGCCGAGGCCTCCAAGGCAAGTAACGGCAAGACGGCTCTCGGCAGGGGGCCAGACGATCAGGGGAGAACCAGTCATGAGCAAGATCAACACCACATTCAGCCTTCTGTCGCGCACCGGCCTCGTCCTTTCGAGCGCGGTTGCACTCTGCATTTCGGTGGCTGCCATCGAGCCAGCGTCGGCGCAGGAGCTGCAGGTCAAGTTCGACGGCAAGGAGATCGAGCTTCGCCGGAACTCCGGCGGGTCGAACAATTCCGGCGACGGCGTCGTCAAGAAGAAGTCGCCGCCGCGCATCATTTCCGCGAACACGAAGGGCGATCGCGAGGAAGAGCCGAAGTTCAAGACCATTACGGTCGGCAAGGGCGATCGCGAGGAAGAAGGCACCTCCAACAAGAAGTTCCCGCGGATCGCCATTGGCAAGGGCGATCGGGATGAGGACAAGCCGAAGTCCCAGCAGATCGTCGTCGGCAAGGGCGACCAGTCCGAGGATAACGAGCCGCCCAAGAAGCGGCAGGTGATCGTCGAGCCGAAGCCGAAAAAGAAGAAGGTCGTCGTGACCGAGGCGGCGCCGAAGAAGCTCAAGAAGCTTGCGCTCCTCACCGAGTCGGCTGCGCCGAAGAAGGCCAAGAAGATCGTCATCGCCGACGCCGCGCCTGCCGATGAGGAGACGCCGGCCGAGACACCTGAGGTCGAGACCGAAACGCCTGCCGAGGAGGCTCCTGCGGCCGAAGCTCCGGCCGAGGAGACGACGACTGAGGAGCAGGCCCAGGCTGAGACGCTGGCCGCGCCCGAGCAGAAGTTCGAAGTCGGCCAGATCGTGACCGGCGGCGACGGCAAGAGCTACGTGATCGTCAAGATCGACGACACCGGGATCAGCGCCATGCCGCTCGCCGCTTTCGCCGAGTACGAGCAGCCGAAGAAGGTCTACAAGAAGAAGCGCCACAAGAAGCGGTACTCGGGTTACGGCTACTCGAACTCGCGCTCCTACGGTGGATCGAGCTGCCACTAATCCAAGGTCGAGATGGCCAAAAGACGAAGAGCCGGCGGGCAACCGCCGGCTCTTTCGCTTTGCCGGGCGTGGAACGGCAACCCAGCAGGCCGTTCCGTCCTCGCCGCCCCGGCGGTACCGCTTGATGTTGTACAGCGGTAGCAATACGATCGGGGCTTCCACGCGCGCCACCGGCCTGCGCATTGCGGCGCTCCCTGTTGCTCGCGCTCCAGAAACCCAGGAGGTCAGGATGACGCTTGCCATCAACTCCACCGCGCCCGACTTCGAAGCCGACACGACAGAGGGCACGATGAAGTTTCACGATTTCGTCGGCGAGTCCTGGTGCGTGCTGTTTTCCCACCCGAAGGACTTCACGCCCGTCTGTACGACCGAGCTTGGTGCACTGGCCAAGCTCAAGCCCGAGTTCGACAAGCGCAACTGCAAGATCGTCGGCTTGAGCGTCGATCCGGTTTCGGACCACGCCAAATGGGCCAAGGATATCGAGGAGACCCAGGGGGCCGCCCCCAACTACCCGATGATCGGCGACAGCAATCTCGAGGTGTCGAAGCTCTATGGCATGCTGCCAGCCTCGACCACGGGCACGTCCGAGGGACGCACACCGGCCGACAACCAAACGGTCCGCAACGTCTATGTCATCGGGCCCGACAAGAAGGTGAAGCTCGTCCTCGCCTATCCGATGACGACGGGGCGCAACTTCGACGAGGTCCTTCGGGTCATCGACTCGCTGCAACTGACGGCCAAGCACAAGGTCGCGACCCCGGTCAATTGGAAGCCGGGCGAGGACGTGATCATCGCCGGATCGGTGTCCGACGATGATGCCAAGAAGATTTATCCGGAGGGGTGGAAGGCGCCGAAGCCCTACTTGCGCATCGTGCCTCAGCCGAAATGAAATGGAACGGGGCGGAAGCCGATCGCTCCCGCCCCGCCTCGACTGAACGCTCATGCGCTGGCCTCAGGCCTTCTGCAGGCGCCCGTACTCCTTCAGGAAATCGTCGTAGGTGGCGTGCTTGCCATCGGGCTCGATCGGCGGCATGGGCATCATGCGGGCCTTCGTGAGCTTGTCGGCGAGAGTGGCGTAACCGTAGGAGTCCACGAGGTCGGCCGGCAGCATCGGCACCGTGTCGAGATTGACGACGCCGGCGCTCTGCTCCGTCGCGAAGATCTTCTGCGCTTCGGGCGTCAGGATGTGGTTGATCATCTTGTAGGTGAGATCGATGTTGGGCGCATCCTTCGGAATGACGAGGCAATCCATGAACAGGCCCGTGCCCTCCTTCGGGATCGTGTACTTGATCTCCTTGCCCTTGGCCTTGGCCCAGACGGCGACCGCCTCCCAGCCGAGGTTCGAGACGACGACCTCGCCGCGGGCAAATGCGTCCGCCATGTCGCCGTAGCTCGGGAAGAAGGCGCGCGCGTGCTCCTTCTTGAGCTTGATTTGCAGGTCGATGACTTGCGTCAGCTCGTCCTTGGTGATGATCGAGCCATCCGGGCGGCCGGTGACGACCGGGCCCCAGATCAGGAGGTAGGTCAGCGGATCGTCGACCATCGCCACCTTGCCCTTGTACTCGTCCTTGAAGATGTCCATCCAGCTCTCGGGCGGTGTCTTCACGACAGCGGGATCGTACATCAGCGGCAGCGAGCCCCAGTTCCACGGAATGCCCAGCAGCTTGCCGTCGTGGCGCAGCGTCTCGGTCTTGGCGAACTCCGGAATGATCCGGCCGAGGCTCTCGATCCGGCTGTCGTCGATGGGCTCGATCAGTCCGCCGTCGTTCATCATCCTGAGGTAGCCGAAGTACATCGAGACGAGATCGGTCTTGCCGACGCCACCGGCTTGCAGCTTGGCAATGATCTCCTCGTTGGAGGCGATGAAGGTCGGCTGGAAGTCGATGTCGTTGTCCTTGAGGAAGGTGCCGGACTTGATCGGCGTCTCGTAGCCCTGCCAGCCCATCCAGGTCATGGTGGTGGCCGCATAGGCCGGCTGGCTCGGCAGGCCGAAGGCCGCCGCGCCGCCGGCGGCGCCGATGCTGGCCAGCAGGCTTCGCCGTGACAGGCTCGAGCGCGCCGCCAGCTCGAGATAGCTGTCCATGTTCTTAGCTGTCATCGGGTGATTCCTCCATATCCGCCGGGTTCTGGACGATCCAGCCCGCGCCTTCGATTGCGTCTGCCCTTGTCCGGCAGTTGCCTCGACGCTAGCTTGGTGGCCAAGCGCTGGTCAACAAACAATCGGCGGGTTCGAGGTTTTGCATGGCTGCGACCGGCGAAACGACATGGCGCTCGTGGCTGCCGCTCGCCCCGGCAACGCTCGTGTTCGTGGCCCTGTTCGTCGCGCCGCTGCTGTTCTTCCTGGCAGTGAGCTTCTGGGTGGTGCGCGCCCGGATCATGCGGCCTGCCTTCACGATCCAGAACTATGTCGAGACCTTCGTCGACTACGGCGGCGTGCTCGGCTACACGCTGCTGATCGCCGGCATCATTGCCGTGTCGACCACCCTCATCGCTTTCCTGTTCGCCTATGCCATCCGCTTCCGCCTCGGCCGCTATGGCAATCTGTTTCTGCTCCTGGCGCTCATCTCGCTGTTCGGCGGCTATCTCGTGAAGGTCTACGCCTGGAAGAGCATCCTCGGCACGGACGGCGTGCTGAACAAGGCGCTGCTCGGCCTAGGGCTGATCGATCAGCCTCTGTCCTGGCTCCTCTACAGCGCGAACGGCGTCGTCATGACGCTGACCTACTTCCTCGTACCCTTCGCCGTGCTGCCGATCTATGGCAGCCTTCGTGCCATCAAGGACGTGACGCTCGAGGCGGCACGCGATGTCGGGGCGACGCCGTGGCAGGTGGTGCGCGATGTCGTGCTGCCGCAAGCGAAGGGCGGCCTGCTCGCCGCCTTCGCGCTGAGCTTCCTCATCTCGGTCGGCGACTACGTGACGCCGCGCTATGTCGGCGGCGGCGCGGCGCTGATGGGCACATTCATCGAGAACCAGTTCTCGATCGGCTTCAACTGGCCGCTCGGCAGCGCCATGTCGTTCACAACCATGCTGGCGACGCTCGCCGTGGTCATTGCTTTTCGCCAGCTCCTCGAGTGGAGCTTGAAGCCATGAGGGCCGAGCGGATCTCGAGCGTGCTGTGGATTGGCGTTGCTGGGGTCGTGGCGTTCTACCTTATGGCTCCGCTCCTCCTCGTCGTGCTGTTCTCGTTCAACACCTCGGCGCTGACCAGCCTGCCGCTGACGGGCTTCACCCTCGACTGGTATCGCAAGCTCGTGTCGATCGACTATTTCCTGCCGGCGCTCCAGAACAGCCTGATCGTGGCACTGTTCGTCGGCGTGCTCTCGGTGGTGACCGGTACACTCGCGGCTCTGGTACTCGCGAGAATGGCGCCCGGCCGGGCCCAACGCATCACGGCGCTCTTGAGTCTGCCGATGATGATCCCGGCGCTCATCATCGGCATCTCGCTGCTGACTTTCTTCGTGCGCTTCCTCGACTTCAGGCTCGGGCTTCCTGCCGTCATCCTCGGGCAGCTGGTGATCGTGCAACCCTTCGTCATCGCCATCGTCTACGCGCGGCTGCAGACCTTCGACTGGGCGATCGTCGACAGCGCGCGCGATCTCGGGGCCTCGCCATTGCGCGCCTTCCTCACGATCACACTGCCGGTGATCCAGCCGACCATCGTGGGCGCCGCGCTGATCGCGCTCGCCATCTCGCTCGACGATTTCGTGATCACCTTTTTCACCATCGGCTCGGGCAACACGCTGCCGACCATGGTCTGGGGGCTCGTGCGGACCTCGCTCGACCCGACCATCAATGCACTGGCGACGCTGCTGCTGTTGTTCAGCATCGGCTCGACGGCGCTGGCGCTGTGGCTCAGTAGGTATCGAGGGTAGGGCGGGATGAGTTCGGATTTCAAAGGCAAACGTGCCCTCGTAACTGGTGCCGGCCGGGGCCTCGGGTTGGCCATCGCGGCGGCGCTCGCTGGGGCGGGTGCGCGGGTCGCGGTAAATGACCGGACTGAGGAGTTGGCGTCGCACGCCGTCGCGGCGTTGCCAGGCACCGGTCACGTCGCGGCCCCTGCCGACCTTGCGACCGACGATGGCCCGGCGCTGGCTGTCAAAGCCGCGCTCGACGCCTTCGGCGGCCTCGACCTCATCGTCAACAACGCCGCCGTCAACATCGAGAAGCCGATCGAGGAAACCGACGAGGCGCATTGGGATTTGCACTTGGCCGTCGTGCTGCAGGCGCCGCTGCTGATCGTCGAGGCGGCGCTGCCGGCGCTCAAGCAATCGAAAGGCGTCGTGCTCAACATCGCCTCGGAGCTCGGCCTGCACGCGATCCCCAACAATGTCGCCTATGTAACCGCGAAACACGGTCTCGTCGCCATGACTCGCGCGATGGCGGTAGAGCTGGCGCCCGCCGGCATCCGCGTCAATGCGCTCTGCCCCGGCACGCTCGACACCGAGCTGATGCGCGACTGCGCGGAAGCGAGCGGTGATCCGGCCCGCTACTACGCCGCCTTCGCCGCCTATCATCCGCTCGGACGCATCGCCTCGCCCGCCGAGATGGCGCGGATCGCGTTGTTCCTGCTGTCATCGGAGTCCGCCTTCGTCACCGGTACTGCCTTCGCCGCCGACGGCGGCTCGACGGCTGGACGGCTGTGGAGTTGATCGTATCATTCGGTGGTCACGCGACGTCGATCACGCCTTGCTCCGCCAGCCGGTCGATCTCGGCATCGCTCACGCCCAATCCGCTCAGCACCTCCCGTGTGTGTTCGGCAAAGCGCGGCGCGGCGTGATGGTGCACGACGGGCGTTTCTGAAAGCACGATGGGCGAGCGCACGCCGGGCACGGTTCCGCTCGCCGCATCCCTCGCCGGCAAATCCACTCTCACTCCGCGTGCTGCAATCTGTGGATCGGCGAAAACCTCGGCGAGGCTGTTGATTGGCCCAGCCGGCACATGACATTTTTCGAAGGCGTCGAGCAACTCGGCTCTCGTCATCAGCTTGGAGCGCTCGAACAGCATCGGGATCAGCACATCGCGGTTTCTCACACGATCCGCGTTGCTCTTGAAGCGGGCATCTTGCGCAAGCTCGATCACGCCGAGCACGCGGCACACATCGCTCCATTGCCGGTCGTTTCCTGTCGCGATGATGATGTGGCTGTCGGCGGTCGGAAACACCTGGTAGGGCACGATGTTGGGATGGGCGTTGCCCATGCGCGCCGGCGCCTTGCCCGAGACGAGGAAGTTCGAGGACTGGTTCGCGAGCACGCCGACGAGGCTGTCGAGCAGCGCCATGTCGACATGCTGGCCGCGCCCCGTCTCCTCGCGCACCTTGAGCGCCGCCTGAACGCCGATCACCGCGTAGAGGCCGGTGAAGATGTCGGCGAAGGCGACGCCGATCTTCATGGGCTCGCCATCGGCCGCGCCCGTCAAGTCCATGATGCCGCCCATGCCCTGGATCATGAAGTCGTAGCCGGCGCGGTGCGCATAGGGGCCGGTCTGGCCGAACCCGGTGATTGAGCAGTAGATGAGGCGCGGGTTGAGCTTCGAGAGGTTCTCGTAGTCGAGGCCATACTTCTTCAAGCCGCCGACCTTGAAGTTCTCGATCAGCACATCGGCGTCGGCGGCGAGTTTGCGAACGAGGGCTTGGCCCTCCGGTTTCTCGAAGTCGATGGCAATCGCGCGCTTGTTGCGGTTGCACGAATGGTAGTAGGCCGCGTCGAGTTGCTCGCCGTCCTTGCCCATGATGAAGGGCGGCCCCCAGGCGCGCGTGTCGTCGCCACCACCCGTGCGCTCGACCTTGACGACATCGGCGCCGAGATCCGCGAGCGTCTGTCCGACCCAAGGCCCCGCCAGGATGCGCGCGAGTTCGACGACTTTCAGGCTTTTGAGAGGGGGATTGGACATCGCAGCGCCTCGGGCGGGTCGGGGATGAGAACCCTGCCATAGCGGCTTTCGGCCAAATGGCACAAGGGCACGGCCGCAGGACGCGAGATCAGGGCTTGGCGCTGGCGGTCTTGCGCTTTTTGCCCGAGGCGATCGCATTGCGCTTGGGTTTTGCCGATTGGCGGAGCGCCACCCACTTCCGGCAACTGGCGAGCCGGGTATTGCAGCGCACGACAAGCCCGCCCTTGATGACGGCCTTGCCTTTGCGCTTGCCCGATTTTCCGGAGCCGGGCACCGAGGCATACTCGATGGGCGGCGGCAGCTTGCGCACCTCCTCGAGCCTGGAGCGGAGCGGGCCCATGCCGGATGTCTTGGTCTTGCTTTGGGGCGCCGTGCCGGTCGCGCTCGAGTTCAGGGATGACACTTGCAATCACAGGGCCGGCCGGCTGACAGGAGCGCTCGATCGCCAGACTGCCATCAGAGCTGCTCGTGCCCGCCTCGATCCGGTACTCGGCCTCGCAGACGCTGACCGTTGGCGGCGTTCGCGTCTCCTCGAAGAAATCGTAGGCGGGTTTCAGCCGCTTCCAGAAACTCGCCCAGGCGTCGTCATTGTATTTGGCGGCATTGGCGGTGGTCATGCGGAAGGGGAATACATGTACGGAGAAGCGTGGCTGGCCGCCATCGAAGGCTTCGGTCGCGATTTCGAACAGCTCGTCGACGACCCGATTTGTCATGGCATAGCAGCCGATCGAGCCGCAGCCGCCGTGAATGAGAATGGCCGAGCCGGTGCGGCCCTGGTCCGCGTCGTAGGCATTCGGGAAGGACAGATCGAAGCCGCGATACCAGCGGCCTGTCCAGCGGAGCTGGCTGGGCGAGACGGTATAGAAGCCCTCCGGCGATTGGCGGTCGCCTTCGGCGAGCTTGGGGCCGAGCACGCCGTCATATTTGCAGATGGGATAGGTCTCGAACAGCGAGAACCGGCCGTCCTTCTGCATCCAAACCTCGAGGGCCGATTCCTCCTTGAAGATCCGGATGTAGATCGGCGCGCCGCGGCCGAAGCCCTGTTGCGTCATGCGCTCGGCGATCTTGCCGAGCGATGGCATGGTGACGGGTGTGGCAGGCTGCACCTCGACCTCGAGGGCCGTGGCCGTGTGCGAGATGGCCATCGCCACGACGAGCCCGAGGAAACCAACTCGGCCCGCCAGGGCGCCGATCGCCCGATGTCTATGCCACAAACCAACCAACACGCGTCACGTTCCGCCGCAAAACACTCCGAAGGCAGAGGATACCAGATTGTTTTGGCAATCCCAATGGTTAACCCTGCCCACTCGTAAATGCCGGAACCGGCGAGCTGCAACCGCTGTCGATCGCCGCGCTGCCGTTGTCGCCGGCCGCGCCGGGCAGAAACGCATAACGGCCGCCGCAGACCCGGATCTTCGGCGGAACACCTGTGCTCTCGAAGTGGTCGTGCCCGGGCTTCAGATCCTGCCAGAAGCCGTGCCAGCGATGCCCCTTGTAGAGCGCCAGATTGGCGTCCGTCATGCGGAACGGGAAGGACTGAACCTGAAAGCGCGTCTGTCCCTTGCCGAGCGCCGCCGTCACCAGCCGCCAGATTTCGTCCACCGCATCGTTGGTGACAGCAAAGCACCCGGCCGAGGAGCAGCCGCCATGCACCATGATGAAATCGCCGGTGCGGCCATGGGTTTTATCGAACAGGTTCGGGTAGCCCAGATTGAACGAGCGGTGCCAGCGGCTCGCCGGATTGAGCTGCTTCTTGGAAACCGTATAGAAGCCCTCCGGCGCCTGCCGGTCGCCACGGCTGATCTTGGGGCCGAGCTCTCCTGCCCAGCGGCAGACGGGATAGCTTGCGAAGAGCTTGAAGCGGCTGCCCGACTGCATCCAGATCTCGAGCACGGACTCACGCTTGAAGATTCGGACGAGCACGGGGGCGCCGAGCGTGAGCCTGGCCTCGGCCAGACGATCCTTGAGCTTCGAGAGGTCCGGCATGCCGGTGAGCGGCAGGCCCTTCTTGTAGCGCTCGCGCAACTCGGCGCGCTCGGCCTTCATTCGCCACTGATCGGTTGTCTGGCGGTACTGCGCGGGGAGGTCGACCGCGACCATGGCGACGCTCAAGAGCCCGATCAAGAGCAGCAAGGAACGGATCGGCAGTCGCATGGCCCTTCGCGCCTCCGGTCGATCTCCCGACACTTACGAAACAACAGCGCTACGGTTACCGCGGCTCGAGCCCTCAATCCCGCCGGTTCGACTTGTCCGGCACCGGTCCGGCGAGATCGGAGGGTACATCCAGTCCGAGCACGCTCATGTGGCGCTTGCGCGCCTTGGTCAAGCCATAGGGTGGCGGATTTGCGGCGGCCCACTGGGATTGCTCGGCAGCGAGATTGCGCATCTTAGGTCCGGTGGCGACGATGCGTTTGGCCGCTGGCGTTCCGGGAACATAGTTTTCAACGAAAAGCTGCGGCTCCGGCCGCTCGAAGGCGGGGCAAGGTCCGTCCGCATCGACGCGGGCGAGCTCATCCGTGAACTTCACATTGACGAGGTAGTTGCGATTGCAGACGGCAACCTCGGGGGTTTGCCGCGTCGTCTCGAAATAGTCGTAGCCTTCCTTCAGGCGCTTCCAGAAGCGGATCCACTTGTGATCCTTGTGCCGCTTCATGTTCGCCTCCGTCATGTGGAACGGAAAGGCGTGAACGTAGAAGGCTTCCTGGCCCCCGGTCAGCGCCTCGCGGGCGAGGCCGTAGATCTCCTCGACGAGCGCGTCGGTCATCGCGTAGCAGCCGGCCGAGCGGCAGTCGCCGTGCACCATCAGCGAATCGCCGGTGCGGCCGAGCGCGTTGTCGTACGCGTTGGGGAATCCCAGGTTGAAGGACAGATAGTACTTCGAGTTCGGATTCATCTGTGTCGAGGTGACCCTGTAGAACCCCTCCGGTGCCTGGCGGTCGCCCTCGAATTCCTTGGGTCCAAGATCACCCGACCAATTGCAGATCGGATAGGTCTTGAAGTGGTAGTAGTGGCCGTCGTCGCGGACCTTCCAGACCTCGAGCTCCGACTCTTCCTTGAAGATGCGGACGAAGATCGGGGCGGCTGGCGTCATGCCCTTGGCACCCAGCAGGTGCATGGCCTCTTGGGAGAGCGGCTTCATGGCCGCCGGGGTTTCCACAATCTGACTGCAGCCGGCCGCCAGCAAAGCGGCAGCCATAGCAAGCCCTACGCGGGACAATCGCTTGCTCATCAAACGCCGTACGATGTTTCTCAGACGCGCTTTCACGCCGACAGCCCCAACATCGATTCGTTTAGGTTAATATAGCCTTAACGCCCGCCTTGGAAGACCCGCAGTGTGGAGGGTTCGCAGCCGATCACCACGGGAAATCAACAGCTTCCGGCAAGCTACAAAATCATTGCGGCGCGAGTGAGAAAAGCGGCGGTTTGGCTTGGCGCACGTCTTCACGGCGAACCGGTGGCCACTTCGCCTGGACGTCAGCTAAAGCGACCGCCCGATCGACATGAATTTCTCGTGACGCAGGCGGCGGACCTCTTCGTGCGAGCGGCCGTCGAACTCGGCGAGCGTCTCGGCGATGGCATCGCCCGCGGCCTCGATAGCGGCCTGCGGATCGCGATGGGCGCCGCCGGTCGGCTCTTCGATGATCCGATCGATAATCCCCAAGCGCAAAAGGTCTTGCGCGGTGATCTTCATGCTGTTGGCCGCGTCCTCGGCCTTGTCCGAGTTGCGCCAGAGGATCGAGGCGGCGGCTTCGGGTGATGCCACCGTGTATATGGAATGTTCGAGCATAAGCACGCGGTTCGCCGTTGCGATCGCGATGGCGCCGCCCGAGCCGCCCTCGCCGATGACGAGCGCGACGATCGGCACGCCGAGCGCCAGGCATTGGTCGGTCGAGCGGGCGATGGCCTCGGCCTGGCCGCGCTCCTCGGCTTCGACCCCGGGATAGGCCCCGGCCGTGTCGATGAAGGTGACGAGGGGTAGCGAGAAGCGTTCGGCGAGATCCATGAGGCGTTGGGCCTTGCGATACCCCTCGGGCTTGGCCATGCCGAAATTGTGCCGGACGCGGCCTTCCATGTCCGAGCCCTTCTCATGGCCCAGGACGACCACGGCACGACCACGGAACCAGCCCGTGCCGCCGATGATGGCCGGGTCCTCGCCATAATGCCGATCGCCCGCAAGTGGTGTGAAGTCGGTGACGAGCTTTTCGAGGTAGTGCGAGAAATGAGGCCGGTCCTGGTGGCGCGCGACCTTGGTTTTCTGCCAGGGCGTCAGCTTGCCGTAGATTTCCTCGAGCGCGGTTTTGGCTTTCTGCTCGAGCTTGCCGATCTCGTCGCCGATCGGAACGCCACCCTTCTGGCCGATGAGCGTGCGCAGCTCGACAACCTTGTTCTCGAGCTCGGCCACCGGCTTTTCGAAATCGAGGTAGGTTCGAAGCTTCATTCCGTGCTGCTTTCCTGACCCTCGGGACGAGTTACTTGGTTTTGAGCACGTTCTTGCGGCGAACCGGTATCCACTTCGCCTAAACGTGCTCCAGTCGGGGCGAAGTTGACGATATGCCCGCCCAAGTCAAGCGAACCGGCCATGGTTATCCGTTGTCTAGATTGGGTTTAGGAACCCGTTTTGCCAGGGGATGGTGATCGTTAACGAGCTTCTTGAGCCGCTCCTCCAGCACGTGGGTGTAGATCTCGGTCGTCGAGATGTCGGCATGCCCGAGGAGCTGTTGGACGGCCCTCAGATCCGCGCCCCGGTCGAGGAGGTGGCTCGCGAAGGCGTGCCTCAGAACGTGGGGGGAGACCCGCTCCGGATCGAGCCCGGCTGCCGAGGCGAGCGCCTTCAGCTCCTGGCCGACGTGCTGACGCGTGAGGTGTCCGGACGCGCCATGGGACGGGAACAGCCATTTCGAGGGCTTGGCGCCGGCGATTTGAGCTGCCTCGGCCGCGAGATAGGCGCCAAGCGCCACCCGGGCGTGGCTCGACATCGGAACCAGCCGCTCGCGCCCGCCCTTGCCCTTGATGGTAAGCACCCGCTCGTCGCCATCGAGTACGCGGCGGGCAAGCGAGACGAGCTCCGAGACGCGCATGCCCGTCGCATAGAGGAGTTCGATCAGGGCCGCGAGCCGCAGTGCCGATAGCCGCTCCCGGCCAACGGCCGCTTCGGCATTGGTCATCGCCGCCACCATCAGCCGGTCGACCTCGGCAACCGAAAGAATGCGCGGCAGCGGCCGCTCGCGTTTGGGGCCTGCAACCTTCTCGGCCGGGTTCTCCTTGAGGCGGCCCTCGGCTTCCAGGAATTTGAAAAGCTGACGGATCGCCGACAGCCGCCGCGCCCGGGAGGTCGCCGCCAAGCCCCCCTGGCCGAGCCCCTGCATGTAGCGGCGCATGTGAGCCGGGCTGACATCGAGGAGCGCGAGACCTTCATCGTCGAGGAAGGTCGCGAAGTGCTCGAGATCGCGGCGGTAGGCCTCCAGCGTATTCTCCGAGGCGCCGCGCTCCGCGCTCAGCATCTCGAGGAAATTCCGTGCCTCGCCGAGCGTGCCGGTCATGACCTATCCTCAGCCGCCGGCCCGGCGGGGCCAAACGGGATAGAGTGCTTCGAAGGCGAGTTGTCGCGCCTCCCGCTCCATGCCGATCTTTTTCAACGCACGCAGCGTATCCCCCAAGGCCAGCTGATGAGTGCCGCCCGGTCCGCCCTTGGCTAACGTCAGCACGACGAGCAGCACGGTGCGCGGCCGGTCGCCTTTGCGAGCCGTCTCCTGCAGCTCGGAGAGGAGGCCGGTCTCCGGCAGGTCGCCGGAATCGGATTGAGCGCCGCTTCCCGCCGCCTCCCAGACCGGGATCGGCACATTGTACTCGAGCGCGTCGAGGACGGTAACGAGCCGCTGCAACACATCCGGCGGGAACACGCCCGCTCTGATCGCGGGCTCCAGCTCGGCAAGCGCGCCGCGACTGACATCGCCGGATTGCGCAATGTCGGCCAGCACCAGCCAATGGCCGAGGCCCAGCCGGCCGCCGGTGGTATCGAGGTCCTCATCCCGCCTGATCCACTCCTGGGCGTCGGCCGTCCGGCCGGCAGTGACCAGGATCTCGACGGCCGATTCGGCAAACCAGCCGATCTCGCCGACTTGCGGCAGGTCTTCGACCGCATCGGCGAGCAGCGCCGCGGCACCGGCCCCCAGGCCCTCGCGCGAGGTCTCGTCGAGCATGGCGCGGATGTAGCGCGCCTTGCGCAGCATCGCCCGCTCTTCAAGGGCCGCTTGGTAGAGCACCGCCCGCCTTAGCGGGCCCTCGGCCTCCTGGGCGAGCGGATTTTGCAGGAGTTCGGGCGCAAGCTCGATCGCCTGATAAGCTTCTGCAAGGGTCGAGGCGGGGAGGAGATGGGCTGCCAAGGCCAGCTCGACCGCTTCTGCCCGGCTTTCCGGATCGCGAGCCGGATCTGCCGTCAGCGCCGCCACGGCATCAGGTAAGGGACGGTCGCCCAGTTCCGCTCGCCTCGCGGGCCGGACGAGTCCGGCGAGGCGCGCATCGATCAGATCGAGCGACCGATCGGTCGGCAAGTCAGGGGTCGTGCCCGTGCTCAGGCTATCGAGAACGGCGAGCGCGATTGGCCGGTCGATGCCGGTTTCGCGGAGCACGTCGGCGGCCAGCGCCGTTTGGGTCTCGTCCTTCGAGAGCGCGGCGCAGAAAGCCGCCATGGCGACGAAATCCGAACGGTCGGTCTTGTCGAGCTTGACGGCCATTGCCGCTGGCACCCGACGGAGCAGCGGGCAGGCTTGCGAGCCGTCGCCGGTGGCGAGCGCCGCCTTGGCCGCGACCAGGGCGATAGCCGGATCATCGGTGGGGAGCGAGGCCAGCAGGCTGGCCGCATCGGCCGCCCACCCCTGGTCGAGGAGGCTGAGCGCGCGAAATGCCATGACCTCCGCATTGGATTCCGGCCCGCCCTTCAGCAACTGGCGCCAGAGGGCCGCCAACATCGCCGAGCCGAGCGGGCGCGGCATCTCGGCTTCGAGGCGACGCGCTTCCTTGAGTTGAAGGCCGAGCCAGCGTTGGCCGCCGGAGGAGGGCGTGGCGGTCTCGCCGGAGACCCCCGGTTGCGGGTCGCCGGGTTGGGCGTCAGGCGATGCTTCACCATCGAGGGGCGGCAGATCGGAGCTTTCGATGGCGACATCTTCCCCCGCGGCACGAGCTGGAGGCGTCGCGAATGGGGCCAGCACGAGCGCAACCAGGATCCAGCCGCCAGCAATCAGCGCCGCAATCCTTGGCCGGTACTTGGGGTTATGGAGTCCTGATGCGCACGCCATAGACCGGCTTGCTGATCTCTCGCGCCTCGGGCTCGAGCACGACGGCTGCTGCATAGAGCCCCGCATAGAGCACACCCACGACCACGCCCAAGACCGCCAGGAATCTGAAAAGACTGGGCATGCACCGGCTCTTCCGCTCGAATATCTTGTGCGGCTTTTTGGCTCTATTGTGTCCCCCTGTTAGCCTTGGCGGTCTCGCGGGGCAAGCGTCATCGGCAGCCCGACCCGTTGTGCGAGGGCTGCGAATGTGAAACAGACGGCTAAGCCGTGCAACTTTCACCGACTGAGCGCGATCACCTCAATGGCCCATGCGAGCCGCCATCCGGCAAAGTCGAGCGAGGCCTCCCTGGCGGCCGGAGAGCTTCGCCTGCGCCTCGGCTCGCGGGTCATCGTGCTCGTCGGCATGATGGGCGCCGGCAAGTCCTCGATCGGCCGGCGCCTCGCGGACCGGCTCGGTATGCCCTTCGTCGATGCCGACACGGAGATCGAGACCGCGGCCGGCAAGTCGATTTCCGAGATTTTCGCCGAGGACGGCGAGGACTACTTCCGCGATGGAGAGCGGCGTGTCATCGCGCGCCTGCTCGAGGAGGGCGGCAAGGTGCTGGCGACCGGCGGCGGCGCCTTCATGAGCGAGGCGACGCGCTTGCTCATCGCCGAGCGTGGCATATCGATCTGGCTCAAGGCGGGTTTGCCGGTGCTCATGGAACGGGTCAGGCGGCGCTCCAACCGGCCGCTCCTCAAAACCGATGATCCCGAGGCGACGCTCCGCGGGCTGATCGAGCTGCGATATCCTGTCTATGCCTTGGCCAACGTGACGGTCGAAAGCCGCGACGTGCCGCACGAGGTCATCCTCGACGAGATCGTGGCCGGTCTTGCCGCCTATCTCGACAGCAGCGCCGGTGTTAGTTTGGCGGCGGCAGGCGAATTCGAGCGGGGACAACCAGCACGATGGTTGAGGAGACGATTGCGAACGTCCCCGTCGTGCTCGGCGCCCGGAGCTACGACATTCTGATCGGCCCAGGGCTGATCGGACGTCTGGGCGCACTCATTGACGAGCGATTTCCTGGCGCGCGGGTTGCGATCGTGACCGATGCCAACGTGCGCGGTCTGCATCTTGCGACAGTCGAGCGGAGCTTTGCAGGTTCGGGCCTCCTCGGCACCATCGTCGTGCCGGCCGGCGAGGCCTCGAAGAGTTTTTCCGAGCTGACACGCGTCGCCGACGAGCTTCTCTCTCTCGGCGTCGAGCGCGACGATCTGGTGCTGGCCTTGGGCGGCGGCGTGATCGGTGACCTCGCGGGATTTGCCGCGGCCATTCTCCGGCGGGGCGTCCGCTTCGTCCAGGTGCCGACGAGCTTGCTGGCGCAGGTCGATTCCTCGGTCGGTGGCAAGACAGGAATCAATTCAAAGCACGGCAAGAACTTGATCGGTGCCTTTCATCAGCCGGTACTCGTTGCGGCGGATACAGATGTGCTCGAGACCTTGCCGACGCGCCAGCTCGCGGCCGGCTATGCGGAGGTCGCGAAGTACGGCCTGCTCGGCGATGCGGCGTTCTTCGCCTGGCTGGAGAAAAATCATGCCGCGGTGCTGGCTCGGGAACCGGCCGCACTGCGTCATGCCATCGAGACGAGCTGCCGCGCGAAAGCGGCCATCGTCGCCCGCGACGAAACGGAAACCGGCGACCGGGCGCTGCTCAACCTCGGACATACCTTCGGCCATGCGCTCGAAGCCTGGGCCGGTTACTCGGACAAGCTTCTCCACGGTGAGGCGATCGCCATCGGCATGGTACTCGCTTTCCGCTTCTCCGAGGCGCGAGGAAGGGCACCGGCCGGTAGCGCGGATCGCGTTGCCCGGCATTTGAAATCAGCCGGCTTGCCGGTGAAAATCCCCGATGTTGCGAGCAACACGCGCCCGGCCGTCGCCGACCTTGTCCGGCTGATGGCGCAAGACAAGAAGGTCCAGCGCGGACATCCGACCCTCATCCTCGCCCGCGCCATCGGCGAAGCCTTCATCAGCCGCGATCAGAGCTGGGCCGAGATCGAGACATTCCTCGAGCCCCACTGTTCCTAACTCCACCCCTGACCCCGAATGGCCATGACAGACTCACTCGAGCTATGGATCATCGCCGCTGGCATCGTGGTGCTGATCCTCCTCTCCGCCTTTTTCAACGGTGCCGAGACCGGCCTGACCGGCGTCTCGCGTGCCCGCATGCATTCCCTCGAGCAGGAGGGTGACCGGCGCGCCCGCCGCGTCAACGCGATCCTCGCCCACCCAGAGAAGATGATCGGCGCCGTGCTGGTCGGCAACACGCTCGTCGACATGCTGGCGGCGGCGCTGGCGACCAGTCTCGCCGTCGCGCTGTTTGGCGATGCCGGCGTGCTGGTGGCGACCGGCGTCATGACCGTTCTCGTCGTCATCTTCGCCGCCGTGTTGCCCAAGACCTTCGCCATCGCCGACCCCGATCGCGCCGCTCTCATCGTGGCGCCGGTCATGCGTTGGACGATCATGCTGCTCCGGCCGCTGACAGCCGCCGTCGAAACCGTCGTCAACGTCCTCCTGAAGCTGACGCCGTCGGACAGGGACGACAAGGCGAACATCCTGGCCGCGCACGAGGAGATCCGCGGCGCCATCGATCTGCATCACAAGGAAGGCGCCGTCGTCAAAGGCGACCGCGACATGCTGGGCGGCATCCTCGACTTGAAGGAGCTCGAGGTCGCCGATGTCATGGTGCACCGCCTCCAGATGCAGACGATCTCGGCCGACGAGCCGCCGGAGAAGATTATCGCCGTGGCCCTCGCCAGCCCGCACACGCGACTGCCCGTGTGGAGGGGCGATCAGGACAACATCGTCGGCATTCTGCACGTGAAGGATCTCTTGCGCGCGGTCGGCAGTCGCGGCTGGGACTCGGCAGAGATCGCCGTCGACAAGCTCGTGACGCCGCCCTGGTTCGTGCCTGACACCACGCCGCTCAAGTCGCAGCTCGGCCAGTTCCTGAAGCGCAAGAGCCATCTGGCGCTCGTCGTCGACGAGTATGGTGAGGTTCAGGGGCTGGTGACGCTTGAGGACATTCTCGAGGAGATCGTCGGCCAGATCTCCGACGAGTTCGATCGCTCGGAGGCGCTGATCCGCCCGCAGTCGGACGGACGCGTCATCGTCGACGGCGCGGTGCCGATCCGCGACTTGAACCGGCACATGGATTGGTCGCTGCCCGACGAGGAGGCGACCACGATCGCCGGCCTGGTAATCCACGAATCCCAAACTATCCCGGATTCGGGTCGCGCCTTCACCTTCCACGGCTACCGCTTCGAGGTGTTGCGCAAGAGCCGCAATCGCATCACGGCGCTGAGGATTGAGCGCCTGGCGAAGGTGGGAGAAGCGTGAGGTCGTGAACGGTGAAGTGATGAAGTGGTACGTGCGTGACGGCTGTTCTTTTTGCCGTTCACTGTTCACGTCGCACCGTTCGCTTCTCAACCCCTTCAAGGATTGATCAAGTTCCCCACAAACGGCAGCTCGCGGAAGCGGTGCGCCAGATCCATGCCGTAGCCGACCACGAAGACGTTCGGGCAATCGAAGGCGCTATGGTCGGCAGCGATCCCGACCGCGCGCTCGACCGGCTTGTCGAGCAGCACGCAAGTGACGACCGCCTTGGCGCCACGCGCCGCCATCAAATCCTTGGCGAAGGCGAGGGTGCGGCCGGATTCCAGAATATCGTCGACGAGCAGGACGTTGCGGCCTTTGACGTCGGTCTCGACATCGCGGAGGATTTGCACCTGCCCCGAAGACCGCATGGCATCGCGGTAGCTCGACAGCGAGATGAAATCGACCTCGGGCGTCAGACCCGCCTGGTGCAGGCCTCGAATGAGATCCGCGGCAAAGACGAAGCTGCCCTTGAGAATGGCGACGACCAGAATGTTGTCGAGCTGTCGGGCCGCGATTTCCTTCGCCAGCGTATCGATACGCCGGGCGATCTCCTCGGCGCTGAAGATCGTTTCGATCTGGGGAGAATCGTTGGGCTTGGTCATGAGCGCGGGCTCTGTCGGTACGAGAATGTGGTTGGTTTAGCGACCGCTGGCGAAGCGCACCTGGATGGCCCGCGTTACATCGGCTGGTACTTGAAGCGTCGCCGAGAACTTGGCGCTCTTGCCGGCCTGAAGCGTCTTCGGCAAGGCATCTGCCATGGCCCGATAGAAGATCTCATCGCCATTGGCATCCTTGAAGGCGATGACGACGGTCGGCACTCTCTGGGCTTGACCCGTCGTATTGGTGACACCGATCGAGATCGCGAGTGCGCCCTGCCCATCCACAACCTTGCCCCACTCCGCCTTCACATCCTTGAACGCGAGGCCGTACTGGTTCACCGGTAGTCCGAATTGCTCGTAGTAGGGTGCGGCGCCGGGAAGCCAGGTGACGATCTGGTCGCGCCCCGCGTAGATGTAGGCGCCGAGCGAACCGACCGCTGCAAGATAGGCGACCCAGCCGACAATGGCCGCGGCTCGCCGGCCGCGCGACGGCGCCTGGTGGCGAGCCCGCGCATCCCGGACTGGTGCGAACTCGTCCTGGCCGTAGCCGTTGTCCCCATAGGCCTCGTCCCGATAGAGACTCGCGCGGCGGCTCGCGCCACTGCGGCTCCGGCCGGCGGGCCGGCCGCTGTGGGGCGGGCGCCTCGTCGTAGTAGTCCGCATCGGCCTGCGGCGCCGGCGCCTGACGACGGGTCGCCGGTGGCGGGTCATCGAAATCGGAATGCCGGCGCGGGGCGGGCACGACGGGTGGCGGTGGGTCGAAGCTGTCCTCCGCGGCATGGCCATTGCCGCGATGGTCGCCATTCAAGCCGTTGAAACCGTTACGGGCTTTGGGGGGCGGTACGAGGGGCGCCTCGATCGAGTCTCCAGCTCCAACACCCGACATCGAGGTCGCCTCGACACTCCTGGCCGGCATTGCCGGTGGCCGGGGCACAGCGATCTCGGAAGGCGGAGGAGGCGGCAAGGGGGAAGCCGCCATGGGTGCCTGCTCAGTGTGCGGTTGCGCCAGTGGCGCAGCAGCATCGACCGGCTCGGCCTTCCAGACATGCGAGCAGCGCATGCATTTGACCTTGCGGCCGGCTGCCTGCGGCTGTTTGGAAATGTCGTACGTCGACCCGCAACTGGGGCAGCGGATAATCATGGCCCGGCCTGGTTCCTCAAAGTCTCGCCTGAATACTAGTGTGGTGTCCCGCAAATACCTTCACAGTTCGCTGCATCCGCTCCAAGGTATTTGCGGGACAAAACCACACTAGAAACCTAAGCTTTCTAGTGTCCTTTCGTCTCCGAAATGCCTTGATGAGCCCGCGTCAACGGTAAAGGCATTTCGGAGACAGGACACTAGCGCAAAAAGTGGAGCGAGTAAGGCTCAAAACGCTTGTATGGCGGTTCGGAAGTCCGCTTTGGTCTCTCCGGCGGTCACCTGAAGCGGACTTCCGAACATAACGCCATACAAAACTTGCCTCGTGGCGTGTCCTTTTCGATCGCGAAGTTCGGTTGACGCAAGTTGCAGGCGCTGTCGAACTTCGCGATCGGGACACGCCCAAGCCCGAAATCGGGATGGTAGACGAGGGGCCCCGGAAAGGGGAGATTCTTCTCCTTTCTGCGTCGATTGATGGCATGACCGGTTCAAGCCGGAAAATATCGGAAGATTGGAGTGAGGCGGCATGATCCGGCTCGAAAATGTCGGATTGCGGTACGGACGGGGTCCCCAGATCCTGAAAGATGTGACCTTTCACTTGCGTCCGGGCTCATTCCACTTCCTGACCGGCCCCTCGGGCGCAGGCAAAACCTCGCTCTTGCGGATGTTGTTCATGTCCCAGACGCCATCGAGCGGCGCGGTCAGCCTGTTCGAGAACGACGTCACCCATGTCGATCCGGCCAAGCGCGCCCAGCTCCGCCGCCGCATCGGCATCGTTTTCCAGGACTTCCGCCTGCTCGACCACCTGACGACCTGGGAGAATGTCGCGCTGCCGCTCAGGGTCGTCGGCAAGCGCATCACCGACTACCGCGAGGACGTCACCGACCTTCTGCAATGGGTGGGTCTCGGCGACCGCATGTATGCCTACCCTTCCATTCTTTCGGGCGGCGAAAAGCAGCGGGCGGCGATCGCGCGCGCCGTCATCGGCAAGCCGGAGCTCTTGCTTGCCGACGAGCCGACCGGCAACGTCGATCCGCAAATGGCGCGGCGGCTGCTGCGCTTGTTTGTCGAATTGAATCGCTTGGGCACCTCGGTCGTCATTGCGACACACGATTACCAGCTCATGAAGCAGTTCAAGACCCCGCGCCTGGAGCTCCACGAGGGCCATGTCCGCATCCTATGACAACCCCTACATCGCCGGTGGGCGCCCGCTTCGGCCCGAGGCGGAGGAGCCCGTGCGTCCGGTGACCGAGGATGCCTTCGAGCAAGGCGTGCCGGCGCGCGAGAAGGCGAGCCAGAAGGCGAACGCATCGGAGGGGATCGTGCCGGCGGGCTCGGTGACCGGCAACTCGCTGATGCTCGTCATCGCCATCATGTGCTTCTTCGCATGTCTCACCGCCGGCGTGGTCTATCTCGTCAACCAGACGGCCGCCGCCTGGATGCGCGATGTCGGCTCCGAGGTGACGGTGCAAGTTCAGGCGCAGGATACGCTCGAGGAAACCGAAAAGCTCGTCAGCCGCGTGGCCTTCTATCTCGGCACGCTGCCGGGGTTGGAAAGCCGCCACGTTCTTTCGGTGGAAGAATCGGCCAAACTGCTCGAGCCCTGGCTCGGCAAGTCCGAGGCTCTGACACAACTGCCGCTGCCGAGGCTCATCTCCGTCGAAGTCGATGTGAGCTCGCCGCCGGATTTGAGAGCCCTGAACGAAGCCTTGAAAACCGAGTATCCGGATGGCGCGGTCAGTCTCGACGATCACCGTCAGTGGCAGTCGCAGATCAGAACGGTCACACGTTTCCTCGCTCTCGTCGGGCTTGGCGTCCTGCTGCTCGTCGGCACGGCGACGGTGCTCTTGATCGTCTCGGCCACCCGCAGTGCCATGGCCTCCAACCGCGAGATCGTCGAGGTGTTGCACTTCGTCGGGGCGACCGACCGCTTCATCGCCCGCGAATTCGAGCGGCACTTCTTGAGGCTTGGCGTCAAGGCCGGGCTTTACGGCGCCGGGGCCGCGGCCGCGGCCTTTTTCATCATGCCGTTCATCATGCCGCTGCTGGGCGGCGGTCCGGTCACGGACCAGCAGATGGGCTATCTCGTCGGTAGCGGCTCCCTCGACCTTTCGGGCTACATGCTGCTGGGCATCGTGGTGGTGGTTGTTGCGGCTTTGTGCATGTTGACGTCGCGCTATGGCGTGTTTCGCATACTGAACGTCAGAGACTAGTGGCCCGTCGCGCCAAAATCGAGTGATCGCCGAGAGTCCATCCGATTTTGGCGCGACATAAGGGCCACTAGCAATATCATGAGCTTGGTGTGGCGTTCATCGCGCCATAGTTGACTCCGACCGTGCAGCGCTACTGGTCAACTATGGCGCGACGCCACACCAGACAGTTTCATGTTTTCGTGGCGATCGGGTCGATTTCGCGTTCGACCGCAAATCGGCTATCCTCTTGGGAAGGCATAGGGGCCATTCGAACCAGCGGAAGGTGATGAAGCTACTTGCCACATGGCTGACACGGCTGATGATGGCCTCGCTCGTCGCGTTCGGGGTGGGGTTTGCTGTGTTCGCGGAGGGGCTCGAGCGTGCGCCCGCGGGTGCTCCCGAGCGGGCCGAAGGCATCGTTGCGCTGACCGGTGGCGAGGACCGGATCGGCGAGGCGGTGAAGCTGCTGGTCGAAGGCTATGGAACGCGCCTTCTCATTTCCGGCGTCAACGCGATGACCTCGAAGGACGCACTGCGCGCCGAGGCGCCGGCGCCTGCCGAGCTCTACGAATGCTGCATCGATGTTGGCCGCGAGGCGCGAGATACGATCGGCAACGCCAGCGAGGCGGAAGCCTGGACGCAAACGCACGGCTTCCGCTCGTTGATCGTCGTCACCTCGAGCTATCACATGCCGCGCGCGCTGGTGGAGCTCGAGCGCGTGCTGCCGGGCGTGGAACTGGTTCCCCACGCGGTCTTCACCAGCAAGCTGCACCTGGATCAATGGTGGCGGCACCCCGAGACAGCGCGTCTGTTGTTCCGGGAGTACCTGAAGTTCCTGCCCGCGGTGGCGCGCCTCGCCTGGACGCGGGTTTCCGGGGCGAATTCTTCGTCCTCTGGCGACAGCGCCGCCAAAGTCTCGAAGCTCTGACCTATGCTTGCGATCCGCTCGTTTCTGTTCAACGCCGCCTTCTACATTGTCACGGCCCTCTTTGTGATCGTCGGCAGTCCGCTTCTGCTTGGTCCGCGCTCGTGGGCAATGGCGGCCCTCAAGGCGCATGCGCGGGCCTCGCTGGTGCTGCTCCGATGGATCGCGGGCATACGGATGGAGGTTCGCGGCCGTGAGCGCATCCCCAAGGGCGCGGCGCTCGTCGCCTCCAAGCACCAGTCGGCCTGGGACACCTTCGCGCTGGTGCCGCTGTTCGACGATCCGGCGCTGGTGATGAAATCGGAGCTGGCGAAGATCCCCTTCTACGGCTGGTTCTCGCGCAAGTTCGAGATGATTTTCGTGGCCCGCGAGAAGCGCGGCAGCGCCTTGAAGCAGATGCTGAGGGACGCCCAAACGCGCTGCGACGCCGGCCGGCAGATCCTGATCTTCCCGGAAGGCAATCGCCGCGCGCCGGGTGCCGAGCCCGATTACAAGCCGGGCGTCATGGCGCTTTACGACGGTCTGGGTCTCGCCTGTGTGCCGATGGCCCTCAACTCCGGCCTCTACTGGCCGCGCCGTTCCTTCTGGCGATATCCGGGCACCATCATCGTCGAGGTGCTGGAGCCGATTCCGGCGGGGTTGCCCCGGAAGGAGTTCTTGCGGAGGCTCGAGGCGGCGATCGAAGAGGCGACGGGGCGGTTGGTGGAGGAGGGGGTGAAAAGCCCTTACGCTCCTCCCCGGCCTGCCCGGACAGCGCCGTAACCAAAGGGGCGAATTCGAGTACAAACCAAGAACATTTCCTTGACCGCAACGTCGTTTTGTACTAGTCTACACACAATCGGCCCGATGACCCACGGCGAGGCTATGTCTCAGATATTTAAAACGTTTTCCGGGGTCTCGGAGCAGATCTGGGACCTCAAATACCGCCTCCGGGATGAGGCTGGCCGCCCGGTCGACCGGACGGTGGACGACACCTTTCGCCGGGTGGCGGAGGCCGCCGCCAAGCCAGAGAAGTGCCACGTGAAGCGCTGGGCCGACCGGTTCCATGCCGCGATGGCCGATTTCGCCTTCCTGCCGGCCGGCCGGATCCTGGCAGGCGCCGGCACGGGCCGCGACGTCACCCTCTTCAACTGCTTCGTCATGGGCCGGATCGAGGACGATCTCTCGGCCATCTTCGAGGGCGTCAAGGAAGGCGCACTGACGATGCAGCAGGGTGGCGGCATCGGCATGGATTTTTCGACCCTCCGCCCCAAGGGTGCGCCCGTCCGCAGCGTCGGCGCGGATGCCTCGGGGCCGGTGAGCTTCATGGATGTCTGGGATTCCATGTGCCGCACCATCATGTCGGCCGGCGCCCGTCGCGGCGCCATGATGGGAACGCTGCGCTGCGATCACCCCGACATCGAGACCTTCATCGAGGCCAAGTCCGATCCGGCGCGCATGCGCAACTTCAACGTCTCGGTGCTGGTGACGGACGCTTTCGTGGCGGCGGCCAAGGCTGATGCCGACTGGCCGCTCGTCTTCGAGGGCAAGGTATTCCGCACCGTCAGGGCGAAGGCGCTCTGGCGCAAGATCATGCAGGCGACCTACGACTTTGCCGAGCCCGGCGTCATCTTCATCGACCGGGTGAACTCGCAAAACAACCTCGCGTACTGCGAGATGATCAGCGCGACAAATCCTTGTGTCACGGGCGACACCTGGGTTCAGACATCGAGCGGGCCAAGGCAGATTGTCGATCTCATTGGCGTTCCCTTCGAGGTACGTGTCGATGGCGAGGATCACGCCACCGACGCTCGCGGATTTTTCCGATCGGGCACGAAACCTGTTTTCCGGCTTGAGACCGTCGAAGGCTATCAACTCAGGCTTACCGGCGATCACCGGGTCCGGCGGGTGACTCTCGCAACCCGCTACACAATGGAAACGGAATGGTGCGCCGCCTCGGCATTGTCGCCCGGTGACGAGATTGTCATCAACAATCATCGCAAGGCGGCCTCCTGGCCCGGGCCCTTGAGCCGCGAGGAAGGCTATCTGCTGGGGTTGCTGGTGGGTGACGGTACGCTGAAGGAGGACAAGGCGGTGCTATCCGTTTGGCTCCCCGCGATAGCTGCCGGAGGATGTCCGGATCCTAAGCTGAGTGGCGTTGGCGGGGTTATGGCCGCTGCTCTAGGTGCGGCCAATGCCCTGCCGCGACGCGCGGATTTTCGGGGATGGCAGGAGGTCGGCGGTCGTTCCGAGCGGCGTCTCGTGCTCGCACATGTGCGCGAGCTTGCTGTCGCGCTCGGCATGACGCCTGGTGACAAGAGGATTGCGCCGGCACTCGAGCGCACGTCGAGTGAGTTCTATCACGGCTTCCTGTGCGGTTTTTTCGACGCCGACGGCTCGGTTCAAGGAAGCCAAAGTAAAGGCGTGTCGGTGCGACTGGCGCAATCGGACCGCTTACGCCTCGAGGCTGTCCAGCGCATGCTTCTTCGCCTTGGCATCGCCTCTACGATTTATCAGCGGCGGCGGCCGGGACTTTCAGTTTTGCCGAACGGAAAGAGCGGGCGGCAGGCCTATGCAACTGCGGCCCAATTCGAGCTGATTATCAGCGGCGACAACCTCGTCCAATTCCAGGAGCGCGTCGGCTTCGCTGACTGGGCGAAGTCTGCTGCCATAGCGCGACTTCTAAAGGGTTATCGGCGTTCACTTAACAAGGAGCGTTTCACGGCTCGTATTGCCCGGCTCGTTCCTGACGGCGATGCCAACGTATTCGATGTCACGGTACCTGGCATCAACTGCTTCGATGCCAACGGTCTGCATGCGCACAACTGCGGGGAGCAACCGCTGCCGCCCTACGGCGCCTGCCTCCTCGGCTCGATCAATCTAGCCCGGCTCGTGCGCAAGCCCTTCGAGCCGAACGCAAGCCTCGATGAAATCAAGGCTTACGGAGCTGACCGCCACCGCCGTCCGCTTCCTCGACAATGTCATCGACGTTTCGCGCTATCCGCTGAAGGCGCAGCGCAAGGAAGCGAAGGCGAAGCGGCGGATCGGGCTCGGCATCACCGGCCTCGCCGACGCGCTCATCATGCTGGGTGCGGGCTATGGGACCGAGAAGGGACGGGCGCTGGCGGCCCGCTGGATGGGCGCGATCGAGCAGTCGGCCTATGCGGCAAGCGCCGATCTGGCGCGCGAGAAGGGCGCGTTCCCGCTGTTCGAGGAGAAGCCTTATCTGGCGGCGCCCAACGTGGCGCGGCTCGATCCATCGCTCCGCAAGGCGCTGGCCAAGCACGGCATCCGCAATGGCCTCCTCACCTCGATCGCGCCGACGGGCACGATCTCGCTGCTCGCCGGTAATGTCTCGAGCGGCATCGAGCCGGTGTTCGACTTCCTCTACGACCGGCGTATCCTTTCCCCCGACGGTGCCGAGCGCCATGAAGTCGTCGAAGACTATGCGCACCGGCTCTTCAGGCATCTCAAGGGCGAGGACGCGCCGCTGACGGACGCCTTCGTCAAGGCGGGAGCGCTGACACCCTCCGCCCACCTCGCCATGCAGGCAGCCGTCCAGGGCCACGTCGATTCCTCGATCTCGAAGACCATCAACTGCCCGGAAGGCATCTCATTCGAGGCCTTCGAGAGCATCTATCTGGAAGCCCATGCGCTGGGCCTCAAGGGCTGCACGACCTATCGGCCGAACCCGGTGACGGGAGCGGTGCTGAAGGAAATCGCGCCCGGAAAGCCCGAGAAAGCCTCGCCGCCGTCAGCTCCGCCAAAGTCCGTGCCCGCGCGCTCCGAGCGCACGGAGGCCGATGTCGTCTACATGACGAAGCCGCTGCAGCGCGAGTCCGTGCTCGAGGGCCTGACCTATAAGCTCAAATGGCCCGATAGCGACCATGCCATATACATCACCATCAACGACACAACCGAAGGCGGGCGCCGCCGGCCCTTCGAGGTGTTCATCAACTCGAAAAACCTCGAACACTATGCCTGGACGGTGGCGCTGACGCGCATGATCAGCGCCGTGTTCCGGCGCGGCGGCGATGTCTCCTTCGTCGTCGAGGAGCTGAAAGCCGTGTTCGATCCGCGTGGCGGCCAGTGGCTCGGCGGCCGCTTCGTGCCGAGTTTGCTGGCGGCCATCGGCGAAATCATCGAGACGCATATGATCAACATCGGCTTCATGGTGCCGGAGGAGACGCAAGGCCCGGAGGTCTCGCTCCCCTTCGACCGGCGCCGGGCCGAGGCGGTGGCCGCCGGCTCCCCCGAGCCGCCGTCAGCCGAAGCCAAGCCCCGCAAATTCTGCCCCAAGTGCAACATGCCTTCGCTCATCGTCCAGGAGGGTTGTTGGCTTTGTACGTCCTGCGGGTTCTCGAAATGTGGGTAGCGCACGTTCAGGCGAAGTGGATACCGGTTCGCCGTGGAACGTGCGCCAAGTCAAGAAACTCCATAGTGGGTTCATGCGTCCGATCGGACTGAGCTCGCTGTATTGCATTGGCTGTCTGGAAACGCTCGTGACAAGTCTGTCTCGGGCCATCTGAATGGATGTTAATCCAAGGCCTTAGGGCACTCGGCTCATGCGACAATAAAGCCGCATTCGCCATGGAATAGCCGCTTGTCAAGAGGTTTTTGCCTTAGTTCTGCTTGAAACCCCGATTAATCCTCCCACTTGTCTGGGACGCGGCCGAAGCTGATGCAACGGATCGCGGAGCGACAAGCCAAACGGCGTTGAAGAGGCCACAAAGTCATGAGCAGGACCTCGACATCAGAGTTCGGCGGCGCGATCGGCTTATTGCCGGTCGTGACGGCGCGCGCTCCCATGCAGCGACTCCACATCTGGCGTGGCGCTTCGGGCCGCCGCTACGTGCACGGTGTTTTCAAACTGGTCGACTGCCCGGAGCTTGAGGCGGCGGCCTATGTGCTCGTCCGCCGCACGACCGATGGCGGCCGTGAGGCCTTGCGCATCGACCGCACCCGGTCGGACGCTCCCTCGCTCAATCTGGCGGCAATCCGCCAATACGCCTCCCAGCTCGGCGCCAACGAGGTGCACGTCCACAGTCTTGCCCAGAGCGAGGCGGCACGCGCCACGCTGATGTTCGACCTGCGCGCCGGCCTCTTTGGCACGTTGGCCGCCGAGGCCGATCTCGCGCGCCCGATCGCCAGCTGCGCGGGCTGAGACCTCAAGACACCGCGAATTTCGGTGGATGACTTGTCGCCGGACGTTTTGGTGCTGCCACACCGGAATTAAGCTGCGGTCATGATCATCGCCCGCCTCCGCATCCAGCTGACCGATGTCACGCCGCCCCCAATACGGGTGGTCGAAGTTCCTATCGACATCACGCTCGCGCGCCTGCATCTCGTCGTCCAGGCGGCGATGCCCTGGCTCAACTATCACCTCTATGAGTTCAGGACGCGGAAGTTGCGCTGGGGTCTCCCGATGGAGGACTTCGGCTTTCCCGCGGGCGTCAAGTCGCACAACGCGAACAAGGGGTCGCTCGCCGAACTTTTGGCGTCACTAAAAGGCAAGACTTTCGACTACGTGTACGACTTCGGCGACGACTGGTTGCACAAGGTCAAAGTCGAGCGGATGTTCGAGGCGGAGGACGGTGTCGCTTATCCGCGCCTCTTCGATGCGAGCGGAGCGTGCCCACCGGAGGATTGCGGCGGCCCCTGGGGCTATGCGGAGTTGGTCGAAGCCCTCGAAGATCCCGATCACGACCGCCACGAGGAAATCACGGAATGGCTTGGCAAGGATTTCGATCCGAACCATTTCGACAAGGCGGCACTCATCACTGCGGTCGCGAAGCTGGCACGGAGGGGCAAGCCTAAGTCGACGTCAAAGCGCAAGCGAGTAGCCTGAGCACTTTCAGTTACAACCCCAACCGCCTCCGGTGGCTCCGTCTCAGTGCCTTAAGCGAGGGTAATCTCGGCCGCCTTGGCTGGCGGCCGCCCGGACCCGGCGGCAGCGTGATGAGCCTGAGGCGGTGCGCCCGCTCGCGAGTCGTCATCTCGGTCTTGGGCAGATGCCAGCAGGTCCCGATCATCCCGACGAGCCGGTCGAGCGCCCTGTCGCGGATGCCGAGCTCGTCCAGATGCCGGTGGGTTGAAAGCACGTAGTCGAGGTCGAGGCCGAAGCGGCCGCGGCTCGAGCGCACGATCGCCGCCTGTTCGGCGAGGCTCAGCCGCCCCGAATATTGCGGATGCCGGCGCTCGACGATGCAGCAGATCGCTGTCACGTTCCGCCCGCTCCCATCCTCGAGGGCGATGTTCCTGTGCGCCAGCCGGTAGATGCCGGTGATCAGCTCGCGCTCGGCGAGATAGTGGAGCGTTGCCGGTCGCGACGGCGCCGGCACCAGGAAGGCAACGCCTTCGCAGGCGCCGCCCTGATCGAGGCCGAAGACGAGGCCGGGGCGCTCGGGCGTGCCGCGGTACTCGGTCGAGTAGATGCAAAGGGCGCGGTGATGGCCCGTCAGCACCGCGCGATGGGCTTCCTCATAGGGGAAGCCCGGGTTCCACATCAGCGAGCCGTAGCCGAACACCCAGAGGTCGGACATGGGCTTAGGACTTCACCGGCGGCTCGTTGGCGGATCGGCTTTGATAAAGCGACCTCCCCGCGGTGTCCTGTCCGGCGGCAACGATGCCACGGCGGATCGCCCGCGTGCGCGTAAAGAAGGCTTCGAGCATGGGGCCGTCGCCCCAGCGGATGGCGCGCTGGAGCTGCGCCAGATCCTCGTTGAAGCGGCCGAGCATTTCGAGCACGGCCTCCTTGTTGTTGAGGAAGACGTCGCGCCACATGACGGGGTCGGAAGCGGCGATGCGGGTGAAATCGCGGAAGCCGCCGGCCGAGAATTTGATGACCTCGGAGCTGGTGACCGTTTGCAGATCGTCCGCCGTGCCGACGATGTTATAGGCAATCAAGTGTGGCACATGGCTGGTGATGGCGAGCACGAGGTCGTGGTGATCCGCCGACATGATCTCGACGTTCGATCCGCATTGCTCCCAGAGGGTTTTCAGCTTCTCGACCGCCTTGGGGTCGGCGCCCTCCGGCGGCGTCAGGACCGTCCACTTGCCGTCGAACAGCTCCGCGAAGCCGGACTCCGGCCCGGAATGCTCGGTGCCGGCGATCGGATGGCCGGGCACGAAATGCACGCCCGCCGGCAGATGCGGCCCGACGCTTTGAACGATCGCGCCCTTGACCGAGCCGACATCGGTGACGATGGCGCCCTTGGCGAGTTTCGGCCCGATCTTCCCGGCAATCGCCCCGCAGGCGCCGACCGGCACGCACAGGATCACGAGATCGGCACCCTCGACGGCGGCTTCCGGCGTGTCGAACGCCTTCGAGATCAGCCCGAGCGACAAAGCCTTGGCTCGCGTCTCCGCGCTCTTGGCGTGGCCGACGATCTCGCGCGCAAGCCCGCGGCGGCGCATGGCGTGGCTGAGCGATGAGCCGATGAGACCGATGCCGATGAGCGCGACGCGCTCGAAGAGGGGGGCGCTCATGCGGCGGCTCCGCTCATGAACGCCGTCAGCGCGGCGATCACTTTCGCGTTCTCCTCGTCCGTGCCGATGGTGAGACGCAACGCCTGCTTCAGGCCGTAGCCATCCATGCGGCGCAGGATGATGCCTTTCGACTTGAGGTACGCATCCGCGGCCGGCGCGGTCTTCGCTCCCGTCTCCGGGAACTGCACCAGATGAAAATTGCACACACTCGGCGTGAGTTTCAGACCGATTGCCTTGAGCTCCGTTGCAAAACGTTCGAGCCAGCGGTCGTTGTGGGCGAGGTTCGCCTCGAAATGTGCCTTGTCGGCGAGTGCGGCGACGCCGGCCGCCAGTGCGCCGCTCGTCACGTTGAACGGCCCGCGCACGCGGTTCAGCGCATCCGCGATGTGCCCAGGGCAGTACGCCCAGCCGAGGCGTGCGCCGGCGAGGCCGTAGATCTTCGAGAACGTGCGCGTCATGACGACATTCTCGCTCGTCGCCACCAGCTCGATACCTGCCTCGTAGTCGTTCTTGCGCACGAACTCGGCATAGGCGGCGTCCAGCACCAGCACGACATGCCCGGGCAGCCCGCGATGCAGCCGCTTCACCTCGTCGAAGGGGATATAGGTGCCGGTCGGATTGTTCGGATTGGCGAGCCAGACGAGCCGCGTCCGCTCGTTGACGAGCTTCAGGATGGCATCGACGTCGGTGTGCAGGTTCTTCTCCGGCGCGACGACCGGCTTGGCGCCCGCGCGCCATCGTGGCGATCGGATAGACGAGGAAGCCGTGCGCCGTGTGGATCGCCTCGGTGCCGGGGCCGAGATAGGTCTGGGCGAGCAGGCTCAGCAGCTCGTCCGAGCCTGCCCCGCAGACGATCCGGTCGGCGTTGAGGCCGTAATGGGCGGCGATGGCCTTGCGGAGCGCCGTCGCCGAGCCGTCCGGGATAGCGCTCGAGGTGGCCTGCATCCTCGCGATAGGCGGCCACGGCCAAAGGGCTCGCGCCCAGCGCCGCCTCGTTGGAGGAGAGTTTCACGGGCTTCACGCCCGAGGGCAGCGCGCTTTCGCCCGGGATGTAGGGCTCGATATCGAGAATGCCGGGTTGCGGCGTCGGACGGGACATGGCGGGCTCTGTAACGGCTTGGTTAAGGATGCGAAGCCAGGATGGCCGCCGCAGTGATAGCAGTGCCATCGCATCGCCCGCAAATCGCTCGGAGGGACGCGGCGGCTCTTCCTCCCCCTTCTTATGCAGGGCTGTCCGGGGAAATGAAGGCGCTGCGCGCCTTCTCTCGCTCCCCCATCCCTCAAAACGGAATGATCGAGCGCTCGGGCGTGAATTTCAGGTAGCCGATGTTGGCGCCCAGTCTCAAGCCAATACCCGAGCGGATCGGGGCGAGCACGAGATCGCCGTCGGTGAGAAACGTGATGCCGACGCCACCCACCACATAGGCCGCGCCATCGACGCCGCCGAAATGAGCGAAGATGTCGGTCGGCTCCTTCAGATTGTAGACGAGGATGAGCGTGCGCGCGCCCTCGGCGCCGGCATCGGTGCCGATCGAGGGGCCCTGCCAGTAGACCGTCTGGCCGCCGCCGCGCTTCGTGTGCAGGCGGCCCTTGCCGTAGCGCAGACCGGCGATGAAGGCGACGCTGCCCTCGTTGCCGAAGATGTAGCCGCTCGGCCGGCCCGCCTGTTGGAACGCATAGGTGACGACGCTCGCCATGCCGGTGGTGACGGAGCCGAAGAAGCCCTTGCCTGCCGATAGGATTTCATCGGACGAGTAGGTCGTGAGCTCCTCGTCGAGCGCCGAGAGCCGCGGGCCGGTGGTGGGGACGGCGGGCTCATAGTCGACGATGCCGGAGGTGCCGGCATCCTGGTCGGCCGACCAGTCGGTGCCGGGGAGGGTCGCGACTTCCTGTTCCGGCAGCGGCTCGAGCGCGGGATCTGATGCTTTGGGCGTGGCGGGCTCCTCGGCCTTCGGCACCACCTCGGCGACCTTGGGCTCGGCGACAGGCTCTTCGGACTTGGCATCCGCCTTCGCCTTGCCGGAGAGGTCGGCATCGATGTTGGCGAAGAGGATGCGGTACTTTGCCGTCAACGCGTCACGCAGCTCCGCGGCGTTCGCCTCTATGGCCTTGCGCTTCTCGCAATCGGCGGCATCGCCCGTTGCCTCGTCGCCAATCGCCTCGATCCGGCCGAGCAGCTCGCTCGCGCGTACCTCGGCGGCGGTGACCTCGGGATCGCGCATCAGCGCGCGCGCGTAATCGGCGACCTGGGTCTCGGAGAGATCGCGCGTGGCGGCGACGATCTCAAGCTTGGCGGTGAGCTTGGGCGAATACTCGTCGTTGATCTGGCGGAGAATGACGCCCGTCTCGTCGATGACGCGCCCGATCTCCTCCTCGGTGCAGGATTGGGCGAGGGCGGGATTGATTGCGGCGACGAGTGCCGCGGCAGCCACCGTCCAACTCAAGAAACGACGCCGGGTCCGAGAGATCATGCTTTGCGTTCCGCTATTGCCAATTGAGTCCCGGCCTCACGCGAGAGGGCGGCAACAGCAAGGCATCAATGTGGCGGAAGCGGGGAGCGTCGTTGCGGCATGAGAACCTTGCCGTGATGCTGAGGCGCCTTCAGTTAATCACCCGCGTCGGCAGCGGCCCCGGCCGCTGCCGCGCCGTCTCCGCATCCGGTGGCACAAAGCCCAGGGAGACGAGCTTCAGCTCGCGGCCCGTCAGCACCTCGGGCGTCGGACCGCCGCAATCGGGACAGCGGAAGGTGTAGAGCGCCTCCGGGGTCTTGGTGGCATCACACGCCGGGCAGTGCACTGACAGCGGCACGACCTCGATGTTGAGCTCCGCGCCCTCGCAGAGCGTGCCCTTCGCGGCTGAAGGGAAACAGAAACGCAGCGCGCTCTCGATGCCGGCAAGCATGCCCATTCTGAGATTGATTACGGAAACCCGCGCCGCGCCCGCTTTTTCGGCGTGTTCCGAGATGCGGTCGATAAGCTCGACGGCGACCGTCATTTCATGCATGGCGACAGGCCCGCAAATCAGGGCAGTCAACACGCCGACTGGCACCGCGTGTCACGGTACTACTTCGCGGAGACGCCGCGTGCCCGCTCAACCCCTCTCCCGCGATCGTTTCCTTGCGCGCCTGCGGCACGACCCGGGACCCTCTCCCCAAGGGAGAGGACCGTAGGAGGCGCGATACCTTCGATGTTGCATCGTATATTTGCGGCACCCGCAGTGACTTCTGTCGCCTACACTCTCCCTTGGAGAGAACGACGGCAAGAACAGCCAGCTCGAGTGGGGCAAAACCTCCCTGCGGAAGGGAAGGACTCTCGCTTTCATCGGCCCTCCCCTTTGGGGCGAGGGTGGCGACAGCCGGGAGAGGGGTTGAGCGTTTCACGGAACTCTCGTCGTACTCGAGCTTGGCAACGATGTGGATGAGGGGACAGCCCCTAGTCGCCCCTTGGGCGGCCACCGTCATCTCATGCATGGACGTGATGGCCCATGAGGTGCGGATGGCGGGCATGGCCGCGCGCGTGGAGCAGCCAGTCGATCCAGCCCTGCATGCCCTCACCGCTCCGTGCCGAAACCTGCAGCACCTCGATCTCAGGATTGATCGCGCGGGCATGGCCGATGCAGCGGTCGATGTCGAAATCGACATGCGGCAGCAAATCGGTCTTCGACAATATCATGAGGCCCGACGCCGCGAAGGCATCCGGATACTTAAGCGGCTTGTCGTCGCCTTCGGTCACCGAGAGAATGATGATCTTGGCGGCCTCGCCCAGATCGAAGCCCGCTGGACAGACGAGATTGCCGACATTCTCGATGAAGAGGATGGAGCCGCGCGCCAGCGGCAGGCCATCCATGGCGTGGCCGACCATGTGCGCGTCTAGATGGCAGCCGCGCCCGGTGTTGACCTGGATCGCCGGCACGCCGGTCGCACGGATACGCTCTGCATCGTTGGAGGTTTCCTGATCGCCCTCGATGACGGCGACAGGCACGCGGCCTTTGATTGTCTCAATGGTTTTCACCAGCAAGGTCGTCTTGCCCGAACCCGGGCTCGAGATAAGGTTCACCGCCAGAATACCCGACGCCGCGAGCCGGCGGCGGTTCTCCCCGGCATAGCCGTTGTTGCGCGCGAGGATGTCCTCCTCGATTTGCACGAGCCGCTCCTGAACTCATGCCCGGGACATGCACACCCGCAGGCCCGTGGCCGAAATGGATGTGGCCGTCGCCGTGGTGGTGGTGATCGTGCGCGTGATCGTGGCCATGTGTGTGGTCGTGGTGGTGGTGATTATGCGATTGGTCGTGCCCACGATGATGATCATGATGACCGTGATGGTGGCCGTTCTGCCCGGCCCCCTCGATCCTCACATTGCCGTCGCCGCAACCGCAGACTTTGCACATGTCTCACATTCCCAATAGACGTTTCGTACGCCATACTGGCAGGAAGCGGCGCGAGCGTCACCCCTCGTCCCTCCCCACTCAGCCGTTCACAGAGAGGCACAGGCACATGCCGAAAGCGTATTGGGTCGCAACCTACCGGTCGGTGAAGAATCCTGAGGCGCTTGCCGACTACGCCAAGCTCGCCGGCCCCGCGATCCTGGCGGCCGGCGGGCGCATCCTGGCGCGCGGCATGCCGGCCAAGACCTACGAAGCGGGTCTGGAACAACGTACGGTTCTCATCGAGTTCGACAGTGCCGCCGCCGCCAATGCCGCCTACGACAGCCCAGCCTATCAGGCGGCGAAAAAGGTGCTGGGCGACAACGCCGTCGAGCGCGACATCCGTATTGTCGAGGGCGCGGCTTAGCAGGTTCCAGTTTCGACTGAATTGACAGCTATTCCTTGCCAAACCCAAGGCGAACCGTTTGGTGCTGTCTTGCCTCACTCCGATCGATCGTGTCCTTTACGATTGTCCCGCATATGAGGGTGATGAGCCGCGCGGACCCGACACGACATCCTAAAGACCTCTACGTCCGCCGGAACGGTCCGTTCTTCGGGGCAGGGGCAATCTGCTCGGCGGTTCCCCGCTTGCCTTTGCCCTTGCGGCCTTTTGGCTTGGCCTTGGTGGTGGCGCGCTGATAGCCGGCCTTGGCCTTCTTCACGTGCCGCGGCGGGCGGATGATGCTGCCGGTCGTATCGTCGGACCTGGCGGTGGCGAGCTGCTTGCCCGTTTTGCCATCGAGCTTTTGCCGCCGCTTCACGATGACCTCGGCAACGTCCGCCGTGAAGGCGGCGTTCGGCTCGAAATTCTTCTTCGGCACGATATGCACGAGCCGGTACTTCTTCTCCTTCAGCGCCGCGAGAAGATCAGGCAGCGCTGCCGCCGTCGAGCCCTTGAGATCGTGCAGGAGGATGATGCCCTTGCCCGTCTTCTCGAGGGCCGCGAGCGTGCGCTCCACGATGCGCCTCGCCGGCACGTTCTGGCCATGTGAATCGGTCGAGTCGACGTCAATCCCGAACACGGCGACGTTGCGCGCGGACAATCGCTCGAGTTCGCTCTCCGGCGCATTGAGATAAGGGAAGCGGAAGAACGGCGCGACGGGGCCACCCAGCACTTCGGTCAGCGCGCTGAAGCCTTTCTCGACCTCGGCGATCCCCTTGGTCTCGCTGAGCCGCCCCACGTTGGCATGGGCCCAGGTATGGCCGGCAATGGTGTGGCCCTTGCGGGCGGTCAGTTTCAGGGTTTCCGGCTGAACGATCGCCATACGGCCAACGGCGAAGAAGGTCGCCTTGACGCAGAACCGGTCGAGCGTGTCGAGGATCGGCTTGGTCGAAGGCGCGAAGGGGCCGTCGTCGAAGGTGAGCACAACCTCGCCTGGGGCGAGGAAGCTCGTCCCCTCGTCCTGGAACTGAAGGCCAAAGCGCGGACCACCTGTCGTATCGATAATCTCGATCCGCGAGACGCCGAGACCCTGGCCGGCGGCGCAATTGCCATCGAAGGGGCGCGCTTGCGCGGCGCCCGCCGCGGACAACGCCAAACCAGCGACCAAGAGACTGAAAAACCGCAACATTACCCCCACTCCACGAAATGCCGGGGAACCGTGGCCGAACAGCTTGCGGCAGACAAGCGTTAAGTGCACAAGCGTTAATCCATTCGACGATCTGTGACGCATGTGCCGCAGGGCATACGGCGGGGTGTTCACAATTTTTGGCGCTGCCGATGACCCGGCCGCGGCCGGATATGGTTTGGTCATGTCAGAGACGACGCAACCGCCCGAACTTGCCGAGGTCCCGCCGGGTGGTGGGGACGAAGCCATCAGTGCTGTCGAGGTCGCCGCGATCGAGCAGGCCATCGCCGAGCGCGATGCCGGGCGCTTGAAAACGCTCGTGTCGCCACTCGACGATCCTGGCATGGCTGATTTGATCGGTCTGCTGCCCGCCGAGAACCGCGTCGCCTTCGTCGAGTTGCTCGGTCGCGATTTCCGGCCCGAGGTGCTCTCCGAGCTCGAGTGGGGCGTCAAGGAGCAGATCATCGAGGATCTGCCGAACGCAACCATCGCGGAAGCCGTCCAGCAGCTCGACACCGACGATGCCGTCTACCTCATCGAGGATCTGGAGCAGGCCGACCAGGACGAGATCCTCGCTCAACTCCCAGCCGACGAGCGCGCTACCCTCGAGCGCAGTCTCGACTACCCGGACGAGTTGGCCGGCCGCCTCATGCAGGCCGATGTCATTGCCGTGCCGCCCTTCTGGACGGTCGGGCAGGTCATCGATCACATGCGCGAGACGGAGAACTTGCCGGACGACTTCGCCGAAATTTACGTCGTCGATCCGGCTCACCATCTCTTAGGGATCATCCAACTCGACCGTCTCTTGCGAACGAAGCGGCCGGTGCTGGTTCGCGACATCATGGACGAGGATCCGCAGGCCGTTCTCGTCACCGAGGATCAGGAGAATGTGGCGCGGGCCTTCGAGCGGCATAATCTGATGGCGGCGCCGGTCATCGATACGGATGGGCGGCTGGTCGGCGTCGTCACTGCCGACGACATCATGGAGGTCGTGCAGGACGAGGCCGAGGAGGATATCTATCGTCTCGCCGGCGTCGGCGACGAGAGTATGTCGGACACCGTTTGGAGCACGACGCGGAGCCGGTTCCTCTGGCTGCTCATCAACTTGGCGACGGCGGTGCTGGCGTCCTGGGTGATCTCCTTTTTCGCGGCAACCATCGACGAGATGGTCGCCCTGGCTGTGTTGATGCCCATCGTCGCCTCGATGGGGGGCAATGCCGGCACTCAGACCATGACGATCTCGGTCCGGGCCTTGGCCACGCACGACCTGACGCCGGTCAACGCGATGCGGATCGTTTGGCGCGAGGCGGCGGTCGGCCTGATCAACGGCATTGTGTTCGCGCTCATCATGGGAGCTGTGGTGCTGCTGTGGTTCGGATCGGGGTCGCTTGGCCTGGTCATCGGCGCCGCCATGATCGTTAACCTGGCCGCCGCGGCCTTGAGTGGCGTCCTCGTGCCGATCCTGCTCGACCGGCTCGGCCTCGATCCGGCCGTTTCATCCGGCGTGTTCGTGACGACCGTTACCGATGTCGTCGGTTTCTTTGCTTTTCTGGGCCTAGCGGCGATCGTTCTTACCTGACCGCTCGCGGCGATGTGACCGGGCGCGAGCTGGTGCGGCTAGGCGTCGGCCACTGGAACCGCTATCTGTGATCTGAACTTCTGCGCCGGGGCCGGACCAGACCGAGATGAGCGAGCTTCACGTCTATTTCGGCGTCGCGATGGCGGGGTTGCTGAGCTTCCTCTCGCCCTGCGTGCTGCCGCTGGTGCCGGCCTATATCGGTTTCCTCGGCGGCACGACGCTCGACATGCTGTCGGAGGAGGGCGAGGAGGCGAAGGCGGTCTACCGGCGCGTGCTGATCGCCGCCCTCTTCTTCGTACTCGGATTCACGACAGTCTTCGTCGCGCTGGGAGCCGGCGCTTCGATCATCGGCCAGTGGCTCCTCGCGTACAAAGCCGAGATGGCCCTGGTGGCCGGAGGCGTGCTCGTTCTCTTCGGCCTGCATTTCCTGGGGCTGCTTCCGATCGGGTTTCTCTATCGCGAGATGCGCTACCACGGTGCCAGCAAGCCCGCCGGCATCGCTGGCGCCTACCTCATTGGCCTCGCCTTCGCCTTCGGCTGGACGCCGTGCATCGGACCCATCCTGTCGGCCGTGCTTGCCGCCGCCGCAAGCGAGGCTAGTCTCAGCCGGGGTGTCGCGCTGCTCTTCGTCTACTCGCTCGGCCTCGGCATTCCCTTTATGCTGGCGGCCGTCGCCATCAGGCCCTTTCTCGGCCTGTTCGGGATGTTCAAGCGGCATCTGGGCAAGGTCGAAAAGGTGATGGGGGCCGCGCTCGTCATCACCGGCGTTCTCTTCATGACCGGCTCTATCAATACCTTCGGCAATTGGATGCTCGAGGCCTTCCCGGTACTGGGCGAGATCGAGGCCTGGTTCGCACCGGAGCAATTGCCACAAGACATCCTCAATCCGGGCGGCGGCTGATTCCCGGGTTTTCCGCTCTTCGACCCGACTCCGATCTGTTAGGTTTCCGCGTGGTCGAATGACGAGGGGGATGTCATGAAACGTTTCACACGCGTGCTGGCGACTGCGCTGTTCTCCGCAATCGGCGTTGCTGCCTTTGTCGTTCCGGCTCCGGCCGACGAGACCTGGGCGATGCTCGAAGGCCGCTGGAGCGGCGTTGGCACGATAGCGTTGGATGGCGGAGGGACCGAGCGCCTGAAATGCCAGGCCGTCTACCGGAACGAAGCTGACGGCCATGTGGCGCAGCGGCTGACCTGTGTCGGCGCGAGCTACCGCATCGAGGGCAGCGCGGATCTGATCTTCGAGGGCGCACGCCTGTCGGGCACTTGGAGCGAGCGCTCCTATTCGGTTGGCGGCGGCCTGGCGGGGCGAGCCGAGGGTGGCCGGATGACCTTCAAGCTCGATGGACCGACCTTTTCCGGGAACGTCTCAATCGAGGTCCAGCGCTGCCGCCAGTCGATCGCCGTGACACTCAATGGAACGATCATCTCTCGGATCGATGCTGGCCTCAGACGCTGTTGATGGGCGTGGCGATGGAGCCACAGCCGCCGTCGAGTCGACGCCACAGGAGGTGCGCAATGCGGATCAGCAGACCACGTTCTATCTGTGGAAAACATATCTAGTGAAAGCAATTTCGCGAGGTTTCACAAATTTGTAACTGGGTTGGGTACGAATGGGTATTGCGGCGGCGAGTGCCCCAGAGCTTCCTGTTGCGCATGCGCCACGCCCGCGGCGTATCCTGTATTCAACTAGTTGCAAGCGGAACCATCCTCTGCGATATCAGGGCTCGTGAGGGCGACGACTTGCTCGGGGGGGTGAGGACCGGCGCCTGTCACACTAAACCAAGTTGGGGCTACTTGGGGGAGAAGCTGGGGCGCGTCATGCGGCTTCAGTTTCATTTGAGAGACCGGTCCGGGTATTCTGGATCGGTCTCTTTTTTTTGTGAGCTGACATCGAATTTCGCCAAGGGCGTCTCATGAGCGCGCCCCTCCGCATCCTCGTGGCGACAGACGCCTGGCGGCCGCAGGTCAACGGCGTCGTGCGCACCTATGAGCGGCTGGCGAACGCGCTTCCCGATCTCGGTGCCGAGCTTACCTTCTTGACGCCCGAAGGCCGGCGCTCGCTACCTTTGCCGAGCTACCCTGAAATCCGTCTAGCACTGATTGGCCGCCGCAGCGTTGCCGAGGCCTTCGATCGCAGCGGCGCGTCCTATCTCCACATCGCCACCGAGGGCCCGATCGGCCTTGCCGCAAGCCGTTTCGCACGCGATCGCCGGCTACCCTTCACCACGAGCTTCCACACGCGCTTCGCGGACTATCTTTCGGCGCGGGTGCCGGTGCACGCGGACTGGGGCTATGCGGTGCAGCGCTGGTTTCATAATAGAGGAGCGGGCGTGATGGTCGCGACGCCGTCACTCGCCGCGGAGCTGAAGCAGCGGGGGTTCAAAGACATCCTGCCCTGGACGCGCGGCGTCGATACCGAGCTGTTCAAGCCACGACCTGATCGCCTGTTCGGCGCGGGGCCGGTGCTCCTCTATGTCGGGCGCATCGCGGTCGAGAAGAATCTCGAGGCCTTTCTCGAACTCGATGTGCCTGGCCAAAAGGTCATCGTGGGGAGTGGCCCGGCGCTCGAAGATCTCCGCGCGCGCTACGCGCAAGCGATCTTCTCCGGTCCGCAATTCGGCGAGTCGCTCGCTCGCCACTTTGCCTCGGCGGACGTGTTCGTCTTCCCGAGCCTCACCGACACCTTCGGCATTGTGCTCCTCGAGGCGATGGCCTCGGGTGTGCCGGTCGCGGCATTTCCGGTGACGGGTCCGATCGATGTTGTCGCGCATGGTGTCAGCGGTTGTCTCGCCGAAAACCTCGGCGAGGCCGTACGCGCGGCATTGACGCTGGATCGCGACGCGGTCCGCCAGCACGCACTTCGCTTCAGCTGGCGCCGCACGGCGGAGATGTTTCTCCGCAACGTCGTCGATGCCAATGCCGCGCGAGGCCGGACGCATCGGGAAGCAGCGGTTGTTCTCGCGCGACTTCCCGCGCATTGAGAAGCCGGAAGGAGCGTGCGAGAGTGCCAGACAATTCAAAACACCGCCACGAGCCTCGTCCCATGCGCCTTCCAACGCTTGCCGATATCGAAGCCGCCCGAGATCGCATCGCGGGAGAAGCCAAGGTCACGCCGTTGATCGGCTCTGCCGCGATCGATAAGCGGCTCGGCGGTTGCGTGCTCTTCAAATGCGAAACGCTGCAGCGGATCGGCGCCTTCAAGTTCCGCGGAGCCTACAACGCGATTTCGCAGATCGACAGGACAGCCAACCCAGGCGGTGTTGTCGCCTGCTCTTCGGGCAATCACGCGCAAGGCGTCGCCGAGGCCGCGCGGCTGTTAGGTCATGCCGCCCTCATCGTCATGCCCTCGGATGCGCCGCGCCTCAAGATCGAGGGGACGAGAGCCGCTGGCGCCGAGGTCGTGCTCTACAACCGGGAGACGGAAGATCGCGAGGAAATCGCCGCGCGATACCAGCGCGAGCGCAAAGCCGCCTTCATCCATCCCTTCGACAATTTCGACGTCATCTGCGGCCAGGGCACAGCCGGTCTCGAAGCGATGACGCAGGCGAAGGCAATGGGCCTTTCGCCGGATGTCGTGCTGGCGCCTTGCAGCGGTGGAGGACTTTCGACCGGCATCGCCACGGCCGTGAAGGCACTTGCGCCCAGCGCCGAGATTTATGCCGTCGAGCCCGAAGCCTTCGATGATCTCGCCCGCTCCCTGGAGAGCGGCACGCGCGAGAGCAACCGGCTTGCAAGTGGGTCAATCTGCGATGCCCTCATGGCCTCGTCTTCGAGCGACCTTACATTCTCACTCGCGAAAGAGCGGCTCTCGGGCAGCTTGCGCGTCAGCGATGCCGAGGTGAAGGAGGCGATGCGCGTCGCCTTTTCGGAACTGAAGCTCGTCGTCGAGCCGGGCGGAGCAGCCGCCTTCGCGGCGTTGCTCGCCGGGCGGATCAGGCTCGAAGACCGGACGGCCGTGGTGGTGCTCTCCGGCGGCAATGTCGATCCGATCGCCTTCGCCGAGATCCTGGCCGGCGGCTGAACCAGAGAGTCTTCCAAATGCCCTCCGGCGCCGATCGGGACATGTCGATCCGCCTGATCCTGTTCTTCGTCACGACCTTCGCGGTCATCGGCGTGCATCTGCCGTTCTTTCCCGTGTTCCTCTCATCGCGCGGGTTCGACGCGGAGACGATCGGCATCGTCCTCGCGGTGCCGCTGCTGGTGCGTGTCTTCTCGGCCCCGGCCATCGCATTCGCCGCTGACCGGACCGGCGCCCATCGCGGCACGCTGATCATACTATGCGCGGGTGCGACAGCCGCCTTCGCGCTGTTCGGCCTTGCCACGGGATTGTGGAGCGTGCTTGCCGTCGCCATCCTCTTCGCCTCGGTGTGGACCAGCGTCATCCCGATGACCGAGAGTTCTCGCGACCCAGGCCGTCCGCAGCCACGGCATCGACTACGGCAAGATCAGAAGTTTCGGCTCTTTCGCCTTCATCCTGGCGAGCTTCGCGGGCGGCTGGCTCATCGAGCACTTCGGCTCATCCGTCGCCTACTGGATGATCCTGGTGGTGATCGCCACGACCTTACCCGCCGCGCTGCTGTTGCCGCGACCGCCTAAACGCGAGGGCGCGCCGCTCAAGCCGCTCCGCCTCGCGGATGTCGGGCGATTGCTGCGCTCGCGCGTCTTTCTCTTATTGCTCGTCGCCGTATCGCTGATCCAGGCCGCGCATGCGCTGCTCTATGTCTTCGGCACGCTGCACTGGCAATCGACGGGGATCTCGACGGGAACCATCGGCATCCTCTGGGCGCTGGGCACGGGGGCGGAGATCATCACCTTCAGTTTCGCGGCATGGCCGCTCCGCCGCATCGGTCCGCTCAATCTCGTCATCATCGGAGGAATCGCTGGCACCTTGCGCTGGGTGCTGACGGCGTTCGATCCACCGGCCAGCGCTCTCGTCTTCATCCAATTGCTGCATGCCTTGAGCTTTGGTGCTTGCCATCTGGGCGCGGTCTATCTGCTGGCTAATGCCGTGCCGCAGCGGCTGAGCGCCACCGCCCAGGGGCTCTACTCCGCGATGGTCGGGGGCATCGGCATGGGCGGCGTCATGATGGTGTCGGGGCCGCTTTACGCGGCGCTTGCCGGATATGCCTTTTTCGTGATGGCGGGGTTATCGACGGCTGGCGTGGCCGTTGGACTGTTGCTGTCGCGGCTGTGGGACGGAAAGCCGATTATCCCCGACAGTGAACTCAACCCCACAGCTCCGGTCCGGGCGGCGTGATCCAGCCGCCGTCATAGCGAATGCCGGGCGCGCGATCCTTCGCGAGCAGTAAAGGCCCGTCGAGATCGACCCAGCGGGCGAAGCCCGCGAGGTGCAGAGCGGGCGCCATGGCGAGCGACGTCGCGACCATCGAGCCCACCATGATGTCGAAGCCGGCGGCGGTTGCGGCTTGCGCGGCGGCAAGCGCGGACGTCAGCCCGCCCGTCTTGTCGAGCTTCAGATTGACGCCGTCATAACGGTCGCGAAGGGCGGCGATGTCGGTCGAGACGTGGGCGGACTCGTCGGCCGTGATGGGAACCGGGTGCTTGATCCGCGCGAGCAATCCGTCGGCCTTGGCGGGAAGAGGTTGCTCGATGGTTTCGAAGCCACACTCTGCCGCCACGGCGAGTAATTGCTCGAGGTCGGCCTCGGCCCACCCTTCGTTTGCGTCGGCGACGAGTTGCGCCTCGGGTCTCGCCTTGCGGACGAGCCGCATGCGCTCGGCATCCTCGGGCCCGCCGAGCTTGAGCTTCAGCAAGGGCAGCCGCCACTGTATCTCGGCCTGCTTTGCCATCTCGGCCGGCGAGGCGAGGCTCAGTGTGTAGCAGGTGAGGATCCGTGGCGGCACCGGCGCGCCCATGAGTTCGGCCGCCCGGCGGCCCGACCTTTTCGCTTCGAGGTCGATGAGCGCACAGTCGATGGCATTGCGCGCCGCTCCCGCCGGCATGGCCTCGATCAACCCGTGCCGATTCAGCCCGTCGGCGATCTTGCCCGACATCGCTCCGATCTGCCCGGCAACCCCTTCCGGTGTCTCGCCATAGCGCGGATAGGGCGTGCACTCGCCCCGGCCACACCCGCCGCCATCCCGCACCGACGCGACCACGACCACCGCTTCGGTCTTGGCGCCACGCGAAATGCGGAACTCGCCGGCGATCGGCCAGGGCTCGATTGCGACGTCGAGCGAACGCATGCTACGGGCTCCTCAAATGACGACGCCCCGGTGTTGCCGGGGCGTCGGATCATGCGTCCACGGTCACGATAGCTATTGCTGCTCGCCCTCGGCCGGCGCCTGCTCGCCCTCGGCGCCTTCTTCCTTCTTCTTCTTTTTCTTCTCGGCGTCTGCCTGCTGGGCCTTCTTGATCAGCGCCTCACGATACTTGATGAGGTACTGGCGGCGGACATTCGCGAACTGCGCCGTGTCGACGGGCTTGCCTTCGATCGACTCCTTGAAGCCCGCGAGCGGCAGCTTGAACAGCACCTGCTCACCGATAACGCTGATGGCGGAGACGAACAGCTCCTTGCCGCCCTTCATGGTGTTGAGCAGCTCCTCCGACGCCTCGATCTCGGCCGTGCACCCATTCGGAAAGCAGTAGGTGTAGGTGAGCTTCATCGGCTCCTTCTGGTCGTCGATCTTGACCTGCGCTCCGGCTGGGATCGCCATGCCGAGCGGCACCGTTACCAGGAAGCGCTGAGCCGGAGCACCTTCCACGCTGCGCACGGCGGCCGAAACCATGGGCCCCCCCGTGTTCCGGTCGAGCTGCTCCTGGTGGGTGATGCAGATCTCTTTCTTGTCCTTGTCGTCCTTCTTGACCTGGGCCTTCTCGCAGAGCTTCACCCAGAGGCTGACCTTCTCCTTGCCCTTGTCCTTCTTCTTGGTGCCTTCGGCCTGGGTCGTGTCGTCCTGGGCCATTGCCGGCGATAGGGCAGCCGCGCCGAGCGCCAGGCCCGTAAGCAGGCCAACCGCAATCGCCACCCGGCCGAGCTTGCGCACGTGATGGAACACTTGTCCTGCCATGTCTCAACGACCTCTTTGCTGTCGGGGCGATGCCTCGCCCATCCCCTGTTCGCCAGTCCGCCCGAAAGGCGTCAAAGCTCAGACACGGCTCAACCCTGGAAATGAGGCAATCCCGTGGCCTCATGGCCACCATAACCTGCTAAGGAAGGATCGCCCCAGGCATTTCGTGTCGCGGGGGCAACGTCTGCGGAAGAGACGGAGAACAGCATGCGGCGAATTAGCCCGGCGATGGCGTTTCTGTTGGTTTTTCTGCCTTGGATGGCGCCGGCGGGGGCCGAGCCCAGCCACGGCATCACCATGCATGGGAGCCTCAAATATGGGGCTGGATTTCCGCAGTTCGACTACGTCAACCCGGATGCGCCCAAGGGCGGTGTCTTGAAACTTGGAACCGGGGAGGCCTTCGACAGTCTCAACCCGCTGATCATCAACGGGGCGCCCGCCCCGGGACTGCGCGGCTACGTCTACGAATTGCTCCTCGAGCGGGCGGCCGACGAGCCCTTTTCGCTTTATGGCCTCATCGCCGAAACAGTCGAAACGCCGGACGACCGCAGCTGGGTCGAGTTCCGCATCAATCCCAAGGCCCGCTTCTCAGATGGCAAGCCGATCACGGCCGCGGACGTGATCTTTTCCATGGAGCTCTTGCGCGAGAAGGGCCGGCCGAACCATCGGACCTACTACAAGAAGGTCGTCAAGGCGGAGGCCAAGGACGAGCACACGGTGCGATTCACTTTCGATGCCTCCGGCGACAGGGAAATCCCGCTCATCATGGGGCTGATGCCGGTGGTGCCGAAGCACGCCGTCGATCCGGCGACCTTCGAACAGACGACCTTGTTGCCGCCGGTCGGCAGCGGACCCTATCTGGTGGCTCAAGTCGAAGCTGGCCGGAGCATCACCTACCGCCACAATCCCGACTACTGGGCCAAGGACTTGAACGTCATGCGCGGCCGGTTCAATCCGGACGAAGTACACTTCGAGGTCAATCGCGACACCAACTCGCGCTTCGAGGGCTTCAAGACCGGCGACATCCACATCTGGTCGGAAAGCGATCCCTCGAACTGGAAAAGCCTCTACGATTTTCCCGCCGTCGCCGATGGGCGTGTCCTGAAACTCGAGCTGCCGATTGGTACGCCGGCGGGCATGACGGCCTTCGTCATGAACACGCGCCGCAAACCGCTGGACGATCCACGTGTCCGGGAGGCGCTGGCGCTGCTGTTCGATTTCGAGTGGATCAACAAGAATCTCTATTTCGGTCTCTACAGCCGGACCGAGAGCGTCTTCGAGCGCTCTGAGCTTTCATCGATCGGCAAGCCCGCCGACGGTTCCGAGCGCGCATTGCTCGCGCCTCACGCCAATGCCCTCAAGGCCGGCGTTCTCGATGGCACTTTCCGTCAGATGCGCTCCGACGGCAGCGGGCGCGATCGCAAGCCGCTGCGTCAGGCGCTGGCACTTCTGAAAGAAGCCGGGTTCGATCTCAAGGATGGAACGCTCGTCAACACGGCGACGGGCGCGCCGCTGGCCTTCGAGTTTCTGACGCTCACCGCCGATCAGGAACGCCTGGTGCTGACCTACGCCGCGAGTCTCAAGCGCGCCGGCGTTGCGCTGACCGTTCGTCAGATGGAGAAGGTGCAATATCAGAAGCGCCTCGACGAGTTCGACTTCGACCTCATCCAATTCGCCTATCCGGCCTCGCTGTCACCCGGCAACGAACAGAGCTTCCGCTGGAGCGCTGCTGTCGCCGATCAGAAGGGCTCCTACAACTACGCCGGCATCAAGAATCCGGCGGCCGATGCGATGATCCAGGCCGTGCTCGCGGCCAAGGATCGCGACAGCTTCGTCTCGGCGGTGCGCGCCTTGGATCGCGTGCTGATATCCGGCGACTACGTGGTGCCGCTGTTCCATTTGAAGAATCAGTGGGTGGCGGTCTGGTCGCAGCTTAAGCGCCCGGAGGTAACGCCGCTCTCGGGCTATCAGGTGGATACCTGGTGGATCGTGCCGCAACCCTGACTGTAGTCGCGCCGGGCTTTCGCGGCCAGCGCTCGCCGGCCCGCCACCGGCGCAAGGCGCTTCCCAAGCTTTTCAGCGGCTCACGCGATGACGGGAACCGTTAACCTAACCCGCAGGCTCGGCGTTATGCCCGGTTGTCTACCCCCAATCGAGTATTGTATCTGAGGGCAGACGGGTATATCTCTGAAAACGCTCGTCTTTACCAATCTGTCCAGACCCCTGTGCCGGCCCGGACATGTCGAGTGAGTGCAGATGGCGCTAGCGCACAACATGAACCCGACGGCGGCGCGATCGTCGATCGCCGTCTGGATCGTCCGCAATCTCTACGCCCCCTTCATGCTGCTCGTGCCGAGCGCGATCGCCATCGCGATTGTCGGCAATGGGTATGCCTACTACTGGCTGGCGCCGGTCGCGCTGGCGGCACTCGGCATCTCCTTCGTGGCCGAGCGCATCGCCCCATACGAGCCTGAGTGGAACCACGATCACGGCGACACGCCGCGAGATATCGCGCATGGCATCATTTACGAGATTTGCTCGTTCAACTCGATGGTGATCCTGCCGTTCTTGACGATGTGGATCCCCTGGGCCGGCGCGGTCTGGCCGTCCGATTGGCCGCTGGCCCTGCAACTCGTTTTCGCTATTGTGCTCGCCGACATCGGCGTGACGCTCATCCACTTCTGGAGCCACCGCCTGCCGATGCTGTGGCGCTTTCACGAGATCCACCATTCCTCGCAGCGGCTCTATGGGCTGAACGGCCTCGTCCGCCATCCCGTGCACCAGACGCTGGATCTCGCCATCGGCTTCATGCCGCTGGTGCTGTTGGGATTGCCGCTCGACATCGCCGTGCTGCTCGGTTTCGCCGTCACCGTGCAGCTGCTGCTACAGCACTCGAATGCCGATGTGCGCGTCGGTCCGTTCTCGCGGGTTTTGGCGATCGGCCCCGTGCACCGGCTGCATCACGTCAAATGGGCGGGCGAGGGTGACGTGAACTTCGGCCTGTTCCTCAACGTCTGGGACAGCTTGCTCGGCACCTTCACGCTCGCCAAGTCAGAGCTGGTGCGCGAAGGCGAACTCGGCGTCGATGATGGCGGCGACCACCGGACGGACTATCTCAACGAGATGATCAGGCCGTTCCGTGGAAAGTAGGCATCGGGCATCAGGCGTCGGGCATCAGCGATGCATGCGACGTGAGGGGCTAAGACCTCTGACATTCTTCCCTGATCCCTAATGCCCGATGCCCATTCTCAAGGCTTCCACTTCCCTTCCTTGACGAGGTCGTCGGCCGTGCGGTCGAGCGCCTGACGCAGGATCGAGACCATCTTGTCGATCTCGGCCTTTGTGATGACGAGCGGGGGCGACATCACGCACATATTGGCGATCGGGCGGACGATCAGGCCGAGATCGAAGCAATGCCGGTCGACGCGCTTGGCGATCTCGCTGTCGAGCTCCGTGTTTTCAGCGCCGACATTGGTCCGGTCCGCAACCAGTTCCACGCAGGCCATCAGTCCCAAACCGCGCACATCGCCGACGAGCGGTGATTTCGCGAGCGTCTTCAAGGAGGCCTGAAAGTGCGGGGCGAGCTCGCGCACATGCGCGAGGATCTTCTCCTTCTCGATGATGTCGAAGTTGGCGAGCACGGCCGCGCACGACACCGGGTGGCCCGAATAGGTGAACCCATTCGAGAACCAGGCGCCCTTGGCGTTCTTGCCGGACACACGGGCGAGCAACTTGTCGGAGATCGCCAAGCCACCGAGCGGCACGTAGCCCGAGGTCACGCCCTTCGCAAAAGTGATGATGTCCGGCTCGATGCCGAACACGTCCTTGGAGGCGAACCAGTGGCCGAGCCTGCCAAACGCGGTCACGACCTCGTCGGAAATGTAGAGGATGTCATGCTTGCGGCAGATCTCGGCGGTCCGCTTGTGATAGCCCTCGGGCGGCACGATGACGCCGCCAGACGCCAGGATCGGCTCGGCCAGGAACGCCGCGATCCGGTCGGGTCCGATGAGGGCGATGCGATCCTCGAGCTCCTTGACGAGGAAGTCCAGAAAGCCCGCCTCGCTGATACCCTTCGGCCGGCGGAACGGCAGCGGCGATGAGAGGAACGAGATACGCTCGCTGTCGAGATCGAAATTCTTCCGGTTGAAGGGACGTCCCGAGCAGGCGGCCGTCAGATCGGTCGAGCCGTGATAGCCGTTGGCGCGGACGAGGATCGTCTTCTTCTCAGGCCGTCCCAGCACATTGTTGAAGAACTCGACGAAGCGGAGCGCCGTGTCGACCGCGGTCGAGCCGCCGGTCGTGAAGAACACATGCTTCAAGTCGCCGGGCGTTTTCTCGGCAATCCGCCGCGCCGCTTCCGCCGCCGGTCCGCTGGTCGAGGACCAGGGCGAGTTATAGGCGAGCTTCATCGCCTGGCCCGCGATCGCATCCGCGATCTCGCGCCGGCCGTATCCGACCTGCGTGCACCACATGCCGGCCGGGCCGTCGATGAGGCGGCGGCCTTTCGTGTCGGTGACGTAGATGCCGTCCGCCGCGCCGATGACGGTACGGACATTCTGGCCGAGCTTCTCCATCTCCTCCCACGGTTGCAGAAGATGTTGCTTGGCATTGCTCTCGATTTCGGCGGCGTTCCATTGAGCGCCGGTGTCGTCGTTGGCCATGGTGTCCTCGGGGGTTACTCGGGTAAGATGTTGATCCAGTCGCGCGGAATGCCGATCCACAGCTCGGCGCCGTCCTTCGGCATGCTCGCCTCGTCGTCGAGGCTCGTCATGGCGATGACTGGCCGGGGAAGTCCGTCCACGTCGAAGATAAACTGACTGCGGTCGCCGAGGAAGGCGTGGCCGCGCAGGCGAGCCTTGGCCTTGAGCGCATGACTGCTCTCGGGTGACTTGGAGAAGGTGATCAGCTCCGGCCGTGCCGCGACCTTGAACGGCACACCCTCTGGCACGTCCTTGGCCGGAACCTCGATGCGCCCAAGCGGGCCGACATCGAGCGTGACGCTGCCGTTCTGCCGTCCGGTCTCGATCGCATCGAAGAAATTCATCTGGCCGATGAAGCCTGCGACCCGCGTGCTCGCCGGATAGTCGTAGAGGCGGCGCGGTGTATCGGCCTGGGCGACACGGCCGTCGAACATGACGGCGACGCGATCCGACAGCGCGAAGGCCTCCTCCTGGTCGTGCGTCACGAACACGAAGGTGATGCCGACCGAACGCTGCAGCGCGCGTAGTTCCATCTGCATCTCCTCGCGGAGCTTCTTGTCGAGGGCGGCGAGCGGCTCATCCAGCAGCAGCACCTTCGGCCGCTTGATGAGGGCGCGGGCGAGCGCCACACGCTGGCGCTGACCGCCGGAAAGCTGATTGGGCTTGCGGCCGTCGTAGCCCGTCAGATGCACGAGCTCGAGGGCCTCATCGATCCGGCGCGCTTCTTCCTCGGAGGCGAGCCTTTCGCGGCGCAAGCCGTAGCCGACATTCTGGCGGACGTTGAGATGCGGGAACACGGCATAGCTCTGGAACACCATGTTCGTCGGCCGGTGATTGGGCGCAACATCCGCCATCGGCTGGCCGTCGATGAAGATCTCGCCATGCGTCGGCGTCTCGAAACCGGCGATCATGCGGAGCAAGCGTGGTCTTGCCGCAACCCGATGGCCCGAGCAGCGCGAAGAACTCGCCTTGGCTGATTTCGAGCGCGACATTGTCGACGGCGCGCACGTCGCCGAAGTGCTTCGAGACGCGGTCGATGCGGATGAAGGCCTCGTCGCTCATGGCGTTGCCGTCGCTCCCTCGCCTCGCCGCCTCAGCCATTCGACGAGGATCAGCAGCATGGTCGAGACCACGATGATGAGCGAGCCGAGCGCCAGCATCGCTGGCAACCGGTCCGAGAAACGAAGCTGGCTCCACATGAAGATCGGCAGCGTCTGCTCGGTGCCGGTCAGGAAGAACGTCACGACGAAATCGTCGAAGGAGATGAGGAAGGTGAGGAGAAGGCTCGAGACGACACCCGGCCAGACCAGCGGCAGAGTCACGCGCCAGAAGGTCGATAGCGCGGTTTCTCCCAGATCCAGCGAGGCCTCCTCGTAGGCGGGGTCATAGCCCTGGAAACGCGAGATCATGGTGACGAGCGCATAGGGCGTACAGATGATAATGTGGCCGATGATGATGGTGGCGAGCGAGAGCTTAATATCAATCGAGAGGAGGAAGACGAGGAGGGCAATGCCCAGGATGACCTCGGGCATCAGCATCGGCAGCGAAACCAGAGAGACCATCGCATTCCGGCCGGGCATCCGATAGCGCGTGACAGCCTTAGCGGCGAGCGTTGCCAGGATGGTCGAGACCAGCGCGGCGATGACCCCGACGACAAGGCTGTTCCAGAGTGCCTGATGCAGCTGCGAATTGCCGGTGAGCGCCCAATACCACTTGAGCGTCAGGCCCTTGAACGGAAAGGCGATGAAGATCGAGTTGTTGAAGGAGAAGGCGAGCAGGATGAGGATCGGCGCATAGAGATAGACGATGATCAGCAGCGCATAGGCCTTGAGTGGCCGGTTCTCGGTCATGAAACCGGAGGCGCTCATGCCATGCGCTCCGAGACGCGCCGCGTCAGGAACATGTAGGCAAGCGAGAGACCGGTGACGATGACGATCGAGACGATGGCCAGCGCCGAGCCCAAAGGTTTGTCATTGACGCGGCCGAACAGCTCGACGATCGAGCTCGCCACCATCTGCCCGTCAGGCCCGCCGACCATTTGCGGTGTCACGTAGTCGCCGACGGTCGGGATGAAGATCATGAGGCTCGCCGCCATGACGCCCGGCACCGACAGCGGGAAGACGATGCGCCAGAAGCGATCACGCGCGCTGTCGCCGAGATCGGTCGCGGCTTCCAGATAGCTGCGGTCGATCTTTTCCAGGCTCACATAGAGCGGCAGGATGGCGAAGGGGAGCCAGGCATGCACCAGCGTGATGATGACGGCGACCGGGTTGTAGACCAGGAAGGTGAGCGGCTCGCTGATGAGGCCGAGCGATTTCAGCCCTGAGTTGATGACGCCATTGTATCCGAGGATGACCTTCCAGGAGAACACGCGCAGCAGATAGCTCGTCCAGAAGGGCGTGGTGATGAGGATCAGCCAGAGCGTGCGCCGTGATCCCGCATAGAAGGCGAGGAAGTAGGCGATCGGATAGGCGAGCAGGATGGTGAGCGCCGTGGTCGTCAGCGAGATCGCGAGTGAGCGTGCCATCGTCAGCTGATAGAGCGGATTGCTGACGGCCTCGCGGTAGTTTTCGAGCGTGAAGCCCGGCACGAGCTTGTAGCCCTCCTGGGTCCAGAAGCTCGCCAGCACCGTCGAGATCATCGCGAAGGCGAGCGCCACGCCCGAGATCAGCAGGACCGGCAGCATCAGGCTGTAGCCGGAGATCCAGTCGCGGGGGATCAGCCGGTGCGTTCTGCGCGGCACCGCCGCCGATAGGCGCGAGCCTGATGGGGCAGGGATGTCCCTGATGTCGATGGTGGCCAAAATACGCTCGGCTCGATTGTCACGACTGATAGGCCAGTCTGCCTCAGTCGACGAGTGAGCGCAATTCCATCCAACGGCCGTTCAGCAGATCAGCACTCGACTACCGTCACGGCGAGCCCGCCCTGCGAGGTCTCCTTGTACTTCGACTGCATGTCGAGGCCGGTCAGGCGCATGGTCTCGACCACGGTGTCGAAGAAGACGATGTGCTGGCCGTCGCCGGCCAGCGAGAGACGAGGCCGCGTTGATCGCCTTGACCGCCCCCATGGCATTGCGCTCGATGCACGGCACCTGCACGAGGCCGCCGACCGGATCGCAAGTCATGCCGAGATGATGCTCGAGCGCGATCTCGGCTGCGTTCTCGATCTGCTCGTTGGTGCCGCCCAGCGCCGCGCACAGCCCCGCCGCCGCCATGGCGCTCGCCGAGCCGACCTCGCCCTGGCAGCCGACCTCGGCGCCCGAGAGCGAGGCGTTGTACTTGATGATGGCGCCGAAGGTGGCGGCCGTTAGCAAGAACTTGTGCATGCCGCCCCGGTCGGCGCCCTCGCACAGATCCCGGTAGTAGCGGATGACGGCGGGCGTGACGCCGGCCGCGCCGTTGGTCGGCGATGTGACGACGCGACCGCCGCCCGCGTTCTCCTCGTTGACGGCGATGGCGAAGGCGCTCACGCGATCGAGCACTTGGTGGGGGTAGCGGAGGTTCTTGCTCTCATCCGCAACGGCCTTCTCGTAGACGGTTTTTGCCCGTCGCCTGACCTTGAGACCGCCGGGCAGGATGCCGTCCGCCAACAATCCACGGTCGATGCAACTCATCATCGCCGCCAGGATGCGGTCGAGGCCGTCGTCGACCTCTTCCGCGCTCCTGAGCGAGCGCTCATTGGCGAGCGCGATCTCGGCGATGGTCTTGTTCTCGGCTGCACAGATATCGAGCAGCTCGCGAGCCATCCGGAAGGGATGCTTCACGCTCCGCCCATCGAGACCGCCGCCGGCCGGCTGGCTCGACTGATACTGATCCTCGGACACGACGAAACCGCCGCCAACCGAGAAGTAGACCCGGTTCGACAGCTCGTTGCTGTCCTTGTCGTAGGCGATGAGCCGCATGCCGTTGGGATGGCCCGGCGATGGCGTCTTGAAATCGAAGACGAGGTCTGTGTCGGCGTTGTAGCCGATGTCACGGCGCTGGCCGAGTTTCAGCTTACCGCTCTGACGGATGCCCTCGACGATCTTCGGAATGGCATTGGGATCGACCTCGGCGGGCTTCTCGCCCGCTAGCCCGAGCAGCACCGCATTATCGGTACCGTGGCCGCGGCCGGTGAAGGCGAGCGAGCCATAGAGGACGCAACGGATGCGCGCCACCTCGGCAAACCGGCCGAGCCGGTCGAGCCGCGTCAAGAACCGTCCCGCCGCCACCATCGGCCCGACGGTGTGCGAGCTCGAGGGCCCGATGCCGATCTTGAAGATGTCGAATACGCTGACCATGCCGCCGAGGCTCCGTATCCGCTTTGAGAACGCGCCTGAGCGCAGAGGTTAGAGCCAGGCGACCTAACTCACTTCGTCTGCTGCGTCGCGAGCCAAACCTGGAAGCGAGCATCTATGGCATCGCGGTTCTGGGCCCACCAATCATAATTGTAAATGAGCACATTTTTCGCGTTCTCGGGCGCCGTCGGGAGATGTGGCGCCATGTCGATGCCGAGCTCGGCGTGCTTGCCGACGAGCGCACTCGAGGAGCGCCGGGCTGGACCATAGGAGATGTAGCTCGCCTGGGCGGCAAGCCGCTCGGTGGCCGTGGCATAGCGGACGAACCGCAGAACCTCATTCAGGTTCTTGGTGGTCTTGGGGATGATCCAGCCGTCGAAGTCGAAGGCCTGCCAGTCCCACAGCACCGCGACCGGCGCCTTCTTGGTCTTCCGCGTCATGATGCTGAAGAGGCGGCCATTGTAGGCCGACGAAATCACGACCTCGCCCTTTGCGAGCCAATCGGCGGGTTCCGAGCCATCCGTCCACCAGCGGATGTGCCCGTTCAAGGTCGCGAGCTTGTTGAGCGCCCGGTCGAGACCTTCCGGCGTCTCCAGTGTCGCGTAGACCTGATCGGCGTTCACGCCATCGCAGATCAGCGCCCATTCGAGATTGTTGATCGGCCGCGCCTCGAGGCCTCGCTTGCCCGGAAACTTCTCCAGATCGAACACATCGCACAGCGCCTTGGGCGGTTCCTTGAATTTGTCGGTCCGGTAGCCGAAGGCCGTCGAATAGACGATCTGGGGGATGAAGCACTCCGATATGATGGTCTGGCCGAAATCCTGGGATGGCAGCGTGCCATCCGGCGCGGGGCTCAAGAAAATGTCGTGCGGCACCGGCATGGCGATGCCCTCCTGGCAGAGCCGGATGGCGTCCGCCGCCGAGACATCGACGAGGTCCCAGGAGACGTTGCTCGCGGCTGCCTGCTGGCGGAGCTGTGCCACCTGTTCGCCTGCGGCATTGACCATCTCGATCTCGACGCCCGGCGCAATCGCCTTGTAGGGATCGACGTAGGCCTTCTGCTGGCTGTCGGCGTAGGCCCCGCCCCAGGAGACGACGGTGAGTTTGCGGGCCGATTGCGCCAGCACCGGTGCAGCCAAAACCGCGACGAGCCCGAGCGTAGCCAAGGTGCGGCCTAACCCCTTGCCAAGCCAACACTGTTCTGTGGGCGTCCTTGCCATGTTTCGAGGCTTAGCATGGTGGAGGCTCCGATGGCAGGTCCAAATCCAACCGCGGCCGAACACCAGCCTCTGGCGCCAGGTCCGGACCCATGATTGAGTTGAGGTCGCAGCTGGCCCGGGCCGGGTCGCAAACCGGCCAGCCGGCCGCTACCGCATGCGGCATCCCTGGCCAGGCTCTGTCGCGCTCCGTTTCGAGGGAAGAAACATGAAATCGCAAGCACGTGCCGTCGTCATCGGTGGTGGCGTCGTCGGCGTCTCGACGCTCTATCACCTGGCCAAAAAGGGCTGGCCGGACGTCGTGCTGTGCGAGCGGAAAGAGCTGACCTCGGGCTCGACCTGGCATGCGGCCGGTCTCTTGCCGCTGTTCAACCTCTCCTACTCGGTTGGGCAAATCCACAAATACTCGGTCAAATTCTACAAGGAGCTCGAGGCCGAGACCGGCCAGAATGTCGGCTTCTCCGTCTGCTCGAACATCCGTCTCGCCCGTACCAAGGATCGCTGGGACGAGTTCATGTATTACGCCGGGGTCGCCGAGACGATTGGGGTCAAGGTGAACATGCTGACGCCGGCCGAACTCAAGGAGATCTGGCCGCTCTGCAACACCGACGGCATCATCGGCGCCATCCAGCATCCCGACGACGGCTACATCCAGCCCGCCGACCTGACGCAGGCCCTCGCCATCGGCGCGCGGAAGCTCGGCGCGGAAATCTATCGCAACACGGCTGTCACCGCCATCGAGCGGACGCCGGCCGGCGAATGGCTCGTCAAGACCGACAAGGGCGACATCGTCTGCGAGCATGTCATTTCCTGCACCGGCAACTTTGCGCGCAAGACCGGCGCCATGGTCGGCCTCGACGTGCCCGTGATCCCAGTCCAGCACCAGTACATCGTCACCGAGGATCATCCCGAGATCGTCAAGCGGCGCGAGCAGGGACTCCCTGAGCTCGGCGTGCTGCGCGAGGCGGACTCTTCCTGGTACATGCGCGCGGAGAAAGGTGGCCTGCTGCTCGGCCCCTACGAGAAGGGCGCGCCCGCCTGCTACGTCGACGGCCCCTCCGAGCAATCCGAGTACGAGCTTTTCCAGGAGGATCTCGACCGGTTGATGCCGCATGTCGAGACGGCCATTACTCGCGTGCCCGCCTTCGGCGAGGTCGGCATCAAGAAAATCTACAACGGCGCGATCGCCTATACTCCCGACGGCTCGCCGATCATCGGTCCAGCCTGGGACGTACCCAATTTCTGGCTGAACGAGGGCCACTCATTCGGCGTGACGGCGGCCGGTGGCGCTGGCTGGCAGCTCGCCGAGTGGATTGTGGAGGGCGAGCCCTCGCTCGACATGATGGGCGTCGATCCGCGCCGCTTCGGCCCCTATGCGACGCGCGGCTACCTCATCAAGAAAAACGAGGAGGCTTACGCTAACGTCTTCACGCCGCACTATCCCGATGAGGAGCGCATCGCCTGCCGGCCCTTGAAGACGACGCCCTGCTATGATCGCATGAAGGCGCTGGGCGCCGTGTTCGGCTCGGTCTACGGCTGGGAGCGGCCGGGCTGGTTCGCGCCCAAAAGCATTTCGCTCAACGCCAAGGACCTCGCTCCGCCGGATGTGCTGCTGAACCACAATCACGCCCCGCCGACGGACGACGGCCGCATCGTCGAGAAGTGGGGCTTCCGCCGCTCCAACTATTTCGAGCATGTCGGCAACGAGTGCCGGAATGTCATGGAGAGCGTCGGCCTCCAGGACATGTCGGCCTTCGCCAAGATGGAGGTGTCGGGTCCGGGCGCGCGCGATTGGCTGGAAAGCATCCTCGCCAACAAGATCCCCAAGACCCGCGGCCGTATCGCGCTCTGCCACATGCTGACGAAGAACGGCGGCGTACGCGCCGAGTTCACGGTTTACGAGCATGCGCCGGGCCGGTTCTATCTGGTCTCCGCCGGCGCCTATGAGCGGCATGACCACGACTATCTGAGAAAGCTTGCGCCGAAGGATGGCTCGGTCACGCTCAACTATCTGACGACGCGCATGGGTGTGCTCGTCATCGCCGGCCCGAACAGCCGCAAGCTCTTGCAGAAGCTCACCGACACCGATCTCTCGAACGCCGCCTTCCCCTGGCTCACCGGCAAGCCGATCTCGGTCGGTCACGCCTCGGCGCATGTGCTTCGCGTCAACTTTGTCGGCGAGCTCGGCTACGAGTTCCACCACGCCATAGAGCAGCAGAATGCCCTGTTCGACCTGCTGATGGATGCCGGCAAAGAGTTCGGCATCAAGCCCTACGGCATCAGGGCCATGGGGGCGCTCTCCATCGAGAAGAGCTACCGCCTCGTGCCGCGCGAGCTCTCGATCGAATACTCGGCCTACGAGTCCGGACTCGATCGCTTCGTGCATCCGAACAAAGGCCAGTTCATCGGGCGGGATGCATTGGTTGCGGGGCGCGCCAATGGTCTCAACTGGCAGTTCGTGACGCTCGAGGTCGACGGCGTGGGAAGCGCGGATTCGGATGCGCGCGGCTCCGAGCCGATCTACCGCAAGGGCACTCTCGTCGGCCGCGCCACCAACGGCGGCTTTGGCTGGCGCTGCCAGAAGTCGCTGGCGCTCGCCATGGTGAAGCCGGAGCAGGCGGCGCTGGGCACCGGGCTCGAGATCAAGATTCTCGGCAAGATCCACGCCGCCAAGGTGATCGCGCGAAAGCCCGTGGGATCCGGAGAATGTAAGGTTGAGGGGTTAACGGAGCTGGCTGCGCGTTGGCTTCATCGGACCACGGGAATGATGTATGATGAGCCCATGGTCAATGTCCTCGAACGATCCGCCTTGAAGTCCGTAATCGACGCTATCAGGCGCCGGGAGGCGGAGATTTGCGATTTGGGTGTGACTGCACTCTACATCTACGGGTCGCGGGCTCGTGGTGATCACCATCCCGAAAGCGATCTTGACGTCTTGATCGACTACGACAGAAACAGGCTGACGTTGCTTGGCCTGGTCGGCGTACAGCACATCATTGGCGATGATACCGGGCTCGAGGTTCACGCGGCAACGAGCGATAGCTTTCGCCCGGAGGGTTTCAAGCGCCTGGAACCCGACCTCGTCCGAGTGTTTTGATGGGCAAGCCGCCGAAGGCCCGCAAGTCCCGGCCTCTCAGAGATGTTGTCCAGCATATCTTGGAGACGATTGATCAGATAGAGCGATTTGTCTCCGGCTATAGTGAGATTAGCTATCTCGCCGACGACAAGACTCAGCGCGCTGTGGAGCGCTGTTTGGAGATTATCTCGGAAGCCTCGCGCGATGTTCCTCTACCCATTAAGGGCGAGCATCCCGAGATTGACTGGCGGCGGATGGCGGATGCAGGCAACGTCTATCGGCATGTCTATCATTTGGTGAATTCCGTCGTCGTTTGGAGAACTGTCCAGATCGACCTCCCCCCGCTCAAATCTGCCATCGAAAGCATTCGCAAGAAGCACATCGGGTCCGGACCTTAGCCGATGCCCAACACCCACTCCGGCGGTTGCCTCTGCGGCGCGGTGCGCTACTCCTTCGACGAGCCGATCTACGGCTGCGTGAATTGCCATTGCGATAGCTGCCGGAAGAATTGCGCCTCGCCGATGACGACGTTTGTCGGCGTTCATGACGGACACTGGCGGTGGACGGGCGAGCCCGCATCGATCTTCTCATCCTCGCCCGGCGTGAAGCGCCACTTCTGCGCCCGCTGCGGCAGCCCGGTCGCCTTCATCTCGGAGAAGCTCACGAACAAGATGCACTTCTACTTGGCCCAACTCGACGATCCGGAGGCCTTCACGCCCGAAGGGCATTCCTTCAAGTCGAGCAAGCTCACCTGGTTGCACCTTGCCGACGATCTGCCAGACTTGACCGGCAACAAGTGGTCGCAATCGTAGTCGTACGAAAAGGACGCGCGCCGAATGGCAATGATGGACAACGCCACTGAAGCCCACGAGCTCCTCCACCGCAAGTGGCTCGCGGGTGGCGTCATCTACGAGCTGCCGGAATCGATGCGGCCGGCGACGCGTGCGGAAGGCTATGCCATCCAGGCTCTGCTGGAGAAGACCAGCGCCAAGCCGCTCTACGGCTGGAAGATCGCGGCGACCAGTAAGGCAGGCCAAAAGCACATCAATGTCGACGGACCACTCGCCGGGCGGTTGCTCGCCGAGCGCGCGTTCACGTCCGGCGCGACTCTCCTTTTCGGCGCCAACCGCATGCGCGTCGCCGAGCCCGAGTTCGCCTTCAAGATGGGCAGCGATCTGCCGCCACGATCCACCTCATACGCGGTGGAGGAGGTGTTGCGGACGGTCGAGAGCCTGCACCCGGCCATCGAAATCCCGGACTCGCGGTATACCGTCTTCACAAAGGTGGGCGCCGCCCAGCTCATTGCCGACAACGCCTGCGCGCACGAGTTCGTGCTGGGCCCGGCGGCGACAGCGAATTGGCGGAGCCTCAACCTCGCGCAACATCGGGTCGTAGGCCATGTGGGCCTGCGCATCGAGCGCGAGGGCAAGGGCGCCAATGTGCTCGACGATCCGCGCCTCGCGCTCACCTGGCTTGCGAACGAGCTCTCCGGCCTCGGCATCACGCTCGCCAAGGGGCAGGTCGTCACCACAGGCACCTGCATGATCCCGCTCGAGATCGAGCCTGGAGATCATGTCAGCGCGGATTTCGGTGTGCTGGGGCGGGTCGAGTCGCGGTTCGGGTGAGCGGCGGTGCTTGCGTGGTTTCGTAGGGGCGACATGCGGTCGCCCTGCTCTTCGCGACAACCGCGGACGTGGTCCGTGTCGATGGATGGGCGTCCGCAGGACGCCCCAACAAGTGCTTCGCCTATTGCGAAGCAGACCTTCGAAAACTAATACTTCTCGAAATCAGCTGCCGGCGGCAAGGTCACCACCCACCCATCGTCTCATCCGCCTCGCGAGGAAACGACCCATGGCCCACAAGCGCATCCGCAAGTTCAACACCAAGGACACCTATCCCGAGCAGAAGCTCGACAACGATCTCTGCCAGGCGGTGGTGGCCAAGGGCACGATGGTATTCGTGCGTGGCCAAGTCTCCCAGGATCTCGACACGCGCGAAAGCCTGCACGTCGGCGATGCCGGCAAGCAGACCGAGAAGACCATGCAGAACATCCGCCTGCTCATGGAGGAGTCGGGCGGCAAGATGGAGCACATCTGCCGCATCGTCGTGTACCTGACCGACATCCGCTATCGCGAGGCCGTCTATCGCGAGATGGGTAAGCACCTGAAGGGCGTGTTTCCGGTCTCGACCGGCCTCGTCATCACCTCGCTCGCGCGCCCCGAATGGGTCGTCGAGATCGAGGCGACGGCCGTCATTCCGGATTGAGGGAGGGTTACATGCCGGCGGAATCCGACGTCATCCTGACCCTGCTCGCCGAACGGGCTCGGGCAGAGCCTAAGAAGGCGATGACCGCGCCGCCGGCCTTCTATCGCTCCGAGGAGATCGCACGGCTCGAGACCGAGCGCATCTTCAAGCACGACTGGCTCTGCGCCGGCCTCGCCGCAGAGATCCCGGGCACGGGCGACTACATCACCTTCTCGATCGCCGGCCAGCCGATCTTCGTCATTCGTGACGGCCAGGGCAAAGTCCGAAGCTTCTCGAACGTCTGCTTGCATCGCCTGATGCAACTCCTCGACGGCCATGGCAACGCGCGGCGCATCACCTGTCCCTATCATGCCTGGACCTACGACCTGGACGGCCGCGTCCTCGGTGCCGGTCACATGGGCCGGCCGCCGCACTTCGACAAGCGCGACTACTGTCTGCCCGAAATCCGCACCGAGGTCTGGGAAGGCTGGATCTACGTCACGCTCAATCCGGAGGCGCCACGGGTGGCCGACATGCTCGCGCCGCTGCTCGAGGATGTCGCGCGATACGACATGGCGGGCTACGTCCCCGTCGCGCACCAGGACCATGTCTGGGCAACGAACTGGAAGATGCTCTGCGAGAATTTCATGGAGGGCTACCACCTCCCCGTCGCGCACCGCGCGACGGTGGGCGCGTGGTTTCCTGTCGAGGACACCGAGTTCACGCCGAAAGTCTACGAGCACTTCACGACGCAGACCTTCACGAAGGACGAGACGGCCGCCTACGGCCGCGCGCACAAGGACAACACGCGGCTGGAGGGGCGCTGGCGCTACACGTCCGTGATGCCGACGATCTTTCCCACTCATATGTACGTGCTCGCGCCGGATCACTTCTGGTATCTGTCGCTTCGTCCCAAGAGCGTCGGCGAGGTGCATGTGCGGTTCGGCGTGGCGCTCGCCCCCGAGGTCGTGGCGGGTCTGGACGATCTCCCGGCCTTTGTCGGCACGCTGGTCGGCTTCTTCGACCGCGTGAACGCGGAGGATCGCGTCGTCGTCGAGAGCATCTACAAGGGCGCTGGCAGCCTGCTCGCCGAGGCTGGTCCGTTGAGCTGGCTCGAGCGCGAGATTCAGGACTTCCAGATCTATCTGGCGAACCGCCTGGCGGATGCGCAAGTCGACGTCTCGACCCTGCGGCGGCCGATCAAGGACGCCGCGGTCGTAAGCAAAGGACACACCACATGACGTTCTCGATCGCCGGACGTTGCGGACGCACCGGCATGTTCGGTGTTGCGATAACCACGTCGTCCATCTGCGTCGGGGCGCGCTGCCCGCATGCACGCGCGGGCGCCGGCGCGGTTGCGACGCAGAACATCACCGATCCGGCATACGGACCGCGCATCCTCGACCTCCTCGCCAAGGGCCACGATGCCGACGATGCCTTGGCACGGGCCCTCGACGGTCAGCCCTTCACCGAGTACCGGCAGATTACGGTTGTCGACAAAGCGGGTGCGACGGCGGTGCATTCTGGCGCGAAGGTGCTCGGTAAGCATGGCGTCGCAACCCGCACGGACTGCGCCGCCGCCGGCAATCTCTTGAAAACACCCGCCGTGCCGGACGCCATGGCCGAGACCTTCGCGAAGAATGCCGACCGGCATCTCGCCGAACGTCTGCTGCGAGCGCTCGAGGCTGGGCTCGCGGCCGGCGGCGAAGAGGGTCCCATCCATTCGGCGGGATTGCTCGTCGTCGACAAACTCCCCTTCGCGCTCGTCGACCTCCGCTGCGATTGGGATGACGTCAATCCAATCACCGTGCTGCGAAAACTCTGGACCGACTACGCTCCGCAGATGCCGGCCTACGTCGATCGCGCCGTCAACCCTAGCGCCGCGCCCAGCTACGGCGTGCCGGGGGATGTCTGAAGGCGATGCCGCCCACGCGCACGCCACGCCTGTCACCCCGCGTAACGCTTCGCCAGCTCGAATACTTCGTCGCCGCCGGCGAGGCGGGCTCGATCAAGCTCGCCTCGCAGACAATCAACATCTCCCAGCCCTCGATCTCGACGGCGATCAGCGATCTGGAAATGAAGCTCGGCGTCGAGCTGTTTATTCGACACCACGCGCAGGGCATCGCGCTGACAACAGAGGGGCGCCGCCTCATGGCCGAGGCGCGGAGCCTCATTCAACAGGCCAGCGGATTGCACCAGCTCGCCCATGAGCTCTCCACCGAGATGCGTGGCCCGCTCACGGTTGGCGCGCTCGTCACCATCGCACCGGTGGCGCTCCCGGCGCTGATCGGCAGCTTCCAGGCCCTGCATCCGAAGGTGCATGTCACGCCGGCCGAGGTGCATCAGGAGGCACTGCGCGATCGGCTCAGGCACGGCGAGATCGACCTCGCCATCACCTACGATCTCGACCTGCCGCCCGACATCGCGTTCACGCCCATCGTCAAGCTGCCGCCCTATGCCTTCGTGGCGGAAACCCATCGCCTGGCGAAGCGCTCGAGAGTGAAGCTCGAGGATCTGGTGGGCGACGGCCTGGTGCTGCTCGATCTGCCGTTGACACGCGAGTACTTCCTCTCGCATTTCATCCATGCCGGCCTGACGCCCAGGATCGCTTTCCGCTCGGGCTATCCGGAGGTCGTGCGCGGGATGGTCGCGAACGGTCTCGGCTACGGCCTCGCCAACATGCCGCTCGGCACCGACCGGGCGGCCGACGGCAAGCGCTTTCGCGTGCTCGAGCTCACCGGCAGCTACCGGCCGATGACGCTTGGGCTGGCGCGGCGCGGCGATGCGAAGGGCCGCCGGGTCGTCGAGGCGTTTGCCCAGCATGCGAATGCGGAGCTCGCGAAGTTGGTGCGCTAAGCGAGATGCAATTTCCGAGCGGGCGGGTTAGCGTTTATCCATGAAAATCAAGATCACGACTGAGTCCGTCGCAGGATTGACCCGCTCCGACTGCCTCGCCCTCGATCGCGCCGATCCGCTGGCGGAGCGACGGCGGCTGTTCGACTTGCCCAAGGGCATCATTTACCTCGACGGCAACTCGCTCGGTGCACTTCCAATGGGAGTGTCGAAGCGCGTCAGCAGGGCTGTGGCCGAGGAGTGGGGCAGGGGTCTGATCACCTCCTGGAACAAGCATGGCTGGTTCACACTGCCGGGTAGGATCGGCGACCGCATCGGCAAATTGATCGGGGCGAGCGCGGGCACTGTCGTCGCGGCCGACACGATCTCGGTCAACCTGTTCAAGCTCGTCGCGGCCGCGCTGAAGCTGAAACCCGGCCGCCGCGTCATTCTCTCCGACACCGGCAACTTCCCGACCGATCTCTACATCGCCGAGGGCGTTCTCGGCATGACGGACGCGCACGAGCTTAAGCTCGTTGCGCCGGGGGAGGTCGCTGGCGCCATCGACGACACGGTCGCCCTCGTCATGCTGACGGAGGTCGACTATGCGACCGGCCGCCGTCACGACATGCGGGCTATCACGGCCAAGGCACACAAGGCGGGCGCGCTGGTGCTTTGGGATTTGGCGCACAGTGCGGGCGCCATTCCCGTCGATCTCGAAGGCGCCAAGGCTGATTTCGCCGTCGGCTGCACGTATAAGTATCTGAACGGCGGCCCCGGCGCGCCGGCGTTCCTATACGTGCGCAAGGGGCTGCAGGAGAAGGTCTCATCACCCCTTTCCGGCTGGTGGGGGCATGCCGAGCCGTTCGCCTTCGCGACGAGCTACCAGCCCGCGCCCGGCATCGTGCGCCAGCAGTGCGGCACTCAGGCCATGCTCTCGATGATCGCGCTCGATGCGGCGCTCGATGTGTTTGATGGAGTCGACATGCACGCCGTCTACGCCAAGGCGCGCATGTTGGCCGAGATCTTCATTGGCGAGGTCGAGCGGCGGTGTGGCCGTCATGGCCTGAAGCTCGCCGGCCCGCGCGATCTGACGGCTCGCGGCTCGCAGGTCTCTTTCCACTGTCCGGAAGGCTATGCCGTCATGCAGGCCCTGGTCGCAAACGGCGTGGTCGGAGATTTCCGCGCGCCCGACAAGATCCGCTTCGGCCTGACGCCGCTCTATACGCGCTTCGCCGATGTCCACGACGCTGCCGCAATCATCGAGCGGGTGATGGCGGAGCGGCTGTGGGATACCCCGAAGTTCAGGGCACGGTCGGCCGTTACGTGAGCCGGTGGGGCTCTAGGGCGTTTCCGCTTTTGGTCCAATCACTTCAACACCCTAGCACTTTGGTTTCTCGTACTTCTCATCGTAAAACCGCTTCGCATCCCGGCCTTCACCGGGACAAGCTTTTCCGGAAGCACTCTCCTTGGCTTGTCGTGCTTCTTATCGGAAAACCGCTTCGCACTTTTCCGGAAGCACTCCAGCACGCCCTGGACGGCCCTAGGTCCTCCCGGTAACATCCTTCTTTCCCAAGGGAGGAAACCAATGAAGAAACCTGTCATCACGCTTGCGACTGTGGCGCTCCTCGCGTCGACCGCAATCGCCAGCGCCGCCGATACCAAGGTCGGCGTGCTCATGGACATCACCGGCCCGATCGCGAGCTTCATCCCGCCGCTGCAGAACGCTGTCAATCTGGCGGTGAAGCAGGTCAACGCCCAGGGCGGCCTGCTCGATGGTCAGGCCGTGCCGGTGTTCGGCGACACGACAGGCAACGCGCAAGCGGCGGTCGACGCCGCGAGCAAGCTCGTCAACGTCGAGGGCGTGCCGATCATCATGGGCTCGCTGATGTCGGGCACGACGATCTCGGCGGCGAATGCCGTCGCCATTCCGGCCGGCGTCGTCATGATCTCGCCGACCGCGACCTCGCCCGCCATTACCGATATCGCCGACAACGATCTCTTCTATCGCATCGTCCCGTCGGACAACTATCAGGGCGCGGTGCTGGCCAAGATCGTGCTCGAGGAAGGCATCAAGAAGGTCGCCGTCACCTATGTGAATAACGACTACGGCGTCGGCATCGGCAACGCCTTCATCGAGGCCTACAAGGCGGCCGGCGGCGAGGTGGTCGCGGCCGAGAAGCACGAGGAGAAGAAGAACTCCTACCGCTCCGAACTGGCGACCCTCGCCAAGGGCGGCGCCGAGGCGCTGGTCGTCGTCGCCTATGCGGGCGATTCCGGCTCGACGATCATCAAGCAGTCGATCGAGGGCGGCCTCTTCACGCGCTTCATCGGTACCGATGGCCTGCGCGACGAGGCACTGATCAAGGAAGTCGGCGCGGATGCGCTCAAGACTTCTTTCTTCTCCTCGCCCTCGTCACCGGCCGATAACCCGGCCCAGAAGGCGCTGCACGACGCCTTCAACGCCGAGTTCAAGGAAGGCGCCGACAAGGCCTTCGTCGACCAGACCTATGACGCGACCTTCCTCGCCATGCTCGCAATCGAGAAAGCGGGCTCCGCCGACAAGGCGAAGATGGCGGCGGCACTGCGCGAAGTGGCCTCCGCTCCCGGCGAGAAGGTCGGCCCCGGCGAATGGGCCAAGGCCAAGGAGCTGATCAAGGCCGGCAAGGACATCGACTACGACGGCGCCGGCGGCGCCTACGACTTCGACGCCAAGGGCGACGTGCTCGGCTACATCGGCAAATTCGTCGTCGACGGCGACAAGTACAAACAGACGGGGATCTATCAGTAATCCCTCGCTCACTCTGGCATGGCAGCACCGCCTTCCCCCCGTCACGCCGAAGGCGCCCCTCCGGCACGAAAGGGGGGAAGGCCAAGCGTCGTCTTGGGGTCTGCGTGTACGGGCAGACCCGCAGGGTCTGACCCTAAGCCGAGATCCTTAGGCGCTTCGGATGGGGAGAATGACGCGGACTCAGTGTCTGACCCCCACCCTAACCCTCCCCCTCGCCATGCCGAAGACACGCCTTCGGCATGATGGAGGAAGAGAACCACGGTCTTACTCGTTTCGATGTTCGATCGACGAACTGAGTGCCGATAGCGTGCGGGAAGGCGACAAGTCGTTCAGCGCATGATCAAGCTCGACCATGTCAGCATGCGCTTCGGCGGGCTCGCCGCCGTGGACGACGTGAGCTTCGATATCCCGGCCGGCCGCATCACCGGCCTCATCGGCCCCAACGGCGCCGGCAAGACGACGCTGTTCAATGTCATCGCCGGACGGCTTCTCCCGACCAGCGGCCGTGTGCTGCTCGAGGGCGAGGACATCACACGGCTTGCTTCGCATCAGCGCAGCCGCCGCGGTCTCGCCCGGACCTTCCAGATTCCCCACGAGTTCGGCCGGCTAACCGTCACCGAAAACCTGATGGCGGCGGCGAGCGCGCCCAAGGGCGAGAACGTCCTCAACGTCGTGTTCCGCCGGGCGGCCTTCCGCGAGGAGGAGCAGCTGGTCTATGCGCGCGCAACGGAAACCATCGCGCTGCTGGAACTCGAGCCTGTCGCCCAGGAGAAAGCGGGACTCCTGTCCGGCGGCCAGAAGAAGCTCCTCGAGCTCGGCCGCGCCCTGATGCGCGAACCCAAGATCGTGCTGCTCGACGAGATCGGCGCCGGCATCAACCGCACGCTGCTCGGCAAGCTCGCCGAGAAGATCAAGGCGCTCAACACCGGGCGCGGCCTCACCTTCTGCCTCATCGAGCACGATCTCGACTATGTCTCGCGCCTTTGCGACACGGTCGTCGTCATGGCCGAGGGCAAGGTGCTGACGCAAGGCAGCGTCGACGAGGTCCGGCGCGACGAGCGCGTGGTGGAAGCCTATTTCGGCGGCGGGAAATACGAGGGACGCGCATGAGCGCGCTGCTCTCGATCAAGGGGCTGACCGCCGGCTACGGCGCCACCGCCGATCATCGAGGATATCGCCCTCGAGGTGGCGCCGCAAAGCATCGCCGTGGTCATCGGACCCAACGGCGCGGGAAAATCGACGCTTCTGAAGAGCGTCTTTTCGCTGACGCGCGTGATGGCGGGCACGATCACTTTCGAGGGCCGCGACATCACGGGATCGCCAACGGAGGCGCTCGTGCCACTCGGCATCTCCGCGGTGCCGCAGAGCCGCAATGTGTTTCCCACGCTCACCGTTGCCGAGAACCTTGACGTCGGCACCTACGCGGCAGCCCCCAAGGACCGCGCGGCAACGCAAGACCGCGTGCTCGACTCTCTTCCCTGATCTCAAAGCCAAGCTCCGCCAGCCAGCGGGCGAACTGTCGGGCGGGCAAAGGCAGATGGTGGCGATGGGCCGCGCGCTCATGAGCGAGCCCAAGCTCCTCCTCCTCGACGAGCCGACGGCTGGCCTCTCGCCCGCCTATCTCGAGCGCATCTTCGATCTCATCCTCGAGATCAAGGCTTCGGGCGTGACAGTCTTGATGGTCGAGCAGAACGCGCGCCAGGCCTTGCGCATTGCCGATCGGGGCCACGTGCTCGTCACCGGCCGCAATTTCGTCTCGGGCAGCGGCGCGAGCCTACTCGCCGACGACACCGTGCGCCGCAGCTTCCTCGGTGGAGGCGAGGCGCGATGATCGATTTCATCAATCTCTATCTCGTGCCGGCACTGGCGCTCGGCAGCATCTATGCGTTGGGCGCCGTCGGCATCTCGATGATCTTCGGCATCCTGCGCTTCTCCCATTTCGCGCATGGCGATGTCATGACGATCGGCGCTTACGGGACACTAACGGCGGTCTGGGTGACCGGTTTGCACCCGCTTCTGGCCTTGCCCGCCGGCATCGCGCTCGCCATTGCCGCCGTCCTCGCCGCCGACCGCTGGTGCTACAAGCCGCTCCGGGATCTGCCCACGATCTACACCGTGATCTCCTCCTTCGGCGTCGCGCTGATGATGCGCTCGATCGCGCAAATGGTCTGGGGCTCGGACAATCAGGTCTACATCCGCGGTGTCACCCCGCCGCTCGTGCTGCTCGATACCTTCCGGGTCTCGCTGCTGCATGTCGAGGCCATCGTCATCGTCGCCGTCATCGCCGTGGCGTTGCATCTTTTCCTGACGCGTTCGCGAACCGGCCGCGCCATGCGCGCGGTTGCCGACGAGCCGGAGCTTGCCGCGGTCGCCGGCCTCGATGTGAAGCGCGTCATCCGCTGGACCTGGATTATCGGCGCAAGCCTTGCGGCGATCGCCGGCGTCATCGCCGGGCTCGATACCGATATCCATCCGAACATGGGCTGGAACCTGATTTTGCCGATGTTCGCCGCGACCATCCTCGGCGGCATCGGCAAGCCGATGGGCGCGCTCGCCGGCGGCATGCTGATCGGACTCGCCGAGGAGCTTTCGACATACAACTGGATCGGCGAGGATGCGCTGATCTCGCCGTCATACAAGACGGCGGTCGCCTTCATCGTCATGGTCGTGCTGCTGATCTTCCGGCCGCAGGGACTCTTCAAGGGGAGGTTGCTGTGATGGAGCCGATAAAGCCCAGGGGTGTTCTCATCTATGGCGTGGGTGTGGTGGGCTGCACTGCGGCGCGGCTCTCGGCCGCGATGGGCTATCCCGTTGTCGCCGCGGTCAATCGTCCGGGCGCCAAGATCGGCCGGCGGTTGTCCGAGCTCGCGGGCTGCGCTCTGAACCCAGATCCGATCGTGCGTGCGACACTGGACGAAGCGCTCGATGGCGTCGAGGCCGACATCGCCATCCATGCCGTCAGCGACAACCTTGCCGAGAATATGCCGGTCTATCGCCAGCTCCTCGCGCGCGGCGTGCGCGTCATCTCGTGCGGGCTCCAGGCGTCATACCCGAAAGCAGTGTCGCCGGCGCTCGCGGCAGAACTCGACGATATCGCGCGCAAGCACGGCTCGGTCATTCTGGGCACGGGTTTCCAGGACGTTTTCCGCATGTGGCTACCCACCGTTCTTGCCGCGGCCTGCAATGGCATCGAGCGAGTAACGAACCGCAGCCTCGTCGATATCGCGCCGCACGGCCCGGGTGTCGCAGCGCTCGGCGGCGCGGGCCTGAGTGAGGCGGAGTTCCGTGACGCCATGAGCCGCTATGGCGCTATCACGCCCTATCAAGTGCTGATGCATCAGGCCGTCGAGACGATGGGATTTCCCGTCAAGAGCATCGCTTCCGCAATCGAGCCGGTCTTCGCGGAGAAGCCCTATCGCCAGGGCGTCTTCGACATAGCCGCTGGCAAGACGCTCGGCTCGCGCACCATCACGAAGATCGTTGCCGGCAACGGTGTCGAGGCGACCGCCATCAACGACCTGCGCCTCGCGCTCGAGGGCGAGGAGGATTACGTCGAATGGGAGATCGGCGGCCCTGCCCCGTTGAAGTGCCGCCTCGCCGGTTACGATGCGGGCCTCGCCACGGTCGCGCAGATGGTCAACCGCATTCCCGATGTTCTGGCGGCCGAGCCTGGCCTCAAGTCGGCGGCCGATCTCGGTCCGGCACGTTTTCGAGGTGGGGGGGCGGCCTGATGGAATGGACGGGACTCGTCTTCTATCTCATCGGCTTCCTGATCGCCGGCGGCATCTACGCGGTACTCTGCCTCGCGCTCAATGTGCAATGGGGGATGGGCGGACTGTTCAATGCCGGCATCGCCGGATTCTTCGCGGTCGGCGCCTATGCGTCGGCCATTCTGACAGCGCCGGATTCGCCCAAGCACGTTGGCGGATTTCGGCTTGCCGATCCCGCTCGGACTTCTGGGTGCAGCGATCGTCGCCGGGCTGACCGGCTATCTCGTCGCGAAAATCTGCATTCGGCTGAAGAGCGACTATCTCGCCATGGCCTCCATCGGCATCGCCGAGACACTGCGTCTCGTCATCGTCAACGAGGACTGGCTGACGAACGGCAGCCTCGGCATCTCGCGGGTGCCCAGGCCGCTCGACGGCTTCGTCACGGGCCGGGCGAGCGACTATGTGCTGCTTGTCACCGTCTGGCTCGTGGTGCTCATCGTCTATCTCTTCGCCGAGCGGCTCTACGACAGCCCCTGGGGCCGAACGCTGCGCGCCATCCGCGACAACGAGGATGCGGCCCGCGCCGCCGGCAAGGACGTCGACTGGTTCCGCCTGCAGACCTTCGTCATCGGCGCGGCCATCATGGGTGTCGCCGGGGCGCTGACGGCCGCGCAGTTCCGTTTCCTGTCGCCGTCGGCGACCGAGCCGCTCGTCGTCACCTTCCTCGTCTGGGTGATGCTGATGGCCGGCGGCAGCGGCAACAATCGCGGGGCGATTGCCGGCGCGCTCGGCATCTGGGCGATCTGGTCGCTGACGGAGATCCTGACCAACCGCCTGCCGCCGGAGCTGATGACGCGATCGTCCTACCTGCGCATGCTGCTGATCGGCCTATTGTTGCAGGTGGTGCTGCAACGCTTTCGCTCGGGGCTGGTGCCGGAGCGCTCGCCAGCCATGCGCATCGACAATGACAATGGCGCCGCAGCCCGGCCCAAGGCAGAATCGACCTGATCAAACGGGTCCAACCTGATCGCCATGACCGCGACAGCCGAGAGCTATAGAGCGAAAGCACCGGCGCGCCCGCAGCAGCCGCTGCGCGGCGTGCTCTATCTCTGTCTCGGCGTGTTCTTCTTCTCCCTCCACGATGTCGGCGTGAAATGGGTGAGCGGCGCCTATCCGCTGGCCGAGGTGCTGACGATCAGGAGCGCCACGGCGCTGCCCTTCTTCCTGCTGCTGGTGCATTTCGACCCCGGCCTCGGCGCGCTCGTCCCGCCGCGGATCGGTCTCATCATCCTGCGCGCCGTCATTTTGTTGATGGGCTATCTTTCCTATTATCTCGGCTTCGCGGCACTCCCCTTCACCGACGCGGTCGCGCTCTACATGAGCGTGCCGCTGATCATCGTGGCGCTCTCGGGCCCGTTCCTGGGCGAGCGGATCGGTTGGCTCAGCTGGGTCGCGGTGATCGCCGGTTTCGCCGGCGTCGTGGTGATGCTGCGCCCGGGATCCGGCGTGTTCGAGCCGGCGGGGCTGCTGATCCTCTTCTGCGCGCTCCTCTACTCCATCGCCATGGTGATGGCGCGCGGCATCAGCGCGACCACGCCGGCCTCCGTGATGGCCTTCTACAACACGCTGTTCTTCCTCGGCTCCGCGATCGGCATCGGCATCGTGCAGACCGTTTGGGGCTTCGGCGCCGCGACCCATCCGAGCATGGCCTTCCTGACGCGCCCGTGGATCATTCCGGACGCCACCGATCTCGCCGTCATGATTGGTTGCGGTGTCGTCGGCTTCGGCGGCATCGCCGGCCTCACCTACGCCTACCGCGAGGCCGACGCGAACCTGGTGGCGAGCTTCGAGTACACCGCCCTCATCTGGGCGCCGATCTGGGGGTTCCTGCTGTGGCAAGAGGTGCCGGGTGCGGCGACGATCGCGGGTGCGGCGCTGATTGTCGGGGCAGGGCTGGTGGCGTTGTTCGCGGGGAGACGGGTGTAGGGGGGTGCCGCGAATGCGTCAGGAACGCACAAAGCGCGATGTGTACGGGCGACCTGCGGTCGCCCGCGCATCAACAACCCACAAGCATTTCCATTCCATTCACCATACCCGCAATGAACTTATCCCCGCATACTGCCACCGCCCGCATAATCCGTCCGTCACCCGGCGAGGGGCGTTTCTGCAGAGGCGTCTAACGAAGCGCGGAGTGACCGGCGGCTGTCCAAGGGCCAACGCAGGCTCGAAGGCAGGGTGCACCTTGGTCCGGAAGGGCCCCCCCCTTCCCCGAAGCAGATCGGCTTTTGAGGTGATCAAGACAAGCATCGAAAACGCCGGCGGGGCGATCGAGAGGTCGCCTTACAAATTCTCCTTCGGCCCGCGGCTTTAAGATCGCCCCGCGCCCCTCAACTTTTTCGAGCCCGACTCGCTAGACAAGCGTGTCGGAAGACGGCGGAGCGTTGGCTGTGAAGCTGGGGAGTTGGGAATTGGGAGTAGAGCTAAATTTATGCCTCGTTCGAGTCTCTACTCCCAACTCCCTATTCCTTACTCCCTAAAAAGAAAAGGGGCGGCCTCTCGGACCGCCCCCTCCAGCACTCCCCGGTGTCGCCCCAAACTCAGTTCTTGATGATCATATGCTCCGGGCCATACGGGAAATTGGTGATGTTCTCCGCGCCCTTCTCGGTGATGATGAAGACGTCGTGCTCGCGATAGCCGCCGGCGCCGGGCTGGCCGTCGGGGATCATGATCATCGGCTCCATGGAGACGACCATGCCGGGCTCGAGCACCGTGTGCACGTCCTCGCGCAGCTCCACGCCCGCCTCGCGGCCATAGTAGTGGCAGAGCACGCCAAACGAGTGGCCGTAGCCGAAGGAGCGGTACTTCAGCAGATCCCACGAGCGATACAGTTCGTTCAGCTCCAACGCGATCTCCGAGCACTTCTTGCCGGGCTTCATGAGCTCGGAGCCGACGCGCATCACCTCGCAATTCTTTCCCCACATATCGTAGTGGGCATTCGAGGCTCGCTCGCAGAACAGCGTCCGCTCGATGGCGACGTAGTAGCCGAAGATCATCGGGAAGCAGTTGAGCGAGAGGATGTCGCCCTTCTTGATCTTCTTGTTGGTGACGGGATTGTGCGCGCCATCCGTCTCGAGACCCGACTGAAACCAGGTCCAGGTGTCCATCAGCTCCACGAACGGGAAGCTCTTGCCGATCTCGCGCACCATGGCGTTGGTGGAGGCGAGCGCCACTTCATATTCCGGCACGCCGGCCTTGATCGCACCCATGACGGCCCGGGCGCCGACATTGGCGATGCGCGTGCACTCGCGGATGTGCTTGTGCTCCTCCTTCGACTTGACGGTACGGAGCCACATGGCGGGCGCGCCGATGTCGACGAACTTCACTTTCGGGAATTCGGCCTCGAGCTCCTTGCGGAAGGCGATCGACACATGGTCGAACTCGATCCCCATGCGCTTCACGCCTTTGGTCAGGCTCTCGACCGCACGGAAGTAGTTGTCTTTCTTCCAATCTGTATAGGTGATGTTGTCGCCGAAGGTGCGCCGCCACGGCTGGCCGCCGTCGATGGCAGCCGTGATCGTCGTCGCCTTCTTGTGGTCGATGACGAGACCGTATTTGCGGCCGAAATAGCAGTAGAGGAAGCCCGAATGGTAGCAGATGTTGTGGTATGAGGTGAAAAGAGCGGCATCGATCTTGTTGGCGGCCATGTACTTCCTGACGCCATCCTGGCGGCGCTTCATCTCCTTGTCGGAGAAAGGCGACCAGCCCTTGTCGCCATTGTGCCATTTGACGACGTGCAGCATGTCCTCTGTCGTGGCTTTAACCTTCGCCATGGGGGTCCAAATCCTGTGCTTAGTGAACAGCCGCGGAACGGGCTTGCCAAAGCATAGGGCGAGGGACGATCATCGGCGAAATTTATTTGGGTAATGCTGCCATAAGCGAGGCGAGGTTTGCGCCACCAGAACCTGCCGACCGACCTGCTCCGCACGCTCGTGACGGTTGCCGATCACAAGAGCTTCACGAAGGCGGGTGAGCTGCTGGGCCGGACGCAACCGGCCATCAGCCTGCAGATCCGCCGGCTCGAGGAGCTGGTCGGCGCCGAACTCGTCTCGACCAGGGGCCGGACGAACCTACTCACGCCCCAGGGCGAAGAATTCGTGCGCTTCGCCCGGCAGATGCTCTGCCTCAACGACGACATGGTCGCCCGGATGCAGAAGCGCCAGGCGGACGGCGCGCTCCGAGTCGGCCTGCCGGTCGACTATGCGGCGGCCTTCTTCCAGGTGATCCTGACCCAGTTCCTGCGCGAGCATCCGGAGGTCGAGCTCGAGATCGTCTGCGAGCTGTCGCGACGCCTGATCGAGCGGTTGGATGCCGGCGAGCTCGACGTGGTCGTTGCCATGTATGACGGGCCCGCCCCCTCTGACATGGCCTTCGCCTGGGCCGAGCGCCCGATCTGGGCCGGCAAGGCCGGCGTCGACCTCGACCGCGGCAAGCCCGTCCGCTTGTTGGCCCACAACGAGGGCTGCGAGTATCGGGCGCGGATGGTTCGCGCCCTCGACGAGATCGGCCGCTCCTGGCGGATCGTCTATTCGAGCCCCGGCATCGGCGGGCTGCAGAACGCCGTGCTCTCGGGGCTCGGGATCACGGCCCTGACGAAACGAACTCTCCTCCCCGGCATGGCCGTTTTGGGCGAGGAAACCGGCCTGCCACCCCTGGACGACGTCCATGTCGGGCTGCACTATAAGCACTCGGTGCTGTCGACGGCCGGCAAGCGGCTGGCGGGCGAGTTCATGCGGTCGCTGCAGGAGTCCGGTCAGACGGACCTCATCGAGATCGGCCGCCCGTTCCGGACGACGGCGGCATGATATCCACGGATGATGGGAGCATTTGGCGGATCAATTTCGCAGGCGAGTGCCTCTGAGCTAGCTTGCCTGCGACTAAAGGCTTCCGAGAAAGCATGGGTCCCGCTCCGGGACCCCAACAGGGAGAACCAAGGATGACGAAGCTAATCGGGAAGGGTTTGACGCGGCGCGGCGTCATCAAGGGGGCGGCGGGCGTCGCGGCAGCCTCGCTGTCGATGCCTTACGTCAACCGCGCCTGGGCGCAGGCCGTCGAGCTCAATATGCTCGCCTGGTACGGCAATGGCGAGCCGGACATGGTGGCCGAGTTCGAGGCCGCCAACAACGTCAAGTTCAAGCCGAAATACTACGCCGGCGGCGACAACATGCTGGCGCTCATCGCCCAGTCGCCCCCCGGCACCTACGACGTGATCCTCTCCGACCGCGAGTTCGTGCAGCAGCTGAACGAGGCTGGCTATGTCGAGGAAATGAACGCGGCCGACTATCCCTTCGACGACTATGTCTACGACGACTTCAAGCAGATGCCGGGCCACTGGAAGGACGGCAAGCTCTACTCCGTCATGTTCCGCTGCGGTCACCTCGGCGTGTCCTACAACAAGAACTCGGTGTCGGCAGAGGAAGCCGCATCCTACAATGTGTTCTGGAAGCCGGAGATCAAGGGCAAGGTCGGCCATTTTGACTGGCACTTGCCGAGCCTCGGTCAGGTCAGCCTGCTCAACGGCAATGCCTTGCCCTTCGACATCGATGACGCGGGCTGGGGTGCGGTCAAGGAGAAGACGCTGTCGCTGCGCCCGCAGGTCGGCGGCTTCTTCGATTACGGCGGCACCTTCAACGGCCTCAAGACCGGCGAGATGCAGGCCATGGTTGGCATCGGCGACTGGGTGACCGGCGTGCTCGAGCGTGACGGCGCGCCTGTCGGCTCCGTCGTGCCGAAGGAAGGTGGCATTCAGTGGACGGAGAGCTGGTCGATCGGCAAGGGATCGCAGAAGGCCGATCTCGCCAAGAAGTGGTGCCAGTACATGGTCTCGCCGGCCGGCCAGGTGAAGGCCGCCAAAATGGTCGCCTATCCGGGCTTCACCATTACCAAGGGTGGCATGAAGGCCTTGAACGAGGCCGACCCCAAGGAAGCGCAGCGCACCGGCCAGGTCGAGGGCGCGCCGAACAATCCGGTGACGCTCATCAAGGAAGGCCGCATCAAGTATCGCGACATTCCCCAGAAGCAGAGCCTCGAGATCTGGAACGAGTTCTGGCAAGAATACAAGAACGCCTGAGGCGGCGGTTCAGAGCAAACAATGCGACGCCCGGCGGCCATGCCGCCGGGCTTTCTCATAGGCGGCAATCTCTTCGGGGACAGTCTTCATGGCGGCCGCGGCGGCAGGCAACGCACCTTCGGACAAAGGCAGCCCGGCCTATGCCATCGCATGGCGCCTGCCGATGCCGGTCTGGCAACTCGCCTTCTTCGTCATTCCGCTGCTGTTCCTGGTCGCGGTCTCCTTCTTCGTCGTCAAGAACTACCGCGTCGAGCCGGGCTTCCTGCCGGAGAACTGGACGAAGGTTCTCGGCAAGCCGAATTTCTGGTGGACCTACGGCTACACCTTCCTGCTCGCCACCATCTCGATGATCGCCGGCACACTGCTGGCCTTCCCGGCGGCCTATGCGCTCGCCTTCAAGCTCTCCGAGGGCGCGCGGCGGTGGGCGGTGTTCCTGCTTATTATTCCGTTTTTTACGAGCTATGTCGTCCGCATCTTCGCCTGGATGTTCCTGTTAGCCAGCAACGGTGTCGTCAACGGCGCGCTCTCCTACATCGGACTCGGGCCGTGGACGATGCTCAACAGCCCGTTCGGAACCCTCGTCGGCTACATGACGCTGACGCTGCCGCTCATCATCATCCTGCAGACCTTCTCGCTCGCCGGCATCGACAAGCGCTACATCGAGGCGGCGCACAATCTGGGCTGCGGGCGTTTCCGGACGATTTATACGGTCATCGTTCCGCTCGCCAAGGTCGGGCTCGTCATCGCGGCGCTATTCTGCTTCATCCTCTCCTTCGGCGATTTCGTCTCGCCCTACTATCTCGGCGGCTCGGCGCCGACGACCCTGCCGATCATGATCATCGACCAGACGAAATCCGGCCAGCAATGGCCGCGCGCTTCCGTCATCGCGCTCACCATGATCGTGACCCTGTTCGCCGTCGCGTTCGTGCTCGTGAAGGCCGCCTATCGAAAGCGCGTGTCATGACCGACAAGGCGATCTCCTTCTTCTTGCGCGCCTATCTGGCGCTGATCTTCGTCTTCATCTTCGCGCCGATCGCGGCCAACATCGTGTTCTCCTTCAACTCGCTGCGCTTCCCGACCATTCCACTCGGCAGCTTCTCGCTCGAGTGGTACCGGATGATCGCGACCGACTCGAACATCTGGGATGCGGCGCAGCGCAGCATCATCATTGCGCTCTCCGCGGCCGTCATCTCGACGGCGATCGGATTCTGCACCGCATACACCGACTACCGCTTCAATTTCTTCGGCAAAGGCGCCTACATGGCGCTGTCGCTGTTGCCGCCGACGATCCCGCTCGTGATCATGGGCCTTGCGATGCTGGCCTGGCTGTCGCGGATCGGGCTCTCGGGCACGATCGCGGCCGTCATCATCGCGCACACCGTGATGTGCATTCCCTTCGCCACCGCCGTGATCCGGCTCCGCCTCAACCAGATGGAGCCCAATCTGGAGCCCGCCGCCTGGAATCTCGGCGCTTCCGAATGGGCGGCGATGCGGACGGTGATCCTTCCCTTCGCACTGCCCTCGATCATCTCGGCACTCTGCCTGACGGCTGCCGTCTCGTTCGATGAGTTCGCGGTGGCGTGGTTCGTCTCCGGCCTCAACAAGACGATTCCCGTCGTCATCCTGGAAATCCTGCAGGGCGTCATCGATCCGAGGATCAACGCCATCGGCACCTGCGTGTTCGTCACCTCCATGACGCTCGTTATCGTCGCGCAGATCTTCTTCATGTCGCGCTCCAAGAAACCGCTGGAGACCCAATGAGCGAGCCCCTCGTCGTCCTCGACCGGGTCGTCAAGCGTTTCGGCGATTTCGTCGCCGTGCACGAAACCGATCTCGGCATCGGCCAGGGCGAATTCCTTGCGATCATGGGTCCATCGGGCTGCGGTAAAACCACGACGCTACGCATGCTCGCCGGCCTCGAAGCCCCGAGTGAGGGTGACATTCGACTGGAAGGGAGGTCGCTCAAAGGGGTGCCGCCGCATTTGCGCGATACACCGATGGTCTGGCAGTCGCTGGCGCTGTTCCCGTTCCTGAACGCCCGCGAAAATGTCGAGTTCGGCCTAAAGATGCGCGGCGTCGGGGCAGACGAGCGCAAGAAGCGGGCTCTCGACTGGATCAACCGGCTCGAGCTCTCCGAGTTCGCCGAGCGGGGCGTCGACACGCTGTCGGGCGGCCAGCGCCAACGCGTGGCGCTCGCCCGCGCGCTCGTCACGCAGCCGCGCATCCTGCTGCTCGACGAGCCGCTCTCGGCGCTGGACGCGAGCCTCAAGGTCCGCATGCAGGCGCTGATGGTGAAGCTTCAGCGCGAGATCGGCATCACCTTCGTCTACGTGACGCATAGCCATGCCGAGGCGTTCTCGATGGCGGATCGCGTCGTCATCATGAGCCGCGGCCGCATCGAGCAGATCGGCTCGCCGGTCGAGGTGTACCGCCGGCCCGTCAGCCGCTTCGTCGCCGAGTTCGTGGGCTCGTCGAACATTCTGGAGGGCAAGGTGGTGGGGCAAGAGAGCGGTGCGGCGGCGGTCGATACGGCGACAGGCAGTTTCGTCGTCGCGACGCCGGGCCTTGCAACCGGACAAACCATCACCTTCGTCGTACCCGAGGATCACATCCATCTCGCGAGCCGGAAGCCCGACGCAAAGAACCGCATGACCGCCAAAGTCATCGGCGAGGAATTCCTAGGTGCCGCCGTTCGCCTCTACGTCGAGCTCGCCGATGGTCGCGAGGCACGTCTGCTCACGACGCAGGACGGCGATGCGTCCCAGCACCGGGCAGGCGACACGATCGAGCTTGCCTGGGAGCCTTCGGCGGCGTTTGTATTGCCGAAGGCAGGATAGTCAGGAGCTCTACACATGGCGAAGAAACCTGGCGGCAAAACCCTCAACCAGCCGCTCGGCGGCAATGCCATGCCGCGCTTCGGCGGACCCTGGACGATGATGCGGCTGCCCTATCAGGAGAGCTCCGAGGGACTGGACGCCGCTTTCATTGGCGTGCCGCTCGATATCGGCACCTCCAACCGCTCGGGCTGCCGCTACGGGCCGCGCCAGATCCGGCAGGAGTCGGCCTTCCTCAGGCCTTACAACATGGGGACGCGCGCGGCGCCTTTCGACACGCTGAAGGTCGCCGATATCGGCGATGTGGCGACGAACCCCTACGACCTCAAGGACAGCGTCCGCATCATCGAGGCGCACTACGACAAGGTGCTCTCCACCGGCTGCATTCCACTCACCATGGGCGGCGATCACACGCTGACATTCCCGATCCTCAAGGCGATGGCCAAGAAGCACGGGCCGGTCGGCATGATCCACATCGATGCCCACGCCGACATCAACGAAGAGATGTTCGGCGAGAAAATCGCGCACGGCACTCCCTTCCGCCGTGCCGTCGAAGCCGGCGCGCTCGACTGCAAGCGCGTGGCACAGATCGGCTTGCGGGGAACGGGTTATGCGGCGGAAGATTTCGACTGGCCGCGCAGCCAGGGCTTCCGCGTCGTGCAGGCCGAGGAGTGCTGGCACAAATCGTTGAAGCCTCTTGCCGAAGAAGTGCACAAGCAGATGGGCAAGGGCCCGGTCTACCTGACCTTTGACATCGACAGCCTCGATCCGGGCGTCGCTCCAGGCAACGGCTCGCCCGAGCCGGGTGGGCTGACGAGCATCCAGGCGTTGGAGCTGATCCGCGGTTGCCGGGGCTTGAACCTCGTCGGCTGCGATCTCGTCGAGGTTTCCCCGCCTTACGATCCAACGGGCAATACGGCCTTGATGGCGGCCAATCTGCTGTTCGAGATGCTGTGCGTGCTGCCGGGCGTGGCGTATCGCTGATGGCCGGCGAGATCGTCACATACGAAACCGACGGCCGCGTAAGTCTCGTCACGCTCAACCGGCCGGAGAAGCTCAACGCCATATCGGGCGAGCTGATGCGCGGCCTCATTGCGGCCTTCCGGCAGGCGGAGGAGGACACGAGCACAAGCGTCGTCGTGCTCCGCGCCGAGGGTCGCAGCTTCTGCGTCGGCTACGATGTCGGTGGCGGCTTCGAGGTCGGCGGGCGTTGGCAGGACCAAGCGCTCAACTGGTACGACGCACTGAAGGAGTGCCTCGATCTCGAGCTGATGCCGTGGCAGCTTTCAAAGCCCGTCATCGCCTCGGTGCAGGGCCATGTGCTGGGTGGAGGTTGCGAACTGTCGCTGTTTTGCGACCTCACCATCGCCGCCGATGATGCGAAGTTCGGCGAGCCCGAGATCCGCTTCTCCAACTCCGGCCCCGGCTTCGTGCTGCCCTGGATCGTGGGGCAAAAGCGGGCGCGCGAGATGCTCTACTTCGGCGACATGATCGATGCTGCGAAAGCGCTGGAGATCGGCATGATCAATCGCGTCGTGCCTCGCGATCGTTTGGCTGACGAGACGCTGAAGTACGCACACCGCCTCGCCATGGTCGACGCCGAGGCGCTCGTCATGACAAAGCGCGCGCTCAATCGCGGCCTCGACGCAGCGGGCTTCCGCCGCGCCATGGAAGCCGGCCTCGACACCATCGCGCCGCTCTACGCCGCCAAGACCGAATACGGCGCCGAGTTCATGACCATCGCCGAGCGCGATGGCTTGGGCGCCGCGCTCAAATGGCGGGCGGGACATTTCAAGTAGGTCCGGTCAAGCCAATGCGTAGGCCCAACAGAGGCTTGCGCATGCGCCTACGCGCTGTCGCCGTCCCGTGTTATGTTCGCGCGATGGCTGCAAGCGCTGGCTAACACCGGAGGTTGCTGTGCCGACCGACGAGACTTCAGAACTCTGGACTGCCGCCGCCCAGCGCGCCATCGCCTATCGCAGCGGCGCCGCCGATCGGCCGCAAGGCCCGACGGCCGGATATGCTTCCATGCTCGCGGACCTCTCCGGCCCGACGCCGGACAAGGGTGAGGACGCTCGGGTGGTGATCGAGTCTCTGGCGACTCTCGCCGAGCCTGGTCTCTCCACCATGACTGGCCCGCGCTTCTTCGGCTGGGTGATCGGCGCCTCGCATCCGGTCGGCGTCGCTGCCGACTGGCTCACCAGCGCGTGGGGCCAGAACTGCGGCAATCACCACGGCATGCCCGCCGCGTCGGCCGCCGAGGCCGTGGCCGCAGGATGGCTGCTCGATCTGCTGGACCTGCCGCGCGATTGCTCGGTCGGATTCGTCACCGGAGCGACGATGGCCAACATGGTTGGCATGGCAGCGGCGCGGAGCGAGGTGCTCGCCCGGCTAGGCTGGGATGTCGAGGCCGACGGCCTGTTCGGCGCGCCCCCCATCAACGTCATCATCGGCGACGATGCCCATACCTCGGTGTTCTTCGGACTGCGCGCACTCGGCCTCGGCTATAAGCGCGTGATCCGGATCGCGACCAACTCGCAGGGCCGCATGCTGCCAGCGGCTTTGGAAGCCTCCCTGAAATCGCGCACGGGACCTGCCATCGTCATCGCTCAAGCCGGCCAGCTCAACACCGGCGACCTCGACCCTTTCGACGAGATCGTTCCGCTCGCCCATCAGTACGGCGCATGGGTTCATGTCGATGGCGCGTTCGGACTGTGGGCGCGCGCCTGTCCCGAGGTGAAATCGAGGACGGCGGGCCTCGACGGCGCCGACTCCTGGGCAACCGACGGTCACAAGTGGCTGCAAACGCCCTACGACTGCGGCTATGCGATCGTCCGCCATCCCGACGCCCACCGCCGCGCCATGACGGCCGCCGCGAGCTATCTGCCGCCCGAAGCAGAGGGCGAGCGCGATCCCTCGCACTATGTGCCCGAGTTGTCGCGCCGCGCCCGTGGGTTCGCCACCTGGGCCATCATCAAGCATTTGGGCCGCGAGGGCATTGCGGAGATGATCGCGCGGCACTGCGCGCTGGCCCGCCGCTTCGCCGAGCGCCTGTCGAACGAGCCCGGCGTGCGTATCGTGAACGACGTCGTCCTCAATCAGGTCATCGTCCGGTTCGGCGCCGGCCGGCCAGCCGAGCAAGGCGATCAAGCCACCAAGGATGTGATTGCCGCGATCCAGAAGGATGGCGCCTGCTTTGCCGGCGGCGCGCTGTGGCGCGGCGAGTGGGTGATGCGGCTCTCGGTCATCGGCTGGCCGACGACGGCGGTGGATGTCGATCGCTCCGCGGATGCGATCCTGGCGGCGTGGCGGGGGTTGCGCTGAGGCGGTTAAGCCGAGGCGATCAACAGGGCCAATCCGTTTTCGAGCGCCACCGCTGGGCGGTAACCCAGCAACCGCTCCGCCCTACCAATATCGAGTGGTCCGAAATCGCCGTCACCGCCTTCGCTGTCCTTCGCGATGAAGCGTGCTGCCGGCAGCTGCCTCTGGATCAACCCGGCCACCTCGACCTCGGAAGTGTAGGTGCCGCCGGTGATGTTGATCGGCGTGTGGCCGGCGAGCGGGGTTGCGATCGCTCGTCGAATTGCCTCAACCACGTCATCCACGTGCACGTACTGACGCATGTTGTCGTGCCGGCCCGAGACCTCGACGACCGAGCCGTCGCGCGCCGAGGCGATGAGCTTGCCGATGATGTAGGGCGTCGCGCGGCCAGGCCCGTAGACGGTCGAGACGCGGAGCGACGTCGCCGACAGCCCGAATCGTGATGTGTAGGCGCCCACCATTGCTTCGCCAGCGACCTTGCTCGCGCTGTAGGGGTCGATCGAGGCAAGTGCGGCATCCTCTGGCACAGGCGATCGGTCGCCGCGCCGCGCATAGACGGCGATCGAGGAGAGGAAGACGAGGCGTCCAACGCCCGCAGGCCGCATCGCCTCCAGAATGTTGAGCGTGCCGCCGATGTTGGAGTCGAACACCAGCTCTGGATCGTTCGGCGCCACCATGGGCCCGGAGATGGCGCCCATCGCCACCACCACATCTGCCCGCGCTTCGCCGATCCAGCGGTGCACTCCCGCGCGATCACGCAGATCGAGCAACGTCACTCCCTCGCCCGCCTTGAGATCGCTTGCCGCGACCTCGTGACCTTCGGCTCCCAGCCGCGCGACCAATGGTCTGCCGATGAAGCCCGAAGCGCCGGTGACGGCAACGCGCATTCTAATTCCCATTGACTATAAGATCGATCATGCCCGCTCGAGGACCAGATCCGCACCCTTCTCGCCGATCATGATCGTTGGGGCATTCGTGTTGGCGCCGACGAGCGTCGGCATGATCGAGGCATCGATGACGCGCAGGCCCTGCAGGCCGCGGACGCGCAGCTTCTCGTCCACCACCGCATCCTCGCCCGGACCCATCTTGCAGGTGCCGACGGGATGATAGTGGGAGGAGCAGTACTCGGGCGTCACGCGATCGAACTCCGTATCGCTCGCCACCGCGGGCCCGGGAAACAGCTCCTCGCCCCGGTAGGGATCGAAGGCCTTTTGGGCATGCAGCTCGCGCGAGATGCGGAAGCCGCGCCGGTTCAAGTCTCGATCGTGTTCGGAACCCAGATAGTTGTGTGTGATGCGCGGCGGATCCCTCGGATCGGCTGAGCGGAGCTCCAGAAGCCCACGCGCCTCGGGCCTGAGCGCGCACCAATGCAGGCTGTAGCCATGGAAGCGCGGCCAGGGATCGCCCTCGCGGTTCGGATTGACCGCCGAGGGAAAGATGTAGATTTGCAGATCGGGGCGCTCGAGCCTGGGATCGCTCTTGACGAACGCCATGGCATTGATCGGGAACACGGCAAGCGGGCCGCTGCCGGCGAAGGCGAAGCGCAACACGGCAGCGGCGAGGCCGAGCGGTTTCCTGAGGTTGTAATAGGTGATTGGCTCCTTGCAGCGATGCTGCACGAAGGAGCCGAAATGGTCCTGGAGGTTGCCACCGACCCCGGGGAGCGCATGCTTGACGTCGATGCCGTGAGGCGTGAGGCACGTTGGCGGGCCTATCCCTGAGAGCATCAGGAGTTGCGGCGAGTGGTAGGCCCCGGCCGAGAGGATCACCTCCGCATCGGCGGCAACGTTGAGCGTCTCGCCACCGCGCTCGACCTCAACGCCCACGGCGCGCTTGCCATCGAGCAGCACACGGCGAACCTTCGCCCCCGTCCACACGGTCAGATTCTGGCGGCGCATGACCGGCCAGAGGTAGGCCCGCGCCGCCGAGCAGCGCAACGGAAATGCATGAGTGTGCGTGAACTGGCATCGAGTGACGCCTTCTGGATCGCCGCCATTATAGTCGGGATTGAAACGGTAGCCGGCCTGCTGGCCGGCGGCGATGAAGGCCTCGATCAGGGGGTTGCGATAGCGTCCGAACGTCGTGCGCAAGGGACCCGACGCCCCCCGCTGCGGTCCAGCCGCACCGTTCCAGGACTCAGCTTTCATGAAGTAAGGCAGCACGCTCTCGAAGTCCCAGCCGGCATTACCCTGCTGGCGCCAATCGTCGTAATCGCGCGGATGCCCGCGGACATAGAGTTGGCCGTTGATCGATGATGACCCGCCGAGGACCTTGCCGCGCGGCAGCGACACCTTGAGACCACTGAGCGCAGGCTCCGGCTCGGACTCGAGCTGCCAATCGACGGAAGAGCCGATCGTGTAGATCTCGCCTGTCGGGAGATGGATCAGCGGATGCCAATCCTTGGGGCCGGGCTCGATCAGCAGGATCTTGAGGCCAGGCCGGTCGCTGAGGCGCCGGGCGACCACGGAGCCTGCCGAGCCCGCGCCAACGACAATGTAATCGAACCGAAGATCAGGGCGCGCTGGCATCAGTGCTCAACTCCTCCCGATTGCATCGCCTTCTGAACTTCCTTCGACAGATTGGCCTGCACGCGCCGCTTCAAATCGATGAACCCAGGCGAGGTGATGAGATCGTAGCTGCGCGGGCGCGGTAATCCAACCTCGATCCGGTCGATGAAGCGTCCGGGGCGGGCGGACATGACATAGACGACATCGCCGAGGAAGATCGCCTCGTCGATGTCGTGCGTGACGAAGAGCACGGTCTTGGCCTCGCGCTCCCAGATACCGAGCAGGAGCTGCTGCATGACGGCTCGCGTCTGGCTGTCGAGCGCGCCGAAAGGCTCGTCCATCAGCAGCACTTCCGGATCGTTGGCGAGCGCGCGCGCAATGGCGACGCGCTGCTTCATGCCGCCGGAAAGCTGCTTCGGATAGGCGTCCTCGAAGCCGTCGAGGCCTACGGCGTTGACGTAGTGGCGCACCCGCTCGCCGCGCTCCGAAGCCGGAATCGACTTGAGTGACAGGCCGAACTCGATGTTCTTGGCAACCGTCAGCCACGGAAAAAGCGAGAACCCCTGGAACACCATGCCGCGATCGGCGCCAGGCCCGTGCACAACCTCGCCACCAACTCGGCACTGTCCGCTCGTCGGCTCCTCGAGCCCGGCGATGAGGGTGAGCAGGCTCGACTTTCCGCAGCCGGACGGGCCGACAATGACGGCAAACTGCTTGTCCGGCACCTCGAGAGAGAGGTCTTTCAGTGCCACCACTTCACCACCGCCGCGGGTCGCAAAGGTCAATCCGACATGCTCGACGTTCACGCTCGCCATCTCAGCGCTCCTGAGCCCAGGGAAGCAGCCATCGCTTGGCGAGCTTGAAGAGCAGGTCGAAAAGCAAGCCGAGCAGGCCGATGACGAGGATGGCGACGAAGATCAGATCGGCATGGAGTCCGCGCATCGCCTGCATGCTCATGTAGCCGAGGCCGGAGTTGGAGGCGACGAGCTCAGCGACAACGAGATAGGTCCAGGCCCAGCCCATGGTGACCCGCAACATGTCCATGATGCCCGGCAGCGTCGCCGGCAAAAGCACGCGCGTCAGCACCTGCCGCCGCTTGGCGCCGAGCGTGTAGGCCGCATTGAGCAGCTCGCCTGGAACTTGCGCAGAGGTGTCCGCCACCATGACGATCTGCTGGAAAAAAGTGCCGATGAAGATGACGGCGATCTTCTCCTCGATGCCGATGCCGATCCACAGGATCAGGAGCGGGATCATCGAGGTGACGGGGAGATAGCGCATGAAATTGATGACAGGCTCGAGCGCCGACTGCACGATCCGGTAGCTCCCCATCAGGATGCCGAGCGGAATGGCGATGATGGAGGAGAGAAAGAATCCCAGATTGATGACGACGAGGCTCGACCACGTGTGCTTCAGCAGCGAGCCGTCGGTCAGCGTCTTCCAGAACGCCGTCACCACCTCGTGCGGCATTGGACAGAAGGTGGTGTCGACGAACCCGCCATAGGTGGCGAGCGCCCAGCCGCCGATAATGCTGCCGGCGACGGCCATGCTGGCGGCGATGCCGAGGCCGCCCGGAATGCTCCGGCGCGGCGTCAGCAATCGATCGGTGAGCCGCACGGCGCGGCGACCCTTGCGTCAGCCGCCGATATGCGACGTGACGATGACGTCCTCGGGCTTCACCTCGACCGCGATGCGGCCGAGACCGCGCCAGATCTCGATCGCGTCGCCTACGGTTTTATAGAGCGGACCGGGCGCGGCATCGGTGCCGAAAAGTTGCTCGTTCTTCGCCTTGTCGAGATACTCGATGCCAGTCGCAACTGCCTTGAACTCCTCGGGCTTCTCGATCCAGCCGCCGACACCGCGCGCCATGATGGTGTAGGCGTCATCGGGGTTCGACTTCAGATAGTCGAGCGCGCGATACCAGGCCCTGACGAAGCCCTTGAGCTCTTCGCTGTGCTCCTTGAGGGTCTCGGGCGTGACCGCCACGACATCGACGATCAGGTCGGGCTTCTGAGCGCTCGACACCAGCAGATGACCGTGCGCTGACTGCGCGCCGAGGCTCAATGCCGGCTCCCAAGTGACAGCCGCGTCGACCTGCTTGGCGACGAAGGCCGTGCCGGCATCCGCCGCCGTCATGTTGACCGGCTCGATGTCGTTCTGAGTGAGGCCGGCTTCCTTGAGGAGCGCGTTCAGGAAGAACTGCGAGATCGAGCCTTGCTCGAAGGCGACTTTCTTGCCCTTCAGACCGGCCACCGATGTGATGTCTTTCATAGCCACGACTCCGTCACCACCCTTGGAGAAGTCGACGGCGCAGATGTAACGGAAGCCCTTGCCTTCCTTCAGATAGGTCGGAAACTCGTCAGCTGTGGAGGCTGCCATGTCGATCTGGCCGGCGAGCAGCGCGCCCATCTTCAGCGCGGTGTCCTCCATACGCACGAACTCGACGTCGACGCCTTCCTCCTTGTAGTAGCCCTTCTCGAGCGCGATGTAGAACGGGCCGTACCCGACCCATGTCGAATGGCCGAGCTTCAGGGTCTTGGCGGCGGCGGGCGCGGCCAGGGCGAAGGCGGCGATGGCAATGACAGTCAGCAGTTTCAGGTGTTTCAGCACAGAAAGCTCCTCCCAGGATCACGTCTCGTTGGGACATCGTGCGGCGAGGTGCCGCCAGGCCGTCCGGGGACGGAAGCTAGAGGGTCTTGCGGGATGAATCCACCGCCATCTTGCAATAGAGGTGCTGCTGGCGCCTTGGGATGCGGCTGGCGGGCTTTGAGCGGATGGTCTAGCTTCCTGCGCTCGATGGAGGTCGCGGTTGATCTCCCGAGGCAGTCGCCGGAGACCTATCGTGACCAGCAAGAAGATGTTTCGCATCCACCAGGACGGCCCGCCGGGCGTCGGCCTGAAGCCGATTTCGGTTGTCGACCAATCCTGGGTCGTCTCGGGCGAAGCCAAGGAAATCGGCACCTTCGACTATGTCGATCCCTCCAAGCAGCTGACCGTCGGCATCTGGGAATGCACGCCCTACGAGGAGCACATCCCGGCTTACCCGTGCGACGAGTTCTGCTACATCATCAAGGGCGGCATCACGGTCACGGGTGAGGACGGGCAGAGCGAGCACTTCGGTCCGGGCGACGCGTTCATGATTTTGCGCGGCTACAAGTGCCGCTACAAGCTGACCGAGACGACTAAGAAGTACTCGATCATGTTCGAGAACAAGTTGGGGTAGCGCGCTTCGCAAGGGCCTGACGGATCGCGCGGGGAAGCGTCACGACCTATGACAAGATGGAAAGCGCTTTTGCAAAGAAGTCCGGCCCGCCGAAGTTTCCGGATTTGAGGGCCAGCGCTAGCCCGGGCTCGCTCAGGCTCTCCGTCCAGGGAACACCCGGGTCGATCTGTGGGCCGATGCGAAGTTGCGAGATTCCGAGCCTCTGGACGACCGCGCCCGAGGTCTCGCCGCCGGCGACGACGAGCCGGCGCACACCGGCCTGCACGAGGCCTTCGGCAATCGCCGCAAGCGCATCTTCGACAAGCGCGCCGGCCTTCTCGCGGCCGATCTCGGATTGAACGCGTTTGACCTCCTCGGGTGACGCGCTCGCATAAATCAGCACGGCACCATCGGCGAGATGCTTGCGCGCCCAGGCGAGCGCGACGCCCACCGCATCGGCGCCACCGGCGAGTGCCAGCGGATCGATGGCGTGGGCGGGATGCTTCTTGCGCCATTCCGCTACCTGACTGAGCGTCGCGGCCGAGCAGCTACCCGAAATGACGGCGGACATGCCCTTGATCGCAGGAAGCGGTGGACGTGCGATTTGTTCCGCGAGATTGTGGAAGCGGCGGAAGTTCTTCGGCAGGCCGAGTGCGATACCTGAGCCGCCCGTCACCAGCGGCAGGCCCGCGACGGCCTCGCCAATATCCATCAGGTGCCGGTTCCGGATCGCATCGGTGATGGCGTAGCGATAACCCTCGTCCATCAGGCCCTTGATGGCTTTCCAGACCGCACGCGCACCCTCATCGACCGTGGCATAGGGAATGAGACCGACCTTGCCCTTGGTCTGCCGGCCGAGTACGCGCACGAGATTGGCATCCGTCATCGGCGTCAGCGGGTGATCGCGCATACTGCTTTCGGACAAGAGCTGGTCGCCGACGAAGAGGTGCCCCTGATAGATCGTACGCTTGTTCTCCGGAAAGGCCGGGCAGGCGATGGTGAAGCTCGAATTGAGGTCCTCGAGAAGCGCATCGGCGACCGGGCCGATATTGCCGGCGTCGGTCGAATCGAAAGTTGAGCAGTACTTGAAGAAAGCCTGCTTGATGTCAGCGCCCTTGAGCCAGGCGAGGGCGGCCCGCGATTGTGAGATCGCCTCGGCCGCGGGGATCGTGCGCGACTTCAGAGCGACGACGATGGCATCGGCATCGGGAATAGCCGCACCCCTCGCCGGCACACCGATCACCTGCACCGTACGCATGCCCTGCTTGACGAGTGTGTTGGCGAGGTCGGTCGCCCCCGTCAGATCGTCAGCTATGGCGCCGAGCAGGGCGGTCATTGAATTCTCCTACCTCGAAAGCCCATCGTTTCCGGTACACCTTCGCCCTGTCGTCATCCCGGCGGTCATGGCGTAGCCATGCTTCGCATGGGTGGCCGGGATCTGAATGCATTCATGTAATGCACAATGCATGTGCTCGGGGAGATGCTTTCCCTCACTTTAGGTGCACACGGATGACGGTGAGGAGCGGGTGCTTCAGAACGAGGCATCTCTCCTGGACTTAGCTCCTGACGTGCTGAGCCTCCGGTGACTCAGCCGCTAATGACACGAACAGCGGCGTAGGGAGCTAGCGTGACACTTGCGATTTTAGCAACCTTCTCACCGACCTTGCCAAGCCAGCCGGCGTCGCGCGTCGCTGTATCGAACGCCGTCTCATCCAAAACCGTCACCTCACTAGAACCCGAAAGCCCATCAATGCCAATGCTCACCGTCTCGGACGTCAGGTTGGCAAGCCAGAGATGGCGGCCACCGGCTCCTTCAAAGGCGATGGCCGCAATAGACGAGGGTTGCGAGCAGCTTGTCTCGAGCCTTGCCCTGCCCGAGGCCTGTGCCAGCGCGGCAACGATGTGATAGACGGGATAGACAGACGCGGCGCCGCTGTCGAAGTAGGGCTGTGCATCCGAGGTCTTCCGATAGATCATGCCGGACGGGCCGGTCGGACTGCCGAGCGCCAGCGCCTCCAATCCGCCATTGGCGAAGATCGAGGCATAGCCGAGCGTCCAGGCTGCTCCGAAGATGCCGCGCTGACGCGGGTCCATTTTGGCGAGACAGACACGGCCATTGTCCGGATTGGCGGAGGTCGCCTTGCCGTAGGGGTTATCGCGGGCCGCGATGCCACTCGGGCCCAGGCGATACGGCCTGCCCTTGGCGAGCGCTTTTGTCGAGCTGATGACGAAGGGCAACGCTTCGAGAGTCTCCATCACCGATACATCATCGGCGGCGTGCACGATCGGGCAGGTCGTGTGGGTGACGAAATCGAGCGCCTCTGCCAATGGCGGCTTGCGGTTTAGCTCCGTGAAGTAGGAGAACATGCCGCCACCCAGCCGGACGCCAGGAAAGGCCGCACGCGCCGCGGCATAGATCTCGGCATCGGGCGGCGCGGGCGGGCGGGGTGAGCCGGGGAGCACGGCTTTAAGGTCGACAGCGGGTGACACAGCAATCGCGGCCGGCGTGATGCCGGCCTGCTGCACGGCCTTGGCGATGGCGCCAATCTCGTCCATTGGCGATGCCGTGCCCGGCAGGACGATCTCCAGCTCGATGGCCGCACCCGTCGTGGCGCCGAGATCGCGATAGTGCGGCAATGCGGCGGCGAAGTCGGCCTGGCGGCCGTCGATCTGGCAGACGAGGTACTCGAGACCGGCCGCTTTGATCAAATCGGCCGCGGCGTTGGCGTGCGCCGCTTCCTCGGCGAGCACGCCGGAGCCGACGGCAGGCATCAATCCCGCGTTGCCACCGATCTTGACAGTGACCGATTTGGTGCCACCAGAGATTGCAGGCTTCGGGAGCGTTCCACTCAGCTCCAGCACCACGGCTTGGCGGAAGGTCTCTCCCTTCCTCAACGTGTAGGGCCAGGGCAGCGCCAGCGGCCGCACATAGGTCTTGAACGACGCATCGGTCCAATTGCGGTGATCTTCCATCTCGAAGGTGTCGCCGGTCATCGTCACTTTCGCCAGCACACCTGGCAGCGCCTCATGCGTCAACGCGCGGATATCGCGAAACGGGCAATCGGGATTGATGATCGCCGGGAACTCGGAATTCACGATGCGGCCATCGACATGCTCGATGGTGAGCGGCCGGCCGGCGACGTCGGCGAGCGGATGTAGCACGATGAAGCCGGTGCGATTGGTGAGAACATCGGTCTCGGGTGTGGCCTCGGCGGCGAAGGAGAGTTTGCCGTCGGCCGAGCCGGTGATCGTCGAGTGGTATCGGATGCTGCACTTCGCATCGGCGCAGGTGGCGTCGTAGCTGACCGAAAAGCGATCCGCTCTCTCCTCGACCTTCAGGTTTTCGATCTTCGGCGCGAAGGTGCCCCAGTTCTCGTCGCGGACGAGGAAGGCAATCGCACGGAGCACTTCCACGTCGCCGATGCGAATGTAACGCAGCATGCCGCTGTCCAGCTCGGCGGAGAGAGCGCCGGCCTTGAGCTTGCGCGGTACGGGATCGAGCGTCTCTGTGCCGAACAGTTTCACCGCTCGGCTCGGATTGCTCTCGACCATGGTGGCCCTCCTCAGGACGAAATAACTTTGCCGCTCGCCGGATCGATCAGCACGGCGCGGCGCATGTCGATATCGACGGCGAGACGCTCGCCCGGCTTGCCGACATCATGGGCCTCGAGCTCGGCCATCACCGACTCGCCGCCGAGCGGGAAGGTGACGTAGGTGCGGGTGCCGGTCGGCTGGACGAGCTCCACGGTCGCCTCGACGCGGGCCTGACCTGGCTCGGGCTGTCCTTTGGAGCGCGCGATGTGCTGGGGACGCACGCCGAGCACGATGCTGCCGTCTGACCTTGTGATCGCCCGTTCCGGAGGCAGTGCCAGCGCGGTGCCATCTTTCAGGCGAATGGCGCGTGCGCCCGCATCGAGTGTGGCCTCGAGAAAATTGATCTGCGGCGAGCCGAGGAACCCGGCGACAAAGCGCGTTGCGGGCCTCTCAAACAGCTCGAGCGGTGCGCCCTGCTGCTCGATCTCGCCTTCTTTCATGAGCACGATGCGATCGGCGAGCGTCATCGCCTCGATCTGGTCGTGCGTGACGTAGATCATGGTGGTGTCCAGCTCCTGGTGGAGCCGCTTGATCTCTGAGCGCATCTCGTCGCGGAGTTGCGCGTCGAGATTGGAGAGCGGCTCGTCGAACAGGAAGAGCTTGGCGCGGCGGACGATGGCGCGGCCGATGGCGACGCGCTGGCGCTGGCCGCCGGAGAGCTGGCGCGGCATGCGCTCGAGGAGCGCGGAGATGCCGAGCATGTCGGCGGCTTGTTTCACGCGTGCTTGGACTTCGGCTTCCGGCGTCTTCCGCGCCCGGAGGCCAAACGCGATGTTGTCCGCAACGGAGAGGTAGGGATAGAGCGCGTAGTTCTGGAACACCATGGCGATATCGCGGTCGCGGGGCCTGACCGCGTTGACGATCCGTCCACCGATCTCGATGAGGCCGCTGTCGGCTTCCTCGAGGCCGGCGATAGTGCGCAGGAGCGTAGACTTGCCGCAACCCGAAGGGCCGACGAGCACCGTAAACTCGCCGGAAGGAATGTCCAGGCTGATCCCCTTCAGGACTTTGTTGCTGCCGAAGGACTTCTCCAGCGATGTGATTTTGACGTCGGACATGGCTCAGCCTTTGACCGCCCCCATCGAAATTCCCCGCACCAGATATCTCTGCAGGAACGCAACCGTCACGAACACCGGAAGCGTCCCCAGCACCGACATCGCCGCGATCTTGGCCCAAAAGTTCGACTGGCCGCCGAAATAGTGCGTCACTTGCACGGTGTAAGTCGTGACCTCGGTCCGCGTCAGCACGAGCGCGAACAGGAAATCGTTCCAGGCGAAAACGAAAGTGAAGACGGCGGTGGCGAACAATCCCGTGCGCGCCATTGGAAACACGACCTTCCAGATCACCTGCCAGCGAGAGAGGCCATCGACGAGCGCGCTCTCCTCGAGTTCCAACGGAATGTCCTCGATGTAGCCGCGCATCATCCAGATGACATAGGGCAGGCTGAACGCCGTGTAGAGGATGATGAGGCCGTGGAAGGTGTCGACCCAGCCGAGGAACACGTAGAGCAGGAAGATCGGGAAGACGATGGCAATTGGCGGCATCAACCGCTGCGAGATGATCCAGACCGCGAGGTTCTCACCACCCGTCTTGAAGCGCACCAGCGAGTAGGCGGCGATCGTGCCGAGCAGCATGGCGATGACTGTGGACGCTCCCGCCAGGATCAAGCTGTTGAGGACGGTCTCGGCATCGCCATCCTTGAACAGCACGGCATAGTTAGCGAACTGGATCGACTTCGGCACCCAGGCTGGCGGATAGGCGAAGATTTCCTCCGGCGTCTTGAAGGAGATGATGAAGAGCCAATAAACAGGGAAGATGAAGAAGAGCGTCAGCGCGATGGCGCCGAGGTAGCGGAGCGCCAGCTTCAGCCGCCGCCGCGTCCGAACGGCCGTCATTCCGTCATCTCGCATCGCCTCGGCGCTCATTTCGCAAGCCCCATGCGCCGGATGGCCCAGACGATGATGACCGTCAGCAGCGCGACGACGAGGAACGCGATGGCCGCCGTGTAGCTTGTTTCGAACTGCTTGAAACCTTGTGAGTAGGTGTAGACGGAGATCGTCTCTGTTTTGGTACCCGGGCCGCCCTGCGTGAGTGCCCAGATCACATCGAAGATGCGGGCGAGGTCGAGACCGCGGATCAAGATTGCGATGGCCATCACCGGCCAGATGGCGGGAAGCACGATGTTGCGGAACGTCCGCCAGAATCCCGCGCCATCGATCTCGGCGGCATCCGTCAGCGACTTGTCGACGTTCGACAATGCAGCCAGCAGGATCAGGAACATGAAGGGCGTCCACTGCCAGATCTCGCAGACGAGAATGGCGGGGTAGACCAGGTTCGGATTGATCGTCCACAGCGCCACCACCTCCGAGCCCCAGAACCAGCTGATGATCTGGTTGATGGGGCCGTAGCGCTGGTCGAACATGAGCCGCCAGGTGGCGCCGGCAACGATCGGCGAGATGATGGTGGGCAGCACGATGAGCGCGACGAGAATCTGCCGTCCGGGGAATTTCTCGAGGAAGAGCTGTGCCATCAGCAGCCCGAGGATCAGCTCGATCGGTAGAGCGATGGCGGTGATCAGCAGCGTGTGGAGAATGCTCTCCCACAGCCGCTTGTCCTTGAAGAGATGGGCGTAGTTCACGAGCCCGGCGAAGGAGGTGTCATTCTCCATCATCGTGATGCGCATGAAGCTCACGACGAGCGAGTAGATCAGCGGAAAGATGCCGACGAGAAGCAGCAGGAAAATCGCCGGTGCGATGATCCAGTACTTGAAGCCGCCGTCGGCGATCGAAGGGTGAGTTGTGAGTTGTGAATTGTGAATTGTGGAGTGCACAGCGAGCTGTTCTCGAATGAACTTCCTCCCGCCTATCATAGGCGGGAGGGTTGCCTAGCGACTGTCACTACTCACAATCCCACGATCTCACAACTCACATCACTCACTTCGGATAGGCGCCGCCCTTGGCGGCCCAGGCACCGTAGACCGCCTTCTGCTTGTCGACGCCGATCGCCTCCGTGTGGGCATCCCACTCGGCCGCGGCCGCATCGAGGATCGCCTTGGGATCCTCGCCCGCCCACAGCTTCGTGATCATCTGACGCAGGCTCTCCTCGTACTTGTCGGTCTGGAGGAGCGACAGGTCGAGCAGGCCCGTCTTGGCGCCCTCGGCGAGTGCCGCGAGATACTCCTTCGCATCCGGCCACTTCGCCAGATACTCAGGGCTCGTGAAGTGGCTATCCCGGAAGGGATCGCGCAGCGCGGTCGGCAGCTGCACGCGCTGCATGCTGATTTCCTCGCTGTTCAACCACTGGATGAACAGATAGGCCGCGTCCTTGTTCTTCGACGTCGAGGCGACCGAAAGAGCAAAGCCCGCGGCGAGCTGCGGATGCCCACCGGGCGGCAGCGCGTAACCGACCTTGCCGGCGATCGTCGACTTCGGCACCCAGGAGAGCGCCTCCTGATCCGTGCCGTAGCCCGCGGCCCAGCGGCCATAGGGCGGCCAGGAGATGGTCATGGCCGTCTGCCCGGAGAGGAAGGCGGCGAGGTTCTCGACGAATCCCCACTGCTCCACGCCCGGCGGCATGAACTTGTTCTCCTCCCGCATCTCGGTGAGCACCTTGACGCCGATATCGGAGTTGATGGTGGCCTTCATGCTGTCGGCATCGAAGAACTTGCCGCCTTCGTTGCGGAAGCGCTCCTGGAACATGTACATCGTGTAGGGCGCCTGCCGGAAGAACGCGGCACCATAGATGCCCTTGTCCTTCAGGATTTCGGTCAGCGCCGCTCCGGTCACGCCGAAATCGGCCCAGTTCGTCGGAACGGCGAGATCCTTGCCGGTCTTCTCCTTGAACTTCGCCTGGACGTCCGCGTCGGCGAAGAGGTCCTTGCGGTAGTAGAAGAGGAAGACGTCGCCGTCATCCGGGAAGCCGAAGATCTTGCCGTCGACCATCATCTGATTGTCGCGATAGGTGGGCGCGATTTTCTGCAACTCGTCGCGGAAGCCGTATTTGTCGACGTAGGCATCGAGCGGCTCGAGCGCGCCGGCGTTGGCGAGGTCGGGCATCCAGGCCGGGATGACGTTGAGCGCGTCATAGGCGCCGGTGCCGGCCCGGTACTCTTGCATGATCTTCGTGAACATCTCGGCGGTCGAGACCTCGATCACCTTGACCTCGATACCTGTCAGCTCCTTCCACTTCGGGCCGGAGAAGTTGAGCGGATCGAGCGATTGTAGTCCGGCCTCCCACACGATGGTGATCGTCTGGCCCGAATATTTCTTCGCCTCATCGACGGCGCGTTGCGCGGCCGATTGGGCGTTGGCCCCGGTCGTCAGCACCGAGGCCATAAAGGCCGCGGCACCGAGCCAACCGAGCGTGCGTTTCCATGCCATTCCCGTTTCCTCCTCTTCCATCAGCCGGCGGTTCGACCCGCCGGACACTCTCTCGCCTCGTGGCCCTTGGCGGCCAGGGCAAGTCCCAATTGCCCGCACCTGGCTCAAGTGCCGAAGCGACGGGCATATCCTTCGAGCTTCGCCTTGAAGGCGGGGCTCTCGAGAACCTCTGTGTTGACGACGCCGCGCGGCACGCGGCCTTGCTGGATATCGAGCACGGCGCGGATGTCGGCGGCTCCATTGCCGGCGAAGCATTGATCCGTCCAGCAGAGCGCGTGCGGCGTCACGATAACGTTGTCGAGCTTGAGCAAAGGCTCATCGGCCGGCACCGGCTCGACCTCGAAGACATCCAGACCCGCACCGGCGATGCGGCGCTCTTGCAGGACTTTTGTCAATGCATTCTGGTCGACGGTCGGGCCTCGCGACGTATTGATGAAGTAGGCCGTCCGCTTCATGAGGGCCAAGCGCTCGGCATTGACAATGTGGCGAGTTTTTTCGGTGAGGGGGCAGTTGACGGTCAGGATGTCCGAGCGGCGGAATAAGTCCTCGAGCGAGACGAGCTCGATGCCGAGTTCCTTGGCGATGGTCTTATCTGCGAACGGATCGTGGGCGATGAACTTCATGTCGAAAGGCGCGGCCAACCGGAACATCTCGGCGCCGATATTGCCGATGCCGATCGAGCCCAGTGTCCTGCCGACGAGGCCGACGCCCATATGCTCACCGCGCCGATTGAAACCGGAGGGGCCTTCGCGCGTCAGCCGGTCCTTGACCATCAGCTTGCCGGTCAAGGCGAGAATGAAGGCCATTATGGAGACGGCGACCGGGCGGCGTACGCCGTCGGGCGTGATGCACAGTGCGACGTCGTTCTTCGTGCAGGCTGGAACATCGACGGTATCATAGCCGACGCCGAAACGGGCGACGACGGAGAGCCGTCCGCCGGCGGGCACGCTCTCGGCGTTGAACTTCGGGATCAGCAGAATGAGCGCGTCGAAATCGGCGAGATCCTTCGCCTTGAGAGGATTTTCAGCCGGAATGTAGGCAACCTCGACTTGTCTGGCGGCCATCAGCGGCGCGACGTCGAAATCGGGAAAGGTCGGCGACCCATCCGGCTTCTTGAAGTCGCCCGAGAGTGCGACGCGGAATGTGTCGGCCATCCCGCCCTCCTACTTCTTCTTCGCCGAGGTGCCCGCGCGCAGCTTGCCGATCGCCTCGGCGAGGGCGTTGTGCAGCACCCAGACATCGCCAGAGTAGCAGATGAAATCGAAACCCTGGGCGTTGAGCTCGATGCCCTGCTCGACGGTGGGCACGAGCCGGCCGAGCGCCTTCTTGTGCTTCTTGGTTGCAGCCGTCACGCGGGCAATGGCGTCGGTGAATTTCTTGTGTCCGAATTCACCCGGCACGCCGAGCGAAGCCGACAGATCGAAATGCCCGATCCACAGGCAGTCGACGCCGTCGATGGCGGCGACGGCATCCGCATTCTCGACACCCTCCTCCGTCTCGATCTGGGCGAAGATCGTCGTCCGCGCATTCGCCGCCCCGAGCTTGTCGGCGACCGGACCCGCACGATAGCGGTCGTGGGCGACCTGCAAGGCCACGCCGCGCTTGCCATCCGGCACATACTTGACGCTGTCGACGATGCGCCGCGCTTCCTCCGGATTGCCGACCATCGGCAGCATGATGCCCTCCGCGCCCATGTCGAGCGCACGCGCAATGTGGTGGTATTCGCGAGACGGCACCCGGCAGATCATCGGCAGGTCGGCCGCCTCGAAATAGCGCACCGCGCTTTTCACCGTCTCCATGGCGAAGCCCGAATGCTCCATGTCGAAGAGCACGAAATCGCAACCGGCCGACTTCAGGATATGGCCGATGCCCGGCGTCGCGAACTCGACGATGAAGTGACCGAGCTTCGCCGATTTCATCCGGCTCATGGCTTTTAGACCCGTGGCGCTCATGTGTGTATCAGTCCTTCCCCTGGGCCCCGCCTTCGCAAACAAGCGTGTAGGCCGTCACGGTCTTTTCGGCGACCATGGCTGCACTCGCCGTGTCGAAGGCTTTGTAGTGTTTCGTGGCAATATGCGCGTCGAGGTCGGCGCGGCTATCATAGATCTCGTAGAGTACGATCCGGTCGTCCTCGCCCTCGGGCTCCAGCACGTCGAAACGCTGGCAGCCAGGCTCATCGCGGACGGACGTTTCCGCGTTCGCGTCGATGAGTTTGCGGAACTTGGCGCGCGTACCAGACTTCAGCTTGAAGTCGACGATGATGACGAAGGCGCTCATGGGCGCGCCGCCTTCGCTTCCCAGTAGACCCTTGAGACATGCGCCAGATGCGCCCGCATGGCCTTCTCGGCGGCATCCGGATCGCGCAGCACGATCGCCTCGAAGATCGCCTTGTGGGCCTCATAGGCCTTCTTGAACGTGCCCTTGCGACCGGGCCATGAGAGCGTCGTATGCCGCTGCTCGACGAGCCATTCGACGAGCGCCTGATGGAGCGCCGTGAAAATCGGGTTCTTGGCGATGACGGCCAGCATGAAGTGAAAGGCGACGTCGGTCCGCTCGAAGGTCTCGAGATCGCCGATCGCCTGCCGGTTCGCCTCGAGCGCATTCGCAAGACTGTCGATGTCGGCCTTGGATGCATGTTCCGCCGCGTGGCGGGCGAGGCCGACCTCGAAGAACAAGCGCGCATCCTGCAGGTTCTCGACGCCGCCGGGCGCCGCAAGCAGATGCCGGGCTGCGCCTGAAAGACCCTCAACTACGGCCTCGGGTGTTGGCCGCGTGACACGCGCGCGATCGCCAGCCTGTATGGCAACGAGCCCCATCTTCTGCAGCGAGAACAGCGCCTCGCGCACAGCCGGGCGGCCGACGCCGAACACCTGCATGAGCTCTCGCTCGGAGGGAAGTTGCTCGCCTGGAGGATAGCGGCCATCGTGGATCATTGTCTCGAGGCGGCTTTGCACCTCATCCGACAGGCGGCGGCGGCGAATGATCTCGCTACCGGCCTCGGCCTGACGACGCAACGCCACTGGTGTACTTGTCATACCAGCAGGCTATGATACCAGCCTTAACCGGGTCAAGCGCACTCTCTGTGCGCACCCACGGCATCCGCTGTGCGGAAAACGGATGGGTCATGCCGCGCCTCGCCGCCAATCTGTCGATGCTGTTCGCGGAGTTGGACTTCCTCGACCGCTTCGAGGCGGCGGCGAACGCGGGCTTTGAGGCCATTGAGTTCCTGTTCCCCTACGATTATCCGGCGGCCGAGATCCGCAGGCGCCTGGATCAATGCGGCCTGAAGCAAGCGCTCTTCAATCTGTGGCCCGGCGATTGGGACCAAGGTGAGCGCGGCCTGTCGATCTTTCCGGAGAAGCGCTCGGATTTCGCCGATAGCATCGAGCAGGCTCTCGGCTATGCGGAAGCGCTCGGCTGCCCGAAGCTGCACGTCATGGCGGGTGTCGTGCCACCGGAGCTTTCGCATGCCACGGCGCGCGTAACCTACATCGAAAATCTCCGGCAGGCCGTCAGGCGCGCCGAAGCGGCCAGCGTATTGCTTCTGATCGAGCCACTCAACACCCGCGACATGCCGGGCTATTTCCTCAACGACCTCGCGCAAGCCCGCGACATCATCGAGGAGGTGGCGAGCCCGGCACTCCGCCTGCAATTCGACGTCTATCATCGCCAGATCATGCGCGGCGATCTCAGCGATCGCGTTACGGGAGTTCTGGCCAAACGTCGGCCATATCCAGATCGCCGGCGTTCCTGGCCGGCACGAGCCCGATGTTGGAGAGATCAACTACGCCTATATCCTCGACCTCATCGACGAGCTCGGCTACGACGGATACGTGGGCTGCGAGTACCGGCCGAAGGCTGGAACCGTCGCCGGATTGGGTTGGGCGAAGCGCTATGGCGTCGCCACCAAGGGAGCATGAGAGATGAAGGTTGCAATCACCGGCGGCGCCGGATTTCTCGGCCGCAAGCTCGCCGAGCGTCTGGCGAAGGACGGCACGCTTGCCGGACGCGAGATCAGCGGCCTGACGCTCTACGATGTCGTGGAGCCCGTCACGCTGAAGGCCTCGTTTCCCGTCAAATGCCTCGTGGGCGACATGCCTGCATCCGGCGAGACTGGCCGCATCGTTGCCGATAAGCCGGATGTCATCTTCCATCTCGCGGCCATCGTCTCCGGCGAGGCCGAACAGGACTTCGAGAAGGGCTATCGCATCAATCTCGTCGCGACGCAGAACCTGCTCGAGAGTTTGCGGCACGGCTACGGCTCCATCGAAAAGAAACCCCGCCTCGTCTTTACCTCCTCCATCGCCGTCTTCGGCGCACCGTTCCCCGACGCCATTCCCGACGATTATCACCTGACGCCGCTGACGAGCTATGGCACGCAGAAAGCCATCGGCGAGATGCTCCTCTCCGACTACACTCGCAAGGGTTTCATTGATGGGATCGGCATCCGCCTGCCGACCATCTGCATCAGGCCGGGCAAGCCCAACAAGGCCGCCTCGGGCTTCTTCTCGAACATCTGCCGCGAGCCGCTCGCCGGCCATGAAGCCGTGCTGCCGGTTTCCGAGGATGTTATGCACTGGCACGCGAGCCCGCGCGCGGCCATCGGTTTCCTGCTGCATGCGGCGGCCATCGATGGCAATGCGGTCGGTACGCGCCGCAATCTTTCATTGCCAGGCCTTGCCGTAACCGTCGGCGAACAGATTGCAGCGCTGCGGCGCGTCGCCGGCGAGGCGGTGATCAGGCGCATCCGTCGCGAGCCCGATCCATTTATCGAGAAGATCGTCGCCGGCTGGCCGCGACGTTTCGATGCCAAGCGAGCCATCGCACTCGGCTTCAAGGGCGATACGAGCTTCGAAGACATCGTCCGCATTCACATCGAGGACGAGCTTGGCGGCAAGGCAATTGCGTAGGCGGCGCCCGCCGGAACTCAGTCGGCTTCGGTCACCGAGACCACGCGAAAGGTCCGCAACCGGTCGTCGTCGTGCTCGCGGATCGAGACATACTCACCGATGCGGAACCGGTGATCGCCGAGGCGATAGCCCGTTTCATCATCGTCCTCGTTGCCATTGATATCGTAGTGAAAGGCCCAGGCACCGCCAGGCTTCCGAACGACATGGCCGATCTCGTCGGCCTCGCCTTCCCAGAAGCGCCGGACCCGGCAGCGGGCGCGCTGGCGCGACCACACCGAAGCATCGATACGATCATCGCCATTCAGCGGCGCCACCAGCTCGTAGCCGTGATGCCGGCTGCCGTCCGGAAAATCGGGGTCGCGGGCGAGCTCCAGCCGGATTTTGTGGAATGTCATGTGGCCTCGACGGAAAGTGTCCATGGATGGAAAAGCGGCTGCGCGACAGGGCCGGAGGGCACACCCATCGCGCAGCATGACGGTGCGTGGCTTGTCGTGCTTCTTACCGGAAAACCGCTTCGCACTTTTCCGGAAGCACTTTAGTGCGAGATGAGCACCGGCACCGTCATCTTCTCGAGCATGTCGCGCGTGGCCCCGCCAAAAACCACCTCGCGCAACCGCGAATGACCATAACCGCCCATGATCAGCAGATCGGCGCCGGTGTTGTCGACTTGGGCAAGTAGCCCTTCAGCGATGCTGAGACCGCCCGTCAATGTCACCGCCGCCTCGACCTTGATGCCATGTCGCGCCAGCGAAGCCGCGATCTCGGACGCTGGCAGATCGGGATCGCCCTTGCGATTGCGTGGCGGATCGACGGTCAGGAGCTTGACAGTCTTGGCTGTCTGGAGAACCGGCAATGCATCGAACGTCGCGCGCGCCGATTCCCGGCTGTTGTTCCAGGCCAGCAGCACGGTCTCTCCTAGTTTCTTCACCCGGCCGCGTCGGGGAATGACGAGCACCGGCCGCCCGGCCTCCATGAGTAGGTCTTCGGTCACGTCAGCCGGCGAATAGATATCGCCATCAGCATCCGATTGCGGGGCAATGATGAGATCGGCCGCGCGGCCGTGATCGTCGACGATGCTAGCGACGTCGTAGTGTGAGGCCTTGACGGTCCGCCACTCGCAGGGCGGCTGATGCTGTCGCGTCATCTCGCCGAAGAGCGCTGAGATCTTTGCCGCCTGCTCGTCGAGCGCCTTCCGCTGCACCTCGATAATCTCACCGGTCACCTCGAAGGGCACGACAGCCGGAACCGTCACCTGGGGAATGACGTGGAGGCCGATCAGATGGGCCTCGTTCCGGCCCGCGATGCGCAGCGCCGCCTCCAGCACCGCCTCGGCGCGATTAGCGCTGTTCAGGTAAACAAGAATGGTCTTGTAGGACATGACGGTTCTCCTCCGGACCCGGCGGCGGTGCGCCACCCACCAATACATCGGGTGCGATACTTATGGTGCCGGCCGCATCCCCGCCTTGACGTGAATCAACGATCCGCGCCGCTCGCACAGATAAGCTAAACACATTCGACACGATAAGGTTGCAGGACAGGCAGATGCGACGCAGCAAACGAGCAGTCTATCTCAGTGTTTGCACGTTCGGCGCCCTCGTTATCAGTGCGGGATTCGCAATGGCCCAGGGCGAGACTTGGCTCTTGATCCTGCAACTGCAGCTCGCAACAGGCGTGTCCTGCACCTACGAGCATATCGTTTGGGTCAACGCCTTCGAGCTGGCTGGCGCCCAGGTCATCGACGGACGCGTCAGATGCCGGGACGGCCGTGAGTTCTATTTCACGCGTCCGAAGCCCCACGTCGCCTATGAGCTTCGCGAATGCGAGCCGGCGGTTTGCTGAGCCTCGGCTCTCAAGCTGGCTCGACAATGCCGATCTGCTCTCGCGCCGCTTCATAGGCGTAGGCCGCCTGAAAGCAGCGCTTGTCGTCGTAGCTCCGGGCGACGATCTGGATGCCGGTCGGCACGCCATGGCGGGCCCGGCCCGATGGCAGGGCCATGACAGGCAACCGCCCGAGTACATTGAACGGGTAGGTCATGATCCAGCCCGAGCGCGCGTCAGCTGGTTTGTTGTCGATCATGAAGTCCGCGGTGTAGGGATCATGATCCGCCGCCACGGCCGGAACAGCGGTCGTCGGGCAGACGAAGAGATGGTAGCGCTCCAGCAGAGGCCCCATCTTCTCCGAGATCTGCACGATGGTGTCATAGGCCCGATGCAGCGCCTCGACCGGCGTATCGCGTGCGGCCTCGGCATAGCGGATCGTGTAGTCGGAGAGCGCATCGCGATGGTTCGTGAGGAGGTCGCCCATGCGCTTCCCCCAAAGCACGTAGAGATAGTCACGGCGGATAGCCGGCAACTGGTGGTCCCAAGGCACCTCGATCTCCTCGACCGCGCAGCCAAGGTCGCGGAAGAGATTGATCGCGGCGAGCGTGTTCCGCCGCACATCCGGATCGAGCGTCTTGTAGCCGAAGTCTAGCGAATAGGCGATGCGCCAGCCTTTGATGCCGGGCATGGCGGATGGAATTCGAACACGCTCACGCAACGTCGCGATATCGGACGGATGCGGCCCGGACATGACGTTGAGCATCAACGCGCAGTCGGCGGCCGATCGCGCCATCGGACCTGTGCGGCTGAAGGGATCGAGATTGTAGGGAGGCGCATCAGGCACGCGACCATAGGGCGGCATGTAGCCGGCGATGCCGCAGCAGCTCGCGGGAATGCGGATGGAACCTCCAATGTCGGAGCCGATGGCGAGCGTCGTCATCCCTGCCGCAAGCGCGGCCGCGGCGCCACCGGACGATCCGCCGGGTGTCATCGCCACGTTGTGCGGATTTCGGCTAACGCCCCAGAGCTTCGAGTGACAAACACCGACGAGCGAAAATTCTGGCGTTACTGTGCGCGCATGTGCGATGGCGCCTGCCTTCTTCAGCCGCTCCACTGCGACATCCGTCCAGGTACCAATCCGGTCCTTGAACACGGCGGAGCCCATTGTGATGGGCTTTCCGGCCTCGCTCATCTCGTCCTTGACGGCGAGCGGCAGGCCTTCGAGGGGACGCAGGCGTCCATCGGTCTTGGCGTAGCGGGCCTCTGCCTTGCGAGCGGCATCGAGCGCCTTATCGAAGAAGGTATGCGAAAAGGCACGAATCTTCGGATCATTGCGTTCGGCCCGCGTGATCACCGCCTGCATCAGCTCGACGGGCGAGAGGGTTCGCGCACGAAACGCGGCGAGCGCCTCGGTTGCGCGGAGCGCCGCGGGATCAGTTGGTGTTTTCATCGACTGCCGGATGCCGGGCGTCCGGTCAGCCTTCCCGCTGACCGGTGCGCTTCATTGCCAGCACCGCCTCGACTCGGTTTCGCACGCCGAGCTTGTCGAGAACATTGGTCATGTAGTGCTTGATCGTCTTCTCGCTCAAATCGAACCGGTTGGCGATTTCCTTGTTGGTCATGCCTTCGGCGGCGGAGCTCAGGACCTCGCTCTCGCGCTTTGTGAGACCGGCCACCGGCTCGGACTTAGGCTTCTCGGCAGGCGGCGTATGCCGCATCCTGAGGATCGCGCGTGCCGCCAGGCCCGGCGCGACATAGACCTCCCCATCGAGCACGGACTTGACGATCCGCAACAGCTCCGTTCCGGGCGTCCCCTTGAGGACATAGCCACTGGCGCCCGCCTCCAATGCAGAAACGAGATCCGACTCCTCCTCGGACACCGTGAGCATGATCGTCTTGATCGACGGCGCTTTGGCATGGATGGCGCTTGCGGCTGCGATGCCGCCGCCGCCCGGCATATGCACATCGATCAGCATCACATCGGGCTTACGTTCGCATGCGATGTTGACCGCTTCGCGCCCGCTCGCGCCTTGGGCGACGATGGAGTACCGGCTGTCGCGCGACAGCACCGACATCACCCCTTCACGGATCATGGGATGGTCGTCGACCACTGCAACCGAGATACGCTCAACCGCCAAGGCCATCAACTTACCCCTTACTCCGTCTCCGCCCGCTTCGGCGCTGGCAACCTTAACACCAGTTTTGTGCCTTTCCCAGGCATGGAGATGATCTCCAGCTTGCCGCCGGCTGCTTCGGCGCGCTGCCTGAGCCCCGTCAGTCCCAGCCGGTCTGGCTTCGCCTCAGCATCGATCGAGCCAGGTCCATCGTCCGCCACTTCGGCGAGGATCTCATTGCCGGCCAGTTTGATGGTGAGCTTCTGACCCTTGCCACGCGCGTGCCGATAGGCGTTGTTGAGGCCTTCCTGCGTGAAACGATAGAGGCAGATTTTCACTGAAGGCGTGAGTGCCGGTGGCAATCCAGTGATCTGGCGCTGCACGCTCGTGTGGGTGCGCAATTCGTGACTGCGGATGGCATCGGCGATGACGGTCGCCGGATCGAGCTGGCGGATGGCCGGAAGGCTCGTGCCGGAGGCGATTTCGCGTGTCTCCTCGAGCGCGGACCGGATGGATCGCTCAACCTTGTTGTAGGCAATGCGGCGCGGATCATCGTCCAGCGCATCGCGTGGTTCGATCTCATCGAGATGCATGAGCGCGTATGCCAGGTGCTGGGCCGGTCCGTCGTGGAGGTCGGCCCTGAGGTTCGCCAAGGCCGTTGTAGGAACGCGATCCGGCGCAGCGCCCCCACGGCCGGACCACAGTAGACGTGCGCGGCCGCCGGCCCAGTCAGCAATGCCGCGCCAGGAGACGATCGCCGTTGCGACCCGGCCCTGAAATTGACCGGAAGCAACGGCGAATGTGCCGAGCGTAAGCGTGGCCACGATCAGCAATAGCCAATAGAACCCGGCACTTCGAGTGGGTTCGCTCGCGACCGAATTTTCCGGCAGTTCTTGGCTGGTGAGGGTCGTGCCGGCCAAAATTTCGGTGTTGGCCGTACTGGACGGAGGTTCGCTCCCGCTCACTGGCGCCAGCTCCGGCGACCCGCCGTTGCCAATGCCGCCGGGTTCCGCCTGCGCCCCGGATGATCCGGGGGTTACAACGGCGGCCTGCAAGACCTTCTCCCGAACCCGAGCGGTCGGCGCCGCATCTGATGCCGCTGCTGTCCGGACTTCCGCGGTGACCAGGCGACCGGCTGCGAACTGGTCGCCCGCGTGGGTTGGACCGGCAGGCGCGATCACTGCCAAGACAATCGTCAGACTGCAGCATAAATAATACAAACTGGCAAAAAAAACTGCCGCAATGGCCGTGGCCGCGCGCGTACCGCCCGTGCGCTCCCAGCGCACAGCCGACTTCACACCCACGCTTACACAACCACTCACGAAGCATCGTTCTGCACCAACCGCATGTGGCGCCTCTCGCTCGGACCCGACCAAGGTCCGTAGTCCATCCGACCCTAGGCCCCGTTTCAGACCTCAGGACGGCTCAGAAAATTCATCCAGTACCTAGCGTTAGTTCAACTGTACCAGCAAGACAAGATTTGTATCGGCCTCTTCATCGTCAGTTGGGCCAACCGTGACCCGAAAGCCATTGTCATCATTTATGCAGCCGCGTCCGCGGGATTGTCCACAGCTGTGGACTGCCTGTCTCGTCGGGCGTGCGAGCGATGGCGTCCAGGTCAATCGGAACCCCCGCCCCGTCCAGAGCGCCGGCGTCAATCATCCGAATGCACAGATTCTGCGGCACGTCCTGAGCCTTCAACAGGCAAAGAGCGTGCCGTTTTCGTCACTGGCGCCCAAAGGCGGGCGGGGTATGCGGCCCTGCCTGTCCGGGAGCGCTTTCCTCTTCGCAAATTAGCGGCCGATTCCAAGGAGTTGTGGCATGGTCACCTTCAATCTCTCGGATCTGAGCTTCATTCTCACCCAGATCAAGATCGCGGAAGCTCATTCGGCCGGTACACCATTAACCGAACTTGTGACGAACCCGCTGTTGCCCTTTGGTCTGAGGACGGTCGATGGGACGCTCAACAACCTCATCCCGGGCCGTGAGGACTGGGGATCGGCCGATCAGCCGTTCCTGCGGCTGGTGCCGGCGGATCGCGATATCGGCACCCCGGACGCCGGTTTCGATACCAATGGACCAGGCCCCGGCACCGGTCAGACGGCAATTCCCGGCAACTATGCCGATCCGGTCGGCAACGTCGTCGATACCGCTCCGCGCACGATCTCAAACCTGATCGTCGATCAGACGCCCAACAATCCGGCAGCGATCTATGCCGCACTCGACTTCATCGGCATCACAGGTTCCGCTGCGAGAATCATCGTCGACGGCGTCGCGCCGCTGACCGCAGCCGACCGCGCCGCGCACCATCTCGAGGCGGCCTATGTCGGCGCCTTCGCGGCCACCGGCGCCGGCATCGTGACGACTACCAACGCCCAGGCGGCCATCGATGCGCTGCTGGCCGCAATCCAAGACGACGTTCTGAACGACGACGGAATTGTCGATGCTGGCGACATCGCGGCGGCTGCGGCGGCTGTCAGCGCCGCCAATCGCGCGGTCTCGTCGGCGCAATCGACGGTGACGGCCCTTCAGTACGACGCTGGCGTCGTTCCCGCTGATCTCGCAGCGGCGCAGCTCGCCCTGTTGAACGCTCAGGCCGTTGCCGGGCAGGTCTCGACGCTGAGCGGCTTGCTCATCATCGGCTCGACCATCGATCCGAGCGACATCGCCGACGCCACAACCGCCAGCGGCAACGCGGCATTGAACATCGGTGAAGTCACCACACTCAATGGCTCGCTCGTCGGGCCGAGGGACGCGGCCGTGGCGGCCGCCAACGCCGCGACCGCCGTGGTCAAGTCCTACCTCTTGACGGCCACGAACAACGAGCTCGTGTTCAACGACAACGGCACGCTCTCTATCCCGAACGTCGCTCCAGACGAGGGAATCTCAGCGCCGTTCAACTCGTGGATGACGCTGTTCGGCCAGTTCTTCGATCACGGCCTCGACCTCGTCGAGAAAACGGCGACGACGAAGGTCTACGTTCCGCTGCAGCCCGACGATCCGCTGTATGTCCCCGGCGGCAACTCGAACTTCATGGTCATCACCCGCACGATCGAAAACGCCCGCAATCTCACGACGCCATTCGTCGATCAGAATCAGACGTATACGTCTCACGCTTCCCACCAAGTGTTCCTGCGGGAGTACACGGCGGTCGCGGACGACACCCATCGGGACGCCCAGGGCAACACGGACGCCAACGCTTCCCCCGATATCGTCGCGACCGGCCATCTCCTCGAAGGCAGCACCGGCGGTCTCGCGACTTGGCTCGACGTGAAGGCCCAGGCCGCTGACGCACTTGGCATTCGCTTGTCCGACGAGCACATCGGCAAGGTGCCACTGCTCGCGACAGACCTCTATGGTGAGTTTCAGCGCGGCCCGAACGGCTTTGCGCAGGTTGTCGTGAAGGTGACCGACGGCGCTGGCAACAGCCGCATGATCCTCGTCGAGGGGCAGAACTCCGACAACAACGATGCGTTGAGCGGACTCGACATTCGCAGCATCGAGCTTGACGATGCCAGCGCCGCTCAGCTCGCGCTGCTCATTGCTCCGCCGAGCGCGCAAAACGGCAACTCGCCGGCGCTTGACGGCAATACCGCGACCTATACTTTCGCCGTCGAGTTCACCGGACATGCCTTCCTCGACGACATCGCGCATGCCGCAAATCCCTACAACAGCAACGGCGGCAACCGGACGGCGGACAGCAACGGCACCGCCGGCGACCACTTCAGCCAGCTCGGCGACGACGGCCGCGACATGGGGAACAACCAGGCCTTCGGTGGCTCGGTCAACTACGACAACGAGCTGCTCGACGCCCACTTCATCACCGGCGACGGCCGTGGCAACGAGAATATCGGCCTGACCACCGTCCATCACGTCTTCCACTCGGAACACAACCGGCTCGCCGAGCACACGAAGGACGTGGTGCTGGCCGATGCAATCGCACAGTTCAACGCGGCGACGACGCTTGCCGAGCAGGACGCGGCCATTGCCTTCCTGAACGAGTGGCTGGATATCGATGTGACCGTCGGCACTTTCAGCAATGCGACCGTAAAGACGGATCTGACCTGGGACGGCGAGCGCGTCTTCCAAGCCGCCCGCTTCGGCACCGAGATGCAATACCAGCATCTCGTATTCGAGGAGTTCGCCCGCAAGGTCAACCCGATGGTCGACCTCTTCATATTCAACCCGACCATCGACATCAACCCAGCGATCGTCGCCGAATTCGCACACACCGTCTACCGCTTCGGCCACTCGATGCTGACCGAGACCATCGACCGGCTCGGCGCCGACGGCCAGACCACGGACGACATCGGCCTCATCGAGGCTTTTCTAAACCCCGTCGAGTTCACCCAGGACGGAACAGTCACCGCCGACGAGATGGCCGGCGCCATTGTGCGCGGCATGACCCGCCAGCAAGGCAACGAGATCGACGAGTTCGTGACGGAAGCCCTCCGCAACAACTTGCTCGGCCTGCCGCTCGATCTGCCGACCGTCAACCTTGCGCGCGGCCGAGAGACCGGCGTGCCATCGCTACAGGAGGCACGCGCCGCCTTCTACGACGAGGCGCGGAGTGAGTGGCTGAAACCCTATACAAGCTGGGTGGATTTCGCCCAACACCTGAAAAATCCGTCCTCGATCGTCAACTTCATCGCGGCCTACGGCACGCACGAGTCGATTGTCAATGCCACGACGACGGCGGGCAAGCGCGAGGCCGCCACGCTGCTGGTGTTCGGTGACGGCAACAATGCCGATGGTGTGACCATCAACGGCAACACCTACACAAACGAGGAGCGACTGGCGTTCCTCGGTGGGTCCGATGCATACACGGGCGGTGTCGCGGCGGGCGGGACGCTCGGCGGCCTCAACGACGTCGACCTATGGATCGGCGGCCTCGCCGAGGCGATTTTGCCCTTCGGCGGCATGCTTGGCTCCACCTTCACCTTCGTCTTCGAGAAGCAGATGGAGAATCTGCAGAACGGCGATCGCTTCTACTATCTCTCGCGCACGCAAGGCACGCACTTCGTCCAAGAGCTCGAGAACAATGCCTTCTCCAAGCTCATCATGCTCAACACCGATCTCGGCCAGGGTGTGGACGTGGGCCTTGGGCCTGACGACATGGGTCGCACTCACCTGCCTGGCGAGATCTTCTCGACGCCCCAGTACATCATCGAGTGGCACCAGCAGCTGCAGAACGTCGCCGACCCGACGCACGACGACCCCTTCCTCGAGGCGCTCGAGCCCAAGGTCGCCCGCGATCTGCATCTGAACATCGACGGCAATACCTATGACCGCTCGATCAAGTTCACCGGCGGCGAGCACGTCGTGCTCGGCGGCACGGAGAAGGACGACGTCCTCATCGCGGATCTCGGCGACGACACCATCTGGGGTGACGGCGGTGACGACTACATCGAGGGCGGCCACGGAATCAACCGGCTGCACGGCGGGACCGGTAGCGACATCATTTATGGCGGTGGCGATCCCGAGTTCATCCACGGCGATGAAGGCGACGACATCATCAACGGCGGCAACGGCCTCGGTGATCTGATCTTCGGCGGCTCCGGCAACGACTTCGTCGTCGCCGGCATCGACGCCAAGGAGGTGTTCGCGGCCGAAGGCAACGACTTCATCCTCGGCACACCCGACATGGACTTCCTGCTCGGTGGCGAGGGCGACGACTGGATCGAGGCCGGCGAGGGCTTCGATACCGTCGCGGGTGAGAACTCCGAGCTGTTCTTCAATTCGCCGATCATCGGCCACGACGTCATGTTCTCCGGCACCAACGAGAGTGATTTCGACGCCGAGTCCGGCGACGACATCATGGTGCAGGGCGAATCCGTCATGCGCTCCGAGGGCATGTTCGGCTTCGACTGGGTGTCCTACGAGGAGCACCTCTCGTTCGGCATTGACATGGATCTGCGCCAGAAGATCATCACCACGGCGGCGGCCGACATCCTGCGCAACCGCTTCGACCGCGTGGAATCTGTCTCTGGCTCCAAGTTCGGCGACATCCTCACTGGCGATGACCGCACGGCGCCGATCGGTGCATTGGACCCCACTGTCCCGGTCAATGAAGCCGGGCTCGACGGCGACGGCCTCGACAAGGCCGGCGTCAAGCGCGTCGATGGCCTGCAGGAGGTGCTGGGTCTCAGCGACGCCGACCTCGCCGGCAATCAGTCCGACATCGTCTATCAGAGCGGCAACGTTCTGGTCGGCGGCGACGGCAGCGATGTGCTGGCCGGCCGTGGCGGCAACGATTTCATCGATGGCGACAAGGTGCTGAACGTCCGGATCGGCATCAACGACTTGAACGGCAACGAAGTCGGCACCGCCGAGAAGATGCAGGGTGCTGTCCACTTCTATACTCCGGCCGAGGTTGCCGCTCTTGGCGACGGCTATGCGGTGGCAAGCCCTGCGCTCGTCGCCCGCGAAGGGCAACCGCTCGACACGCTCGTGTTCCATCGCGCGGTCAGCCCTGGCCAGCTCGAGATCGTCCGCGAGATTCTCGATTCCTCCTCGCAGGCCGGCAACAGCTCGGTCGGCGGTCACATCGGCGACCTCGATATCGCCGTCTTCCGTGGTGGCCTCGCCGAGTACAGGTTCACGTACACGAACGACCTCAATCAAGTGATCGTGATCAATGGCAGCGACGTGGGCGCGCTCGCCGCGTTGACCGGCATCGGCGACCGCCGGATCACCATCGAGCATGTCGGCGCGACGCCGGCCATCGACGACGGCGTCGATGTCGTCGAGAACATCGAGCGGCTCGAATTCGCCGACGGCTCGATCGACCTCGTCGGAGGTCTCAATGATGCACCCGTCGGGACGGTCACGGTCCATGCTTTGATCAACAGCTCGGGCGAGCCGGTGTTCCAGGCCGGCCTGCCAATGCGCATCGCTACAGACTCGACCGGCGCTCTGGTGGTGAGTGGCACAAGCGCAACGCGCGTGACCGACGCCAACAATGTCTCATCGACAAATCCGGACGGCGCGATCCGCAACTTCACCGTGACCTGGCAGGTGGAAACCGCACCCGATTCCGGTGTGTACGAGGACGTATTGCGCGCTGATGGCACGCTCGTCACCGGCCCGATCTTCACGCCCGACCCGGTCCTCTTGTTCGACGGCGAGCATGTTCGTGCCGTGATCACTTACATCGACGGCGCCGGTATTCGCGAAAAGATCGTTTCGGGCGTCACCGGTCCCCTCGATCCGGCAACCAACCTCGCCTTCACCGGAGGCGACGATACGGTTGTCGGCTATCACGACATTCCGAATTCCCCTGCCAATCAAGGCTTCGGTATTGTGCTGCCGATCATCGGCCATGACGGCACGATCGCAGCACCGATCGGTGCCGGCGCAGGCGACGACATCGTGCGCGGCCTCTCCGGCGACGACTTCCTGTCGGGCGGCGCGGCCGGCGAGGGCAACGAGCTGCTGTTCGGCGGCGCGGGAACCGATACGGCGGTGTTCATCGGCAACAGCACCGATTATGTGCTCGAATTGAACGCCGAGGGCGTTCTAGAGGTCGTCCACAACGGCGCCGCCGAGGAAGACGCTGTCTTCCCGGATGTGGAGTTCATCCACTTCACCGGCGACAACGTGACGTTGAGCGTTGCGAGCATCGTGGCCGGCGTTACGGTCATCGGCAGCCCCAACACTGACACGTTCGCCGCGCCGACCGGCCCGGCCGTGGCGGGAACCATCACCGGTAGCGACTTTGCTGACCGCATTTTCGGCGCGGGCGGCGACGATGTCATCGACGGCGGCGGCAGCGGGGACCTCCTCGGCGGCGGCGCCGGCGACGACACGATCGCGGGCGGTGGCGGCAACGACATCATCGGCGGCGGCACGGGCGCGAACACGATCGTGGCGGGCCGCGAGGACGATACCTTCCTCGTCGGCATCAACGAGAATGGCGCGAGCGACACCATTCGCGACCGCGGCGGCATCGACCGTATCGATGTCGGCCGGATCGTGACGGCAGCGCCGCTGGCGCCGGCGGTATTGACGACCGTCGGGACGGTCTCGATCCTCAATCAAGCTCCGGTGGCACTCGGCGCGCTCGACGCGTCGGATGACGGCCTGGGCAATCTGGTGCTCGACATCAACGGCAAGACGGTCACGATCGAAGGCCACTTCGACGATCCGGATGCGGCCGTCGAGGTCATCGACTTCAACAATAGCACCTTTGCCGGATTTGCGTTCGGCACGAACGACTATGCCGTAGCGACGACGACCAGCGCGGCGGCGGGCGTCAACACGCTCATCGCCGGCACGGCCGGCGACGAGACGCTCAACGGCAATACCGGCAACGACTTGCTGTTCGGTGGCGACGGCGTCGATCGGTTGGACGGCGGCGCCGGCGCCGACCTGACGGTCGGTGGTGCTGGCAACGACACCCACGTGGTCGATGTCGCGGGTGACAGGACGGTCGAAGCCGGCGGTGGGGGCACCGACACGGTCGAGTCGGCGACCATCAGTCTCAATCTCACTCAGGCGGCCCGCGCCAACTTCGAGAACATCACTCTGACCGGCAATTTGAATCTCGATGCAACCGGCAACGGCGGCACCAACGTCATCGCCGGCAATGCGGGCAACAACATCATTTCCGGCGGCGGCGGTGCCGACGCGATCAATGCCGGCGACGGCAACGACAGCATCAACTACGCGATCGGCGACGGCGCCGACACGATCGACGGCGGCGCGCAGACGACCCTCGATACGCTGGCAATCACGGCCGGCGGCGGCAACCAGACGCTCGACGTCGTCTTCGACGGCACCGCGATCACCAATTTCGAAGGCGGCACCGTGACAGGCATCGAATCGGTGACGGCCGATCTCGGCGGTGGCACCGATACATTGAACTATGGAGCGACCACGGCCGGTGTCACCGTCAACCTTCAGACTGGCACGGCCACGGGCTTCACCTCCATCGCAGGCATCGAGAACGTGACAGGTGGTGCCGGTGCGGAACTCGCTGACGGCCTCGAACGCCAATGTCGCCAACGTCTTCTTCGGCAACGGCGGCAACGACACAATCGACGGTCAGTTGGGCACGGATACGGCTGTCTTCGACGGTCCCGTGACGAACTTCGCCTTTGGCGGCACGAACGCGCCGCTCACGGTCACCGACCTGACCGGCGCCGAGGGCATCGATACGCTGACGAGCATCGAGCAGCTCGCCTTCGACGGTGATACCTACGCCATCATCAACGGCACTGCCGGCAACAACAACGGTCTCGGCAGCCTCAATGGCACCAACGGCCAGAACATCCTGTTTGGCTTCGCGGGAACCGACACGCTCAACGGCAACGGCGGCGACGATGTTCTCGTCGGCGGCGCGGACAACGACACCGTGAACGGCGGTACCGGCAACGACATCATCCTATGGCGTGCCGGCGACGGCCGCGACTTCATCGACGGCGGCACAAATGGTGGCGCTGGAGACACTGTTCACATCGCTGGCGACGCGACCGCCGAAACCTTCACGATCTTCGCGCGCGCGGCCTTCCTCCTGGCCAATCCGGCGGCAATCCTGAATGCCACCACCGAGATCGTGATCACGCGGAACGGGACAGCCGATGCCAATGTCATCACCGAGCTCGACAACGTCGAGGAGATCCTGGTCAATGGGCTGAACGTCTCGGCCAACAACGGCAACGGTGTTCCGGATGGCGGCGCGACGCTCGGCGACACGGTCACGGTCGTCGGCAACTTCAATGCACCCAACACGAGCCTCAACTTCTCAACGATCACTATAGAAGGCAGCGGCGACAACGACACCGTCGACATCTCCGGCCTCACGTCAGGCCATCGCATCGTCTTCAACTCGGGCGGCGGCAGCGACACGATCATCGGCACACTCCGGCCGCAGGACGTCATCCAGGTAGCGCCCGGCACCAATCCGGCCAACTACACGACGACTTACCAGAATGGCCAGACGATCGTCTCGGATGGCATCAACACGATCACCTTCGACGGCACGGGCACGCCTCAGATCGGAGCCTCGCCGGTCGACGGCGGCGAGCCGAATGGCTTCACCATCTCGGCAGCCGACATCGCGGCGCTCAAGGCCCTCGTCAACGGCCAGCAGCCAGCTGGCGAGGACGACGTACCGACGGGCGTGCGCACACTTGACGGGCACGGCAACAACATCGACCATCCGGCCTATGGTGCCGCCGACGAGCCATTCATCCGCATCACGGATGCGAGCTATGGCGAGAACGGCTCGGTCAATCCGATCCATGCCGGGCTCGATCCGCGCACCATCTCGAACATCCTCGGCGCGCAAGAGGCCGATCTCGCTCCGAATGCCAAGGGTGCCAACATCTTCTTCATGGCCTTCGGCCAGTATTTCGACCACGGTCTCGACTTCCTGCCGAAGGGCGGCAACGGCTCGATCGCCATCGGCGGGCCTGGCTACAATCCGGGCGCCGGCAATCCGGCCGATCTGACCCGTGGTGAGGTCACCGGCTATGACGCCAACGGCGTACCGCAGCACCTCAACAAGACCTCGCCCTACGTCGACCAGAACCAGGCCTATGGCTCGCATAGCCTCGTCGGCCAGCTGCTCCGCGAGGGCGATGGCCAGGGTGGCATCGGTGCGCATCTCTTCCAGGGCGCCGCCGATCCGACCAACCCGTCGTTCGCATTGCTGCCGACGCTGCGCGAGCTGATCCACGAGCATTGGGAGAACAACACCGTTTTCCAGATGCCCGATGGCTCGACGGCCGAGTTCCAGACCTACTATGCGGGTCTGGTTGACGTGAACGGCGTCATCAACAATGCGATGGTGGCCGGCCTCAACGCGAACTTCATGGGCTCGGGCCAGACGCTCGTCGGCGACGCCAATCCGTTCATCAGCGTGCTTGACCACTACGTGGCTGGCGATCTCAGAGCCAACGAGAACGTGACCCTCACCTCGATCCACACGATCTGGTCGAGGAACCACAACTTCCACGTCGAAAATCTGGAGGCCGCCGGCTTCCAGGGCACCGCCGAGGAGCTATTCCAAGCCGCCAAAATCCTCAACGAGGCCGAGTATCAGCGCGTCGTGTTCGGTGAGTTCGCCGACATGCTGATCGGCGGCATCAAGGGCAGCGGCAGCCACGGCCACAACGACTACAATCCGGACGCCGATGCCTCGATCAGCCACGAGTTCGCCGCCGCCGTCTACCGCGTCGGCCACTCACTGATCGGGCAGTCGATCACGATCATCGATGCCAACGGCGATGAGCAGCAGGTCTCGCTGGTCGATGCCTTCCTCAATCCGACGAACGACTCGTTCACTGCCCCGTTGCCTCCCGGCTACGTGCCGCAGCCCGGCTTCGAGCAGCTCGGCGTCAACGGCATCGTCCAAGGCATCGTCGGCCAGCAGGCCGAGGAGGTCGATTTCAATGTGGTCGACGCGGTCCGTAATGACCTCGTCCGATTGCATGCCGATCTTTTCGCCTTCAACGTTGCTCGCGGCTGGGATGTGGGTTTGGGCACCCTCAACCAGATCCGGCACGACCTCGCCAACTCGACCGATCCCTACATCGTCGAAGCGAGGAGCTATGCCGGAAACCTCGACCCGTACACGTCCTGGGAGGATTTCCAGGCCCGCAACGGGCTCTCCAACTCGGTGATAGATCAGTTCAAGCAGGCCTATCCGGATCTGCAACTGGCGGCCACCGACATAGAGGCCTTCCGTGCCGTCAATCCCGATATCGACATCGTGGTCAATGCCGACGGCACAGGCACAGTCAAGGGTATCGATCGGGTCGACGTGTGGGTCGGCGGTCTAGCCGAGGCGCACATCAACGGCGGCATGGTTGGCCAGACCTTCTGGGTCGTGCTGCAGGAGCAGTTCGACCGCCTGCAGGAGGGTGACCGCTTCTACTACACCGACCGTCTCGATGGCCTCGACCTGTACGAGAACGAGTTCCAAGATATCACCCTCGCCAACATTATCGCCCGCAACACGGGTCTCGAGAATTTGCCCGAGCACATCTTCGAGACGCCCGAAACGGACGACGAGAACACGACGCCCTACGCGCCGGCCACAATCGCGCTCGCAGCCTCGAGCGAGGACACGTGGCGGACCATCACCGAGGCCGAGCTGCTGGCCGGCTCCGGTGATCCGGACGGCGATGCGCTGCACGTCACCGAGTTGAAAATCACCTCAGGCGGCGGCACGCTCGTCGACAACGGTAACGGCACCTGGACCTACAAGCCGGCATCCAACGACGACTTTGGCGTCAGCTTCACCTTCAAGGTCAGCGATGGTCAGACGAAGTCCGGGACCGTGACGGCGTCACTCGATCTCCTACCCGTCGATGAGCCCGCTGGCCTTGTGCTTCACGGCAACTCAGAAAAGAACCGGATGTTTGGCGGAGCAGGCAGCGATCGTGTCGACGCGCGCGGGGGCGACGACAAGGTCTTCGGCCAAGGTGGCGACGACAGGCTCCACGGGAATAGCGGTGACGACGTTCTGTGGGGCGGCGAGGGCGACGACGTGCTCAACGGGGCGACCGGCAAAGATCGACTTCATGGCCAGGAAGGTCGAGATACACTCCTCGGTAAGCAGGGCGATGATCGGCTATTCGGCGACGACGGCGATGACATCCTCGACGGCGGAGCCGGCCGGGACATTCTGACCGGCGGGGCTGGTAGCGACCGTTTCGTGTTCAATCCACTTTCTGTCCTCGGCAATTCGGCCACGACACGCGACGTGATCACCGACTTCGAAGGCGGCGGCAATGCTGGCGGCGACACCATCGATCTCTCGGGGATCGATGCGCTCGCTGGAGGATCGGACGACGCCTTCACCTTCAAGGGCACGAACGCGTTCGACGGCCTTGGTCAGATCCGGGTCCGGGTGGAGAACGGCAACACGATCGTCTCGGGCAACGTCACGGGTGACCTCGGCGCTGATTTCGAGATTGAGATCCAGGGCATCGTGAACCTGACGGCGGACGACTTCTCGCTCTGAGGCCGCCCTAGAGTCCATGGCAGGTGCGGCGGGGCGCGGCAGTAATCGCCGCGCCCTGTTCCGTTCAAGGCATAATGTTATCCACTAGCGTTGCTGTTGCAGCTTGACAGCATGCGAATCATCTAACGTCGAATTCAAGGGGACGATTAGCTTCCACACGCCGCTCGCTGGGAAGCAGGCGACCCAGAGGGTTGGACTATGCTTCGTCGCTCAACAGCCGCAATCCCGATTCGCAGCGCCGCCGGCTTGCTCGTGCTGGGAACGGCGCTATGTGCCGCTAGCGCGGATGCGATCGCCCAGGTCCGCATCATCGGCACGACCACTGCCAATCAGGTCATCTGCACCAACAGCGTCGGCAACATTCAGATCAACAACAACGCGAATTGCAACAACACAGGCGTCAACGCGACCGGACTGCAGGTGACTGGCGGCGGAGGCTATGTCGCCGCTGGTACCGCGGGCTACGCGGCGACCGGCACCGGTGGCGTGTCCACTCTTTCTGGCAACTTCTCGTCGACCTCGGGTAACCTGACGACTGGCACAGGCAACCTCGCGACCACCTCTGGCAACATCACGACCACATCTGGAACGGTACAGGGTGCGACCCTCACCGATGGCACCGCATCGCTCACAAGCGGAAACCTCTCCGGCGTTGGGACACTCGCGGCGACCACCGGAAACATCACAACGCTCAACTCGACAACCGGGAACGTTACGACACTCAACGGCACCACCGGCAACATCACTACCGTCAACGCCACCGGCGTGAATGCGACTGACGTCAATTCGACCAATGTCACCGCGACGGGCACCGTCCAGGGCGCAACCCTCACTGATGGCACCGCCTCTCTCACGGGTGGCAATCTCTCCGGCGTTGGGACACTCGCGGCGACCACCGGAAACATCACCACAGTCAACGCAACGGATGTGAACGCCGCCGACGTCAACACCACCAATGTCACAGCAACCGGCACCGTGCAGGGCGCAACCCTCACCGACGGAACCGCCTCGCTCACCGGCGGCAACCTCTCCGGTGTCGGAACGCTGACGGCGACGACCGGCAACATAACGACGCTCAACTCGACAACCGGGAACGTCACGACACTCAACAGCACCACCGGCAACATCGCCACCATCAACGCCACCGATGTGAACGCTGCCGACGTCAATACGACCAATGTCACCGCGACGGGCACCGTCCAAGGCGCAACCCTCACCGACGGAACCGCCTCTCTCACGGGTGGCAATCTCGCCGGCGTCGGCACGCTGACCGCCAACACAGTCAACACGACGACCCTCAATGCCACCAATCTCAATGTCACGAACGTGACGACGGCGAACGTGATCGCCACAGGGACTGTGCAAGGCTCGTCGCTGACCGATGGTGCCGGCACGACGATCTCCGGCGGCACTGTGACGACGAACGCCGTCAATGCCGATACCGCGACCATCCGAACGGTCAAGGCCCAGACTGTCGAAGTCGAAGGCACAACCCGCACCAGAACGCTCGCCGTCGGCTCCGGTGGGATTTCGGTCGCATCCGGTGCGCCAATCAGCATGGGTGGCAATCGCATCCAGAATGTCGGCACCCCGGTCTCGGCCAGCGATGCCGTCAACAAGGCCTACGTCGACAGCGCCTTCGCCGACATCGGCTCGGGCCTCAACGAGGCCTTCCAGAAGATCGACCAGGCAAACGAGGGTATCGCGCTCGCTATCGCCATGGGCGGGCTCGTCATGCCGGCCGGCAAGGATTTCGCAATCGGCGCCAATGCCGGCTTCTACGAGGACAAGCAAGCCATCGCCGCCCAGGCGGCTCTGCGGTTGGACGACACACTGATCCTCAATGCGGGCATCGGCCTGGGTCTCGACACAAACACGGTAGGCGGCCGGGTCGGCTTCGTCGCGGCCTGGTGACTTGAACGGCGTCCAGGCCTAACCTGCAAATCCGCATTAGCGATATTTGCCGAAGCGCAGGAGCTGGTCGTGTGCCCGTGGCGCCATGTTATCGTCGCACTCGCCGCCGCAATCGTGGTGTGGCCCGCTGTGACGGGCTCAGGCTTCGCGCAGGACACGCCGGCACCTGAGAAGAAGCCGGGCGCCACAGTCGAGTCAACTGTGCAGCTTGGGGCCTCGACACTGCCGATTGCCGTTCCTACGGCCGAAGTGCTCCTCATCCTGGTCCGGAATTCGATTGCGGCGCTCAACCAAGCGAACTTCACCGGCAACTACACGGTGCTCCGGGACCTCGGCTCGCCCTCCCTGCAGAAGACTTCGGCCGCTGAACTCGGCATCGCCTTTGCCAATCTGCGGCAGCAGGGCGTCGATCTTTCCCCGGTGCTTATTTTGACCCCAGCGCTCACCGAGCAGCCCGCAATCGCCGCCGACGGCGCCCTCAGGCTTGCCGGGCATTTCCCGACCCGGCCACTGCAGATCAATTTCGCCATGACATTTCAGCCTGTTGACGGGATTTGGCGATTGCACGGGCTATCCGTGAACACCGCACAAGTGCAATGACCGATGCGCGCGCGGGTCGGACGACGCGCCGGACTTGATCTCTTTGGATTTGTGCCGCAAATAACCTTTCGCACATGCGAAAGGGAGTCCTGGCCGCTCATGTCCATTCTCGTCGGCAAGTCCACGAAGGTCATCTGCCAGGGGTTCACGGGCGCGCAGGGGACGTTTCATTCCGAACAGGCCATCGCCTATGGCACGCGAATGGTTGGTGGTATAACGCCCGGCAAAGGCGGTACGACGCACCTCAACCTGCCGGTATTCGACACGGTGCTGGAGGCGCGGCAGAAGACTGCCGCGGACGCCAGCGTCATCTATGTGCCGCCGCCCTTTGCCGCCGACGCCATCCTCGAGGCGATCGATGCCGAGGTTCCACTCATCGTCTGCATCACCGAGGGCATCCCTGTCCTCGACATGGTGCGGGTGAAACGCACGCTTGCCGGCTCCAAATCGCGGCTCATCGGGCCCAACTGCCCCGGCATCATCACGCCCGAGGAATGCAAGATCGGCATCATGCCGGGTCATATCCATCGCAAGGGTTCGGTTGGAATCGTTTCGCGGTCGGGCACTCTTACCTACGAGGCCGTCAAGCAGACGACCGACGCCGGACTTGGTCAGTCGACTTGTGTCGGCATCGGCGGGGACCCAGTCAAAGGCACCGAGCATATCGACGTGCTCGAGATGTTCCTGGCCGATCCGGCCACCACCTCGATCATCATGATCGGCGAGATCGGCGGCACGGCCGAGGAGGACGCGGCGCAGTTTCTCGCCGACGAGGCCAGACAAGGCCGCAAGAAGCCGACGGTCGGATTCATCGCCGGTGTCACCGCGCCTCCTGGCCGCCGCATGGGCCACGCGGGCGCCATCATTTCCGGCGGCAAGGGCGGTGCGGGCAGCAAGATCGAGGCGATGCGCGCTGCCGGTATCACGGTCGCCGATAGCCCGGCTTCTCTGGGCACGACGCTGGCAAAGCTGATCGCGGCGTAGGCATGGCGCGCCAACTGGCGCAGGTGCCTGGCATGTGAATGAGCCGTCCCGCCGGGGATGGCGTGTAACCCTGCTCGCAATCATGCGGGCGCCGCCGGGCCTGCTCCGAAACGCCCGGCTGAGACGAGGATCGAGATGACACGTCAAGCCGGGAATCAGTCCCTCATCGAAACCTCCTTTCTCGAAGGCACAAACGCCCCTTATCTCGCCGAGATGCACGAGCGCTACGCCCGCGATCCAGCGAGCGTCTCCGCGGATTGGCGCACTTTCTTCGAGAGCCTGCGCGACGACAGCTCGAGCATCGCCAAGGAGGCGACCGGCCCGTCTTGGGTCAGGCCAAACTGGCCCCCCGCCAATGGCAACGGCTTCGGCGATTTGGCGGATGTGGCTGCCGTTCCCCCACACGCTGTCATCGAGTCCGCGATCCGCAAGGAGGCTCAGTCTCAAGGCGCCGAGCTGTCGTCCGCGGCCGCGCTGCGCGCCACCAACGACACGATTGCGGCTCTGACGCTCATCCGCTCCTATCGCGTGCGCGGCCATCTCGCGGCCGACCTCGATCCCTTGGGCCTAGCCGAGCGGCAAGATCATCCCGAGCTGCTGGCCGCGACGTACGGCTTCGCCGAGTCCGATCTCGACCGGCCGATCTATCTCCACGACACGCTGGGCGCCGAGCACCCGGTGCTCACCATGCGCCAGATCGTCGACATCATGCGCCAAACCTACTGCGCCAAGGTCGGCGTCGAGTACATGCATATCGCCGACATCGATCAGCGACGGTGGATTCAGCGCCGCATCGAAAGCCGCGAGAAGTGGATCAAGTTCTCGCCACTCGGCAAAAAGGCGATCCTCAACAAGCTCATCGAGTCGGAGAGTTTCGAGAAGTTCCTCCAAGTCAAATACACAGGCACGAAGCGCTTCGGCCTCGAAGGCAGCGAGGCGATGATCCCGGCGCTCGAGCAGATCATCAAGCGCGGCAGCTATCTCGGCATCAAGGAAATCGTCATCGGCATGTCGCATCGCGGCCGGCTCAATGTTCTCTCGAGTGTCATGGCAAAACCGCACCGCGCCATTTTCAACGAGTTCAAGGGCGGCTCATCGAAACCTGACGAAGTCGAGGGCTCGGGCGACGTGAAGTATCACTTGGGCGCCTCTTCCGATCGCGCGCTCGGCGGCGAAAGCGTGCACCTGTCGTTGACCGCGAACCCTTCGCATCTCGAGATCGTCGATCCCGTCGTACTGGGCAAAGTGCGCGCCAAGCAGGATCAACGCGGCGGACGGCCGGCGCGTGGCGAGGTGCTGCCGCTGTTGCTGCATGGTGACGCCGCATTCGCCGGCCAAGGCGTCGTGGCAGAGTGCTTCGGCCTCTCAGGCCTGAAAGGCCATCGCGTCGGCGGCTCGATCCATTTCATCGTCAACAACCAGATTGGCTTTACGACGGCACCGCGCTTCGCCCGCTCCTCGCCTTACCCCTCCGACGTCGCGCGGATGGTGCAAGCGCCGATTTTTCACGTGAACGGCGATGATCCCGAGGCCGTCACCTATGTGGCCAAGATCGCAACCGAGTTCCGGCAGAGGTTTCGCAAGCCAGTCGTCATCGACATGTTCTGCTACCGCCGCCACGGTCATAATGAAGGCGACGAGCCGAGCTTCACGCAGCCGAAAATGTACCAGGTCATCCGCAAGCATCCGACGGTGACCGAGATCTATTCCAAGCAGCTCGTCGTCGAAGGTGTCGTGACCGAGGCCGAGGTGAAGGACATGCAGGGCCAGGTGCTGCATCACCTCGAGAGCGAGCTCGCCATCGCCGATAGCTACAAGCCCAACAAGGCCGATTGGCTCGACGGCAAATGGGCCGGTTACAGAACCGCCGAGGAAGGCGACCGGCGCGGCGACACCGGTGTCGCCGAGGAACGGCTGAAGGAGGTCGGCCGCCGGCTCGCGTCCGTTCCCGCCGACTTCCACCTGCACAAGACGCTCGAGCGCCTCGTCAAGCGCCGTGGCGAGATGATCGAGACCGGCGAGGGCATCGACTGGGCCATGGCCGAACAACTCGCCTTTGGCACGCTTGTGCGAGAAGGCCTCGCCGTCCGTCTCTCCGGCCAGGACTGCGAGCGTGGCACCTTCTCCCAGCGCCACGCGGTGTTCTTCGACCAGGAGAACGAACGCCGCCACACACCTTTGAAGCATCTTGCGGCCGATCAGGCCCGCTTCGAGGTCATAAACTCCATGCTCTCCGAGGAAGCCGTGCTCGGCTACGAGTATGGCTACAGCCTCTCCGAGCCGAAGGCGTTGGTCCTGTGGGAGGCGCAGTTCGGCGACTTCGTCAATGGCGCGCAGGTCGTCATTGACCAGTTCATCGTCTCGGCCGAGCGCAAGTGGCTGCGCATGTCGGGCCTCGTGATGCTGCTCCCGCACGGATACGAGGGCCAGGGGCCGGAGCATTCCTCGGCACGTCTTGAGCGCTTCCTTCAGCTCGCCGCCGAGGACAATATTCAAGTCACCAACTGCACGAGCCCGGCGAACTACTTCCACGTGCTCCGTCGCCAGCTGCACCGGGAGTTCCGTAAGCCATTGATCCTGATGACCCCGAAGTCGCTGCTCCGGCACAAGCTTGTCGTCTCGAAGTTGGCGGAGTTTGCGTCGGGCTCGACATTCCACCGGCTGCTCTGGGATCATGCCGACAGCAAGGGTGGCGGCACGGGCAAGCTCAAGCCGGACACCGCCATCCGCCGAGTCGTGCTCTGCTCCGGCAAAGTCTACTACGACCTTTTGGAAGCCCGCGATGCCGCCGGCATGGACGATGTCTATCTGCTACGCGTCGAGCAGCTCTATCCCTTCCCGGCCAAGGCGCTTGTGGCTGAGCTCGGCCGGTTTCCCAACGCCGATGTCGTCTGGTGCCAGGAAGAACCGCGCAACATGGGCGCCTGGACGTTCGTCGAGCCCAATATCGAGTGGACGCTCGAACACGTGAACGGACGCGTGACACGGCCACGCTATGCGGGCCGCCCGGCCTCGGCATCGACCGCGACCGGGCTCTTGAAGAAACACGTGGCGGAGCAGAAGGCGCTCGTCGACGAGGCGCTCGGCGGATAGCGCACGTTCACGCGAAGTGGTTTCCTGTTCGCCGTGGAACGCGTGCAAAATCAATGTCGCCCAGGAACGGACTGAGAGAGGCAACAAGAAATGGCAGTCGAGATCAAAGTTCCGACGCTCGGAGAATCGGTCCGCGAGGCAACCGTCGGGAAATGGCTGAAGCAGCCGGGCGAGGCTGTTACCGCCGACGAGCCTCTGGTCGAACTGGAGACGGACAAGGTCGCCGTCGAGGTGGTGGCGCCGATGGCGGGTGTGCTCGGGCCGATCGTCGCCGATCAGGGTGTGACCGTTGCGGTTGGAGCCGTGCTCGGCAGCGTCGTCGAAGGCGTGGGCGCACCAGCGAAACAGGCGGCGACTCCCGCTCCCAAGCCAGCGGCGCCCGCGCCCGCGCCTGCTCCGAAGCCCGCCGCCGTGCCTGCGCCAACACCCGCGGTTCCGAGCCCAGTGCAAAAGGGCCCCGTGACCATCCCTGCGCCCTCCGGCCGCTCGCTCGAGGAAGTGATGCGCACGGCTCACGATGCGCCGCCTGCCCACGCGGCTCCTGCCGGCTTCGCGCCGCTGCCTGCCGCCTCCCGCCCGCCCTCACAGGAGGCCGATGCCAAGCGCGAGGAGCGGGTGAAGATGACGAGGCTCCGCCAGACAATAGCGCGGCGCTTGAAGGAAGCCCAATCGACCGCCGCCATGCTGACGACGTTCAACGACGTCGACATGGGCGCGATCATGGATTTGCGGAAAAGCTACAAGGAGCTGTTCGAGCAGAAGCACGGCGTGAAGCTCGGCTTCATGGGCTTCTTCGTGAAGGCCTGCGTGATGGCGCTGAAAGAGATCCCGGCCGTCAATGCCGAAATCGACGGCAACGATATCGTCTACAAGAACTACTATCACATCGGCGTCGCCGTCGGCACGGATCGCGGGCTCGTCGTGCCCGTTGTGCGCGAGGCGGATCATATGTCACTCGCCGAGATCGAGCGTGCAATTTCGGACTTCGGCGCCCGTGCCAAGGCCGGCAAGCTCACCATCGAAGAGATGCAGGGTGGCACCTTCACGATCTCGAACGGCGGCGTCTACGGCTCGATGCTCTCGACGCCGATCCTCAACGCACCGCAGTCGGGCATCCTCGGCATGCACCGCATCGAGGAGCGCGCCGTGGTGCGGGCCGGCGCAATCGTGGCGCGCCCGATGATGTATCTGGCGTTGAGTTACGATCACCGCATCGTCGACGGCAAGGAGGCCGTGACGTTCCTCGTGCGCGTGAAGGAGGCGTTGGAGGATCCGAAGCGGATGATGCTGGAGCTGTGACCGGCGTCTCGCGAGGCTGCCGTGACGAAGCGGATCATCGAATGGTTTCGTCAGCTGCGGCCGCCACGCTATCGAGGTGATCTGCCGCCTTCGACTCCATCGCTCGCGTCGCTTGCTGTCCCCATCGTTTCCGTAAACCCTCAATTCAGACCCGGTCCCGCCATCATGCCCTCACCCTACGATCTCATCATCATCGGCTCCGGCCCCGGCGGCTATGTCTGCGCGATCCGCGCCGCTCAACTCGGTCTCAAGGTCGCCGTCGTCGAAAAGCGTGCGACCTACGGCGGCACCTGCCTCAACATCGGCTGCATTCCCTCGAAGGCGCTGCTGCATGCCTCCGAGCTTTATCACGAGGCCAAGCACGCCTTCGCCGGCATGGGCATTGGCGTGTCGCCCTCGCTCGACCTCGCCAGGATGCAGGCCTTCAAGGACGAGGGCGTGAAGGGGAACACGGCCGGCGTCGCGTTCCTCTTCAAGAAGAACAAGATCGAGGCCCATCAGGGCACCGGTCGCATCACCGGCCCCGGCAAGGTCGAGGTTACGGCCGACGGCGGGGCCAAGTCGACGATCGAAGCGAGCGCCATCGTCATCGCAACCGGCTCGGATGTCGCCCGCCTGAAAGGCCTCGACATCGACGAGAGGACGATCGTCTCCTCGACTGGCGCGCTGACGCTCGATCACGTTCCGGGCAAGCTTCTGATCGTCGGCGCGGGTGTCATCGGCCTGGAGCTAGGCTCGGTCTGGCGGCGCCTCGGCTCCGAGGTGACCGTCGTCGAGTATCTCGACCGCATCCTGCCCGGCATGGACGGCGATGTCGCCAAGCACTTCCAGCGTGTCCTACAAAAGCAGGGCTTCGCCTTCAAACTTTCGTCGAAAGTAACCGGCGCTACGAAGAATGGCGGCAAGCTCGCCGTCAGCGTCGAGCCGGCAGCGGGCGGCGCAGCGGAAACGCTGGACGCCGATGTCGTGCTCGTCGCCATCGGCCGCGTGCCTTACACGGATGGCCTCGACCTCGAAGGCGCGGGCATCGCCACCGACAAGAAGGGTCGCATCGCCGTCGACGAACACTATCAGACAAACGTTCCCGGCATTTTCGCCATTGGCGATGTCATTGCCGGGCCGATGCTCGCCCACAAGGCCGAGGATGAGGGTGTCGCGGTGGCCGAGACCCTCGCTGGCAAGCGCGGCCATGTGAACTACGGCGTGATCCCGGGCGTCGTCTACACGAACCCGGAGGTCGCCGCCGTCGGCCGTACGGAAGAAGATCTGAAAGCCGCGAACGTTGCCTACAAGGCCGGAAAGTTTCCATTCACTGCCAACGGCCGCGCCAAGGTCAACAAGACGGCGGAGGGCTTCGTCAAAGTGCTGGCCGACGCCACGACCGACCGCATCCTCGGCGTGCACATTATCGGAACCGGCGCTGGCGAGCTCATCGCCGAGGCGGTTATAATGATGGAGATGGGCGGCACCGCCGGCCAGCTCGCCCGCACCTGCCACGCGCACCCGACCATGTCGGAAGCCGTCAAGGAGGCAGCGCTCGCGGTGGGTAACCGCGCGATCCACATGTAGCCTTGCCGGCGCCCAGCTTCCGCCTCCTCCGGATGCGATCCGCATTGCCGCCGGGTGACCTCGCATATCGACAGCTTGACCTCGGCATGGCATGAGCCAGGGCATGCACGCGGCGGTCTTCACCTCATGACACAGGCAACCGTTCGAGGCGGGAGAAGGCCGCTACCACCCGTACCACCCGTCATTCTTCCCTCATCGCGCTCCAAGTCGCCGCCGCCTGCCGCCGGCAAGTCCAACCACCCGCTCCTCGGCATCGCCCTTATGGCCGGATGCATGAGCTTCTTTCCGCTCATGGATGCCGTGTCGAAACTGCTGCAGGATCGGCTGCACGTCGCCGAGGTGGTGTTCGGGCGGAGCCTGTTTTACTTTCTGCTCTTGCTCCCATTCCTGATCTGGCGGCACGGATTTCAGTGGCTGACACCCGCACGCCCCTGGCTGCAGGTCGTCAGGGGCACGCTGTCAGCGGGATCGTCCATCCTCTTCACGCTCACACTCGCCTTCCTGCCGCTCGCCGATACGCTGGCGATCTTTTTCATCCACCCGCTGCTCGCGACCGCTCTCTCGCCGGTCGTGCTCGGCGAGCGGGTCGGTCCCTGGCGTTGGTCGGCGGTCGTCGTCGGCTTCATCGGCGCGCTGGTCATCATCAGGCCTGGTTTCGCCGAAGTCTCGCCGGCGACACTCATGGCGCTTGGCGCCGGGCTCTGTTTCGCCCTCGCGCAGCTGACCACCCGCCAGCTCGCGCATGCCGATCCGGCGTTGACCACCATGGCCCTCACCTCGCTCATGGCGATTGCCGTCACCGGTGGCATGCTGCCTTTCGTCTGGGTGGCTCCGACGCCTTGGGAGCTGTTCCTGATCGCGGTCGCCGGCTTCATCGGCTTCGTAGGCTATTGGATGCTGACGCTCGCCTACGACTACGCGGCTGCCTCTCAACTCGCACCCTTCACCTATGTGGAGATCGTCGGCGCGACCATCCTCGGCTACTTGATGTTCGGCGACTTCCCAGCGCCCATCACCTGGGCCGGCATCAGTCTCATCGTCGGGTCAGGAATTGTCATTGCCTGGCGAGAGAGCCGGACGGGTTAAAGTGCTTCCGGAAAAAGCCTGTCCCGGCGAAGGCCGGGATCCGAAGCGGTTTTCCGAAAAGAAGCACGACAAACCAAGGAATTAGAGTGTTGGAGTGATTTAACGAAAAACGGAAACACCCTAAAGATAGAGTAGCTCAACGCCGGCGCGATGGACCGCGGCTCAGCCCCATAAGCGAAAAGGGGCCGGCCAAGAGCATCGCGGCCATATCCATGTCCGGCCGCTTGCCGTCCCGCTCGAGCGGGCAGTCGGGTGAGGTGCAGCCGTTCACTTCCCGGCAATGACTTGCCGTTGCCCCGAAAATGGCCTCACCACCAAACGCCTGGCAATAGCCTTTGGAGAGATTGTCGTAGCCGGACATCAGCGCCTCCTTCATCCAACTGTCGAATGAGGGTCGCCGAGGAACGACCAGTCGGGCTTGACCTCGATCAAGCCGAGACCGCGACTTTTCAGAACCCAGCTATGAGCTCGGGCTTCGTGCCGTCGATGAGGCGCTTGTAACGGAAGGGCGCGGGATCGACGAGCGGGGGTTTACCCATGACGAGGTCGGCCATCAGGCGGCCAGCGCCTGGGCCGAGGCCGAAGCCGTGGCCAGAAAATCCCGACGCAATGAAGAAGCCCGGTTGCCCATCGACCTCCGAGATCACCGGCACGGCATCCGGCGTCACATCGATGGCGCCCGCCCAGCGCTCGGCGATCGGCAAGCCCTTGAACACCGGAAAGGCTTTCTCGAGCTTCTGCATCGCATCGTCGAGCACCCAATTGATGGGCTCGGGATCGAGGACGCGGACACGCTCGAACGTCGATTCCCGATCGAGCGCCCAGCGCTTCGGGAAGGAGGCTTCCTTGATGAAGGTTTTTCCAACTCGGAATCGCAAACTCCAAGGGTCGTGCTTCAGCGCCGGCCAAAACTTGAACAGCAGCTTGAAACTATCCGGCACGATGTCGACGATGGAGAGATGCTGCTGGGCGATGGTGTAGCCGCCGTCGAGGCGCTTTCTCACCGCGAAACCGCCGCCCGAGGTCGAGGTGTCGAAACCGGCGTCGAACGGCACCGACCGCATCACCGAATTGATGACTTTGAGTTGCGGGAAGTAGACCCCGGCATTGCCGGCGAACAGTCGCGACCAGGCGCCACCCGCCAGCACGACGCTGTTGGTCCGGATCGTGCCGCGCTCGGTGACAACGGCGGAGACCTTGCCACCGCTCCGCTCGATGCCGCGGGCGGCGCAGCGGCGGGCGATGAATGCACCCTTGGCTTGCGCCGCGCGCGCAATGGCTGGCGCTGCACGCGTCGGCTCGGCGCGGCCGTCGGTCGGCGTGTAGAGCGCACCCTTCCATTTGAGGGTCGATCCCGGTAGCATTTCGGCGACCTTCCCGGCCCCGACGATGTGGCTGTCGAGCTGGTATTCGCGCGCGTATTTGAGCCAGTCGGCGCGCTCCTCCAGCTCCTTGTCCGTCTCGGCCGTGTAGAGGATGCCCGAGGTGCGAAAGCCGGTCTCGGCGCCGATGCGCTCGTTCATCGTCCGCCACATGGTGAGGCTCTCGACGATGAGCGGGATCTCGCGGGGGTCGCGGCCCATCTGCCGGCACCAGCCCCAGTTGCGACTCGACTGTTCGCCGGCGATCTCGCCCTTCTCGACGAGAGCGACCGAGACGCCGCGCTCGGCGAGCGAGAAGGCCGTGCACACGCCGATGATGCCACCGCCGATGACGACGACATCGGCTTGCTCGGGGAGGCCTTGAGAGCCTTCGATCGGATCGGGAGCGGGCGCCATGGGAAGCTCGCGGCTCGGGCGCCGCTGATTCGGCGCCTATTCGACAGCCGTCACCGTGTACCCCGCCTCGCGAAACAGCGCCACGAGCCCTTTGTCGCCGGGGAGGTGGAGGGCGCCGACGGCGATGAAGGCGCTGCCCTTCTCGAGGAGCGGCAGGGCGCGGTCGCGCATGCGGATGTTGCGCTCGTCGATCAGCCGGAGCTGGAACTCATCGATGACGGTTTGCGCCAAGGCCTTGTCGCCGCTCAGCGCCACCGTCAGCGGCCAGACCTCGCCGATCCGATGCTCGCGATAGAGCGTGATCAGGGTCTCGTTCAGATCTTCAGTCGCCTCCGACATCGCCAAAGTCAGCTTGAGATTGGCGAGTTGCGTGTCGAACGGCATCGCCGCCATCGTCTCGAGCTGCTCGGCGATCGTCTCGAGGCCGATCACCTCGGCGCCGTTGTCGAGCCCGGCCGCCTCGATCAAGCCGTCGAGCGGCAACAAGCCGTCCGCCAGCCGTTGCTGCTCGCAGGCCGGCATCGCCAACATCATGCCGACGAACCAGGGCTGCATGCGATCGAGCATGACCGAATCCGAGCCCATCGCAAGTGCTAAGCGCGAGAGGGCCTGCTGCTCCTCGCCGGTCAGATAGCGGCCGAGGCTGTCGGTCTCCGGGAACACGACCTTGTCGGCCATCGTCTGCATGGCTTCCGCCAGCGACTGGTCGTTGACGCCGGTCACCTCGACGGCGACGCGTTTTGCGGACCCGAGCGCCCCGGCCGTCGCCTCGGAGACCTGAGTGATGCGTGGATCGGTGACGTGAACCGTCGCAAACAGATAGGAAGGATCGGCGCCCCCGCCTTCGATGCGCCAAAGATTGGCTTCCGTATTGGCGAGCCGGGCCCCTTCCTTGCGGATGTGTTGAGCAAGCACCGGATCGCGGTCGCGCAGGTCTGCCAACAGGTCCTTGCCGGCACATTGCGGCATGCCGGAAGCCGGCCCTGCGAGAGCAGCCAAGGCGAGCGAGGCGAGGATCAAGCGGCGCATGGGAACTCTCCCGGAAAGAACTAGGGCGGGAGATCAGCGGACCGGCCTTGGTTAATGCCCGCGCATCAGACCGGCAGCCGAACCGCTGTTCCCGCCCGTTCCGGACATGCTAAAGGTGTGCCAACGCGTGGCCGGCAAGGCCGGGCAAAGAGAGGAGACACGACATGGCCAAGGCAAAAGGATCGTCGGGACGGGCAACCGAGAGCGAGTTGTTCATCGTACCGGCGCGTAAAGGCCGCGCCGCCCGGGTCAACAAGGGCCAGGCGATCAAGATTATCAACACGCATGGCCATCAGGTGGTCGACACCTGGAGCTTCAGCGCCGAGGAGCTGACCGAGTTCATGTCTATGGAGCATATGCGCCCCACCATCGGCACGATCTTCCCGACCGAAGGCCACTACCTCCACTCGAACCGGCGGCGGCCGATCATGTACTTCGAAAAAGACACCTCGCCCGGCATCCACGACACGCTGATGGCGGCCTGCGACGACTATCGTTACGGCCTGCTCGGCTGCAAAGAGTATCACGACAACTGCACGGACAATCTGCACGCTGCCATGCGCCAGATCGGCCTGCGCGCGCCGGAGACCCCGAGCCCACTCAACCTCTTCATGAACATTCCCGTCGGCAAGGGCGGCAAGCTCACCTTCGAGGAGCCGGTGACGAAGCCCGGCGATTACGTGATCCTCAGAGCCGAAATGGATTGCATCGTCGCCATGAGCTGCTGCCCGCAGGACATCCTGCCTATCAACAAAGGCAAAACGGTCGAGGTGCATTATCAGATTTTGGGGTGAGAGAGGGGCGAGCCCTTGTCGGGGCGCCCGGCGGTCGCCTCACTTCGGGGTTCCCCGTGCCGCAAGAGGGACGTACGCCCAGGACGCCCCTACAGCTCTGGACACCCGCAACTCGATTAGGTAAATCTCCCGCGGCTCGGGCGGTTAGCTCAGTGGTAGAGCACTACGTTGACATCGTAGGGGTCACAAGTTCGAACCTTGTACCGCCCACCATACCCAGATTTCCGTTTCAGCTCAATCGATTGGATCAACGGCTGAGCTTCGCCGTGACCTCGATCTCGACCTTCATGCGCGGGTCGGCGAGGTTGGCGCTGAACATGGTAGCGGCCGGCCGGACGTCGCCAAAGTACTTCTGCAGCACCGGCCAGCAGGCTGGGAAGTCGGCGGCGTTCGGCAGAGATATAGGTCGCGCGCACCACGTCCTTCATGCTGGCGCCGGCCTGCTTCAGCGCCGCTTCGATATTCTTCAGCGTCTGCTCGCACTGCGCGGCCACATCGTCCGAGATCGTCATCTTCGCATAGTCGAAACCGGTCGTGCCGGCAGACGAACACGAACTCGCCATCGACGACGGCGCGCGAGTAGCCGATCTCGGCCTCGAACTTCGAGCCGGAAGAGATGAGCTTGCGGGGCATGGGGGCTCCTGGGGGTTGGGGAATGCGCGACGCTTGCACAATTGCCGGCATCAAGCAATTGACAGGCGCGACCTCACCCCAGCCCGCCAATGAACTCCCTGATCACGTCGAACGAACCGAATTCCGTGTGATACAAATGCCCTGCTTCGGGGAAGACGACGATGCGCTTGGGCGCGTTGGCGGCGTCGAACAGCGCTTGGCCCATGTCGGCGGGAACAATGCGGTCGCGGGCGCCGTGCAGCACGAGAAGCGGCACGTGTATCTTGCCGATGAAGTCGATGGAACTGTAGCTGTCGGCGACGAACGGCCGGACCCACATCCAGGGATACTGCCGCTGCGCCACGTCGGCGATCGAGGTGTAGGGCGCATCGAGGATCATGCCGCGGACCGGCTCGGCGGCCGCCACCTGCACGGCGACGCCGGTGCCGAGGCTCTCGCCGTAGAGAACGATGTCCTCCGCCATGACGCCTTGCTCGCGCAACCAATGATAGGCGAGCTTTGCATCTGCGACATTGGTGGCCTCGCTCGGCCGGCCGGTCGAGCCGCTGTAGGAGCGATAGGCCATCATCAAGAGCCCATAGCCTTCGCCGCGATAGAGCTGCACGCGGTCCTGGCGATCGGCGAGATTGCCGCCATTGCCGTGGAAGTAGAGGAGCGTTGGTTTTCCCGATGCCGCCTTCGCATGCCAGGCGACGAGCCGCTCGCCGTCCGGCGTGGCAAGCTCGATCTCGGCCACGTCGAGACCGAGCGAGGCCGGCGCCACGCGCGTCGGATCGGCCGGATACATGAGGCGGCGCTGGCCCGCATAGAGTGCGAGGCCGGCCGCGAGATAGAGGCCGGCGACGGCGATCGGCAGCTTCCAGGCGAGCGAGGCGGCGCGGGTCATGCGGGGGGGTCTCGGTCGGTCGCGGGCCGGCCGTTATAGCAGCCCCGGCCGCGAAACCAAGCTCGGGGACCGCTGCGGCGATGGCGGTTGGAGCCCTCGACCGGCATTCTGATCCTTGGCTGTGGGAATGCCGGTCCGGGTTCTTGGCTTTGGTCACTTTCCTTCTACCAACCGGACTCCACTTGGAAGGAAAGTGCCCTAGGCAAACGACTAGGTCAGATACCGCCGGGATAAACTCCCTTCGCCGGACGCAATGCAATCTGCTGCACGGCGGGCACGGCTGCACGCACTTGTCCACCGACCTTGCACAAAATACTCGACATAGGCCCACGCCATATCTCTACAACGAATCGACAATTCGCAATTGTCATTCGTATTGGCGTTCAAACGGGGGTGTTGCATGTTGCGTAAGCTTATCGGGCGCGTGCTGGCGCTCGCCGCCGCAGGTCTTCTGCCGGCGGCCCTTCAAGGATGCGGCGCGGCCGCGATCCAGATTCCGACGTTGATGACGTATGACGGCTACGGGCCGCTCCAAGACGGCGTCGACAGGGCCGTGAAGCCGCTCGAGCCGGAACACTTTCTGCAGCCACTGCCGATCAAGCTCGAATGCGCCAATCTACTCGATGCGAGCGGCAACGAGTCGGGAAGTATTGGTTGCTCGTTCGGCGGCATGCCCATCCCGGGCGGGCCGGCGACAAAAGAGGGCAGGAATTGGATACAGAACGAACTCATGCGGCGAGCCGATCAGACCTGCTCGATGCATATCTCGCGCATGCTCTATGGCCGGACCGTCGGCAATGCGGGAGCGAAAGTACTCAAGAGTTTCGTCGGCGCCGTGAACGCGGTCACCAAACCGGCCGAGAATGTCGTCGATGCAATGTTTGAGGACACCGAACTCGCTCTCGGTGACACCGAGGTCCTCAAATGGAAGACTTTCTCGGATACCGCAACGCGCATCGAGAAGTCTCGCGGCGTCATGCGCAACAGCATACGCACTGCCCAGGCCAAATCATTTGCCGACTATGATGTTTCGCAGGCCATGTATGATGCGGAACGATACCATCAGCTCTGTAGCTTCTCGAACGCCTATTCGGCGGGCGAGCAGGTCGAAGCGACCGCAAGCGGAACAGTCGTCGTGGCAGGTACGGTTCCTTCCGCGAAGCCGACCCAGTCGGCAGCGCCTTGATTTGCGAGCGCACGCGCATGCGAGGGGGCAGTCAATGCCCCTTCAGCCACTCGCGGGCGAGCTTCTGGGCTTCGGCGACCTCGATCTTGGTCATCTCCGAACTCAGCTCCTTGCGATATTCCTTGGCAGTCTGGTTGCCCTTGAGGGCGGCCAGGTTGAACCATTTGTGAGCCGTCACGAAGTCGACAGGGCAATCGCGACCGGTCGAATAGCGTAAGCCCAACTCGAACAACGCATCGGCGCTGGTGACCAACCCCCCGTAAGTCGCCGGCTCCATCGAGAGCATGTCCGCACGTGCCATTGTCGTCTCCTTTGATCGGTGACCGGAGAACCCGTCCCGGCGGCGCCGATCCTTGTCATCAGCATGTGGTGAACATCGCGCCCCTTGTTGAAAAAACGAGTAAACGGCAACTGATCGGATAGCTTAAATATCGGCAAAACCTATTGATCAGGAGTTGCAGAATAACCTATCTCGAAACGAATTTCCCAGGAGCGGACGGCTGCTAACGCGCCAGAAGGGTGGAGGGAAAGCCGGCGCTAACCATAAGTGCAAAAGGCAGGGAACGCGGCAAAATGCTCCGCGTTCCCTTCATCCGGCATCGGCTTTTCGAATATCAGCGCGCCCGCTGGCCGAACATGACCTTCTGTGCGGCCTTGTCGGTCTTCAGATTGATCGAGCTCTGGGCGTCCTTGGCGACTGCGAGACCGCGCTTTACGGCCGGCCGGGCATTCATGCGCTCGAACCAGGCCTTCAAGTTCGGGAAATCGTCGAGATCCTGGCCCTGGCGCTGATAGGGCCTGATCCATGGAAAGGACGCCATGTCGGCGATGGAGTAGGCACCTGCGATGTAGTTCCGCCCCTCGAGCCGCTTGTCGAGCACGCCGTAGAGCCGGTTCACCTCGTTAGTGTAGCGCTTGATGGCATAAGGCACTTTTTCCGGCGCGTACTGCCGGAAATGGTGCGCCTGCCCCGCCATCGGTCCGAGACCCGCCATCTGCCAGAACAACCACTGATCGACCTCGGTACGCTTTCGCTCGTCCTCGGGATAGAGTTTGCCGGTTTTCCTCCCGAGATACTGAAGGATCGCCCCCAACTCGAAAACCGCGATCGGCTTGCCGCCCGGCCCGTCCGGATCGATGATGGCGGGCATCCGGTTATTCGGCGCGATTTTCAGGAAGTCCGGCCTGAACTGCTCGCCTGTGCCGATGTTGACGAGCACCACCTCGTAGGGAAGCTTCGTCTCCTCGAGGAAGATCGAAACCTTGTAGGCATTCGGCGTCGGCCAGATGTGAAGCTCGATCGGACGCTGGGTGGGCATGGGGGATCCTGGTGCAATGGTGGTGGCCCAGACCATAGCCGAGAGCTTCCGCGCCTGCTAGGACGCCTGCGGTAGGGCGAAATCCGGGTGAGAGAATGTTCGTCGTCTGTGGCGAAGCGCTGTTCGATGTGTTTGTGGGCGAGGAGCGCGCTGACGGCTCGCTGCTGCTCGATGCTCGCGCTGGTGGATCGCCCTTCAATGTCGCCATCGGGCTTGCGCGGCTGGGTTCGCCGGCCGGCTTCCTCGCCGGCCTGTCGCGCGATCCATTGGGAGAACGGCTGGCCGCCCGGCTCGAAGCCGAGGGGGTCGACACGCGCTTTTTGGTCCGCAGCGACCGCCTTACCACGCTCTCGCTCGTCGGCAAGACCGCGGAGGGAACACCGGCCTACACCTTCTACGGCGCGGAGGCGGCCGACCGTTGCTTGACGTCCGCTGATCTGCCGTTGTTTCCCCGCAAGGTCATCGGTCTCCATTTCGGATCTTACTCGATCGTCGCGCAGCCAGTCGCTGATGCATTCGCCAAACTCGCGGAGCGGGAGGCTGGATTACGCCTCATCTCACTCGATCCCAATGTCCGTCCGACGGTCGAGCCCGACATGAAGGTCTGGCGCCGCCGGGTCGGTGCGCTCGCGGAAGTTGCGACCGTCATCAAGGCGAGTGCGGAAGACCTGGAGTTGCTCTGGCCGGGGAAAGACCATCAGGCGGTCGCAACGCAATGGTTCGAGATGGGCGTTGCGCTCGTCGTTGTGACACTCGGCGACCGGGGAGCAATCGCCTATTCACGCGGGGATCTGATCCAAGCGAGTCTGACGGGCACAAAGGTCATCGACACGGTCGGCGCGGGAGATTCGTTCCAAGCCGCGCTGCTCAACGGACTGGCGGCGATGCAGCTCACCTCGAAAGCCAAGCTCGCCCAAATCGGCCGCACGGAGCTAGCGGCGCTGCTCGACTATGCGAGCCGGGCTGCCGCCATCACCTGCAGCCGCCGCGGCGCCGATTTGCCGCGCACAGCAGAGCTCGGCGCCGCACCGGCACGTTACCCATGAAGATCCGCTCCATCGAGATAACCCATCACGAGGTTTCACTCGTTCCGGCCTTTCATCCGGCCTGGGACAGCCGGCCGCGTCCTGCCTTCCGAATCGCGCTCGTGACCGTCACAACCGATGAGGGTCTGCAGGGCTTCGGCTCGGGCGATGCCATGCCGGGCTTTGCCGGACACGAGGAGTTATTCGTAGGACGCGATCCGCTCGACCTCGAGCGGCATTTCCGGATCATCGACAATCTGAGCTTTCATTTCGGCAAGCACTGGCCGCTCGATATCGCGCTCTGGGATCTTGCGGGCAAGATCAGGGGCAAGCCGGTCTGGCGGATGCTGGGCGGGGAGGGTGCTCCGGTGCAGGCCTACGCCTCGCTCGGCCAGCGGCGCGACCTCGGCGCCGTCGTCGAAGCGGCGCGGCAGGCTGTGACGCGGGGCTTCAAGGCGGTGAAGCTTCGTTTCTATCGGGCGGATTGGCGTGAAGACGTGCGGGTCGCCGAAGCCGTGCGATCAGCCCTCGGGCCAGGCATCGATCTCATGATCGACTGCAACCAAGCCTGGCGCATGCCGTGGGACGTCAATCCCTATCGCGCCTTCGTCGAGGCCCTGCAAGTCTGCAAAGCACTCCAGCCGCTCGGCATCTATTGGATCGAGGAGCCGCTGTTTCGTGGCGACTACGATGGGCTGCGACGGCTGCGCGACCAGACGGGCATCCCCATTGCCGGCGGCGAGCTGACGCGCGAGACCCACGAGGCACGTCAACTGATCGAAGCCGGTTGCTACGATGTGATCCAGACCGATGCCGCGCTCGCCGGCGGCATCTCGGGGTTGGCACCGATCGCACGCTTGGCGGCAAAGCGAGGTCTCGTCTTCACGCCGCACACTTGGGGTAGCGGCATCATGCTCGCCGCCAATCTGCAGCTCACCGCAGGGACGACAGGTGCGCCCTATGTAGAGTACGCCTGCGACCCGCCCGAATGGCCAATCGAGGTGCGCGACTTCATGCTGACAGGACCGATCCGGCCCGATCGCGATGGCCTCCTGCGTGTGAGCGAAGCGCCCGGCCTCGGCGTTGCGCTGGACCGCGACCGCCTCGCGGCAGCGCGGATCGGTTGAAATCTACCGTCCTGGAAACGCCACGCGCTTGAACGGCCAGTCGCGGGCGAGCCAGTCCCGGAAGGCCTTGCCGAGGCGATCCTCGAGACCGCCCGCCAACTCACTCTGGCGCGCCCAGTAGTAGGCCTCGGCATCATAGGCCGGATCGTCGGAGGGATAGATGTAGACGCAGCCGAGGCAGCGACTCTCGTCGAGGCTCATGACGGTGAAGGCGAAGGAGGTTCGCCGCATGAACTCCTTGTGATGCCAGCCGAGATCGATGAGGTCCTCCTCGAAGGTGAGGCCCTCTGGCCAGTCCGAACTCCGGCGACATGAGACCCTTCAGGTGATCGACGCTCGTCATGACCGCGTCGTAGTCCTTGACCACATCCGTGATCAGCAACTGGCGCAGCCGGAACTCGGCGGTTTCGAACGTCAAGGGAATGGCGAAGGCGGCGGGGACGAGGCGTTCGCGGCTCATGGTCTATGTCTCCTTGGTGGGATACTTCACACCGCCCCACATGAGCGTCAACTCGCTTTGCGTGTCTTCGCTTTCGTCTCGATGAGTTCCGCCGCGACGAGCCCGCGCACCGAGTTGCCAAGGAACACCCGGCCACTCTCGACATCGGCGAGGGTGAGGATCGCCTCTCTCGCCCGCCCGGACTCCAGCAACTCGGCGCGCAGCGTGCCCGGCAGCAGGCCGGAGGTGAGCGCCGGTGTCAACAACGCGCCGTCCCGCTCGATGAAGATGTTGGTCCGGCTGCCCTCGGCAAGCTCGCCGCGGGTGTTGAGATAGACGACTTCGTCCGCGCCGTGCTCCTTCGCAGCCCGCGCATGCTCGCCGTCGTAGAGCGTCCGCCGCGTGGTCTTGTGATAGAGCAGCGGATCGGCAGGGTTCACGCGAGAGCCGGAGATGACGAAGCGCATGTGCAATCCGGGATCGGCTGGCGGCAATGGCGTTGCGGTGAGGGTCACGTTGCCATCCTCGCCGAGCACGAGCCGGACGCGCTGGCGTGTCGCGCCGAACTGCTTGGCCAAACCGGCAAGAACGCGCGATATCTTCCGCGCGTCGTAGGACATGCCGAAGTAGGCCGCCGAGGATTTCAGGCGATCGAGGTGGCGCTGCTTCAGGGTAATGCCGCTCTCGCCGTCGTAGAGCATGGTCTCGAAGAGGGCGAGGGGTATTGCCGCGTCGGTCAAGAATTTCATCTTGAGCAGACACTCTGCATATTCGCTCGCTCCCGCCGAATCCCAGACGACGCCGCTACCAATACCCATCTCGGCTTTGCCGCCGGGCCAGATCGTCGCCGTGCGGATGGCGACGTTGAAACAGGCATCGCCATTGGGCGAGAGCCAGCCGATGGCGCCACAATAGACGCCGCGTGGTTCTGTCTCGAGATCGGAGATCAACTCCATGGCACGGACCTTCGGTGCGCCGGTGACGGAGCCCGGCGAGAAGATCGCGGGAAGCCACTCGCGGAGGCCGATGCCGTGTTTCAGTTTGGCGCGGACGCCCGACGTCAGCTGGTGCAGCGTGCGATAGGTCTCGACGGTAAAGAGATCCGTCACCTCGACCGAGCCGATTTCGGCGATACGGCCGACGTCGTTGCGCATCAGATCGACGATCATCAGGTTCTCGGCGCGTTGCTTGGTATCGGAGGCGAGTATGCGCTTGGCCTCCGCATCGGCTCCAAGTGTCGGTGCGCGGGCGGCCGTGCCCTTCATCGGCCGGGTCTCGATAATGCCATCGGTGATGCGCACGAACAGCTCGGGCGAGGCGGAGAGCACGGTGAAGTCGTCCGTCGCGATGACGGCGCCATAGGCGACGCGCTGCTTCTTGCGGAGATCGAGGTAGTGCGCCTCGGGCCGACCCTCCATCTCGAAACGTGCCTTGAAGGTCAAGTTGAGCTGATAGATGTCGCCCGATGCGATCATCTCCTTCACGGTGTGAAATCGCTCCAGATAGGCGCCTTCGTCGAGGCTGACGGCCGTCATGCGGGAAGGCGCATGGGTTCCGGCCCGCGCCTCGAGCCAGTCGAGCACCTGCCGCTCGGAGAGCTTTTGCGGCTCGTCGACAATGGCGAACCAGAGCAGCGGCATGGCGCGCGTCTTGGGGAGGCGATGTACCAGACGTGGCTCCTGCAGCAGCCCGAGCTCATAGGAGAAGAATCCGGCGGCGTGCTTGCCGTCCGCGAGCACGGTTTCCAGACGCTTCAATGCCGGTTCGACATCGCGAGGCTCGTGCGCCACGACGATCTCGCGCGGTGTCTCATAGAGCAACCGCAAGCCGTCGCGGTCGAGGCTGTTGTCGAGGAGGGCGTGGGTCACGCTATCGCCGGGTCGGTCGCGACCGACCCGCCTTCTGCCTAACGCCAGACCGATCAATCACGCGTATCGGGCTCGGCAGGCTTGGCATCCGGCAGAATGGTTTTCTGTCCGGTCAGGCGCTCATACTCCGCATTCGAGACCAGCACATAAGCCGGCTTGCCCGCCTCGAGCACGATCACATGCTCGGCCAATGCCGCGCTCATTGCACCGTCGGGATCCCGATCAAGATCCTTACTCGTCAATTCCTTTGGCATTTTCCGAGCATGCCTCGTTTCGAATAGTTGCACAATCGTAGCGTTAAGCTCGCGCCTTCGCCGGCCGCATCGATGCCTTGGGCAGCTTGATCGGATGCTTTGCCCGGATCGCATCGTCGACAGCGTCGGGAATGTGCCGGGGGAAGTGCGTCGAGAGCAGCGACTGCTTCTTCGCGATGGCGAGCTTCAGGATGTCGGGCTTGCCAACCTCGGCCCACTCCTTGGGCGAGAGGCGATTGCCGATCTCTGGGTATATGTACTCGCGCTGCATGAGGCCGAGCGTCTGCGAATGACCGAGATAGTGGCCCGGACCGTTGAGGCAGACGTCCTTGATGGTCTCGACCGACAGCGTGTCATCGTTGACCTCGATGCCGCGCACGCAGCGCTGCGCCATGCCGAGGATGTCGTTGTCGATGATGAGGCTCTCGTGGCTGAAGCCGAGCAGAGAAGCATGCATGCCGGCCGACTCGTAGACGAGGTTCAGGCCGGACAGGCCTGCGAGCGTCGTCGTGATGCCCTTCTCGTAGCCGGCCTGGATGTCGGGCTCCTTGCTATCCGCCATGCCGGCCGCCGAGCCGCCTGGCAAATCGTAGAAGTGCGCCATCTGCCCGCAGGCCGCCGTCAGCAGCGCCTGCTCCGGCGAGCCGCCCGACATGGCGCCGGAGCGCAGATCGGAGACGAACGGCCAGGTGCCGAAGATCGCGGGATGGCCCGGCTTCAGAGCATTGACGTAGATGAGGCCACACAGGCACTCCGCGACCGCTTGCACGACCGCGCCCGCGATCGCCGCCGGCGCGGTTGCGCCCGCTTGACCGGCTGACAGCAGCAGCACTGGCATGCCGCCCCACACCGCTTCCTCGAGACACCGGCAGGCGTCCTCGGCGAACTTCATCGGCGGAACGACAAAGCAATTCGACTGCGACACGAAGGGACGCGCGCGCCACTTCTCTTCCGAGCCCGCGATCGCGTGGAGAATATCGATCGCCTCGGTCACGTGCTCCGGCTGCACCATCGAGGAACCGACATGCTTGGTGGTGCCGGCGATCGCGGCATAGAGCGTGTTGATGTCCATCTCGCGCGGATCTTCGATGTCGCGCGGTACCAGCGTGCGCTGGAAGAAATGGATGTTGTCCATGACGTCGACGATACGCGATGCGTCGTAGAGGTCTTTCAGCAGGCTCTCGCGATAGTGCCGCTTCTCGAGATCGACGACGTGCACGGCAGCACCGGCGGTACCGTAGTAGACCTTCTTCTCCTTGGGCTCCATGTCGTGCTTGGGGTCCTGCCCGAACAGCACGAAATGGCGCGCGGCCTTGGCGACCGTGTCCTCGACGAGCGCGCGCGGGAACCTGAGGCGCTTGCCGTCGTAGATGGCGCCCAGTTTTGTGCACGCCTCGACGCAGGTCGGGATGGCTTGGCCGAAGCCGACCTCCTCCAGAACCTGGAGCGCCGCGCGATGAATGCGCAACACGTCCTCATCCGTCAGCGGCTTGTAGCGGCCGCCCTGGAGGCCCGGCCGAACCGGCCGGATGTCATCGGCCAGCGGCTGGCTCCTGAGCTCACGCCGCGCCTCGCGCCCGCCTGAGCGCCGGCTCTTCCGCCCTTCCTCGACGACCGACATGGCTGCTTGCTCCTGAGTGACCTTGTTGTGGCGTGCTTAGCACGCCCAGCGGTCCCGGAGATAGGTCCAGACCGGCGCAGGTGCGCGCCATTGCGGATCACACCACCGCCGCCGCATGAAAGCAGGGCTTCACGGCCATGATGGTCGTGTTATCCTGGACCGGGTTCTCTTGGGCCTCCACCGCCTCGATCAGCGCCCGGGCCATCGTGTCCGGGTCGGCCTCGGCATAGTGGGCGAGGATATCGGCGAACAGGCCCGGCTCCAGGCTGTCGATTCCGTCGGAGGCGAGCACCACCCAATCACGCGGCCTGAGGGCAAACACATCACTCCGCAGGTCGACGAGGTCGATGCCCGATCCGGTCAGCGCCGAGCGCAGATAGTGCCGGCGCGGATGCTGGAGCGCCACCTCGGGCTCCATCTCGCCGTCGGCCGCGAGCTGATCGAGCACCGGCGCCAGCGAGTGATCCTGGTTCAGTTGGTAGAGATGCTTGTCGCGAAAGAGGTACAGTGGCGAGTCGCCGACGCTCACCCAGGTGAGACCGCCCTCACCGAACGCTACCGCCAAGAGGGTGGACCCCATACCCTCGAGCCGGCGATCCGTCGCCACCGCCGACCCAATCGCCGCATTGGAACGGTCGAGCGCGAGCTTCAGGCGATCCTCCGCCTCGCGCGCGGCCGTATAGGCTTCGATGAAACTCCGGCACGCCGTGCGCGCAGCTTCCGCACCGGCCACGTGGCCGCCCATGCCGTCGGCAAGTACAGCCAGCAACTCGCCGGTGCCGTTCACCTTGCCCGAGGTCGTGAAGTACAGCGCGCGCGCATCCGGAAAGGCGAACGCGCAGGCGTCCTCCTGGAATTCCCGGGCCCCCAGAATTGCCCGGCTAGCATGACGGAACCGTGAGATCATTCGTTGAGTTCGGCAAGCTCCGACCAGTCGAATTCCTCGCCGCAGAACGGCACGAAGACGAGCTGCGTGCGGCCCATGGTGATGACGTCCATGGGGCGCAGCTTCGAGGCCGCCGTCGGCTTATCGTCGTTCAAACGAACGACATTCGTCTTGGCGAGGTTCGGCACGAACAGGAAAGTGCGGTCGGAGGAGTCGTAGCGCAGATAGGCCTGCTCCTCGCCCGAGATGGCGTCGTCGCCGAAGTCGACGGGGATGCGCTGGCCGGGCGACCGGCCGATGGTGTTGTTGCCCTCGAAGATCGGCCGGAAGGCGCCGAGGCCCGGCCCGCCGATGACCACAAGCCAGCCGACCACCGGCTCCTGATGAAAATCGCTGCGCTCCGGCCGGCTCTTGCCTTTGACGATTTGGGTCTTGTGGTCGGCGGGCGCGGGCTTCGCTTGTCCACCCTTCACCGCCAATGTCGGCGCGACATCATCGGTTGCCATTTTCGTCTCGCTTTTTTCGGGCGGACCGGAGAGCGCCTGCTCGACGGCCTTGATCGCATTCTGCAAGGGAACCTGCTGGGCGCCAGCCTTACGATTGAGAAGCGCGGTGCGCTCCGGGTCCGTGCCCGCCACCGCCTTGAGGCCGTCGCGCAACGGATCGCTCGGCCCCTTCGGCTTCGCCGATTCGTCAGTCATTCAATTTGTCCTTCCTGGTAAGATGGCACGCGCTGCGGCGAACGCGCCGTCAGTGCAGCGTCACTTGTGTCTGGCCAACGGATCGGCCGGATGTTTGCCCGCGGTTCAGTGCGAAACGCAGTTTCACGGCACCGAGCTCGATGACGTCGCCGTTGCGGAGCCGCGCCTGGGTCACGCGCTCGGAGTTCACAAGCACGCCATTGCCCTCGGTTCCGCTGAGATCCGTGATGGTATAGCCCTGCTCGCCGGTCAACTGCAGCACGGCGTGGTGGCGATGGACGGTCTTGTCGGCGAGGCGGACATCGTTCTCCTCGTGCCGGCCGATCCGGAGCATGCGCCCATGGAGTGGCAGCGGATCGTAGTCCGCATCGATGAACTCGAGCGCGGCTTCAGCATTCCAGAACGCAGCCCCGCCCGGCTCGGTCGTCGCGGTTGTGGAGCCGGCCGCCTGCATGGCCTGCTTCAGGGATTTGCCGCGCATAGTCTTGCGCTGGACGATCGCCTTCTTGGCGGATTGAGACACAAACAGCAGAACTGAGATGATCGGCGACAGCACGAATACCAGCGCCAGCGCGATCATCAATGCCGGCTCGCGTTGATAGCTCTCGGCGAGAAATTCTCGCACGTGCTCCAGCACTCCCGGCGCTTCGGCGGGTGGAGCAGCTGCCTCGACGACGGCTTGCACTTCGCTCGTACCGGGCGCGATCTGCGCCAGTACCACCGGCTCACGCGACATCGCCGCACGACCGGTGTCCGGCTGCCGCTCGATGGCGCCGTCCTGGCGAAGCCCCGCCATGCCCTGGCCGGCGCTAAGCGCAATGAAGAGAGACGCGATGAGGAGGAAAGCCTGCTGCCGTGACATCTATGCCGGTCCAGTGGTTCGCAAAGTGTGGCGGTTCGGAAGTCCGCACCGTTGATGCGGCAAGCTCACGAAGCGGACTTCCGAACATGACGCCACACTAAGCCATTGTTTCGCTGGTGTCCTTAGCGATCGCGAAGCTCGTGAGCGGTCGCTGCGGATGGTGGCGAGCTTCGCGACCGGGACACCAGTGGAGAGGATTGATTTCGGACAAGATAGTGGCGTTACATTGCGGCTTCAACTTGGCGCGATGTGCTCACCCACAGCGTTGCGCGCCCGCAACGATCGCTCATCCGAAGCGAATCGGCCCCGCGTTTTCACTCCGTTCCGCAAGTCACAGCCTGTAACATTCGCGTTCGATGCAGCCCGGGATATCGTCGTACGAGACATAGTTCGGCCATCACGCGCTGCGACACACCGGCGTTATGCTGCGCCGCGACCGAATCACGCCGGCCGCCCGGGGGGCCGCCAGCACTGCACCACAAGGACATCCACCACAGCGGATGGACAATCTGCTTGCATTGCCGGTTGCGACCATGCTCGCCGGCGAGTACCGCTTGGAGCGGGTGCTCGGCGCAGGCGGCTTTGGCATCACCTATCAGGCGACCGATCTGCCGCTCAATCGCAGCGTCGCCATCAAGGAGTATTTCCCGAGCGATTTCGCCGCCCGCGAGGGCTCGCGCTTCGTGCGCTCGAAGTCGCAGAACCACGACGACGACTATCGCTGGGGCCTCGACCGCTTCATCACCGAGGCGAAAACGCTCGCCAAATTCGATCATCCCAACATCGTCCGCGTGTTCCGCACCTTCCAGGAGAACAACAGCGGCTACATGGTGCTGAAGTTCGAGGAAGGCCACAGCTTCAAAGCCTGGCTGGATAAACTCGGACGTGCCCCCTCGCAGGCCGAGCTCGATGCCATCCTCGCGCCGTTGTTGGACGCACTCGCTGTCATCCATGCGAGCGATTTCCTGCATCGCGACATTGCGCCGGACAACATCATCATCCGTGCCAATGCGACGCCGGTGCTCATCGATTTCGGCTCCGCCCGCGGCGACGTCGCGCAGAATTCGCGGACCGTGAGCGCGCTGGTGAAACCAGGCTACTCGCCCTTCGAGCAGTACGCTATCACCGGCAAGCAACAGGGGCCGTGGACCGACATCTACGCACTGGCGGCGACGCTCTATCACGCCGTTACCGGCAAGCGTCCGGCTGACTCGCCCTCGCGCATAACCCAGGACGAGTTGGTCGCGGCGGCAAGCTCTGCCCGTGCGCAGTACCGGCCGGGGTTCCTCGCGGCCATCGATCAGGCTCTCAGGCTGAAGGTCGAGGAGCGGCCGGCGACGGTTGGCCAATGGCGGCACGCCCTCTTTGCTGAGACGCCCCAGAAGGGCGCGGAGATCAAGCCCTTCCCGAAGCCGGCCATCGCCAAGACGCGGGCCATCGGCAAGGAAGAGATCCCGGCGGCCAAGAAAATCGGTAAGAAGCCCGCGGCGGCAAAGCCTGAGCCTCCGGCAGCGCCCGTTATTGCTGCAGCACCAGCAGCGGCTCAGGCAAAGCCGGCCACACCGCCAGCGAAAGCCGCCAAACGCCGGCTGATGTCGCTCATCGCCGATGCCAAGGCCGCCGTCGGCATTACCGAGATCGCGAAGCCGAAGCCGGCACCTCGGCCGCCAATCGAGATCGCCGATCCGGCGACGGTCGTCCGGCGCGCGCCGCCCGTTGCACCGGCCAAGCCCGCCGCAGCGCCTAGACCGAAACGCGAGCGCAAACCCTGGCTCGGGCCGGGCTGGTGGCGTCCGGCCATCGGCCTAACCGCCAGACTCGCCGTCATCATCGCCGTCGTCAGCGGAATCGTCATGCTGCACGATTACGAGCAACCGAGTGGTACGGCCGCACCCGTCTCAGCCGTCGCCACTACAACCGACGTCTCGCTCGTCCGCGTCATTCGCGGCACCGGCGGCGCGATAACGTCGCTCGTAGCGGTTGGAGATGCCAATAGCCTGGCGCTGGCAGGCGAAGACGGCGCCGTGCAGATCTGGAACACCGGAACGGGCACGATGGAGCGGGCGCTCATCGGACCGCTCAACGAGGTGACGGCCATCGCGGCTGCCGATGGTAGACTGGTGGCGGCCCGGCGCGACGGCACCGTCGACATGTTCGATCTTGAGACCGGCGCGCGAACCGCGACACTCGACAAGGGCGATGGGCCGATCTGGTCGGTCGTCTTCGGGCGCGGCGACGGCCGCTTCCTCGCTGCCGGCCAGGACACGAAAATCCGCCTCGCCTCGGCGAGCGGCCGCATCGAGAGCGTTTTCTCGGGCCACGGCAATGCGGTCTACGCGCTGGCCTACGCACCGGACCGGCGCATCATCGTCTCGGGCGGCGCCGACAAGCTCGTCAAAGTCTGGGACGAGCGCCGGCACCGGCTGCTCCGTTCGCTCGAGGGGCATACCGACGACGTGCGGGCGGTGGCGATCGATGCCCGCACCGATCTCGTCGCCTCCGGCAGCAACGACAAAAATGTGATCGTCTGGTCGCTCGCCAACGGCGAGAAGCTTCGCCAGCTCAACGGCCACACCGATCGCGTGCTCGGCGTCGCCTTCGCGCCCAATGGGCGGATGCTCGCCTCGGCGAGCGCGGACGGAACGGCGAAGCTCTGGTCGCTCGAAACCGGCGAGGTGCTGGCGACCTATGTCGGCCATGCCGGTGAGGTCAAAGGCCTGGTCTTCCTCCCCGACGGCCGCCTCGCCACTGCCGGCGACGACCGGACGGTCCGGGTGTGGAATGCGCGGGTGAAGGGGTATCCGTGAGGGTATCGGCCGGCGATCGAACATCTCTCCTGGCAGCTTCGGCCTGAAACTAATAATTCGCCCTCCAAAGTATACAGTAATTAAGATAGGAACCATCCGATGCCCGAAACCGACAAGCTGTTCGCTGGCTCGATCCCGACGTTCTACGACACCTACCTCGTGCCCATGATCTTCAGGCCCTATGCCGAGGATCTGGCCCGCCGTGTCAGCGTCCACAATCCCTCCAACGTTCTCGAGACCGCCGCCGGCACGGGCGTGGTGACGCGGGCGCTGGCGGCGAAACTCGCGCCATCGGCCCGCTACACCGTCACCGATCTTAACCAGCCGATGCTCGCCATCGCCAAGGAGCGCCAGGGCAATGATCCGCGCATCACCTGGCAACAGGCGGATGCACTTTCGCTGCCGTTCGCGGACAACTCGTTCGACGCTGTCTGCTGCCAATTTGGCGTGATGTTTTTCCCCGATCGCGTGGCGGGGTATCGCGAGGCAAAGCGCGTCCTGAAGCCTGGCGGCCGCTTCTTGTTCAATGTCTGGGACCGCATCGAGGAGAACGTGTTCGCGCTCGAAGTGACGAACGCGCTAGCGGAAATCTTCGCCGGCGATCCGCCACGGTTCATGGCGCGGACGCCGCACGGATACCATGACGAGAGCATCATTAGCGCGGAGCTTGGCCTTGCCGGCTTTACGGATGTCGTCATCGAGCGGCGCGCCGATGTCAGCCGCGCGCCCTCGGCCAGCCACGCCGCGACCGCCTATTGCCAGGGCACGCCGCTCCGCAACGAGATCGAGGCGCGCGGGCCGGATAAGTTGCAGGAAGCGACCGATCTCGCCACGGCGGCGATTGCCAAGCGCTATGGAACGGGCGAGGTGGAAGGCAAGATCCTGGCATTGGTGGTGACAGCGCGAGGCTAGCCTCACGCCTACCCCTTGAACCCCACTCTGGCGTGGCTGCCGTCGCAGAACGGCTTTCGGTTGGAGGCGCCGCAGCGGCAGTATGCCGTAGCCCCCGAGCGCTGCTTCGTCGTCCCATCCGACTGGTTCAGCGTGTGCGCCGATTTCACCAGCAGCGGACCATCGGACAAGAGCTCGACGACAACAGCCGGAGCGTCAGCCTCTGCCTTCGTGCCCGCCTCGGCACCCTTCACCGACCACGACAGCGCTCCCGACGGGCACTTGTCGACGGTGGCCTTGATATCCTTCGTGGCGGCCGCGCTCATGTCGATCCAGGGACGCCGGTTCGGATCGAACACGGCACCGAGACCATGGAAGCATTTCTCCGAATGGATGCATTGCTCGGACTTCCAGGTGACCGTGATCTCGTCATTGCTGTAGGTCTTCGCCGTCATGTCCGGTGTCCTTCCTCGACCCAGGCGAGAATAAGCTTGCGCGCAATCGCGTGTCGACCAGGAATGATCAACTCCTCCCGATGCCGCGTCTCGTCCATGGCGATGATCTCCTCGCGGCCAAACCATCGCGCGCTGGTCAGCTCATTCGTGTCGACCACGACCCGGTCGTGCAGCGCTTCCGCCCGGCATCCGAGCATCAGCGAATGCGGGAAGGGCCAGGGCTGGCTTTCCTGGTAGTGGACCGCACCAACGTCGAGGCCGACCTCCTCCTTCACCTCGCGCCTCACTGCATGTTCGATGTCCTCGCCCGGCTCCAGGAACCCCGCCAGCGTCGAGAACATCTTGGAATTGAAACGCGCCTCGTGGCCGAGCAGGCATTTGTCGCCGTAGGTCACCAGCATGATGACGACGGGATCGGTGCGCGGGAAATGATCGCGCCCGCAACTCCAGCATTTGCGCCGCCAGCCCGCATCCTTGATGTCGGTCGCCGAGCCGCAATGGCCGCAGCAGCGATGATTGTTGTGCCATTCGGCGAGTGCGCGCGCCTGGCCCGCGAGCGACAGCTCCTCCGGCGTCAGCGCGCCTTGCATGGCGAGAGATCTCAAATCCACATAGGGCTTCAGGATGAACGGCCCGCCCGGCACGGCCTTGGCCCGGTGCTCGGTGATATCGAGGGTGAAGTAGGCGCGCTCGCCGGTCTCGATGCCCAGGAATGCCGCCGGATGACGCTCGAGGCCGAACGCGACGATCTCCTCGCGCGAGAACCATCTGAAGGGTGGTGCGCGTGCCAGGCTCGGCCCCGACGATGCAAGGCCTGTGTTCAATCGTCATGAGGTAGCGCGTGCCAGGCGCGGCGATCTGCTCGGCGATCCAGACTTCGTCGGCGCGCTTCGGGCTCATCCGGTCGAGCGTGCGCATCGGCCCTAGCGTCGGCATCGGCGTCTCCCTCGGTTAGGGAGAGATTAGAGCACGTTCCGGCGAAGTGGAAACCGGTTCGCCGCAAGAACGTGCGCAAAACCAAGAGTTGATGGCGGCGTACTAGGCTACGGCAAGCAGGGCGACGGCACCGGCCGAAACGCCGAGCCCGAGCGATTGCAGGCGGCCGATGCCTTCCTTGAGGACGATGATCGCCAGTAGCACCGACACGGCAGGAAACAGCGCGCTGGTCGCCACCGCAATGCTGAGCTCACCGGTTGCTGCCGACATGACATAGGCCAAGTGGCCGAGGCAATCGGTCATGCCGGCGAAGAGAGCCATGGCCACCCCGACAGCGACCGTCCCTCTGTTGCACTCCACCGCCGCTTGGCATGCATTGCCCGGCACGCCGGGCAGCCCCAGAGCAGGCTGGGTCGCCGCCCGGAACAAACCATAGATGAGCGCCGCGATCCGCCGGCCATACACGGCGAGAACCGCCAGAAGCACGCCTGTCGCTCCGACCAGCCGGGCCACCATGACGGCATCCCCGGCCGCGCTGGCGTCGACCGAGCCTAGAGCCAGATCGGCGGTTCCGAACAACAGGCCGCTTGCCATACCCAGGCCGATGCTGAGCTTCAGAGATGACGGCGCACGCTCGGCATCTCCGGTGCCCCGCGTCACGAGACAGACCGCCACGCCAGACAGGAGAATTCCGAGTCCCTGCAGGACGCTCAAGCCGTTGAGGACCACCCCATCGACGAAGACCGGCAGGACGATGTTGAGAACCCCGGACAAGGGTGCCACCACCGTGATCCGGCCATGGGCCAGGCCATGGTAGAGCAGGCCGACGGCTGCCACATGCGACAGGCCGGCGATGGCGCCGAGCAACAATGCCAAGGGCGGCACAGGTCCAATTCCCAGTCCGCTGGCCACCGCGATCGCCAAGGCGCAAGCTGCGAGTTGTGCGACGAGCAGGGTGGCGAGCGTCGGCAAGCGCGTCGCCGCCCGGCCGCCGACGAAATCGCCGGCGCCATAGGCGAGTGCACTTGCGAGAGCCAATAGTGTGGGTCCGGCGACGGGCATGACGGCTCCTCCCTGGCGAATCGGAGTTCGCCAGCCGTTTGCTGCTTCTTGTTTTTGGTGACGGGCCCCTGCCTGCCCGTGGGGCTCCGGTGGCTCGACCTCAGTCAGCTAGGCATCAAGGGACTCACCGGCAAGCGCCCGTTACATTCGTAGCAACGGCTTGAAAGTGCCGTGGAGGGACAGGGTTGCCTCAGACAGCCCCGATCGCCCATAATGGCTACGGGAGGTTGGTGGTGGACGGGTCCCTCGCCAACCGGGTCAGATCCGGAAGGAAGCAGCCCTAACGATTCGGATTCGGGTCGCCGTCCAGCCTCCTACTCGTTTCGCTCACGGATGGGCGCGGATCGCTTCGCGTTCCGCCATCCTCCGCGGGGGCGCGGCCCGCCGCGGGTCGCCTTGCTCCCTGGCCCTTCGGGCCTTAGGGGTGTCTGGGATCATGGCGAAGAAGAAGTCCGAGAGCACCGAGGGTAAGAGCGGTACGCCAGCCGCCGGCAATCTGTCCGGTAGTGCGAGCTTTGGCTTCAATGTAAGTGGCAACCTGAAAGCCTATGTCGTCCTCGCCCGTAAATACCGGCCGCAGACCTTCGACGACCTGATCGGCCAGGAGGCCATGGTGACGACGCTCCGGAATGCGTTCCGGACCGGCCGCATCGCCCAAGCCTACATGCTGACCGGCGTCCGGGGCGTCGGCAAGACGACGACGGCCCGCATTCTCGCACGCGCCCTCAACTACGAGCGGCCGGGCATCGACGGTCCGGCCATCGACATGCCCGAGCTCGGCACCCATTGCCAGGCTATCATCGAGAGCCGCCACCCGGACGTGCTCGAGATGGACGCCGCCTCCAACACCGGCATCGACAACATCCGCGAGGTGATCGAGAGCGTGCGCTACATGCCGCTCGCAGCCCGCATGAAGGTCTACATCATCGACGAGGTCCACATGCTGTCGAAGGGGGCGTTCAACGCGCTCCTGAAGACGCTGGAAGAGCCGCCGCCGCATGTGAAGTTCATCTTCGCGACGACCGAGATCCGCAAAGTGCCGGTGACCGTGCTGTCGCGCTGCCAGCGCTTCGATCTCCGCCGGGTCGATGCAAGCGCGCTTGTTGCCCACTACGCCAGGATCGCCAAGGACCTGAATTTCGAGATCGAGGACGAGGCGCTGCGGTTGATCGCCCGCGCCGCCGAAGGCTCCGTGCGCGACGGCTTGTCGATCCTCGATCAGGCCTTCGCCTCGGCCGAGGGCCGGGTCACCGGCAAGGCCGTGCGCGATATGCTTGGCCTCGCCGATCGCGGCCGCATCTTCGATCTGCTCGAGCTGGTGCTCGCGGGCAAGACGAAGGACGCGCTCGGCAGCATCGATCAGCTGATCGCCGACGGCGCCGATCCGCTGGAGACGGCCGGCGATCTCGCCGAGTGCGTTAACGCGGTGATGCGCGCCCGGGTCGGGGGCGCCGAGGCGCTGAGCGAGGGCCTCTCCAACGAGGAGCGCACGCGCGCTTCCACCCTCGCCGGCAAGCTCGGTGTCGCCCTCCTCTCGCGGGCCTGGCAGATGCTCAGCCAAGGCCACGAGGAGGTGGCGCGCGCGACGAACGCCGTGATGGCGCTCGAGATGCTCGTTATCCGCATGTGCCATATGGCCTCCTTGCCGAGCCCCGATGATGTGATCCGCCGATTGGGCGAGCAGCGGGCGAACTCTGCCGCGCCACAGCGCGAGGAACCGCGACCCGAGCCGCAGCCCGACTTCGAGCCCGAGGAGGCGATGTCGCCGGAGGACTACGGCGGTGTCGATCCCGAGATGCTCGACTATGATATGGCGCCGCCCAACGAGGACGAGATGCCACTGGCGCCGATGCCGTCGGCCATGCCAGCCGCCCAGCCCGCGGTGCACTTCAACAGCTTCGATGAGCTCGTCGCCTTCGTCGGCTCCAAGCGCGATGCCCTATTGAAGATCGACCTCGAGGAGCGCGTGCGTCTCGTCCGCTTCGAGCCGCCGAAGATCGAGATCGCGCTCGTCGATGGCGCGAGCCCAAACCTTGTCGGCGACCTTTCGCAGAAGCTGCAGCGCTGGACCGGCGAGCGCTGGATGGTCGCGGTGTCGCGGGAGCCGGGCCAGCGGCCATTGGGCGAGGTGAGGCGCGAGAAGCTCCAAGTGGAAATCGATCGCCTGAAACAGACGCCAATGCTCAAGGCCGCCTTCGCTGAATTCCCCGATGCCGAGATCGTCGATATCCGTCCGCTCTCGGAAGCGGATGACGGCGAGAGCGCCGCGAGCTGAACGAACAAAACAAACAGGACCAGATGACATGAACATCATGCAGATGATGAAGCAGGCCCAGCAGCTCCAGTCGAAGATGGAGACGATGCAGGCCGAGCTCGAGGCGATCGAGGTCGATGGGCAGTCGGGCGGCGGGCTCGTCAAGGTGACGCTCTCCGGCAAGATGTCGATGAAGTCCGTGCGCATCGATCCGAGCCTGCTCAAGGCCGACGAGGGAGAGATCCTCGAGGACCTCATTCTCGCCGCCCATCAGGATGCCAAGGTCAAAGCCGAGCGTATCCTGCAGGAGAAGATGCAGGAGGCGACCGGCGGGTTGCCGCTGCCGCCGGGTCTCAAACTGTTCTGACGCCCAGTGTCCCATCCCGCAAATACCGACCAGCTCTCAGCAAGCACTTTCGGTATTTGCGGGACACTGGAAACTAATTGATCTCTCGTGCGATTCAGCTTCGAAAATGCCGTCGGAGCCCGCTGCCACCTCCGTCGGCATTTGCGAACCATCGCACGAGATCACGCGTTTCTGACCCATGATCACGTCCCGGCGAGGCGGCCTTGGCGGCCTCGAAGGGCACCCCATCTCTTGTGCAACGGCGGCGGAGTCGAAGCCGCCAGCAATCAAGAAAGGGTTACCTCATGAAAACCATTGCGATGATCATGACGCTTGCCGCTGGTGTTTCCGCTTTCGCCCTCTCGGCCTCCGCTGAAAATGCGGCGATCAAGGCCGGCGCCGACGCCGCCAAGGCCCGCCAGTCCGCGGTCATGAGCGGCGTTACCAACGATTTCCAGAGCGGGTTCGTGGCCTCGGCCGCGACGTCCGGCAAGCAGCCGGCCTGGGTCGTCTACGGCTCGACGCGGCAGTAACCGAGCGAGTTAGTTTTCGCCGAATGACAGCAAGCGATATCCGCCTCCAGGCCGTTGGGCCAGATGCTCGGCGAGGAATGGGAGCAAGACTTCCAGCTCCTCTCTCAGCGTCCATGGCGGATTGACGACGAGAAGCCCGGAGCCGTTGAGGCCGCGCGCCTCGACCTCCGGGCGGATCGCCACTTCGGCAATGAGGGCTTTGAGGGATTTTCGCTCGGCGATTGCCTCATGAAGGGCGCGATGTTCGCCCGAGACCTTGATCGGATACCAGAGCATCAGCATGCCGGTCGCGAAGCGTTTCGTGACATCGTCGATGGCGGCGACCGCTCTTGTCATCTCGTCGGGATGCTCGTAGGGCGGATCAATCAATAGAATGCCGCGCCGTTCGGGTGGCGGCAGCAACGCCTTGATCGCGACCCAGGCATCGAGCCCCATGACCTTGACGGACTTGTCGCGGCTGAGCTCGGCCTCGAGCAGCGCCCGGTCGTCGGGATGCAACTCGTTGACGACCAGGCGGTCCTCGGGCCGCATGAGGAGACGCGCGACCAACGGCGAGCCCGGATAGATGTCGATCTGGCCGGGCTGGTTCAGGGCCCGGACCGACTCGAGATAGGGTGCGAGGATCGCCGCGACGCGCTCGGGGATGGCAACCGTATCCCCACCAAGCAGCCGGCCTATGCCGCCTTGCCATTCTCCGGTCTTTCCCGCCTCGATGCCCTTGAGATCATAGCGGCCGATGCCTGCATGCACGTCGATGACGCGGAACGGTTGCGGCTTGCGTTTCAGGTAGGTGATGATCGACGCCAACACGGCGTGTTTCAGCACGTCGCCGAAATTGCCGGCATGGTAGGCGTGGCGATAGTTCATACCGGGCCGAGCTGCGCCGGCCGCTGCCAACCTTCGGGATCGAACGGGACCGGGAAATCCTCGACCTCGATGCCGTCCCTACCCGGCTCCTTGACGCGACCCGCCTCGAGGCCGATGGCGTAGAGTTCGCGCAGGTTCTGCGGCGAGCCGTTGTCGAGCTGGCGGAGTCTATCGAGTGTCATGGAAAAGCGAACATCGTCGAGATTGCCGAGATTGAGCGCGCGCCGGATATCGGCCGCCTCGAGGCTCGCATCGAAGCGCTGAAAGACGAGGCTCTCGCCCATGGTGAGACTCTCGCCCGCCTGATCGCCGATCTCGGAATTGATGGTCCAGGGCTTCCGCGGCTCGGACAGAGCTTGCATGACAGTGAGCGCGGCGAGCGAGGAATCCTGCACCATGCCCATGGCGACATCGCGAGCCTTGAAAACGTGCGGCTGTCCCATGAACTTCGCCGGATCGTGCCGCATGCGCCACCAACCGGTGCCGAGCGAGATCATGAGCATCTTGTCGTGCTCGACCGCCCAGCCGAAGCCGTAGGCAGGTAGCGTCGCCGTCAGGAGCGCCTGCACCGTCGGCGTGTTGTGGCCGCCCATGGCGCCGTCGACGAAGAGGCCGACCTGACGGGGATACTTGCCGCCCTCGTTGATGACGATGAGCGCCGGCTCGAAATAGTAGGGCGCCGCCGTCGAGGCGCGGATCAGCGTGCGGATCTCATAGTCCCGGTTGGGCTTGTAGCTGCCGTCCTCGCCATCCCAGTATTTCGAGCCCGAATTGTTCGTCAGCACCCAGGGGCTGCCGGTATCGATCCGCTTGCAGCAGATCATCAGGCCGGTCTCGAGCCGGTCGGAGCCGAGCGTCATGGTGCCGAAAGCCGACCGCAGATGCCGCTCGAGAGCGGTGGCATCGAACTTGGATCGCCGCAAGCCCGGCACGAGCCCGCGCGGCGTCTTGAAGACGTCGGGCGCCAGGCGGAAATAGGTGTTCTTCACCTCGTTGACCGACATGCCCATGGCAAGGCCGGTGGCGATGATTGTCCCCGTCGAGGTGCCGGCGATCAAGTCGAAGTAGTGCGACAAACGAAACCGGACAGGATCGGGGGAGAGCGGGGCTAGCACCTCCTCCATGCGCTCGAGCAGTCCGAGCGTGATCAGGCCGCGCACGCCGCCGCCGTCGAGCGTCAGGATGCGCTTAGTGTCGCCGGGCTTGTAGGTGAGGTGCCGCTCGAGCGGACTCTCGTGGCCGGCATGCTCCTCGGGGGTGTTCATCTTGCCGGGCATGTTCATGACGGCATCGCATCCTGGGCTGCGAAGATTTCGCGCATGCAGGTCTCGAGATCCCGATAGTGGTCGATGAGCCCTTCCGGCTTGAACGAGGCGACCGGCGCCGTCGTGTAGCCGAACGTTACACCGATGCACGGCACTCCAGCCCGCTTGGCCGTCGCAACATCGGTTTCGCTATCGCCCACCATGATGGCGCGATCGAGATTGCCGTCGGCCAGGATGATGGTGCCGATGAGGTGGCCCGGATCGGGCTTGTAGACGGGGAGCGTGTCGCGCCCGACGATGGCGTTGAACAGCCGGTCCATCTTGAGCTCTTTCAAGAGCTTACGCGACAAGGCCTCCCGCTTGTTGGTGCAGACGGCGAGCTTGGTGCCGCGCTTGGCGAGACCCGTCAGCACCTCGATTACATCCGGGAACGGCCGGCTGTCGACGGCGATGTTGTCGGAGTAGTAGGCGAGGAACTGGTTCAGGAGCTTGTCCACCTCGGGATCGCTCAAGGAGCGCCCCGCCAGGGACAAGGCGTGCACGATCATGGCGCGCGCGCCATGGCTGACGGTCGCCCTGATGTGCTCCACCGGAGCCTCCGGCGCGCCGATTGAGCGCATGACGTGATTGGTTGCACGGACGAGGTCCGGCGCGGTGTCGACCAGCGTACCGTCGAGGTCGAGCACCAAGGTGACGTTCTTCATCCAGCCGTCCTCGAGAGTTCCATGCGGGCGGCGGATGATAGCCGCTCGGCCGGGGCCTGTCAGGTCCGTTGATGCTAGCCATCACAAGTGGGCAATATGGCGTCCGGATGCCACTCTTGAGATTGCCTGCAGCGCCTCTATGATGCCCGCCGACCCCTCTTCCAAGCTATTCCCACCAAGGAGCACGACCCATGGACCAGCGCGTCGACAACCTCATTCGCGAGCGGTGCTATGTCGACGGCCAATGGGTCGGCGAGCCCGAGCTCTCCGTCACCAATCCGGCCAACGGCGCGGAGATCGCCAAGGTGCCGCTGATGGATGCGGCCGGCGTCCGCAAAGCCATCGCAGCTGCCGAGACCGCCTTCAAGACCTGGAGCAAGACCACCGCCAAGGAGCGCTCAAACATCTTACGCAAGTGGTACAATCTCATCATCGAGAACGCGGACAAGATCGCCGCCATCATGACGGCCGAGCAGGGCAAGCCGCTCGCCGAGGCCAAGGGCGAGGTGGTCTACGCCGCGAACTTCATCGAATTCTTCGCGGAAGAAGCCAAACGCTCCTACGGCGAGACCATCCCGACTTTCAAGGCCGACGCCCGCATCGTCGTCATCAAGCAGCCGATCGGCGTCGTGGCCGCCATCACGCCGTGGAACTTCCCGGCGGCCATGATCACCCGCAAGGCCGGCCCGGCGCTGGCCGTCGGCTGCACGGTCGTCTGCAAGCCCGCCTCCGAGACGCCGTTGACGGCGCTCGCCTTGGCCGAGCTCGCCCATCAGGCCGGCCTCCCGAAGGGTGTCTTCAACGTCGTCACCGGCAAGGCCTCCGTCGTCGGCGGCGAGCTGACCGCGAGCCCGGCGGTTCGCATGCTGACCTTCACCGGCTCGACCGAGATCGGCAAGATCCTGATCGCGCAGTGCGCCAAGACGGTCAAGAAGGTCGGCATGGAACTCGGCGGCAACGCGCCCTTCATTGTCTTCGATGACGCCGACCTCGAGAAGGCGGTCATCGGCGCGATGGGCTCGAAATTCCGCAACGCCGGTCAGACCTGCGTCTGCGCCAATCGCATCTATGTCCAGGACAAAGTCTACGACAAATTCGCCGAGATGCTCGCCGCCGAGGTGGCGAAGCTCAAGGTTGGCGATGGCGCGACTTCGGGTGTGACGACCGGCCCGCTGATCAACAAGGCGGCGGTGGAGAAGGTCGAGGAGCACATCCAGGATGCTCTGGCCAAGGGCGCCAAGATCGTCGTTGGCGGCAAGCAGCCCAAACAGGGCGGCAACTTCTTCGAGCCGACCGTGCTCGCCAACGTCACGCCGAAGATGAAGATCTCCGTCGAGGAGACCTTCGGCCCCGTGGCGCCGCTCTTCCGCTTCAAGACGGAAGAGGAAGTCATCAAGCTCGCCAATGACACCGAGTTCGGCCTCGCCTCCTACTTCTACTCGCGCGATATCGGCCGGGTCTGGCGGGTCGGCGAGGCGCTCGAATACGGCATCGTCGGCATCAACGAGGGTATCATCTCCTCGGAAGTCGTGCCCTTCGGCGGCGTGAAGGAGTCCGGCCTCGGCCGCGAGGGTTCCCATCATGGCACCGAGGAGTTCCTCGAAATGAAGTACATGCTGATGGGAGGCATCTGAGAAGGCGCGAGTAGCGAGTGGGGAGTGGCGAATGGGGAAAAGTGACAAGCGAACCAAGACGCCCCCTACTCGCCATTCGCCATCTCGTCATTCGCTTCTCCAGCGCGCCCGCGACTTCCTCGATGCGATGCCGCTGATCGACGGGCACAACGATTTTCCCTGGGTCATCCGGGAGGATCGGACAGCCAAGGGCGATGTCGCGCGCTACGGCGCCGAGCGCGTGCATCAGGAAACGGACACCGATCTCGTCCGCCTGCGCGAGGGCAAGGTCGCGGCACAGTGGCTCGCGGCCTACATTCCGAGCGACATCGCGTTTCCCGGCCGCACGGTGCTCGAGCAGATCGATATCGTCCGCCAGATCTGGGACCGGCATGGTGATCTCGTCCTGCCGGCGACCACTCCGGGAGATGTGGCCAAGGCTCGGAAACTGGGCAAGACGGCCATATTCCTTGCCATCGAAGGTGGCGTTGGCCTCGAGAACGCACTCGCGCCCTTGCGCGTCTGGCACGCCGCCGGCGCCCGCCTCATGACGCTCTGCCACAACGACACGCTCGACTGGATCGACTCGGCGACGGACACGGCACGCCACGGCGGCCTGACGAAGTTCGGCCGGGCGGTGGTCCGCGAGCTCAACCGGCTCGGCATGATGGTCGACTGCGCGCATGTCGCCCCACACGCCATGCATCACGTGCTCGACGAGACGCGGGCGCCGGTCGTCTGGTCGCATGCGAACGCGGTATCGATCTGCGCCCATCGCCGCAATGTGCCCGACGACGTGCTCGACCGCGTGCCCAAGAACGGCGGCCTCGTCATGGCGACCTTCATCGCCTCCTTCCTCAACCCTAAGCGCCTCGCCTGGGAGCAGCAGTTCGATAGAAACGGCCGGCTCGATTTCCACGCCATGATGCAGGCGCACGAGGCGGGCGGGCGCTCGCCGGCGCCGAAGGCCACCGTCTCGGACGTCGCCGATCACATCGAGTACATCGCCAACCGCATCGGCACCGATCATGTCGGCGTCGGCTCGGATTTCTTCGGCTCGCGCTACGATGTGCCCGAGGGCCTGGAGAACGTCTCCTGCTTCCCCAATCTCTTCGCCGAGCTGATCGGACGCGGCTGGAATGAGAAGGATCTGGGGAAACTTGCCAGCGGCAATTTCCTGCGCGTCTTCCGCAAGGTGGATGCCATCGGCAAGACGCTGCGCAAGACCGAAAGCCCGCTGACCGGCCAGATCGGTGACTACGACCGGCCAGAATCGCATTAACTGCGCCCTTCAGAATTTCCTCTTGCGAGGAGTGACTGTTATGTTGCCCGCCGCCGCTACACCGTCATGGCCGCGCAGGCGGCCACCCAGACAAGTTCGTGGGAATCGCGAATTCGGTCGCTCGGGCGGCCATAGAGGATTTCAGCCGGACACTGCAACACTTGCTCGACCGCTTCGCCAAGTCGGATATGGCTGGGTGGCCGCCGTCCATGCGGAGCATGGCTTCGCCAATGACGCGGCCATGACGGTGGGTGGGATTTACACCGGAGTATGCCAATGACCACCGACGCCCTGAAAGCCGCCGCCGCAGCCGAGGCGATTGCGCTCGTCGAGAACGGCATGAAGCTCGGTCTCGGCACTGGGTCGACGGCCAAGCACTTCGTCGATCTGCTCGGCGCCAGGGTCAAAGCTGGGCTCGACGTCGTCTGCGTCGCAACCTCGAAGCAAACCGAGGTTCAGGCCAGGAGCCTCGGCATTCGCGTCGTGACGCTCGACGAGGAGCCCTATCTCGACCTCACCGTCGACGGCGCCGACGAGATCGACAGTGAGCTACGTCTCATCAAGGGCGGCGGCGGCGCACTGCTCCGCGAGAAGATCGTCGCCGCCGCCTCCGAGCGCATGGTGGTCATCGCCGACACCTCGAAGAAGGTGAAGGTAATCGGCAAGTTTCCGCTGCCGATCGAGGTCGTGCCGTTCGGACTGAAAGCTACCCACGCCATGATCGAGGCACTCGCAGCAGAGGCCGGCTGCAAGGGCGCGATCCTGCAGCGCAAGGCAAAAGACGGCTCACCCTTCGTCACCGACAATGGAAACTTCATCCTCGACTGCGGCTTCGGGCGGATCGACGAGCCCGAGGAGCTGGCCGAAGTGCTAACCTTGGTTCCGGGCATGGTCGAGCATGGACTGTTTCTCGGTTATTGCGATCTCGCCTTTCTCGCCGGAGCCAATGGCGTCGAGCGGCTCGAGTCTGAGTTGGACGTCTGAGACGGCACACCTTGGCTGGCGACGGGAGATATCCATGCTCACTTTGATCCGGACCATTGCAGCAGTCTCTTTACTGGCCTTTGCCAATCTCGCTCCGATGCTCGCCGACGAGACACCGGACCCGGCTCGCATCGACGCAGCCATGGAGGTGATACTGGCCATCGGCGTCACCCAGCAGATGGACACCATGGTCGAGCTCATGATCAATGAGTTTGCAACCAACATGACGGGCGTCGAGGAGAGCAAGAAGGCCGAATTCAAGAAAACTATGGATGCCTATGCCGGTAAGTTCCGTAGCTACCAACCCGATATGCTTAAGGAATTCGCGATGCTCTATGCCAAACGGTTCACGGCCGAAGATCTGGCCGCCATCACCGCCTTCTACCGCTCACCGACCGGTATGAAGTTCGTCGCCGCAGCACCCGAACTCATGCGCTTGAGTGGAGAAATCGGCGGTCGCTATGGGGATAAAGCGGTCGCGGAAGTCAATGCCGTGCAGGAGCAGCCGTAGGGCCATACATGACCACCTATGACCACGATCTCTTCGTCATCGGCGCAGGCTCGGGCGGGGTGCGGGCAGCACGTATCGCCGCCAGCTATGGCGCGAAGGTGGCCATCGCCGAGGAGTATCGGGTTGGTGGCACCTGCGTCATTCGCGGCTGCGTGCCCAAGAAGCTCATGGTCTATGCGAGCCGGATCGCCGACGAGATCGATGAGGCGGCAGGCTACGGCTGGACGATCGGCGAAAGCCGTTTCGACTGGGCAACGCTGATCGCCAACAAGGACAAGGAGATCGCCCGGCTCGAGGCGATTTACACGCGCAATCTCGCCAATGCCGGGGTGACGATCTTCGAAACGCGGGCGACGCTGACCGGTCCGAACCAGGTGCGGCTCAACTCTGACGGCCGTCTGATTACGGCGCGGACCATTCTCATCGCCACCGGCGGCCATCCCAATGTCGACACCGGCATTCCCGGCATCCAGCACGCGATCACCTCGAACGAGTTCTTTCACCTGCCCTCCCAGCCGAAACGTGTCGTCGTCGCCGGCGGCGGCTACATCGCCGTAGAGCTTGCCGGCGTGTTCAATGGCCTCGGTTCGGAGGTGACGCTACTCTATCGCGGCGAGGAAATTCTACGCGGCTTCGACGACGATCTGCGGAAGGCGCTGCATCAGGCCTTTGAAGCGCGCGGCATCCGCGTGGTCTGCGGCGAGGTGTTCAAGTCCATCGAGAAGACGTCATCGGGGCTCGTCGGGCTAACAACCGGGAGCAACCGCATCGAGGCCGACCAGATCCTCTACGCCATCGGCCGCGGCCCCAACATCCGAGGCCTCGGCCTCGACGGCCTCGGAGTCTCGGTCGACGATCAGGGCGCGATCAAGGTCGATCGCTACTCGCAGACGAGCGTCCCCTCGATCTATGCCGTCGGCGATGTCACGAACCGCGCCGCGCTCACCCCGGTTGCCATACGGGAGGGCCACGCCTTCGCCGACACGGTGTTCGGCAACAAGCCGACCGCCGTCGATCACTCCCTCATCCCGACCGGCGTATTCTCGACGCCCGAGATTGGGACCGTCGGCCTGACGGAAGCCCAAGCGCGTACCCGCTACGGTGCCATCGACATCTACAAGACGAGCTTCCGGCCCATGAAGCTGACGCTGACGCAGAAGTCCGAGCGCATGCTCATGAAGCTCGTCGTCGATCAGGCCAGCGACAAGGTGTTGGGCGCTCATGTACTGGGCCCTGACGCCGCCGAGATGGCACAACTTCTCGGCATCGCGGTCGGCATGGGTGCGACGAAAGCCGATTTCGACCGCACCATCGCGCTGCACCCGAGCGCGGCGGAAGAGTTCGTCACGCTCCGGACGAAGTGGACACCGGGCTGATCGGCCTCAATCCAGCTGCGACAGCGGCACGCGGACGACGCCGACGCCCGGCCGCAGGATGTGCCGGGTCGACTTCTGCGGCATCGGTACTCCCGAGCGGGCAGCGCGGATCACATCGTCTGGCGTGTAGCTGTTGGCGTTCCAGGAGGAGAGGGTGAGCCTCGGGTCGCCGTATGTCAGCACGACGGCGGGAACGCGCTTCAATCCAAGCCGACGGGCCGCCGTCCAGCGGTGATGGCCGTCCATGATGGCCTGGGCCGTCGCCTCGATGAGGATCGGTACGCGCCAGACGCCGCCATCGCGGATCTTGCGCATCAGGCGCCAGACACGATCCTCGTGTACGAGCTCGGTCGGCTTCAACCGCTCGACATCGACCAGCACGGCAGCATAAGCCCCGGCCCGGAAGTCCCAGTCCGGGGTGCGCAGCGCAACATTCGCATACTGGGTCATCGACGCCTTACCCCCAGGAACACGCCAATGGCGATTGCCAAAGGTGCCAAACCGGAGGCGATCATAGGTCCAAGGTTGCGAAGAGAGTGTAACCAGGACCTTCCGGGGACGGGAAAACGTCGAACAATCGCCCGAGGCTCGACCATGTTCGTAAATCACGGGTGAAGCGCGGCTGGCATGCGGCACGGACCATGGCCTTTCTCCCGCCACCCATGGCAAGACTTCATTAATCACCCGATTTTGAAATCGGGCGCCCCAGAGGAGCAAGCGCTTGCAGAGGACGACCCCAGCGGCTGGGCCGTCGCACAGCTCGGCCGTGCCTCGCCCGCCCTCCCCGCCGTTCTTGTTGCTGGTGGCGCTCACCTCCGCGAGCCCCTTCGCGCTCAACGCCATGACCCCGGCGCTGCCCCGGATCGCCGACGACCTCACCGTGCCCTTCGTCGTCGTCCAGCTGGCCTTGACCGTGGCGCTGCTGGCCTTTGGCCTCGCCCAACTCATCGCTGGACCGCTGTCGGATCGCTACGGCCGGCGCCACATCGTCATCGGCGGCCTTGCGGTGTTCGCCATCGGGAGCCTGATCTCGGCCATCGCGGCAAACGCTCCGGTGTTGATCCTCGGCCGCGCCCTACAGGCCGGAGGCGGCGCGGCGGCTTTCGTTCTCACACGCACCATCGTCTACGACACGCACGATCGCGACGCCGCCACCGCCAAGATCAGCTACATGGTCATGGCGATGATCCTGGCGCCGCTCTTGGGCACGCTGTTCGGCGGCTATCTCGCCGACTATGCGAGCTGGCGGGCGATCTTCTGGCTGATCGCGCTGGTCGGCCTGGCCTTGATGACACTCGCCGCATCCATGCTCGCCGAGACGAATGCCTATCTGGGCCAGGCGCGGACGCTCGGCGGTATACTCAGCGAGGCGCGCGAGCTTTTGCGAATGCCGCTATTCTGGGGCTATACGGGCGCCGCCGCCTTCGCCTCCGGAATGTTCTTTTCCTTCCTTGGCATTGCGCCCTACATCTTCGAGAAGCTCATGCACGAGCCGCCGAGCCGTTTCGTCAATTACTTCCTGCTGATGTCGATCGGCTACATGGCCGGCAACTTCGCCTCGGCGCGGCTGGCGTCCCGGCTCGGGCCGGTCAAGATGCTGGGGCTAGGCGTTGTCATCGCGGCCATCGGCATCGCGCTGTTCTGGATCATGGTGCATATCAACCGGCCGATCGCGCTGTTTCTGCCGATGATGTTCCTGACCTTCTCTAACGGTATCACGCTGCCGAGTGCCACCGTCGGTGCCATGGCGCTGCGTCCGGACCTCTCCGGCACGGCCTCGGGCGTCGGCGGCATGCTGCAGATGATCGTCGCAGCGATTGCGACGACGGCGGTTGGATGGGTGCTGGCGACATCGAGCATACCGATGCTGTTCGCTCTGACGGTGTGCTGGATCGCATCGGGTCTTTGTGCCCTCATGGTTTACAGCCGGGCGCGGCTGGGCGCCGCATAAGAAGTTATCCCCGCATGTTGGAGCTGGGTTACACTGGGCGCTGAACAGGACGATCGGAGTTAAGCATGGCCAAGACGCCCGACAAGTTCCCGCCCGAGCGCATGATGGACACGCTCTACTGGTGGGGCGTGCCCTCGCTGTTCCGCTGTCCGGTCGATCCCGATCCGAAGAATTGTGACATCGCCTTGGTCGGCGTGCCGCACTCATCGGGCAACGGCACGACCGAGCGCGATCAGCATCTGGGCCCGCGCGCCGTGCGGCACGTTTCCGCGCACAACCGGCGCATGCACAACGCCTTCGGCTTTGATCCCTGGAAGACCGCGCGTATCCACGATCTCGGCGATGTGCCGTTTCCCGAGGCCATGGACAACGAGGCCTGCATCGAGCGGATGACCGAGTTCTACGCGCGGATCGCCAAGGCTGGAACGCCCGCCGTCTCGATCGGCGGCGACCACGGCGTCACCGGCGGCATCTTGCAGGGGCTTGCTGGCAAGGGCTCCAAGCTCACGAAGGGCAAGCCGGCCGCTCTCCTGCATCTCGACGCTCACACCGACTGCTTTGACAATCTCGACCACTGGCTCGGCGCCAAGAAATCGGCGGCACACTGGGCGAGCTATCTGGTGAAGCAGGGGCATGTCGATGCCACCAAGAGCGTACAGATAGGCATGCGCGGCAACACGCGCACGCTCGATTGGCTCGAAGGCTCGCGCCGGCACGGCTACGAGGTGATCGACATCGACCGCTACCGCGATCTCGGGCCGGAGCGCTGCATCGATATCATCCAGGAGCGGATCGGCGATGCCCCACTCTACATCACCTTCGATCTCGACTGCCTCGATCCGACGATCGCGCCGGCCGTGTCCAATCTCGAAGCCGGCGTCGAGGGCTTCCGCATGAACGAGGCGATGCGGCTGTTGCGTGCCGTGCGCGGGAAGAATGTGATCGGGGGCGATGTCGTCTGCCTGATGCCGACGAAGGACCAGCCGAACAACATCACGTCCATGGTGGCGGCGGCCGTCATGTTCGAGATCATCGGCCTGATCGCCGATCGCATGCGGAAGGATTGAGGGATGCGCTCCAACCAACCTCCGGCGCCGACGCTCGCCAACTGGCGCACGCCCTCCGTCAACCGGCGGAGCTTCAATCGCGTGCGCGAGATCATCCCGACGGCGCACATCGCATGCGACCCGCGCGCCGCTCACCCGTTGCAGCGCCGCGCCCGCGGATTGTCCGGTTTCGAGTTCCGCGCGCCGGACGGCGAATCGATGACGCTCGCGCGCTATCTCGACGCCTCCGCGAGCGACGCACTGATCGTCATGCAGCGCGGCAAGATCGTCCACGAGTGGTACCGCACGGCTGACGCGCAGGCGCTGCCGCATGTCGTGTTCTCGGTGTCGAAGTCGCTGACGGCGCTGCTGGCCGGCGTGCTCGTCGGGGATGGCGTGCTCGATGCCGACGCGCCGGTCACCGCCTACACGCCAGAGCTGGCCGGCTCGGCCTATGGCGACGCAACGGTCCGCCACCTCCTCGACATGACGGTGTCGCTCGATTTCACCGAGGACTATCTCAATCCCGATCGGACGTTCCTGCGCTACCGCGCGGCTTCCGGCTGGAACCCGCGCTCCGGCAATGACGAGGAGACGCTGCACGGATTTTTCGGCTCGCTCGAGAAGGCTCGCTACCCGCACGGTGACCGCTTCAACTACAAATCTCCCAACTCCGATCTCCTCGGATGGGTGCTTGAGCGCGCGGGCGGGCGGCCCTTCGCCGAGATGTTTTCCGAACGCATCTGGAAGCCGATGGGTGCCTCGAGCGATGCCTATGTCACCGTCGATCCGGCGGGCGCGGCGCGCACGGCCGGCGGCATTTGCGTGACGATCGAGGATCTGGCGCGCGTCGGCGAGATGGTGCGCTGCCGTGGCTTCGCAAATGGGCGCCAAGTCATTCCGGGAAGCTGGATCGACGACATCTGGACAGGCGGCAGCGCCGAACACTGGGTGAAGGGTGATCTCCTGAGTTTCCTCGCCAAGTGCCGCTATCGCAGCAAATGGTACAACCACACCGAGGCCGGCAGTCTCGTCGCCGCCGGCATCCACGGACAGTGGATCGTCGTCGATCCAAAATCCGATCTCGTCATCGCCAAGCACGCCTCGCAACCCGAGCCGTCGGGGGAAACGATGGATCACCTCAACTTCGCAGCCTTCGACGCTTTGTCGGCGGCGCTGAGATAGGGAGGCTGTGTCGTGGTGACGGCGGAGGTTCTTGTAGGGGCGACCTGCGGTCGCCAGGCCAACCGCAAGCATGCTGGTTGTGATTGTCGAGAAGTGCGGGCGATCGCAGGTCGCCCCTACAGGCTATAGCGCCGACTAACAATTCCCATTCGAAGTGAGTCCGACAATGCCCAAGTCCAAGACCACAGTATCAAAAACAACCGTGCACGCACTCGATCCGCTGAGCGAGGCCGAAATCCGCACCGCGGTCGCGATCGTGCGCGCCAAGAGCGGGCTCGACGATACCGCCTGGGTCGAGACGGTCGGCACGCTCGAGCCCGACAAGGCGACGCTCCGGAACCCGAAGAGCCGCTGGCGCAAGGCCCATGTCTGCTTCTACGAGCGCTCCAGCAACCGGACGTTCGAAGGCGTCGTCGATCTCAATGCCGAGACGCTGGAAGACTGGCATCACGTCAAGGGCATGCAGGCCCGCATCGTCATCGACGAGTTCGACGACGGCTGGACAGTCGCGATCGAGGACAAGGCGTTCCAGGCGGCACTGAAAAAGCGCGGCATCACCGATTTCGACCGCGTCGTCGTCGAGCCATGGGCCGCCGGCAATTTCGGCATCGCCTCCGAGAGGGGGCAACGCATCGCCTATGGCCATTGCTGGCTCGCTTCCGAGGACGGTGACAATCCCTACGCCATGCCGATCGCGAACTTGCATCCCGTCATCGACCTGGCTGCCCGCAAGGTGATCCGCATCGACGATTTTGGCGCCGTGCCGCTCCCGCCCGAACCGGCCAAGATCGGCAAGCGCGACCCGAAGACGCTCCGCAAGGACGTGAAGCCGCTCGCCATCACCCAGCCAGAGGGCCCGAGCTTCACGGTCGATGGCTATGCGGTTCACTGGCAGAAGTGGCGCATTCGCTTGGGCTTCAATCCCCGCGAGGGCCTCGTGCTGCACGAGATCGGCTACGAGGATCAGGGCCGCGTGCGCCCCATCATGCACCGCGCCTCGCTCTCCGAGATGGTAGTGCCCTATGGCGATCCGACCGGCGGCAGCTTCCGCCGCAACGCCTTCGACACCGGCGAGTACGGCGTCGGGCAATTGCTCGACAGTCTGGCGCTCGGCTGCGATTGCCTCGGCCACATCCACTATTTCGACGTCGTGGCGCACGATTGGCACGGCACGCCGCGCACGATCAAGAACGCCATCTGCATGCACGAGGAGGATTTCGGCATCCTCTGGAAATATTCGAACTGGCTCAACAACGACGTGACGGTCGCGCGCTCGCGCCGGCTCGTCATCTCCTCGGTCGCCACCATCGGCAACTATGTCTACGGCTTCTTCTGGTACTTCTACCAAGACGGCACCATCGGCATCGAGGTGAAGGCGACGGGCATTCCATTCCCAACCGGTATCGCCGAGGGCGAGACATCGCCCTACGGCGAGCTCGTCGCGCCCGGCATCGTCTCGCACGCACACCAGCACTGTTTCTCCTATCGCTTCGACATGGCGGTCGACGGCGACAAGAACTCGGTGCGCGAGGTCGAGACGCATGGCGCGCCGATCGGGCCGGGCAATCCGCACGGCAATGCCGCGCGCGTGGTCGTGCGGCGGCTGGAGAGCGAACTCCAAGCACAGCGCGACATGGACTTGGGCACTTCGCGCTACTGGAAGATCGTCAATCCGTCGGTGACAAACACGCTCGGCCAGCCCGTGGGCTACAAAATCGTCCCCGGTGTCAACTCGAAGACGTTCCTCGACCCGGCCTCGCCGGTCGGCAAACGTGCCGCCTTCATGTTCAAGCATTTCTGGGCGACGCAGTACCAGCCCGACGAGCTTTTCGCGGCCGGCAAGTATCCCAACCAGCACGCGGGCGGCGACGGGCTACCGGCTTGGACGCAGCGGGATGCCAAGCTCGAGAACGAAAACGTCGTCGTCTGGTACACGCTCAACTATCACCACGTGCCGCGGCCGGAGGATTTCCCGGTGCAGCCGGTGGTCTATGCCGGGTTCCACTGGATGCCCGCCGGCTTCTTCGACAAGAATCCCGCGCTCGACGTACCCCCGCCGGCGGACAAGACGAGCTGTTGCTCGTAGTGGGGAACCACTAAGGCTGTCATTGCCGGGACTTGGTGGGCAGCCGGCAGGTCGCCGTGTTTCAACATGCTCACCCACTCACCACATTCCCTACGATTTCCCCATGCCCGGCCGCCGAAAACGCTGGCATCACCAGCGGCTCGACGAACCCATCGCGGCGCGCGGTCAGCACATATTGCTGCATCGCCTCGTTCGACGGCATCTCGAACACCTGGACGAAATCGTAAGCACCCATCGTTGCGTAGAAGTCGATGGAGCGGCCGCCGAGCGCTGCCACGCGCTGTTCCGAAAGATCGCGCCGTTTCGGGCTGTCGCCGAGCTCCGCCAGGCCTTTCGGGGTCAGCCGCATGAGCGAGATGAAGAGGGGCATTGGTCCTGGCTCCGGTTGAACGCGAAAGCGGAGCCATCGAGGGCTCCGCTTCAATCTTCTCAGCATCGCATCACGACTTCAACCGCCTGACGGGCGGTGCACCACCGCGTGTCTGCCGGCGACGCGACTTCTCGGCCTGAACCCGCTTCGGGCCTTGGCACAAGCACGCCGGTCCCTCGATGCTCGACGGCAGGATGGTTCCGGGTGCCTGGTCAAAGACCGCCTTTGATCTGCTCCCAATCCTTGTAGAGTTTTTCCATGAAATCATCGGGCTGCGGAATGTAGAAGTGCCCGGCTTTGAGGGTTGCCTCAGGCCCTTTGTCCATGCCGATCGCCTTCAGCTGATCCTGGTTGACGCCCTCGTAGGACGCCGGATTTGAATGGCCATAGCCGAAGCTCTCGATGCAATACTTGCCGATCTCCGGATCGAGCATGCCGTCGATGAGCGCATAGGCCTTCTCGAGATTAGGCGCGTTCTTGTTGATGGTGAGGCCGCAGACCCAAGTCAGCGTCCCTTCCTTCGGCTGGGCAAATTTGACCGGTACGCCTTCCTTCAGCAGCGCCGTCGCGGCATCCGCCCAGGTCATGGCGGCGATGACCTCGCCGGAGGCGAGTGCTTGCTGCTGCTCCGTGCTGTTGGAAGAGTACATCCGCACTAGCGGCCGCTGCTTCTTCAGCAACTCGTTGATTTTCTGGTAGGCCGCCTCATCCTTGTCGATGCCATCGAACTTGACGCCGGCATAGATGGCGCCGACCCACCAGCTATCGTCGGCCGAGCCGATAATGGAAATCTTGCCCTTGTTGGCCTCGTCCCAGAGGATTTTCCAGCTCTCCTCGCCGTCCGGCAACTTCACGAGATCGGTGCGATAGGTGATCGAGGTGAAGCCCCACTCCCACGGCACCATCCAGACCTTGCCTTCCAGATTGGCGGCGGGAAGGTTCTTCAACTCGGGCAGGAGACTGGCGTAGTTCTTGAGCTTCCCAGTATCGATCGGCTGGATGACGCCCGCATTCTTCCAGCGCGGGACTTCACCCGAACAGGGATGCATGACGTCCGGCACGAAGCCGGCGAGCATCTTCTGCAGGCCTTCCTCGGTGTCGGCATAGGTTGCGAACTGTGGATCGGCGCCGAACTGCGCCTTGTACTTCGTCTGCATCTCCGGAAGGTCGTAGCCGCCCCAGGTAAAGTATGTTGCCTCGCCGTCGGCGCGGGCAGCGCGCGGTGTCAGTGGCATCATCGTGAAGCCGAGGCCGAGCGCGGCGGCGGCCTTCATGAACTCGCGGCGATCGACGCCCTTCCTGAGCATCGGAATGGTGGAGCGGGTCTGCATGATTTCCTCCAAGGGGTGCGGCCGGGGGCCGGTCTTCTCGAGCACAGCACAAGATTGTGGCGGCCTCGGTGGTCACCGCCGATCAATCGCAAAGCTAGCGCTCTGTTTGGGACTTGGCAACTCGCTGAACGCTTGTCTAATGAGCGTGCTGATCAGACCAAGCCAGCGCGCAGGCAAGCGGCGAGATGCGTCGCGCTCTCAGGCGCCGGTTCCAGCGCCGGACGCGTCGCCGAGCACTCGCCGATGGCCTTGTGGCAGCGCGGATGGAAGGCGCAGCCGGACGGCGGGTTTTCGGGGCTCGGCGGATCGCCCTTGAGAACGATGCGCTCGCGGGAGGCCTCGCCCGGGATGGCCGAGATGAGGGCTTGCGTATAGGGGTGGCGCGGCTTGCGGAAAATCTCCTCCGCCTGGGCCAACTCGACAATGCGGCCGAGATACATGACGCCGACGCGGTCGCTCATATGCTCGACGACGGAGAGGTCGTGCGAGATGAAGATGTAGGAGAGGTTGAGACGGGCCTTCAGATCCATCAGCAGATTCAGAATCTGCGACTGGATCGAGACATCGAGGGCCGACACGGGCTCGTCGAGGATGATGAGCTTGGGCTCCAACGCCACGGCGCGGGCGATACCGATACGCTGGCGCTGGCCGCCAGAGAATTCGTGCGGGTAGCGTTCGGCTGCATCCGGCGGCAGACCGACGAGATCGAGCAGCGCGCGGACGCGCTCGCGGCGCTCTGACCTCGTGCCGATGCCATGGATATCGAGCGGCTCGGCGACGATGTCGGCGATGCGCATCCTCGGATCGAGGGACGCATAGGGGTCCTGGAAGACGATCTGCATGTCGCGGCGGCGGGCGCGGAGGTGCTCGGGCGATAACGCAGTGAGGTCGTCTCCCAAAAAGCGCACCGTTCCCGCGGAGGGTTCGATGAGACGCAGCAGCAGCCGCGCCAACGTCGACTTGCCGGAACCGGATTCCCCGACGATGCCGAGCGTCTCGCCCTGGGCAAGCGTGAGCGAAACGCCGTCGACGGCCTTGAGCCTGCCCTTGCCGTCGCGGGCGGGATAGACTTTGGCGAGCCCTTCGGCTTCGAGCAGAACTCCAGTCATGGCGCCGGGTTCCAGCAGGCCGATAAGTGCCCGTCGATCGTGACGAGAGCAGGCCGCTCGCTGGTGCACCGCGGCAGGGCTCGATCGCACCGTCCGGCGAAGCTACAGCCCACGCCGCGTTCGCTTGGCGGCGGCACGGTGCCGGCAATGGTGGTGAGGCGCTGGCCGCGCACGGCTTTGCGCGGCGAGGAGTTGAGTAGTCCGGTCGTATAGGGATGCCGAGGGCGCGCCAACACTTCGGAGGCCTTGCCCGCCTCGACGATGCGGCCGGCATACATGACGGCGACCTCTTCGCACATCTCGGCGACGACGCCGAGATCATGTGTGATAAGGAGAATGGCAAGGCCGAACTCTTTCTGCAGGCGTTTCAGGAGCTCGAGGATTTGTGCCTGTACGGTGACGTCGAGCGCTGTCGTCGGCTCGTCGGCGATGAGTACGGCCGGACGGCAGACGAGTGCCATTGCGATCATGACGCGCTGGCGCAGGCCACCGGAAAGCTCGTGCGGATACTGTGCGAGCCGCCGCTCGGGCGAGCCGATGCCGACCTCGACGAGGGCTGCGGCGGCCCTCGCGAGCGCTTCGGCGCGCGAAATCCGCCGATGAAGGCGCAGCGCCTCGGCGATCTGCTCGCCAACGGTGAAGACGGGATTGAGGCTCGTCATCGGCTCCTGGAAGATCATGGCAATGCGATCGCCGCGCAGCGCGCGGAGCCGCTTCTCGCTCGCCGTGGCGAGGTTCTCGCCATCGAGAACGATCGTGCCGCCATCGATGTTTGCGGGCGGCATCGGCAGCAGCCGCATCAGCGTCTGCGCGGTGACGCTCTTGCCGCAACCGGACTCGCCGACGAGACCGAGCGTCTGTCCACGCGTGAGCTGGAACGACACATCCTCGACGACGCGCACGCTGCCGGAGTCGGTGCGGAAGGAGACGCTGAGGTTGTCGACGGCGAGCAGCGTTGCACCGTCCGCCGCAATCTGCGCCGCCACCGCGGCCGCGCTCAAGCGAGCCTCACTCGAACACGCAGCGCGGGAAGTAGAACGACACGACCCAGTTCGGGATGTCGACGATCTCGCTGATCCGCAAGTCGCCGGCGACCGAGCAGAGCATATAGGCCTCGAGTTCGCTCATGTGCTGCTCGCGCGAAATGAGTTCGACCATGCCGAGCACGGCGGCTTTCGACGCCTCCATGAGATCGGGACCGATGCCGGTCGTTGCCTCGTAGCCCTTGTAGTCCATGTGGCGGGCGACCGGACCCGGCGTCGTAAAGCGCGGGAACTTCAAGTTCGCCTTCTTGACGAGTTCGAAGCGCGCCGCGAGTGCGCACGGACTCTCGATCGCAGTGCCGCAGACCTCGCCGTCACCTTGCGTCGCATGCGTGTCGCCGACGGAGAAGAGACCGCCCTTCACCTCGACCGGCAGATAGAGCTCTGTTCCGGCCGACATGTCGCGGATGTCCATGTTGCCGCCCATGCGGCGGGGCGGCACGATCGAATGCGTGCCGGGTTCGGCAGGGGCGAGGCCGATGGTGCCGCAGAAGGGCTTCAACGGCACGCGCCCGCCCGGGCCATAAGCCGCCGGGGTCATCGCATAGGTGTCGTACTTCCAGATGTGGAGCGCGGGCTCCTTGAACGTGTCGGCCAGCAGCCCGAAGCCTGGGATGTTCGCCGTCCAGCCCCAGCCCGACGGTGTGAAATCGAGCAGCGTCACCTTGATGGCGTCCCCCGGCTCCGCGCCATCGACATACACCGGCCCCGCCACCGGATTGACCTTGGCGAAATCGAGCTTGGCAATATCGGCGACGGTGGAGGTGGCGGTCAGCTGACCGCCGGAGGAGTCGACCGGATGGAACTCCACCGTTTCGCCCGGCTTCGCCATGACGACGGGCTTGTTCGTGTTGTCCCAACCGAAATGACACTGGTGATTATGGATCGTATGGTTGTGGGCCATGGGAACCTGTGAGTTTGTGAGCTTGTAAGATTGTGAGGTTGTGAAAGCTTTCAACTCACAACCTCACAACTCACAACCTCACACTGCTCCTACTGCGCGTCCTTCGCGAAGATGTAGTCGTAGTTCACGGGGATGTGGATCGGGTCGGTGTAGAGCCAGGGCTCGCCGCCCAAACGCGCCGAGTGGTAGGTGAACCGCTTCTCGTTGAAGATCGGCGCCCAGGGGGCGTCCTTCATGACATCGTCGAAGATGCCCATCCAGAGCTTGGCACGTTCGGCCGCCTGCTCGGGCTTGACCATCGAGTCGGCCGCGGCCGCCCGATCATCCAGCGCCTTGTTGCAAAAGCGCGCCCAGTTCCAGCCGCCCTCGACCGCGCCGCCGCAGCCGAGAATCGGATAGTAGAAGCCCGCCGGATCCGGGAAGTCGGCGATCCAAGCCATGCCGCCCGACCAGACCATCGGCGCCTTGCCCGAGCCACCTGCCGCGATCACCTCGGCCTGCGCCAGCGACTTGATCTCGGCCGTGATGCCGACCGCCGCCAGATCCTGCTGGATGGCTTCCGCGATGCGCGGATTGGGGTCGACGTTCATGGCGTAGATCTCGGTCGTGAAGCTCGCCTGACCGGCTTCGGCCAACAGCGCCTTCGCCTTCTCCGGATCGTAGCCGTAGCCCTTGTTGTCCGGGTTGTAGCCGGGCATGGAGGGCGGCAGCGCTTGGGTTGCCGCACCGGCGCGGTTGTTGATGATCTTGACGATCCGCTCCTTGTTGATCGCCATGTTGACGGCCTCGCGCACCTTCACATTGTCGAAGGGCGCGATCGTCGTGTTCATGGTGACGTAGCCGGTCTGCAGCTGATCGCCGACGGCAATGAGTTCCTTGTTGGCGGGATCAGCCATGGCCTCGGCGAACTGGGCGGGCGGAATGCCGTCGCCCAGGATGTCGATCTCACCGGCCTTGAGCTTCAGTGTTGCGACGGTCGGGTCGAGACCGAAGGAGAATACGAGCTTGTCGAGGTAGGGAACGCCAGGGCGATTGTACTCCGTGAACCGCTCGAGCGTCATGCTCTGCCCGGGCACCCACTCGATAAACTTGAAGCCGCCCGTGCCGACGGGCTTCTTGCCCCAATCGGCGCCGGCCGCTTCGACAGCCTCCTTCGGCACAGTGAAGGCGAAGTTGAGCGCCAGCACGTGCAGGAAGGTGGCGTCCGGACGCGCCAGTGTGATGATGACCGTCGCATCGTCCGGCGTGGTGACGCCCGCGAGATCGGTTGCCTTGCCGCCCACCACGTCGTCATAGCCCTTGATGGCCGAGAAGTAGGACGCACCGGGCGATTGAGTCGCCGGATTGATCGAGCGCTCGAGCGACCACTTCACGTCGGCGGCCGTCATGGCCCGGCCATTGTGGAATTTGACGCCATCACGAAGCTTGAAGGTGTAGACGAGGCCGTCCGCGGAGATGGCGAAGCTCTCGGCGAGATCCGGCTCGAGATCGGTGGTGCCGGGCTTGTAGTCCATGAGCCCGTCGAAGATCGTCTTGATGACCGACCAGTTCTGCCAGTCGTAGCCGACATGCGGGTCGAGCGTCGTCAGGTCGTTGTTGAAGGCGACGACGACTTGGCCGCCCTGCTTGGGTGTCTGGGCCTGCGCCGGCATGGCGAGAAATGCCAAAGCCGCCGCGCACAGTAGTGCACGTTTCATGAGCTTCTCCCTAGGGTAAGCCGGCTGCGTCTGTCAGGCCGGTCTTCGGCAACCATATCACCGCAAGCGGATGCGCGGGTCAATGAGTGGCATAACGAGATCGGCCAGCAGATTACCCGCAATGATGAAGGCCGCGGCCACTACCGTCACGCCCATGATGATCGGGATATCGAGTGCCTGGATCGCCTGCCACATGAGCTGGCCGATGCCCGGCCAGCCGAACACGCTTTCGACCACCACCACGCCCGACATGAAGATGCCGATGTCGAGACCGATCATGGCGATGATCGGCAGGATGGCGTTCTTGAGGCCGTGCTTGAGGACCACCCGCCATTCCGGCATGCCCTTGGCGCGGGCGGTGCGGATGTAATCCTGCCGGAGCACGTCCACCATCGAGGAGCGCATCATGCGGCTGTACCAGCCGCCGCCGGCGATGCCGAGGGTGATGGCGGGCAGGATCAGATGCCAGACGGTGCCGTAGCCACCGAGCGGCAGCCATTGCAACCAGAAGGCGAAAACATAGAGCAGCGACAGGCCGACCACGAACTGCGGAGCCGAGACGCCGACGAATGACAGCGTCATCACCGCCTTGTCGGATCGCCGCCCACGGCGGGAGGCCGCCCAGATCCCGGCCGGCAGCCCGATCATCAGCTCCGCCACGATGGCGCCGAGCATCAGCAGCAGAGTCGCCGGCAGCCGCGACCAGATCAGCTCCCCAACATCGGTTTTGCGCGCGAAGGACCGGCCAAAATCGCCTTGCGCGAGCCGCGCGACATAGTCGGCGTATTGCACAGGCAGCGGCCGGTGCAGGCCGAGCTGCTCGCGGATGAGCTGGCGCGACTGCTCGGTGGAATTGCGTCCGGCGATCATGGCGACGGGGTCGGCGGGGATCAGGAAGGTCATGCAGAAGGTGACGAGCGTGACGCCGAGGAGAATGAACACCGACGTCACGAGGCGTTTGGCGAGATAGGTAAGCATCAGCGCCGCCCCCGCTGCGTCGGGTCGAGGGCATCGCGCAGGCCGTCGCCGGCGAGATTGAAGGCGAGCGCGGTGATCAAGATCGCCGCGCCCGGTATGAACACGAGCCAGGGCGCGGTCAGATAGTAGCTCTGGCTGTCGAAGATCATTTTGCCCCATGAGGGCATGGGCGGTTGCACGCCGACGCCGACGAAAGACAAGGTCGCCTCGAACAGCACGGTCGTCGCGATGCCGAGCGTGCCGTAGACGAGCACCGTCGGCATGAGATGCGGCAGCAGGTGTCGAAACAGAATGCGCGTCGGACTGGCGCCGAGCGCGCGCGCCGCTTCGATGAAATCACGCTCGGAAAGCGCCAGCGTCTCGGTGTAGACGACGCGAGCGATCTGTACCCAGCTCACCAACGCGATGACCAGGGCAACGATGAACAGCGACGGTTTCAGGATCGCCGCAAGCGCAATGCCGAGCAGCAGTGCCGGGAAGGCCATCATCAGATCCGTGAAGCGCATGATCGCCGCGCCGATCCGGCCTTTGACATAGCCGGCGGTCACCCCGAGGAGCGTACCGATCAACACCGCAAACCCATTGGCGAGCACGCCGATCAAGAGCGAAACCCCGCCGCCATAGAGCACACGCGCCAGCTGATCGCGACCCAGCCGATCCGTACCGAACCAGAATCGCTCGGACGGCGGCAACGGCTGGCCGTCGTCGGTGAGCCCGTCCATGAACTGAAAATTCGGATCGTAGGGCGCCAGCACCGGAGCCAGCAGCGCCGCCAACACGACGAGCACGATGACGGCCAATCCAGCCACCGCCGCCTTGTCTTTCCGGAATGCGCGCCAGAGCTCCCCCATGCGGGGGAGGAGTGCGGCCGGGGGGTGGGGGTTGTCAAGGCGATAGGGGTAGTAAGCGTTTCTGTTCAGAATCCCAGCGGGGCAAGCCACCTTCCAATCCCGCACGCCTCCCATGCGAGCAGGAAAGTGGCCAGTCAACGCGCGGCTGGATAGCGTGGTCTTTAGTGCGAGGCTGCGGGTTCGCTGCCTTGGCCGGGTTCCGCCGTGAGCCCAGTGATGTGCGTCGGCATGGGAGCAAGGGCAATGCTGATCCGGACGATGGGTGACGTTGAGGCCGCCGGCAAGACGATCGTGATCAATCACGGCGCCGCCAGCGCGGTCCGCCTTCTCCTCAAAGGCGATGGCGCCGGCTTCAGCGTCTCGGAAGCACGCATGCGATCCGGAACCGTCGCAAACCTCTGGTATAAGAACCATTGGGAAGCCAACTATGTCCGCTCCGGCACCGCGGTTCTGGAGGACATGGTCGCGGGCCGTCACTGGAATCTGAAGCCGGGCGACCTCTACCTGGTCGGCCCGACGGACCGGCACCGCATGACGTCCACTTCCCCTGAAGTCTTTCGCGTCGTCAGCGTCTTCAATCCACCGATCGCGGGCCTGGAGACTCACGATGCCGACAACTCCTACTCGCCGTCGGGGCCCATCCCGCCGAGGACGGAGCGCATGGTCGTGAGGACGTTGGACGATGTGCGAAATGCAGGGCTTTACACCGGGAATTCGGTTGGAAGCGGCAGCGTCGCCCACTTCATAACGAGGGACGATCAGGTGGGCTTCTCCTACTCGGCCATCCGCTTCGAGCCCGGCCACCGTTCCGATCACAGATACAAGCATCACGTGACGGCCTCTTTGGTCCTCGAAGGTGCGCTCGAGATCACGGAAAGTGGAACCGGGCAGGTCCACCGTCTGGGTCCCGGCGGGCTCTATCGCGCCGGACCGGAGGACCGGCACCAACTGCACGCTGTTGACGCCGTGCACATGATCAGCGTGTTCAATCCGCCTCTGACGGGCCGGGAAGCGCTCGATGCCGACGGTGGCTATCCGCTTGTCGAGCCCGGATCGTGACGGCGGCTGGACCCTCACTTTCGATTCTCCGTAAGCTGCGCCAGCACCACATGATCGCGAAGGAGAGAGTCCGTGTCTGACGACGCCAAACCCCGCCTGGGATTCATCGGGCTCGGCATGATGGGGCTGCCGATGGCGGCGAACCTCATTCGCGCCGGGTTTGCGGTCACGAGCTTCGATGCGTCGGCCGAAGCGCTTGCCGCCTTCGCCGGGATGGGCGGGGTCGCGGCGGCTTCCTCGCGAGAGACTGCAGCCGATGCCCAGATCCTCATCACCATGCTGCCGAACTCGGACATCGTCCGGGACGTGCTGTTGGGCGAAGGCGACGCCGCGAGCGCGCTCGAGCCCAATTCTCTGATTATCGACATGAGTTCGTCGGCGCCCGAGCGCACGGTCGAGCTCGGGGCAGCGCTTGGCGAGCGGGCGATCCGCCTCGTCGACGCGCCCGTCTCGGGCCTCGTCACGCGCGCCACCGACGGCACGCTCGCCATCATGGTGGGTGGCGCCAAGGCCGATGTCGAACGCGCGCGGCCGGTGCTCTCGGTGATGGGCCGCGCCATTACGGAGACGGGACCGCTCGGCTCCGGCCACGCCATGAAGGCGCTCAACAACTACGTCTCGGCGGCAGGGTTCGTGGCGGCGTGCGAGGCGCTGATCGTGGGCGAGCGCTTCGGCCTCGATCCAGCCGTCATGATCGATGTCCTCAACATGTCCTCTGGCCGCAACAATTCGACCGAGACGAAGATGAAGCCGCACGTGCTGTCGGGCGGGTTCCGCTCGGGCTTCTCGCTCGCCCTCATGGCGAAGGACAATCGCACGGCAGCGGCGCTGGCGGAGAGCCTGGGGCTTCCCACCAAGGAGATCGCTGCTTCCGCCGATCTGTGGGAGGCGGCGTCGCAGGCGTTGGGCCGTGGGGCGGATCATACGGAGATGTACCGGTTTCTGGCGGAGAGGGATCGGTAGGCGCGTCGCGCCGGCGAATGGCGAACAGCGAACGGCGAATGGGGCAACGGACGATTCGCCTTTTCCTCCACCACTCGCCATTCGCCATTCGCCCTCTTCACAGCCAACGCTCCGCCATCTTCCGGCTCGCCACCGCGAGTTGGGCTCAAAAATCGAGGGGCGCGGGGCGATCTCGAAGCCGCGGGCCGAAGGAGAATTTGTAAGGCGACCTCTCGATCGCCCCGCCGGCGTTTTCGGAGCTTGGCTTGGTCACCTGAAAAGCCGAGCTGCTTCGGGGAAGGGAGTTCCCACCCCTTCCGGACCAAGGTGCACCCTGCCTTCGAGCCTGCGTTGGCCCTTGGGCAGCCGCCGGTCACTCCGCGCTTCGTTAGACGCCTCTGCAGAAACGCCCCTCGCCGGGTGACGGACGGATTATGCGTGCGGTGGCAGTATGCGAGGATAATTTCTTTGCCGCTATGGTGAATGAAAACGAAATGCTTGTGGGGGGGGGGGGGGGATGGATGGGCGACAGAAGATAGCAGTGCACAGGCCGCTTCCTGTAGGTTGGGTCGAGCAAAGCGAAGACCCAACAAGCGGCACCCGGAAAATCGTTGGATCTTCACTTTGCTCGACCCAACCTACATCCCAAACCTCCGCATGTACGCCTCGCACAGCGCCACCGTATCCCGCGTGTATTGCACGCCCATCGACTGCGCCAGCTCCGTCTCTGAATGCGAGCCGATCCATGCGACGAGCAACAGACGCCGCAGCATGACGAAGGTCGGGATCTCGGCTTCGTCGGCGGCGCTGAGCGGGGCGACGCGCCGGTAGCCGCGAACCCAGGCCGCCAACAACTCCGGTACCTCCGGCTTGTGCTCAAAGAAGGAGACGGTCGTCGCGCAATCGTACATCAGCCAGGAGAAGCCGCAGTCGTCGAAGTCGATGGCTTTGACGGTGCGGCCATCCATCAGCAGATTGGCGAGCCGCATGTCGCAATGGATGAGGTCGAAGCGCTCGGGGCCCTTGCCGTAGCGAAAGAGCCGCTGCTCGATGAGGTCGACGGCCTTCTGGAACACCGCCGTGATCTCTGGCGTGAAGCCCATGCCGTCTTTCCAGCGGCCCCAATGTGGCGTCGCGCCGAGGCTCGTCGCGAAATCCCAGGTGTGACGCTCGAAAGTGGCGGGCTTCTTCCACGTGCGCACATGGCGATGCATCTTCGCCGCCATCTCGCCCAAGGTCTCGAAGCCGGCGACGTCGTTCTCGGCCGGCTCGGCGCCCGTCTCCCAGTCGAACAGCACGACGTGGCGCTGCCGTGGCAGGAGGTCATGCGCGACGACCTGAATGAACTCGCTGTCCTTGCCGGCAATCGGAACCGGCGTCAGCACATCGGCCTCTTTGCGCAACGCGATGCACCAGGCAAGTTCGGAGGCGATAGCGGTCTTGGAGTGATAGCCCTCGCGGTGTACCCGCAGCGCCCATTTCCGGCCGCTCGCCCCATCCTCGATCTTGTAGGTCGCATTCTCGGAGAGGTTGATCATCTTCACCGACACGCCAGCGGGGAGCGCGAACCGGCCGACCGCCGATTGGGCGAGAACGAGCAGGCGGCGAAGCTGCTCCTCATGGGGAAGCTGATAGAAGTCGGTCATCTCGCTCATTCCTCCGACCGTTGCAGAGCTGTCACGGCATGCTGGTCAAATTTAGTTTTCAACAACTTGACCGCAGGCCCCGCGGGTTTGACAAGCCCCGTCTTCGGACAGGGTTGAAGGATATCCACTGCCCAACGGCCGCCCGGGCAGATGTCAAGTTTGGCCCGTCCTCTGTCAAGCCGCGAATCGGATAAGCAATCAAACTCTAGGCCGGTTCGGAGAGGTGTGCCTTGAGCGTCGAGAAGCAGGAGTTCCTGGAGCGCTCGAAAGAGTTCTGGAACCCCCACAAGACCCAGTTCTGGCAGGACCAGGGCGTCGATCTCGTCATCGACCGCCGCGAGGGTTATCTGCTCTACGACATGGATGGGCGGCGGCTGATCGACGTCCATCTGAACGGCGGCACCTACAATCTCGGCCACCGCAACCCCGAGCTCATCGCCGTCATGAAGGCGGCGACCGAGCGCTTCGATATGGGCAATCACCACTTTCCGGCGCTCGCCCGCACCGCGCTCGCCGAGGCGCTCGCCGCCTGCACGCCGGGCGATCTGCAATACACCATCTATGGCGCGGGCGGGGCAGAGGCGATCGATATCGCCATCAAGACCGCGCGCCATGCCATGCAGAAGCGCAAGATCGTCTCGATCGTCAAAGCCTATCACGGCCATACGGGCCTCGCGGTCATGACCGGCGCCGAGCGCTTCTCGAAGACGTTTCTCTCCGAGGATCGCATGGGCGAGTTCGTCCAGGTGCCGTTTAACGACCTCGACGCCATGGAGGACGCGCTCAAGAAACGCGACGCCGCCGCCGTCATCATGGAGACGATCCCCGCCACCTATGGCTTCCCGATGCCGAAGGAGGGCTATCTCCCGGCGGTCAAGAAGCTCTGCGAGCGCTACGACGCGCTCTACATCTGCGACGAGGTGCAGACCGGTTTCATGCGCTGCGGTACCATGTGGGGCATCGAGAAATACGGCGTCGTCCCCGACATCATGGTAATCGGAAAGGGCATCACGGGCGGAATTTATCCAATCTCCTGCTGCGTCGTCTCGGCCAAATACGCCGGCTGGCTGAAGCAGGATGGCTTCGCGCACATGTCGACGGCCGGCGGCGGCGAGATCGGCTGCATCGTCGCCATGAAGGTGCTGGAAATCTGCCAGCGGCCGGAAGTGGCGAGCATGGTCGGCTACATCTCGAACTTCATCCGCGCCGGCTTGAACGAGATCCAGGACCTCTATCCTGACTTCTTCACCGGCATCCGCCAGAACGGTGTCGTCATGGGGCTGGAATTCAATCACCCCGAGGGCGCCAAGCCCGTGATGAAGCACCTCTACCAGAACGGCGTGTGGGCGATTTTCTCGACGCTCGATCCGCGCGTGCTGCAGTTCAAGCCGGGCATCCTGATGACGCAGGCGCTCTCGGAGGAGCTGCTGCGGCGTGTCGAGGTCGCGATCGGTGCGGCGCGCGCGGAAGTGATGGGCACGGGCCTCAGGAGGAGTGCCTGATGGACCCTCAAGTCCGCACGCTTGTCGATATCACGACCTCGCCAGAGGCGCTGGCCGCCCAGGCTGATATGGTGCTGGAACGGGCAAAATGGGCGTCGGAAGTGTTCCAGCGCTACGACCGCCCCCGCACACTTGCCATTGCCGAGGCGGTGGCGAAGGCGGCGCATGCGAAGGCCGGCGAGTATGCGGAATGGGCCGTCAAGGAGACCGGGTTCGGCGTCGCCGCCCACAAGAAGATCAAGAACGAGATGACGAGCCTCCCCTTCCTCGACTTCTACCGGGAATGGGACTTCGTCAATCCGAAGGCGAATTCGCTACGCAAGATCGTCGAGGTACCGCGGCCGGCGGGCGTCATCTTCGCGCTCGTGCCCTCGACCAATCCGATCGCGACCATCAACTTCAAGATCATCTGCGCGATGCTGACGCGCAACGCCATCGTGCTCTCGCCGCATCCGGCGGCGCGCGAGTGTGGTGTCGATGCGGTGCGCACGCTGGCGGCTGCGGCCGAGGCGGCGGGCGCCCCCGATGGCGCCATCCAGGTGATCGAGCGGCCGAACATTCCACTCATCGAGGAGTTCATGCGGTCCGACAAGACCGACGTGATCCTGGCGACCGGCGGCACGGCGATGGTGCGCTCGGCCTACTCCTCGTCCAATCCGGCGATCGGTGTCGGCCCGGGCAACGCGCCGGTGCTCGTCGATGCGACCGCCGATCTCAAGGCCGCCGCGCAGCACATCACCGACAGTAAGGCGTTCGACAATTCGGTGCTGTGTACGTCGGAGTCCGTGCTTATCACGGTCGCCGAGGCTGAGAAGGAATTGTCGCGCGAGCTAGAGCGCGCCGGCTGCCATATCTGTTCGGTGGAGGAGACGGCACTTCTGCGCAGCTATCTCTTCCACGAGCGCGGGTTCAATGTTGAGGCGCTCGGCCGCGACGCGCCCTGGATCGCCGGGCAGGCCGGCTTCAAAGTGCCGCCAAGGATCCGCGTGCTCGTCACGCCCGTGACGCTCATCGGCGTCGACGAGCCACTCTCGCGCGAGAAGCTCTGCCCGGTGCTCGCCATGCTGACGACGCGCGGCAAGAACTCAAGCACTCGCCATGAGCCGCGCCGTGCTGCGCCACTCCGGCGCCGGTCACTCGGCGGCGATCCACAGTCACGATCCTCAGATGGTCATGGACTTCTCGACCGCCGTCGAAGCTTACCGCGTCGTCGTCAACGCGCCCTGCTCGACGGGGGCGTCCGGTTTCGAGACGCATCTGCCACCGACCTTCACGATCGGCACTGGCTACTACGGCCGCTCCTCGATCGGCGAGAACATCGGCCCGCAGCACCTCGTGCACTGGACGCAGGTCGCCTATCACAAGGACAGTGCCGACGCGATCATGCGGCTCGAAAGTGTCGAGCGCCGTTTCGAGGGACCGTTGCCGGAGGCACCGTCGGACGGCGTGCCGGGAAAATCCTTCGCGGCGCTCAGAGCGGAGAACGCGGCGCTGAAGCATGCGGGCGGGGGGAGTGGCGACCTTTCGGGCGCTCAGCTGCGCGAGGAGATCCGGCGCATTATCGCCGAGGAGCTCCGTCAGGCCTTGAAGGGATAGATGATGGCCGAACTTCGCTCCAACATCTTCCTCGACCGCCTGCAGCCGCAGACGCTCGCCTATCTGTCGACCTGGATCCGGGGCACTCTGCCGCGCGCGGACATGGCCGCGCAAGTGATCGAGGTGGCGCCCGGCCTCGACATCGAGGCGCTGACGGACGTCGCCTTGAAGCACGCGAACGTCAAGGCCGGCATCCTCGTGGTCGAGCGGCAGTTCGGCTATCTGGAATTTCATTCGCGCTCGACTTCGGAGGTGCTGGCGGCAGCGGCCGAGGTGCTGCGCGAGCTTGGCGCCAAGCCGGGTGACGCCCGCAAGCCCGAGGTGCTTGCCAGCAAAGTGCTGACTCGCGTCGATCACCAGCACGCCTTCCTCATCAACCGCAATCGCATAGGCTCGATGGTACTGGGCGGCAATTCCGTTTTCGTGCTGGAGATGCAACCGGCCTCCTACGCGATCCTCGCCACCAACGAGGCCGAGAAGGCCGCCAACATCAAAGTCATCGACTATCGCATGATCGGCGCGACGGGCCGCGTCTATCTCGCCGGGCGAGAAGCCGAGATCCGCAACGCGCGCGATGCCGCCGAGGCCGCGCTGCAGAATGCGGCGCGGAGCTCCAGCACATGAACCGCGACGACATCCGCCAGATCGTCCGCGATGTGCTCGCCGAGGAGATCGCGCGCTTCCGCCGCGAGCGCGGCGCAGCCGGCGATGCACCGCGGCCGCGCATCCGCGAGGAGGCCGTCTCGATCCGCTCCGACATGGAGCTATCGGCGTTCGTGCGGCGGCTCGCCGATATCCTGAAGGATGGCCGCAGCCGCGAGGAGATCGAGCAGGGGCGCTGGTTGTTCCGGCTCGCGCACGGCTCGGTGAGTGCGCAGTCTGCGCCGGCACTTCCCCATCACGGTGCCGGCGCACCGATGCCGATCGCCGCGCCCGCCAACCTCTCCGCAACCATCGACCGCGGCATCGTCTCGGAACGCCAGATCGAGGCACTGCCTGTGGGAACGAGCCGGCTCCTCGTTGGCAAGTCGGTCCGCTTCACCCCGCTCGCCCGCGATCGGCTCCGGCTCCGCGCCATCGACATCGAGAGGACAGGCTGATGCTGAAGGGCAAGGTCATCGGCCGCTTCTGGTCGACACGGCGCATTGCGACGCTGCCGCAGGGCGCGTTGCTGAATGTCGAGCTCGAGAACGGCTCGAAACTGGTCGCCTTCGATCCGCTCGGCTGCGGTGACGGAGAAGACGTGCTGATCACCACCGGCTCTGTCGCCGCCGGCTATTTCGAGAAGATAAAGGCGCCGATCGATGCGCTGATCATCGGCTCGATCGATCCGGAGACCGGCGAGACGAAAGCTCATCCGAAAGCCAAGGGCAAGGGCTGATCCAATTCACACATACAGAGACACTAAAAGGAGACCGAAATGTCCACTCACGCCATCGGCATGATCGAGACCAAGGGCTATGTGGCGGCGCTCGCCGCGACGGATGCCATGGTCAAGGCCGCCAATGTGACGATCGTCGCCCGCGAGCAGGTCGGTGACGGGCTCGTCGCCGTCGTCATCCGCGGCGATGTCGGCGCGGTGAAGGCCGCAACCGAGGCCGGCGCCGAGACGGCGAACCAGGTCGGCGAGCTTATCGCCGTGCACGTCATTCCGCGCCCGCATCCCGATCTCGGCGATTATTTCTCGACGGCACGTACCAACTCGAAATAGGTCTTGGTTGCGCATGCCGCTTGCCGGAAAACCGGTTCGGATCCCGGCCTTCGCCGGGACAGGCTTTTCCGGCGGCACGCGTTAGGTCTTGCCCATGAGGCGCTCATGACCGAGCTTCGCGTCTATCTGCCGATCGACAAGCTCGAGCCGCAATTCGCGGCTTACCTTGCGACGCCAATGCGCGCGCGCGGCTATCCCCCGATCGAGGGGGATACCAGCCTCATCGTCGAGGTGGCGCCGGCGCTCGCGATCCATCGCATCGTCGATCTGGCACTGAAAGCCGCACCCGATCTCGAGCCCGGCATCCTCTATGTCGAGCGGCAGTTCGGGGTGCTGGAACTGCATGCGCGCGACCGCCAGGTGGTCGAAGCGGCGGGGAAGGCGATCTTGAAAGGCATCAAGGCCAAACCGGGCGACCAGCTGAAACCCAAGACGCTGTTCTCCGACATCGTCGAGCGCATCTCCGACCAGCACGCCATCATCCTCAACCGGACGCGCGAGGCCTCCATGGTGCTGCCGGGCCAATCGCTCCTCGTCTACGAGATGATCCCGGCCCTGTTCGCCGCGGTTGCCGCCAACGAGGCGGAGAAAGTCGCGCCCGACGCCACCCTCGTCGACGTGCAGATGATCGGCGCCTCGGGCCGTATCTTCATGTCGGGCGAGACCTCATCCCTCGAGCGCGCCCGCCTCCGTATCGACGAAACGCTCGCGGCCATCGAAGGTCGCGCTTAAACTCCGAGGACTGCCGTGATCGCAAGGCTTCGTTGCGCCGCGCGGGCTCGCACGCCCAGGCTAGAGCCGCTAAGGTCCGCCCTGTCCGCTAGTGTCCTGCCTCCGAAACAAGCATGAAGAATGCCGCACCCGTGTTTGCTTGTTTCGGAGGCAAAAGGACACTAGCAGCATTGGCTTCTAGTGTGGCTTAGTCTCGCAAATGCCTTCGCTGAGCTAACCCAGTTTTTGGAAGGCATTTGTGAGACGCCACACGAGTGGCGGGCGCAGGGCAGGCAATGCGGAGTTCCAATGGAACAGCTCGATATAGCCATCGTCGGGGCGGGCGTCTCGGGCCTTTACCTCATCCATCGCCTCCGGGCCGATGGCTGGCGCGTCCGCGCGTTCGAGGCCGGCACCGACGTCGGCGGCACCTGGTACTGGAACCGCTATCCGGGCCTTCGGTGCGATGTCGAGAGCCTGCAATACAGCTACTCCTTTTCCGATGCCTTGCAGAAGGAGTGGCATTGGACGGAGCGCTATGCGCCTCGCGCCGAGATCCATCGCTATTTGCGTCACGTCGCCGACCGCTTCGATCTTACCCGCGATATCGTCTTCAACACGCGCATCACCGGCGCGAGCTGGGATGACGCGGCGGGCCTCTGGCGCATCGAGCGGACCCCCGGCGAGGCCGTCTCGGCGCGCTATCTCATCATGGCGTCGGGTGCGCTGTCGCAGACCAATCTGCCGGATATCCCGGGCTTCGATAGTTTCGCCGGTCCGGTTTATCACACGGGCAAGTGGCCCAAGGAGAATGTCGATTTCACCGGCCTCGACGTCGGCATCATCGGCACCGGCTCCTCCGGCATCCAGGCGATGCCGATCATTGCCGCGCAGGCCAAGAGCCTCACCGTCTTCCAGCGCACCGCGAACTTCGTCGTTCCCGCCTGGAACAAGCCGCTGGCGCCCGAGATCGAGGCGGATTTCAAGACGAATCACGAGAAGAATCGCGAGGCGTTGCGCTGGTCGATCGCCGGCTACTTCACCGAGGTCGAGCCCGAGCCTCTGCTCTCGCTACCCCGCGAGAAGGTCATTGCGGAGCTCGAAAAGCGCTACCGGATCGGCGGTCTCGGCTTCACTCATGCCTATGCCGACGTCAAGACGGACCGGCGCGCCAACACCGTCGTCGCCGACTATATGCGCGACAAGATCCGCGGCCGCGTCCGCGACAAGGCGGTCGCCGAGAAGCTCATGCCGCGAGGCTATCCTTACGCGACGAAGCGGCTGTGCGTGGAAACCGACTACCTCGAGATCTACAACCGCCCCAATGTCACGCTCGTCGATCTGCGCGAGACGCCGCTGAAACGGGCAGATGCGGGAGGTCTTTCGACCACGGAGCGGCACTACAAGTTCGATTGCGTCGTTTCGGCAACCGGCTTCGATGCAGTAACCGGCGCGCTTCTCGCTGTCGATCTGCGCGGCAAGGGCGGCGTGTCGCTGCGGAACCGCTGGCGCGACGGGCCCGCGACCTATCTCGGCCTGCAGATCGCGGACTTTCCTAACATGTTCACGATCACCGGGCCACAAAGCCCGTCGATCCTGTCCAACGTCATCGTTTCGATCGAGCAGCACGTCGAATTCATAACCGGCTGTCTGAAACACTTGCGCGAGCGAGGTTTGTCCCGGATCGAGGCGGAGCCTTCAGCCGAGGCGGCCTGGGGCGAGAAATGTGCGTCGCTCGCGGCGGCGACCTTCTATCCCGAGGCCAATTCCTGGTACATGGGCGCCAATGTGCCCGGCAAGCCGCGCATCATGCTCCCCTTCGTCGGTGGCGTTGGCGTCTATCGCGGCATCTGCAACGAGATCGCGGCGAAGGGGTATGAGGGGTTTAGGCTGGCGGCGTGAGGCGAACCCCGTATGGAAATCCGTGCCCTTTCTGGTGAGGACGCCGAGGCCGTGCGCGAGTTGTTCACGCGGGTGAACCGCCTGCTCGCGCCTGCTCACATGCGGCAAGCCTTCGAGGATTACGTCGCGCTGTCGATCCGCGAGGAGATCGGCCGGATCAGCGCCTACTATGCCGAGAGGCAAGGAAGCTTCTGGGTCGCCGACAACGATGGGAGGATCGTGGGCATGTTCGGGCTCGAACCCTCACTAGGTGAGGCAATGGAGCTCAGGCGGATGTATGTCGATCCAGATATGCGCCGGCGCGGCATTGCACACGCGATGTTGGCCTTCGCTGAGGTCGAATGCCGGCGGCGGGGTTGCCCGCGCATGGACCTCAGCACCTCCGAGCTGCAGCACGAGGCCTTGGCTTTCTACACGGCGAGCGGCTATCGGCTGGTGCGCGAGGAGGTTGCGGTGAGCCCGGGGAACAAGACCGTGGGCGGCGGCATCCGCCGTTCTCATTTCACCAAGGCCTTGTGATGGGTCCGTGCGAAGCCTGCGACTTAGGTAATGGTTAAGCTTCTCCGAAGCCTTTCGTTGAAACACGCCGCCTGCTGCGCGAGGAATTCTCTCTCATAGCGCAAGCGGTCAAATCATGGTTATCGCCGTCAGGTCAGCTGCCGAGCTGGCGCCCCGGTACGACGCGATTGTCGTCGGCTCGGGCTATGGGGGGGGCGTGGCGGCGTCGCGACTGTCACGGATGGGCTTGCGGGTCGCCGTCATCGAGCGGGGGCGGCCTTGGAAGCCCGGCGACTTTCCGGTGACCCAGACAGCGCGTCGCAAGTCGACTCGGCTGACGGGCCGCGTGGCGGATCGGGGCGATCCCGCCGGGCTCTATTCGGTTTCCGTCGGTAAGGGGCTCACTGTTTTCGGCGCTTCCGGTCTCGGCGGCAGCTCGCTCATCAATGCCGGAATTGCGTTGAGGCCTGATCTCGGTTTTCTGCGGAAGAAGGGCTGGCCCACGGCCGTCCTCGACGATGGGCTGTTCGCGGAAGGGATGGCGCGCGCGGAGGCGATGCTCGGCGTCACGCCGGTGCCGCAGCCGGAGCGGTTTCCCAAGTATCGCAGCTTGCGACGGGTGGCAGACGCCGCGGGCCGGCCAATCGAGATTCGGCCGATGACCATCTCCCACGCGCCGGGGCCGAATGCGGCTGGAGTCGAGCAGCCAGCGTGTGCGTTTTGCGGCGACTGCTGGTCGGGCTGCAACTTGGGCGCCAAGATCACCACGGCCGTCAGCTACATCGCCGATGCGGTCAACCATGGCGCGAGCGTCTTCTGCGAGGCCCACGCGCAATCGATCGCCAAGACAGCGGACGGTTGGGCGGTCGTGGTCGGGGATGCCACCAGGCGGGGCACGCCCAAGCGCGTCACGGCGCCGATCCTCGTGCTCGCCGCCGGCACCATGGGGACGAATGAGCTGCTGCTGCGCGCCAGCCGCGACGGCCTCGCGCTGTCGAAGCGGCTCGGGTCGAACTTCTCTGCGAACGGCGATGATCTCGTCTTTGCGACCGAGCTTGCCGAGCCCGCGTATGCGGTCGCTACCGGCTATCCGTCGCAGGCGCCGCGCGGCACGCCCGCCGTCGGCCCGCACAGCATGGCACTCATCGATTTGACCGACGAGGACGGCCCGCTGTTCCTGCACGACGGCACGATGTTGACCTTGATGGCCCGCATGACGCCCTACAAGGAGCTGATCCGGGGCAAGTTCGCGCGCGCGATGCGCATTTTCCGCGGCGGGCCCTATGGCGACGAGATGAGCCGCGTGCAGATTTTCTACATCGTCTCGCACGACGATGCGGGGGGCCGGCTCTATCTGCAGAACGACCGTGTCATCGTCGACTGGCCGAGCTACAGCGGCGCGGCACTCCGGCTGCGCGCGGAGAACAAGGTGCGCGCGATTGTCGAGGAGATGGGCGGCGTCTTCCACACCAACCCGTTCGCCATGTCGGCCTTCGGCGGAAATCGCATCATCGCGCATCCATTCGGTGGATGCTGGCATGGGCGAGACGGCGGAGGATGGCGTCGTCTCCCCCGACGGCCGCGTGTTCGATCCGTCTTCGGGGCCGGCGGGCGTCCACGAGGGACTTTATGTGCTCGATGCCGCGGCTATTCCTTCCTCCGTCGGCGTCAGTCCCCTGCTGACGATCTCGGCGCTGGCGGAGAGGGCGATGATGCTCGCTGGGGAGAGGATGGGGCGGGGGATGGGGAGGTAGGAGGCGTCAGGCGCGAGCGTCGGCGAGTACGGGAGAATAGGCGGCCCCGACAGGGCACAATGGAATGCAGGCACGGAAACGGCCCCAACGGGGCCGCGGGCTGTAGCCACGGGTGAAGCGCAGCGAAACCCGTGGGTAGTCGGCATAGTTTCTGTACTGCCCCGTGAGGGGCAGAGGACTCCAAGATACGTTCGTCCGACTAATCAAAGACATGCTTCTCGTCGAACTCTACGCCGTGGGCGCGCAGAATTCGTAGGAGCTCGGACTGGAAGCTCTCGGTTTTGTGATGCTCTGCCTGTCCGGCGATGTACCGCTTCACGGCGTCCTCGTGCGATCTGCTGACAGAGAATGCACTGTAACCCTCCTGCCATGTGAAAGCGGCACAGTCTGGGAATGTGTCGTGCATCCACTTGCTCGACCGCGACTTCACCGTTCGCATCAAATCCGACACCGTGCCGTCTGGCCGCCAGCGAAGATACATGTGCACATGGTCCTCGACACCGCCGATCGCATACAGAACGCCCCGCTCCGCACGGACGATGCCGCCGATGTATGGATAGAGACGCTCGGTAACGCCAGCGGTAATCCACGGCGCGCGGCCCTTCGTCGAGGTGACGACGTGGAAGAGGAGCTGAGAATACGTGCCCGGCATCGAAGCTCCTTCGCCCCTCCGGGGCGACGCAGAGTTGAGCACTCATTCCACGGGTTTCACCCGTGGCTACAATCCGACGCCCCGTTGGGGCGTAGTCCGATCGACTTGCAGCGCCGAATCATCGGTGGCGGCGTACATCGCGGGCGATGTGGCTAAACCATTATCCCTGACTGCAACGCTGAAGCGAGTGCCGCATGGTGTCGGGGCAGTCTGAGCATCTTCATCGATATCGTGCCTTCTTAAGAAGTGCTAAGTTGGCAAATGGCGAGCCAGATTCTAGAATCGCTGGAGAACATGATTGCCGAAATTAGGCGAACGGCCGCCGAGAATGGCTGGAAAACTGCTTGGTCGGAGCCTCGAAGCTACAGGAATTAAGCCCCACTACCTTATTGAAATATTTCTGGGCGATCGGTTACGGCGAGCTCTCCATGTTCACCGGTAAAAATCGCAGGCCGTCGGGCCGAATGCGCACACTTAAGAGCCCTTCGAAACGGAGGCCTATCGTGCTGCTTGAGATAGCTATCATTGAGTAATCGTCAGAGCTCGAAACTGTTTCCACATTCGGCGACTTCCGAGTGAAGGTACTTCGACGTTTTTTTCCAACCACGGCGTATTTGCGCGATTGCCGAAGTAATGACACTCTCTTGGTTACGCATAGATCGCCGACTTCTGCTTGGTACATATCCCGGCTATGACGATGTCGCCGCGATCTGTGGCGAGGCGAGTCGAGTCCAGAAAGAGGAACAGCCGCGTCAAGCCTGAAACGGCAACGACGGTTTGGTCTACCTCATGAAGTCGGCGCTACCATAAATGCGGGAAAAGCAATTCCGTATGTCGGCGCGAGCCGTGAGCTGGCTATTCAACTGCGCTCGAGCAAGGCGCGAACCGAACAAACTCATCAAGCTGGACGATCCGAGTCGGATTCTGTAAGTCGATGAGTACTGGCACCAAGGGTCGGTTTGAAGCGAAGCGCAAGAAGGGCGAATGGTTTCAGCTCGAGCGACCGAATAGAAGTGGCCGGGCTGCCGGCGACGCAAGTTCATGTAAGCCCCCCTACCTAACCCCCAACTTCTTCTGCAAGCTCGACGAGGACGTCGTGTACTGGAACAGCAGCTTCTTGTCCGGATAGACGATGCGATGCGCGGCTTGGGACATCAGCGCCGCCTCGTGGAAGCCGGACAGGATGAGCTTCAGTTTCCCCGGATAGGTATTGATATCCCCGATGGCGAAGATGCCGTGCTCGCTCGTCTCGAACTTCTCGGTGTCGACGGGGACGAGGTTCTCGTGCAGGTTGAGGCCCCAGTCGGCGATCGGTCCGAGCTTCATCGTCAGGCCGAAGAACGGCAGCATGCGATCGATCGGCAACGCCTCGGTCGAGTTGTCGGCCTTCTTGATGGTGACGCTTTTCAGCTGACCGCCATCGCCGGCAACGCCGGTCATCTGCCCGATCTCGAGCCTCATGGCACCAGAGGCGACGAGACCACGCATCTTTTCCACCGAGTGGGGCGCGGCGCGGAAGTCGTCGCGGCGGTGCAAGAGCGTCAGGCTCCTGGCGATTGGCTGCAGGCTCAGCGTCCAGTCGAGCGCCGAGTCTCCGCCGCCGACCACAAGCACATCATGCCCACGGAAAGTGTCCATCTTGCGGACCGAGTAGTAGACCGAGGTCCCCTCATAGGCTTCGATGCCGGGCAGCGGCGGGCGCTTGGGTGTGAAGGAGCCGCCACCCGCCGCGATGACGACGACCTTGGTGATGAACTCAGTGCCGGCATCCGTTGTCAGTCGGAATTTACCCTCGCCCAGACGCTCGAGTGAATCGATCCGCTCGTTGTAATGGAACTTCGCTCCGAATGGCTTGATCTGCTCCATGAGCTTATCCGTCAGCTCCTGGCCGGAGACGATTGGCAGCGCCGGGATGTCGTAGATCGGCTTCTCCGGATAGAGCTCGGTGCACTGCCCGCCTGGCCGGTCGAGGATGTCGACCAAGTGGCATTTGATGTCGAGGAGGCCGAGCTCGAAGACAGCGAACAGGCCGCAGGGGCCGGCGCCGATGATCAGCGCGTCGGTCTCGATGGGGGCGGTGGTGTCGGTGGTCATGGGCAATCCCTGGGCTCTGGAGCGGTCTGCGTTCCTAGGGAACCGGAAACCACTTTAGTTTGTTGGTTTGTCGCATTTTCTTCGACGAACCGGGAATCCACTTCGTCGGAAAATACGCGTGTGAGCCGAACGTGATCCGAGGCGGAACGAGGTCGCGGTCAGAATTGTTTCTCCGGCACCCGCACAACCAAGCCATCCAGCGCCTCCGTCACGCGGATCTGGCAGCTCAACCGGCTGGTCGGGCGGACATCGAAGGCGAAATCGAGCATGTCCTCCTCCATCTCCTGGCGTTTGCCGGCTTTCTCGAACCAGGCCTCGTCGACGTAGACATGGCAGGTGGCGCAGGCGCAGGCCCCGCCGCACTCGGCTTCGATCCCCGGCACTGAGTTCTTCACCGCCGTTTCCATGACGGTCAAGCCGGGCTCGGCGGCGACCTCGTGGGGCGTGCCGTTGTGCTCGATATAGGTGATCTTGACCATGGGTTTAGTCGGCTCCGGAAGGCGGGATGGGCCAGTGCCCAATTCGGGCGATTCAGCCGGGCACCGGCCCGGGCGCGCCTCTATAGATCAGGCCAAGCGCCGGGGCCAGTAGCCGCTCGGCCGCATGGGTCGTGGGAGAAGCCGGAGGGTTAACCGATGAGCCGCCGCGCCTCGGCGGCAGCTTCCTCGGCAAGGGCGCCGATCCGGGCAAGCACCGCGCCCCGCCGCTCCAGCCGCAAGCCATTGGCGAGCAATTCGATCTCGGCAGCCGCCTCGCCGAGCGCTACGGCGCCGATGCCCCGTGCCATGCCTTTCAGCGTGTGCGCCGCCACCCGCCAATCCTGGTCGTTCTTGGCCGCCGCCAGCCGGTCGAGCAACGCTCTGGATTCGCGGAGGAATAACCCGAGGATCTCGTCCCGGAAGGCTCGGTCGCCGAAGGTCACCCGGGCCAGATGCTCGAGGTCGATGGCGGGTGGGTTTTGCACGTCTGTCGACATGGTACTTCGCATGATGAGTCGGGTTGCCTCGGCGGAATTTCGCCCAATCCTCTTCGGGGCGTCGAAACAAACCCTTAAAACGGCATGGGAAATCGTGCGCGACCCCGGCGCTCTCCCATCATTTCGCCAAGAATTCCCGCGACTTTCAAGAGTTACGAGAAGGGGGAGCGAGGGAGATCTGCTGAGGTGGCTCGCACGAGCCGCCGGCAATCCACGACTTCTCACCAGATCATTCTTCCACGCTTGCTCCGACTTGTGACAGAGCCGGGGATTTGGGCTATCAGGGCCCAGCCGCCAGCATTGGCGGGCCTACGACGGGATTGGGGATGGCGCTGGACCGGCACGGGAGCGACGACGCGGGCATGCGGCCCGCGGAGGGCGAAGCCATGCCGCTCGGGAACTCACCTGCCCAGGCGCCGCGCGAGCTGGCGCCTGTCCGCCGTGTCGGCCGCCGCCGCGCCGCGGGACCTGCGCGGGAGCGCGTTGCCGCCAACGATGACAGCCCCTCGATCGGTGGCCTCATCTACGCGCTGCAAGAGCAACCCTCGCGCAAGCCATACAAATGGGCCTCGATCGGCACCATCGCCTGGGGGGCCATCGGCGCGGTGCTCGGCGTCGCGATGCTGGCCCAGGATGTCGCCGAGGCTGGGGGCTGGATCGGGGCGCTCTTGAGCCCAACCGCCATGTCGGCCTTGGCCGTGATCGTCGTGCCGATCGCACTGCTCTGGTTCCTCGCCTATCTCTCGGTCCGCACCCAAGAGCTCAAGCATATGAGCTCGACCATGGCGGAGGTCGCGATCCGCCTGGCCGAGCCCGATCGCCTGGCCGAGCAACAGATTTCCTCGCTCGGACAATCCGTGCGCCGGCAGGTTGGCGCCATGAACGACGCCATCTCGCGCGCGCTCGGCCGTGCCGCCGAGCTCGAGGCGCTGGTGCATGGCGAGGTCGCCGAGCTCGAGCGCTCTTACGGCGACAACGAGCATCGGATTCGATCCCTCATCGACGAGCTGGTCAGCGAGCGGGACGCGCTCGCCAATTCCGGCGACCGGGTGGCGGAGACGCTGCGCGGTGTCGGCGCCCAGGTTTCGCACGACATTTTCTCGGCGACCGATCAGGCGGCACGGCGGCTCGCTCAGGCGGGCTCCAACGTCGCCGATCAGCTTTCCGAGAAGGGCAATTCGCTCTATGCCTCGCTCAACGTCATGAACCAGCGGATCGGCACCGAGGTGCCAAACCTGCTCGAGAAGCTCGGCGGCGAGCAAACGCGGCTGACCCGCATTGTCGAGGGCGCGGCCAAGAATCTCTCAGCGCTCGAAATCGGCGCTGGCGCAACGCACCGGCAGCCTCGAGGCGACGCTCGGCGAGCGTACCGGCCATCTGCAGCGCGTGCTCGTCGAATTCAAGCAGGCGGTGGAAGAGAGCTTCTCCGGGCAGGCTGAAAACTTCGGCAGCTCGCTCAACGACCGTCTGAAACTGTTCGAGAACCGTGCCCGGGCGCTGGATGCCTCGCTCGGCGCAAAGTTCGCCGAGATCGATTCCTCGGTCATCGGCCGCATCGATGCCTTCGATCGCTCGTTCGATGGAAAGATGCAGCGCATCGAGGGCGTGATGATCACGCGCAGCGATGCGCTCGATGCGGCGCTCATCGAGCGGACCCGGGCCATCGATGCCTCCTTTGTCGAGCGGCTGAGGTCCTTTGACGATAGCATCAGCCGCGGCGCGGCGATGATGGATCAGGTCGTCGCCGACCGGTCGAACGCGTTGCGCTACGCGATGGAAAGCCATGCCGACACGCTGGGCGATGTGTTGCGGCGTCAGGCCGGCCAGCTCGATAGCACGCTCGTGGACGGCATCGAGGCCGTCCGGCGGACCAGCGAGCAGATCGCGCACCAATCGGTGCAGGCGATCGGTGGGCTCAATCTGCAGTCGAAACTCTTGAGGGAAGTCTCCGAGGATCTGCTCGGCCAGATCGGGCAGCTCACCGAGCGCTTCGAACGGCACGGGCAGGTGCTGGTCGCAGGCGGGGGCGGCGCGTCGATGTCTCAGTATGACCTCGACCGCATTCGCACCGAGGCCGAGGGCCAGACCGAGCGAGCGCTCTCCGACTTGAGAAACCGGTTCCAGGATGCCACGCGCGACGTCAACGAGCAGCTGGCGAGCCTGACGCAGCAGATGAACCGAACCACCACCGAGGCGCATGAGCGCGCGCGGGCCGCGACGAGCGAGTTCGAGCGCACGCACGCGATGATCGAGGGACGGTCGGGCGAGTTGCCGGGCGCGGCGCGCGAGAGCGCTCTGGCGATCCGCAAGACACTGCAGGATCAGCTGACAGCTATCGAGCGTCTGTCTCAAATGTCGCGGGAGCAACGGATCGCGCGCGATGTGACACCGCCGGAGAGCCCAACGGGTTCACGTTTCGGCGGGGCTGCGACCGGCGGCCGGAGCGCCAGGGCGGCATCACCGGCGCCGGCAATGCCCAGTGAGGCCTCGGCAGCCGGCGGCAGGGAGAGCTGGTCGTTAACCGATCTGCTCGCCCGGGCCTCGAAGGACGACGACGTGCGTGGCGGCGCCGGCCCGGGTGCCGGGATCGACCTCGGTCAAATCGCCGAGGCCATAGATGCGAGCGCCGCAGCCAACGCCTGGTCTCGCTACCGGAGCGGCGAGCGCGGGGTGTTCACGCGCCAGATCTACACGCGCCAGGGCCAACTCACGTTCGATGAGATCACCCGGAAACTCAGAACCGAGCAGGGTTTCCGTGCCATGGCCGAGCGCTATCTGGCGGACTTCGAGCGGCACTTGCGCGATGCCGATCAGAAAGACTCGAGCGGTCGAACGGCCCAGGCGCATCTGGCCGCCGAGACCGGCCGGGTCTATCTGCTGTTCGCGCATGCGAGCGGGCGGCTCGGCTGATCGGGCGCGCAGTTATGGCCCAATAGTCCAGGGGTTACCGAGGGCCGGCCAACCTTGGCATTGCCATCGTCAGCCTGGACTTCATCTTGATAATGCGTGCGAACGCCTCCTCGATGCGCCGCCGCGGGATCGTGCCATCGAGAACCGCGCTACGGATGCTCGCAATCAGACGTTCGGGCAGGTCTGAGTCCGGTCGGCTCGTGTTCGAGATGAGGATCATGTCATTGCCTGCGGCGATGGCCAGAACCGCCGCGTCCTCGAGTTTGTAGTTGCGCCGGATCGCGCCCATGTCGAGATCGTCGGTGATGACGACACCCTGATAGCCGATCTCGCGACGCAGCATGCCTTCGATGGCATCCTTGGAGAGGCTCGCGGGTGTCTTCGCCACGGTGCTGAACCTGTCGAGATGCAAGTGGCCGACCATCACGAGCGGCGGCGGCTCGGTGGTATTGAGCAGCTTGTAAGGCTCGATCTCGGCCTCGCTCCAGCTTTTCGACACATCGATGAGCCGCAAATGGCTGTCGCCGGCGCTGGACCCGTGTCCGGGGAAGTGTTTTGCCGCCGTCAGGACGCCTGCGTGCCGGTGCGCGCGGATGAAAGCGCGGGCAAACACCGACACGGTTGCGGGATCGGTGCCGAAGCTGCGGCCTTGCCGCGTGATGATGGGATTGTTCCGGTTGCTGGCGAGATCGACGACAGGTCCGAAATTGAGATTGAAACCGAGGGCTTTCAACTCGACGGCAAGCCCGGCATAGAGCGTCCCCGCCGATTCCGCGGAGCCTTGCCTCGCCATGCGTGCGGCGCCAGGGAGCCGGGCAATTCCTTGCTTTGGCCCAAGCCGCTGGACCGCGCCGCCTTCCTGATCGATCGCGACGAGCAGTGGCATGGGCGGATCGGCGGCGTGGAGCGCGGCGTTCAGCTTTTCGACCTGGGTGCGCGAAACGATGTTCTGGTCCATGACGATCACGCCTCCGATCTTACCGGCGTGAATCTGGGCTTGCAGCTTGCGGACCCACCCTTCCGACGGCGACTGACCGTAGAATCCGACCATAAGCATCTGGCCGATCATCTGGTCGAGCTCGCTCAACGCGCCACCGATCGGAGCGGCGGGCGACATGCCGAGACTCATAGTCTCCGGGCCAGGCGTCGGGCGGGGGCTCGAGGCAGCGAGGAGCAGCGCTCCGATCCCGGCTGCCACCAGCCAGGTCAAGAGCTCGGAGCCCCCGCGGATGCTCTTCCGCACGTTCACGTCCTGTCTCCTAAATATCTGAGTTCGCCCGTTTTCGGCCCAAGACGTGGGGTCAACTGTGGTGCTTTGTTGACCGTGCAGGTGATTCACTCAAGCTGTGTTTTGGAGCATGGTTGCTTTGTGATAGGTTAAGTCCGGCGGAGGACTCGGAAATTGCGCAGAAGTCTGATCATTGTACTGGCTTTGTGCCTGCTGCCGCCCCTGACGGCCTGGGCCGAGACCGTCGAAGTGCTGGCGGATCGTGCCGCCGCTTCGCTGGCGCAGGGCGCGTTTGCCGATGCCGATCGTATGCTCGGCGAGGCATTGGCTATTTCTGAACTCCCCAACGATCGCCGCGCCAGCCTCCTCAACGATCAGGGCTTGGCCCGCTGGCGCCTGGGTGATGCCAAGGGCGCCATTCAGAGTTTCAACGAGGCCGTGACGCTCTTGCCCGAGCTGCCGTCCGCTTACAACAACCGCGGAAACGTCCTGCTGGGCCTCGGGCAGGCCGACGAGGCGGAGAAGGACTTCGAGCGGGCGATCCTGCTTGCGCCGAACTATGTCGCCGCCATCAACAACCGCGCCATCGCCAATATGCAGCGTGGCGAGTATGAGAAGGCGATCGAGGGCTTCAGCCGGGCGGCGGAGCTGGCTCCGACCTCGCCAGCGCCCGTCAGCGGGCGTGGTCAGGCGAGATTGATGCTGGGTCACACCTATGCGGCCATCCGGGATTTCTCCCGTGCGCTCGCTCTCGACCCCAGCTACCGCTCCGGCTACCGCAACCGCGCCGAGGGCAAGATGCGCCTCGACAAGGACGAGGAGGCGATCGCCGATCTCAACGCCGCCTTGGAAGCAGCACCCGACGATCCGGGCCTGTTGGTTGCGCGCGGCAAGGCGCAGATCGCCGTCAAGGCCTACTCGGGCGCCATGCGTGACTTGACGCGCGCGGCCGAGCTCGATCCGAAGCTCGTTGCGGCCGTTGCCGAGCGCGGTCACGTGCTGGCGCTGACCGGCGATCACGAAGCGGCCATGACGGCCTTTACCGAAGCTCTGGCACTCGATCCGCGCCACGCGCTCACCTTTGTCTATCGCGCCTGGACCGAAATGAAGCAGGGCCAGCCGGAGCTCGGTCTGACCGACATCGATCGCGCCCTGAAGCTCGATCCCGAAAGCCCCGAGGCATTCGAGACGCGGGGCCAAATCAACGAGGCGCTGGGCCGCGCCGAAGCAGCCGTCACCGACTACCGTCAGGCAGTGACGCTCGGGCTCGACAGCGACGACATCTGGGAGGCCATCGAGCGATTGACCGGTGAGGGCCGGCCGCCGCCGCGCGAGGTTGCGGGCGGCGAGTTCGAGGAGTGGCGGGTCTTCGTCGACGTCCAGGAGCGCTACTTCGCCATGAACGAGCGATTCGGCAAGTTCCGGATCCCGCTCGAGGTGTATGGCGAGGAAGCGCCCCGCATTCTCGATTGGGAAATGAAGAAGTCGCCCTTCAAGGGCATCGGCGTGCTCCGCTACCGGGCGGGCAAGCTCGGTCCTCAAGGAAAGGCCGAGGAGATCGAGATGGCCGCCATCGTCGATCTCAACAACGGCCGGATCATCAGTCTGGAGCCTTACCGGCAAGGCCAGAAGCTCGCCGTCTGGACCTGGGAGGGCGGCGTCGTCAACGTCAAAGGGCCGGATGGTGTCACCAGCGAGTTCAAGCTGCGCGTGCCGAAACAGCAAAAACGGCCGGCGTCGACGGCGGCCGCGCGGCAGCCGCAGTCCGTCGAGAGCCTGATTTTCGGTGGCGGCGATGCGGCGCCACAACCCAAGAGCGGGCAGAAGAAGACGGTGGCGCAGAAGAAAAAGAAGAAACAGAAGTCTCTGTTCGATCTGCTGTTCCAATAGCCCGACATCGACTGCTCGGAACCCGATCACCGACGGCCGGCTGATCCAGAGGGGCCATGGCTGCGTATCGATGCCGCGGTAGTAGAGCAGGGCGCTATGGGCCAATCGTTTGCTGTGGTCGGTGGGGGTATCGCTGGGCTTTCGGCCGCATGGCTCTTGTCACGGCGCCACGACGTGACCGTCTATGAGGCGGAACCTCGGGCTGGTGGCCACAGCCATACGCAGATCGTGTCGAACCCGGATGGCGACACGCCTGTCGATACCGGCTTCGTCGTTCTCAATCCCGAGACCTATCCCAATCTCGTCGCCCTGCTCGATCACCTCGACGTCGAGACCGCCGGCACGGCCATGACCTTCGCTGTGTCGCTGGACAAAGGGCGGTTCGAGTATTCAGGCGCCGGACTGCCCGGCTTGATCGGCCAGCCGGCGAATGCGCTCCGGCCGGGTCATTGGCGCATGATCGCCGACATGCTCGCCTTCTTCCGGCGCGCACCGGCGCTGCTCGATGGCGATGATGATCGCGCGCTCGGTGTGTTTCTGCGCGAGGAAGGCTATGGGGAGGCCTTCATCGACAAGCACATCGTACCCATGGCAGCGGCGATCTGGAGCTGTCCGCCGTCCGAGATTCTGACCTTTCCCGTCGGCACCTTCGTGCGCTTCTTTCAAAGCCATGGACTTCTCAGGGCGACGGGCCGGCCCAAATGGCGGACGGTCAGGGGCGGAAGCGCTAAGTACGTGGAGAGGCTGGTGGCTGGCGTGTCGGGCAACGTTGTCCTGGGAGCGCCCGTCTCGCGGATCAATCGCTCGATGAGCGGCATCGAGATCGTGCAGGCCGATGGGCGGACGCATCGGCACGATCAGGTCATCATCGCCTGCCATGCCGACCAGGCCTTGCGCCTGCTTGCCGATCCCACCACCAAAGAAACGGAAATTCTGGCGGCCTTTGGCTACGCGCGCAACGAGGCCTGGCTGCATCGCGACGATCGGCTCATGCCGAAGCGCAAGCGGCTCTGGTCGAGCTGGAATTATCTCGGCGAGACCGGTGAGCGCTGCTCGGTGACCTATTGGATGAATAGCCTACAGCCGCTCGCCACCAAGCAGCAGCTGTTCGTCTCGCTCAATCCGCTTGCAGCGCCCGGCGAAACGCTCATCATCAATCGCATGCAATACCGGCATCCCATTTTCAACGGGCGGGCGATGGAGCGGCAGCGCGATCTGTGGCGCCTACAGGGGCAGCGGCGCACGTGGTTCGCCGGCAGCTATTTCGGCTTCGGGTTCCACGAGGACGCCTTGCAGGCTGGGCTGCTCGCGGCCGAGGAAGCGGGTGGGGTTCGTCGCCCTTGGACGGTCGCTGGAGAGAGCGATCGGATCTTGGCGAGGCGACGCGAGGCGCCACCCAGCTGGACGAAGGCGGCCTAGCTCATGCGATCGGCGATCTACGTGGGCAAGGTTGTGCACGAGCGGCTGCGGCCGAAGCGGCATCGGCTGTCGTATCGCGTCTTCAGCCTGTTGCTGGACTTGTCGGAGATCGATCGGTTTTCGGCCGAACTGCGGCTGTTTTCACGTGGCCGCTTCAATCTCTTCTCGTTTCATGACCGCGATCATGGCGATCGGTCTGGCGGTGCGATCGAGGCGCATGTGCGCAAGCTCCTGGCCGGCGGTGGGATCGATACGCACGATGGGCCGATCCGGTTGCTCGCCTATCCAAGAGTGCTCGGCTATGTGTTCAATCCGCTGAGCGTGTACTTCTGTTATGATCCCGGCGAACGACTTCGGGCGGTTCTCTACGAGGTCTCGAACACCTTCGGCGAGCGCCACAGCTATCTGCTTCCGGTTGGCGCAGAGGATGGCGCCATCGAGCAATCCACGTCCAAGCGGCTCCATGTATCGCCGTTCAATGGCCCGCACGGCGATTACCGGTTTCGAATTCGTCCGCCAGCCGACGACGTCACTGTAGGCATTCTCTATCGGGATGCATCGGGACCTCTGCTCAAGGCGCACTTCCACGGTGAGCGGCGCGAGCTGACGGATCGAAACCTGGCCCGCCTCACCGTGACCCATCCGGCGATGACTTTGAAGGTCACCGCAGGTATTCACATCGAAGCGCTGCGGCTGTGGCTGAAGCGCGTTCCAATCCAACGCCGGCCGGTGGCGCCCCGCTTCGCCGCGACTTTGCCGACAAAGGTTCCGCATGAGTGATGTTACAGGCATCGGCTCCCGCCTTCGCGACGGCGAGCGTCAAGATCGCGGGCTCGTCTACACTTGGCATGAGCGATTGCTACTTGCGGCCATGGCGCGCTGGCTTGCTGGTGTGCCGAGTGGCAGCGTGCGCGTCACGCTGCCGGGCGGTACGAGCCGGCTGATCGGCCGAAGCGGGGACGGACCGAACGCGGATATCGAGCTCGCGAGCTACGACGTGCTCTGGCGTTCGCTTCGCCGCGGCGCACTGGGTTTCGCCGAGAGCCATATGCTGGGTCAGTGGCGAACCAAGGACCTCGGCAGCATTTTCCGCTATTTCCTGACCAATCAGGAGGCGCTCAAGGCCAGCGATGCCGGCCGCTTCCGCGTCTCGGGGGGGATCGCGACTACCATCGCCATCGCGCCAACACGCGGGATGGATCCAAGCGCAACATTGCCGACCACTACGACCTCGGGAACGCCTTCTACCGGCCCTGGCTCGATTCCGGCATGACCTATTCGAGTGCCATCTTCGAAAGCGCCGGCGAGTCACTCGAGGCCGCGCAGGAACGCAAGTATCAACGCATCCTTGAGTGGCTCGAGACCAGGCCGGGGCAACGTCTTCTGGAGATCGGGTTCGGCTGGGGCGGCTTGGCAGAGCGAGTTGCGCGCCGAGGCGCTCATGTCACCGGGCTGACATTGTCGCGCGAGCAGTTGCACTATGCACAGCGCCGCATGCGCGAAGTAGGTCTGTCGAGCGAAACCGACCTGCGCTACCAAGACTACCGTGATGCCACTGGCACCTATGACCGCATCGCTTCCATCGAGATGATCGAGGCGGTTGGCTCGGAGAACTGGCCGCTCTATTTCAAAACTCTTCACGATCGTCTGGAGCCGGGCGGTATAGCCGTCCTCCAGGCCATCACCATCTCCGAGGCGCACTTCGAGACCTACCGTCGGAAGCCGGACTTCATCCAGCGCTACATTTTTCCGGGCGGCATGTTGCCGACGGCGGCGATCATCGGGCAAGAAGCATCGCGCGCCCGGCTGGTCTTGGATCGGACCGAAACGTTCGGATCAAGCTACGCGCAGACCCTCTGGCGCTGGTTCGAGCGTTTCGACCAGGCCTGGCCAGAGCTTTGCAAGCTCGGATTCGACGAGCAATTCCGCCGGCTCTGGACCTACTACCTCACCTATTGCGCCGTCGGCTTCGAGACCGGGCGGATCGATGTGGGGCTGTATCGGTTGAGGAAGGCGGGCTGAAATGCGACCTACCTCCGCCTATGCCCGCTTCTTCCGCTTCGGTACAAGCCGCCGGATATCCGAGGCGAGCCGATCCACCGTCTCTGGCAGCGTATCGAAGGCGCACATCAGACGGCAGCCGCCCGCGCCGATGAAGGTGTAGACGCGCCAGCCCTCGGCGCGGAGCGCCGCCTGCGTCTCCTCCGGGATTTCGGCGAAAACCGCGTTGGCCTCGACCGGGAACATGATGTGGACACCGGGCACGTCCCCGATCGCGCTCACCAGCCGTTGCGCCATCGCATTCGCGTGTCGCGCGTTCTCGAGCCAGACATCGTTCTCGATGAGGCCGAGCCAGGGCGCGGAGACGAAGCGCATCTTGGAGGCGAGCTGGCCGGCCTGCTTCACGCGCCAGGCGAAATCCTCGGCCAGCTCTTTCTTGAAGAAAATCACCGCCTCGCCGACCGGCAGACCGTTCTTGGTACCACCGAACGTCAGCACATCGACACCGGCGCGCCAGGTGATCTCGGCCGGTGAGACGCCGAGGCTGGCGACCGCATTGGCGAAGCGCGCGCCATCCATGTGGATGTTGAGGCCATGCCGCTTAGCGATGGCCGCGATCGCACGGAGCTCCGCGACGGTGTAGACGGTGCCGCACTCAGTCGCCTGGGTGATCGAGAGCGCCTTGGGTTTGGGGAAATGGATGTCGGTGCGCTTGCGCGCCATCCGGTCGATCGCGTCGGGTGTGAGCTTGCCGCCGTCGCCCTCCACCGTCAGGAGCTTGGAGCCGTTCGAGAAGAACTCAGGTCCCCCGCACTCGTCCGCCTCGACATGGGCGAGCGCATGACAGATGACCGAGTGATAGGACTGGCAGAGCGAGGCGAGCGCGAGCGAGTTGGCCGCCGTGCCGTTGAAGACGAAGAACACCTCGCAATCCGTCTCGAAGAGACGCCGCATGCGGTCGCAGACCTCGGCGGTCCAGCGATCATCGCCGTAGGAGGGCTCGTGGCCGGAGGCGTCCGCCGCGACGAGGGCGGCCAACGCGGCGGGTGCGATGCCGGCGCAGTTGTCCGAAGCGAACTGCTGGGCGGTGGCGGGGCGGGGGCGCTTGGTTGACATGGGTCTCTGTGAGCTGATCGGGGTCGAGCGGCAGGACTAGTGTGGCGTCGCGCCTTAGTTGACCAGTACTGCGGCGAGGTTCGTGTCAACTAAGGCGCGTTGAACGCCACACTAAGCCAACGATATTTCTAGTGGCCCTTATGTCGCGCCTAAATCGAAAGCGCTCGCGGCCATGATGCGATTTAGGCGCGACGGGCCACTAGAGCGAGTTCAGGAACCCGCTCTAGATTCTCTGCTTTGAGCACGTTCTACGGCGAACCGGTGTCCACTTCGCCTGAACGTGCTCTATCACAAAGGCGCAAGTCTGTGCCAGACAGGTCGACAGACAGGGTGAGCGGAGGCGAGAATGACGGGCCCGGCAGTCTCACGCCATGATCAGGCGGCGGCCGGCTTCAGCGCGACCATTCGGACCACGTTCTGGATGTCGGGCGCGCTGTGCTGCTTCATCGTGATGGCGCTCGCCGGCCGCGAGGCGACGAAGTCGGTTGCGACCATCGAGATCATGATGTTCCGCGCCTTCATCGCGACGGCCGTGGTGCTCGCGATCCTCGCCGTCAAGGGCGAGGGATTCGGTGTGCTGAAGACCAAGCGCTTGCTCACGCATCTCGGCCGCAACGCCTTTCAGTTCGGCGGGCAGATGGGCTGGTTCTATGCGCTCACACTGCTCCCGCTGGCGCAGGTCTTCGCCTACGAATTCACGGCGCCGATCTGGGTGGCGGTGCTCGCCCCGCTGGTGCTCGGCGAGCGGATGACAATGGCCCGCGTCATCGCCGCGGCACTCGGATTCATCGGTGTTCTGATCGTGGCGCGGCCGGGCTATCTGGACTTCAACCTCGGCGCGGGGGTGATGCTGCTGGGCGCCATCGGCTTCGCGGGCTCGATGATCGGCACCAAGATGCTGGCGCCGACCGAAAAGCCGATCACCATCGTTTTCTACATGGGGGCGCTGCAGATCCCGGTGACGCTCGTGCTCGCCTGGCCCTACCTCGAGGTCGAGCAGCCGATCGTCTACGCCTATCTGACGGGTATCACTCTCGCCGGCATGGGCGCGCATTATTGCCTCGCCCGCTCATTCAAGTTGTCGGACGCGGTGATGGTGGCGCCGCTCGATTTCCTGCGGTTGCCGCTCATCGCCATCGCCGCGGCGTTTCTTTACGCCGAGCCGCTCGATCCGCTGGTGCTGCTCGGGGGTGCGGTAATCCTTGCCGGCAATCTATGGAGCCTGATGGCCGAGCACCGGAAGCTGAAGGGGATCGCAGCAGCGAGCGTCGCAGCGCCTGTCGTTGGCCATCTCGACCTCGTGCTCGACACCTCGGGTCTGCACTGCCCGCTGCCGATCCTCAAGGCCAACAAGGCCTATCGCGATCTGGCCGTCGGCCATGTGATGGAGGTGATCTCCACCGATCCCTTGGCCGTCGACGACTTCAAGGATTTCTGCGTGGCCCACAAGGCGACGCTCGTGCATTTCGAGCAGAACGGCAGCACCTTTCGCTTCCTGTTGCGGCGGGATGCCTAGCGGTCGGTTGCTCTCAGTCGTTGTCATGCTTAACGCTCGCCATGCAGCGCCGGGAGGGCTGCGATGCGTCAGGGTCCGCCGGTCCGGCTCGGCGCAGGGGCCCGGCCGATTGCATTCGCCGTCCGTCCGGGCCACCCTTTGGGCCGATCCCGCCCTCCGGAGCCTCCCATGTCCGACGAAAACCTTTGCTACCTGACGGGCACCCAGGCGCTTGCCAAGTTCCGCTCGCGCAAGCTCTCGCCCGTCGAGCTGCTCGATGCCCTGATCGACCGGGCCGAACGCGTCGAACCCAAGGTCAACGCGTTCGGCGATCGCTATTTCGACGAGGCACGGAAGGCCGCGAAGAAAGCGGAGTCCCGCTACATGGGCAAGGGCGCCGATCCGCGGCCGCTCGAAGGGGTTGCGGTCGGTCTCAAGGATGTCGCGCGGCTCGCGGGGAAAAGGACGACGCAGGGCTCGCTCACGCTCAAAAACAATGTCGAGAAAGTCTCCGACCCGATGGTCGAGCGGCTGCTCGATGCCGGCGCCATCTTCCACGCAAGGACGAATGTGCCGGAGTTCTGCCTGTCGGGCACCTGCTACACGCGCATGTATGGCGTGACCCGCAACCCGCACAATCTCGACTACGGGCCGGGCGGCTCCTCGGGTGGGTCGGGGGCCTCGCTCGCCGCCGGCACATCGACGCTGGCGACCGGCACCGACATCGGCGGCTCGATACGCATTCCCGCCGCCGTCTGTGGTCTCTACGGCTACAAGCCGCCGCACGGCCGCAATCCCGAAGCTTTTCCGGCCAATCTCGATCCCTTCAACCACTGCGGCCCGCTGGCGCGCTCGGTGGCTGATGTGGCGCTGTTCCAGAACATCGTCTCGGGCGCTCATCCGCGCGACATGGACTCGCTGCGCGATCGCGTGAAGGTCTCGGCGGCAGTGAAGAGCTTGAAGGGCCTCAAGATCGCCTACTCCTTCGACCTCGGCTACATGCAGGTCGACACTGAAGTGAAGAAGAACATGCAGGCTCTGATCGACGGCCTGAAGAAACAGGGCGCGAAGGCCGAGGAGGTCGATCTCGGCTGGACCTCGGATATCGAGAAGCTTGGTGGAGCCTGGTGGAACAGCCTGCATTTCGGCCGGGTCACGATTTGGCAGGCCGGCAAAGAATCCTAGTTTGCTTTGCGACTACACGCTGAAGTTTGCCGAGATCGCGAGGCTGACGACGCTGGACGATACCTGCCGGGCGCTCGAGATGGTCAACCGCATGTATCAGACCTTCGGCCCGATGATGGAGAAGTTCGACGTTTTCCTCTGCCCGACAGCCATGATTCCGGCGATCAAGGCCGAGCAGGATCCTTACGATCAGAACTTCAAAGTCAACGGCGTCAGGGTCGATGCCGAGTACGGCTGGCTGACCTCGCACCACTTCAACATGCTCAACAAATGCCCGGCGATGACCGTGCCGTCGGGCCTCGCCAAGACCGGCATCCCGACCTCCGTGCAGATCGTCGGCCGCACCTATGACGATCAAACCGTGTTCAAGGTGGCTGCGGCGGCCGAGAGGGTCTGGAGCTTCACACGGCCGAAGGGGCTATAGTCAGAGGCGAGATGCAGCGGGGCCGCGGCCAATCGGGAGGTGACAATGAACGTCCATGCTTTGAAGATGCCGCCCGTACCGGCGATTGGTGGTGGCGAGGAAATTTTCCGCGCGCGCTCGAGCCCGGTGCCGCTGCCGCTCATCGTCCGCGCCGAAGGCATCTATCAGTGGGACGAGGACGGCAACCGCTACATCGACCTCTCCTCGGGTCCGATCGTCTCCAACATCGGCCACGGCAATGCGCGCGTCGCCGACGCCATGGCGCACCAGGCGCGGACGATGGACTTCGCATACTCGCGCGTCGCCCGCCAGCAGCCCAATATCGATCTCGCCGACAGAATAGCCCGCCTCGCCGGGCCCGGATTCGAACGCGTGTTCCTCTCCTCCGGCGGCAGCGAGGCGAACGAGATCGCCATCAAGTTCTTGCGATCCTACGATCTCGCCTTCGGCACTGGCACGCGCACCAAGGTCATCACGCTGATGCCGTCCTATCACGGCGGCACCATGTTCGCGCTCGCCATGTCGGGTGACGACGATCTGGTGCCCTATCTGGAAGGCTTCCAGCCACTACAGGAGCGCGTGCCGGCGCCGCTGACCTACCGGTTGGCGGCAAACCATACAGTCGAGACTTATGCACGCCATTGCGCCGATGCGCTCGATCAGAAGATCAAGGCGCTCGGACCCGAGAATGTGCTCGCCTTCGTGATGGAGCCGGTCGGCGGCGTCGCGACCGGCTGCAATGTCGCGCATCCCGACTACTACCGGCGCGTGCGTGAGATCTGTACACGGCATGGCATTGCACTGGTGTTCGACGAGATCCTCTGCGGCACCGGGCGCACCGGAAAATTCCTCGCGGCGCACAACTGGCCGGACGCGTTGCCCGATGTGGTCGTCATGGCGAAGGGACTGGGCTCCGGTTATGCGCCGCTCGGTGCCACGCTGTTTCCCGCCAAATGGGCCGACCGGCTCGCCGAGACCGTCGGCTTCGGATTCTCGCACACCTATTGCGCCAACCCGATCAGCTGCGCCACGGGCATTGCCGTGCTGGAGGAATATGAGCGGCAGAACGTCATCGCCAACACGCTCGAGCAGGGCGCTTATCTCCGAAAAGGTCTCGAGGTTCTTAAGTCACAGACCTCGGTCATCGGTGACATCCGGGGTCTCGGGCTCTGCATGGCGGTCGAGCTGGTGACCGACAAGGAGACGAAGGCGGTCTTCCCGCTCGATTTCGCGGCGACCGACTACATGCGCATCGCCGGTCTGAAACACGGCCTCATCATCTACGCGCGGCGGACGGCCAAGGGCCGCAACGGCGAGTGGATCATCGTCTCCCCGCCCATGAACATCACGCGCAAGGAATGCGATGAATGCCTGACGGCGCTTCGCGCGACTTTCGCCGAGTTCGAAAAGGACGTCCGCGCACGCGGACTGATTGCATAGGAAAGCCAGCTAGAGACCATGCCGAAAGATCCCCGCTTCCAGCCCGTCGATGCCTCGGTGACACCGCGCTTCTCGGGTGTCGCCACCTTCATGCGCACGCAGCGTCACGACATCAGCCCCGATCTCGATATCGCCCTCGTCGGCGTGCCGTTCGACTTGGGCGTCAATTTCCGGGCGGGCGCTCGGCATGCGCCGGCGGCCGTGCGTGAGGCCTCGCGCCTCATTCGCGCCGTCCATCCGGTGAGCGGCATCGCACCCTACGAGATCTGCAACGTCGCCGATGTCGGCGATGCGCCGGTGAATCCCATCGACTTCGACCGCTCGCTCAAGATGATCGAGGGCTTCTTCTGGAAGATCCATGCGGTAGGGGCGGCGCCCATCGCGATCGGCGGCGATCACACGGTGCCGCTGCCGATCCTCAGGGCCATCGCCAAGGACAAGCCTGTCGGCATCGTCCAGATCGATAGCCATGCCGATACGCTCGATACGCTGGCGGACACCAAGATCAACCACGCGACGACCTTCCGCCGCGGTGTCGAGGAGGGGCTGATCGATCCCAAGCGCGTCGTCCAGATCGGGCTGCGGGGCAGCCGGTTCTCGGCGAACGACATCAAATGGGGCCAGGACCAGGGGTTCACCTGCATCACCTTCGACCAGTACGAGGAAATGGGCCGCAAGGCGGTCATCGAGACGATCGACCGCGTTGTCGGCAAAGGGCCGACCTACATCACCATCGACATCGATGGCCTCGATCCGGCCTGGGCGATGGGCACCGGCGTGCCGGAAATCGGCGGGCTCACTCCGCGCGATTGCCAAGTGATCCTGCGCTCGCTGCAGGGCAAGCACTTGGTCGGTGGCGACATCTGCGAGGTGGCGCCGTGCTTTGATCCCTCCGGCATCACCTCGGTGACGGCGGCCAACCTGATGTGGGAAATGCTCTGCGTCGTTGCCGACAGTCATGCCAAGCGAAAGACGAAGAAGCGCAGCAAGTAGCTTAGAGAGGGAGCCCCCCATGGCCCAGCCGAAACTGAAGCCCAATGCCGATCTCGCCAGCGCCGCCGCAGAGGCCGAGGCGCGCTACGTCGCGGGCAACCCGAAGAGCAAGGCGCGCGCGCTCAAAGCAGCCGAGAGCATGCCGGGCGGCAATACGCGCACCGTGCTGCACTACGGCCCTTTCCCGCTGACGCTTGTCTCCGGTGAAGGTTGCACCGTCACCGACGCGGACGGGCACACCTACACGGACTTCCTCGGCGAATACACCGCCGGCCTCTACGGCCATTCGCATCCGAAGCTGAAAGCGGCCATCAAGAAGGCGCTCGACGGCGGCATCACGCTCGGCGGTCCCAACCAATACGAGGCGGAGCTGGCAGAGCTCATCTGCCAGCGATTTCCTTCGATCGATCTCATCCGCTTCTGCAACTCAGGTACGGAAGCCAACCTGTTCGCGATCTCGACGGCCCGCATGCACACCGGCCGCGACAAGATAATGGTGTTCAACGGCGCCTATCACGGCGGCGTCTTCTACTTCGGCAAAGTGAAGCCACCGATCAACGCGCCCTTCAACTGGGTCATTTCCACCTACAATGACGAGGCCGGCACGCTGGCCCTCATCGAGAAGCATGCCAAGGACCTCGCGGCCGTCGTCATCGAGCCGATCATGGGCGGCGGCGGTGGGATTTCCGCCGAGCCGTCCTTCCTGAAGGCGCTGCGCGCGGCGACGAAGAAGCATGGCGCTTTGCTCATCTTCGACGAAGTCATGAGTTCGCGTCTCTCCGACGGCGGCCTGCAGAAGAAGCACGGCGTGACGCCGGACATGACGGCCTTCGGCAAGTATCTGGGCGGCGGCATGACGTTTGGCGCCTTCGGCGGGCGGAAGGACATCATGGCCCGCTACGATCCCTATCGCGCGGACGCCGTCTCGCACGCCGGCACCTTCAACAACAACGTGCTGACCATGGCGGCCGGAGTCGTCGGTCTGAAGGAGATCTATACGCCCGAGGTGGCGATCGAGCTCAACAAGCGCGGCGACGATCTCAGGGCGCGGATCAATGCGATTGCGGCGAAGAAGGGCCTGCCCTTCCAGATCGCGGGTCAAGGTTCGATCATGGCCGTGCATTTCCAGTCGGGCCCGATCAAGAAGCCCGAGGACTGGTGGCCGAAGGACGACGCGGCCACCAAGCGCTACGACAACCTCTCCAAGCTCTTCCATCTCGACATGCTGGAGGCGGGCCAGTACGTCGCGCGCCGCGGCTTCATCTCGCTATCGCTACCGCTCGAGGACGCGCACTACGAGGCGTTCGTCGAGGCGGTCGAGGAGTTTCTGTCCTCGCGCGGATCGATCATGACCTGACGATCTTCCTGCGCGGCGGCTGAGCATTCGCATATGTCGAAGTCGTTGAAGCCGCGGGGTCGCCGCGTGGATTCCTCCCCCTCTTTATGGGGGAGGACAGTTCGCCTTGGGGTTAGCGTCAGCTAACCCCTTAGGCGAACATAGGTGGGGGTGCCCGTGCCGGAACACTGGAGGCAGTGATCGTTCGGTCGCTTCTCGGCACACGCTTCTGCGCTTCCAGGCAATACGGCCTCGGTGGTGGCGTGTCCCGACATCAGCGATGCCGAGCACGGGGCACGAACACCCCCACCTAGGCGCGCCTAAGGACTTAGCTGCTACGCATCTAAGTCCAAGGCGCGCGGTCCTCCCCCATAGAAAGGGGGAGGAAAGGAACCGGCTACTCCTCGTCTCGGGTTGAAATCTCACATGCGATGGCCTTGCGCGCGGCGGCGAGACAGTCGTGGCGCGAGCCACTGAACCCCCATACCCCGCCCGTCTAAAGCCTATTTTGAAAATGTATTTCCTCTGGCGGCCTCGCTCGCCGGATAAGCCTTGCCGAACCCTGTGAAGGGTCGACGGGAGGCCCTAACAGGGCACTTATCAACAAGGGAGGACGACTTGAGCACATTCCGCAAGAGCCTGCTCGGCGCGGCGGCCGTGGTGGCCGCACTCGCAGCCAGTGGTCCGGCACTGGCCGGCGGCGTCGACGAGCTGCCGAAAGAGCTGCAGGACGAGCTCTACAACAAGGACGCGATCGATCCGGTGCAGCCGATCGGCGAGAGCGCCTATCGCGACTGGAAGGCGAAGAACCCTCCGCCGTGGACGATCGGCTATGCCAGCTCCTACGCCGGCAACACCTGGCGCGCCGACGTCATGAAGCGCCTCGAGGAAGAGATCATTCCGAAGTGGAAGGCGCTCGGCCTCATCAAAGAGGTCAAGATCACCCAGTCGAACCTCAATGACGCGACGCAGATCCAGCAGATGCGCCAGCTCGTCGACGAGGGCGTCGACGCGCTCATCGTCTGCTGCTCGAACCCGACGGCCCTCAACCAGACGGTCGAGTACGCCTATCAAAAGGGTGTTCCGACCTTCTCGGCGGTCGGCTACCTGACCTCGCCCTACGCGGTCAACTCCTCGGCCAACTTCGTGGTCGGTGGCCAGATGATGGGCGAGTGGATGGCGAAAGAAATCGGCGGCAAGGGCAACGTTCTCGTCGTCGAGGGCATCCCCGGCACGTCGGCGTCCGACTCGCAGAACACCGGCATCCTGAAGGCCCTCGAGAAGCATCCGGACGTCAAGGTCGTCGGCCAGGTCGCCGGCATGTGGACGGATCAGGTCGCCCAGGCCGAGATCCAGAAGTGGCTCGCGACCTACACCGGCGAACTCAACGGCATCATCATCCAGTCGGCATCCGAGCTCGGCGCCGTCCGCGCGCTGAAGCAGTCTGGCCGTCCGATGGTTCCGATCACGGTCGGCGGCGAGCTGGGCGCTCTCTGCACCTGGCGGAAGAACTCGAAGTTCATCTCCGGCGCGATCCATGCGTGGCCGCCCGGTGACGACTTCGAGATGTCCTGGAACATCATGATGCGCACGCTCCAGGGCCAGGGCCCCAAGCTCCAATCGATCCTGGCGCGGCCGCAGACGATGGACTTCGCCGCGCTCGAGAAGATTCTGGGTGAGGATTGCGACGAGGAGTCCGCCGGCTGGTACAATGTCGGTGCTGAGAACTGGGCCGGCAAGGCCTTCCTCGACAACTTCTTCCTGAAGCCCGCCGATCCCGAGGCCTACAAGCCGTAAGCAGCCGACGGGTTAACCATCAAACGGCCGCCCTGTTCCCTGAACCGGGCGGCCGTTTCACAAAGGCACTCAGGACAGCTCTGCCAACGGACGCGTGCAGCGGCCATGAATTACCCGACCGTCGATATCATAAAGGTCGTCAAGACCTTCGGGCCGACGGTGGCGCTTGGCGGCGCCAATCTGCGTGCCTTCGCCGGCGAGGTGCATGCGATCGTCGGCGGCAATGGCTCGGGTAAGAGCACGCTGGCCAAGGTCGTATCGGGCGTCCTTATTCCCGATAGCGGCCAGGTGGCCGTGCTCGGCAAAACGGCGACGACGCCGGTCGAAGCCCGCCGCATGGGCATCGCCAACGTCTACCAGGAAGTGCTCGTCGCCGACGCCTGCTCGGTGCTCGACAATCTTTATCTGGGTGCCGACAGCCTGTTCGGCTCGAGCATGAACAACGAGGAGAAAGGCAAGAAGGCCTCCGCATTGATGCAGGACCTTCTCGGCTTCGATCTCGACCTGTCGACCCCGGTCGGCGATCTACCACTCAGTCTCAAGCAATGGATCACCATCGGGCGCGCGCTGCTGACCGATCCGCAGATTCTCATCCTCGACGAAAGCTCCGCCGCCCTCGATTTCGAATCGACCGAGCGGCTCTTCAAGAAAATGCGGCAGCTGAAGGCGAGCGGCACCAGCATCCTGATCGTCACCCATCGGACAGCCGAGCTGGTCCGCATCGCAGACCGGGCGACGGTGCTCCGCGACGGCGTCGATGTCGGGTGCCTCGAGCGCAAGGAGATCACCGAGAGTCGAATTCTCCAACTGATCGCCGGCGAGGAACGCACAAGCGCCGAGTTCGAGCCATGCCATCGCCGAACGGCAAAGCACCCAAGCCGTCATGCGCGTCAGCGAGGCGCGCATCTGGCCGGGGGCGGCGCCGATCGATTTCACGCTTTATCCGGGCGAGGTCGTCGGCGTAACGGGTCTCGATGGGCACGGACAGGCGGATTTCGCCCGCTGCCTCGCCGGCATCCAACCGCTCGTTTCGGGCAAGATCTCCGTCATTCGCGACCGGAAGGCGAAGGACATCTCGGATCTTCACGCGGCGCGCGAGAACGGGCTCGGCTATGTGAGCGGCGACCGGAAGAAAGAGGGCATCTTCGCCAATCTCAGTATTTTCGAGAACCTGGCGATGCCGATCTACCACGAACATCGGGTTGGCGGGTTCCTCCGCCTCATCAACACATCGAAGCTCTCTCCGATCTTCGAGTGGGAGACTGGCAAGCTTGCTGTCCGAATGGGCGATCGCGGCAATGCCATCACCTCGCTCTCCGGCGGCAATCAGCAAAAGGTTCTGATCGCGCGGGCTTTCGCCGAGAAGCCGAGCGTGCTCGTGCTCAACGATCCGGCGCGTGGCATCGATGTCGGCGCCAAGCTCGATCTGTATCGTAATCTCCGCGAGTTCGTGACGCGGGGTAATGCCGTGGTGTTTCTGTCGAGCGAGATCGAGGAGTTTCTGGAGCTGTGCACGCGCGTGCTGGTTTTCCGCAACGGCGCCGTCTCGATGGAGTTCAGGCCGCCCTACGACGGCCACGCCCTCCTCAATGCCATGTTCGGACGCAAACCCGATGCGGCCCTGACGGATGCCGACGAGGACGGCGAGCAGGCATCGAATCTGGTGAGCGCGGACTTAGCGACAGCCTTCGTTCCGCGCTTCGTGGAAGGCCGGCCGGAGGCTCGCCCAATCCGTGCGGGCACACGTGCAGGCGATCGCCCGGTGGGAACCGATGAACCCTTCGTTCTGTCGTGCCCCGATATCGCCGACGGAGCGGTCATCCCCGCGCGGTTCGCCGAGAGCAACAAGCTGTCGCCACGCCTCGTCTGGTCCGGCGCACCACAGGGCACGAAAAGCTTCGCTCTGGCGATGACCGATCCCGATTTGCCGGAAGAGTTCAATTTCCCGCGCGCCTTCGCGCATTGGCTGGTGCACGCCATTCCGGCGACGACCCGGGAGCTTGCCGAGGGCGCCAGTGGCACGAGCCGCATGCCGGCAGGTAGCGTCGAGCTCGATAGCGATTTCGTCACCTTCCGCATTCCAGGCTTCGGCGCGGGCTACGGCGGGCCGTGGCCGCCCGACCGGCCGCATCGCTACGTCTTCACGCTTTACGCCTTGAAAGCGGACCGCCTCGGCCTCGCGCCCGGGGCCGACCTTAACGCTTTTGCGGCCGCGGTGTTGCCGGCGGCTATCGCGTCGGCATCATTCACCGCGATCTACGGGCCAGCGCGGCAGCCCTTGCCGGCACCGGCCGAAGCCCAACCACAACACGCATAGGACCGATCCGGACAGGAGGAACGCATGAGCAAGTATGGTGGCGGCAGGAAGAGCTTCGATCTCGATTGGCTGGAACGCTGGGCGCGGACCGTCAATGACGACCGCATCCTGCCAGTGGTCGGACGCTTCTTCACCGGCAAGTTCGTGCTGGGGATCGACGAGACCGAGTATCTGGTCGAGGTCAATCGCGGCAAGGTCGCCCGGATTGCCGAAGGGCTCGTGCCCAACGACATGGGCTACGACTTCAAGCTGACGGCGCCGTCCAGCGCCTGGGCGAAATTCAGCCAGCAAATTCCCCCACCCATGTTCAACGACATCTGGGCGATGGCGCATCCGCTGCACCGCCAGCTGCTGATCGAAGGCAATACGATGAAGTTCTGGCAGAACCTCCGGGCGTTAACGCGCATGCTCGGACTGATGCGCCAAGTCTACAACTCCTGATCGAGGACACCGTCATGAACAACCATGATCCGATCGTTGGACGCTACGTCTACGTCCAGTGCGAGGGCAAAACCTACCGCACCTACTATGAGGAGACCGGAGAGGGCATCCCACTCGTCTGCCTGCACACGGCCGGCACCGACAATCGCCAGTACCGGCATCAGCTCTGCGATCCCGACTTCACGCAGAACTACCGCATTATCGCCTTCGACATGCCCTGGCACGGCAAGTCAATTCCGCCCTCCGACTTCTATCTGATGGAAGACGAGTACAAGCTGACGACGCGCTTCTACACCGAGTTTATCGTCGCCTTCTGCCGGGCGCTCGATCTCAAGAAGCCCGTTATCATGGGTCAATCGATGGGCGGCAACATCTGCCTTTCGCTCGCGCTCAAATACGAGAACGAATTTACGGCGCTGATCGCGCTGGAGGCCTGCGACTACTCGCCGGGCTGGTGGATCGAGGCGCTGCATCACCCCCACATCCACGGCGGCGAGACGGTTGCGACTTCAACTTTCGGCCTGATGTCGCCCGAAAGCCCGGACGAGTATCGCTGGGAGACCTGGTGGTATTACGCGCAAGGGGGGCCCGGCATCTTCAAGGGCGATCTCTACTTCTACAGCGTCGATTCCGACTATCGCGACCTGGTGAGCAAGATTTCCGGGCGCTTGCCGATCTACTTCCTGACCGGCGAGTACGACTTTGCCTGCACGCCGGAGATGACGCAGCGGACGGCCGAGAAGGTGAAGAACTCCGAGTGCATCATCTTCTCGGGCGGACATTTCCCGACGTCAGAGGATCCGGTGAAATTCAAGGACATCATTACCCCCGTGCTGAAGAAGATTCAGGCGCTCGACCCCGATCGGCGGACGGCGAGCGCCGGCTACAACGGCCTCCCGGCGGGCCGGCCTGTGTCGGACTTCAACCGTCCGAATGCCGGTGCCGGCGGCAGTGCAGGCGGATCGGTCGGCGAGCAGCGCTCGACGCTGCGGCTCGATCGCTCCGGCGGACGCCGGGTCATCGATCTGTGAGTGAACCAAGGTCGCAAGTGATGGCGAGCTAGAGGCGGTCGTCCGGCCATGTCGCAATCCCAGGGATCGCAGAACACGTTTCTGCTGGTGCCGATCCTGCTCATCGCGGTGCTGTTCGGCACCGCGGTGATCCGGTCGCCCCAGCTCGTGTCCTATTCCGGGATTGGCAGCGCCATCATCGTCGCCGCGCCGCTGATCCTCGCCACCTACACATTGATGGTGCTGGCGATCGCGGGCCGCGGCACGGTCGATCTCGCCGTCGGCCCGTTGCTCGCCTTCATCAACGTCTCGATCGTCCAGCTCAACCAGCTCGGCATCGTCACCTCGCCGATCGGCGTCTTCATCGTCGCCCTCGGCATCGGCGTGATCTACCAGCTCTTGTTCGCGCTGATGATCATCGCCGTCCGCGTTCAGCCGATCATCGTGGCGCTGAGCGGATTTCTGGCACTGACGGGCATCAACCTCGTCATCATGAAGCGTCCGGGCGGTGTCGCACCCGAGTGGATGGGCAGCTGGGGTCTCGGCACGACCATCTACTCGCCGATCCTGCTGATCCTCGTCATCGCCACGGGCGGCTGGCTTCTCTTCACGCTGACGACCTTCTACGGCAACCTGCGCCTGATGGGTTATGACGAGCGCGCGGCCTATACGAGTGGCGTCCGCATCGGTCTCGCCCGCACCGGCGCCCATGTTATCGCCGGCCTCTTCATCGGCCTTGCCGCGATCTGCCACACGGCGCTTATCTCCTCCGGCGATCCGACCCAGTCACAGGCGACGACGATGTCGCTCACCGCCGTCACCGCGGTGGTGCTCGGCGGAGTCAGCCTCGCGGGCGGACGAGGGGGAGCGATCGGCGCGCTCTTGGGTGCGCTCAATCTATTCCTGATTGGCTACGTGCTCGCGACCTTCAACTTCGGCTCGATCCAGGCCTTCGTCACGCAGCTCTCCTACGGCGTTATCCTGATCCTGTCGTTGCTGCTGACCCTTCTGGTGCCGGTTCTTGGCAAGTATCTGCGCTTCATCTCGCCCTATGCGGCCTTTGTGGTGCTCGGTATCGTCGTCGCCGGCATCATGTTGCACGTCAGTGGGGCGGGTGTGGTAGCGCCAGCAGCGGACGTCGCGGCGGAGACGACAGGTGCGGAGCCAATTGCCGCGACGCCGCAGCAGGGGACCGAGGCCACTCCCGTTGCGGTTCCCCTCGCAGCCGACTACACGCGCTATTTGCTGCTGCCGGCCGCCAGCGCGGTCTCCGTCGATCTCTACGCCCTGTCGCCAGTTCAGACTGCGGCCTTCGGCATCGCTGCGCTGCTTTTGCTGCTCATCGCAACCATGCGCATGGCAGCTGTCGAGGCTGTCTCGCTCCGGCTCGGTGTCTTCCTCTACGTCACGGGTTCCGGGCTCATTGTCCTCTTGCTGCTCGCGGCGGGTAGCCTCGGCGCCAGTGGAGGCGCGCCATGAGCGACTTGACGAACCCGCGCCAGAACGGCTGGCCCGTGCCGATGCCTGCCTCCCTGCCGCTCGTTGGGCTCAATCTCGTGCTGTCGCTCGTTGTCGGCGCGATCGGTTTCGGACTCGGCTTCGGCCAGGGCCTCGATGCCCAGGTGGTGATCCTTTACACGATCATCTCGGTGGCAGTGCTGTTCTGGGTGCTCAACTACGTCGTCGTGACGTTCGAGCAGAGGCGCGCGGCCACGGCGCCGGGAGGCGACGCGGGCGAGACCTCTGCCTCGGGCGGGGTCTGGCGCAACAACCGGACGCTCATCATCGCGATGGGCCTGCTGCTGCTGGCCTATCTCATCATCACGGCGACCGTTCCGCCCTTCCGCTCGGTCCTGAACCTCATCGCCTTTCTGATCCTCGAGGCGATCCTGCTCTTCGCCGTCAAGGCTTCCGGCTACTTCGCGCACAGCCGCAGCGCCTTCATCGGCCTCATCGTGCTCACCGCGCTCATCATCATCTCGTCCTTCTCGATCGAGGGCTTCCTCACCTCCACCAACATCCGCGCGATCCTGCTGTTCGCGGCCTTCCTTGGCATTGCCTGTGTCGGGCAGACGCTGGTCGCGCTGATGGGCGGGCTCGATCTGTCGATCCCCTTCGTGATCGGGGCGGCAAACATCGGTCTCCTCTATATCATTGGCCTCGGCGTCCCGACCGGTGTCGCCTTCGGCATGGTGCTCGTCATTGGCGGATTGATCGGGCTCTTGAACGGCCTCCTCTCCTTCAAGCTTCAGGGGCAGGCGCTCATCCTGACGCTCGGCATGGGTTTCGCGGTCTCGGGCCTCGTGCAGATCCTGACGAGCATCGGCTCGCAGTTCAGCGGCAACGTCTTCGGCACGGTGCCGGAGTGGCTGAAGAACCTCGCCGCCATGAACGGCGAGACCTTCGGCATGTCTGTGCCGCCGACAATATTTCTTTGGATCATCCTCGCCATCATCGTCATCATCGCGCTGCGCTACTCGGCCTATGGGCGCTACGTCTATGCGCTCGGCGGCAATCGCCGCTCGGCCAAGCTCACCGGCATCTCCGAGCTCAAATACTGGACGCTCGCCTACGTCATCAGCGGCGTCTTCGCGGCGCTGACCGGTTGCCTCCTGCTCGGCTGGTCGGGCGGCGGCTTCATCGGCGTCGGCGATCCCTATCTCTTCACCACGCTCGCCGCCGTCGTCATCGGCGGCACCTCGCTCGCCGGCGGCTATGGCGGCTACGGCTTCACCGTCATCGGCGTGCTCGTGCTGCAAGTGCTGAGCTCCTTCCTCATCGGCATCGGTCTCAAATACGAGTGGCAGCAGTTCATCTTCGGCCTGCTCATCCTGCCGATGGTGGCGCTCTACGGCCGTGCTCCCCACATCCGCTCACAAGTCTAGGAACCGCGCATGCCCGGAATGAACTTTCTGACGAGTGACCTGGTGAGCACGTCCTACGGCGTGGCGATTGTCGCCATGCTGGCAGGCGCCGCGCTCGCCCTGCTGGGGCTGACCTGGACGTCAGAGCGCTGGCGCATTCCGGTGGCGCTCGTCGGTGTCGCCATGCTGGCCTCGGCGCTGACCTATCTCGGTGCGGCCGAAACCTGGGCCACCAGCCAGAAGGCCACGGCCGGCTCCCGTTATGTCGGCTGGTTCGTGGTGCAGCCGCTGCAGGTGGCGGCCGCCTACTTCTTCGCGCGGATAGCCGGTCCAGTCCCCGCCGGGGTGTTCTGGCGTACGCTCGCCGCGGCCGGCCTCATGGTGCTCTGCCGTTTCCTCGGCGACGCCCACATCTTTGATCCAACGCTTGGCGTGCTGCTGTCGATCGCCTTCTGGCTCTACATTCTGGGCGAGCTCTACTTCGGCGCCATGGCGAGCGCGGTGCAGACCGTGTCGAGGCCCATGCGGCTCGGGTACTTCTGGATACGCCTCGTTTTCACGATCGGCTGGGCGGTGCTGCCGATCCTGCACTTCGTCGATGTCGTGATCGGCGCAGGGCACACGAACGCAATCGTCGTGCTCTACAACATCGCCGACATCGTGAATCTGTTGACCCCATCGCTCATCACGCTCGCGGTTGCGGGCATCGAGCGGTACTGAGCAAGAGACATACGTGCAGCGCCCGGCGCGGCATGATCTGAGGAGCTGAAAATGTCGATGACAAGCACGGACATCCTGGTGGCCGTCATACTGTTGACGATCCTCATCGCCATCATCGTCTATCTCCTGCACTGGCTCTACCGGCACTCGACGAAGGATCAGTCCTTCATCAGGACAGGCCTCGGCGGCGAGCGCGTGGTGATGGGTGGCGGCGCACTGATCGTGCCCATCGTGCACACGATCACCCGCGTCAACATGAATGCGGTGCCGATCGAGATTCGCCGTCTGGGTGAGCAGTCGCTCATTACCAAGAACAAGATGCGCATTGATCTCATCGCCGAGTTCTTCGTGCGCGTGCTGCCGACGAAGGAGGGCGTGTCGATCGCGGCGCGCACGCTCGGCGAGCGCACGCACAATTCCGCCGATCTGAAGGAGATCGTGCAGGGCCGCTTTGTCGATGCGATGTCGGCAATCGCCGCCAACATGACCATGGACGAGATCCACACCAATCGCGGCCGCTACATCCACGAAGTGGCCGAGCTTGCCATGAAGACCCTCGGCACCAACGGTCTGGAACTCGAGAATGCCTCGCTGACGAGCCTCAATCAGGCGGACGTCTCGGTGTTCAATCCCAACAATGCCTTCGACGCGGAAGGTCTCGCCCAGCTCACCGAGCAGATCGAGGACCGCCGGAAGCTGCGCAACCGGATCGAGAACGAGGCCCGCGTCGAGATCGCACTCCGGGACTACGAGGCCGAGCAGCGCGAGCTCCAAATCGCCCGCGACCTCGAATATGCGCGCATCGCCCAGCACAAGGACATCGAGACCCGCAAGGCCGCCCAGCTCGCCGAGATCGAGGACGAGCGGTCTGCCTCGCAAATCAACGTCGACCTCGCCCGGATCAAGGCCGAACAGGAGGGCGAGCGAAATCGCATCGCCAAGGAGCGTCTCGTCGAGTCGGAGCGCATCAACACCGAGGCCGAGATCCGCAACCTCGCCATCGAGCGCCGGCAGTCGAACGAGCTGACCGAGATCAACACCCAGAAGGCGCTCGAGTCGCAGCGCATCCTGACCCGCCAGCAGATCGAGACCGACCGCATCGAGAACGATCGCAAGATCCGCGAGCACGACATCCGTACCCGGCAGACGCTGGCGCTGATCGAGACGTCGGCCTTGGGCGAGGTCGACCGCGCCAGGCTCGATCGCGACAAATCCGTTGAGTCCGCCCGGATCGAGACCCTGAAGACGATCGAGTTGCTCGACGTCGAGAAGAACAAGCAGATCCGCGTCACCAACGAGATCGCCGAGAGCGACCAGGATCGCGCCCGCATCATGCGCCGCTATTATGTCGAGATGGAGCGGCTCACCAAGGACGAGGAGATCGCGCAGGCCGAAATCACCAAGAACGAGAAGATCAGGCTCGCCGAGACGACAGCGCTCCGCAGGGTCGAGGATGCGAGCATCGTGGCGACCCGCGAGATCGACGAGCTGCGCATCTCCGCCCGCAAATACATCGATCGTTTCGAGATCGAGCGGCAGAAGGAGGTCGAAATCGTCGATAAGGAGCGGCTGATCGCCGTCGTCAACAAGTCGATCGAGGAGGCCTACGCCCGCACCAACGTCGCCGAGGCACACAAGTCGCTCGCCGCCATGGAGGAGCGCATCCTCACCGCGCGTGACGAGGAGGCGGCCAACCGGGCCAGACGCGTCGATCTCATCAGCGCCGAATCGCGCATCGAGCGCGAATCCATGCGGCTGACCTCGCATGCCCGGGCCGAGAAGGAGGCGACCGAGTTCCGCTCGCTCGCCCGGATCTCCGAGGCCAACGCCGACGAGGTTCGCTACGAAAAGGATGCGATCGGCCAGCGGCTCATCAACGAGTCCGAGAACATGCGCTCGGATGCGAGCCGGCGCAGCGCCATCTACGAGAATCTCGTCCGCAATCTGCCCAACATCATCCGCGAGACGGTGAAGCCCATGGAGAACATCGACTCGATCAAGATCCTCCAGGTCGATGGCTTGCCCGGCCTCAACAGCCCGTCGGAGACCGGTGGCGCCGGCCGTGGTGCGGCGAATGGCGATGGCGGCAACATGACGGATCGCGTCGTCAACTCGGCCATGAAGTACCGGACGCAGGTGGCACTCGTGGACGGCTTGATGAAGGAGCTCGGGCTCCCCATCGAGAACATCGGCAGCGCCGGCGGCATGTCGTTCCGCAACTTCCTCGCCGCCGACACGCCGAAGGACAAGGACGATTGAAGAGCGTGCGGCGCACCGGACCTGTCAACCGATAGAGAAGTCAGAGCACTGTGGAGCCTTCGAGCGGACATTCGGTTGCCGATCGGCACGCCCTCGTCATGGCCATCTGGCTGACGGGCGGGTTCATCACTGCCGTGCTCGTCCACTATGGGCTTTCGAACGGGAAGAGCCTGCCAATCTATGTTGCCGGCAGCACGGTGCTCCTCGCCTTCATCGCGCATGTCATCGCGAATGCCGTCTACGTGACACCATTCACGCGCCGCGAGCTGAGCCTGGCGCTCGTGCTATATGGGGTGGCGCTGCTCGCCTTTGCGCTGACCTCACTGCTCGAGCCGGTGTTCCGGGCGCAGTTCTTCCTGCCCTTCGGAATGGTGCTGATTGCCATCGGCGTAGCCGTGCTCTTCTACATGGTCACGCACTACGGCATGCGTGGCGTCTTCGACTCCTTCAACGTCGTCCGTGACGCCAGCGCGCACGAACGGCCCGAACCGCGGCAGACCCGCTGGAGGCGCCGCCAGTGACGACGCTCCTCATTGTCTTGCTCGGCGTGCTTGCCGCCTATGCGCTCTACATCGCGACCATGAGCGCACGCTGGACGGTGCGGCCGGAGGATTTTCTCGACGGCGGCCAGGCCATTCCAGCTTGGGGCCACATTTTCGCCGGCACCGGCCTCGCGCTCGCGGCCTTCTCTCTTTACGACCACCTGCTGCTGGTCGCGGCCTATGGCCTGCAGGCGAGCCACCTCGCCGTCGGACTGGTCGTGGCAGCGATCATTGCGGCACTGTTTCAGAAGCGGCTCTGGCTCGCGGCCCGGCTGACGGGATTGCGGACGCTCGGAGAACTCATCGGCGCCTACTACGGCAGCTTGACGTTGAGACTCTACCTGCTGTTCGTCCTGTTCCTGTTCACGATACCTGTCTCGGCCGTTTGCCTCGCTGAGCTCGGAGCGACGGTCAGTTCGGCGACGAGGGGCGAAGTCACTGGCGGCATGGCCATCTGGGCCACCGCCTTTTTTCTCTTTCTATTTTCCGTCATCGGTGGATGGCGAGGTGTCGTCTATGTGCTCGCCGCCGAGACCTTGCTTTTGCTGGCTCTGATGGTGTTCCTGGCGATCTTCGCCGGGACTACCTTCGATAGCTTCGCGTTTGCTGAACGCGGTATTGCCACGCCAGCCGCCATCCTCGCCGATCGCCTGCCCGGGGTTATCGCTTTCACGAAGGGCATCGGCAAAGAAGTTCCGGAGGGCGGTATCTGGACGGCGGTTGCGGTCCTTTCCTTCGCGTTGGCGATGAGCGGTATCGTCTTGAGCCCCGCCTTCAGCCTGCTCGGGATCTCGACTCGTGGCCGTACGCCGCTCGCCTTCACGCAAGTCTGGATGATCGGGGGCATCGCTGCTGGATTGCTGGTGTTGCTCGCGCCTGTCCTCGGCGCCGAGATCGCGTCATCGGCAACGGGCGCGGGAAGCGCTCCCTCGGTGGCTGGTTTCGCGGATCGCCTCGCCGCGGTCGACCAGATGGTGGGCGCGGCCTACCTCATACTCTTCATGCTATCCTTGCAGATTGCCGTCGCGGCCTTCGCCATGTCCGGGGCGAGCGCGATGACGATCGAGTTGCTGGCCCGCTACATTCTGCCCGGCATGACTGCCACGGCCGAACGCACCGCCGCCCGTATCTCCCTCGGCTTCATCTACCTGGCGATCGCGATCGCCGCGAGCATTGCGCCGTTTGCCTCGGCCATCCTATCACCGCTGGCGCTCAGCCTCACCGTGCAGCTCATCCCGGCCTTGCTGGGCCTGTGCTGGCTGCCCTGGATCACGCGCGGCGGCGTGATTTCGGGCCTGATCATCGCGACCATTGTCGTCGTTTTCACCGAACCCGCCGGCATCGTCGCCTTCGAGAGCCTGTTCATCGACCTGCCTTGGGGACGTTGGCCGCTAACGGTGCATGCGGCCGCCTGGGGCCTGTTCTTCAACGTGATCGTCACGATCATCATCTCGCTGTTCACGCGCAAACATGACTTGAGCGAGGAGCGGCGCCGGCTGCACGACACCTATCAGGCGGATTTCCCGGCGCACTTTGGCGGGCCAGGACTGCGCGCCGCGAAATGGTCGCTGGTTCTCGTGTGGATGTTCCTGGCGATCGGGCCGGGCGCAGTCATCGGCAATACGATTTTCAATTGGAGCTTCGGTGAAGCCACCACCGCTCCGCGCTTTCCCTCGCTCTTGGCCTGGCAGATCGTGTCCTGGCTGTCCGGTGTGCTCCTCGTCTGGTGGCTCGCCTATCGCAGCGAGCTGTCGGTGACGGCGACCGAGCCCCGTCGCACGATCGAGCTTGTGCCGCCGCCTGAGCGGCTGAGCGCTTCCGACACACCCGGCTGGATCGCCCAGGGACTCGGCCGCCTCGCCCGCCGCAACGATCCCGGGCCCGAGCGCGCCCGCCGGCGATGAGCAACCTTAACGCCAATGACGGCTGGTGCCGCCGCTGGACGAGCTAGCGCGTCCTGTTATGGTGCCCAGACGTAATCTCTATGCGGAAGCAGCGGGCCGGACGGCCGCCCGGGCCGCTTTGGATCGTCGGGCCATGGATCTTCGTCAGCTTCGCTACTTTGCCAAGGTCGTCGAGAGCGGCTCGTTCTCCAAGGCCGCCAACCAGCTCCATGTTGCCCAGCCGGCACTCTCCCAGCATGTCCGCCACCTAGAGGAGGAGCTCGGCGTCGTGCTGCTGCATCGCAGCTCCCAAGGCGTGAAGCCGACCGAAGCCGGCGAGCGGCTGATGCTGCACGCCAAGCGCATCCTGGCGGACTTTGCCGAGATCACCGATAGCGTGCGCGGCAAGGCCGTCTCGCCCCGCGGCGTCGTCCGCTTCGGCATGCCGGGCACCGTCGGCGAGCTTCTCGCCGTACCCCTCATCGAGGCCGCGAAGCAGCGTTATCCCGATATCCGCATCCGGGTCGTCGAGGCGATGAGCGGCTATGTACTCGACTGGCTGAAGCGGGGCGAACTCGACCTGGCGATGATATATGCGACATCCGATCCGCGCGGCCTCGTCGTCCACCATGGCCTCTCCGAGGATATCTGCCTGTTCGCCGTGCCGAAGCTCGCGGCCGAGGCCGATTTGCCGGGTGAGACCGTGACACTCGCCGCAGCCGCCCAGCTACCGCTCATCGTCCCCGGGCTCGGCCACGGCCTCCGGGAGCTCATCGAGACAGTCGCCGCCGAGAAGAGTGTCGACATCGTGCCGGCCATCGAGATCGATTCCTACGCCCAGATCAAGAAGCTGGCACGGCGCGGCCAGGGCTTCGGCATCCTGCCGCTGACGGCGGTGAGCGAGGAGGCGGGGAGGGGCGAGTTCCAAGTCTGGCGCTTCAAGGCGCCGGGCATCACCCGCAAAGTCTACCTGTCGTATTCGGCCGAGCGGCCGCTTTATACCGCCCCCCGCGCCATCGGCCAGCTGGCCTGGGAGATCCTGCGGCAGCTGGTCGAAAGTGGCGCCTGGACGGCCGAGCTCGCCGATGCGGCGAATGCGCCCAAGCTCTACGACTGAGCGTTTCCCTATAGCCAATATTCCTAATCCCTATTGGACACCGGACGCTTCGCCGGGCGAGTTTCATGCCGCAACGCAAACTTGGACCGGACGATGCCCCGAGCCCTCGAAGGAATTCTGGTGGTCGCGCTGGAGCAGGCGGTTGCTGCCCCGCTCGCGACCTCACGCCTCGCCGATGCAGGTGCGCGTGTCATCAAACTCGAACGCCCGGAAGGCGATTTCGCGCGCGGCTACGACCGGGATGTGCTCGGCCAATCGTCCTACTTCGTCTGGAACAATCGCGGCAAGGAATCCTGCACGGTCGACCTGAAGCAGGCGGATGATCTCGCCCTCGTCGAGGCGATGCTCGCCAAGGCCGATGTGTTCGTGCAAAACCTCGCGCCGGGCGCGACCGACCGCCTCGGCATCGGCAGCCGCGATCTCAGGCGGCGTTTTCCGCGCCTCGTCGTCTGCGATATCGGCGGCTATGCACCGGGCACGCCGGACGCCGAACGCAAGGCCTACGATCTCCTGATTCAGGCCGAGGCAGGGCTCGCCAGCGTGACGGGATCGCCGACCTCGGGTCCTTCGCGCGTCGGTGTTTCGATCTCGGACATTTCGACAGGCGAAGCGGCCTATGCCGCGATCCTGGAGGCGCTATTGGGGCGCGAGCGGACGGGCGAAGGCGCGCATCTGCAACTCTCGCTCTTCGACACGCTGGCCGAGCTCATGACCGTCCCCTATCTCAGTCAGAGATATGCCGGCAAGGAGCCGCGGAAGCTCGGCCTCGCGCATCCCTCGATCGCGCCCTACGGCGTCTTCAAGACGGCTGGCGGCGAGATTCTCATCTCGATCCAGAACGAGCGGGAATGGGCGGTGCTGGCGGAGAAGGTTCTGGGCGATGCCTCGCTGGTCACCGACGAGCGCTTCGCCACCAACAACGCACGTGTCGCCAACCGCCAGCTGGTCGATGCCCGCGTCGCCGAGGCGTTCGCCAAGCTGCCGTTCGATGCCCTGGCCAGCGTGCTCGATGCGGCAAAAATCGCCTACGGCCGTATCTCGACCATGGCCGACTTGGCGCGTCACCGGAGCCTGACGACGGCGAAAATCGAAACACCCGAAGGCGAGATCGATATCGTCGCGCCGCCCGTGATCGTCGACGGCCGGCGTCCGAAGCTCGGTCGCGTGCCACGTATCGGCGAGCAGGATGCCGCGTTGCGTGGAGAGTTCGCGCCGGCGGAGGCGCACATGAGAATGGGGGCTGAGAAATGAGTCTCACACGGCAGCTTGTCGGATTGATCCGGGAGAAGCGTGCGAGCGAGGCCGATCTGGGGGCCGCCTCGCTGTTCGTGCTCGATACGCTCGCCTGTGCCATCGGTGGCCGGAATGCTCCACCGGCGCGAATGCTTGCAGCGATCGCACCCGTGGAGCACGGCGATACCGCGCGGCGCGCTTTCCTTCTCGGTGGCCTGTCACACATCCTCGAGATGGACGATCTGCATCGCGACTCGGTTACGCATCCGGGCTGTGTCGTCATCCCGGCGGCCTGGGCGGTTGCCGAGGAGCGCAACATGGGGGGGCGTGCGTTCCTGAAGGCCGTGCTCGATGGCTATGAGGCCTGCTGTCGCGTCGGCATGGCGGTCGGCAAGGCGCACTATCGCGTCTGGCACAATACTTCCACTTGCGGTCCGTTCGGCTCGGCGATGGCGGTGACGAGCCTGATCGGTCTCGGCGAGGACGAGTCGGTGTGGGCGCTCGGCAATGCCGGCACACAATCATCAGGTCTGTGGGAGTTCCTGGCGACCGGCGCCATGAGCAAGCACTTGCATACGGCGCGCGGTGCGGAATCGGGAGTACTCGCGGCCTATCTCGCACGTGAAGGGTTCACCGGTCCCGAGCAAATTCTGGAGGGCGAAAAGGGGCTGTTTGCCGGCGCCTGCCCCGATCCCGTGCCGGAGGCTGTTGCGGCGGACCCCGGCCGGCCCTGGGAATTGACGCGAACCTCGATCAAGCCCTGGCCCTGCTGCCGGCACACGCACCCGGCGATCGATGCGGCGATCGAGCTGAACAGGAGGCTCGCCGGGGCGGCAATCAAATCGGTAAAGGTCGGCGCCTACCGGGCGGCACTCGATGTCTGCAACCGTCCGCTGCCAGACGATCCTTACAGCGCCAAGTTTTCCCTCCAGCATACCGTTGCCATTGCGCTCGCCGACGGCAAGGTCGATCAAACGAGTTTCGACACGGCCGCGCGAAGCCGCATTGCGGCCGAGCGGGCAAAGGTCGAAGTGAGCTTGGCACCGGCAGTCGATCAGGCCTACCCGGCGAACTGGGGCGTCGAGATCGAAGTCACGGCGGCCGACGGCCGGGCGCTGCGTGCTGTCCGGCGCGACGCCAAGGGTGATCCCGAGCATGCCGTCTCGGCGGAAGAGCTCAAGATCAAGGCTGCGATGCTGCTCGGCGAAGGCGGCCTCGCGGCGAAGCAATCGGACCGCTTGATCGCCTCGATCCTCGGTCTCCTCGATGATCGCCCGGTGCGTGAGCTTGGTCTGATAGCGCTGCTGAAACCGGACGAGGCGGTGCCGCGCCTCGCACAGAGGGCCTGAGAATGCGCGACACCGAGGACTACAAGGAGATCCGCGAGGGCGTGCGAAAGCTCTGCGAGCGCTTTCCCGGGGAATACTGGCGCAAGCTCGACCAGTCGCGCGCCTATCCGGCCGAGTTCGTCGCGGCGCTGACAGAGGCGGGCTATCTTGCAGCCCTCATTCCGGAAGAGTACGGCGGCGCGGGCCTGACGCTCGGCGCGGCGGCTGCCGTGCTCGAGGAGGTGCAGCGCGCCGGCTGCAATGGTGCCGCCTGCCACGCTCAGATGTATGTCATGGGAACCGTGCTCCGCCACGGCAGCGAGGCGCAGAAGCAGCGCTATCTCCCCGACGTTGCGGCGGGAACGACGCGCCTGCAGGCCTTCGGCGTCACCGAGCCGTCGAGCGGTACGGATACGACTTCGATCCGGACCGTCGCACGCCGGGAGGGTGACCACTACATCGTCAACGGCCAGAAGATCTGGACGAGCCGCGCCGAATACTCTGATCTCATGCTCCTGCTCGCGCGCACGACGCCGAAGGATCAGGTGGCCAAGCGCACCGACGGCCTCTCCGTCTTCATTCTCGACATGCGGGCGGCGAAGGGCAACGGTCTCACCATCCGTCCGATCCGCACGATGATGAATCATTCGACGACGGAAGTATTCTTCGAGAACGTCCGCGTGCCGGCCGAGAACCTCGTCGGCGAGGAGGGGAAGGGCTTCCGCTACATCCTCTCCGGCATGAATGCAGAGCGCATCCTGATCGCCGCCGAGTGCGTTGGCGACGCCAAGTGGCTGATCGAGAAGGCTACGAGCTACGCCAAGGAGCGCCAGGTGTTCGGCCGGCCGATCGGACAAAACCAGGGTATCCAATTCCCGATCGCGCGCGCCTACGCCAACATGCGGGCAGCCGAGCTGATGGTGAAGGAGGCAGTGCGCCGCTACGAGGGGGGCGAAGACTGCGGCGCGGAGGCCAACATGGCGAAAATGCTGGCGGCCGACGCCTCCAACGAGGCGGCGAACGCCTGTATCCAGACGCATGGCGGCTTCGGCTTCGCCGAGGAATACGACGTCGAGCGCAAGTTCCGCGAGACGCGCCTCTATCAGGTGGCGCCGATCTCGACGAACCTCATCCTCTCCTATCTCTCCGAGCACGTGCTCGGCATGCCGCGATCGTATTGAGCCAATCGATGGATATGGCCGAACTTTCAGCCTGGGCCGGCCGGACCGAGACCAAGCGGGATTTCGTGACAGACGGCCTCGTGGAGCGGTTCGTCGCGACAGTGGGGGGGAACTCGCGAGCCGTGAGCCACCCGCGACGCTCGGCCTGCACTGGTGCCTCGCCCCGCCGGCCGTCCCCGAAGAGGAAACCGGCCCCGACGGTCATCCGGCACGCGGCGGTTTCCTGCCGCCGGTGCCGTTGCCGAGGCGCATGTGGGCCGGCGGGCGTATCAACTTTCATGATCTGCTCCGGGCGGGCGACATGGTGGTCCGTGTTTCCCGGATCGCCGACGTGCAGATGAAGCAGGGCCGCACGGGACCGCTATGCTTCGTGGCGGTTGACCACGTCTACACCACGGCGCGCGGTCCCCTTGTCGAGGAGCGGCAGGACATCGTCTATCGCGAAGCGCCGTCGTCGCCGCAGTCACTCGTGGGTGAGCAGGCGAGCGCTGACCAGACCGGTGATGTCGTGGCCGAGATCGCGGCGACGACGTTGCTGCTGTTCCGCTACTCGGCCCTGACCTTCAACGGTCATCGCATTCACTACGATCGCGGATATGCAACGGAGGCCGAATTCTATCCGGGCCTCGTCGTGCACGGGCCGTTGCAAGCGACCTACGCCTATAGGCTCGCGGCGGCGCTCGATGCTCGCCGCTCGCTCAAGAGATTCTCCTATCGCGGCGTCTCACCTCTCATTCAGGGCGACATTTTTCGCGTGCGAGCCCGGCGCGAGGGTGCCGATGCCGCCCGTGTTTGCGTCATCGCGGCCGATGGCCGGGAAACGATGTCCGGCCAGGCGGAGTGGTGAGATGAGGATGCTCGTACTGCGCACGCCGCTGTTCGTTCCGGGCGATCGGCCGGATCGCTTCGCCAAGGCGGCAGGGGCCGGCGCCGATGCCGTGATCCTCGACCTCGAGGACGCGGTGACGCCGGACAACAAGGAAAAGGCGCGCGCGGCGGTCAGGCAGCATGGTGTGGAATCCGTGCCCGTCATCGTCCGGATCAATCCGCTCGAAGGGCCCTTGGCGGCGGCCGACATCGCGGCACTCCAGGATGTCGCGATCGCCGGTGTCATGATCGCCAAGGCGGCCGATCCCGCGTCCGTTGATGCGCTCGCTCGGAAGCTGCCGGGAGTGGCTCTGATCGCGCTGGTCGAGTCCGCCGCCGGTCATGCCTCCGCCCGCGCATTGGCCGCCGTGCCGGCCGTCACCCAACTCGCCTTCGGCTCCATCGACTACGCGGTCGACGTTGGCTGCGAGGAGACCTTCGACGCGCTGCTCGCCGCCCGTTGCGAAGTGGTGTTGGCGTCGCGTTTGGCCGGCATCGCACGTCCACTGGACGGTGTGACGGTGGGCTACGAGGATCCAGACGTTCTGAAAAGGGAAGCGCGTCGCGCGCGATCGCTCGGGTTCGGCGGTAAGCTCGTGATCCACCCCAAGCAGATCGCCCCGGCGCGGGCCGGGTTCCGTCCGGACGAGACGGAACTTGTCTGGGCGCGTGGCATCCTCGACGCCGCCGCGCGTGCGGGCGAAGGCGCTTTTTCCTATGAAGGCCGGATGGTGGATGCGCCCGTCATCGCCAAGGCGCGCCAACTGCTGGCTTTTGCCGACTGAGCGGGAGATTTGAGTGGCGCCCCGTAGGGGATTTGAACCCCTGTACCCAACGTGAGAGGCTGGTGTCCTGGGCCACTAGACGAACGGGGCAGCGCCTGTAGGAGCGCCATATAGCTTGCTCCGCCGCCCACAATCAAGCGACAAGGCTCAAGGGGGTCTGCGGCGAACTGGGCTGGTGTGGCGTCGCGCCTTGGTTGACCAGTACTGCGGCGAGGTTCGTGTCAACTAAGGCGCGTTGAACGCCACACTAAGCCAACGATATCGCTAGTGGCCCTTATGTCGCGCCTAAATCGAAAACGCTCGCGGCCATGATGCGATTTAGGCGCGACGGGCCACTAGGGTCCGAGAACAACCGTACCGAGGGTCCGGCCCGTCGTCAGATCGAACAGGACGATGCTCGTACCACTCTGGGTCCGATAGCGGACGGCGAGGCGGTTGCCGTCGAGGACGGTCTCCTCGACATTGGCGCCGGCCGGGAGCGCAAGCCTGCTTTCGGCCGGCATGCCGAGCGGTACGGTCGCGCTGGCCGCTTCCTTCGTCGTATCCGGCAGCTTTCCCAGCCGGTTGACGATGGTAAAGACAACCACGCCGACGCCGGCCATGATCAGAAGGCCGACGGCAACGACGACGGCGAGGAGCGCCTTCTGGGCGCGTGAATAGGGCTCGGCTCCTTCGGGAAGCGGGCCGTCGTTGTCCTCGTTTGCCGCCATGCCGCCGGGTCCAGATAGGAAATTCTCGTGAGCGATGTCGTGACAGTCGAGGCAGACGAAGCGGAAAAGGGCCAGAGGCTCGACCGGTTTCTCGCCGCGCGGCTCGCCCAGTTGTCGCGCTCGCGCCTCAAGTCTTTGATCGAGCAAGGACACGTCAGCACGGCGGGGCGGACCATAGAAGAGCCGGGATACCGGGTCAAACCGGGGGCGAGTTTCACCATCCGTCTGCCCGAGCCCGAAGCGGCGTTGCCTGAGCCCGAGGATATCCATCTCGATGTCGTCTTCGAGGACGACAACGTCATCGTGATCGACAAGCCCGCAGGCATCGTGGTGCACCCCTCGGCCGGACACCGCACGGGGACGCTGGTCAACGCGCTGATTGCCCATTGTGGCTCGAGCCTGTCGGGTATCGGCGGCGTGAAACGTCCCGGCATCGTTCACCGTCTGGACAAGGACACGAGCGGGCTGCTGGTGGTCGCCAAGTCGGATCGCGCGCATCAGGGACTCGCGGACCAGTTCGCCGCCCATGGCCGCGATGGCCGCCTTGAGCGCGCCTATCTCGCCCTCGTCTGGAGCGCGCCCGACAAGCGCAAAGGGCGCATCGAGGCCGCACTGGCCCGGCATCCGGCGGATCGCACGCGGATCGCGGTCGCACGCAAAGGCGGGCGGGCGGCAGTGACGCACTTCGAGGTGCTCGAGACATTCTTTGGCAGCGACGGAACACCGGTCGCGAGCCTCGTTCGCTGCCTGCTCGAAACCGGGCGGACGCATCAGATCAGGGTCCATATGGCCCATCTCGGCCATCCCATTCTGGGCGACCCTCTCTACGGCAAAGCCTTCCGGACCAAAACAGCGAAGCTCTCCGCTACTGCGGGGCCCGCGCTCGAGGCGCTCGGGCGACAGGCGCTGCATGCGGCAGAGCTTGGATTCGAGCATCCCCTCAGCGGCAAGCGATTGCGGTTCTCCAGACAGCCGCCGGCCGATTTTCGCCGCCTGCTCAAGGCGTTGCAAAGCCCCGGCAAGAGGAAGTAAACTCCGTACACATGTGGTGTTTGCCCTTTTTTGGCCAAGCCTATACACTACTTATCGATCCATGATCCCTTATTCTGTGGACCTGAAGAACCGGGGCGGCTGCGGCCGCCAGCCGGAGTGAGCAATCGATGGCTTCTCGCAATCTACCCATCATCCAGTCCGGCGGCGTCGGTCTTGCCCGCTATCTCGACGACATCCGGCGGTTTCCGATGCTGGAGCCGGACGAGGAGTACATGCTCGCCAAGCGCTGGCAGGAGCATGCGAACTCGGAAGCCGCCCACAAGCTCGTCACCTCGCATTTGAGGCTCGTGGCGCGCATCGCCATGGGCTATCGCGGCTATGGCTTGCCCATCGGCGAGATCATCTCCGAAGGCAATGTCGGCCTGATGCAGGCGGTGAAACGCTTCGAGCCAGAAAAGGGATTTAGAACTCGCAACGTATGCCATGTGGTGGATCCGCGCCTCGATCCAGGAGTACATCCTGCGCTCGTGGAGCCTCGTGAAAATGGGCACCACGGCTTCGCAGAAGAAGCTGTTCTTCAATCTGCGCAAGGCCAAGGGCCAGATCCAGGCCTTCGAGGACGGCGATCTCCGGCCCGACCAAGTAAAGGCTATCGCCACCAAGCTCGGCGTGCCCGAAGAGGACGTCATCTCCATGAACCGGCGGCTCGCCGGTGATCTGTCGACCAATGCGCCGGTCCGGGGCGATGTCGAGAGTGCCGAGTGGCAGGACTGGCTGGTCGACGAGAGCGACAACCAGGAAACCGTCCTGGTGCAGTCCGAGGAGCTGGAGCGCCGCAGGGGTTTCCTAAAGCAGGCGATCGACACCTTGAACGAGCGCGAGATGGAGATTTTCACCGCCCGCCGGCTGGCGGAGGATCCGGCGACGCTTGAAGATCTGTCGGCCAAGTACAATGTCAGCCGCGAGCGCATCCGCCAGATCGAGGTCCGCGCTTTCGAGAAGGTGCAGCGCGCGGTCCAGAAGGCCTCCCGGCAAGCCGAAACCGTGTAACGGCAAGAGCACGTTCAGGCGAAGTGGAGGCCGGTTCGCCGTAGAACGTGCTCGAAGCAAGGACTCAGCACGTTCAGGCGAAGTGGAGGCCGGTTCGCCGTAGAACGTGCTCAAAACCAAGAGCCGCCGTTAACGAACTGTTAACCAAATCAGCCAAGCCTGCCGGACTGCTGGGGTGTCGATCGAGCCCCGGCACCGTGCCGTTCGGCATTGGGCCCGCCGGCACAGCCGCCGCAGGCTGTTTACAGCCTGCTACCGGCAACGGAGGCAGGACGGAAAAGGGATGGGACCGTCGGCCAGGAACTCCGTCAGAGCACACGCCTGTCGCGTGCTCCCGCCCACGACCCTTGTGCAGCTTATTTCATCCCAGATCGACCGCTGGCCCGGCCGGGTTTCCTGGCGCGCCGGCCGCAGTGTGACCCGATCGCTGAAGGATGCGCGAAGCCCAGGTTCAGTCGCACAGGGCCAACCGAAGGATGGACCAGCACATGCTTACGCTGAAGCGTCTAAGGGACTTCGAATCTAGGCTCCGTTATGGTTCACAGGAGATCATCGAGGACACGCTTCGAACGTTGTTTTGGCCCACCGTGATGCTGATGCATGCCATAAGACCCAAACGTCCGCCAAGTATCTGAGGCGTGACGCAGCGCCGGTGTCCGAGCTGGCGCACGTTCAGGCGAAGTGGCTACTGGTTCGCCGTGAAGAACGGGCGCTAGGCAAAAGCTCCATCACCGGCCACGAGAAGCGAGGGTTGGCTCCATGCCAGCCCTCTTTCTCATTCGACGGCGGGTGTGATCCTCACCCCTTCTTCAGCTCCGCCTTCAGCGACTTCGCCATATCGCCGGTGATCTGATCGAGCATGAACTGGCCGCTCTGGGCCGTCGCGATCTTGGCCGAGCAGAGCGCGCCCGTGGACGGCACCCATTTCGGATTGGCCGGATAGACGTCGTAGGGCGGAAACGTCGCCGGCGGATGCAGCGGCACCGCCTTCATGTTCACCAGCTCGGGCTTCAGATGCAGCATGATGGAGGTTTCCATGACGCCGGCATGCTCGGTCGCCCAGCCGGGGAATTGGTCACCCCAGACCTTCTTTACCGTCGCTTCGGAAATGAAATCCCAGTAGTCGCTGCGGACCACCTTCACATCGCGGATACCGTCGTAGCGCAGATCGCGAAGCGCCAGATCGATACCCTCGATGACGAACATCGTGTTCTCGAAATGCCCGACGAGCACGACGAAGCGGCGGGCGCCGTGACGGGCGAACTCCTTGATGAGATCGCGCACCAGCGAGATCAGCGTCATGCCGTCGAGGCTCGTCGTGCCCGGCCAGAAATTGCCGCCGCCCGACTTCGGCTGCGCCTTGTAGCCATAGGCGATGGCGGGCGCGACGAGGCCCTTGAGCGGTTGGGCAATGATCTCGGCGATGGCGTTCGGGATCACCACGTCGCAGTTCATCGGCAGATGCGGCCCATGCTGCTCAAGGGCGCCGACCGGGAGAAAGATCGGTGCGTCGCCGTTCTTGACGATGTCGTTGTAGGTGGTCCACGGAATCTCGGCGATCCGGACGCTTTTGCTCATCGCTGGTCTCCATGCGGGCCGGCCCGAACGGGTGGCCAGGGCGGGATGTCACCGGCGAGGGGCGAGCCCGGCCGGCTGAGCCGACGTTATCAGAAGTTTCAAGGGTTTGAAGGGCCAGAGCACGTTCCGGCGAAGTGGGCACCGGTTCGCCGTGAAGAACGTGCTCAAAGCCGATAGCTCAGGCCTGATCGTCGCCGAGGCCTTCGAACTCGTCACTCAGTCCTTTGGAAGCCGCAAGGACGGCGAGCGCGGCGGCCGGCACCGAGAACTCGCTCGTCGGCTTGTAGTAGATGGCGGCAAGCGCCACGAGGCAGAGCGCGCCGAGCAGAAGGACGTTGGTGATACCGGCGCCCGAGCCCGCGACCCGGATGAAGTAATCGATGATGATGTCGTACTTCAGCACCGCGATGATGCTCGCCAACACACCGCCGATGCGGCCGATGGCTTCGACCTCCTTGTCGCGCCGGCGATAGAAGAAGAACAGCACGAGCAGCGCCCAGGCGCCGAACAGGAAAGAGAGCACTGAGGCCGTCGAGCGGTAGTTGCTCCCCGCGCCCGAACCGTAGAGCAGGGAGGCCGACTGCAGGAAGGCATGGCTCATAATGGGGTAGAACAGCACGGCGACGGTGCCGATCAGCACGCCGCGCTCGATCAGATACATGTACTGCGAATACTCGGCCTCCAGCTGGCGCCGCCGGAACGCCAGCATGATGCTGATGACGAGCAGCGTCAGCAGGAAGAAGACTTTGAGCGGCAGTGTGTAGGCATGAACCTGGGCGGTGATCGACCGTCCATCCGGTCCACCGGCAAGACGGCGGACCGCATCAACGAGGGAGTGCTGGGCCCGGCAGCAGGCATCGTCCGTCGAGAGCGGACTCTGCGCGTCGCTGCGATAGGGCGTCGAGGCGAAGCAGAACCGGCGAACCGCACTATCGGCCGCGGTCGAAATGAGCGGGTCGCGGTCACAGTTCGGGGCGAGCTCGGAGAGGCCGACCCTGCTTTGGCTCACTTGGCGGACATTGTTCAAGGCATCGAGCGCCGCAAGGCGCGGACATGTGCTCGTCTGGAGGCAAGACGCGAGACTGATCCGGTCGCGCTCCAGCACCTGAGGCCTCACCTCCCAGATCGAGCGCTCGCTCGAGCCCAGGAATGCCTGGGAAATCAGCCAGGCGAGGCCCGCGACCACGATCAGCCCGAAAATGAACCTCGGTTTCCCGTACTTCACGTGCCGCCAGTACATGTCGAGAAAGACGCATGACGGCATGTAGAACGAGATAAGGGCGACCAGGCCGAACAGGGGAAAGAACAGGAAGAGGTGGCTGTAGAAGGTCGCCAGCGTCAGCCAGTCGAGATCGCGGAACTCGCTGATCAGCACGCCTGTCGTCGCCACGAACGAGAGGCCGATCAGGCTGTAGAGCACTGCGATGAAGACGCGGACGCCGACGAGCATGGGTCGATCCTAGTCAGAGGCGTGGGCTTTCGCCAAGGGGGAGCGTGCCACGACGGTTCGGGAGTTGGCGAATGTGGGGATGAGGGTACAGGCTGGGCCAGGCGGGAATAAGATTGGTTCGAAAACGTTCTATTGAATTGTTTTCATGCATTCGTTGGGTTAATTACTCTGGGTTTTGCTATTTTATCTGCCGATGAACATCGGAAACATGTCATGCGTATTCAGATATACTGAAAAATGCTCTGGGCGGGCCGAGCACAGGCAACCGGCGCTGACCGGACGACAGCGCCTCGGGTTGGGGGCAAGTGTCGTGGCCGCAGTCGCGGCAGAGGTCGCGGCGGCGATTCCGGTGGGAATTGCGGCCGTGGCGGCGGCGACTGAGCAGAAAGTCCGAGTTCAGGAAATGAAGGAGCGCCCATTTCGGCGTCTCGTTTACTTTCTGGCATGCAGCGAGCGGTTTTGCCGCCGCCCAGCTGCTATTCTATTGCTATTACTGAGAAGAAGAGGTTCGGTATAAATTAAGGCGGTATTAAGTTGACATTATTGGCGCATCATTGCGTCATAAGTGATCGTTAGACCGGCCCTGGGCTGCATCAAGAATCCGGAAAAATCGGAGTTGATGCCATGGTTGGGAAACTTCTGCAGACCGTCAGCGCCTTGGCTATGGCCGTCGCGGCCGGCTACTACGTGCCCGCGAGCGCGCGGCCGCCGGAGGTTCTCGCGTCACCGCAGTCCGGCGCTACCGACGCCGGCATCAAGCCGCCCGCCCAGCCCGTCAAGAGCGTGAGCGCCGTCGCCCCCATCGGCAAACCTCCTGCCCAGGCTACGATTGGCTCGAGGTCGAGCAGTACGGAAACTGCCAACAGGCAGATCGTTTCCAAGAAAATTGCCATCGAGACCGAAGCGCCGGTCGCCGATGACATTGCCGATGTCGATGTGCCGGCCGAGGAGGAGATTGCGGACGCCTACGGCCAGATCGACGATGGCGCCAGCGATACCGGCTACTCATACGATGATGGTCCCGTTTACACCGGCGACGCAGCGAGCTTCTTCGACTTGAGCCGTGACCGTGGCATCGAGAGAGCCGATCTGGAGGCGCAGGGTGGTTGGGCCGCCGGCATCACCCCGGATTCCAGCAGTGCGGTCCTAGGCGTATCGTCCGTCGGCCTCACCATTGCTGCCAACGAACAAGCCGAGGGCAACGGCGGTTCCGGCTCGTCGGACGACAACGGTCTCGACGGCCTGGGCGACGGCGATGGCGACAGCAGCGGTTCGGGCGGCGGCGCCGACGATGGCGCCGACCACGATGCCGGTGGCGACGATGGTGCCGATAACGACGCTGGTGACGATCACGGCGACTCTGGTGGTGGCGACAGCGATGGTGGCAGCGGCCGCTCGGGTGGCAGCGACAGCGATGGTGGTGGCAGCGGCCGCTCGGGTGGCGGCGACAGCGATGGTGGTGGCAGCAGGCCGGCTCGGGCGGCGGCGATAGCGACGGTGGCGGCGATAGGATGGCCGTAGCGGCTCGGGTGGCGGCGATAGCGATGGCCGTAGCGGCTCGGGTGGCGGTGATAGCGACGGTGGTGGCCGTAGCGGCTCGGGTGACAGCGGCGGCAGAGGTGGCAACAGTGGCAGCGGTGGCGGAGATAGCGGCGGCCGTGGTGGTGGCGACGACTGAGTTTGCCAATCGACGTTGAGAGTATCGCGGGACGGTCAATGTGCCGTCCCTCGGCTGATTGTGGCTACAGCAACCCGGGAAAATCCCCGCCGTCGACCAATAGAACTCTGGCCGGTTATGTAGCCCGCCTGGGCCGAACACAGGAAGGCGCAGGCGGCTCCGAACTCAGTGATGGTTCCCATGCGGCCGGCAGGCGTTTCGCCGACGGCATCGGCGACATATGTCTCGTATGTGACGCCCGCCCGCTCGGCCCGCGCCGTCATGGTGCCGCGGATGCGGTCGGTGTCGTGCCAGCCCGGCAGCACGTTGTTGATCGTGACATTGCGCCGGACGGCTTTGCGGGCGAGGGCTGAGACCGCCCCGGTCAAGCCGGCGCGCGCACCATTGGAAAGCTCCAGATTCGCGATCGGCGATTTGACGGAGGATGAGGTGATGTTGACGATGCGTCCGAAGCCGCGATCCATCATGCCGTAGACGGTCGCCTGGATGAGCGCGATGGGGCCGAGCATGTTGGCCTCGAGCGCCTTGCGCCAATCCTCGAGCCCGAAGGTCTTGAAGTCGCCGGGTGGCGGGCCGCCGGCATTGGTGACGAGGATATCGGGTGCGGGGAGGGCGCCAAGCGCCGCGCGCCGGCCGTCCTCGGTGGTGATGTCGCCGGCGACCGCCGTGACCTCGACGCCGTGCTTCTTGCGGATCTCCTCGGCGGTGGCCTCGAGCAAATCGCGGCCCCGCGCCGTAATGACGAGATCGACGCCGTCGGCGGCGAGCGCCATGGCCGTTCCCTTGCCGAGGCCCTTCGAGGCCGCGCACACGAGGGCCTTGCGGCCTGCGATACCGAGATCCATGTGGTTTCTCCTTCAACGCTCAGGGCGCCTTGCGCGCGCCCGCTTCGATGAGAGCTTGGGCGAGCGCGGTGTCGGAGGCAAGGGCCGCTTCGACCTCGGTGCAAAATGCCTCCCGTCCGGCAAACATCTTTTCGGTTGCGACGTTCATGGAGAGCGTGCGCTCCCGCTCGCAGGCGCCCGTGGTCTGATCGATGATCCCAGTGCGGCGTATGAAAGTGTCGAGCGGCTTGCCGAAGAGGGCATCGTCGTAGCCCGGGCACTTGTAGGAGGCGACGACGATAGCCATGGCGAAAGCGAGACGCGTCCGATCCGCATAGCACGTGCCGGCACTGGCGTCCGCGGCTCGACCGAGAGTGAGGAGAAGAAGCGTGGCTGCAATGCGTGTGGTCATTGGCAGGCTCCGGCCTGGTGCTGCCGATGCAGTGTCTCGAGGTAAGCGACGCACCATTCCGGATCGGGCGTCCCTTCTTTCTGATCCCGGCAGCCGACGAGTAGAGCCGATTGGCCTTCGAAGAAGAGCTCGCCATAGAGCTCCGCCTCGGTGCCGCCGCTGCCGCCACCGATGTCCTTGTCGACCGAGTATTCGATGCGAGTGCCAGAACCGAATGTCGTCGTCACCTCAGGGGGTTCCAGGGTCGGGGCCGTATGCCGGCTCAGCCACAGGACATGAACGAGGCGTGATCCGGGCTTCGGAACGATCGTCACTGTGTCGCCGTTGGCCGATCGCTCGACGCCTGAGTCTTTCGGGACCTGCATCGCATAGCCGAAGCCAGCGATGTCGAAGCGCGCGCATTGTACGGCCGCCGGATCGAGCGGGCGCAACTGGTGCCAGCCGCCTGCGGCGAGCATCGCGACGAGCACTGTCGATCCAACAGCGGTTCTCGACCTCAACCTACATATCCTTCACCAACCTGACCGCATCGTACATCGCCGCGTGCACGTTGCGCGCGGCGACCGCGTCGCCGATGCGGAAGAGCTGGAAAGCGCCATCCTTGTTGTGTACGAGCTTCTGCGGCTGGCCGAAGATCAGCGCCTTGTGATCGGCCTCGCCATTGTTGCGGGACTGTGGCTTGAGCTGGAAGTAGAGATCGTCGGCGGGTTTCGTCGCGTGCTCGACGACGACCTGATCCACCTCTCGCGTCCAGGTCTTCTTCGTGTACTCCGACGACAGCGTCGCTACCAGCCGGTTGCCCTTCCGTGCCACGCCCTTGAGCTTCGTCGTGATGGTGATCTTCACGTCGTGATCCTGGAAGCCGCGCATGTAGCTCACGTGATTGAGGCCGCCGAGGTCTGGCGCGAAGTAGCGCTCGGGCGTCACCAGCTCGAGCCTGGCGCCGCTTTCTGCGATCATCTCGGATGCCGTCATGCCGGCATGATTGCCGCCATTGTCGTCGAACATGAGAACGTCCTTGGCGGGCTTCACGTTGCCGGAGATGATCTCCCAGCTCGTCACAACGAGGTCCGTGCCATGATCGAGCGGCAGCTCATTGGGCACGCCGCCGGTGGCGACGAGGACGAAATCCGGCTCCTCGGCGATGACATCTCTCTCCTCGGCAAAGGCATTGAACCGCATGTCGATCCCGAGCCGTTCGCATTGCGCGACGCGCCAGTCGATGATGCCCTTCAGCTCCCGCCGCCGGTTGAGCCGTGTGGCGAGCAGGATTTGGCCGCCCGCCTCGTCGGCGGCCTCGAACAAAACAACCTTATGGCCGCGCTCGCCTGCCACCCGCGCCGCCTCGATGCCAGCTGGCCCCGCGCCGACGATGACGATCTTCCGCTTCTTGCCCGTGGCCTTCGGGATGATCTGCGGGATTGTCGCCTCGCGGCCGGTCGCCGGATTGTGCAGGCAGAGCGCCTCGTGACCCTCGTAGAGGCGGTCGAGGCAGTAGGTGGCGCCGACGCACGGGCGGATCTCACTCTCGCGGCCCTCGGTGATCTTCTTGACGATGTAGGGGTCGGCCAGATGCGCGCGCGTCATGCCCACCATATCGAGCTTGCCCGACGCGATGGCGTGGCGGGCGGTGGCGACATCGGGAATGCGGGCCGCATGAAAAACCGGGAACTTCGTCGCAACCTTCACCTCGCCCGCAAAATCGAGCGACGGCGCCGATGGCATACCGGAGATCGGGATAATTTTCTGCATCGGTGCGTCGTGCTCGATGTAGCCCTTGATGACGTTCAGGAAGTCGATGTTGCCAGTGGCCACGATCTGGCGCGCGATCTCGAAACCTTCCTCGCGCTTGTAGCCCTTGTCCCAGTCCTCATCCATCGACATGCGAACGCCGACGATGAACTTCTCACCCACGCGCTTCCGCACGGCATCGATGACCATGAGGGGGAAGCGCATGCGATTGTCGAGCGAGCCGCCCCACTCGTCATCGCGTTTGTTGGTGGCGGGCGACCAGAAGGCATCCATGAGATGCCCGTAGCACTCGTACTCGATGCCATCGAGCCCGCCTTCCTTCATGCGCTCGGCGGCATCCGCATAATCCTTGACGATGCGCTCAAAATCGAAATCCTCCATCACCTTCGGGAAGGCGCGATGGGCCGGCTCGCGCACCATCGAGGGCGCGACGACAGGGAGCCAGTCGCCCTTGTTCCAATTGGTGCGGCGGCCCAGATGCGTGATCTGCATCATCACCGCGCAGCCGTAGTCGTGGCACCCATCGCTGAGCTTCTTCAGATGCGGGACGATCTCATCCTTATAGGCGAGCAGGTTGCCGAAAGCTGGAGGGCTGTCTTGCGAAACCACGGCCGAGCCCGCCGTCATGGTCATGGCGATGCCGCCCTTCGCCTTCTCGATGTGATAGAGCCGATAGCGCTCCGCCGGCATGCCGTTCTCGTGATAGGCGGGTTCGTGCGAGGTCGACATGATGCGGTTCTTCAGCGTCAGGTGCTTGAGCTGATAGGGCTGCAGCAGGGGATCGTTCGAGGCCACGAGAAGGCTCCTTCAGGATTTTCCGAAAGCTTCGATGCGGCGGGTGGTTTCCGGATCGAGGAAACCGCGGATAGTGGTTTCGGTCTCGAACCGGATCGCCGTCTCGAGGTCGAGATGGGCACTGCGATCGAGCGCGCGTTTCATATCGGCGACGGCCCGCGGCGGCAACGCCGCGATCTTGGCTGCGACGGCGCGCGCAGTCGGCATCAGCTCGCCCGGCGGCACGACATTCCAGGCGAGGCCAAGCTTGTGGAGGTCGAGCGCGGTGTACTTCTCGCCGAGGTAGAGCATCTCGCGCGCCTTGGCGAGGCCGACCATCGCTGGCAACAGCGCCGTCACCCCACCGGTGACGAACAGCCCCCACTCGAGCTCCGGGAAGAATGCCTTCGCCGTCTCCGACCAGATCGACAGATCGCAGTTGATCGCCCACTCGAAGCCGCCGCCGACCGCCCAACCATTGATGGCACCGATGACGAGCTTGGGATTACCAGAGAGCGCGCGCGTCGCATTCTGGATGCGCTCGACGACGATGCGGGCGGCGGCTTCGTCCTTGGGATGCGCGTGGTCTTTTAGGTCGTCACCCGCGCAGAAGGCGCGCCCCGCGCCGGTCAGGATGATGACGCGGGTGGCCGGATCGTGACCGGCTTCGGTCAGCGCCGTCGTCAAGTGCTCAATCAGCGCCACCGACATGGCGTTCAGCCGATCTGGCCGGTTGAGCGTGATCGTCCGGATACCGGAGGCGTCGAGGTCGGAGAGGACGGTCGAGGTCATGGCATACGCCGCCAAACGAGGGAGCTTCCTACAAAGCTCCAATCGGGTGATTGCGCAAGCCTGGCAAGCGCATGGGTGGGCGGCGGTGGGCTGGTGAAATTGCTTCTGGTGCCGACTGGTAGTTGCCGCATCTGCAATTCACGGACCCCACCCCACCGTCATGGCCGCGAAGGCGGCCACCCAGACAAGCCAATGAGACTCGTGATCTAACCACGCGATAAACCGAAGATCAGAGCTGCGAGTCTCACAAGCCGCGCCCAGCCCGACATGGCTAGGCGGCCATCGTCCAGGCGGAGCATGGCTTCGCCGATGAAGCGGTCGTGACGGTGGGGGTGCGCTCAATGCCACGCGTCCGGCATGCTCTCCTTTCGCTTCGCAATGAACGCCTTCAGAGCCTCGTCCTTGCCCTGATCCATCGGCGGCGGCTCGTAGGCTTTCAGCATCTCCTTCCAGCGGCGATTGGCGCGCTGGGTCGAATCCTCGGCCCCCATGTCGCGCCACTGCTCGAAGCTCGCATTGTCGGAGAGTTCGGGCTCGTGGAAGGCGGTCTCATAGTTGGCGAAGGTGTGCTGGCTGCCGAAGAAGTGATTGCCCGGCCCGACCTCGTGGAAGGCGCTCATGGCGAAGCCGTTCTCGTCGAGCGCGATGCCCTCGGCTAAGCGGTGCATCATGCCGCAATGGTCCGCATCGAGCACGAATTTCTCGTAGCTCATGACGAGCCCGCCCTCGAGCCAGCCGGCGGCGTGCAGCACGAAGTTCGCGCCGCACAGCATGGTCGACATCATGGTGTCGGAGGCTTCTTGCGCAGCCTGTACGTCGACGGCCTTCGAGGCCGTGAGGCCGCCGCCGAGGCGGAAGGGAAGCTTCGCGCGCCGCGCAAGCTGCCCGAAGGCGAAATAGGCGAGCGAGGGTTCGGGCATGCCGAAGGTCGGTGCACCCGAGCGAAGCGACATGGACGAGAGAAAGTTACCGAAGATCGCGGGCGCACCGGGGCGCACGAGTTGCGTCAGTGCGATGCCAACCATCGCCTCGGCATAGGCCTGCGCGAGCGCGCCCGCCGTCGTCACCGGCCCCATGGCGCCGCCCAGGATGAAGGGCACGATCACCGCGCACTGGTTCGCCTCGGCATAGGCGCGGATGCGCGCCCGTCATGATGCCGTCCCAGACCAGCGGCGAGTTGACGTTGACGTTGCCGAGGATGACGCAGTTCCGGTCGACGAAATCGGTCCCGAACAGGATGCGGCACATCTCGACCGAATCGTGCGCCCGCTCCGGCGCCGTCACCGAGCCCATGAAGCCTTTGTCGCTCCAGCGCATATGCGCATAGACCATGTCGAGATGGCGCTTGTTGACGGGGATGTCGACCGGCTCGCAGACCGTGCCGCCCGAATGATGCAGCCAGGGTGACATGTAGGCTAGCTTGATGAAGTTCTCGAAGTCCTTGAGGGACCCGTAGCGGCGTCCGCCTTCGAGGTCGGAAACGAAAGGCGAGCCGTAGGAGGGCGAGAACACGGTCGCCTTGCCGCCGATCTGGACGGAACGCTTCGGGTTGCGCGCGTGCTGGGTGAAAACCTCGGGCGCTGTTCGACAGAGCGCGTGCACCTGACCGGACTCGAAGCGGACTCGGTTGCCTTTCACATCCGCACCCGCATCCTTGAACAGCTTCAGCGCCACCTCATCGCCGCGGAACTCGATGCCGATCTCTTTCAAGATGCGGTCGGCATGAACGTCGAATTGAACGAGCCCCTCCTCGGAGAGCATGGCGTAGTCGGGAATCTGCCGCGTGATGTAGGCCGGACCCGGCGCGATTTTCGCGCGCTCGGCTTTCTTGGCCTCGCGACCGCCGCGCTGTCTGGCCGGACTTTCAGATGAAGCTGACATGGTGGGTTAGCCTTGTTTCGGTGAGGCGGAGTCTCGCGCAATGGCGGGGTAGTGTCCAGGCATGACAGGTCTTTGTAGGGGCGTCAGGCGGCGGCCCCTACGCAACCCGAAAGCGATACCCGAACTCCAGCGCCGCATCCGTCAGCCATTCGAGCGCCGTCAGCGCGAAAGTACGCATGGCGAAGATCTCGAAGCGATCGGCGGCCGTGCGATGGAGAAGGATCGGCGTGTGGTGGACGCCGGTGAGGGCGACGGCGCCGATCGGGAAGCTCTCCAAGGCGAGATCGATCGGGATGCCCTTGAGGAGGACGTCGGTTGCGCGTTCGCCGGCGATGAAGAGCCGAGTACGGCTCGACGAGAGATCGATGATCGAGGTGACTGGCCTCGGGGAGGGCCGCGCGCGCGGCCTCGCTCTGGTCACCGTTCGAAGGTCCGAGCAGCCAGAAACTCAGCGGGCCGGTGCGGATTAGCAAACCATTGCGGGGTTTCTCTTGGCGTCGAGATCCGCTCCGGAACCGTGCCGAGCCAATCCTTGATCGCCCGTTCGGCATCGTCACGCTTGCTGGGGACAACGCCGATCTCCGTCAGCGACCAGCCCGCGACCTCGCCGATCTCCAGCCCGATCGCTCCATCCACGCCGGGCCTCTCCGCCGCGCCATGAAATCCCGCCAAGGCCGATCGCCGCTCAAGCATGGAGGCGCTTCCCTTCGCGATCGACAAAGTGCGGGGAGACGATGCGCAGCCGGTGCGTCTCGTCCTTCAGCGGAAAGGCCGCGACGACATCATCGCCCTCGTGCGCCAGTCCGCCCTTGTAGAGGCCGAGCGCGATGAACTTGTTCAACTCCGTCGACCAGGTCACCGAGGTGATGTAGCCGCGTCCGTGGCCTTCGATCTCATCGCCGCGCGCGAACAGGATCGAGCCGCCGCGCAAGGGTTTGCCCTCTTCGCGGCTTTCGAGGCCGACGAGGCTCCAGCGTTCCTTGGCGACATAGGCCTCGCGCTCGAGCAGCTCGCGGCCGATGAAGGGTTTCGTTTTCGAGGCCATCTTGCCGAGGCCCAAATCGTACAGCGTGTTGCGATGGTCGAGATCGAGACCGGCGACATGGCCTTTCTCGATGCGCAGCGAGGCGAGTGCTTCGAGGCCATAGGGTTTGATGCCGAGCGGGGCGGCCTTCTCCAGAATGCGGCACCAGAGCGCTTCGGTGTAGTCGGCCGGCGTATACACCTCATAGGCGAGTTCACCTGAGAATGAGAGCCGCAAAATCTTAACCGGCACGCCATCGAGCTTGGTCTCGAGCGCGCCCATGTAGGGCAATCGTTCCGTCGAGAGGTTCTCATCCGGGAAGGACAGCTCCAGCGCCGCCCGTGCCTTGGGGCCCGACACCGCCATCGCGCCCCACTGATCGCTGAGGGAGGCTAGATGCACGTCGAGATCGGTCCAGGCGGTTTCTAATAGGAACTCGAGCCAGCTCATGACCTCGCCGGCCTGCGCCGTGGTCGTCGTCATGAAGTAGCGGGTTTCGCCGAGCCGCGTCGTCGTGCCGTCGTCGATGACGACGCCATCGTCGTTGAGCATGACGCCGTAGCGCGCCTTGCCCACGGTGAGCTTCGCATAGTTGTTGACGTAGACGCGATCGAGGAAGGCCGCCGCGTCTGGACCTTCCACCGCGATCTTGCCGAGTGTCGAGACATCGGAGATGCCGACGCCGGAGCGTACGAGCTTCATTTCCTCGATATAGGCCGTGGCGGGGGTATCGCCCGCCCAGCGATAGTACCAGGCGCGCAGCCAGGGGCCGGCCTCGATGAATTCACCACCGTTCCGGCGATGCCAGTCGTCGAGCGGCGAGCGGCGGACGGGGCGGAAGTGAGCGCCGACGGCCCGGCCGGCAAGCGCGCCGATGGTGACCGGCGCATAGGGCGGGCGGAAGGTCGTCGTGCCGGTCTCCTCGATCGTCTGCCCCGTCAGCTCCGCCATCAGCGCCAGCGCGTTGACGTTGGAGGTTTTGCCCTGGTCGGTGCCCATGCCGAGTGTCGTGTAGCGCTTCAGATGCTCGACCGAGCGATAGCCTTCGCGATGCGCGAGGCGGACGTCGTCGGCCGTGACGTCGTTCTGGATGTCGACGAAGGCCTTGCCGTGGCGCAGGCCGGGGACTTCCCAGACGGGCGTGAGATTGAGCTGATATCAGCACGCCGGATCCGTGCGGTGATGTTGGCAAGCGCGTTCTGCTCGCCGCCGAATGTCCGGCAAGGGCAGCGGCGCGCGCGCCGGCTTCGCGTCCGCCATCGATCGCGTCGCCGAGCGCGAATCGTGCCGGTCACGGCTCCGGCTGAGAATTGTCCGGGCGGCAACGCACCCGGCACGAAGGCAGCGATATCGTCGCGCCAAACCGGCCTGACGCCGAGATGCGATGTGAGATGCACCGACGGCGACCAGCCGCCGGATACAGCGACGATGTCGGCGGCAACGGCCTCCTCGCTGAAACGGGGCTTCGCGCCGGGGACGTCGATCTCCGCGAGTCGCGCCGCGTGAACGCCGTGACGGCCGGCCACATCGATCACCGCCGTACGTGGGCGAACCGTGATGGCAAGCTCGGCGGCGTGATCGCGTATTGCCTAGCCAATCTCGGCTCGCATTTCGGCGACGACCACCTGCAACCCTGCCCGCGCCAAGTCGGCTGCCGCGAGATACGCCGTGTCATTGTTCGTCACGACCACCGCGCTTGCCCCAGGCTTCACCGCATACCGATTGACGTAGGTGCGCGCGGCGGAGGCCAGCATCACGCCGGGGCGATCATTGTTGTTGAAGACGAGCGGGCGCTCGATGGCGCCGGTCGCGAAGACGATCGCCTTGGCGCGGACGGTGACGGCGACGTGGCGGGCGCGGCCGGTTTCGGGTCGCGGCGCCTCGTGGTCGCGGGTTTCCAGCAGACCGACGGTGTTGCTGTCGTAAAGGCCGAAGGCGGTGGTGCGGGCGAGGATCGAGATGTTGTCCCGGCGTCTGAGATCACCCTCGACCTCGGTCCGCCACTGATCGAGCGCGCCGCCAACCGGCTCGCTGAGTAGGCTGCCGCCGAGCTCCCGGTCCTGCTCGACGAGCATCACACGCGCGCCGCTGGCCGACGCCGACAGCGCTGCGGCCAACCCAGCCGGTCCCGAGCCGATCACCAGCACATCCGTAAACGCATTCCTCGTCTCGTAGCGATCGGGATCGGGCAGGGCGGATGCCTTGCCGAGACCGGCCGCGCGGCGGATGAAGGGCTCGTAGGTCATCCAGCTCTTCTTTGCCGGACCCATGAAGGTTTTGTAGTAGAACCCGGCGCCAAGCAGCGGACGCCGCAAGCTGGTTGATCGACATCAGGTCGATGGTCCGCGAGGGCCAGTTGTTCTGGCTCTCGACCACCATGCCTTCCCGGATTTCGCGCATTGTCGCCGGCACGTTCGGTTCGCGGCGATTGCCGGTGCCGACCGTCACCAGCGCGTTGGGCTCCTCGATGCCGGCCGAATAGACGCCACGCGGGCGATGATACTTGAAGCTCCGGCCGACGAGCCTGACACCGTTCGCCAGCAACGCCGATGCGATCGTGTCGCCCGCGAAGCCGAAGTGGCGCGCGCTATCGAACGTGAAAGCGATCGGCTTCTGCCGGTCGATGCGGCCGCCATGCGTCAGGCGATCCCACGGCGTGCTCATGGGCCGGCCTTTCGATCGCGCGCGGCAAAGATCGCCCGGACGTCGTTCGTCACCGTATGCCGCTCGGCGACGAGCCAGCGCCGGCAGCCGAGCACGTGCTGCCAGTATTCCGTGTGCCAGCCCTTCGGGTTGTCGAAGACGAAGACGAAATCGTGCCAGGCGTCTTTGTCGGTCGAACCATGCTCAGGCCGCCGCTTGGTGGCGTCGCCGCCATAGCGGAATTCCGTGTGGTCGCGTTCGCCGCAATGGGGACAGGTGATCCGGATCATGATTACTGCTTATACGTCCAATTGCCGATGCCGAACTCGTCGAGCTCGTGGCCGGTTTTGAATCGATCGAGGCGATAGCAGCGATTCAACGCGTGCTCTTCGTCGTGCGCGATGGTGTGGGCGAAGGTCCAGCCGGAGGCGGGCGTTGCCTTGAAGCCCTGATAACACCAGCCGCCATTGATATAGAGATTGTCGACAGGCGTGCGGCCGATGAAGGGCGAGCCGTCCGGCGTCATGTCCTGGATGCCGCCCCAGGAGCGCAGCAGCCGAAGTCGCGAGATGAATGGCATCAGCGACACCGCGCATTCGGCGACCGTCTGCACTTTCGGCAGCATGCCGCGCTGCGCATAGGTATTGAAACCGTCGATATGTCCGCCGAAGACGAGGCCGCCTTTGTCGGACTGCGAGAGATAGAACAGCTCCGCGCCGAAGGAGATGACGTGGTGCACGATGGGCTTCAGCGGCTCCGAGACGAAGGCCTGCAGCACATGACTTTCGACGGGAAGCTTCAGACCCGCCATGGCCGCGACATGCGAGGAATGGCCGGCCACCGCGATGGCGACCTTGCCGGCGTTGATCCGTCCCCGCGTGGTGTCGATACCGACGGCGCTTGTTGCCCTCGCGGACGATGCCCGTCACCTCGCAATGCTCGAGAATGTCGACGCCGCTGTTGGTCGGCTCCTCGCGCGTAACCCCAGGCCACCGCATCATGCCGTGCGGTGCCGGCTCGATGCTGGATGAGCCCGCCCCAGATCGGAAAGCGCGCCTCTTTGGAGAAATCGAGATACGGCGCGAGCTTCATCACGTCCTCGCGCTCGAGCAGCTCGGCGTCGATGCCGTTCAAGCGCATGGTGTTGCCGCGCCGGCCGAGCACATCGAGCGCGCCCGGCGAATGGGCGAGCACGATCTGCCCGCGATGCGACATCATCACGTTGAAGTTGAGCGCGTGCGACAGGCCTTCCCACAGCTTCATCGAGTGCTCGAAAAACTGCGTGTTGCCGTCGATCATGTAGTTCGAGCGGACGATCGTCGTGTTCCGCCCGACATTGCCGGAGCCGATATAGCCTTTCTCCACCACCGCGACATTGGTGATACCGTGGTTCTTGGCGAGGTAGAAGGCGGTGGCCAGTCCATGCCCGCCGCCGCCGATGATGACGACATCATAGGATTTGCGCGGCTCCGGCGCCCGCCACGCGCGCGGCCAGCCCTCGTTGCCCGTGAGGCGCGTTTTTCAGGATCGCGAAGGCGGAGTAGCGGGACATGCGGGTGGGCCGGGTGATTGACACGGCGAAGTGTCATCACCCGGATCACCGAGTCGAATGTGCCGGCATTGTCTCTCGCCTTCTCATCGAAACAGCGGGGCTCCCATCAAGCCTTGCGCGGCCACGCCGGCGATTAATGCGGTGTAGAGGATGGCTGCATTCCAAATCGCGGCAACCGGCACCCGCGCGCGATCCGCCAGCAGCCCCACGACCGGCAGCACCTGCATCATGTGCGTCGCGAGGAAATGCGCGGGGCGCAGATCGCCGCCGGTCGTGGACCAGCCGGTCAACGGCATCCCCGTCGCGTCGGTCAGGTCGCCGCCGATCCAGTGGCTCGCTTGGGAGCCGAGATATCCGCCGATGGCGAGAGTCAACGCCGAGCCGATGATGAGACCGAGTGCGGCGCCAGTCCTCAGGCCCGCCTGCTCGTCACTCGCCGGGACGGCTCCGCCAGACGAGCCAGCCGAAGATCGCAGAGCCCACGACGATGATCGTCGCACCCACGCCCATCAGACTGTAGAGCGCCTGCTCGAGAGGCGTCTCGATGTTGAAGTGCGACGCCCGGCCGCGCGCGGCCTGCAGCGTGATGTAGGCGATCTCGAGCACCGCCATGGCGGCGGCGGCGAGCATGCTCCGGCTGAGCAGGCGCGATTGCCGCGCGTCTGACGAAAGCAACGGAGCCAGCAACACGAGCGTGGCGAAGTGTACCGCGAGTGCCGCTTGGAACTTCAGCGGCTTCGACCAGACGCTGACGCCCTGGAGCAGCCGATCGTCGAGTCCGTGAGCGATGAGCGCCGGGACGGCGATGATCAGCGCGAAGGCGAGGGCGTGGCGCGCCGGCGCGATCGGGTCGGACGTGCCGGTCGCCATGGCGGACGAGCGGGGCAATTCGAGCGCGAGGCTGGTCATGTGGAGGCTCCAACCGTCGAGGGAAGCAGGTGACGCTGTCCGAGCCTGACGCCCTGGAACAGCAGCCAGCCCAGCGGTCCGAACATGAACGTCGCGACGAGAATGGGCGCCTGGATGAACCGAGAAACGCCATGCTGGTCGGCCTCATCCGCGATCCAGGCGCCGATCAGGAGATCGAAGGCGAGGTAGTGGATCCAGCCGGCGAGCAGCAGCGGATCGCTCTGAAACAGCGCCCGCACATGGATGATGCTGTCGAAGCCGCCCTCGACCCGGAAGAAATAGGCCAGCACCAACGCCGAATAGGCGACGGCCAGCAGCAGTGGTACGCCAAGACGGACAATCCCCGGCAGCACCGGCCAGGATCGGGGTAGGAAGACGAGGGCGAGCCAGCAGAGGCCGGCCGTGGCACTGGCAATCGAGAAAGCGTTCTCCCAATTCATCGAAACCTCCATCTTTACATTGTCAAAATAAAGTTGCCGGAGTATCTAGACGATGTCAAGATAGATTCTGAGTGCGGCATGGTGACGTCTGAGGGGCCGCGATCGAGGGGGCCGAGAGATGCGCAAGGCTGATCAGAAATACCACCACGGCGACCTCCGGAAGGCGCTTGTGGAGGCGGGCATCGCCATCCTGGGGGAGGCCGGACCCGAGGGCCTGACGCTCAGGGGAGCGGCAGCCCGAGCCGGCGTCTCGCACGCCGCGCCGGCCTACCATTTCGGCAGCCTGCAGGGTCTGCTGACCGCCATTGCGACGGTCGGATTCCAGCGGTTCCATGCGGCGCTCGGCCGGGCAATCGACGCCGCGCCCACGCGGCCAGTCGAGCGACTGCGCGCCGCAAGCCGGGCCTATGTCGGATTCGCCGTCGAGAATCCGGCGATCATCCAACTGATGTTCTCGGGCCCCCGGCTCGATTGGAGCCAGGCCCCACTCTGCGAGGCGGCCGACCACGCCTATGCGCAGCTCTCGGAGATCGTGCGCCCGGCCGCCGCCCATCTCGGCGTCACGACCGAAGATCGCCGGCGCGAGTTGGAGCTGATGGTGTGGAGCAGCATCCACGGCTTCGCGATGTTATCGAACGCAGGTGTCGTTGGGCGCGGACCGGTCGCGGGCCACGAAGCGATACCGGATCTGGCTGGCCTGCTGTTTGCGGAGTGGCCGCCGGAAAAGGCCGCCCAAAAATGAGTTTGGCCCCGCTTGCCATGGATCTGGCAAACGGGGCCCAAGTCTACCTTATCGGGCCGAGCGCCGGGCGGATCGGGGGGCGTCCGCAAGCGGCAGCCGTCTCAGAACCGATCAGTCGCAGACCTGTCTCCAGTAGCAGTACTTGTCGAGGCCGAAGAGGCCCGTGCGCTCGCAGTGCCAGTCGCGATGGCAGCTGTCGTAACCGCCGGTGCCGTAGCCGCCACCGGAATAGTAGGTGTCGTAGCCGCCGTAGGGCTGCTGAACATGCAAACGGCGGCTCTTGCGGCGCGAGTGACGGCGGTGCTGCACTTGCTCGTCGCAGGAAATCGCGCGGTCGTTTGCGCCAATGTGCCGGTGATTGCCTTGGTAGTCGCTATAGCTACAGCCGCGATGGCCGCCGCCGGCGCTGGCGGGCGTCGCCAGAGCCGCGACGACGATCGCGGCGGCAACGCCAATGGATGTCCAGGTCTGCATGATGTACGTCCCCTTCAGAGTGCCGGCGGCGTGTCGCCGGGGTTCAACCGGAGCGGGGAAACGGCTTTGCTACCTGCATCGCCACCCCACCCTTGGGACGTACAATGTAACGGCGCACTTGAACCGGACCTGAACGGGGTGTGCAGTCTTCCGACAGCCTTCGGCACGAAACCGGGAGTTGCTAAGCCATTGGCTGGAGCGGTGGAATGACCAGTGGGGAAATCGTCCTGGCGGCCTTGGCCCTGCTCGTGGCGGGCGTCGTCAAGGGCATTACTGGCATCGGCTATTCGACGACTGCCCTACCGCTTCTTGCCCTATCGGTCGGCCTGAAGACCGGCATGCCGCTGGTGTTGCTGCCCTCGATCGCGGGCAATCTGCTGGTCATGCGCAACGCCGGCGGCTTCGGTGAGATGGCGCGGCGGTTCTGGCCGCTCTATGCGGCGTTGCTGCCGGGGCTTGCCCTGGGTCTCTGGGTACTGCCGCAGATCGACGATCTCAAGGCGGCCGGACTGCTCGGAGGCGTGCTCGCGACCTACGCAACATTCATGCTGGTGCGCGGTCCTTGGATGATGCCCGAGCCTATGGCGCGTTTCGCGAAAGCGCCGGCCGGTTTCCTGAGCGGCCTGTTCAACGGCATGACGGGATCTCAGGTGATGCCGCTCGTGCCCTATCTATTGTCCGTGCCGTTATCGCCGTCGCAGTTCGTGCAAGCCTCCAACATCTCCTTCACGTTGTCGTCGCTGGTGATGCTGGTGGGGCTCGCGTGGGTGGGGCTGCTCGGCTGGACCGAGCTCGCACTGACGGTAGCTGGCATCGCGCCGGCCCTGCTCGGCGTTGCGATCGGCAACGCGATCCAAAAGCGTCTCGCCGCCGAGACGCTTCGCAGGCTCGTGCTCGTGGCGCTGCTGGCGATGGGGCTGGCGCTGGTGGTGAAGGTGATTGTCTGAACCTTACAACCGCTTCAACTCGAACTTGCCGCTCGCCTGATCGCTGGTGAATGTCACGGCCTGGCCGTTGGGATCATCGGTGCTGATCAGCACGCGGAGCTTGCCGTGGATCTGGTACTGCTCGTTTTCGAACTCGCCGATGTAGCGTCCGTCGCGGACCGTCGTCAGCTCGCCGATCTGCTGGAACTCGAAGGAGGGCGAGGAGCAGTGGGCCGCCACCTCGTGCACGGTATCCGACGTTTGCCGGTAGTAGACCTTGCAGGTGACCGTCTCCGGCTCACCCGAGCGCGGCTGGACGAAGCCTTCGCCGGTCCAGCTGCCTTCGAGCAGCGAGCTTCCGGCGGAGACGGGTGAAGCGAGAGAAAGGGCGGCGAGGGCGAGGAGAGTGACGCGCAACATGAGACGCTCCAGATTTTCGTCAGCCAAGCTTTTCGTGGCCGACGAAAGAGGCGTCAGAGCGGCAGCATACCGGCCAAATCTGGCCGATATGTCATGCGGTTGGTCCGGGTTCGGATAAGCTCAACCTCAGGCCCTGGCGCCCAGAACGTTGTGCTTGCGCTTGATGAGGTCCTTGGCGGTCTCGACGGCGACCGCCGCGTCGCGGCAATAGGCGTCCGCACCGACCGCCTTGCCGAACTCCTCGTTCAGCGGCGCGCCGCCGACCATGACGATCAGCTTGTCGCGCAGACCCTTCTGCTTCAGCGTGTCGACCACGACCTTCATGTAAGGCATGGTCGTCGTCAGCAGCGCCGACATGCCGATGATGTCGGGGTCGTGCTCTTCGATGGCGGCGAGATATTTCTCGACGGCGTTGTTGATGCCGAGGTCGATCACCTCGAAGCCGGCGCCTTCCATCATCATGCCGACGAGGTTCTTGCCGATGTCGTGGATGTCGCCCTTGACGGTGCCGATGACCATCTTGCCCTGCTTGGGCGCGCCGGTGGCGGCCAGCAGCGGCCGCAGGATGAACATGCCGCCCTTCATGGCGTTGGCCGACAGCAGCACCTCCGGCACGAACAGGATGCCGTCGCGGAAGTCGATGCCGACGATCCGCATGCCCTCGACCAGCGCTTCGGTCAGCACCTTGTAGGGTGCCCAGCCGCGGCCGAGCAGGATGTTGACGCCTTCCACGACCTCCTCCTTGAGGCCGTCGTAGAGATCGTCGTGCATCTGCGCGACGAGGTCCTCATCGTTCAGGTTCTCGAGAATGATCTCATCATCGGCCATGTGTGGGCTCCAAGCGGGTCGCTGTCGCGAACGGGCCTTCATACCGGCGAGGACCACTCCGGCGCAATGCCGAAAGCGACACAGCGCGGCGGCATTGAGACGCGAGGCAGCGCACGTTCAGGCGAAGTGGCCTCCGGTTCACCGTAGAACGTGCGCAAACCAAAGAACGCACGTTCAGGCGAAGTGGCCTCCGGTTCGCCGTAGAACGTGCGCAAACCAAAGAACGCACGTTCAGGCGAAGTGACCCCCGGTTCGCCGTAGAACGAGCGCCAAACAAAAGATGTCGCAATCGGATGGCACAAGGCCGCCCGAGGACGGACGAGGGACTGGCCCCCGGCGCAAAGAGGGGGCAGAACAGTCAAGGCCCGGCGAAGCAGCCGGCCCCAGCAAATTCCGAGGACGAGCCATGGCCGACGAAACCCCTGCATCAGCAACCGATGGCCGGCGGCGGCGTGCGAGCGGCGGGGCCGAGGCGCGCCGCACCGCCCGGCGCGGCCAGGGCCCTGTCCAGCTCCCGGCCATCGTTCGGAAGATCAAACCCTACGACATTCTCGACGAGGAAGGACTCCAGCTCATCGAGGGCAATGCCGACCTGATCCTGCAGGAGATCGGCATCGAGATCCGCGACGACGACGAGGCGATCGCGCTCTGGAAGGATGCCGGGGCAAGCGTCGATGGCCTGCGGGTGCGGTTTCCGAAGGGCCTCTGCCGCTCGCTCATCAACGCCACCGCGCCCCGATCCTTTACCCAGCACGCCCGTAATCCGGCCCGCTCGGTCGAGATCGGCGGCAACACGACGGTCTTTGCGCCGGTCTATGGCCCGCCCTTCGTGCGAGGTCTCGACGGCGAGCGCCGCTACGGGACCATCGAAGACTTCCGCAATCTCGTGCGGCTCTCCTACATGGCGCCGGCGCTGCACCATTCGGGTGGCACGGTCTGCGAGCCGGTCGACGTGCCGGTGCACAAGCGCCACCTCGACATGGTCTACAGCCACATCCGCTACTCGGATAAGCCCTTCATGGGCTCGGTGACGCATCCGTTGCGCGCCGAGGATTCCGTGTCGATGGCGAAGCTCGTGTTCGGCGAGAAGTTCGTCGATGAGAATTGCGTGATGATCAATCTGATCAACGTCAACTCGCCGATGATCTACGATGGCACAATGCTCGGCGCCTTGAAGACCTATGCGCGGGCAGGCCAGGCCTGCATCACCACGCCGTTCATTCTTTCCGGTGCCATGAGCCCGGTCTCGCAGGCCGGGACGCTGACGCAGGTTCTGGCCGAGGTACTCGTGGGCGCCGCGACGACCCAACTTGTCCGCAAGGGCGCGCCGGTCGTGTTCGGCGTGTTCGCATCGTCCATGTCGATGCAGTCGGGCGCGCCGACCTTCGGCACTCCCGAGCCGGCGATGGTCATCTACGGCGCGGCCCAATTGGCGCGCCGTCTCGGCATTCCATTCCGCTCCGGCGGCTCGCTGTGTGCATCCAAGATGTGTGATGCCCAGGCGGCCTACGAGAGCGCGCAGACCCTCATCCCAACGCTGATGGCCGGCACGCACTTTGTGTTGCATGCTGCGGGATGGCTCGAGGGCGGGCTCGTCTCGAGCTTCGACAAGTTCATCATGGACGTCGACCAGTGCGCCATGATGCAGCGCTTCGCCGCCGGTATCGATCTGTCCGAGAATGGCCAGGCGCTCTCGGCCATCCGTGAGGTGCGCGGCAGCGGACAGACCCACTTCCTCGGCTCCAAGCACACCCAGGACAATTTCGAGACGGCCTTCTACCGCTCGATCGTCGCCGACAACAATTCCTTCGAGCAGTGGACGGCCGAGGGTGGTCAGCGAACCGAGCAGAAAGCCCACGGCGTCGCGGAGAAATGGCTGAAGGAGTATGAGGCGCCGGCCCTCGACCAGGGCATCGACGAGGCGCTCGGCGAGTTCATCGCCAAGAAGAAGGCGATGCTACCCGACAGTCTCACTTGACTGGAACCGGGTAGCTCCCCCACCGCTCAGGAGAAAGGCATCGACCTGGTGAACAACCAGGTCCGGAAGGCTTTTCGCCTGTATGAAGACAATTGAGCGGATAGAATTTCCGTTTCGTCCACCTTTCTTTTACCTCCCTCGGCGAGGATCACCGGCAGGAATTTCGCGCCGGGCGGTGCGCGTTGCGGCGAAGTGGAGGCCGGTTCGCCGTTAGAACGCGCGCCAAGCAAAGGGACTCCCGTGAACGAGACTGTCACCGCTACCGAGAAAGCCGTCAAAGCCAAGCAGCTCTTGCTGGGCTTCATCGATCCGGCTTGGATCAACGCACTGTCGCACCCGATGGTGATCTTTATCCTGGTCTTCGCTCTGGCCATCCTGTTTCTGGCCCGGACGGGGCTTTGGCGCGCCAAGCTGGATGAGCCGCAGGCCGCTGCCGCGATGCCCATCCCGTCGGCGACGAAGCCGATTGTCGCTGCCCGCATGCCGGTTGTGCCGCCGAGCCAGTCCGTGGCGCGGCCCGCCGACGAGCCCCTCTCCATAGTCAGTATGGGCGCTATCGAGGATCTGATCGCCCGCCAGCACGCCGAGACCGCCGACCGCGCCGACCGGGCGCTCGCCATTTCCGAAGAGGCGCTGCGCCTGCACGCTGCTGCTCTGGATGAACTCGCCCGGATGAACGATTCACTCGCGCGCCTCGTTCAGCAGGTGGACGGTGTCCAGGCGACGGCCGAGACGGTGTAGAGCGCTACACCGATCCCGGCCAGTTACGATATCTATAACGTAATCTGACTACCCACCTCGACGACGCGATCGGTCGGCAGGCGGAAGTAGTGGCTCGCATCGTCCGCGTTGCGGGCGAGGGCGATGAACAGCCGGTCGCGCCACGGCCACCGTTCGGCATTCCGAGGCAATTGCACCTGCCGCCGCGACAGGAAGAACGACGTCGACATGATGTCGAACTTCCATCCGAGCTTGCGCGCCTCGATCAGCATCTTGGGTACGTCCGGCGTCTCCATGTAGCCGCAGGTGAGAATCAGCCGCTTGAACCCGCCGCCAAGATCCTCGAGGTGCACTTTCTCCTCCGGCGCGACCACCGGAGAATCGCTGGTACGGACCGTCAGCACGGCATTGCTCTCGTGCAGCACCTTGAAGTGCTTGAGGCTGTGCAGCAGGGCGGTCGGCGCGCTTTCGGGATCGGACGTGAAGAACACGGCGGTGCCGGGAACGCTCGCGGGCGGATGCGCGCCGAGATTGGCGACGAGGTCGCGGAGTGGCACTTCTGAGCGGCTCGTCTTCTCGTTGAGCTGCCGGGTGCCCGCTCGCCAGGTCCACATGACGGCGATGAGCACAAAGCCGAGCGCGAGCGGCACCCAGCCGCCTTCGACGACCTTCAGGGCATTGGCGCCGAGAAAGATGACGTCGATGGCGAGGAGCGGCCCCATGAGGGCGAGGCTCGCCCAGAGCGGCCAATTCCATACGCGCCAAATGACGAATATGGCCATCGCCGTCGTCACCACCATCGTGCCCGTGACGGCGATACCGTAGGCCGAGGACAGTGCCGAGGAAGAGCCGAACTGGACGACGAGCAGGAGCACGCCGGCGAGCAGCAGCCAATTCACCTGCGGCATGTAGATTTGCCCTGCATGCGCTTCCGACGTGAAGCGGATCTGCATGCGCGGCAACAGGCCGAGCTGGATCGCCTGCTTCGTCAGTGAGTAGGCGCCCGTGATGACCGCCTGGCTCGCGATTATCGTGGCGGCGGTGGCGAGGGCGAGCATAGGCAGCAGCGCCCAATCCGGCACCATCAGAAAGAATGGGTTCTCGATCGCGGCGGGATTGTTGAGGAGCAGCGCACCCTGGCCGAGATAGTTGAGGCCGAGGGCCGGCAGCACGATGACCATCCAGGCGGCCTGGATCGGCCGCTTGCCGAAATGGCCGAGGTCGGCATAGAGCGCCTCCGCGCCGGTAACGGCCAGGAACACGGCGCCGAGCGTCACGAGACCGATGATACCGTGGCTGCCTAGGAACTGGATCGAGTGCCAGGGGTTGAGCGCGAAAAGGACGCCGGGATAGGTGCCGATCTGATAGAGGCCGGCGGCGGCGATGGCGGCGAACCATACGAGTGTGACCGGTCCGAAGAAACCCGCGATGCGGGCGGTTCCCTTCGACTGCACGAGAAACAGCGCGCAGAGGATCACGATGGTGATGGGCAATACAAAGGCATCGAGTTCCGGTGCGACGATCTTTAGGCCTTCGACGGCCGACAGGACCGAGATCGCCGGTGTGATGATGGCATCGCCATAGAAGAGGGCGGCGCCGATGATGCCGAGGATCGGGATCAGCACCATATTGCGGCCCATGGCGCGCTGGGCCAGTGCCATCAGGGACAGCGTTCCGCCCTCGCCCTTGTTGTCGGCGTTGAGCAGGATGAGCACGTATTTGACGGTGACGACGAGAATGAGCGCCCACAGGATCAGCGAGAGCACCCCCAGGATCAGGGGCTCGCTGATGGCACCGTCCTTGCGCATGGCGGCAAGTGTCGCCTCGCGCACGGCATAGAGGGGGCTGGTGCCGATATCGCCGTAGACGACTCCGACCGAGCCGAGGGCGAGGACCCAGAAGGATGGCGGCCGGTGGCCGTAACGCTCAAATGCGGCGGCGTCTGATGCCTCCGCGGCGAGGGAGGGGGATGTCATGGGTCGTCTCCGGTTGGTTCTGCTGCACTGCAGCGAGGGCGGGTGGTATGCGCCCACCCGGCCGGTCATGCACGCGCATTCGGAGCATGTCAGGAATGCCGTACAGGAAACGTCAGGAGGGCTGACGGGGTCCGGGCCGAGCTAAGTCGAGCTGAGTCCCAGGCTCAACTGCCGTCGACATTAAATAGCTGAAATATAGGTATTTTATTTAATCGGACGCAGGTATCGACGCGGTGGAGCACGTGGCGCTCACCGGCGCGAGAAACGTCCGGCAGGCCTGGTTCCACTCGGCAATACTGCAATGCAACAAACGATAGGCTCGCTACGCCTTCTTCGCCGGCGGCTGTGGCAGGGCGGTGAAACCCTCCAGACCCTCGACGCGCCGGATCCATTTACGGACGCCGAGATAGCCGTCGAGCGGCATGCCGCCCTGGGGCGCCATGGCGACGTAAGGGTAGATTGCGACATCGGCGACCGACGGCTTGCCGGCGACGAGCCAATCCTCGGGCGTCAACCGCTGCTCGAGCAGCTTCAGCACCTTCTCGCCGATCGCCTTGCCGGCTTCGTAGTTGCCTTCGCGGATGCCGAGCTTGATGGCACGCGGGATGGCGAGGCCGTGGAATACCTCGTTGGAGGAAACCGCCAGCCACTGTTGCACCTTGCCCATGCCCTTCGGGCTCTTGGGATACCATTTGCCCTGGCCGTACTTGCTCGAGAGGTAGACGAGGATGGCAGCCGAGTCGCGGATCAGCACGCCGTTGTCGTCGAGGACGGGAATGTTGCCGAGCGGATTGACCTCGAGGAAGTCCGCCTGCTTCTGCTCGCCAGCAGCCAAATCGACCGGCACCTTCTCGTACGAAAGTCCCAGCAGCGACAGCATCAGCCGCGCCTTGTAGCAGTTGCCAGAGCGCTCGATGTCGTAGAGCTTGATCATGGGGGCGGTTTCCTCGGTGGGGCGTCTTTGCCGGGACTATAGGACAGCCGCAGCGAGAAGCGCCAGTAGGGCCAGCGCGCCGATCCAGAGCGCGACCCGGCCCGAGCGCGTATGGCGCGCCTCCTCGGCGGCGAGGCGGCGGATGGTGTCATCTTCCAGACGGATGCCGGACTCGGCCATGGCGGCGAACGCGCCGGCCGCGCGCTCGGCCTGGAGCAGGATGCGGGGAAGCTCGCTGGCGAAGGTGCCGAGCTGGCCCGCCCCTTCGCGCGCTTCGGCCAACCGGCCTTCGAGGCCGAGCTCCTTCTCCATCCAGGCTTTCACGATGGGCTCGGCCGCCGTCCAGATGTTGACGGTCGGATCGAGATGGCGGGCGACACCTTCAACGACCACCATGGTCTTCTGCAGCAGGATCAGCTCCGGCCGGGTCTCCATGTCGAAGACGTCGGTGTAGGCGAAAAGCTGGCCCAGCAGATGGCCCATCGAAATCTCTTCCGCCGGCCGGCCGTTGAGCGGTTCGCCGATGGCGCGCAGCGCCTGCGCGAAGACCTCGACCGAATGGTGCGAGGGCACATAGCCCGCCGCGAAATGCGCCTCGGCGGCGCGGCGATAGTCGCGGGCGATGAAACCGTAGAGGATTTCCGCGAGGAACCGCCGCTCCTTCGCCGAGAGCCGACCCATGATGCCGAAATCGACGGCCACCACCTTGCCTTGCGCGTCGACGAATAGATTCCCCTGATGCATGTCGGCATGGAAGAAGCCGTCGCGCATGGCATGGCGGAGGAACGAGCGGATGACTGTCTCGCCGATCTCCTTGATATCGTAGCCGGCGGCTTCGAGCGCCGCCTTGTCGGCGATCTGAATGCCGTCGATCCATTCGGTGGTGAGCACGCCCTTGGCGGTTCGCTGCCAATCGACGGCGGGAACGCGGAAGCCCGGATCGTCCTTAGTGTTCTCGGCCATCTCTGAGATGGCGGCGGCTTCCAGTCTGAGATCGATCTCGAGCTGCATGGAGCGCTCGAGCGTCTCGACGACGGCGCGTGGGCGAAGACGCCGAATGGGCGGCGCGTAGCGCTCGATCTGACGGGCGGCGAATTGAAAGCTCGCGAGATCAGCGGCGAAGCGGCGCTCGATGCCGGGGCGGAGAATCTTCACTGCGACAGTGCGCTCCGCGCCGTCCAGCTCCTGAACGGTCGCCTTGTGCACTTGTGCAATCGATGCGGCCGCGACCGGCGGGCCGAGGTGCATATAAAGCTTCGCAACCGGCACACCAAAGGCCGTCTCGACGGCCGCACGCGCTTGCGCTTCCGGGAACGGCGCCATCTTGTCTTGCAGGATTTTCAAGTCGCCCGCGAGTTCCGCGCCGACGAGATCGGGGCGTGCCGCGAAGAACTGCCCGGCCTTGATGTAGCTGGGGCCCAGCTCCGTCAGCGCGGCGGCGATCCGGCTCTCGCCCGGCCGGCGGCGCGGGGTGCCGCGGAACGGCCAGGTCAGGACGTTGATGGTGGAGGCGACCCATCGTCCGATGCGCATAGGCGCCGGCACGGGTGTGCCTTTGGGGATGAAGCGCACCCCATGCTCGGCGAAGACGAGGCCGGCGCGGGCGAGGCGCAGGATGTGCGAAAGGGCTCCCGGCATTCAGATTCGCCAGCCGGAATGCAAGCGCCGCGATGCCGCCGGCGAGATTGCGGTACTGCACACGCTCGAAACCGGCCGCCGCGATCATCGCCTTGAACTGCTCCTGCTTGGGGAACCGCCGGATGCTCTCGACGAGATAGCGGTAGCTCGCCTCGTCGCTGGCCACGAGCTTGCCGAGCCGCGGGATCGCCTGAAAGGACCACGCATCGTAAAGGTTATCGAGGAGGGGCACCTGCACCTGCGAGAATTCCAGACACAGAAACCGGCCGCCCGGCTTCAGCACGCGGAAGGCTTCTTTCAGCGCCACGTCGATGTGGGTGACGTTTCTTATGCCGAAGGCGATCGTGTAGGCATCCTGCGATCGGTCCGGAAACGGCAACGTCTCGGCGTTCCCCTCGACGAAGGTCATACGCTCGCCTTCCGGCAGCTTCGCCAGCCGCCGCCGGCCGGCCTCCAGCATCTCACTCGAGATGTCGCAGATGATCGAGCGGGCATTGGGCCCCGCCGCCCGCATGACGCGGAGCGCGATATCGCCGGTGCCACCCGCCACATCGAGGTGATGCCAGGGCGCGGCCGAGCGCGGTGGCATCAGCCAGTTGACGAGGTCGTTCTTCCAGAGCCGATGCAACCCGCCCGACATGACGTCGTTCATCACGTCGTAGCGATCGGCGACGCGGGCGAAGACCTCATTGACGAGGCCCTGGCGCTCGTCCTCGGCAACCGACTTGAAACCGAAATCGGCGGCGCCGCCGCTGTTCTGATGGGAGGAGGTCATGGCGGGAGGAGAGTAGAGTGAGTTGCCGGTCTCGGAAAGCGCCGACGCGCACTTTCTCGTAGGTTGGTTTCAGATCCGTAGACGGCTTTAGGTGAGGGTCTACCTCTCCTCGCTCGAGGCCGCGCCGATTTTCTCGACCACGAGCTCGACCTCGATCGTTCCCGCCTTCTCGAAGGTGAGTGTCGCCTTAACCGTCGAATCCTGGACGAAGGACTGCTTGAGTTTCGTCAACATGCCATGGATGCCGCCGGGTTTCAGCGCGACGGTCGCGCCGGGTGGGATCTCGACGCCGCCCTCGATCCGGCGCATCTGCATGACGTCGCCATCCATTTTCGTCTCGTGGATTTCGCCTCCCTCCGCCGCCGGCGAGCTGATGGCGACAAGCCGGTCGGACTCTTCCCCCGTGTTGACGATCTCAACATAGACCACGGCGACTGCGGCACCAGGCGGTGTCGCACGCGTCCAGGGGTGATGCAGGTCGATGCTGCCGGCCTCGTACCGGTGTGCGGCGGCGGGGACGGCCAAAATGGCCAGCAGAAGTGCTGCGAGCGGCTTGAGCTTTTTCATGTCCGGACCCTCGGGCCGCCGGTGGTCAGTGGCAAGCCCGCCAGCCGCCGCAGCCCTCGGCCCGATTGCCGCATATGGAGCTGGCACACCGTTCCTGCTATCAGGCCTCTCGACCCATCGGGAGCGACATGACGAAAACCATACACCTCATCCGCCACGGCCAGTCGACCTGGAACGCGCACTACGCGGCCTTCGGCGAGGATCCGCTGCATTTCGATGCGCGGCTGACCGAGCTCGGTCACACCCAGGTCGAGGCGCGCCGGGCGGAACTTGCAAAAGAACGCTACGACCTCATCGTCACCTCGCCGCTGACGCGGGCCATCCAGACGACGCTCGGCGTCTTCGCGCCGCATTTGGAGCGGACGCCGGTCTTCGTCGAGCCGTTGCATCGCGAGCGGCTGGAGAGCAGCTGCGATGTCGGGCGGCCTGCGTCCGTGCTGGCCGGCGAGTTTCCGCATCTCGCCTTCCATCATCTCGACGAGGAATGGTGGCCGAACGGTTGCACCGCCGATCATCGCGGCATTCGCTTCGAGCCTGACGAGCAGTTCAAGAAGCGCGTGCGCACATTTCACCACTGGCTGGCCGGGCGGCCCGAGCAACGGATCGCCGTTGTCGGCCATGGCACCTTCTTCTTCCACCTAGCTGGCCGCGATTTTGCCAATTGCGAGTTGGCGCCGTTCGAGGTGTGATCGCATCCCATGCCTGAGCTTCCCGAGGTCGAGACAGTGATGCGGGGGCTTTCGGCCGTGCTCGAGGGCGTGCGGATCACAAGGGTCGAGCAGCGGCGGCCGGACCTGAGATTTCCGCTGCCGGAGCGTTTCCCGGAGCGGCTCAAGGGCCGCCGCATCGAGCGCATGGGGCGGCGCGCCAAATACATCCTCGCCCACCTCGACCAGGACGAGGTGCTCGCCATGCATCTCGGTATGACAGGGCGGTTCACGATCACGCCGCCCAAGGCGAAATCGAAGATGCCCGGCGACTTCACTCACGAGGCCGGCGGCGATCCCAAGCACGATCACATCGTTTTTCACATGGCGAGCGGGGCGATCGTGACGTTCAACGATGCGCGACGCTTCGGCTACATGGACCTCGTTCCCGCCGCCGGGCTCGATACCCACAAGCAATTCCTAGGGCTTGGCCCGGAGCCGTTGTCGAATGCCTTTAATGCTGAAACACTCGCCGAGGCTGCTTACGGCCGCAAGGTCGACCTCAAGGCGCTGCTGCTCGACCAGCGTGTGGTCGCCGGGCTCGGCAACATCTATGTTGTGGAGGCGCTCTATCGGGTAGGGCTCAAGCCATCGGCCCCGGCATCTCGCCTTTCCGATCGTCGCGGCAGACCGGCGCCGAAGACCGAGACGCTCGTCGCCGCCATCCGCGACATCCTCAACGAGGCGATCGCCGCCGGTGGCTCGAGCTTGCGCGACTATCGCCACACCGACGGCGAACTCGGCTACTTTCAGAAAGCGCACCAAGTCTATGACCGCGAAGGCGAGCCCTGCCTTCGCGACGGTTGCGGCGGGGTCATCCGGCGCACCGTCCAGTCCGGCCGCTCGAGCTTCCATTGCCCGAGATGCCAGCGGTAGTTCCGAGAATCGAAATCAGAGCGTCGAAAAGAACTAGGTTCCCAAAGCAGCCGTCCCATCGCATTGTCTTGGCTTCCGGCCACCGACGAGAGGCATCCATGATCCGCACCGGCAAGCAGTACATCGACAGTATCCGCGACGGCCGTGAGGTCTACATCAACGGTGAGCGCGTCAAGGACGTGCCCTCGCATCCGATGCTGAAGCCGCTTGTCGATATCCGTGCCCGCATCTACGACATGGCGCACGAGAAGAAGACGCAAGAGGTCATGACCTACGAGGAGAAGGGCGAGCGCTATGCCATCGGCCTCAAGCTCCCGTTCACGCAAGAGGATTGGCACGCCAAACGCAAATCCATCGATGCCGTCATGTGGGACATCGGCGGCGTCGTCACCCGCGTCGGCGATGAGACGATCGGTGAGATGTGGTCGCTGTGGGACGGCAAGGACATCCTCGACGAGATAGATCCGCGCTTTGCCAAGAACATCGAGACGCACATCCACAAGGCGATCGCCGATGATCCCTTCCACGTTTCGGCCAACACCGATCCAAAGGGCGATCGCTCCAAGCGGCCACAGGACCAGGACCCGGATTTTCTCGTCCACGTCGTCAAGGAGACGGATGCAGGCATTGTCATCCGCGGCGCCAAATACGAGACGGCGGCGGCCTATGCCAACCAGGCGTTCCTGAAGCCCACCATCGCCAACTGGGGTGACGCCAAACTCTCGGACTATGCGTTGGGCTGCATCGTCAAGATGAACGCGCCGGGCGTGCGCCACATCTGCCGGACGGGCTTCACTGGCCGCGCCGATCCACGCGACTATCCCCTCGCCAATCGCTTCGACGAGGTCGACACGCTGATGATCCTCGACAACGTCCTCATCCCCTGGGAGGACGTGCTCTTCTATCAGCACACGAAGGCCGCCGCATTCATCCGCCAGACATTGCACCGTTACTCGGCCTATCCCTTCGTCTACCGGACCCTCGTCGTCGCCGACATGCTGATCGGCGCGGCCATGTGGAACGCCAAGCAGACCGGCCTCGACAAGCAACAGGCGGTGCAGGAGAAGCTCGCCGAGCTCGCCGTCTGGCGCGAGGGCATCAACGCCCATCTGACGGCGGCCATCGCGGTCGCCGAGAAGAGCCCGAACGGACTCGTGATGCCGAACCAGTCGATGCTGATGACCGGCCGCGTGCACGCGATGACGAACCTGCCGCGCATGATGCACATCGCCCGCGAGCTGTGCGGCGGCCAGATCTGCGTCACGCCGGACGCCGCGACGTTCGAGGCGCCGGAGACGAAGCCCTGGCTCGACAAATACTACACCATCAACGAGGAGTGGGTGGCCGACGACCGCCGCAAGCTCTTGGCCTTCGCGCGCGATCTGGTGAACTCAGACTATGCAGGTCACCGCCTGACCTTCCAGCTGTTCGCCCAGTCGCCGCCGTTTGCGCATCTGGCGGCGGTGTACCGGACGTTCGATTGGAACAATGCGCTGAAGTTCACGCAGAAGGCGGCGGGCCTGAGTGATAAGGTGTGGGGGGCGCAGAAATAGGGGCGACCGCCGGTCGCTCGCTCTTTTTGTCCATCCCAATCGTCGCGCGTAGGGTTAGCCGGGCGACCACCGGTCGCCCATGTGATTGCGTTCCCTGGAGCCCGGCCATGACCGACCCCACCGCCCTCCGCCAATCTTTCCTCGAAGGCATGAGCCAGGCTGCCTGCACGGTGAACATCGTCACCACCGATGGCCCGGCCGGGCGGTTCGGCGTGACGGTCTCGGCGATGTCGTCGGTGTCGGCGGACTCGGCCAAGCCCTCGCTGCTCGTTTGCGTGCATCACAAGAGCGGAGCCGCGGAAGCCATTCAGCGCAACGGCGTCTTCTGCGTGAACGTGTTGCGGGATGATCAGGCGGACGTGTCCGACACCTTCGCCGGCCGGATCAAGACGGCGGATGGCGACAAGTTCTCCTCGGCTCAATGGGTCACGCAAGCAACCGGAGCGCCGCGCATCATCGATCCGCTCGTCGCTTTCGACTGCAGGCTCGCGCAAAGCCTGCGCTATGGCTCGCATCACGTGTTCTTCGGCGAGGTCGAGGATATGTTCGTTGCCAGCGGCAGCCATCCGCTCATCTACGCCAACCGCGCCTACGGGCGGCCGGCCCGGATCGAGCCGCGTAAGGTTTCAGCGGCCGGCGCAAGCCCGGCGCTGACAATCGGTGCGCTGGTGACGCTCGCGCCCTATGTCGTGCCCGAGCTCGTCCGCCGTCTGCTCGATGCCATGCCCGGGCTCGAGGTGAAGCTCCTCGAGGCGCCTCAAACGGCGCTGGCCGACGCGCTGAGGAGCGGTGCCGTCGATGTCGCGCTCACTTACGGCTTCCAACTCGATCCGGCCTTCGAGACCGAGGCGCTGACCGAGATGCCGGCCTATGTGCTGCTGCCCGAGGCCCATCCGCTCGCCCACCAACGCAGCATATTGATCGCCGAGCTCGCCGCCGAGCCGATGATCCTCCTCGACCTGCCGATGAGCCGCGACTACTTCCTCGGCCTCTTCACGGCCGCCGGCGTCGCGCCGAGGATCGCGTTGCGCTCGACGAGCTTCGAGACGGTGCGCGGCCTCGTCGGCCAGGGCCTCGGCTTCGCGCTGCTCGGCACGAAGCCTGCCACCGGCGTCACCTACGATGGAATGGCCGTGGCGGCCCGGCCGCTCGCCGGTGGCTCGCCCGCGAGCGAGATCGTCATGGCGCGCGCGCCCGGCCGGCCGGAGAGCGGGGCTGTCAGGGTCTTCAAGCGGGTTTGCCGGGCCTGGTTGTCGGAAACGCAAAAGGCTCCGCCGCTCTGATGCGCGCCCGAACCGATCTTGCCCTGAGGCATTAGGAACAACCCCAATCGCGCTTTTCTTTTTCCACGCTCGGGCCTAAGTTCGCGTCCAAGGATAACGTTCCGGAATGTTATCCATAAACAAGCCTAGACGGGAGAGTAGGTATGAAAACTGTGTTGAAACAACTGCTTGGCGCAACCGCGGTGTCGGCTCTGATGGCAGGCTCGGCAATGGCCGGCGAAGACATCAAGCTCGGCGTTCTGCTCGGATACACGGGTCCGATCGAAAGCATTGCGCCGGTGATGGCGCAGGCGGCCGACATGGCCATGAAGGAAGTCACCGACTCCGGTAAGCTGCTCGACGGCTCCAAGGTCACGGGTATCCGGGGTGACTCGACTTGCACCGATGCCGCCGCCGCGACTGCCGCCGCCGAGCGCCTCATCACGGCCGACAAGGTCAACGCCATCGTGGGCGCCGACTGCTCGGGCGTCACGGGTGCCACGCTGCAGAACGTTGCTCGGCCGAACGGCATCGTCATGATCTCGCCGTCGGCGACCTCGCCGGCGCTCTCGACCGCCGAAGATGATGGACTCTTCTTCCGCACGGCGCCCTCCGATGCCCGCCAGGGCGAGGTGATGGCCGAGGTCATCATGGCCCGCGGCATCAAGAAGGTGGCGGTCACCTTCACGAACAACGACTACGGCAAGGGCTTGTCGGAGGCCTTCAAGGCGTCCTTCGAGAAGGCCGGCGGCGCGGTGACGATCATCGCCGCGCACGAGGACGGCAAGGGCGACTACGCGGCCGAGGTCGGCGCGCTGGCGGCAGCTGGCGGCGACCTGCTGGTCGTTTGCGGCTACGTCGACCAGGGCGGCAAGGGTATCATCCAGAACGCGCTCGACTCGGGTGCCTTCAAGACCTTCTACCTGCCGGACGGCATGTACGGAGACTCTCTGATCGCGGCCATCGGCAAGCCGCTTGAGGGTTCCTTCGGCGACGTGCCAGGTGTCGACAATGACGGCTCGAAGAAGTTCCTCGAGCTCGCCAAAGCCGCCGGCTTCGACGGCACCTCGTCCTTCGCGCCGGAGACCTATGACGCCGCCGCACTGATCATGCTTGCCATGCAGGCGGCGAAATCCTCGAAATCCGCCGACATCAAGGGCAAGATCCTCGAGATCGCCAACGGTCCCGGCGAGAAGATCCTCCCCGGCGATCTCGCCAAGGGTCTGGAGCTGCTGGCCGCCGGCACGGCCATCGATTACGAGGGCGCCACCGCCGTCAATCTCGTCGGCGCGGGCGAGAGCAAGGGCAACTATCGCGTCTACACCGTCAAGGACGGCAAGCAGGCGACCGACGAATACAAGTAGCCGGTAGAAACTGCAGAGGACGAAAGCAACGGCCCGGAAACACTCCGGGCCGTTGCACTATAGGCTTGGGGGGGGTCAGACCCTGCGGGTCTGACCCCCGCATTTTGAGGTCGATCGGGGTCAGACCCGCTGGGTCAGACCCCCAAGGCGGGCTACATGATCGTCGTCGAAAACCTGGTGAAACGCTTCGGTGGCTTCCGGGCCGTCGATGGCGCGTCGATCGAGATCAAAACCGGCTCGATCACCGGCCTCATCGGCCCCAACGGCGCCGGCAAGACGTCGCTGTTCAACGTGATCGCCGGCCGCTACCAGCCGACCTCCGGCCGCGTGCTGATGGATGGCGAGGACATCACCGGCCTGGCCCCGCACGTGCTCTTCCACAAAGGACTGCTGCGTACCTTCCAGATCGCGCACGAGTTCGGCTCGATGACGGTGCGCGAGAACCTGATGATAGTGCCGGGAGCCCAGGCCGGCGAGACGCTCTGGAACACCTGGTTCCGGCGCGGTCTTGTCGCCGAGGAAGAGGCGCGGATCGCCAAAAAAGCCGACGAGGTGCTCGACTTCCTGACCATCAGTCACCTCGCCGATCAGAAGGCGAGCCAGATTTCCGGCGGGCAGAAGAAGCTTCTGGAGCTCGGCCGCACCATGATGGTCGACGCCAAGATCGTCTTTCTCGACGAGGTCGGCGCCGGTGTGAACCGCACGCTTCTGAATACGATTGGCGATGCCATCGTCCGCCTCAACAAGGAGCGCGGCTACACGTTCTGCGTCATCGAGCACGACATGGATTTCATCGGCAAACTCTGCAATCCGGTCATCTGCATGGCCGAAGGCAAGGTGCTGGCCGAGGGAACGGTCGCCGAGATCAAGAGCAACGAGCGGGTGATCGAGGCCTATCTCGGCACCGGCCTCAAGAACAAGCTGAAGGAGGAGGCCGTTGGCTGAGCCCTTCCTGATCGGGGAAACGATGACCGGCGGCTACGGCCCGGTCGACATCCTGCACAACTGCACCATCGCGGTCGAAAAGGGCGAGATCGCCGTCATCGTCGGTCCGAACGGGGCCGGTAAGTCGACCGCCATGAAAGCCGTCTTCGGCATGCTCAACTTGCGCGGCGGACAAGTGCGGCTCGCGGGTGAGGACATCACGGCGCTGAGCCCCCAAGCCCGCGTCGCCAAGGGCATGGCTTTCGTGCCGCAGACGCAGAACGTCTTCACGACCATGACGGTCGAGGAAAACCTCGAGATGGGCGCGTTCCTGCGCCGTGACGACATCCGTGGCACGATGGAGCAGGTCTATACGCTGTTCCCGATCCTCAAGGAGAAGCGCCGCCAGCCGGCCGGCGAGCTCTCTGGCGGTCAGCGCCAGCAGGTCGCCGTCGGCCGCGCGCTCATGACCGAGCCCAAGGTGCTGATGCTGGACGAGCCGACCGCTGGCGTCTCGCCCATTGTCATGGATGAGCTGTTCGATCGCATCATCGAGGTGGCGCGGACCGGCATCTCGATCCTGATGGTCGAGCAGAACGCACGGCAGGCACTCGCCATCGCCGACAAGGGCTACGTGCTCGTGCAAGGCGCCAATCGGTTCACGGACACCGGCAAGGCGCTGCTCGCCGATCCGGAAGTCCGTCGCTCGTTTTTGGGAGGGTAGGGTGATTGCGACTTCGATCGAAGTGGCTGCAGGTTCGTCCCTGTCCCCGTCGAGAGCAGGTCTTTTGCACTCGACGCTATCCACTTCATCATCGGTCGCAGTACAAACGAGCAGCGTCAACAGGATCACCGATAAGCCGGAACTCACCGCACACTATCCTCCCCCTTTCTATGGGGGAGGACTGTTCGCCTTGGGTTTAGCGTCAGCTAAACCCTTAGGCGAACATAGGTGGGGGTGCTCGTCGGTTGCGATCGAACGCCGTATTGAATCCGCAGAAAAACAACACCCCCACCTAGGCGCGCCTAAGGACTTAGCTGCTTCGCATCTAAGTCCAAGGCGCGCGGTCCTCCCCCATCGAAGGGGGAGGAATGCCAGTGGCGACCTCTCGGACTCCAACAAACACCTGTATGCGGTTGCCCCGCCCTCGTCGTGTCGAAGACGCGCCTCCGGCATGATGGAGTCAGGGGTGGCACGTCCGATTCAGTCTAGAACGGAAAGGCCATAGAGTGGACATCCTCAACGCGCTCGTCGCCTTCCTCAATTTCGTCTTCGTGCCCGCGGTTTCCTACGGCGCGCAGCTGGCGCTGGGCGCGCTCGGCGTGACGCTGATTTACGGCATCCTGCGCTTCTCGAATTTCGCCCATGCCGACAGCATGGCCTTCGGTGCGACGGTGACGATCCTCCTCACCTGGTGGATGCAAGCGGCGGGTTTGAGCTTCGGCCCGCTGCCGACAGCGTTGCTCGCGCTTCCCGTCGGGGTTCTCGCTACCGCGCTGCTGCTGCTCGGCACCGATCGCCTCGTCTATCGCTTCTACCGTCAGAAGAAGGTCAACCCGACGCTGCTGGTCATCGTCTCGCTCGGCGTCATGTTCGTCATGAACGGGGTCGTGCGCTTCATCATCGGCGTCGACGAGCAGAATTTTTCCGATGGCGCGCGCTTCATCATCTCGGCCGGCGATTTCCGCGAGATGACCGGGCTCGACGAGGGCCTGGCCATCAAGACCGCGCAGGCGGTGACCTGGATCACGGCCGCTGCCGCCGTCTTCGCGCTATTCTGGTTCCTGCAGAATACGCGCACCGGCAAGTCGATGCGGGCCTTCTCCGACAACGAGGACCTGGCGCTACTCTCGGGCATTAGCCCCGACCGGGTCGTCGCTGTCACCTGGATTATCACCGCAGCGCTGGCGGCGATCGCCGGCGTGCTCTACGGGCTCGAGAAGTCCTTCAAGCCCTTCACCTACTTCCAGCTCTCGCTGCCGATCTTCGCGGCGGCCATCGTCGGCGGCATCGGCAGCCCGATCGGCGCAATCGCTGGCGGCTTTGTCATCGCGTTCAGCGAGGTGATGGTGACCTATGCCTGGCGCAAGGTCGCGGGCTACCTGCTGCCTGAGGCTTGGATGCCGGACGGGCTCATGCAGTTGCTCTCGACCGACTACAAATTCGCGGTCAGCTTCGCGATCCTGGTGCTGGTCTTGCTCTTCATGCCGACCGGGCTCTTCCGAGGAAAATCGTGATGACGCTGCGCGCTCCACTGCTGTTTGCGATCGTCGCAGTTCTCTTCGTGGTGACCGGCATCACCATGAGCTGGAATCTGTCGCTCGCCATCCTCAACATGGCGCTCATCTCGGCCATCATGGCCATGGGCGTGAACATGCAGTGGGGCTACGCGGGCCTGTTCAACACGGGCGTCATGGGCTTCGTCGCCTTGGGCGGTTTGGCGGTCGTCATCACGTCGGCTGCGCCCGTGCCCGAGGGTTGGGCCGCGGGCGGGCCGCGATTGCTCGGCGGATTGGCGATCGGCGCCGCCACGATCGCCGCCGCCATCATTCTCTACAAGGCGATGGCGCCCGGCGCCGGTCGGGCGTTGGCGTTGATCGGGGTCCTCGTCCTCGGCGCCGTGCTGTTTCGCTGGGTGATCGATCCCGCCGTCACGGCCGTCGAAGCCTTCAACCCGGCGACAGCCGGCAATCTCGGCGGCCTCGGCCTGCCGATCCTGCTCTCCTGGCCGGTCGGCGGCGTGCTGGCGGCGATTGCCGCCTGGGCGATCGGCAAGACGGCGCTGGGGCTCAGGTCCGACTATCTCGCCATCGCCACGCTTGGCATCGCCGAGATCATTCTCGCCGTGATGAAGAACGAGGACTGGCTCGCCCGCGGCGTCAAGAACATCATCTCGCTGCCGCGCCCCGTGCCCTACGAGGTCAATCTCCAACAGGATGCGAGCTTCCTCGATTTTGCCGCCCGCTGGGGTTTCGATCCGGTGACGGGTTCCTCGATCCTCGTCAAGCTTCTCTATGCCATGCTGTTCCTCGCCGTGCTGCTCGCCATCGTCTGGCTCGCCGAAAGGGCGCTGAAGTCGCCCTGGGGCCGCATGATGCGGGCGATCCGCGACAACGAGATCGCGGCCGCCGCCATGGGCAAGGACGTGACGCGGCGGCATTTGCAGATCTTCATCCTGGGCTCGGCGGTCATCGGCATCGCGGGCGCCATGATGACGACGCTCGAAGGCCAGCTGACGCCGACCGCCTACTCGCCGCTGCGCTTCACCTTTCTCGTCTGGGTGATGGTGATCGTCGGCGGCTCGGGTAACAACTGGGGTGCGGTGCTCGGCGGCTTCCTCATCTGGTGGCTCTGGGTGATGGTCGAGCCGATGGGCTTGTGGCTCATGGCCACGATCACCTCGGGCATGCCCGACGGCTCGTGGCTCAAGGCGCATCTGCAGGAATCGGCAGCTCACATGCGGCTGCTGACGATGGGCGTGATCCTGCTGCTCGTGCTGAGATTCAGTCCGCAGGGGATTGATCCCGGAGAAGTAGGCGGCACGCGCCTCGGATTGGCCAAGCCCATCGCGGAGCCGGCCGCCTGACCAGAGACCTCTCCGTTAGGGTAAACCGCGATTGCCGTTTGTCGAGGCGCGAGCCTTGCAAGACGTTCGCGTGGTGCGATGCACTTACCATCGCCAACGGAGCGAACGGCCATGCAGCTTCTGCCGGATCTGACGCCATGGGCCAGCCAAAGCCATGGTTTCGTTTACGACTGGGTGATCCAGGGCAATGACCTTCGATTGACGTCGGCCATCGCCAACATCGGCAGCGGACAGCTCGAGATCAGGGGTGGCGCCATCCAAGGCGGCACGCAGGATGTCTATCAGCGCATCCACAATTCCGACGGTTCGTCGACGGATGTGCTGGCGGGCACATTCATCCATCATCCCGAGCACGACCACCTCCACTTCGAGGAGTTCGCCGAGTTCCGCCTGCGCGCCGTGACCGGCGGCGGGGGCGTCGGGGAGATCGTCGCGGCCGGCAGCAAGGTGAGCTTCTGCCTCCTCGACGTCGAGCGCTACGGCGCGCAAGGGCCCGCGACGCCGCAATTCCTCAGCTGCGGCCCGGTGCAGGGCATCTCCGCCGGTTGGGCCGATGTCTATCATCGGGGCCTGCCCGGCCAATCCATCGACATCACCGGCGTGCCGGACGGGGAATACTGGCTCGAGGTGGTCGCCGACCCCACCAACCGGATCATCGAGTTCGAACGAGACGAACAATGTCACGCGGATCAGGATTTTGCTCGAGCGGCCACCCGGCAACAGCGCCATCACCGCCCGACACGTTCGAGCACAACGACAGCTTAGCTACCGCGAGCATCCTGGCGCCGCCGGAGCTGCACACCTATGCGAACCTGTCGATCCACGCTTCCCTCAACGACGACTACTTCCGCGTCACCGCCTCGGCGACCGGCATCCTCGCCTTCGATCTGGCCTTCAAGGATGCCCGGGGCGATGTCGACATGGAGGTATTCGATGCAACCGGTGCCCTCGTCTCCCAGTCCGCCGCGGCCGGCGACCGCGAGCACATCATCGTCGAGGCGACCGCCGGGGATTACTATTACGTGCGGGTTTTCGGCTTCGAAGGTGCGACCAACCCCAACTACAGCATGATCGTCGACCCGGGCTACGCCCCCCCCTCGGGCCCCGGCCGGTTCACGGAAGGGACTGATACCGTGCGGCTCTCGAGCGCCGGCCGCTATTGGCACGCGCTGGGCGGCGAGGACGACGTCACGGGGACGGCCTCGCGCGATGTCGTGTTCGGCGATGGCGGCGGCGACACACTGCGCACGGGCGGCGGCCACGACGATCTCTATGGCGGCTTTGGCGCCGACAAGCTGCAGGGCGGCTCCGGAAACGACTGGATCGACGGCGGCGCCGGCAGGGATACCGCGCTCTATGCGGATGCCGTCTACGGCGTCAGCGTCGATCTTGCGGCCACGTCTGCAACAGGGGGCGCCGGCCGGGATACGCTCGTTGGCATCGAGAATGTGGGCGGATCGCGGTTCGCCGATCGCCTGTCGGGCAACGGCCTGTCGAACGTGCTCCTCGGGGATGCCGGTGCCGATCGGCTGACGGGTTTGGGCGGCGACGATTTTCTCTTCGGCGGCGCTGGCCGCGACATCATGCTGGGCGGTGCCGGTCGCGATCACTTCGTCTTCCGCTCGATCGCCGAGGCCGGGGCTGCAACGGGCTTCGACGTTATTGGCGATTTCCAGCACGGGACCGACACCGTCGATCTCGGATGGATCGACGCCAGCCGCGTGCTCGCGGGCAACAGTGCGTTCCTGTGGCGGGGGACGGCAGATTTCAGCACGTCACTCGCGGGCGAGCTGCGCGTCGAGCGGTACAACCTGGCCGGAACCACCAGCGACTATACGATTGTCTACTGCGACACCGACGGCGATCGGGCGAGCGAGTTCATGATCAAGCTCTCGGGATTGATCAATCTGACGCCGGGGGATTTCGGGCTGTAGGTCCGGGCGGGTGGCTGTCGCAGCTCAGACTATCTGGCCGTCTGGTCACGCATCTAATACCAACCTTCATGGGTACTGACCCATGAAGGTTGGTATCGGCGCGTGGCGGCCGGCTCTTGGAACGAGAGTCGCCTCGCGCAAACAAGAGAGAATATCAGCCTGCGCTCCGCCGCTGGTGAGTCGAGGTCTGCGCAGGCTGGTATAATTCGTTGGCATCCCGGGCAGGATTTGAACCTGCGACCTACGGTTTAGGAAACCGTTGCTCTATCCAGCTGAGCTACCGGGACAAGCCGCCGCGTCTCGACAAGTCGAACACGCGGTGCGAGCAATTTCTAGAGTGCTTCCGGAAAAGTGCGAAGCGGTTTTCCGAAAAGAAGCACGACAAACCAGGGAATTAGGGTGTTGAAGTGATTCAACGAAAAACGGAAACACCCTAAGGCCGTGACGCCGCGATCGCAACTGGCAAGCGCGGCTCAGGATCCCACACCCGGCGAGCCGTTGGCGATGGGTCTTTCGGCAGGCTCGGTCGGCTTGGGCTCGGGAGTGGTTTTTCCGGCCAGGATCGCTGCCGCATTCGAAGGCAGCGATATGACCTCGCTCGGGGTCGCAAAGCCCAGCAATGCGGCGGCGATCATCTCGGCAGCTTTGCCGTCGCCGAACGGATTTGGGCCTGCGATCTTCATCGGCTCGTGACCGGATGTCAGGGTCCGGACACTCTCGACAATCGACTTCGTATCGCTGCCCGCAAGCCGTCCGAAACCGGCTTCGACGACCTCCGGCCGTTCGGTCACCTCGCGCGTGATGACGATGGGCGTGCCGAAGGTCGGGGCTTCCTCCTGGATGCCACCGGAGTCGGTAATGACGGTCCAAGCCTTGCTCATGAGGTAGACGAAGTCGGGGTAGCGCAGGGGTTCGAGGAGCCGGATGTTCGGGTTCTCGCCGAGGTGCTCGGCCACCGCGCTGCGGACGTTCGGATTGAGATGCACCGGGAAAACAATGAGCTTGTCGCCGTCGCGCGCCAGCTCCTTCAGCGCCTTGAGCACGCGCTCCAGCGGTCCGCCGAAATTCTCCCGGCGATGGCCGGTGACGAGCACCAGTTTCTTGTCCGCAGGCAGCCGCTCGATCTCGGGATCGTGCGGCCGAAAGCCGTTCTTGATCCGCGTCAATGTATAAAGCAGGGCATCGACGACAGTGTTGCCGGTTACCATGATCGTTTCGGGGGCCACGCCCTCGTTGAGGAGGTTGGCTCGGGCGGCTGCGGTCGGCGCGAAGTGCCGCGTCGTCGCGACGGTGACCACGCGGCGGGCGAACTCTTCGGGCCATGGCGAGTAGAGATCGTGGGTGCGCAGGCCCGCTTCAATATGCGCGACGGGCACGCGCTCGAGAAATCCAGCGATGGCGCCGGCCATGGCCGTCAGCGTGTCGCCTTGCACGACGATGTAGTCGTATCGCGTTTTGCCGAGCAGCTCGGAGAAGCGGCTGAGCATCGCGCTGGCCTTGCCCGTCAGCCGGGCATGCTCCAGCACGTCGGTCGCTTTGTGGGTTATGTCGATCTCGAACAGCTCGAGCAGGCCGTCGGCGAGTTCGATGTGCTGGCCGGTCCAGAAGGTTTCGACGACGACGTCTGGTTGTCGCGCAAGCGCCCGGTAGACAGGCCCGAGCTTGATGATGTCGGGCCGCGTGCCGAGCACGAGGAGAACTCTACGCATCGATCAACCCTTCACACCGGCGCCCACGCGTGCCGCGCGGGCACCTTACCGCAAATCGGCGGGACTCTTCGCAGACTTGTTGGCGATTGGCAAATGGAGTCCACGGAGTTAACCAACGACGGTCGCGGCGGCCGGTGAATGTGCTCGCCTCCTGGCCCGGTGCGCTGAATTGTAACGCTCAATTGTAACGCGCGCGATCTGGGATCTGTCGATGCGAACACGGAAAATCAGTTAACGCCTATGCTGCGCCCGGCACTTCGAGAACCTCGTCTGTTACACTTCGGTTGCGTCACCGATATGACACCGCCTTACGCAAGATGCATACGTAAGCTGCGCACGAAATTCCTTGCGGTTTGGGCAGCGGGTAGCTAAGAGTGACCCGTAGCCGATGCGACGTAGCGCGCAGAAATACAATAAGAAAAATAATGAGCGATGCGCGCTCAGCAAGGCGGTCACAGCGGTGGTGTGAACTGCGGGAGTTGGAAGTGTCTGCGGGTGCGGTAGGTCAGCGTATCGGACGTTTGGCGGTCGATCTTGTTCTCTTGGGTGTCGCGGCGGTCACCGCTCTCGCGCTGCGTGAGAACGCGACGCTGGAACCCGACAAGCTCGTGGCCGTCTTACCCTATCTCGCGATTTCTACGGCGGTCGCCGTACCCACCAGCCTCGCGCTCGGTCTCGACAGGGCATTCTGGCGATTTTCCGCTCTGGCTGACTTTATCAAAGTACTCACTTGGATTTCATTCACGGTTCTTGCGGCAACGGTTCTCGTCTTTGTCTACAATCGCCTAGATGGTGTATCGAGGTCGATCCCGATCCTGCATGCGCTTGTCGCCGTCTGCCTGCTGGTCGGCACGCGGGTGACTGTTCGCGCGCGCCATCTCAGCCAGTCGCGCAGACCCGATCCGGCGCTGATCGCGCGTCCGGGATCAGTGGCGAGAGACGACTGTGTGCTGATCGTCGGCGTGAACGATCTGACCTGGCTGTTTCTGCGGGCGTTGGGCGAGCTGGACCAGGACAATGTCCGGATCGCCGGCATCGTCGCCACGACGCCGCGACCGAACCGGCAAACAGTGCGCGGCCATCGGATCTACGGCGCCGATGAGCATGTGCCCGATATCATCAGGGGCCTCATGGTGCACGGCGTCAGGGTGCAGAGGATCATCGTCACGGTTGATCCTGCGTCCCTGCCGGAGGAGCTCGCCCGAAGCCTGACCGCGATCGCGGACCGAGGCCAGGTGCGCGTCGAGATGCTGTTCGATCTCATTGGTCTGCGGGCGCAGGACCCGGCGCGACAGCCCGATGCGTCCACCGGATCGCCTGGGACGGCGAAGAGCGCGAACGCGCGAATGGCCGGCGGTTCCTCATCGGAGAACCTGGATACGGTATCGATTGCCAACCGGCCGTTTTGGAAGATCAAGCGAGCCGGCGACTTTCTTGTCGCGGCAATCCTGCTGGTGCTGCTCGCACCGCTCACTCTGGCCGTCGGTTGCGCGGTCGCGATCTGGATCGGCCGGCCGCTGATCTTCTGGCAGGACCGGCCCGGCCGCGGCGGACGCCGGTTCCGGCTCTACAAGTTCAGGACCATGGGGCCGGCTCACGGTGCCGACGGCAGGCCTCTCGCCGACGACCATCGGCTCAATTGGCTCGGCCACTTCCTGCGCATGACGCGGCTCGACGAGCTGCCCCAGCTTTGGAACATTCTCGTGGGCGACATGTCGTTCGTGGGGCCCCGGCCGCTGCTCCTCGCCGACCAGGTCGAAGGCGAAACCGTGCGCTTGCTCGTGCGCCCAGGGTTGACGGGCTGGGCGCAGATCATGGGTGGGCGTGCGGTCAGCGCAGCCGACAAGATGGCGCTCGATGCCTGGTATGTTCGCAATGCGAGCCCGATGTTCGACTTCAGGATTCTGTTCAAGACACTGCCCATCATCATCGGTGGCGAGCGGATCACCAGCGAGGCGAAGCGGGCTTGGGAGGTTGCAGCCGCCAGCGCAACGACCCGGTCCGAGGGGCATGTCGCGAAATCCGAGCCTGCGCGATCGAGCTTGCACGGATTGGGCGAGCGCGTCGGCTCGATTGGTGGTTAGGCCATGTCAATGCTGATTGGCCAGGGTTCGAAGGGCAAAACCGGCCGGTGCAACGCGCCGGTACCGATCGCCCCCGGCAATGCCGGCGAGTCAAGCGACTGGATCGTGGTCAACTGCCTGCCGCACAAGGAGAGCGTCGCGCTCGAGCACCTCGGACGGCAGGCGTTCACCTGCTATTGCCCGATGATCCGCCGGCAGGTGCGGCATGCCCGGCGCACCTACGAATCCGTGCGCCCGCTGTTCCCCAGCTACGTGTTCGTCTCCCTCGATTTCGGCCGGCAGAGCTGGCGGTCGCTGCTTTCGACGCGTGGCGTTCGCGGCATCGTCAGTTGTGGGGAGGCGCCGAGCACGCTCAGGAGCGACATCATCGAGCAGCTGAGGGCCCGCGAGATCGATGGCGCCATCACCCGCCCGACGGCTCCCTTTCGCATTGGCCAACGGGTGAGCATCGTGCGAGGCGCCCTCGACGGCCTGGTCGCGACCATCGTCGACCTCGACGAGAAGGATCGCATCGTCGTGCTGCTCGACCTGCTCAATCGCCCGGTGCGAGTTAGTGTAAAGAGTGAATCCTTGGCCGAAGTTCCGCAGTGACAATGTAGGGTGCTGCGATGGTGTCGCCGGGTTGCGATCCGCCGTGACGGTTTTGGCTGAGTTTTCGTCGCCGCCAGCCGCCTGATCCGGCTCCGCTCGAGCCCAACGGGCAACGGCGCAATCGCACGGAGCGGCAGTGAGACGTAGGGCGCGGGAGCGGCCTTCCTCATCGAAGCGGCGAGTTCTGATCGGGGTGCTGGGCCCGGTCCTTGTGACGACTTCGGGTTGAAGCGATTCACCCGAAAGTGCGGTAGCGTGGAAGGATTGCAATTGTCATCAGCGCCATGGCCTCGCACATGAACGTCATTCCACTCATTCTCTTCACGGTCCTGACGAATGCCGTCGCGCAGATCTTGCTGAAGCGCGGCATGCTCTCGCTTGGGCCGCTCGACTTCTCCGCGTCCTCGCCGCTCGTCACGATCTTCCGGGTGGTCTTTCAGCCCTTCGTGTTCGGCGGGCTCTGCGTGTTCGTCATCAGCATGGCCTCTCATCTCTACGTGCTGTCGAAGGCCGAGCTGAGTTTCGCCTATCCGTTCCTGAGCCTCGCCTACGTCGTCGTGCTGGCCTTCGCCTGGTTCGCGTTCGATGAGCAGGTCGGGCTGTTGCGGATTGCTGGCGTGGCGCTGATCTGCCTGGGGACGGTTCTGGTCGCGCGCAGCTGACGACTGCACTTCATCGGCATTAAGACTCACAGCGAGAACGCATGAGACACATTCTCTTCGGCGGCAGCGGCTTTGTCGGTCACGTGCTCGCGCGCGATCTCGCGGCCATGGGCGAAGAGGTCGTCGTCGCCGACATCGTGAAGCCGGCCGGGCGCGACGATCCGGGCATCCGGTTCCATCACGTCGATGTCACGGATCGCGACGCCGTCCGCCGGTTCGACGTTCGCGCTGACGACATGGTCTACAATCTATCGGCGAAGATGCTGAGCCCGATCATGCCGAGGGCGAAGCGGCACGACTTCTTCTGGCCGGTGAACTTCCACGGCGTCGAGCATATCCTGGAGCGACTCGAGGCCGCCGGCTGTCCCCGCCTCGTGCACTTCACGACGGATATGGTCTACGGGCACACGGTCACTGTTCCGACGCCCGAGTCCCATCCGACGAAGCCACTCGGCGAATACGGCCTGAGCAAGCTCGCGACCGAGGCACTCTGCGAAGACTACCGCAAGCGCGGGATGCAGATCTCGATTTTCCGGCCTCGGCTCATCATTGGCCCTGGGCGGCTCGGCATCCTCGTCAAGCTGTTCTGGCTGATCGACCATCATCTCCCCATTCCGATGATCGGCAGCGGCAAGAATCCCTACCAGTTCATCGCGGTGCAGGATTGCGCCAACGCGGCGAGGCTCGCCTGGGAGAAAGGCGTGCCGAATGGCGTCTACAATCTGGGCTCCAAGAACCCACCCTCCGTCCGCACGCTGCTGTCCAAGCTGATCGCGGCGACCGGCAGCCGGTCGATCCTGCTGCCGGTCTGGGCGCCCTTCGTGAAAGCGACGCTTGATGCGCTCGACTGGGCGAACGTGCCGCTGATGGACCCCGAGCAGTACAAGATCGCGGACGAGTATTGCATTCTCGACACGGCCGCCGCCGAGCGCGACCTCGGCTGGCATCCCGCCGACAGCGACGACGCCATGCTGATCGCCGCCTACAGAACCTATCGGGAGAAGATCGGCGCGCCGGCGCCGATTGCAGCCGGCGCTAAGAGGATCGCTCCATGACCGAGGCGTTTCAACTGAACATCCCCGCACGGCCGAAGCTCCTGACGGTCGAGGACAGCAAGGCGTTGCCTTTGCCCCGCGTGCAGGAGCTGTTCTCGGCCCACCTCAACACGGCCCAGCTCCACGTCATGAAGCTGCTCGGCTTCGACAAGATCCTCGTCGAGCGTGCCGAGGGCATGCACTACATCACGCGCGACGGGCGGCGCATTCTCGATTTCTTTGGCGGTTTCGGATCGCTCGCCTTCGGGCATAACCATCCCCGCATCCTCGCGGCGCGCCAGAAATTTCAGGAAGAGCGGCGCCACGAAATCGCGATCGCGTTCCTTTCCCAATATGCAAGTGCTCTGGCCTACAATCTCGCGGAGATCTCGCCCGATCCGCTGAGCATGGTATTCTTCGGCTCCGCCGGCAGCGAGGCGATGGAAGCGGCGATCAAAGTCGCCGAGCAGGCCCAGGGGCCCGGGCGCGCCAAGATCGTCTATGCCGAGAACGCGTTCCACGGAAAGACCAAGGGCACGCTGTCGCTCACCGATTCCTCGCTCTACCGCTCGAAGTTCAAGCTCGTCGAGAATACCGTTCGCGTGCCCTTCGGCGACATCGAGGCGCTGCGGTTGGCGGTCGAGGCCGATCGCGAGATCGGCATCGTCGTCATGGAAACCATCCAGGGCGGCGCCGGGATCGTCGAGGCCCCCGCGGAGTACTGGAGGCAACTCAGGGCGCTCTGCGACAAGCACGGAATTCTTTGGATCGCCGACGAGGTGCAGTGCGGCCTCGGCCGGACCGGGCGCTTCTACGCCTTCGAACACGCCGGCGTCGTCCCCGATGTGACGGCACTCGCCAAGTCGCTCGGCGGCGGCAAATGCGCGATGGGCGCCATGATCGCGAGTCGCGACGTCTACATGCGGGCCTATGGCAAGCCCGCGACCGCGCTCATCCACGGGCCGGCGACGTTTGGCGGTATCGGCGAAAGTTGTGTCACCGCGATCGAGGCGCTCAACGTGCTCTACGATGAAAATCTGATGGGCAACGCTGAGACCGTCGGCGGGGAGCTGATCGAGGGGCTGCGAAAGCTCAAGAGCAAGTATCCAACGCTCATCGGCGAGGTTCGGGGGCGCGGGCTGATGATCGGGCTCGAGTTCAACGACATCAGCCAGACGCTCCCCTTCGGATTGCGCCAGGCGGTTTCCCTGCTCGACGCCAAGCTCAAGGGCAGTCTCTGTGGTTTCGTCGGCGCCCTGCTGCTGCGGGACTACAACATCCTCGTCGCATTCACGGAGTACAACCGTAACGTCATGCGGCTCGAGCCGCCGCTGATCTGCTCCAAGGCCGACGTCGAGACATTCCTCAACGCCCTCGACGATCTCCTCGGCCGGGGCGTGACGGGCATCGTCAAGGACTTCATCGCAACACAGGTGCGCAGGTGAGACAGGTTTTCATCAAGGGCGGCGAGGCCGTCGTCGCAGTCGTGCCGGCGCCATTTGCGTCGCCGCAAAACATCCTGGTCAGGCTCGCGCATTCCTGCATCAGCAGCGGAACCGAGCTCGCGGGCGTCCGCATGTCGGGGTTGCCGCTCTATCAGCGCGCGCTTAAGCAACCCGAGAACGTCAAGCGCGCCGTCGAGATGATGCGCGACCAGGGCATCAGAAAAACGATCGAGCGGGTGAGTGGCAAGCTCGCTGCCGGCGGGGCGACCGGTTACTCGGCGGCTGGAACCGTCATCGGCATCGGTGCCGAGGTGACTGGATTTGCCATCGGCGATCGCGTCGCCTGCGCGGGCGCCGGCATCGCCAATCACGCCGACTATATCGACGTTCCGGTCAACCTCGCCGTCAAGCTTCCCGATACCGTCGGCACGGACGCCGGATGCACCGTGACGCTCGGAGCCATTGCCTTGCAGGGCGTTCGCCGGGCCCAGCCGACGCTGGGCGAGACTTTCGTCGTCGTCGGGCTCGGCCTGCTCGGCCAGCTGACGGCGCAGATGCTCGCTGCGAATGGGTGCCGTGTTATCGGCGTCGATATCGATGGCGGCCGTATCGCGGTGGCCAAGGCCCAGGGGCTCGACGCCGGCATCGATCCGGCAGCTGAGGGCTATGTCGAGCGCGTCACGCAGCTGACCGGCGGGTTCGGTGCCGATGGCGTCATCATCACCGCCGCCAGCCCCAATCACGGCATCATCAGCGAAGCCATGAACGCCTGCCGGAAAAAAGGCCGGGTCGTGCTCGTCGGCGACGTAGGATTGAACCTCAATCGCGACGACATGTATCGCAAGGAGCTCGACTTCCTCATCTCCTGCTCCTACGGCCCCGGTCGCTACGACCCGATCTACGAGGAGGGCGGTCAAGACTATCCACTCCCTTATGTCCGCTGGACCGAAAACCGCAATATGCAGGCCTATATCGAGCTCATCGCGTCGGGCCGGCTCAAACTCGACCACATGCTGGCGTCCGTCTTCCCCGTCGGCGACGCAACGTTTGCCTACCAGGCCCTCAAGGGCGAAGGCGGAAAGAAGCCGCTGCTGGCGCTGCTCTCCTATGAGGGGCAAGACGATGCGGCGGCGCCGTCGCGGCGCGTCGAAATGCTGCCCCGCAAGGGCGGCGATGGCCGGATCCGTGTGGCCCTCGTCGGCGCCTCGAGCTTTGCGCAGGGTGTCCACTTGCCCAACCTCGGTGTGCTCAGATCCGAGTTCGAGCTGAGGGCCGTCATGAGCCGGACGGGCGCCAGCGCGCGCGCGGCAGGCATGCAGGCCGGCGCCCAATACTGCACGACCGACTTCGAGGAGGTTCTCGGCGATCCTGACGTCGATCTCGTCTTGATCGCCATGCGCCACGATCTGCACGGCTCGACGCTGCTCAAGGCCCTGCGTGCGGGTAAGCATGTGTTCGTCGAGAAGCCGCTGACCATCGACCCCGCGGACCTCGACGAGATCGAGGCCTTCTATCGCGACAACCCGTCGGGACCTGTCCTCATGACCGGGTTCAACCGGCGCTTTTCTCCGGCCTTCCGCGCGATCCGGGAGGCGATGCCGGACGATTCCAACCCGCTGATCGCCAATTACCGCATGAATGCCGGCCACATTCCCGGCGATAGCTGGCTCCATGGCCGCGAAGGCGGCGGGCGCAATCTCGGCGAGGCCTGCCACATCTACGATCTATTCAATGCTCTGTGCCGGGGCGCGAAGGTCTCTTCCGTTCAAGCCTCATCGATCGATCCCAATTCCGCCCATTGGCGCCGCAACGACAATTTCGTGGCGACGATCAAGTACGCCAACGGCTCGATCTGCACGCTGACGTACACCGCCATGGGTGAGAAGTCCTATCCCAAGGAGCGCATGGAAGTCTTCACCGGGGGCCAAGTGATCGCACTCGACAATTACAAGTCGGTCGAGTTTCACGGCGGCAAGCACAAGGGCTGGCAGAGCCGCACCATCGACAAGGGCCAGCTCGACGAGCTGAAGGCGCTCGCCGGAACGCTGCGCCGGGGCGAGCCCTGGCCGATCTCGCTCGAGGAGCAAATCAGTGCAACTCGGGTCGCCTTCGAGGTCGAACGGCAGATTTCCGGCTTGCGAGCCGTCAACGGGAAAGGCGAAGAGTCCTGACATGTGCGGCATCGTAGGTATTTTCACACATAGCGGCCGCGAGCGCGTGGACGCTCAGGTGCTGACGCGCATGCGCGACACCATGGTTCACCGTGGCCCCGATGGCGCCGGCAATTGGATTTCGGACGACGGTCGCGTCGGCCTCGGCCACCGGCGGCTGTCGATCATCGATCTCAGCGCGGACGCGGCCCAGCCGATGCCGAACGAGGACCAGAAAATCTGGGTGACCTACAACGGCGAGATCTACAACCACGCGGGGCTCCGCCGCGAGCTCGTCGCCAAGGGACACCGGTTCCGGACCGACCACTCCGATACCGAAGTCATCCTGCACGGCTACGAGGAGTGGGGCCTGGAAGGCCTGCTCGAGCGGATCGAGGGCGACTACGCGGCGGGCATCTGGGACAGCACCACCGGCACGTTGAGCCTTTTCAGGGACCGGATCGGGGTCAAGCCGCTCTACTTCACCCTGCGCTCCGAGGCGGTGCTGTTCGCCTCCGAAATCAAGGCCATCCTCGCCCACCCCGGCGTCGAGCGCGATGTCGATCCCATCGCGATGTACCACTATCTGTCGTTCCTCACGACGCCCGCGCCCTTCACGATGTTCAAGGACATCTACAAGCTGCCCGCTGGCTACTATGTGCAGATCGGTCCCGGCGGAAAACTCAACGCCAAACGGTATTGGGATGCGTTGCCCTCCAAGACGCGTTCGAATGGCGCGAGCGCCAGGGAGGATTGGCCGCAGCGCGAGCAAAGATACATCCGCGAGGTGCGCGAGCTGCTGACGGCATCCGTCGAGAAGCGAATGATGTCGGACGTGCCGTTCGGCGTGTTTCTATCGGGCGGCGTCGACTCCTCGACGAATGTCGCGCTCATGTCGCGTTTCATGTCGCGCCCCGTCGACACGTTCACCGTCGGCTTCAAGGATCATACGCATCTGAACGAATTGGACGAGGCCCGTCTCGTCGCCCGCACCTTCAAGGCGAACCAGCACGAAGTGCTTATCGACGAGAAGGACATGCGCGGCTACCTCGGCGATTTGATACACCACCAGGACGAGCCGATCGCCGACTGGGTCTGCATTCCGCTATACTTCGTCTCGAAGCTCGCACGCGATTCCGGCGTCACCGTCGTCCAAGTCGGAGAAGGGTCGGATGAGCAGTTCTGCGGCTATGCCGGCTACATGGGATATCTCGACCTCTATAAGAAGTATTGGCAGCCCTACCGCCGCTATGTTCCCTCCCCGCTCAGGCGCGTGGCGGCGGGAGCCGCCGCCGCCGTCGCGCGCGTGAAGCCAGGTTTGGCGCTCTATGCCGACATCGCCGAGCGGGCGAGCCTCGATCGGGAGCACTTCTGGTCCGGCTCGCATACGTTCCAAGACACGGTCAAGCGCCAGCTCGTGAACATCGATGCGTTCAAGAACGTCGAGGTTCCCTTTCAGATGGTCGCGTCGGGGCTGCTGCCGAAGAGCTATCTCGAGCCCGACACGTTCAACATCATCCGGTCGTTCAACGCCGCGATCGAGGAGGCCTGCCCAGATCACGACATCCTCGCGCGGATGATCTACAACGAGTTCAAGCTGCGCTTGCCCGAACTCTTGCTGATGCGCGTCGACAAGATCGGCATGTCGACCAGCATCGAGGCCCGCGTTCCGTTCCTCGACCATCATCTGGTCGAGTACACGATGAACATACCGATCGAGGACAAGGTGCACGGCAACACGGCCAAGTACATTCTCAAGAAGGCAGTCGAAGGCATCATCCCCGACGAGATCATCTACCGCAAGAAAATGGGCTTCGGTGCGCCGATGGCGCAATGGATGGCTGGCGAGTTCGGTCAGCAAGTGCGCTCCGGGATCCTGTCATCGCGGCTGCTGGAGCGTGGCTTCTTCAACGTCGATTTCATCAAGGCGAAGCTCGAGGATCACCGCACCGGCCGCCGCGACACGAGCCAGTACAGCTGGGCGCTCTACAATCTGACGGCCTGGTACGACTATTGGATCGATGGGAAGCGGGCTTGAGAAAGCGCTCAGGGCAGGCTTCGCACTTGCCATGGTATGTGGCGGCGGGGTGACACTTTCCCAGTCCGTCCCAAAAAAGTTACCTAGACGTGATTGCACTGCCTGTTGAAGCGATATTATACTATCGGGGTAAATTCCGTACAGTGAGGGTCAGCCGCAGTACGCCGCAAAATGCAGGCAGAAAACGAAGGACGTTGTCGAGGGTCAGTTGCTCGTGAGCCCGGGGACATGAACAGGGCTAGCCCATGGAAGGAATGGGCACGAAGGGCGTCTGCCTTACGTCTGAGAGATGGCAGCGCATAGACGAAGCTCCGCTCCGATCTCCGTCCTGGATCACTGCTCGCCCTGGCGTGCTCGTGTGGTGCGAGGGCAAGTATCATGACGTTATCGCTCGTTCTGGTCGACGATTGGGAACTCAGGGGCGACGGCTCCGGTGACATGCGCCGCATTCAGTTCGACGCCATGCGCAAGCTCAACCGGATCTATGAGGATCATGGCCTCAAAGGGTCCTACAACGCCGAAATCATGCAGCAGCTGCACCACCTCCGCCTCGGCGAGCGCCATGCCGAGTTGAAGGAGTTGGCGCAAGAGTGGGAAGAGATCGTTCTCGAGACCTACAAGCGCGGGCACGACGTCCAGCTGCACGTGCATTCGCAATGGAGCGATGCGAGTTATCAGGACGGACGCTGGAAGCTCGCCGGCGATTGGGCGATCATCAATCATTCGCGTGCCGAGATGGTCCGCATGATCTCCCAGTCCCGGGCGTATCTCGAAAAACTGATCCGCCGCGTCGACCCCAAGTACCGCTGCATATCGTTTCGTGCGGGCGCCTGGGCGATCGCCCCGAGCGAACATATCCTCTCGGTTTTGGCCGAGCAGGGGATCGTGTACGACATGAGCATCTGTGGCGGCATCAAATACGACAACACCGTCGTCAAGCTCGACTACACGGACTGCGAAGAGACGTTACTTCCTTTCTATCCTCACCCGGCCGACGCACGCCGGGTCGGAAACGCCGAGACCGCCATCATGTGCGTGCCGACCTTCTCATTCCGGCCGTCGCGCGCCACGATGTTGAAGGGCGACGTCAAGCACATTCGCAAGCGCTTGCACTCCCGCTTGTCGAAGCCAAAGTCCACGAGTACTGCGCAATCGCAACCGGCCGGAACCAGTTACACGGTTTGGCAGGATGACAAGGGGAAAATCGCGAAGCTGTGGGAGCTGTCGAGAGACCACTTGCATCCGGAAGTCCGGATTGGCGATCTGTCGTACCTCAATATCGACCTTTTGAAAGACATGGTTTCTTCGATGCGTCGGGTCGCGCGCAGGCGCAATGTGGCATCCGTGCCCATCATCCTCGAGAACCATTCCAAGAACATCAGCAACTTCGATGACATCAAGCGGTTCGCCGAATTTGTGAGCCAGCAAGCCGATCTCGAGGTGATCACGCTGCAGGATCTGGCCCGGCGGCTTGAGGCCGGTTTCTATCCGGTCGTCGAGAGACAGGCCCTGGCGCCTGAGGACGCACCGGCCTTCCGGCGTGCTTCGGTAGGGCCGATGTTGCACGCGTGGGTCGCCGCTGGCGGGTTGGCAGGATTGGCGAGTCTCGATTGAAATGATCGAGGCGATCGCAAACAGGCAGACGCGGCGGGCCAAACTTACGTGAAGCCTTGATTTTCCATTTCGACTACATTCTGCGTATGCCAACCGCCTCTCTGGAGGGGCGGCTTTGATCGCGGACCTGGCCGGCAAGGTGCGGCGCGCCTTGAAGAAGCCGCCGCGCTACATCGCCGAGCGTCTCCTGCAGGAGGCGCGCGGGCATGCGGAGCGGCATGTTTCGCCGTTGCGCATCGCCCGCATGACGCCGTCAGCCTTGGCAAAGCGCGCGGGACATGCGGATTGCCAAGCGTGGTGGACGTTTCTCGCAAGCCGGAGCTACGTCGCCCAGACCCAGGCATCCGCCGTTGACCTGGAGCGCATCTGCCCCGGCGATCACGCGACCATTCTTGCCGATGCCGAAAAGGCACTCGCTCACGAGGTCGATCTCCTGGGCTCAGGCCCGGTGCGGCTGGGACCTGAGATCGATTGGCACAGCGACTTCAAGTCCGGGCATCGCTGGCCGCCCGCCTACTGCAAGTCGATCGAGTACAACAATCTCGACCGGCCGAGCGACGTGAAAGTTCCCTGGGAGCTGTCGCGCATGCAGTGGCTGATCCCGGCGGGGCAGGCCTACGCTCTTGTCCGCGACGAGCGATTTGCCAAAGGCGTGCGCGAGGTCATCGAGAGTTGGATCGCCGCGAACCCCTGTGCCGGCTCGATCAACTGGGCCTGCACGATGGATGTGGCGCTGCGGCTGATGAACTGGACGTGGCTCTTTCACGTCTTCAAGGACAGCGCCGCCTGGAGCGAGCCCGCCTATCGCGAGACGTTTTTGCAGTCGCTCTATCTGCACGGTGATTTCACGGCGCGGCATCTGGAGAAATCCGACATCAACGGCAATCACTATACGGCTGACGCCGCAGGGCTCGTCTTCGCCGGCCTGTTCTTCGGTGGTGATGGAGAACCCAAGCGCTGGTCCGATCTCGGCTGGCGCATTCTGTCGGACGAGCTGCCTCGGCAGGTCTATGGTGACGGCGTCGATTTCGAAGGCTCGGTTCCCTATCATCGCTTGGTTCAGGAGCTCTTCCTGCTGCCGGCGCTCTACCGCTTGAAGCACGGATTGGACGTTGCGCATGCCTATCGCGACCGGCTCATCGCCATGGCACGTTTCACGGCCGCCTATTCACGTGCCGACGGCAGCGTTCCCTTTTTCGGTGACGCTGACGACGCGCGCGCGTTGCCATTCCGCCAGCGGCCAATCAACGATCACCGCTATCTGTTGGCGCTCGCTGGCCACGCTCTCGATGCACCCGAGCTGATCGAGGAGTTCTCTGGTCTACGCTCGGAGATGTTCTGGATCGCCGGAGCAGCGACCGCGGCGGCGCTGCCGGACCGCCATGCGGCACCTGCCGGCGCGCAACGCTCGAAGGCCTTCACCGAAGGCGGCTACTTCATTCTGCGGAATGGCCGGGATCATGTCTTCGTCGACTGCGGGCCCATCGGCCTGGCGGGGCGCGGCGGCCATGGCCACAACGACCTGCTCTCATTCGAAGCGGTGCTCGACGGCGTGCATCTGATCGCCGATTGCGGCGCCTACCTGTACACAGCCAATTTTCAGGAGCGGAACAACTTTCGCTCGACGGCCTACCACAACACCCCCCTGATCAACGGGGAGGAGATGAACCGTTTCACCGGACCGCGCGATCTGTGGACGCTGTGCAACGATGCCTTGCCGATCGTCGACGACGTTGCATTTGGTGACAGCGAGAGCCGTCTGGTGGCAGGCCACACGGGCTATGAGCGGCTCGCCTCTCCCGTGCGCTTGCGGCGAACATTCAACCTCGATCATGCGAAGGGTCGCTTGATCGTGCGCGACGAGATGATCGGTGAAGGCTCGCATCGTGTCGAGATACCACTGCATCTCGCTCCCGGAGTCAGCGTCTCGCCGGAAGCTGGGTGTTGGATTCTCACGAGCGGCACAAAGCGATTCGATGTCCGCTGGACGTCGCCGGAGGATTGGACCGCGGTCGTCGAGCCGGCCCGGGTTTCTCCGAGCTATGGCGTCGTTGTCCCAGCGGAGAAGTTGGTCTGGCGCCGCATAGGCGCGCTGCGGCCGCTCGAGGTGACCATTGCGCCGCTCAGTGACGGCGTCGAGCACGGGGCGCTGCCGGCGTGACCGCCAAGACCAAGCTGACTGAAGGAGCCGAAATCAGGCTTGGCGTGCTGTCGCGCGTTCGCCGGGAACTCGAGGCCAACCGGGGCGTCCTCCGCGACGTGGTGCCGACGCTTGCCGCTCGGTTCTTCGTGATCGCCTGCGGGTTGGCGTCCAGCATCATCATGGCCAAGGTTCTCGGACCCGAAGGCCGGGGCGAGTATTTCTACATCGTCACGCTGGCGCAGCTGGCGATGCAAGTCGGCAATCTCGGTCTCGGCTCGAGCAATACCTTCATCGCGGCACGGGAGCCGTCCGCGGTTTCGAAGCTCGCGGCCAACAGCCTCTGGGTCGCTTTAGCTCTTGGCGGGATGGCGACGCTTGTCATCGTGTTCTTCCAAGTGGGGATCGGTCGGCCAGATCGTGCGCTCTATGCACTCTCTCTGCTTCTGCTCGTCCCCAGTATGATCTACGGCCTCCTGGCATCGAGCATTCTCATCGGTGTGGGGCGGGCCAAGGAGTACAATCTCTTTCTTGTCGCCAACACCGGCTTGCAGCTCGCGGCCATAATCGCCGTCGCGGTGGCGGCGGGCTCTGTCGGCGCGATGTTGTGGGTTTCGGCCGGCGCCGCGCTCGCTGGCGCGCTGCTGCTGACGCGGCTCTTGCTCCGGCAGGCGGCCATCGATTGGCGTTTCGACGGGACGATGCTCACGCGCGAGATGGGTTTCGCCACGCGCGTCTATCTCGCGACAATCGCCCAGTTTGCCGTCTCGCGGCTGAACGTCATGATCCTCGACCATTGGAGCGGGGCCGGCGCCGTCGGCCAGTACTCGATCGCCGTCCAGTTCTTCGACACATTGATGATCCTGCCTGCCACGACGGCGATGCTGCTCTTCCCCGAGCTCGTCAAAGCCGATGCTCACAATCGCTTGGGCCGCACCATGCGCCTGGCCGGCATCATCGGTGTGCTGATGGCGCTGTTCGCGGTGGCCTTCATGGCGATCGCCCCGTGGCTCATACCCTTCATGTTCGGCCAGGACTTCGCGCCGGCGGTCGACATCGCACGGTGGATGATGCCGGGTCTCGTGGCCTACAGCATTCAGAATATCGTCTCGCAATATCTCGCCGCCGAGCGCTTTCCGATGTCGAACCTCTTGGCCTGGATCGCGAGCCTGCCCATCCTCGCCGCCGCCGGCAGCGTCCTCATTCCGCGGTGGGGGGCGGCCGGAGCGGCAGCCGCTCTATCGGTAACCTACATTTTGCTGGCCGTGGCGATCACCCTTCTGGCCGCCGCGAAGCATCGGGCTTCAACTCTGGCGGTTTCATAAAATGGACGCGATCCTCGCCACTTATCCGCTGTCGGCGAATTTCCAGCAGCGTCTGAGCACGCTCATCGATCCCGCCGCCATCAAGCTGAGCCTCAGCGAGCTGCGCACGCGGCCGCCGAGGGAGATGGTTCGCTATCTTCGCTCGTTGCGGGTGAACCGGCTCGTCATCCCCTTGGAGGATGAAAACAGCGCGGCACTCTTGCCGGTGCTCAAGCTGGTGGCCGCTGTGGTGCCGGCCGAGTCCTATCTCGTGGTCGACGGTGAAATGCGGGCGAGCGCGTTCACGAGGCTGGGCGTGCCGGCCTCGCTCGCGCGCCTGGGCGGGGCGACGCTGTCGTCTCAGTTGGCGCTCCGGCGCGCACGCAGGGAGGTGGCCGGTTTGCTGGCGGCTGAGCGCAATTCTCCACCGCCCCAGGTCGATCCAGATATTCTGTTTCTGAATGCCAATCTTTGGTTCGGCGTCAAAGCCGGCGGCTCCGTCGGCCACATCTCGGGCGTCGTCAACGGCTTTCTCGATCTCGACTACGACGTCGACTACCTCTCGGTCGGTGGCCGGCTACTGGTCAAGGATGCCGCGCGCTATCAGCCACTTGCCGCGCCGGCGCATTTCGGCATGCCATGGGAGGCCAACTACTACCGGTTCCATTTCGATGCCGTGCGGCAGTCGGGCAAGCTCTTTGGCGCACACCGACCGGCGATGATCTATCAGCGGATGTCGATCGCCAACTATTCGGGCGTCAGCCTGTCGCGCCAGCTCAATCTGCCGCTGATTCTCGAATACAACGGTTCGGAGGCCTGGATCGCACGGAACTGGGGGCGGGGCCTCAGATACGCGGTGCTGGCCGAGCAGATCGAGGATGTATGCCTGCGTCACGCGCATGTGGTCGTGACCATCTCCGACGTGCTGCGCGACGAGCTGATCTCGCGAGGGGTCGCCGCGGATCGGATCGTCACCTACCCGAACTGCATTGATCCGGCCACCTTCGATCCGGCCAGCTACTCGCCCGCGGAAATCCAGACGCTCAAACAGCGCCACGGAATCGCCGAGGATGCCATCGTCGCGACCTTCGTCGGTACGTTCGGCCAATGGCACGGCGCGCCCGTACTCGCGCAGGCAGCGCGCGCATTGCTCGATCGCCACGCCGACTGGGTCAAGGCGCACAAACTGCATTTCCTGCTGGTTGGCGATGGCCTGCGGATGCCGGAAGTGCGCGCCGCCCTCGGCGATCATCACCCCGGACCCAACGTCACCCTGACCGGTCTCGTCCCGCAGACCGAAGCGCCATTGTATCTGGCTGCCTCGGACATCCTGTGCTCGCCGCACGTCGCCAACACCGATGGAACGCCCTTCTTCGGTTCGCCGACCAAGCTCTTCGAATACATGGCCATGGAGAAGGCGATCCTGGCCTCCGATCTCGATCAGATCGGCGAAGTGTTGGCCGGCTCTCCGCATGTTCGCGATGTCTCGACAGTAGGCAATCCCGCGGAGGGGCAGCCTGCTCTTCTGGCCGAGCCGGGGTCGAGTGATGAAATCGTCGAAGGACTGCGTTTCCTCGTCGCCAATGCGCAATGGCGGGCAGGACTCGGCCGGAACGCGCGCAAGCTCGCACTGGACAAATACACCTGGCGTCACCACGTCCGCGCCATTCTCGACGGTGCGGTGCGCACCGGCATTCTCGCTGAGTAACGGGTGAAGTCCGGGTGACCCCTCTCGTGCAGAGCATCCCAACGGCCCGGCCCAACCGGGCGAATGCCGATGCGACTCTGCTGCCGGCCTTGTTGTTCTGGGTGGTTGCGGGCGTTGTCTTCCTTCTCACGGCCTCGAACGGCGAGCCGCATCGCATCAGCTCCGGTTACTACGTCGCCCTCATAGCACCCGGTCTGATCCTGTTGCGCGGCGCTGGCGGGCTGCTGAGAGCGGCAGAGTCGCCGCCCAACCGGCCGATCTTCTATGCTCTCCTGCTGTTTGCCGCGGCCAATCTCGCGAGCACGATCATCACGCCGAACGAGGAGACGATCTACGCGTTGCTCGAGCGGTGCATCCTGCCTCTTCTCGTTTACTTCTCCATGGTTGGGCTTGTCCTCAGCAAGCGAGACGTGATCGTCCTCGTCGTGGCGATTGCCCTTGGCGCGCTCCTCATGTTCGCGCGCGGCCTGCTCGCCTACTATGCGGAGTTCGGCATTCCCGATCTCGAGACGATCCTATGGTCGCGCTACAACGTGGCGCGGATCGCGGGCTACGAGCATGCGACGGTCGGCAATGTGACGCATATGGGAAGCTATGCCGTCATGACCCTGCCGATCCTCATCATCGCGCTGGTGACGCTGGCGAAGAGCAACGCCCTGACGAGCCTCTTGAGCCTGACCATCGTGGCGGGACTCTTCAACCTGCTCATCGCCGGATCGCGCGCCGGCATGGTTGTGATGGTGCTGATGATCGTTGCCATCACGTTCAGCCTAGCCTCGCGCCGGACACTGGTTCTGATCGTTTCGGTGGCGGCATTGCTGGGGGCTGCGACCTTCATGCTGGCGTCTACTGCCAGTGACTCGACGCTCCTCAAGCGCTTTGCCCCCGGGGCCACGGGCAAAGCCGATGGCAGCGTCTCGGAGCGTCTCGACTCGATGATCATCGGTTGGAACGTCTTCTTGGACAATGTGCTGTTCGGCGTCGGGCCGGAGATGTCTCCGTACTACAACACCTACAGCATTCCGCACCAATCGATCCTGCATCAGCTGTCCGAGTTGGGGTTGTTTGGGGGCCTCGCGTTCGTGTGGCTCAATCTCGTCATCCTGTACGCATTCCGGAACGCGATCATCGCCGCCGCGGCACCGGATGGATCGTCGTTTCGTCTCCTCTGGCTCATCGGGCCAGCGGGTTGGCTGATCGTTGGCCTGATCTCGGGTATCAACTTCAACATGAGCATGGCCCTCGTCTGGGTCGGCATGGCCCACGCCATGCTCGCGTTGAGCGGCGCAACGGTGGTCCCGGATACGACCGAGCGGCCGGGCCTGTCGCTGTGGGGCCTGTATCGCGGCTTGCGCGGGACGTGAGACGGTTGGTGAAATCGGTTTTCTCGAGTGCCGTATTGCGGTGTTCGATTGGTTTGCTGACGCTCGTTTTGGCGGGCCCGATGGCCCTCGGTGCCGAGAACATAGCGGCCGGCGCTAGGATCAGCTTCTCCAAGCCACCACTCTACGATCTGACGGCCGATCCCGACGACGTTCGACAACTGACCGACGGCGAAAGAGCCGACGGCACGATGTGGATGTCGCGCCAGGCGGTCGGATGGGTGACAGGCCGCGAGCCGGTTCGCATCGATATCGATCTCGGACGCGTGCAAGCGATCGGTGACGTCTGCCTGCACACGTCGAGGCGCTCGGAGGCCGGCGTCTATTTTCCCGCGCGCGTCGACGTCTTCGCGGCGATCGAGCCGGCCGAATTCGCCTGGGGCGGCCGGATGACGCCATTTGCGGAAGCAGGGCCGGGCGACTATTTGGCGCGAGAGTTCTGCCTCGAGGGCGTTGGATTATCGGCGCGTTATGTGAGCCTGCTGGTCGCGGTGATCGAGGGGCATTTCTTCACCGATGAGGTTTCGATCACGGCGGGAGAGACGCCAGTGGCGTCGGATCGGCCTTCGCTCATCGTGGAGAGCGACCGGCGCGAATTCGCCCTGCAACACGAGGCGATCACCCGCTCGCTCGCGGAGGTTCGCGCCCGTCTGCCGGCCGATCGCGACATCCTCGATCGCTTCGAGAAGCTTGCCGCGAGTTTGGACGGTCCTGCGGGAACGCTCGACCTGACGGTGCTTCGCGCACGCGATCTCGAGCTTCGCGACATCGTCCGCGCCGTACACGAGCGGCGAGGTGCGCCGTTCACAGCCGCCTTCTGCGATCCCTGGGCGCTTGCGACGCCCTTTGCTGGAAATTTGCTCGAGCGCCGGCCGGGCGCCCTCGAAATCGCATCCGGCCAGCACGGTGCGGTTGCGATCGCCATTGAGCATGCGGCGCCGCGCGAGGAGGAGGTGTCGGTTCTGGCCGTGGTGGCGGGCGATGGGGCGGACCAGGTCGCGGTGACGCTCTATGAGGTCGGTATGGTCACGCGGGCCGACGGCATGAGGCTGGGTGACGCTCTGCTGCCGGTGTCCAGTGGCCGCGTGAGCGTGCCAATGGGCGAGACGCGGCAGCTATGGATCGATGTTGCTGCCGGCACGGTGGCACGGGAGCTCAATCTTACTCTGGCCGTAAGATTGCGCGCGGCCAGCGGCGCCGAGAAAACATTGAGCCGCCCGCTCTTGATTTATCCATTGGGCGCAAATCCCAAGCCGCCGTTCACAGTCGTCTGGGGTTACCTCGATCAGATCCCGATTAGGGGCCGGCCTCGCGAGGCCTCACTCGATATGCAGACGCACGGTGTCACGTCGGCCGTGATCCCGGCGGGCGATCTGCCCTGGCCAGAGCCGGGTTCGAGCGGAGAGATGGCCGCCAACACCTACCGGACGTACGCCAACGTGATGCAGCACCTGAAAGGCCACGACGAATTTCTGTTCTTTCTGTCGCTCAACGAGGATTCTGGCTACCGCGCACGCCTGGGCACCGATGTCTTGAGCGATCGCTGGCAACGCGTTTTCGCGGTCTGGATACGGGAGTGGACCAACTGGCTGAAGCGCGAGGGGATCGATCCGGCGCGCTATGCCTTTTATCCCGTCGATGAGCCCGATACGCCAGCCGATCTCGCAACCCTCGTCGCGATCTCCCGCCTCCTCAAGTCAATCGATCCGGCCTTCAGAATCTACACGACACTGCATGACCCCGCCGGGCTCACCGAAGAGGTGATCGATGCGGTCGATGTTTTCCAGTTGAATGGCCTGGCGCTCGACCGGGAGCTGAGCGATCGGCTGAAAGCGCGCGGCAAGACTGTTGGGAGCTATGCGACTGCCGGCGGCGGAAAAGCCGGCTCACCCGGGCCCTTCTACCGGGCGCAGGGCTGGCGGGCTTTCGCGTCCGGGCTCGACGGCTTCGGGTTCTGGTCTTATGCCGACACGGGCGTCTCGGGCACGGCCTGGAACGACATCGACGATGTGGAGCCTGATTACGCGGTCGTCTATGACGGAAAGGGTGGCATCGTCACGAGCAAGCGCTGGGAAGCCTGGCGGGAAGGCGTGCAGGACTACCATCTGCTGAGCGCCGCCTGGCAGGCCGCATCGAGCGCGGCCACGAAGACCCTCGTGCTCGAGCTGGCGCGGCAGGCCGAGGCGCGGGGCTACGGCACGGCGGAATTGTCCGAGCTACGGACCCGGTTGCGCCTGATCGCGGCAACCGGCAGCGACTTACTCCGGTAGGCGTTTTGCCGTCATGACGCTGGCCACGAGCATCCGAGCGCCGACAAGCAACGAAGTAAGCGAGTCATGAAGCAAGTTCTCCAATCCATCCGATCTGGCGAGACCGAGGTCATCGACGCCCCGTGTCCGTCCGTTCCGCCTGGCTATGTGCTGATCCGCACCGCGCGCACCGTCGTCTCCGCCGGGACGGAGCGCATGCTCATCGATTTCGGCAAGGCCGGCTTCATCGACAAAGCGCGCCAGCAGCCGGACAAGGTCCGCATGGTGCTCGACAAGATGCGGACCGATGGCGTTGGGCCGACGCTGCGCGCTGTTCGCCACAAGCTCGATCAGCCGATCGCGCTCGGCTACAGCAACGCAGGACGCGTCGTTGGCGTGGGTGAGGGCGTGATCGAGCTCAAGCCCGGCGATCGGGTGGCATCCAACGGCAAGCATGCCGAGATCGTTTCGGTTCCCAAAAACCTCTGCGCGAAAATTCCCGACGCCGTGACCGACGAGCAGGCGGCTTTCACGACCTTGGGGGCCATCGCGTTGCAAGGTGTCCGGCTCGCGGCGCCGGCGATCGGCGAAACATTCGCGGTGATCGGCTTGGGACTGATTGGATTGCTGACGGTGCAACTTCTCAGAGCCCAAGGCTGCCGTGTCATCGGTATCGATCTCGATCCGGCCCGGCTGGCGATGGCGAAGTCATTCGGCGCCGATACGATCGATGCCGCAAGTTCCACGGATGTCGAGGGCGAGGCGATAGGCCTGTCGCAGGGCCGGGGTGTCGACGGTGTCATCGTCGCGGCATCGACCAGCTCCAGCAAGCCGATCCAGCAGGCGGCGCGGATGTGCCGGAAGCGCGGGCGGGTCATCCTGGTTGGCGTGACGGGGCTTGAGCTGTCGCGGGCCGATTTCTACGAGAAGGAGATCACGTTCCAGGTCTCCTGCTCCTACGGCCCGGGCCGCTACGATTCGACCTACGAGGAGAAGGGCCAGGACTATCCGATCGGCTTCGTGCGCTGGACCGAGCAGCGGAACTTCGAAGCCGTGCTCGATCTCATGGCCCAGGGCCGGCTGGACGTTGCCGCGCTGATCTCGCACCGGTTCGCGATCGGCGAGGCCGAGCAGGCCTACGAGGTCGTGAGCGGCGAGGCGCCTTCGCTCGGCGTGCTGCTGACCTATCCGGAAGGCGAGGCGGCCGAGCCAGCGGCGCTGTCGCGGACGGTGACGATCGCGCGGAGCCCGGTTTCAGGCGCAGCGGTGAAACCCGGCGCCGTGGCTGTCGGTGTCCTTGGATCGGGCAACTACGCGACGGGCGTGCTCATTCCGGCCCTCAAGGGCGCGGGTGCGAATTTGAAGCTGATCGCGTCCGGCATGGGGCTCAGCGCGGCGCACGCCGGGCGCAAGTTCGGGTTCGATGCGGCGACAACCGATGTCGCATCGGTGCTCGACGACCCGTCTCTCCAAGCGGTCGTCATCGCGACGCGGCACGATTCTCATGCCTCGCTCGTCGAGAGAGCCCTGCGGGCCGGAAAGCAGGTGTTCGTCGAGAAACCGATGGCACTCACCGGCGAGGAGATCGATGCCATCGCGCGGGCCTACGAGGATGCTTGCCAAGCCGGGCGCGATCCCGTGCTCATGGTCGGCTTCAATCGCCGCTTCGCCCCCATGATTGTCCGGATGAAGTCGATGCTGGATCCGGTCCGGGAGCCGAGGTCGATCATCATCACTGTCAATGCCGGCCGCATCCCGAAAGAGCATTGGAGCCAAAGCCAGGAAACGGGTGGCGGCCGGATTGCAGGTGAAGGGTGCCACTTCATCGATCTCGCGCGCTTCCTCGCGGCCTCGCCCATGACCAGCCGTCACATTCAACGGATGCGTTCCGACACCGGCGACACCGCGACGATGGTCCTCGGCTTCGCCGATGGATCGACTGCGGCGATCCACTATCTGGCCAACGGCGATCGCGGGTTCGCCAAGGAGCGGATCGAGGTCTTCTGCGCCGGCCGGATCCTCGCCCTCGATAACTTCCGCCGTCTGCGCGGCTTCGGTTGGCCAGGTCTCGGCACGAGCTCGTCCTGGAAACAAGACAAGGGCCAGGTGGCCTGCGTTGTCGCGTTTTTGGATGCTGTCTCGAAAGGCCAACCGTCGCCCATTCCCTACGACGAGATCATCGAGGTCAGCCGCGCGACGGTCGAGCTGGCGGGTCGGGCGTCTTAGCGGCAGAGATGGTCGAACTCGCTATGTCAGTCCGCCGATCGCAGCGCGGCCGCCTCGGTCAAGAGTTTGCCCGAGTGGGACGTCTCATCCGCACGGTGAGCCCTCTCAAGCCGGTGCAGATCTATGGCCGCCTGCTGACGCGCCTGCCGTCGCGAGGCGGTGTGCCGCTCATCGCCCCTGCGGTTCGGCCAAGGTCGGGGCCGTGGGTCGATCCGATCGGGCGCGCGCAGAGCCTGATCGGCCGATGGCAGGTGCGGTTCCTCAACGAGACGGGCGAGATCGCGCACGCCGCCCAGTGGAACGATCCCGGCAAGGCGAAGCTCTGGCTCTACAATCTGCACTACTTCGACGGTCTGGCCGCGACCGGCACCGCCGAACAAAGGGCAATGCAATGTGAGCTCGTCACGCGTTGGATCGCGGAGAACCCCATTGGCTTGGGCAATGGGTGGGAGCCCTACCCGGCATCACTCAGGATCGTGAACTGGATCAAGTGGGGCCTCGGCGGTGAACAACTCGAGGCCGGTTGGCTCGACAGCCTGTCCCAACAGGTGCGCTGGCTCAGTCGAAGAATCGAGTGGCATCTGCTCGGCAATCATCTCGTCGCCAACGCCAAGGCGCTGATCTTCGCCGGTCTCTTCTTCGATGGACGCGAAGCGGAAACCTGGCTCGACAAAGGTCTCACGATCCTTGCGCGCGAGATCGACGAGCAGGTGCTCGAGGATGGTGCGCACTTCGAGCGGTCGCCGATGTATCACGCGATCATCCTCGAGGATGTATTCGATCTCTACAATGTAGCTCTTGCCTTCGGCATGCCGCAGCGCAAGCCCCTGGATCGCCTTCCGGCCGTGGCCCGCCGTATGCGCGTCTGGCTGGCAGCGATGACGCATCCGGATGGTGGACCGTCGTTCTTCAATGACAGTGCTCTGGGTATTGCGCCGGCACAGGCCGCGTTGGAGGCCTATGCCGCCAGGCTCGGACTGCCCGATGTCGAGCGGCCGGGCGGTGCCCAATATCTGCAGAGTTCCGGCTATGTACGTGCGAACCTCGGTCCGGCCGCACTCATCGCCGATGTCGGTGAAATCGGCCCCCGCTATCTTCCGGGCCATGCCCACGCGGACACGCTGTCGTTCGAGCTGTCGCTCGGTCGCGAGCGCCTCATCGTGAATAGTGGAACCTCGACCTACGCGACCGGCGATCTCAGGGCCCATCAGCGCTCGACAGCCGCCCACAGCACCGTCGAGATCGACGGCGAAAATTCGTCCGAGGTCTGGTCGAGCTTCAGGGTTGGGCGGCGTGCGCGCGTATACGACGTGATGGTCGGGGAAGCGGGCGGAACGTTTGCCGTCAGCGCGGCCCATGACGGCTATCGCTGGCTTCCAGGCAGGCCCACGCATCATCGCCGCTGGCAACTCGACGAGGGACGGCTCGTTGTCCTGGACAAGGTGACGAGCACGGCCTCGCATCATTGTCAGGCGCGGTTTCACCTCGGAGCGGGTGTGGGGGCGACGATTGCCTCGAACGGCAGAGGCGGTTCACTTAGGTTGGCCGGTGGTTGCTCGGTCGAATGGCGCGCGAGCGAAAGGGCCACGCTCGTCCCTGGAAATTTCTACTCGGAATTCGGCAGGGCAACCGCCAACACTTGCCTGTTTGTACCCTTCACGAAAGACTGCCGCACGGAGTTCGCATGGTCGACGTGACGCTCAACGAAAATGCCCAATCCGTTTCGATCGTCCTGCCCCAAGTCGTGCCGCTGGTCGTCGAACTCGACGGCGGACTGCTGCGGATCGACTCGCGCCAGGACACGCTTGTCAGCATGGCGCGCCGGCTGCCCGGTTACATCCGCAGGAATCCGGGCGTGTTTTCGGCTGGAGCCAAGGCCATTCGATCGGCCCTGGCCGAGAAGGCCGCATCCGATGTCGAGACTTGGCCGGTCGATGACGTGGTCGTCAGCTCGCTCGAGAAGCAGGCCGTGTTGGGGCGCAAGATCGTACTTCTGGCGGAAGCCGATCCCGTCGTCACCGAAGCGGTTGCCGCTCGCTTCCCCTTCATCAGTCAAGTCGTCGCCATTGACGGCCTCTCGCGAATGACCGAGGAAGCGAAGGCGCGACTGCTTGGCGAAAAATTCCCGGCTGGATTCAACCTTGCCGGCCGTCCCGCAGAAATCGCGGACGCTCAAGTCCATGCCCGGATTGACGAGGCTGTTCAGTCGCCGCTCGAGAGCCGGGCCGCTAAGCTGTCGGCGCTTGCGCTGCCATCCGCGGCCATCAACCTGCGTGCGCTGGTCAAGTGCATGCGGCTGCATCAGTGGGCGAAGAATGTCTTGATCTTTCTTCCCGCGGTGCTGGATGGGAAAGCTTCGGACATGGCCGCCTGGATGGCCGCCGCCGTCGGTTTCATCGCGCTCGGACTCGTGGCCTCGGCGACCTATATCGTGAATGACATCTGGGACCTGGCGGATGACCGGCGCCATTGGTCGAAGCGCCAGCGGCCGCTTGCGAGCGGCGACGTGCCGATTTCGCATGCCCTTCTGTTGGCCGTCGTGCTGGTGGTCATTGGGTTCGGGTTGGCGGTCGCCGTCAACTGGAACTCGGTGTTTCTGCTTGGCCTCTACGCCGCCGTTACGCTGAACTACACATTCGGACTGAAGCGTATTCCCATACTCGATGTCATGATCCTGGCCGGTCTGTTCACGCTCCGCCTGGGCCTGGGTATGGCGCTTACGCAAGCGAGCTTGTCGCACTGGTTGCTGGTCTTCTCGATGTTCGTGTTCACGTCTTTGTCGGCAGCAAAGCGGCATACGGAAGTTCGCCGGCAAATCGAGAAGGGTGTGAATGAGAACGGAAGGGGGTATCTGCCCGCCGATCTCCCGCTGATACTTGGGTTTGGGCTGGCGTCGATGTTCGCCGCGCTGCTGATTTCGGTGCTCTATCTCATCGAAGACGCGTTTCCGAGCGGGTTTTATTCGAGTCCGGTCTACCTGTGGTGCGTCCCTATCCTGCTGTCGCTCTTTCTCGGCCGCATCTGGTTGCTCAGCCAGCGCGGCGTGCTCCGGGATGATCCCGTCGAGTTCGCGGTTTTCGACCGGGTGAGCCTCGTACTCGGAGCGTTGATGGTCATCAGCCTGGTCTTGGCGATCGCGGCGTGAGTAGAGTCGACGGCACAAGCGGCGGTGGCGCCATGAGGGCGCAAACAACCCCTATGGCTGCGGCGGATGGCTCAGGGCCCGCGGCCAGAGCTGATCACGCCGTGACTGTTTGGCTTCTCGCCTGGAGTCTCGTCTTTCTCGCGTTCCATCTCTGGGTCGGCCCGGACGAGCTGCACAAGAGCCACATCGTCCTCGGCCGTCATCTGCTGTTTGGAGAGCCGGCGGCGAACCCAGCCCACCCCATGTTCGGCTACGCCATCATCATCGCAGCTCTGGGATCGTGGACGCCGCTGCTGAACACCCTGGTTGGGTTATCGGCATTCTTCCTTGTATACCGCGCACTGGATCTCGGCCGCGCGCCGCCGTCCCTCATTCTCTATGCGGCAACATTCGCATACGCCGGCATGATCACGAGCTGGAATGATCATGCTCTGTGGCTCGGCCTCGTCATGATGTGCCTTGCGATCACGCACCGGTGCGGGACGAAGGGTGTGGTCTTTGGCGCTGTCGCCGGTTTCCTCTGGGGGCTCGCCTACAACATCCGTCCGGAGACTCTGCTGCTGTTTCCGTTGTTTGTCGTGCTGCAGTTGGCGTTGGAGATGCTCGGCTACGCCGGCCGGCGGACGATGTTTCATCTATCGGCCGTTGGGGTCTTCGTTTTGTGCATGATCCCATGGGCGATCTACACCACGAGCACGCTCGGCAAGTACTCCCCTGGGACCACTCATAGCTGGTCGGTCGCTTACTACAGCCTCGGTCTGGTGCCCGGCAATGCGTACGGCATTGTCGCCACCGACGAGTGGCTCTACGACAGAGCCGCCGAAATCGGTGAAGCCTCGCCGTGGTCGGATCGGGCCAACGAGCATTTTCGGGACGAGTTCGTTCGGATCGTTGCGTCCGATCCCGCAATACTATTACGCAAGTTCGCATGGGGCATTTTCAAGTTCGCGTCTGGCGGCGTCTATGTCCCGGACTTCAGGTGGCTCGCCGGCAGAGGGCAAGACACTCATCTGCGCTTGAACTACGCGTCCAGGGATTTGGCGCAGTCCCTCGGGTTGCCGCGGTTCATGTTGAGCCCGGCGCTGCAGAACTTGCCAGAGCCCTCGCCGATCGCTCCGGCGGCCTGGGAAAAGACGCTGGTCGCCGGATACATCGTTGAAGGTGGCCTGCTGAGGTTGGCGCTCGCAATTCTTCTTCTGCAAGTCGCCGTCATGGCGATCAGACCGGCAGGTTTGCTGTCGCTGGGACCGATTTTGCCGCTCGCCGTTTCGATGTTCGGGCTGACACTTTTCGTTTCCGCGCTGTTCTTGCCGACCAATCGGATGAGCACCGTCCCGTTTGTCCTCGGGGCACTGCTGGTCCAAGCGCGAAATGGCCAATCGATGTCTGCCACACCGCATGCCGCGCAAACATCTTCGAGTTCACCGGGTGAATGATCGCAAACCCCCGGTCCGACTGTGAGTCAAGTCGTCTTGGACCTGGAACACACCCGGCCGCCGTACCAGATCTCATGCACATCCTTCTGCTGACCGACAACTTCCCGCCCGAGGTGAATGCCCCGGCTTCGCGGAGCTATGAACATTGCCGCGATTGGGTGAAGCAAGGGCATCGGGTGACAGTCATCACCGGCGCGCCGAACTTCCCGGCCGGCCGCGTTTACGAAGGTTACAAGAACCGGTTGTGGTCGCGAGAGCAGGTCGATGGGATAGACGTGATCCGGGTCTGGACGTTCATCACGGCCAATGCGGGTACCGCGCTCAGAACCCTCGATTTCGCGAGCTTCATGGTGAGCGCGCTGCCCGCTGCGCTTTTCGTAGGGAAGGTCGACATCATCATCGGGACGTCGCCGCAGTTGTTCACGCCCTGCGCCGGACTGGCGGCGGCCGTGCTCAAGCGGCGCCCCTTCGTCTTCGAGCTGCGCGATCTGTGGCCGGCGTCGATCAGTGCGGTCGGCGCTATCCGGAGCCCCCGACTCTTGTCGTGGCTCGAGCGGCTCGAGATGATGCTCTACCGGAACTCGGATCACATCGTCAGTGTTACGCATTCCTTTCGCGACATCCTCGCAGCCAGAGGCATACCGAGGGACAAGATCAGCGTGACCATGAACGGTGTCGATCTGAGCCGCTTCCAGCCGCGCGCCCGGGACGAAGCGCTCGCCCGCGAGCTGGGCCTCTCCGGCAAGTTCGTCGCCGGCTATGTCGGGACCATCGGCATGGCGCACGGGCTGACGACGATCTTGGAGGCGGCCCGGCTCGTCCAGGCCGAGGCCCGGTCCCGCGACATTCACTTCCTGCTGTTGGGTGACGGATCGGAGAAGGAGCGGCTAAAGGCGCAGTGCGCCGAAGCTGGCATCGGCAACGTGACGTTCCTCGACAGCGTGCCGCGCAGCGAGGTCGCGCGCTATTGGTCGCTGCTCGACGTCGCCATCGTGCATCTCAAGAAACAGCCGCTGTTCGAAACCGTCATTCCCTCCAAGCTCTTCGAATGCATGGCCATGGGAATTCCGGTTCTGCACGGCGTTGCAGGCGAATCCGCCAAGCTCGTTGAGCGGGAAGGATTCGGGTTGGTTTTCGAATCCGAGAATGCATCGGCTTTGGCTGAGAGCATTCGCGATCTCGCCGCCGACGCGAGCCTGCGCCAGAAACTCTCGCGCTGCGGCATCGAATCGGCGCACCGGCACGACAGGTCGCACCTGGCCGGCGAGCTCTTGAAGACCTTGAGCATGGTGCATGACGCGTTCGGCGAAGCCCGCCTCAAGACCCAGTGAGCAATGAGGGGACTATTGCTCACCATCCCTCACTCGAAAAGTTCACCCGGCTCACTGTAGGAGTAGTTTACGATGCCGACCGATAGACGTTTCTCGACCTGCTGCATCATTGGGCTCGGCTATATCGGCCTGCCGACCGCGGTTGTGGTCGCGCGCGCCGGCATGCGGGTCATCGGCGTCGACGTCAATCGCCGCGTGGTACAGGTGGTCAACTCCGGCCAATCGCCCATCGAGGAGCCGGGACTGCCAGAGGCTATCGCGGAGCTGGTGGCCACGGGTCGGATCACGGCATCCGCCACGGTTAACCCGGCGGACGTCTTCATCATCGCCGTGCCGACGCCGTTCACTGGCGGATACAAGCCTGACCTCTCCTATGTCGAGGCGGCGACCAACTCGCTCGCCCCGGTTCTGAAACCAGGCAATCTGGTGATCGTCGAATCGACGATTCCCGTCGGCGCCACCGAGCAGGTCGCGCGCTGGATCGCACGCGCGCGGCCTGATCTGACGACCTCGGCTCGCGACAGCAAAGCCGTGCCGGACATTCTCGTCTGCCATTGCCCCGAGCGCGTGCTGCCGGGGCAGATGCTGAAGGAGCTGGTGGAGAACAACCGGATCATCGGCGGCGTGTGCGCTGCCGGAAGCGAGGCCGGCCGGGACTTCTATCAGAGTTTCGTCACGGGCAAGTGCCTGGTGACCGATTCGCGCACCGCCGAGCTGTGCAAGCTCAGCGAGAACTCGTTCCGCGACGTCAACATCGCCTTCGCCAATGAGCTCGGCGCGATCTGCCAGGATGTCGGCATCAATGTCTGGGAGTTGATCGAGCTCGCCAACCACCATCCGCGGGTCAACATCCTGCAGCCGGGGCCGGGCGTGGGCGGTCACTGCATCGCCGTCGATCCGTGGTTCATCGTCTCGGCGTTGGGCGACAAGGCCCGGCTCATCCGCGAGGCCCGATGGATCAACAGCGCCCAGCCGCGCGCGGTGGTCCGAACGGTGCTGAAGACGATCGAGGACAACAATGCCGAGACGATCGCCTGCTTCGGATTGGCCTACAAGGCGAATGTCGGCGACCTGCGCGAGAGCCCGGCGGTCGAGATCGTGAAGCATCTGTCCACCGAGCTCAACATCACGCGGCCGAACGCCCAGATCCTCGTCGTCGAGCCGCACGCCGACCGGCTGCCGGAGGAAATCGAGCATGCGCGCGCCGTCCGGAAAGTTACGCTCGAAGAGGCCATGGAGGCGGACGCTCTCGTGATGCTCGTCGATCACAAAATCTTCCGCGACGTGCCGGCTTCCCGCCTCGAAGGCAAGCTCATTGTGGACACGCGCGGCATCTGGCGGCGATAACGACGGTTCGCGGATGCTGCATTGACGGTGGGGAGCGGACCATCAGCCCGATCGGATACACGCGAAGGACTGATGCGCTGTCCTGGGGCCGCGCCGTGCGCACGCCCCAGCTCGTGGCGGTACCCCGCACGATGGACGAGCTGGCGGATGCATTCGAAAACCCGCCCAATGGATCTCTGCTCGCGGTGGGCGCACGGCGCTCCTATGGCGACTCGGTGCTCAACACCGATGGCGGCTTGATCGACCTGACGGGGCTCGAACGCATCCTCGAGTTCGATGAAGGACGCCGCGCCGTCCGGGCGCAAGCGGGCCTGACACTTGCCGCGCTTCTCCAGCACATCGTGCCGCGGGGCCTGTTCCTGCCCGTGACACCCGGGACGAGCCACGTGACCCTGGGCGGCGCGGTCGCCAACGATGTCCATGGCAAGAACCATCATCGCGCCGGCACTTTTGGCCGGCATGTGTGCCGCCTGAAGTTGCTGCGCTCGGATGGCGCGGTCGAGTGCGGCCCCGGGATCAACGAGGAACTCTTCGCGGCAACCGTCGGCGGTCTAGGGCTGACCGGCGTTATCGAATGGGTCGAGATCGCCCTGCAGCCGATTCCATCCTCGAGTATCGACTGCGAGGTCATCCCCTTCGCGACACTCGACGAGTTCTGGCGCCTATCGGCGGAGTCGGAAGCAACTCATGAGCATACCGTTGCCTGGATCGACACGCTGGCGCGGGGCCGGGCGTCGGGTCGCGGCCTCTTCTCGCGCGGGAACTGGAGCAGCTCTCCGGGTCTCGTGCCGCATCGGCCGCGCCAATCCGTCAGCGTTCCGATCGAGCCGCCGGGTTTTCTTCTCAATCGTCACACGGTCGGCGCGTTCAATCGCCTCTATCACCTAGCTCATCGCCGCCAATCCACCCGGACAAAACCCTACGCGGCGTTTCTCTATCCTCTCGATGCTATCGGCCGGTGGAATCGCCTCTACGGACGCAATGGGTTCTGGCAGTACCAATGCGTGGTTCCCGCCGCCACCATGCGCGATGCCATTCCGGCGCTTCTCGGTGAAATCTCCACTGACGGCGAAGGATCGTTCCTGGCGGTCCTGAAGACGTGCGGCGCGATTGGGTCGCCCGGCATGTTGTCCTTTCCGATGTACGGGGCAACACTTGCCGTGGACTTCCGCAATCGTGGCGCACGGACGCTGGCCTTGATGTCGCGCCTGGATGCAATCGTCGCGGCCGCGGCTGGCCGGCTCTATGCAGCCAAGGACGGCCGCATTCCCAAGGCCATGTGGGATGCGGGCTACCCTGGGCTCGAAGCGTTCACATCCCATATCGACCGGCGCTGCCGCTCCGACTTCTGGCGACGCGTGACAGCGGCCTGATCGAGCCGCCGATCTTCGATCGCGCCGGATCGGTCAATTAGGCCGGAGCCACGGCGCGCGGCCATTAAGTGTGAATTCGAATGGACGCTCCGTACGCTGGCGCCGTGTTGAATCCGACAGGTGCGTCGCCTATCATCGTCAAGTGGAAGTGGAGTTGCGCGTGACGACGATGGATAATCGGCAGGGCACAGGCGTTTTGGCCAGGCTCGCCTTGTTTTTCCTTGTGCTCATTGCGATGACTTTCAATCCAGGCATCGCTCGCTCACAGTCGGTGGAGCCGCAGCCCTACAGGCTCGCGCCAGGCGACCGGATTTCTCTCGTCGTCATCGGGCAGACCGAGCTCTCCGGGACGCTCCCCGTCGACAACAACGGAGAGATCCTGGTTCCGCTGCTCGGATCGATCAAGGTTTCGAGCGACACGCTGGCCGAATGCCAGGCGAAGATTCTCAGCGGTCTGTCGCAAGGCTTTTTGAGAGAACCCTCCATCTTCGTAAGCCTCGCCGAGGCGCGACCCGTCCATGTGCTTGGCGACGTGCGCAACCCCGGCACCTTCGCCTTTCGCTTCGGCAGCATCGTCAAGAGCGCCATCGCCAATGCTGGGGGAATCGGCATTGGCCTCAAGACCGATACGGGCCTCGCGGAATACTTGGCTGCCGACGAGCGCGTGCGCGTGTTGCAGGCGACGAAGGACAGGAGCCTCCTGCGCAAGTCGCGGATCGAGGCACAACTGGCCGGGAAGCGAGCATTCGCCGTTCCCTCCGAGGCGAGCCCCGACACCGACCTGAAGTCCGCCATCGCCGAAGAGCAGCAGATGCTGGACATGGCCGTCGAGAGCCTGGAGACGCAGCGGAAACTTCTGGAAGATCAACGCCCGCTCATGGCCGGAGAATCCAAGGCGCTCGATGGCCAGATCGCCGCTCAGCAAGAGCAGATCGGTTTGCTCAAAACCGAGGTGCGCGCCATATCCGCCTTGAAGAACAAGGGGCTCGCGCGATCCAATTCCCTGCTTGAGCTCGGACTCAATCTGTCGACCAAGGAAAGCGACTTGTGGAAACTGACGGCCGACCGGTCGCGCCTCCAGCTCGTCATGAACGACTTGAACAGCAGGATTGCCCAAGTCGACCAGAATTTCCGGAGCCAGCTCCTCATCGAGTTGAGTGCCGTGCAGAAGACACTGTTCGAGACCGATATCGCTCTGCCGTCCGCGATCGTACAGCGCGCGAACCGGCAGAAGATAATCGGCCGCGCCTTCGACAAGCAGCTGGCTTACGAGATCAAGGTCACGCGCGTCGGCACCAATGATGTCGAGACTTTCATCGCTTCCGAGATGACGAGGCTGGAGCCTGGAGACATCGTCGAGATAAGCATCGCGATCGAGGACGCTCAGTCGATCGAGGCCGTCGGCCAATGACTTTGATGCCAGGTCGAAAAGATCCTGAGATTTATACCGTTGAGCGGGCAGCCGTCGGCGTCGCGCCGGTAAGTGCACCGGCCCCGAGCGACGGCACACCCGTAAGCGCCGAGCTCACCCGGCTCATCGAGCTCTTGACGGTCGGCTGGTCCTATCGCGGGACGATCGCCCTGTTGACGGCGATCGGGCTCTGCCTCGGCTGGCTCGTCTCGGTCGCGATGGGGCCCACCTATACGGCGGTCGCGGTCCTCAGGCCCAATCTGTTGTCCGACGCACCCGAGAAAGGCAGCCAAGCCCCCAATCTCGATGCAAACTACCTCGTAGCAAGCGAGATCGAGCTGATCACATCCCAACCCCTTGCGCCGGCTTTCGCCGCCAAACTCAATCAGGAGTATCCGGCCAATCGCAATGACCGGTCATTTCTCGCGCCGGTCATGCAGTCGATCTCTGCCGTCAAGGATTTCCTCAGGTGCTCGATATCAAGTGTCAAAGGGAGTTCGCCATCGGGCCAAACGCCGGGAGATCAGCAAGAGGCGTCCTGCCCGGGCGCCAGCGACCCGGCTGCGATCGACGACATCAAGCTGCGCGTCGAGCCGCTCAGCCGCACCTATCTGATCGAGGTGACCCTCAAAGCGTCGACGGCGGAGAGAGCGGCGGCCTTTGCCAATGCCGTCGCCAGTCAATATGCGCGGAACATACAATTGAAACAGGCGCGAGCCCGGATCGCGGGGTCGGAGCAGGCGCTTGCCGGACTGCTCGCCACCTATGGTGACCGCCACCCGCTGGTCCGGCGGGCGCGCGTGGAACTCGAGCTATTGCGACAGAACATCGAAACGTTTGCGGCGATGCCGACATCCGTCAGCGAGAAGGATCTGATCGGCGGCGACATCGTCGTGCCGGCGCGAGCGGCCTCGCTCAGTGCCAACTCGCGCTACAAGACGATAGCGGCCTGGGCTCTTCTCGGGTTGATCGCCGCACTCGGCTTCGTGCTCTTCAAGGAACGTAACAGGCTGCTGGTTTAGTCGAGGCACTTCGGCCCGGTGTCTGAAGTAGATCGGCTACATCGATTGATGCCGGCGATCGCCTCAGCACCCGTTCAAAGCCTGCGGGTTGCCTCCATGAGCCACCATGATCGTTTGGCGTTCATGACCAACGTCATCAAACCGTAGTTCAATCCATAGTGGTGCGGCACTGACAATCGGTGTCGGTCCGGCTGCCGTACGCGCCCGGCAACCAGTGTTGCGCTTCGAAAAATCCATGGAGTAACGTGTAATGGTCACCAGCGGTCAGATCGGTGAATGGGGTGAGGTCTTCGATTGGCCGCTCATCGGCCTGCACGCCATTCTCACACCCAGCGGCAAGCTCCTGTCGTTCGGCACCACCGCTGACGGCGCCCAGGGCGGCTTCATCTACGACGTCTGGGATCCGGTCACGAACACGCATACGACGCTGCCGAACCTGACCCCGACCGACATCTTCTGCGCCATCCAGGTCATCGTTCCCAAGACCGGCGAGATTCTGATTTCCGGTGGCGACGCGCGGCCCGACGGCAGCGAAAACAACGGCGTCCACGACGTCAATACTTTCGACTACCAGACCAATACGCTGACGACCTCCGTGGACGGCCCGATGAATTTCGATCGCTGGTACCCTTCGGCGGTCACACTCGCGAACGGCCAGATCGTGCTGCTGGGCGGCCGGGACCATCACGGCGATTATGTCGCCTACTCGGAAATCTATACACCCGGCATCGGTTGGCAGGTGATGCCGGAGAGCTATCTGCCGGAGTTCTCGTATGGCGCCCTCTATCCGCGAACCTGGGTGAACTCGAGCGGACAAATCATCGCCATGACGCCCGGGTTCGAGAGGATCTACACGCTCGATCCATCGAACATGGGCGCGCCGACGATCGTCGGGTTTACGCCGCCCGGCCACGACTTCTCGGCTTGGGTGCCGGCGATCATGTTCGCCGAGGACAAGGTCCTGATGATCTCCAACGATGGCTCGGCCTGGGTCATGGATATCAGCGGGGATACGACGTTCACACGGGTCGATCCGCCGCCGGGCCTGGAGGGGCTGACCGCCAACCGCGACTGGGGCAGCCTGACGGTGCTGGCCGATGGCAGCGTTTTGTTGAACGGAGGCGCTGGAAGCCCGAGCGAGCTGGTGGACGTCAACTACACGGCTGCGATCTGGAATCCTTCCACCGGGACCTGGACGGCAGTCGATGCCGAAGCGACGCCCCGGATGTATCATTCGGCCAGCATCCTGCTGCCCGATGCCACGGTGCTGTCGATGGGTGGCGGCGCGCCTGGCCCGCTCACCAATTTGAACGGCGAGATCTACAAGCCGCCCTACCTCTTCAATGCCGATGGGACACTCGCCGATCGGCCGGTGATCACCGATGCGCCCGATCAGGTGCTGCACGCCGGCGATGCCTTCTCCGTCTCGGTCGCAAGCGGCGAGGCCATCGGCTCGTTCTCTCTGGTCGCCTTCGGATCGGTTACGCATTCGACCAATTTTCCCGCCCGGCAGTTGACGCCCGCCTTCAAACAGCAACCGGACGGCACATTCCTGGTCACGCTGCCCGACAACATCAATACACTCACTCCGGGCTACTGGATGCTATT